>NZ_CP162490.1:1735537-2936074 GCF_041245805.1 Xanthomonas sp. DAR 34887
AACCACCAGTGGTCCAAGGGCTGGGCGTTCGAGCAGGCGTTCGGCGCGCACGTGCAGCGTTACGTGGCCGCGGACCTGCACTACTACTCGCTGCTGCGCCCGCTGTCGGAACTGGCGGTGGCGCGGCAGTTCGCCAAGAACGATCACTACGACGCGCATTTCTCCAGCTGCAACCGCAACTTCCACATCCTTGGCGAGCGCCCGGCGCATCGCTGGTGCGGGGTATGCCCGAAGTGCCATTTCGTGTTCCTGGCGCTGGCTCCGTTCATGCCCAAGACGCGGTTGGTGCGGATCTTCGGCCGCAACCTGCTCGACGATGCGGCGCAGGCGCCGGGCTTCGATGCGCTGCTGGAATTCCAGGATCACAAGCCGTTCGAATGCGTCGGCGAAGGCCGCGAATCGCGCGCGGCGATGGCCACGCTGGCGGCGCGCGCGGAATGGAAGGAGGACGCGCTGGTAACGCGTTTCATCCGCGAGATCCAGCCGCAGCTGGAGGCCGGCGACCTGCGCGTGGAACCGCTGCTGGCGCTGGACACGCAGCACCGCATTCCGGCCGAACTGTGGGAACGCGTGCGTGCGAATTTCGCAGCTTGAGGGCTTGCGCGTCGCGCTGTGGGGTTGGGGCCGCGAAGGCCGGGCGGCGTATGCCGCGGTGCGCGGCTGGGAATGGGGAATCGGGAATGGGGAATCGGCGGCGCCGCTGCCGCTGACGGTGTTCTGCTCGATCGACGAGGCGCCGGCGCTCATTGCGCTCGGCGATTCGGCGCTACACGTGGAGACCGAGGCCAGCGCCGAGCGGCTGGCTGCGTTCGACGTGGTCATCAAGTCGCCCGGGATCAGTCCGTATCGACCCGAGGCGCAGGCCGCCGCGGCGCGGGGCACGCGCTTCATCGGCGGCACGTCGTTGTGGTTCGCCGAACATGCGGACGCCGACGGCGTGGTGCCGGGCAGCGTCTGCATCACCGGCACCAAGGGCAAGAGCACCAGTACCGCGCTGCTGGCGCATCTGCTGCGCGCCGGCGGCCACCGCACCGGCCTGGTCGGCAACATCGGCCTCCCGCTGCTGGAAGTGCTGGCGCCGGCGCCGCCGCCGGAGTATTGGGCGATCGAACTGTCCAGCTACCAGACCGGCGACGTGGCGCGCAGCGGCGCGCGGCCGCAGCTGGCGCTGGTGCTCAACCTGTTTCCGGAACATCTGGACTGGCATGGCAGCCAGGCGCGCTATGTCGAAGACAAGCTGGCGCTGGTGACGCGGGCGCGGCCGCGCGTCGCGCTGCTCAACGCCGCCGATCCGCAGCTGGCGGCGCTGGCGCTGCCCGACAGCCAGGTGCTCTGGTTCAACCGCGAAGACGGCTGGCATATGCGCGGCGATGTCGTGCACCGCGGCGACGTGGCGGTGTTCGACAGCGCGCGGGTGCCTCTGCCGGGCCGGCACAACCGCGGCAACCTGTGCGCGGTGCTGGCGGCGATCGAGGCCCTGGGCCTGGACGCGGCGGCGCTGGCGCCGGCGGCCGTGCAGTTCCGGCCGTTGCCGAACCGGCTGCAGACGCTGGGCGAGCGCGACGGCGTTGCCTACGTCAACGATTCGATCAGCACCACGCCGCATGCCACGCTGGCGGCGCTGGAGTGTTTCCGCGGGCGCCGCATCGCGTTGCTGGTCGGCGGCCACGACCGCGGCCTGGACTGGCAGGACTTCGCTGCGGCGATGCGCCACGGCGCGCCGCTGGAGATCGTCACCATGGGCAGCAACGGCCCGCGCATCCACGCCTTGCTGGCGCCGCTGGCCGCGGCCGGCGGCTTCGGCCTGCATGCCGCCGCGGACCTGCCGGCGGCGGTGGCATTGGCGCGCGCGGCGCTGGGCGAGGGCGGCGGCGTGGTGCTGCTGTCGCCGGGCGCGCCCAGCTTCGGCGCCTACCGCGATTACGTGGCGCGCGGCCGCCATTTCGCCGAACTGGCCGGGTTCGACCCGGAGGCGATCAGCGCGATCCCGGGGCTGGGCATCGCCTGAGCTGTGCGCTCCTGCATGGGCCGGCGTGCGTGCCGCTTGCCAGGAGCCTGCCCTGGGACACTTCGATCGAGGGACGCTGTCTCTGGGAGGGGCTTCGGTCGCGACAGGCTTTCTCGGTAATGCTTGTCGCGATTGAAGGCACCTCTAATAACCCACAAAAGCATGTCGATGCATTGCGAGACGCCGACGCCGACACGCCTGCAGGTTCCGGCATCGATACGTTCGAGATGCCATGGAGTGGCGAAGCGCATTGGCGGTAGACGGTGGCGCTGCGGCCGCGTTTTTCATGGACGTCTTGGCATCACGGCCACTTCGTTCTCCTGTCGCGGCTGAAGCCGCTCCTACAAGAGCAAGGCGCGCATGTGTAGGAGCGGCTTCAGCCGCGACAGAAAAAAGGAACACGCCATCGCCACGCGCAGCGGGCACCATTCCGGAATGGAGTTACAGAGGTGCCCTGAAGTCGCTCCCACAGGTGTGCGGATCGCCGAGAGAAAACGTTCTAGACTGCCGGCTGGTTCCGATGGGAGAGACGCGATGCGCACTCGTTCGATGCGGTGGATCGGCCTGCTGGGCCTGGCCTTGGCGCTGCCGTTGCCGGCGCTGGCCGCGATGCAGGCCAAGCCGGTGGAGTGGAAAGTCGGCAAAGACAGCTTCAGCGGCGTGCTGGTCTACGACGATGCCGACAGCGACAAGCGCCCGGGCCTGGTGATGGTGCCGAACTGGCGCGGGGTCAACGCCTCGGCGATCGAAAAAGCCAAGCAGCTCGCTGGCGACGACTATGTGGTGCTGCTGGCCGACGTCTATGGCAAGGGCAAGCGCCCGGCCAACGATACCGAGGCCGGGCAGTTCGCCGGCGCGCTGAAGAAGGACCCGTCGACGCTGCGCGCTCGGGCATTGAAGGCGGTCGAGGTCTTGAAGGCGCAGGCCGGCAAGGCGCCGCTGGACGCCTCACGGATCGGCGCGGTCGGCTTCTGCTTCGGCGGCACCACGGTGCTGGAACTGGCCCGCGCCGGCGCGCCGCTGGCGGGTGTGGTCAGCCTGCACGGTGGCCTGTCCACGCCGTCGCCGGCGGCCGCAGGCAGCGCCAAGGCGCCGCTGCTGGTGCTCAACGGCGCCGACGACAAGAGCGTGAGCCGCGACGACATCGCCGCCTTCGAGCAGGAAATGAACGCTGCCGGCGCCGACTGGCAGTTCGTCAACTTCAGCGGCGCGGTGCACTGCTTCGCCGAGGCCGATGCCAACAGTCCGCCGGGCTGCCAGTACAGCCCGCGCGCGGCCAAGCGTGCCTTTCGCATGCTGCACGATTTCTTTGACGAGCGGTTTGGTGAATAGCCGGGATTGGGGATTCGGGATTCGGGATTCGTAAGAGCGGCTTGGTCGCGCTTTTACGAATCCCGGCCTTCGATAGCCGGGTGGCTGGTCAGCCCGAATCCCTGATCACGATTCGGTGGTAGGCGATTCACCGAAAAGCGGGGCCCCGCCTTTGCGAATCCCCAATCCCGAATCCCCGCTTTCCACAGCCGAATGGCTGGTCATCCCGTCCGGCGCGCAAAGCGCGCCGGATCAATGCCTGCGTTCGACCGCGTAACGCGCCAGCCCGCGCAGCGCGGCCACTGCCTCGCTCTCCGGCAGGCCGTCCAGCGCGCGTTCGGCGGCGGCGGCGTATTCGGCGGCGCGGCGCCGGCTGTAGTCGAGCCCGCCGCTGGCCTGGATCGCCGCCAGCACTTCCGGCATCGCGTCGGCATCGCCTTGTTCGACGATATGGCGCAGGCGCTGGCGGGTGGCCTCGTCGGCGTGCGCCATCGCGTGGATCAGCGGCAGGGTGGCCTTGCCTTCGGCCAGGTCGTCGCCCAGGTTCTTGCCCAGGTCGGCGGCATCGGCGGTGTAGTCGAGTACGTCGTCGGCGATCTGGAACGCATAGCCCAGGTGCATGCCGTAGTCGTACAGGCGCTGCTGCACCTCGTCGGAGGCGCCCGAGGCCATCGCCCCGAGGCGGGTGCCGGCGGCGAACAGTACCGCGGTCTTGCGCTCGATCACACGCAGGTAGGCGGCCTCGTCGGTATCCGGGTTGTGCACGTGCAACAGCTGCAGCACTTCGCCCTCGGCGATGCGGTTGGTGGTGTCGGCGAGCAGCCGCATCACCTGCATGTTGTCCAGCTCGACCATCAGCTGGAAGCTGCGCGAATACAGGAAATCGCCGACCAGCACGCTGGGCGCGTTGCCCCACAGCGCGTTGGCGGTGCTGCGGCCGCGGCGCAGGTCCGATTCGTCGACCACGTCGTCGTGCAGCAGGGTCGAGGTGTGGATGAACTCGACGATCACCGCCAGCTGATGATGCACCGGCCCGCCGCCGGCACAGGCGCGCCCGGCCAGCATCACCAGCATCGGCCGCAGGCGCTTGCCGCCTGCGGAGACGATGTGCTCGGCGATCTGGTTGATCAGCACCACGTCCGACGCCAGGCGGCGGCGGATCAGGGCATCGGCGGCGCTCATGTCGGGCGCGGCCAGCGCCTGGATCTGAGGCAGCCCCAGGGCGGGGCGGAGGTCTTCGGCGAGGCTCATGCGGTCGGACTAGGGGGAGTACAGGGATTATAGGCCACCCCGGTGAGGGCTCGCCTGACGCCTGAACCGGGAGAAGGCTGATATCCGCCGCCAGCCCGGTATAATTCACTGTCTACGTCCGTTTCCGAGCGGGCGCCCCCATCCGACCTGCCCGCGCCCGAGCGGGTTCACCACCCCGAACGGAAGAATTCCATGGCCCGCGGCATCAATAAAGTCATCCTCGTCGGCAACCTCGGCAACGACCCCGACACCAAGTACACCCAGGCCGGCATGGCGATCACCCGCATCAGCCTGGCCACCACCAGCGTGCGCAAGGACAAGGACGGCAATCAGCAGGAGCGCACCGAATGGCACCGCGTGGTGTTCTTCGGCAAGCTCGGCGAGATCGCCGGCGAGTACCTGCGCAAGGGCAGCTCGGTCTACGTCGAAGGCTCGATCCGCTACGACAAGTACACCGGCCAGGACGGCGTGGAGAAGTATTCCACCGACATCGTCGCCGACGAGATGCAGATGCTGGGCGGCCGCGGCGAAGGCGGCGGTGGCGGCATGGGCGGCGGCGATCGTCCGCAGCGCTCGGCGCCGCCGCGCCAGGAACGCCCGAACCAGGGCGGCGGCGGGCAGGACTACGCGCCGCGCCGCCAGCAGCCGGCGCCGCAGCAGTCCGCACCGATGGACGATTTCGCGGACGACGATATCCCGTTCTAATTTTTAGTATTTTCACGATGCAAATAAACCCCAGTAAGCAATTGTTCTTACTGGGGTTTTTTTGTTTACACGACAATCTCTACTTCCTGCTACTGTGAGGCCAATCTTCTATCAGTAGAGGATGTAAACGATGGGGCCGGCATTTCGAGTTCGGATCGTCGTGTTTGCCTCTGGTGAACGCTTTCCAGTGCTGTTGGATGAGCACGGGTGCCCGCTCTTTCGTCCTACCATATTTGCCCTCACTCAGGTCCGCGGTAGAAATCTCTCAACAAACACGATCAGCAATGTGCTGCGTGCGGTCGTGGTTCTCGAATTGTTCCTTGCTGCGCAGCGAATCGACATCGACAGTCGCCTGCAGTATGGGGAACTTCTTTCGGTCGCCGAGGTTGAGGGGCTGATACGTAGTAGCCGACAGCCGTTGGCAGAACTCGGTTCCAAGACAGCAGTCTCCCGCATTCATAAAAAGACGCAAATCCAAGCTGTGGAGACGGTGCGTGGTCGATCAGCTAGACAGCAGCTGAAAGAGGTGGCCCCCCAAGTAGCATCCACGCGCCTCTTGTATATTCGGGGCTATCTTGCCTGGTTGGCGGATGATCGTAGGAGTCAACATGGCCTCTCGAACGAATTCCTAGTCCGCTTTCAGAGTGCCACAGAGATCACGCTCAGGGCATTGGATAGCCGGATGCGTTTCTCGGCCGTAGCCGGCGTCGGAGTTGAGCGAGAGGGACTATCCGACAGCCAAGTGCAAGAACTGCTGCGAGTAACCGATCCTTCTTGCACCGACAACCCGTGGCGTGATGAACATACTCGCCATCGCAATGCGCTTCTGGTGCGGTGGTTGCTGAATCTTGGGTTGAGGATTGGAGAGGCGCTTGGAGTGCGCAATTCTGATATCGATAGCCGATTGGGTGAAGTCACAATTCATCGCCGCGCGGATGATCCGGAGGATCCTAGGCGAAATCAACCTCAAGCCAAAACTCGAGCAAGGATTCTTCAATTGCAGAAGGATCTCCTGGCTCAAACTAACGCGTACATTCTTGACCATAGGTCGGGTTTGCCGATGTCAAAGACCCACGGCTTTCTGTTCGCGGCCAGCCGCAGTGGAAAGCCGCTCACTGTGGCCGCTGCGGAGAAGGTCTTTGAGGTACTGCGCACCGCATGTCCAGACTTGCCCAAGGATCTTTCACCACACCTTCTCCGACATACGTGGAATGACATGTTCTCTAGGCAGATGGATTCGGCGAACGTGCCGTCGGCAGAGGAGCAGAAGTATCGAAGCTACCTGATGGGATGGTCGCCAACGTCCGACCATGCGTCCGTATATACCAGGCGTCACATTCGTAAAAAAGCAAGAGAAGCTTCAATCGCAATGCAGGAAAGGGTTGTTGCTGAGGGTCATAAGGATGAATGAGGCAGGGCGTACCAGTGTCGAAGACCCCCGGTCTCTGCCAACCCGGGTGCAGACGCCGAGTGGGGTGGTGTTCAATCCCCAGCGCGATCACTGGATGTATCGGGACGTTTCTGAGGTAATAAGCCTTCGCTTTTCTAAACTCTGTCTTTCAAGGGACTTGGAAGATTCGGCCAAAGTAGTGCTTGTGTGGTACGCGGAAAGGATGGCGTCCAGCCATCTGCGCGTGATGTTTCAACAGCTACTTAGATTCGCGTTGCACGTCGGAAAGGTTCGTGGCGGCCCGGTTGCTGAGTTCAATGACACTGATCTTATCAATTACAGAGCATCTTTGGATGCTCGGAATCTCTGGAGTTTCGGTCAGTTGTCAACCCTGTTGCGGCGCTGGTACGAGCTCGGCTGCGCGGGAGTTCCAGAGCAGGCATATCTGCTTCTTAAGCAAATTAGAAATCCTGGTGTTAAGAAGGGGCGTGCAGTACTGACTCATGATCCTGTCTATGGCCCCTTTACTGACATCGAATTGGAGACCCTTCAAAGGGCTCTAGATCATGCCGATAAGAGAGGTGATGTCTCCAAAGAGGGATATGTGCTGGCGTATTTGTGCATGCTATTGGGGCAGCGTCCTGTTCAACACGCCGCGTTGAAGGTGCGGGACATCTCTGTTGTTGAGCAGAAGGGCGGGGCGCCGGTGTATTTGCTGCGAATGCCACGGGCCAAGCAACGCGGCAGCCTTGTCAGAAGTGCGTTTAAGGATCGCTTGGTGATACCGCAGATCGGTAAAGTGCTTGTAGAATACGCCGACGGTGTCAAGAAGTCGTTCGAAGGGGTGCTTGAAGATCCCTCTGAGGCACCATTGTTTCCCGCGACTTCAAGGTCGCATATCGAGCCTGACGGTTTTCGGTTTCATCGCACTGCGAAGGATATCACTGATCTTTTGCGGTCCACCTTGGATCCTCTCAAAGTTAGGTCGGAGCGAACGGGAGAGCAACTTCGAATTAGCTCTGTGCGTTTTCGCCGAACATTTGCAACCAGGGCTGCGATAGAAGGCCATGGCGAACTGGTCATAGCAGAATTGCTTGATCATAGCGACACCCAGAATGTCGGTGTGTACATCGAGGCTCGGCCGGAGATCGTGGAGCGAATCGACAAGGCTATCGCATTTCGATTGGCTCCACTGGCACAAGCTTTCTCAGGCGTGCTCATTGAGAACGAGTCTCACGCTACTCGCCACGCCGATCCGACTAGTCGGATATGTGACCCGCGCTTTGATCCATCGATGAGGCCGATCGGTAGCTGCGGAAGCTACGGATTCTGCGGCTTCCTGGCTCCCATCGCCTGCTATACCTGCGTAAACTTTGAGCCCTGGGTTGATGGACCTCATCACGCCGTGCTGGAGCACTTGGTGGATGAGCGCGAGCGGCTGAGCAAGGATGTTGATGCTCGAATCGCAGCAGTGAACGACAGAACTATCCTGGCGGTGGCGGAAGTAATTCGTCGCTGTGAGACGTGGAAGGAGGGGCGAGATCATGGTGGTTGATATCGTCGTCTTCATTCCTCGTTCTGAGACTGACACTAGGGCCAATATTCGTCAATTTATAGATCTAGCTCGCGATCAGCTTGTTGTCTTTGGTCGACAGCTTTCGTTCGGAAGTGATACGTGGGACGTAACCGACGCGGTCTTGACCAAGGCTAAAGGAAGAAAGCGAGAGCGCATCAATTTTTCAATGCTTGCGGCGATAGATGGTCCTGTCCCAGTAGCGATGCCTGAACCGTTCCGAAGTTTTGCGAAGGCCTACATTCGCTACCTCTCGGGGATTCGTCCCGTTAAAGCCATTCACGCTAGACTCGCTGCGCTTCGCACGTTGGCTGCGGCTCTTGCAGAGTGCCACGGAGATTGTGATCCAGTACGCGCGGATCAGGCGGTCTTTAATCGAGCAGCACAGCTCGTGGTAGGACACTTCAGTGACGGAGCGGCTTATCGCATCGGGCAACAGCTGGAGTTGCTGGCTAAGTTCATGAAGGCTAATGCCCTTATGATCAATAGGACAGGCTGGCGTAGCCCGATCCGACGCCCATTGGATACTGTGCGGGTGGGTGCGGAGGCTGATAGGCGCAGGGAGGAAAAGCTACCGTCTGCAGCTGCTCTTGATTCTTTGCCACGAATATTCCTGTTGGCTCAAGAACCCGTGGACGTTATCACCACGGCAGCGGCTGCAATCATGCTGTCAGCTCCCGACCGCATTAGTGAGGTCTTGACGCTGCCATCGGACTGCGAGGTTATAGAGGAGCGTGCAGGGAAGGGTGATGCATACGGCCTGCGCTGGTGGCCGGCTAAGGGGGCCACGCCCGGAGTGAAGTGGATGGTGCCAGCAATGGTGCCGGTGGTGCAGGAAGCTTTGCGTCGAATCCGAACAGTCACTGCCGAGGCACGGGTAGTTGCCGAGTGGTACGAACGCAACCCTGGTCAGATCTATCTGGCGTCAGATGTGGAGAGCCTCCGGGGCAATGAAATGCTAAGCCTCGGGGAGGTTGCGCGAATCATTGGCCTAGTTGACAGGGTCAGCGCGAACTCTTGGTGCAAGGTACAGGGAATTAGGACGGTTAAGCAGAAGGGTGAGGCGAAGGCGTTGTATGTCAAATTCCAGGATGTTGAGAAGGCCATTCTTTCACTGCTCCCGCGGGGCTTTCCAACTCTCGATGAGGTCACGGGTGTCACCTATGCGAAGGCGTTGTTCGTTGTCCGCCGGAACGAACTAGGAACGCAGCGTGGGACATACCGTTGCATGATTGAGCTGGTAAGCGTTGGGCAGATCAATACGGGCCTCGGAAGTCGGAGCGCACACGGCTTGAGTTCAATCTTCTCGCGCTTTGGTTTCACAGAGCCCGATGGTAGCCATATCGCTCTGAAGTCCCATGCTTTTCGGCACTACCTAAATACGTTGGCGCAGACAGGTGGGCTGAGCCAGCTCGATATTGCGAAATGGTCTGGTCGACTGGACGTGCGCCAGAACGAAGCATACGACCACGTGTCACCTAGGCAGATGCTCAAGAGCATTCGATCGGCAGTAGGCACTGATGAAATGATTGGCCCTCTGTCCACGCCGCCAAAACGTGCGCTTATCAAGCGTGATGCCTTTGCACAACTGGTGGTGCCGACTGCACACGTAACAGAACTCGGATACTGTATTCACGATTATACGTCGTCTCCGTGTCAGTTGCATGCTGACTGCATTAATTGCCAAGAGCTGATCTGTGTAAAAGGTGATGTCAAAAAAGTCTTGAGATTGCGTGAGCAGCTGGCGGAGGCAGTTCGGCTGAAGGAGAAGGCGGAAGTGGCAGTCGGCCGAGGCTATGCTGGCAGTGATCGTTGGATGGAGCATCATTGCGTGACTGTGGGGCGGCTCACCCAGTTGCTGTCCATCATGGAAGACCCAAGTGTTCCAGATGGTACGCCAATCCAGATGGCAGTGAATCAAACTCCTTCGCGCCTTGAAGAAGATGGGGTCATTCATGCGTTATATGCGCCAATTGCCCAAAAAGATCAAGCGGAGGCAGAGTGAGAGCAGCTCATAAGAAGACCGGCGCGCGACGGAGTAAGAATCTATCAGATGGTGCGATTGAGCAGATTGTCAGGATCCTTGACGCTTGGATTTCCGCTCCGTTGAATTGGAACGCCTTGATCGATGCGGTTGCTCTAAGGTTGCATTGCCGCTACACCCGGCAGGCACTTCATAAACATGAGCGCATTCGCGCGGCATTTGTTCTAAGGAAGGAGGCGCTGAACGAGATGCGGCCGGCACATAGGCGGGGCGTCACCTCACCCGGTATGGCAGAGCGGTTGGCTCGACTGGAAGCCGAGAACCAGCGGCTTGAGGCAGAGAACCAGCGGTTGCTAGAGCAGTTCGTTACCTGGGCCTACAATGCACACTCGCGCGGCTTAACTCAAGATTTCCTCAGCCAGCCACTTCCTCGCGTGAACCGTGGACAGACCTCACCACGGCAAGGGTGATGCCCCATTGAGCAAAAGGAAGTTTCAAGCTTGAAATTAATTAGGAACTGGCATGGTAGAGACCGCTGTCGAAAAGAAAGAGATTGGAAGTGCAAAATTCCTAGCATGGGGATCAGTTTTTATAGCGTTTGGCGCTGTTCAAGGAGTGATTTACCTAAGGTCGTACTGGGGTAATTTCGGCATAGATCCGTTTCAATTTGGGGCCGTAAGCGATTTGGCGCTAGTGGGCCTGATTGCTATTGGCGCGACATTGGCGTTTCTGCTTCTGGCATCGCTTGTTGGTGGTTATCTGGGCAGGCAACTCGCTACCTTGAGCGAGCAATATCGTGCGGTAGCAATATTTGCCCCAATTGCTGTGTTGATCTCTCTGATCGCTTTGGCTTTCTATGTGGATTTTGGCCTTTATCTTGTAGTTGGTGTTTTTCTCACATGGATTATCATCTGGTTGGTGAAAAGAACTCCTGAAGTTCCCATGGGCGTCCGCCGGATGGAACTACTGCCTTACATGGCACTGGTGCTTGCGTATGTGCCACTCTCGGCACACTACCTTGGACACCGCAAGGCTGCCAGCGTAAAGCGAGGGCCTGCGATGGTGAGAGTCTTGACTGATCGTAACGCAGAGATGGGAGCTAAGGACTCTGAGAAATACCAACTAGCAGGGCGACTTGGCGATGTCTACGTCCTTTACCGCAAGGTCGACGACAGCGTCGAAATAGTTCCTTCATCGGAACTTCAGCGCCTGATAATTGGGCGATCCGCTACCCCTCCTGGCAATACCTCTAAGCCGCGAGAAAGCGTGCGTAATCCCGCCTAGATCTTGACTGACGCATTGGCTGACGCATCGCGGATCAAAATTTCAGCGAGGAATGGAGCCGCACCGAGAAGGGCGTCCACCGGCTTCTACCGTGGCGTCAGCCGTGTGTCTGAAGCAGCGTGATCTAACCAGACGGTGCCAATGGCTATTTGTCTCTTGGTGTGCGTCTGGTTGAGCTGGATTGGCTCTTGGTCGGCAAGTCGCCAAGGTTGTAATACAGCCTAGAGACCCTGTCGCTGAGCCCCATGGTCAACGGCCCGTACCGATAGCCTTCAAGCCAGCCAGGCTCAGGCTGCGGCAGGAAGTGTCCGATGGCCGACGGAGTAACGGCAAGAGTGCACCCTGGCGTGGGGTAGTGACGTGTCAGCCGGGCCGCTTCGCGGCGCACCTCAACAGGCAAGCGATCATCAAGCGCTAGCTCAACCAGGAAGGCGCCGGCCTGAAAGAGGTGGCGCGTACTTTCTTCGGGTGTCGTCATATGAACATCCTGAAAAATGGAGGAGTTGGGATCAAAAGGCCTGGGCTTGACACGCGATCTCGGCTCGTCCGTAGCCGTTAGCTGGCTTGGGGGGGTGGCAGCGTCCAAAATTTCTCCCCCATCGGCGCGATTCGTGTCAGGAAGAGTTCCAGCAGTATTGGGCGGCGCCAATGGGCGTCGGGTACGAAGCTGTACTCGTCATCAGCAAGATCTCGCTGGCGCTGCCTTGCCGCGAGCCAACGCCCTCGGCGTCGTAGATGAGTTTGCAGGGCGGCGTATGCTGCGTCCGTACCAAAGTCTCCCTGGGACAATGTGGCGGCCGCGTGGCGCACGCTCAGCCACGCAAGATAGCGACGTCTACCTACGGAATATGGAGCCCACTCTGCTCGGATCGCCAATATGAGCGTCTGGACGTCGCCACTGTCCAGTCGATGGCGCTGCAAGAGACGGACAAGATAGGCCTCGCTATCCCCATCAGCGAGCAGGCGCCAGAGGGCATTGCGAACAATCCCATCGTCCTCGGCCAAGCGAAGTTGCAACGCGTCGTCAAGTCCGGCCTGGATTTCTGTGCTTGGCAGATCGACATCACAGTAGCGCCAGGCTACAGGTTCGTAGAGAGCCCGGTGCGTTGCACCAGAGGGGGACATGCAACGTATCAAAATGCCCGCCTGCTCTAGGAACTGAAGCAGCTGCTCTGTTAGGCAAGGGCGGGAGGTGATTGGGCTTGGCTGTTGGGTGGCAAGGTGCAATGCGCACCAGGCAGCAGTGCCCATCAAACCGACACGCTCGGAAGCGCGCAACAGCGCGGTGCGAGGAGTTAAGAGGGTCGGTTGAGTCTGGACATGGGCCACGTATACCCCGGTGGGATCCAGTCCTTAGCGTATCAGGTGAAGGGACGGAAGGCTACATGATTTTCATGTAATCAGTGGGTGGCGCATAGATTGCTGGTCGCATTCAGCAATCGCGACCATGGCAACCAAGACGATCTATGACGGGCAATACCGTGAGCTGATCTACCAGCTACGTGCACGTCGTGAGCGATTGGGACTCTCACAGAGTGATGTTGCTCGGCGGTTGAGCTGGCCACAACAACGCTTGTCGGCGATCGAAGCGGGTGCGCGTCGTCTCGATATCTTGGAGTTTGTTCTGCTTACGCGGGCCTTGGACATGAGTGTAGCTGCTGCCACCAGGCTTCTGTTCCCAAAAGAAGGCTAGGTGGCAAGCCCCATAGGGCGCTTTCACTAACTCAGCGCGTAGCTGGAGCGTCGATCGGTTTTCCTAGTGTGGGAGCCAGTTGAGAGGAGGGTGCAGGTCGCCGGCAGCCGAGGGATGGGTGGTGGTTGTATTAGACTCTTGGGGTTGCGGGGTAGAGCCCATATTTCTAAGAAGGCATTAGCTGGATGAGTAGGAAAACCCTGGAGTCGATTGTTTCCGCCAAGGCCAAGATTGAAGAGGAACTCCGCAAGCTTGAAGAGCAGGAGGTGGCTCTCCACCAAGAACAGACTGCCTCCGCTGTCGCGGAAATCATCGACCTACTGACCCAATACAGCGAGCACTTCACCCCGAAGCAGAAGGCGGAGCTGGCAGTGGCGATCGGGGCCAGCAGCCCAGGCCGTGGCCGCAAGGCTGCTCCGACCTGGGCGAAGAAGGAAGTCGCCCCCAAGTATTGGCTGCCTCATACCCACGAGACCTGGAGCGGCCGGGGCCGTCCTCCGCGCGCCTTCACTGCCTGGCAAGGAACCGCTGCCTACAACCAGTGGAAGGCCGGTCACCCGGACGAGAAGTTCCCGAAGTATCCCGGCTAAGCGTTGTCCCTTTACTGGAGGCCAACTTTTGATGGAGCGCAAGCTCATAGGCCTCTGAGGGCCTGACAGGACAGTGGGCGTCGTTAGAGGCCAGGGGGTGAGGCGCGGTGCTCTGGATTTCCCCGGCGGCTAGCTGGGCCGGCCGGCCATCAAAAAAGTTCTGGCCGTCTCAGAATTTGCAACAAAGGAGCGATACGATTTGTTGGCGCCGGGCAATGCCTACGCATCGCGTTTGCCCGCCTACCCTCTATCGAAGCTCAAGGATGAAGCCATGTTGAAACGCCTCACTGCTGTTATCGCTTTAAGCGTCCTTGCGCTTCTTCCTGCGAGGGTGTTTGGGCAAACTGGCGACTATGGCGCGCCTTATACCGTCCAGTCTATACATGGGGTAGGCTCGTTTGCCACCGTTGGTGAGGCCGTGGGGTTCGTCACCAAAAAGATAAATGATCTGTGTAACGGAACTTGTACCAATCCACCTCAGATCTCGGTTCGCTATGGAACGGGCGATGTTGTTGCGGTCATTTATTTGAATGGATCGAGCGACACATACGTCCATGCCACATTGAGTCGGGCCGGCGGCGTGCCCCAGAAGAACCTGGGAGGCTGCCATACGCGCTGTACCGCTGGGCTTGGAGCGGATAAGGACGGTACCGGCCCGCGCGGCAGTCGCGAAAATGCGTCATTAGCGAATGGCGAAAATCCAGGAAGCCCCTTTGAAGGCGATCCAGTAAACGCATCGACGGGAAATCTGTATCGACAAGAAACGGATTTCCGCTCTGCCTCCAACCTCGTGTTCCGCAGGTTCTATAACAGTTCTTCGGTTGTGGCGTCTTCCAATCTAGGGCCTCAGTGGAGGCACATCTATGACAGGCGCTTGGAAGTTCAGCGCTCTGACATGGCGGATAGTCAGCAAATCATTAACGCGTTTCGGCCGGATGGCGGCGTGATTCGCTTCGTGCTTGCAGATGGTGTCTGGAAAGGTGACCAGGATGTGGCTGAGAAGCTTGTCGAGCTTCCAGCTGGGGCTGGTTACGCACTCCAGCTTTCAGCGAACCATCAAACCGAGTCTTACGACGCGAGCGGGCTGATTAAAGAGGTTAGCGATCAGGCCGGGCAAGGGATTCTTGTATTTGCCTACAGCGACAGCAATACGCCTGCCAGTATTGCGCCAAAGGCAGGATTGTTGATTGCAGTGACTGACCAGTTTGGTCGAACGCTCAACTTCAGCTATGACAGTGCGGCGCGACTGGTCAGTGTCGTTCAGCCGGATGGCGGAAGCCTGGGCTATGTCTACAATGCCGCCGGATATCTCACTAGCGTTACCTATCCCGATGGGAAGGCGCTTTCCTATGTCTACAACGAGGGCGCTTACACCGGAAACAATAATCTTCCGGGTGTTCTGACCGGAATCATTGATGAGAAAGGCGTCCGCTACGAAACGATCAAGTACCAGGGAAACACAACGAGGCGTGTGGCATCCACAGCCTTCGCCGGCAATGTGGATCTGACCAGTTTTGAATACGACAGCATCATTAGGAATGGTGGGTACAATGCGAAGGTCACCGGTCCACTTGGCAGCAGCGTAACGCTCTCTTTCACGAATACCGGCTTCGGCACACTGCGCTCCTTTGGCGCCAGCGTTCCGTGCGGCGACCAATGCAACCAACCATGGAAGTCGCTGACCTACGATGCCAACGGCTATCCGGCGTCGGTGACAGACTTCAAGGGGACAGTCACCAAGACGACCTATACGGCGGATGGACTGCTGACCCAACAGATCGATGCCTCGGGGACCACGCAGCAGCGCACGACCAACACCACCTGGAACGCCAGCCTGCGCGTGCCGCTGACCCGCACCGTGCTCGATGCCGCCGGCGCCACCGCCGCCAAGGCCGCCTGGGCCTACAACGCCCGCGGCCAGCAAACGGCGCGTTGCGAGGTCGATCCGGCCGTGTCCGCCGCCATGAGCTACAGCTGCGGCAGCGCGGCCAACGCGCCGACCGGTGTGCGCCAATGGCTTACCAGCTACTGCGATACCGTCGATGGCACGCAATGCCCGCAGATCGGCCTAGTGCTGAGCCAGGACGGCCCGCGCACCGATGTGGCCGACACCATTACCTACCGCTACTACCTGACCGCCGACGAATCCGGCTGCGCCAACGTTGGCGGCGCCTGCCATCGCGCTGGGGACCTTTATCAGGTGGTCGATGCGCTGGGCCGGGCCACGACCTATGTGGCCTATGATCGCAACGGCCGTCCGACGCGCACCCAGGATGCCAATGGCCTGATCCGCGACCTCACCTATACGCCACGCGGCTGGGCGGCCTCGAGCACGCTGCGTGCGAATGCCGACGGCACGCCGTCGGACCAGGACCAGGCCACGCTCGTCGCCTACGATGCCGTTGGCAACGTCAGCAAGGTCACCGATCCGGACGGCACGTTTGTCCTCTACGGATATGACGACGCGCACCGCTTGACCGACGTGACCGATGGTGCCGGCAACACGATCCACTACACGCTGGATGCGTCCGGCAATCGAGCCAAGGAAGACACCAAGGACGCGTCCGGCACGCTCAAGCACACGCTGTCGCGGATCTACAACAAGCTCGGCCAGCTGGCCACGCAGGCCACCGCCGAGGCCGACCCGACCGACTTCAGCTACGACCTCAACGGCAACGTGCAACTGGTCACCGACGCGCTCAAACGCAAGACCCAGACCGACTATGATCCACTGGACCGGGTCAAGCAGACCCTGCAGGACGTCGGCGGCATCGCCGCGCAGACTCAGTTCGACTACGACGCGCTGGACCGCACCACCAAGGTCACCGATCCCAAGGGTTTGGCGACGAGCTACCAATACAACGGCCTCGGCGAGCTGCTCAAGCTGACCAGTCCCGACACCGGCGTGACCAGCTACACCTACAACAGTGCCGGCAACCTTGCGACCCAGACCGACGCGCGCGGCACCAAGACCAGCTACATTTACGACGCGCTCGGCCGCCTGGCCAAGGCGACCTACGCCGACAAGGCGCTGATCGCGACCTATACCTATGATGCGAGCCAGACCGTTTGCGCGGCCGGCGAAACCTTCGCGCTGGGTCGCCTTAGCAAGCTGCAGGATGGCAGCGGCCTGACTCAGTATTGCTACGACCGCTTCGGGCGCGTGGTGCACAAGGTGCAGATCACCAACGGCAAGGCCTTCACCGTGCGCTATGCCTACACCAAGGGCGGCCGCCTGAGCCGGGTGACCTACCCGGACGGCGCGGTGGTGGACTACGTGCGAAATGCGCTGGGCCAGGCCACGGAAGTGGGCGTCACCGCAGCCGGCGGCACCCGGCAGAAGCTGCTGGGCAGTGCCACCTACTATCCGTTCGGCCCCAGCGCCGGCTGGTCCTACGGCAACGGCCGGCCGCTGCAGCGCGTGTTCGACCAGGACTACCGCCCGCAGGCGATCCAGGACAGCCGCACCGATGGCCTCAATGTGGGCTTCGCCTTCGACCCGGTCGGCAACCTCACAGCGCTGACTGCGCCGGGCAATACAGCGCCCGTGGTCAGCTTGGGCTACGACACCCTCAGCCGCCTGACCGCCTTCAAGGATGGTCCGACCGGCACGGTGATCGACGGCTACAGCTACGACGCCACCGGCAACCGGCTCAGCGCCCAGGTCAACGGCGGCACCCAGACCTACAACTACCCGACCGACAGCCACCGCCTGGCGAGCGTGGCCGGCGCCGCGCGTAGCTACGACGCGGCCGGCAACACCACGGCCATCGACGGCACCGCCCGCGAGTTTGCCTACGACGCGACCGGACGCCTGAGCCAAGCCAAGCGCAGCGGCACGCTGGCGATGGAGTATCGCTACAACGACCGCGGCGAGCAGGTGCGCCGCTTCCTGGGCACGACCAACACCTACACGCTCTACGACGAAGCCGGTCGCTGGCTGGGCGACTACGACAGCAACGGCAAGGCGCTCCAGCAGGCCATTTGGCTCGACGGCCTACCGGTGGGCGTGCTGGCCGGCACCGCCTTGAACTACGTGCAGCCGGACCACCTCGGCGCACCGCGGACAGTCATCGACCCGGTGCGCGACGTGGCGATCTGGAAGTGGGACATCAAGGGCGAGGCCTTCGGCAACTCGCCGCCGGACCAGGATGCGGATCGTGATGGCGCGGCGTTCGTGTTCGGGATGCGCTTCCCAGGCCAGCGCTACGACGGTGCGACGGGACTCAATCAGAACTACTTCCGGGACTACGACACGAGCACGGGCCGCTATGGGCAAAGTGATCTCATTGGATTAAATGGTGGTATTAGCACTTATGCTTATGCTTTGGGTAATCCACTATACCTTCTTGATTTGGATGGGCTTGCGCCTGCCGTATTGCCGAGATTTACTCCTGTATTGCCTAGAATTCTGCCCCGGACCGTTCCCGTGCCTGTCGATCCGGTAATGCCTGTTCCTTCGCAATCTTTGCCTTTTAGTGAATCTAATCCGCGGCTGCCACGAACCGATTCCTGCAAGACAACTGAAATGGATATGTGCAGGGCGCGTTGTCCAGCAAGAGTGGATGGATGTTATGTTTCTATAAAATGGAAAACCCATGGAATTCGTGGCGGTAGTCCGATCCGATCAGAGGAGCGAACTGTGAATTGCAATTGCGCAGATGAGGAATATTATGTGTGCAAATAAAATTAATATGAAAACAGGTGGGATATATTACCGGGTGACTTATCTGGATCCTTTAATGAGGTATCCAGTAATAAAGGCGTTTTTATGCTTGGGAGTTAATTTATCAGATGATGATATGGACGGGGACGTTTGGTATTTTCAAGACGTATCCGACTATTATGAATATGGGTCAGCCTTGGAGGCAACCGAAGAGGGGACTCCCGTTGTATGTCTTCCAGCTGATGCCTTGTATGACGACATGCTAGATATAGATCGTCTCCATGCGGCACTTTCAGCGGTGAATGGAAGGATGTGACCGGGCTCGTGATGCAGCGACCAGTGGGTGGTGATTCCCCATGTTCGAAGGCTGACTAATTCGCGGATTGCGCCATGTTGAATGTGGGTGCAAAAATGAACGCTACTTTTTTGGCCGTTTATTTTTTATCTTTGGCCGTTTCTTTAGGTTGGTTTTTCATGGCTTGGCGGAAAGGGCGCGCAATCGCTCCTTCGGTGATTCTGGCCATGGACATGATTTTTGGTGTTGTTCTGGTGAGGTTGGCTGCTCGAGGTGTTCCAGGTTTGTGCTCGTCTGAGCAGTGCGTGTCAAGAGTTGTGCGAGTTTTTGATTTTTCCAGTTACATGATGATGGCTTTTGTGGCTATCGCTGTTGCTTTGCTTTTTTTCGCTGTAAAGAAAAGAGGTTGATTCGCTGGCAGACGTGATGCTGGCGTGCGGGGTTTTCTGACACTGCAATGGGGGTCTGGCTGATCAACCTCCGATGTCAACGATGGCAACCTGTCTCCGTCGTCCAGGCCACTTCACCCACCATGGTTGGGGGACGGAGGCCAGAACCTCCACTCAAGCGCCGACGACCAGAGGCCTCGCATGCGAGGCCTTTGGCTTTTGCGCCTAGGGCCTCCTAACCAGGCAGGGGCGGGCATGGGAAGGCCATCGGCCGGAAGACTCTGTCTATCCTCGTAGACGTTTTGGGTAGTCCTCGAACTGGCGCTTGCGTGCCCATCTGGCCAGCAGTAGCGTTTTCGCAACGCTTTCCTCGTCAAGGAACGAACGATGAAAACCCTTTCCGGAGCATTGCTCGGATTGGCCGTGCTGACTGCTGGCCTCTCTCCGGTAGCCAAGGCGACGGACCAAGTGATGAACCAAGGCGACGTCATAGAGGGCATGGGGGAGCGGGTGCCCCCAGGCAAGCAGAACGTCAGTCTCTCCCCGCTGTTCAAGGTCTACACCTTCGAAAAGTCAGGGCTGAAATTCGTTCAAATCAATTCTTTGCGGGACGAAGTCATCACGGTGATCGTCGTGACCCCGGGCGCCGAGTCCCGCCTGCCGATCGGCTCTGCGGCGGGCCAACCACTGCTCTTGGTCAACGACGAAGCGGTGGGCTTGCAGGCGGGGTAAGGCAGCAGGTCCCGTACCCTCTGCCTCGGGTTAGGGAGGGCGTTATCGAGGCTGGAAGATATTTGGAGCCTAGACGAAGCTGCCAGCTAATCATGCGTGCACGATCCATCGCGCATACTGCCACTTGAGGAGATCCAACCAATGACTCCTGATCCCTGGTGAACTTAGGGCTATTGTGGATAGTCGCGATTAAGGAGGAATGCTAATTTGTCAAGATTCAATCGGCAGCCGAGGACCTATGCATACTTGGGAAGTACACGTTGACGCAGGTAGCGACTACATCGATTTCGCGAGTAATTTTCATAGCCGTCATCTGGCGTTTGGATCGGAACATGATGAGCATACGGGGCATGTCTTCACGGCCTATAGCCATCACATCGATCACCTCGACGATCCGGTAGCTATCTCCAATAGGGTCTACTCGCTTGAGCTGTTGGTGAATGGTGCTCGGCGAATGAGTATCGGCGGGATTGAGCGCACGATGCGCATCAAGTTCTCGGGATACCAATCCCTTACAGGTACGGCGGGTCGGTACGAGGTGGCGGCGATTGACGAGACCCCCTTTGATTCCTCGATGCCTCCGCCTGTTCCTCATTGCGTAAAGGTTGGTCGCTTTACGCCGGAGCACTATATTGATGTGGCGGCTTCTGACAACCCCGTCAGAATGTTACTTTTTCTGGCCGGCCTCATCTATCGCGCGACACCTCAAGAGGTAATACTTACTTGGAGCACGCTCTACAAAATGTTCGACAGCTACAGGTGGATGGCAAAGCAAATAGGGGAGAGCCTATCAGATTTCGAAGACACTGTCGGTGAGGTAAATCGATTCACCGCGGCATGTAACAACGCGAGCATTCTAGGTCTGGAGGCTCGCCATGGATTAAGCACGAACGTGCCTCCGTCCAACCCGATGACAGATCTTGATGAGGCTATAGAATTGAACTTGCGTATAGCGCGAAAGATCTGCGAGCGTTACATAAATCATTTATATTCGTGATTTATCAAATAGTGTCTAAGCTTATCTATTTAGTTGAGAGGTAATGTATTTTACTGGATTATGGGTGTTTATCGGCGGTAGGGTAGGTTCGCTTCGACCCGAAGCGGACCTGCCGGCACCACCACGATAACCGCCCTGACTGGCCCTTAGCGACCAACGCCTGGCCTTCACCGGCGGCATCAGGCGCAAGAGTGAGCAGTTGCTGGCGCAGGCGCAGCGGGAGTTATAATATTGATCCCCCGTGAACACGCCTAAGCTTGACCACCGATGATTCCCATTGCCTCCACCGAAGAAGACATCGACCGACGGGTCCACCAGTTCTGCGCCCCTCTATTTGGCAATGGAATATTCCTGGAAGGCGGGCACGACACTTCGGTAACGAACGCCACTACGACGTTCGTGAAGTTCGAGTCGCGCTTCTATGCCGTGACTTGCCACCATGTCCTAGCGGCGTTCTTCAGCGCCAGTGTGAGTAGTAACCGACGCATCGTGCCGACGCTTCACTCTGGCAACGCTGTCTACCATTTCGGCAACTACACGTCACAAGGCACCTATCGATGGTCCTTTCGCAGTTGCCGGGATTTCCCCCGCTCAGCAGATGTCGGCAACGCTGACGCACTCGCTGCACTGGATAGAGTGAACGCGGAACGACCGGACATCGCAATCGCGGACCTCACCGAGATCTGGCCATCGTTCCGCAGTCACCGCAACGCCGAGGCGATCGACCTCGACACTTGGACCGAACCAGACTGGGCGACGGCGCAATCGACGTGGCTGGCATTCGGCTTTCCCGATACACACAAGTACCGGGCCGAAGACAAGCTGGCGGCGCCGATGCCAAGGGTATCGGTGAACCTAGCGACCGATTTTCCCACGCCAGAAAAGCCCACCTACATCCTGTGCTCTACGCTGACCGCCGACCACGGCTGGGGATTCAGTGGCATGAGCGGCGGCCCCGTTTTGGTTGCGCACGCCACCGACGACAGGTTCGCTTTCGTAGGCATCACCTTCGAGGGAGCACCGAGCACAAAGGAACTGCATGACAACGCCCAAGCGTTCGTCGGAAAGAACGACATCGTGCTTAAGGGCTACCACCTCACGCCGCAACAATTCAGTTTGTGGCTGTCGCAACTGAAATACGGAGTGGAGTTGGCTGCACTGCCGATGCCATAGGGCTCCTGACCGATTGGGGGCGCGCTAGGAATTTCCGAGTAGGCAGTCCTGCTGTGAGCCTCTAGGGTACCTCGATTCCGCCGAGCCAGTTGACGTTCTCGCGCGTGACGATCGGCGCGGCGTGTTCGGGCGCGAGCTGGTCGAACACGTGGACAGCGGCCAGGCGCAGGCTGCGCAGGTATTCGCGACAGCGGTTCTCGTCGACCGCAGTGAACACGGTCGAGGTCAGAGCCACCGGATCGACTTCCTCGCCGCGCTCCTTGGCGTGCATGAACGAGTTGCGCAGCTCGCGCACGCGATCCAGCGCGTCGTAGGTTGGCTGCCCAGCCGCGAGCGGCGCGAACGTGCGGCTCGCGGCCTTCGCGAGCGCCGCGCCGGCGTCATTGATCTTCTGCAGTGGCTGGCGCCTGTCGCGGTGGTCGGGGTGCGCGCCGGTTTGCAGGAACGAGAGACGGTTGCCGATGGCCTCGGCGCAGGCCGCCACTGCAACCACACAGTAGACACCGTGGACGAACGCGGCCTCGGTACCCTTCTTCGCTACCGCAACCTTGAGCGCGTCGAACTCGCGCAACGCCTTCTCGTAGTGCAGCAGCGCGAACGACAGTTCAATTCGCGGCTGCCCGCTGGCGTCGTGGGTCAGGCGACCGTAGCGGGTCAGCGTCGGCGCCACGTAGTCGAACGGCTTTTCCAGCGGCGCGCGCTCACGGTGGTGCGCCGTGGCCGCGGCGAGGATCTTCCTGTTCTCCGCGAACATCGCATCGAGCAGCGCGGCAAGCCGAACGATGTCGCGTGGCTGGTCGCGCGTCCCGTTGATGTACTTGAGATGGAAAGTCAGTGCCATCTCCGCCAGCGGGTCGAAGTCGACGAGTGCGCACCGCGGCCGGCTATGTCCGTCGGCAATCACCAACTCGGCAAACTTCCGCTGGTAGCTGCCGTTTCCGTCGATGTATATATAGTGCGTATGAAGCGCCGCAAACGGATGTGTGCCGATGGCGAACATGTCGTTAAAGTTCATGACCCAATTTGCTCGCGGATTGGCCATGCCCTCGACGACCACCTGCGCGTCGGGGGACATCCCAGCGTCGATGCCGCCGCTCATCATCCATGAGATCAACCGGCTGCCGCCTTCTTCGGGGCGGATGTTCTGCATCAGGCGACCGCCCGCGAACACCGCAAACTCACCGATGTCCTGACAGTGGGCATCGACCCTTTCGGTGTCGACAGCCAAGTATGGATAGGCCTCGATCGGCACCCATACGTCGCGATGCCGTTGCAGCACATGCTTGACCGTCAACGGCACAATCCTCGGCAGTACTTCGCCGTTGACGCCCTCATATCGCTGCTTCACTCCTAGCCCCATCGTCGGCCTCAGATCGGATAAGCGTAGAGGTTTTCGAGTCGCGCGGAATCGCCCAGTGCGCGCTGGTCTTGGAGCGCTGACATTGGACTCGTGAAGTCCGTTCTTGACTCCGAAAGACTGGCCGCTTTTCGCCGGCAGTGGACATCGGAAAGCAGGGGATTAGAGCGATTTACCTAGGGTGGGGCAGCTTTCGACCCGAAGCGGACATCGGCCCTAGCAGGACGTCTGTGTGGCGGTCGGACCGCTGCGCCGCTGTGGCAGAGGTGCCGGCACCCAGCGGCGCCCTTGGTTGTCGTACTCCGGTTCGCTAGCGTCGATAATACATAATAGCTGCTAGTAACCACGACATCCTGCCAGCGGTAGCGCAGCAACAATTCCGCGCCGCAGGTATGGGTGATGCTATCGACGTTGACCAACTGCATGCGTTGGCTGCCATCGGCAGCGGGTGTCCAGCTTCCAGTCGCACTGGCGTCGCAGTTATGTCTGAGACGTCATGGTGCGTCTAGCGCGATGGGGGGGGGGGGGGGGGCGGTTCTAGGTATCTGGCAGACGGCGGTCCGTCCTCCGTTTGCTGCTGCGCCCGTCGGTCGCTTGGGCATATTCCTTGACAGGACAGTACGGCGTATAGTCATCCCTGGCTGCCGTCGCCTGCCGCACGCACCCCTCGGGGCAAGACGAAGACGGAAAACACCGCAGACCAACCCAGAAACCATTGTTTCCATGGGCGGCCCGCAATGCGTGCGCCGGACGCATCGCCCAGGAGAACAAACAATGGACATCCCGCAGTTGAAGCTGTTGGCGGGCCGCGTACGCGGTGAGCTCCAGCAATCGTCATGCTTGATCGGACACAGCCAAGCGCTGGATCTGATCGCCGCCTTGCCAGGCTTGCGCAACTGGCCGGAAGTGATGGCGTTTCCACGACGTGTCGCAGCCTGCGAACTCGACGCAACGTCTGTTTCGCGACTGGCCTACCGGATCAACAAGAAGTTCTCACTCCAAGTCGGGCCGAAGGACTTGTTTGCCGCCCTGACTCAGGGCGAGTGCACGCCATCCGTCGGCTCGCTCCAGGTGTGGCCGGGCGGCCCGTTGCCGGGCGTCTATGTGACGACGTCAATGGAAGCGATCGATGCGCTGCTTGCGCGCTACGAGGACGCCACAGACGGCGGTCTCGTCTATGCCGAAGAGGTCGCGAAAGGATGGGACGGGAGCATCGACCTTGGTGAATATGGCTTGTGGTCGGCCGGGATCGACCGACTGCCCAGTGGAACCTTGTTGGTAGTCGGCCCCATTAAGCTGGATCAGTCCACATGGAATGACGCCGCGGAACGACTGGAAATAGCATGCCTTCACGCGCTCAATTCGCAACATCGCGTGGCTGTCTTGGTGGACACGCCGGCGCCGGATCTGCTCTGCGAGGATCTTGACCTGATGGTCAGGAAATTGCGGGAGGAAGGGTCGGACACCCACACGGCGTTGCAAGGCGTCGTAAGCGAAGAAGGCGAACTCCAAGATCGCCGACCATTCTCGCGAGGGTATCCCCAGCCGGTGTTGATCCGGGCACAGTCGAACCTGTATGCGATTCCTGACGCAGCGCTGGAGCCGCTGCGCAGGGAACTGGCGTCGCGGACCCATGGAATGGTGCTGTTCGGCGCGTCGAGGATCACAGAGCATACCGCCTACGAACAACTGTCCGCGGCGCTGGCACTGACGGAACACGCCGGTCCGGCGGCCAGAATCATGCCGCGGCACCGAGGCACTCCGGCCAAGGACTGGATGGTGCCGGAGCCGATCAAGCAGTTGCCGTTCCTGCCATCGATAGAAAGCGCGTACGCACAGGGTTACAGACGCATGCTGGTGGATGCACATTACACGCAAAGCGAAGCCTGGCTGGAGTACGACGACGTACTGTTCATGGGCGCGACGTACGGGCACGACGTGATGGACGTGGCCCTGAACTTGGTCGCCCGCAGCGGGCTGCGCGAGTCCAAGGCACTGCAGGGAATCGTCGCGGTGCTCGGGATCCTGCACGTCCAGGGCAAGAAAGATCCGCTCTGCGCTAGCGATCTGTTCGTTCGAGGAGATGCGACGGGCCCGACGGGAACGGAATGGAGTGAGTTCGAGGAGTTCCTGCGAGCTCAGCGGGTCCTGCGTTGGGAGGACGGGTTGTCCGCGCTGCTAGATGCCGGTGCCGTCACTGCGGCCAGCGTGATGAAATCGGACCCGCGGAACAGGTATCTCGGCGAGTTCTTCGCGCGACGCGAAGAAATGAAGAAGGCATCGTAGTCGCGATCCAAGCCGGCCCTGCGATGTTGTGGGCCGGCCCAATTTTCGGTGTCGCACTGCGGCGCCGATCTTTCCGGTACCAATGACCATGGGAATGTCGTTTCTGGAATACGCCTCGGCGATGATCGGTTGTTACTCCGCGTTGCCACGCGACGAGCGTGAGCGCCTGCACGCATGGGAATCCGACCATCTGGGTGGGCCGGAGAACTACGGTACGTCGGATTGGCCGGGGTGGGAGAAGTACATCGGCAAGTTCCGACCGCCACAGCCGGCGCCCAAAGACACGTTCGGGTATGTTTACTTGATTCAGTCGACCACCGGCTACTGCAAGATCGGGTCGTCCCACTCCGTGCCGAATCGCTTAAGACAGTTGCAGTGCGCGAACCCGGAGCCGCTCACGCTACTGCATCAGTTTGCTTCTGCGAATGCGCAGCAGGACGAACTGTCGCTCCATGCCAAGTTTGCCGAAAAGCGAGTCAGGAACGAGTGGTTCGCATTGACGGTCGATGATATTACGCACATTTGCGCGTCCACGATCCACGCAGGTGACTAGCGGCTTGCCGCTTGCTGCCACCAGAAGCAGGTGCACCGGCGGGTGACAAGCAGGCTTCAAGCATGCACAAGGCTTAACGAGCGAGCAGACATGGACGAATACGAATCCAAGTTGGACAAGTTGGCGTGGGCGTGGCTCTCCTTGACAAGCCCGAGACAGTGATACTGAAAGAACTAGGCTGACACCGGACGGTCGATCACTATCGGACCAAATGTGAAGTCGTTGTACCCTGTCTCAGCGCCGACACCATTTCTCGTACACGTGAAGGCGACCCTCGCGATGCTGCGAAGTGCGTACTGCCGGCAGCGCTCATTGGTGTTCTGACCTCAAACTAAGGCCTTAAGAAGTGATGCGGGTGCCGTCTGCCGCGCATCATCTTGGCCATGCCTGCGCGGGTGTTAATCTTGGGTGCCCCAATCTGATCACGCTCTTCAGCAGCCTCGGCGCTCTCAAAGCATAGGTGCGCCGGCCTTGGCTAGGACTGCGCCATCAGCGTCGTGGCGCCCCACCATGTGCACTTGGTCCAGTCGGCGTAATTCTTGGTACGATTTCGAGCCATGGGCTACTGAGAATCCCGCGGTAAACTGCAGGATCAGGGCGCAACGGCGCCGATTGTTTTTCAATCACGACGAGGCACGGATGCATTGGCTCCTGACGCCTTTGGACAGGCATTTCGACGACGGGTTTGGCGCGATGGCCACTGCATTTCGAGCCAGTGCGGAGACGCTTCTGGTGGCCGAGAAAGACACCATGGCCCAGCGTGAGCTGCCGACGTGCTTCTTGCTGCGGCACGCCGCCGAGCTGTTCCTCAAGTCAACGCTAGTGGTGACCCATCGTGCATTCAGGCCCGGTGTGCAGGGTTATCCGACCGTCCAAGTTGATAGCAAGGACAAACCCCTGACGAATGTTCATGGCCTCGGACCGCTCTATCACGCTTTGACTGCCGTACTGACAGAGCATCGGATCAAGCTGGCGGAGCGTGCCAGCACCGTCTGGCTACCCATGCCACAGGAGTTGGATGAGGCCATCGCTGCGATCGATGATATGGACAACAGGGGTGTGTTCTTCCGCTATCCAACCGAAAGCAACGCCAGCAAGTCAAATAACAAGCCGATTACAAGCGGACAGATCGCAGCGTGGGACAAAGAAACGGGAGGCTATCTTAAGGCTTTCGTTGTGCTAGATCAGAATGATGAGATCGTTGAGGCCTTTCAATACGACCCAGATCTCCTCACGAAGGAGTTGGAGACCCTCAAGATCGCCTGCGAGTGGCTCAACTGTTTCCACGTAGGGCTGCGCATGGAACTGGCGGGCGGTTGGTGATGGTTGCGAGCGACCGGTTTGGGCCGAAAAGCGGACGCTGGCCGAGTAGGAGGATTAGGGAGGTTTCCGGTAAGGATTAGCTGCTTCGGAGTCGAATAGGCCAGTACAATCGCCAGGCGCGACGCCAGGCGGACGTGAAAATCCAAGGGAATTTATGTCATTCGAGTTCGTTATTCCAGTAGCAGAGGCTACTAAGCCATTAAAGGTACTCCTCAAGGCCGGCGAGATGCTTTTCATCTTGGGTGCCAACGGCACTGGTAAATCAAGTTTGCTGCAACACTTCAACACAGCAAGTACCTTGACGCGGCGGATCACTGCACACCGTCAGACTTGGCTCCGCACCGGCTCAGCCGACGTCACCGGGCTGCAACGACTGGAATACGGAAAAGTCGTGGCCAAGCACGATCGTGATTGGAGCTCACGGTGGATGGATGATTATCCTGAACAGCGCGCACAAATGGCAGTGTACGACTTGATCGCGGCAGAGAACACGCGCGCACGCGAGATCGCCCATGCAGTCGATGCCAAGAACCATGACCAGGTGCGCGCGCTTGCCGATGTGGACGGCGTGGTTGCACGGCTCAATCGACTGCTACGCTTGTCCAATCTCGACATCGAAATCTCCCTTGAGGCGAACGAGGAGGTCATGGCGACGCGCGGGAGCCACACTCGCTACAGCATCTCCAAGCTGTCGGACGGGGAGAGAAATGCGATCTTGATTGCTGCTAACGTTCTCACGGTTCCTGAGGGAACACTTCTCTTGATCGATGAGCCGGAACGGCACCTGCATCGCTCGATTATCTCGCCGCTGTTGTCGTTACTCTTGCGGGAGCGACCAGGCTGCGCTTTCGTGGTCTCGACTCACGAGCCGATGCTGCCAGTCGACAACCCTGATGCAAGCGTTCTCCTGACGCGCGGCTGTACATATGAGGGCGACGTCGTGGTCCGTTACGACATCGACATGCTCATCGGTACTGGAATTGTCGACGAAGACCTGAAGGTGACGATCCTCGGCGAACGCCGAAAGATTCTGTTTGTCGAAGGTGTTGAGCATAGTCTCGATAAGCCACTTTACAGTTTACTTTTCCCAAAAACGTCGGTAGTCCCAAAATCAAGCTGCCGGGACGTCGAGCAAGCCGTCGACGGCATCCGTAATGCCGCGATACTGCACTGGGTACAGGCATTTGGACTGGTCGACAACGACACCTCCGATGCTGAGAGACTCCAGAAGCTAGCAGGCCGAGGTGTGGTTCCGCTCAGCGTTCATTCGGTCGAGTCCATCTATTATCATCCCGACGTCCAGCGGGACGTCGGCGAAAAGCTGGCGGATGTTGTAGGTGGTGACATTGATCAGAGGATCGCGGACGCCCGAACCGCCGCGCTGAAAGCGGTGCAGCAGCAGCGCACACATCTCGCGGTGGGTGTCGCGGAAAAGGCCGCACGTGCTCAGGTTTTTACCTTGCTGCCCCAAAAGGGCGAATTGTCCGGCGGCGGGAAGCGCACGGCCGACATTGATTTCGGCATGTGCCTTAAAGACGAACAGGACCGACTCGATGCTCTTGTGCAAGGACAGGACTTCGTTGGCATCCTGCGACGGTATCCCATACGAGAGTCGGGAGCACTGGACGCTATTGCCAAGGCCCTGGGGTACTCTGGGCGTACCCAGTACGAAAGCGCGGTCCTACAGTTGCTACTGAAAGATCCACAGGCTGTGGCGCGCGTGCGAGCGCTGCTCGGTCCGATTCCGCCGGAGTTGGCCGATTAGTTGCCAGACTACGATCAATGTCCCGCCGCCTTAAGTTCACGAAAGCCGGCTGCGTAAACTAAACAAGGGCGTACAGCCCCCGGTTCGGCACGCTTCCACACTTGAAGGGCCTCAACGACGCCCTTCACCAATCCGTTCATGTTTACGCCGCGTCGATAGGTCGCTGAACAGGTATCTGACAGGGATATCTGCTTCTAGCCGGAAGCGGACATCGCCGAGAGCAAGGGATTAGGCAGGTTTATCAGGGCTACGAACCATTGGAGTCAGGAACCCTAAGCATGTTCGGAGAACCGCCGAGCAGGGATAGCTATCAGTGGTGCTTGAGGACTTGTTGGGAACCTGCGTTCTCCCGTGAGAACACCAAAAGGATCATTTTCACGATTCCAGCAACCAGGCGATGCGGCTGTCGCCGTAGATCCGCACTGGGAGCATTGAGGGGTGTGCTGGTGCTATTCTCGGCTGCTTCGCTCAGGGACGATCCGTGACGTGCTAGCCGACTACGGAAAGGTCAAATCAGCGCTACGGAAGGTGCCCTTGGAGGACTCGCTCCGCCACGTGTGGCAGTACTCAAGGTTGGTCTCGGGCCGGGTGAAGCTACCTGACAGCTATGTCCACCGGGATGAGCGGGGCTACTCCCACGATATCGAGAAATATCTCCATCCTCACCAGGTGGAGCTTCTGGCTCGCGAGCTGCTTTTGCATGCAGACAGAAGTGGGAGGCCTACAGGCCATTCTTTGGCGAATTGGCTGGACTTTGCCAACGTAAAGAGTGCTTTGGATACGTTCGCCAATGATGTGCACGAGGACAATCAAAACACGGACATCATGCTGACGCTGCACCGGATTGCGCAGGACCAATTTCCGCGGTTCAGCCGACTGACACGGGCCAAGATCGGTCGCTACCTGGCGATGTACAGAACGCCAGCCCTTCGGGCGATCTTCGAAGAGCATCTTGGGATCGATGTCGACACATATTTCATCCTGACATTTGGCGTGATCGCGTCAGCACTCAGCCGGGTACAGATGAACACTGCGACGGACTACGCAATCCTTGGGGTGGATAGATCGCAGTCGACACGTTTCTTCGAACGCATCACCGGTGGTTTGGAGCCGATGCGCAAGAAGCTCATTGAGACGCAGCGTCAGAATGATTGCTGGGAGTACACCTTCAACGCATTTCACTTCTATCCGTTGATCTCACTCTTTCCAGATCACCCAGAGCGCGTCCTGTGTCCAGTGCCACCAGCATTGGAGCGGCGTTTGCTTGAAGGTCTGTATTTCGACCTAGTTAACGCCAAGGGTTTTCCCCACGCCTTCGGTGATGCGTTCGAGAGCATCACGGGGCGGATGCTCAGAAGCCTGGAGCCGCACTATGAAGTCGAAGAAGCGCAGTCCCAAAGAATCAGAAAGAAGCGATATGATGGGACCGACTGGATCGTCAGGTCGCCCGGACACTGCGCGTTCGTAGAGTGCAAGTCAAAGCGCTTGTCGTTGAGTGGACGTGTGGCAGAGCAGGTCAGTGACTTGGAAAAGGACATAGCCAAGCTCGCTGAGGCGGTCGTACAGAACTACGCCAACATCTATCGTGAGATGCAGGCTAAGCAGGAAAAGGATTGCCAGTACTTCAACATCATCATCACTCTCGAAGACTGGATCTTGTTCAGCGATATCACCACGACGACGCTGCATGGTCATGTGGTGGATCAGATCAGCAAAAAGGGGCTTCCTGAAGATCTGATCGATAAGGTGCCGTATCGCGTGCTCAGCTTTGAAGGTTCGATGTACACCTGCGCGACGTTGAAGGATCACCCGATGATCGAGGTGTTCGGACTTGAGAGCAATCCAACGTTCAGTGGACTGTACTTCCTCACGGATCTGAAAAATCGCTTTCCGAATGCAGATGCGGACAGCGTGGGCGAATTCGAAGAGGATTTCCTCGTTCTGATGAGACCTGTCATCGAGCAATCGAAGGAAATGGCCACGAGCCAATCTGCGTCGCAGTCTGTTGGCATGACAGGTCCCCTCTAGCATTGCGACCAGATCAACGCATCCCCGATCCCGCGCAAGGCGTGTGCCTGCTCCACAGTGTCCCGCCCTCCGGTGTGCCCTCCTTGGCTCGCCACTGGCATCCGGTCTCCTCCCACAGAGATTGATATGGACTACCAGAATAAGTCGCCCGCATCCGAGCGACCGCCAACGCAGATTTCATCAAAGCTATCTTGGCCAGCTCCCCCGAACATGAAGACATCGAGCCACGCGAAGCCGCTGATGGATTGCGAAAACGAACCTTACCGACGAGCAGCGGAGTGTCCCAACCACTCAATTAGATCGATTTATCGGGGGATGGGAGGACGGCGGGTGGGTTATAGATGGCTATGAGAACCAGGCGATTAAATATCAACGCTCATTGCTGAGGGGCGCGTATTTGTCGGTAGAATAGACTCTCATCTTCAATGAGAAATCGTTCAAATCGAGTTGCATTTAGTCGCACGTCCTTGTGCGCAGACTCTCGTGCCTTGGCTGCCCATGCGATGCGACCCGATCGGTAGGCCTCAATTAGAAAGTTGACAGAGTCGGCCTTGTTGCGTGGAAGCGAAATATACGGTAGCCCAACCATTACATAGGGTCGACGAGAATCCATTCCGTACACGTGCTGCTGGGCTCGCCACAGCGCGAGCGGGAGTTCAACGTCAGAATCTGCGGCGAAAAATGCACGCGCGACTTCTTGGGCCTCAGGATCCAAAACTGGGTAGAGGCTTCCCACGTAGCCGCGTGCTCCCGCGAATGTTGCGCGTTTACTCAATTCGTGCCATGACCAGCAGGAGTTGTTGAAGAAGAGAGGGGCTGATCCCGTGGCCAGCGCATGAGATGCGAACAACATAATCCCCCCGTGCATCTGGATGCCCATTGAGCCTGGGACGCGGCTGACCTCCTCACTTGCCACCAAGTATTCGTTGTGTCCCTGAAGTCCGCCGAGTTCTCGCCAAGCCAGCATGGCGCTGCCTACCGGCAGCGCCTCTTTGCCTGCCTTGTCGCGCCAGCTGACGCCATCCAATGAATGAAAGTGGTAGTACTCCATGACTCGAACCATGTCCTCGACCCGGTCGTAGCTAAAGCTCACGGCGCGATCCACGATAAGCCTTCGCCACTTTCCCTCGAAGTCTGGAAACTCATAGGTGAGCTGGTGTCCCTGCGCGTCTCCCGAATGGCTGGAGATCACGATGACGTCATACGGGACGAGGTCCAGAAGGAACTGCACCTTCATGGGGGTGGCCTCTGACCCTTTGAGCATACGCACCAGCGTGCCCCGCTTATAGAGGGCCTGCGCCACGTCCGCAATCTCTGCACTCTCGACCGCTCCCGGGTCCACCAGCAAGGCGGTACGCGTCGATCGCGCTCGCCCTTGGGAGGCCCAGATGCCCTCGATTGTGGCCCGCCCGAAATCTGGATAGCGGTACATGTGGGTAACCGCCGTATGCGGCGCGATCACGCCCCAAGGAAATCCGGCGGTGACAAAAAGGATGGACTGGTAGCCCGTCAGATCCAGCGCACCGACGTGCTGCCGGGCACGATCCACGATGGCACCGAAGCGTGCACTCACCTTGCCGCCTTCTCCCAGATCGTAGATGTCCTCGATCCATTGATCGTGCAACTCCTTGGCAAGCTCGGCGATGGTCGAGAAGGAGGCATTACTCGCGAAAGCGATGTTGCTGGCGATTACTTCTGCCAATGCATCACCCCGTTCGCAAACCACGAGTAGGTGGCGGCCACGGGCGACCAACGAGGGCTCTGGCGAGGCGTCCAAATCGATTACCAGTTCACGCGAGGCCAGGCGCGCCAGGTACAGCCCCACGCCCAGGTTGTCCTTGCCCCAGCGTAGCGCCCCACTGGAGCGACTACGCCCGCCAACAATTGCCTTAAGATCCGCATAGTCATCATGGTGGGCACTGTGCGGCCAGCCGGCCGCCATGGCTGTGACCGCATCGTCGGGCAGGCCGCCAAGCAGCACTTGTTCGATTCCAGCGAGTACCAGCGCGTTGCGTCGACGTATCGTTTCGTTTTCCGCGTCCTCGCGTCCTAACCGCGGTCCGTCCATCACTGGAAAATAGCGGCCCTGACGAGTAAAGAGCGCGGAGACCTTTGCAGCCAGAAGTGCGTTGTCAGTGACCAGAGCGCAGTCCTGGAACGTCGGAGCGTAGAGCACGGGTTTCTCCTGGCCGAGAAGGGTACGCAAAGCTGTCCTGCATGCGTGCGCCGTGTGGTCCCTGGTCAATCTATCCTAAGAATAACTGTTTCGCTAGCCACGGTCAGTTGTTCAAAGCGGCTCTCAGAATGGGCAGCGAGCGGGAGTGCCTCGGCTTGGCGGTAGGGCCCTGCTTGTCGTAGCTATTCAGAGGTTGCAGTGCTAGGCGCCCAGGCTCGTCGATTCCAGACACAGCTAGACTCACTGTGATCGATCATGCCGGCCACCGCCCGAAAGTCGGTCAAGGTCATCAGCGCGGGCAGGGCGATCTCTTGGCCGGCCCCTTCGGTGGGAATAGGTCCAGTGTCGTTCTACTTCAGACAAAGCCACCTTAGCGCGCTTCCCGTTTAGCGTCCGCTGTCCGGACAAAAGCAGTCGTCCGATAGGCGTTTAGACCGGGCTAACTAAAAGATACGCTCCATTTTTCATGAAGCGAAGCGAGAGTCGACTGGCCAGCGGCTCCAAGTGGCTCAGGATCGCCAATCGCAGATCTGCTCCTACGTCCGGATACATCTCGGCCAGCGTGTTCGCGTCCGCGAGGGTTCCATGTGCGGCAATCAACGCTACAGCGCTGGTGGCCAAGTTGTAAGAGCTGTTTCTCGCCATTTGCTCGAGTTCGTCAACGCCCAATCCCTCCCCATGTGCGTGGAGGACTTCGATGGTCCGGGCAGCAATGAACGAGCCGTTCGTGTATTCGCCAGCGCCGACGGCCAAAGCCGCGCCCAACGCGGCACGTAGGCCAACACACGCTTTGGGCATCCCAAGTCGTACCCCATCGAGCATCATGCGCAAGCGATCCAATGCGCTGTAGTCGTTCAGTGCCAACCATGTGCGCAACAGCTCGTGAGGGACGCTTCGGCCTGGATGAAAAGCAATGGGTTCCAGGGTGCCGGAACGCAAGCCGATCATCTTCATGCGATAGGTAAGGCCGGTCGCAAACGCTCCGGTAAGAGCCACCCGGTCTTCTGCTGACCAAGTACGTGCAGAGATTGCGGAAACGGTACGATCCACAATCTGTCTCTCTTGCGCATGGCCGAGTAGCATCACGGTCGTGCATGCTACCTCCGCGCTCAGCTGCCCCATCCGAGCGATCAGTTGATCGATGGCCGCAACGTCTCCGTCCTCGATTACATACAGCAACGCGACGTCGCGCGGCGGGCCACATAGTTCAGCCACGTCGAGAAGCTCTCGGATGCGTTCCGGTCGACGGGCTTGACGCCAATCACTAAAGACGTAATCGATAATGTTCGCCGCCTGGGCTGCGTCGATGGCTTCAGAATTGAGCAGGCGAGCGACCTCAGATAGGGTCATGCTTAGCGAAGACAACGCCTGGGCAGCCACCGAATTGGGATGAAAGCCTTCCGCCTGCATGGCGTTCACAATCAACTGTTCCAGGGCCGCGTCCAGTTTTCGCCCGGACTTGCCCCAGGCAGCGAGCCTGACCAGTATCGGCAGCTCCAAATCGTTCGCTGCAGCGTGCGCCACTTCTTGGTCGACGCAGTCGCCATTCATGTGCCCGATAAGGCAGCTGATTGCTTCTACGTCGTGTTCGACCAGGATTTCTCTCCTGCACCTAGCCAAGTACAACTCGAAGACGGGAGTTCCGAGGCGATCAAGCTCGTCCTGCAGATCACCCACATTTAGAAGGTGCTCAAGATCGCCTCTCAGCAAGTCACGCAGCACGGACAGCGTCAGGTCTGAATCTCGGTTCAAGGCTACAATCGCGCCTGACCCTTCGTGAATTAGCCTGCGCTCACCCAGTCTCGCCCGAATTGCGACGTGCAAGGGCTTGGAAAAGGCATCAATGATGATGCCGTTGATCAGCTTGTTCGATCGCCATGACGCTGTGCCCCAGATGGCCGCCAGTCGATCTCCGATTTCCTCACGTTGATGCGAGGGGATGCGCATGCCATTAGCCAGACACCGGCCTAAGAGGCGTAGTCCGGTATGAAAGGCGTCATCGGCGTCGACCAGCAGCTGCGCAACCAGCGGCTCTGGGTTCGGATGTCGCTCGAGCACGAATTGAATCGCCTGTGCCCAAGGACGCTTTGAGATTAGCGCCAATCGCTTGACGATCTCGGTCGCGGATTGCTTGAGCAACTCTGCCGAGGCGAGGTACTCCTGCACTATGGGAAACGGGAACGACAGCCGCACCAAGCCTGTCCGCCGCAGCACGCCGCGGCGGATGAGCGCTTCGCGCACGATGTCGACTGAGGTGGATGGCGTCACGCGCAAGACGCTGCGACCAAATATCTGGTTCGTGATTCCGATCGCATCGCCCTCGAGCGCCTCAAATGCAGCCATCTCCGCAACGTATCTAAGTGTGGCGATGTCGATAGATTCGCGTTCCACACTCTTGAATTCAGCGGGACGAAAGAGCGTTTCGATATAAGTCTCTAGCAAGTCGCTTCGCCGCAGATCGGCACCCTCGAGCCGTAAGACGAGCATGAGCGAGAGGAATATTGGAATTCTGGCCAACTGGGCCAGGTCAGCCCGAGCAGCGACGCGCGCTAGCAGAGCATCATCGACTCCGGGTTCTCCCGGCCTGTAGAAGGCAACGTATGAGGAAACGTCTGCGTCTCGCAGTGGTGCAAGCTCCATCATTAGCGCCCCCTCCGGTGGAGCCAACGCCCCTGCATCGCGCACCGTCATCAGCCACCTTACGCTCGGGTGCGCGGCGCGGTAGACCTTAAAGCGCTCTAAAACCACTGTGCGACGGTCGCCGGATATCTCGTCCAAGCCATCGAGGAATAGCACCAAAGTACCGGTGGCTGCCGCGGCTTTCCAGTCGATCCGTACATCGAACGCCGGATTGATTACCCGCTCGAGGTAGTCGCCAATGGAACAGTCTGCATCCGAAAGTTTGGTCGCCGAAATCACAGCAGGAACTAGACCTGCAAGCGTGGCTTGGCGGGCGATCGCATTGACCACCGTCGACTTCCCAAATCCAGGGCCTGCGACAAGCACTGCTGCGCCAAAGTTCGTCGTGGGGAAGTCTCGCAGGTCAACTTCCTCCCTGGCACTCAGCTCGCGCCAACCGGGAAGATCATCGTCAAAGTCCGACCGGCGATCGCGGTCGTACCTCAGGCAACGAGGCCATAGAAACTCTGAAGTTGGCTCCTGGCGAAAGTCCGTACCCGGCACCTCGATGACCGCCAATGCCGCAATAGCAGCGCAGTAGCGTGCCAGCCCCCACATAGCGCTATCAACAAAGGTAATCCCCCATTCTTTCCGTAGCCGATCGCGCAGCGTCGCACCGTCGAAACGATGGCGCGTCTCTGCGCCCGCCCAAACCATGCCTGCCAAAATATCCAGCAACTGTGCAGCTGGCTCGCTTCCGGGGGGCATCCACAGGGGCGCGTAGTCTCGCGCGAGCTCCTTCGCCGGCCATACGTGTACATCAAGGTGGCAGAACAGTCGAAAGACCTCGGCCCCGGGCGCGGCAAGTACTCGGGCAATTGAGGACGCGATCTCTCGCTGCTGCGTGGTCAAACGCTCGAGCCATTGTACGGGGGCCACGCTATCGGTCCGTGCGACGAGCTCCTTCAAATCGGAGGTGAGGGCTGTAGAATCGCCCATCACGAGCACAAGCCGATCATCTCGGGACAGGTCCACCGTAAACTGGCGATATAGCGCTCGCCACAGAGACTCCCACGCCTTACCCCGTCGCTGAAGGGCTAGCTTGGCCTGGAAAAAGTGACGAGAACCATCGTCAAAGCGGACGACGAGGTCATCCACCGCATCAGAGGTCTCGACGCGCACCTCCATCGGTCGATCACGACTGGGGCGTTCCCGCGGGTCCAGCATGCGGCCTAAATACAGGGCAGCGACTCGGTCTTGGAAGCGAATGCCCGCCTGTGTCGTCGGCCCGCCGATTTCTGTCATCCCTTATCTCCGTGATCAGTGCGAGTTGCAACGTTGAAACGTGCGCCTGCATTCGAGCGCGCTGCCACGGTCACTAGCTGCCACAAGTAGTCGCACTACCAGATGGCTAGCGGTCCAATAAAGGAATGTAAACAACCTTGGGTGATAGGGGAATTTGTTTGCACCTATAAGTACGTCGTAACGTAAATTGTTTTGTTTGTCAATGAGTTATGGTAGTTGTTTACGAAATTAGTAGCCACAACCGTTCTGACCAGCGCCTGGCGGTGTTGATTCAGATCCGAGAAGAGCCCCGTTTTTACGGGGCTTTTCTTTTGTCCGGTGATGCCGATTGTCCGGTGATGCCGGCCCGCACAGGCGAAGCGGTTCTCGTCCACGCGCAGCTCGGACTCCAATCCGACGCATGCCGCTGCGGCCGAGGATGGGCGATGCCGCCGTTGCTCTAGCGATGTCGGCGGGAAAATATCGATCAGAAGAGGGGGCTATCTGTCCGTTCGCTGCGCCCCGCGCCGGCACGGTCGCTAACACTGTTTCTCGTCATGCTTCCCTGGTGGGCCACGGCCTTCGGGGTGCCGGTCCCGCTGCGCCTCCAGTAGTTCAGCTACGTGCGCCCTGCAGCCATTTCTTCTCCGCACGCGGCCATCGGCGGATGGGCGTTGTGCCCTGCAGCATGCGTTTTAGTGCACTGCGTCTTGCAAAAAAAAGACTCCCTCCTTTATGGTGCAATCGATTGCATTGCGGTGAATCTTCAGCGTTTGGCACCGGTTGGGAGGCCGGAAGTCGATGTCTATCCATTCGACCGGACCGGTGCCGGCCCCGGGGTTCACCAGGCGCGACGCGCTGCGCGTCGCTGTCGCCGGGAGCCTTGGCCTTGGCGCTGCGGGCCTGCTGCCTGCTCTTGCCGCGACCGCTGACCCTGCCGCGCCGCGCACGGGCAAGCTGAAGCATTCCGTCGCGCGCTGGACGTTTCCGCAGCAGTCGATCGCCCAGCTTTGCCAGACGGTGAAAGGCATCGGCTTCGCCGCCATCGACCTGGTCGGTCCGGCGGACTGGCCCACGCTGAAGGCGCATGGCGTGTACAGCTCGATGTGCAACGGCGCGGAGCTGGGCCTGGACAAGGGCTTTGCCGGCAAGCAGTTCCACGACCAACTGGTCGAGCGCTACACGCGGCACATCGATCTGGTGGCCGATGCCGGCTATCGCAACCTCATCTGTTTTTCCGGCAATCGCAACGGCATGGATCCGCAGGAAGGCATGGCCCACGCCGAAGCCGGGCTCAAGCGCATTCTCGGGCATGCCGAGAAGCGCGGCGTGGTGCTGGTGATGGAGCTGCTGAACTCCAGGGTCGATCATCCCGACTATCTGTGCGACCACTCCGCTTGGGGCGTCGAGCTGTGCCGGCGGATCGGCTCCGAGCATTTCGGCCTGCTGTACGACATCTACCACATGCAGATCATGGAGGGCGACATCATCGCCACCATCGGCAAGCATCACGCGTGCTTCAAGCATTACCACACCGCGGGCGTGCCTGGCCGGCACGAGATCGGAGACGCTCAGGAACTCCACTATCCCGCCATCTGTCGCGCGATCCGCGATACCGGTTTCGATGGCTATCTGGCGCAGGAATTCATTCCTACCGCGCCCGATCCCGTCGGCTCGCTGCGCGAGGCGATTCGCCTCTGCGATGTCTGAAACGCTATCCACCCAGGTGAAGTAGAACCCATGGCAGACAATCACTACGACGCCATCGTCGTCGGCTCCGGAATCAGTGGCGGTTGGGCGGCGAAGGAGCTGGCCGAAAAAGGCCTCAAGGTCCTGATGCTGGAACGCGGACGCAACATCGAGCACGTCAAGGACTACGTCAACGCGATGAAGGAGCCGTGGGATTTCCCGCATCACAACCGCCCGACCCAGGCGATGAAGGCCGACTATCCGGTGTTGAGCCGCGACTATGGCCTGGTCGAGAACCTGCAGGGGATGTGGGCCAACGAAAAGGAATCGCCCTACACCGAGACCAAGCGATTCGACTGGTTCCGCGGCTACCACGTGGGCGGTCGCTCGCTGATGTGGGGACGGCAGAGCTATCGCCTGTCGGACCTGGATTTCCAGGCGAACCTCAAGGACGGCATCGCCACCGATTGGCCGATCCGCTACGCCGACATCGCGCCCTGGTACGACTACGTGGAGAAGTTCGCCGGCATCGCCGGCACGCGCGAGGGGTTGGACGTGTTGCCCGACGGCGAATTCCTGCCGCCGATTCCGTTGAACATCGTCGAAAAGGACGTGGCTGCGCGGATCAAGAAAGCCTTCGGCGGAACCAGGCACCTGATCCACTCGCGCACCGCGAACATCACCAAGCCCATGGTCGAGCAGGGCCGGGTCAACTGCCAGTATCGCAACAAGTGCATCCTGGGCTGTCCGTTCGGCGCCTATTTCTCGACCCAGTCGGCGACGCTGCCGGCGGCCATGAAGACCGGCAACCTGACCTTGCGGCCGTTCTCCATCGTCAAGGAAGTGCTCTACGACAAGGACCGCAAGCGTGCGCGAGGCGTGGAGATCATCGATGCCGAGAGCGGACAGACCTACCAGTACACGGCCAATGTCATCTTCCTCAACGCCTCGTCCTTCAACTCGACCTGGCTGCTGATGAACTCGGCCACCGATGTCTGGGAAGGCGGGCTGGGCTCTTCGTCCGGCGAACTTGGGCACAACGTGATGGACCATCATTTCGGCGCGGGCGCCTCCGGCCGGGTCGAGGGCTACGAAGACAAGTACTACTTCGGCCGTCGTCCGTGCGGCTTCTACATTCCCCGTTTCCGTAACGTCGCCGCTGACAAGCGTGGCTACCTGCGCGGGTTCGGCTACCAGGGCGGCGCCAGCCGCACCGGCTGGTCGCGCGAGATCGCCGAGCTGAACATCGGCGCGGACCTGAAGGACGCGCTGACCGTGCCGGGCGAGTGGCGCATCGGCATGACCGGATTCGGCGAGATGCTGCCGCACCACGACAATACGATTCGCCTGGACCCGCAGCGCAAGGACAAATGGGGGCTGCCGGTGCTGGCGATGGACGTGTCCCTGCGCGCCAACGAAAAGGCGATGCGCAAGGACATGGCCGCCGATGCCGCCGAGATGTTCGAGGCCGCCGGGGTCAAGGACGTGCAGATGCACGATGACGACTACGCGCCCGGCAAGGGCATCCACGAAATGGGGACCGCGCGCATGGGCCGCGACCGCAAGAATTCGGTGCTGAACCAGCACAACCAGGTGTGGGATGCGCCGAACGTCTACGTGACCGACGGCGCCTGCATGACCTCCAGCGCCTGCGTGAATCCCTCGCTGACCTACATGGCGCTGACGGCGCGGGCAGCGGACCATGCGGTGCGCGAGCTGAAAGCGGGGAACCTGTGATGGAACGCCGCGACCTGCTGAAGATGATCCTCGCCGCCACGGGCGCGGCCATGGTCGGCCTGCCCGCGCTGGGGCATGGACAGGCGCCGGCCGGCGGGGCGAAGAACGCGTTCTCCGCCGCCGAGGTCGGCACGCTGGACGAGATCGCCGAGACCATCCTGCCGCGGACCAAGACGCCGGGCGCGAAGGACGCCGGCGTAGGCCTGTTCATGGCGCAATTCGTCACCGACTGCTACACCGCCCGGCAGCAGGCGACGTTCCGCGCCGGCCTGGTCGAGATCGACAAACGCGCCGGCGGCCGATTCGTGTCGCTGACGCCGCAGGCGCGCACCGAGCTGCTGCGCGCGCTGGATGCGGAGGCCAGGAAGCACGCCGTCAGAACGACCGATACCGGCACCGCCGAAACGGCGGACGCGATGCCGCATTACTTCACGATGATCAAGCAGCTGTCCATCTTCAGCTTCTTCTCCTCGAAGGTCGCGGCGACCGAAGTGCTGCGCTACGTCGCCGTGCCGGGCCGCTACGATGGCGACATGGCCTATGCCCCGGGTACGCCTGCCTGGGCGACCAACTGATGGACAGCAATGGTGCGCCCATGTACCACTTCCTCGGGAACAACATGACCAGATCCCTCCTGACGGCGGCCTGCCTGCTGGCCGCGGCGCCTGCGTTCGCGCAGGCCAGCGACGACCCGTCGCGCGATCCGAAGACGACCGAGGTATGGAAGCCGGTACCCGCGATGGTGGCCACGCCCCCGGGCCGGGCGCCTTCCGACGCGATCGTGCTGTTCGATGGCAAGGATCTCTCGGCCTGGGAATCGGAAGAGGGCGGTCGCGTACCCTGGACCGTCGCCGGCGGCGCGCTGACCGTGGTGCCGGGAAGCAAGGGCATCCGCACCAAGCAGCGCTTCTGCGACATCCAGCTGCATGTGGAATGGCGCACGCCCACCGCGACCCGCGGCTTCGACGGTCAGCAGCGGGGCAACAGCGGCATCTTCCTGCAGGAACTGTACGAGCTGCAGGTGCTCGACAGCTACAACAACCCGACCTATGCCAACGGCCAGGCCGGCGCGATCTACAAGCAGGCCATTCCGCTGGTGAACGCATCGCGCGCGCCCGGCGAGTGGCAGGCCTACGACATCATCTGGAAGGCGCCCCGCTTCTCGCAGGGCGGCGGGCTCACTGCACCCGCGCGCATCACCGTCCTGCACAACGGCGTGTTGGTGCAGGACGACACCGTGCTGTCGGGCAAGACCGAGTACATCGGCGCACCGTCGTACGCGCCGCATGCGTGCGCGCCGATCTCGCTGCAGGAGCACGATTCCAAGGTCAGCTACCGCAACATCTGGGTGCGCGAACTGTAGCGCCGGCGCGCGGCTGGCGCCGGCGTCCTATTGCGCCAGGAAGCTCGCGATGTCGTCGACATCCTGTTGCGACAACTGAGGGAAGGGCGGCATCAGTCCGCCGCCGTTCCTGATCTTCTGCTTGACCTGCGCCGCGTCCAGCCGCTTGCCGACATCGGTGAGCGCGGGGAACGTGCCTGCGACGCCGGCGCGATCCGCGCCGTGGCAGGCTGCGCAGTTCGTTGCGTAGAGCCGCGCGCCGGCCGCCGGATCGTCCTTGGGCCAGGCGGTGGTCGCAAGCGTCGCTCCAAACAGGAACACGGCCGCGGTCAGGATCGTCTTCAAGCTGGGGCTCCTTTGCGTGCTAGCGCTGTGCGCTGGCGGGCAGGTGTTCGCGCAGATAGTCCGCACCGGTCCGGATGACCGTGGCCGGGTCGCGCGGATGGTCGTGCTCGATGATGTACCAGCGCACGCCGGCACCCGCCGCGGCAGGCAGGATCGCGTTCCAGTCCAGCACGCCGCGGCCCACGGCGGCGAAGCCGCCCTCGTCCTCGGCCTGGCCTTTCGGGGCATTGTCCTTGGCGTGGACCGCGAACATGCGGCCCTTGAACTTGCCCAGCATCACTGCCGGGTCGTGGCCGGCGCGCGCGACCCAGGCCAGGTCCAGCTCGGTCTGGAGATCGGGGCCGGCCGCGGCGAACAGCAGTTCCAGGCCGGTCCTGCCATCGAAATCGACCAGTTCGAAGTCGTGGTTGTGGTAGGCCAATTGCATGCCCTTGGCCTTTGCGCGCTTGGCGATCTGGCCCAGCTCCTTGCCCAATGCAGTCCAGCCGGCGGCATCGGTCGGCCGATCCTTCTCGGCCAGATAAGGCACCACCAGCGTCGTGTTGCCGATCGACCGGTTGAAGGCCACCGCGCCGTCCAGGTCCTTGCGCAGATCGGCCAGTTGCACGTGCGAGGAGATCGCCTTGATCGAATACTTGTCCAGCAACTGCTTGAGTTCCGCAGCGCTGACGTTCTGCGTGCCGACGGTTTCCACCGCGGCCACGCCTGCGTCGTGGACGATCTTCAACTGTTGGTCGAGCGAGCCGGCGTTGCGCAGCGTGTACATCTGCACCGCGATGGGCGCCTGCGGGCCAGCGGCGTCGCGTGCGAAGGCGGGCAGGGCGACGAGGAGCAGCAGGGCGAGGGTCGCGGTCCTGCGTGTCGGTGTGTTCATGGAGCAGTTCTCCCGGGGTTCAATCGATGGATGTCCAGGCGCGCGTCCTGGCCGAGGCGATGACGCGGTCGACGATCAGCGCCGAGCGCACGCCGTCTTCGAAGGTGGGCAAGCCGTCCGGCCGCTCGCCGTCGATGGCGCGATAGGTGTCGGCGACGAACGCCTCGAAGCAATCGCCATAGCCTTGCGCGTGCCCGGCCGGCAGCGTCGCCAGCCGGCGTTGTTCGGCGCTGCCGGCACCCGGGCCGCGCACGAAGATTTCCTCGCGCTGGTCGGGCCGGCCGATCCACAGCCGCTCGGCGTCCTCCTGATCGAACGCCACGCTGGCCCTGGCGCCGTCGATCTCGAACCAGAGGCGATTGCGGCGACCTGCCGATACCTGGCTGACCGTCAACGCCGCCAGCGTGCCCGCGCCGGTTCTGAACATCGCCGCGGCCACATCCTCGCTGGAAACCGCCTGCATCGCGCCGCCCGCCGCTGGCGTGGTGAAGCTCTGCCCGGTGAGCGCGCCGCGCTCGGCGATCACCGTGGCGAACGCCGCGCTGACCTCGGCGAAACGCTCGCCGCCGACCCATTCCACCAGGTCGCACCAGTGCGAGCCGATGTCGGCGAACACGCGCGACGCGCCGCCCAGTGCCGGGTCCACGCGCCAGTTGTTGCTGGCGGGGTCCAGCAGCCAGTCCTGCAGGTAGCTGCCGTGGATCAGCCGCAGCGGCCCCAGGTCGCCCTGCGCGATGCGCGCACGCGCCTCGCGGACCACCGGGTGGTAGCGGTAGACGAAGGGCACTGTGGCGACCAGCCCGGTCGAGGCGGCCAGTGCGGCCAGGGCCTGGGCGTCCTGCAAGGTGGTGGCCAGCGGCTTCTCGCAGATCACGTGCTTGCCGGCGTGCAGCGCCGCCTGCGCCATCGCGCGGTGCAGATGGTTGGGCGTGCACACGTGCACGACCTGCACCTGCGGATCGGCGACCACGTCCTCGATGTCGCGATAGGCGCGCGGCACGTTCCAGGATTGCGCCACGTCGCGTGCGCGTTGCGGCGAAGAGGCGGCGACGCCGCGGACCGCGGCGCCGGCCAGCAGCGCCGCGCGACGATGTACGGCGCCGATCATGCCCGTGCCGACGATGGCGATTCCAAGCTTGGTCATCAGGTGGGTTCTCAGGGCGAGGAGGGCGAAGCCGCGACTGCCGGCCGGTCGCGGAACAGCAACAGGAAGGCGATCAGCACGACCAGCGCCACGCCTGCCGGAAACAGCCAGATCTGCTGCCAGTCCGGGCCCGCCGCCGTGGTGTAGTGCTCCACGACGGCGCCGGACAGGAAGGTGCCGATCAACATGCCCACACCGTACGTGGCCAGGGTGATGAAGCCCTGCGCGCTGCTGCGCGCGGCGGGGCCGGCATGCGCATCGGTGTAGATCTGGCCGGTGACGAAGAAGAAGTCGTAGCAGATGCCGTGCAGCACGATACCGATCACCAGCAGGGAGAAGCCGCCGCCCGCATCGCCGAAGGCGAACAGGGCATAGCGCAGCACCCACGCGGCCATGCCCACGGCCAGCATCGTCTTGACGCCAAGGCGCACGAACAGGAACGGCATGGCCAGCATCAGCAGCACTTCGGACACCTGGCCCAGCGATTGCAGGCCGGCCGCGCCGCGCACGCCCAGATCGTTGAGATACGGGTTGGTGAAGTTGTAGTAGAACGCCAGCGGGATGCAGATGGCGATGGAGGCCAGGAAGAACACCAGGTAGGAGCGCGACTTCAGCAGCCGCAGCGAGTCCAGTCCCAGCACCTGTCCCAGTCCGGCGTCGCGCTGTCGCGCCAGCGGCGGCGTGTGCGGCAGGGTGAAGGCATACAGGCCCAGGGCCAGCGACGCCAGCGCCGCCATCCGGAAGGTCAGCTCGAGCCGGTGCGCCTGTTCCCAGCCCAGCCAGCCGATCAGCACGCCGGCCACGATCCAGCCGACGCTGCCGGCCACGCGCACCGGCGGAAACTGCTTTTCAGGCGATTGCATGTGCCGCATCGCCACACTGTTGGCCAGCGCCAGCGTCGGCATGAACAGCAGCATGTAGGCCATGACGCAGGCGGAGAACATGCCGAAGCTGGTCGCCGTCGACGCCAGCCACATGAGCACGGCGCCGGCGAGGTGCAGTACCCCGAGGATGCGTTGCGCCGCGAAGTAGCGATCGGCGATCAGGCCGACCAGGAACGGCGCCACGATGGCGCCGATGGACTGGCTGAGGAAGGCCGTGGCCACCTGGCTCGCGCTGGCGTGCAGGGGACCCTGCACCAGGTACGTGCCCAGGGTCACGAACCATGCCCCCCAGATGAAGAACTGCAGAAACATCATCGCGCCCAAGCGCGACATGGTGTGCGTCATGGCTTCCCCTCCCAGGGCGATCGTGGCTCAGGTCCCCAGCATGCGGCGCAGCGATTGCGCATCGGCGCCGCTGTCGGCGAAGTCGTCGAAGGCGCGTTCGGTCACGCGGATGATGTGCTCGCGGATGAACGCGGCCCCCTCGCGTGCGCCGTCTTCCGGATGCTTCAGGCAGCACTCCCATTCCAGCACCGCCCAGCCCGGAAAATCGTATTGCGCGAACTTCGAGAAGATCGCCTTGAAGTCGATCTGGCCATCGCCGAGCGAACGGAACCGTCCCGGGCGATCGATCCAGTCCTGGTAACCGCCGTAGACGCCGCTGCGCGCGCTGGCGCGATACTCCGCGTCCTTGACGTGGAAGATGCCGATGCGCGCGTGATACCGGTCGATGAAGCCCAGGTAATCCATCTGCTGCAGCAGCAGGTGGCTGGGGTCGTACAGGATCCTGGCGCGCGGATGGTGGTCGACCACCTCGAGGAAGCGCTCGAAGGTCGCGCCGTCGTGCAGGTCCTCGCCGGGGTGGATCTCGAAGCACAGGTCCACGCCGCAGGCATCGAAGGCATCCAGGATGGGGCGCCAGCGGCGGCCGAGTTCGGCGAAGGCTTCGTCCACCAGCCCAGGGGGGCGTTGCGGCCAGGGATAGAAGTAAGGCCAGGCCAGTGCGCCGGAGAACGTGGCATGTGCGGTCAACCCGAGGCGCTGGCTCGCCTTGGCGGCCAACAGCAACTGCTGCACCGCCCAGGCCTGGCGGGCGGCGGGATCGCCGCGCTTGTCCGGCGGCGCGAATCCGTCGAACAACTGGTCGTAAGCGGGGTGGACGGCGACCAGTTGCCCCTGCAGGTGGGTGGACAGCTCGGTGATCTGCAGGCCGTGTCCGGCCAGCATGCCGGCGAGGTCGTCGCAGTACGCCTGGCTCTGCGCGGCCTGGGCCAGGTCGAACAGGTGCGGCGTGCTGGTCGGCACTTGTACGCCGCGGTATCCCAGACCCGCGGCCCACGCGGCCAGCGTGTCCAGGCGATCGAAGGGAGGTGTGTCGCCGATGAACTGCGCCAGGAACAGCGCCGGACCCTTGAGCGTCTTCAACGTGATTCGCCTCGATGCAATCGATTGCATTTATCCTAGCATGGGCCTCCCGCAAGACCCGTTGTGCACTGCACAGCAGAAAGAAGACACTACGTCATGGCCACCATTTACGACATCGCAAAGCACGTCGGCGTCTCCGCCGGCACGGTGTCGCGTGCGCTTTCCCGGCCGGACAAAGTCTTGCCGGCCACGCGCACGCGCATCGAGCAGGCCGCCGCGGCGCTGGGCTATGTCCCCAACACGGTCGCCAGGACGCTCAAGACCCAGCGCAGCGGCAAGATCCTGGTCACCGTCCCGGATATCGCCAATCCCTTCTTCGCGCAGATCCTGCAGGGCGCGGAGGAAGCGGCGCAGGCCGTCGGCTACGCCGTGCTGCTCGGCGATACCCAGAACCAGCCCGACCGCGAGGAGCGCTACGCGCAGATGCTCCGTCGCAACGAGGCGGACGGCCTGATCGTACTGGGGCACCGGCTGCCGCCGACGGCGCGCGAGATCGTCAAGCAACGCGGCGCCGCCGCGCCGGTGGTCAACGGCTGCGAGTTCGACCCGGCGCTGGGCATCCCCAGCGTCCACATCGACAACGCGGCCGCCGCGCGCGCGGTGATGGAACACCTGTACGGGCTGGGGCACGAGCGGATCGCCGTGGTGGGCGGCCCACCCGACAATCCGCTGCACCAGCAGCGACTGGAAGGGGTCAGGGCTTGCGGCAAGGCGCGCGGCCGCCTGCGCAATCTGACCATCGTGCCGGGCGACTTCTCCGTCGAATCGGGCCATGCGGCCGCGATGGAGTTATTGGCCCGCGCGCCCATGCCGAGCGCGATCTTCTGCTTCAGCGACCAGATGGCGCTGGGCGCCCTGGCGGCCTGCCGGGACCTGGGCATCTGCGTGCCGGACCAGCTGTCCATCGTCGGCTTCGACGACCTGGCGTCGTCCAGTTACCTCACGCCGCCATTGACCACCATCCGGCAACCCATGCGCGAGATCGGTGTCCGCGCGGTCAAGCTGCTGCTTGCGATCATCGAACATGTGGACGTGCCGCTTCAGCAGACGCTGGATTTCAGCTTGATGTTGCGCGGGTCGACCGGTGCGCCGAAGCGGTAGTTGGCGGCGGTGGGCAACGGGCTGTTGGCGTGGTTGCCGATAGAGGGAGTTGGCATCGCGCAACACAACGCAACGCGGCGCGCAGCGTCGCGATGATGCGCGACAGCTATCGGGAACGTCCGCGCTTGCGCACCGCCGGCTTGCCTGCTGCGCGCGGGTCCGTGCCGGTCGTCTGTCGCGGCGCGGCGCCGAGCAGGAATTGCTCGACCGCGCGTTGCGCCATCTTGCGCACCAGCGCTGGCGCCAGCGGCGGCGGATCGCGCTGGTAGATGCGCACGTCCACTTCCGCGGTCAGCAGCGCCAGGAAGTGCAGGGCGGCGATGGTGGGGTCGCTGGTGCGCAGTTCGCCGCGCGCCATGGCCGCTTCCAGCACCGCGGCCACCGCCACCACCGATTCGCTGGGACCGGCCTGGTAGAACAGCTGCCCGACCTCGGAGCGGCCGGCCTCGGCCACCACCATGCGATAGACCGCGATGGCGAGCGCATCGTTGCTCACCACCTGCAGCATGCATTCGCCGAACTGCAGCAGCATCGAATGCAGGTCGGTCTCGCCGGCCTTGGGCGATTGCAGGCGCCGGATCGCGTCGGACAGATGTGCGGTCGCCGCGGCGCGGACCACGGCAGTGAACAGTTCCTCCTTGGACGCGAAATAGCCGTACAAGGTGGCCTTGGAGCCGCCCAGCCGTTTCGCCAGTTCGTTCATCGAGGCGCGCTCGTAGCCAAGTTCCTGGAACAGCTTCGTCGCCGCCTCGACGATGGCCTCGCGTCGGGCCTCGGTCCGAACCTTCATTGCGTCTCCTAAGGTGAATCCGCTGCACTTTTTTGGCAGCGAGGAAATTCGTTTCTAATAATAAACCGTACAGCGCGGTTTTATTTGGGATGGGCATGCCTTGGCCAGCGACCGGCGGCGCCGGTCATGGCGTGGTGCAGTCGATCCGCTGCAAGGAAGGCGCCTTGGGCGGTTCGGTCGGCGATGCGTGGAGGGCTACGACGCCGGCAACAATCGCCTGCTCGCGACCACATTTCCGAGCAGTATCCGAGTGCCGCGCGCGGCGCCTTGAACGCATCCCCGGATTGATTGTTCGACAGTGGGTTGCAGCGTTGCGCGTCGCAGTGGCGTTGCTGCCACTACGACGCCGATGCTCACTAGTCGGCGTGCGCTGCGCGCGACATCCGATCGATGCGGCCGGGAGTCTGATCCTGGTGGGGCGCGTAAGGCCTGAGGCAAGCGCCTCAGGCCGCCGCGCGGCCGCCGGCGCGGGCCCCGCGCCGCGGCGCGCGCGCCGTATTACACTTTCGCCCGCAAACCAACCAACATGGATACAGGGGATCAGGATGAGTGGAAGACTGGGGGCAGTCGCGTTGTGCTGCGCGCTGGGGATGGGGATCGGAATGGGGAACGCGCAGGCGCAGGTGGACCTGGCGCCGTTCCTGATGAAGGAACAGGTCGGCGAGCTGCAGCTGTCGCCGACCGGCGAGTTTTACGCGGCCACCGTGCCGCTGGCGGACCGCACCGCGCTGGCGGTGATGCGCCGCTCCGACAACAAGATCGTCGGCAGTTTCTCGATGGAGAAGAACACCCATGTCTCCGGCTTCCGATGGGTCAACGACACGCGCGTGTTGTTCAGCATGGCCCAGAAAATGGGTGAGCGGGATGAGCCGTGGGGGACTGGGGAACTGTTCGCGATCAATGCGGACGGCGGTGCGGCGGAACTGCTGGTGGGCCAGCGCGTCACCGGCAATGGGCCGGGTACGCTGATCCAGACCAAGAAGGTAGAGAAGGTCATCGCCGATTGGGTCGGCCCGCTGCCCGGCGACGACCGCAACGTCATCATCCAGGCGCGACCGTTCAGCGTCACCCAGGATCCGTACAGCCGCGCCGAAGTTCTCGACGTTTACAGCGGTCGCCGTCGTCTCCTGACCGGTTCGCCGAAGGTGCGCGGCGCCGATTTCTACAGCGACGAGCAAGGCAAGGTGCGTTTTGCCTGGGGCGCCGATGCCGATAGAGCCAACAAGCTGTTCTACCGAGACGCGCAAGGCGGCGACTGGCGGCTGATCAACGACGAGAACCTCAGCCATCACACCGAGTGGCCGATCGGCTTTTCCGAAGATGGGCGCACCGCGTATTTGGAGGTCCAGCAGGACAAGGGCAGCGACGCGATCGTGGCCTGGAATGTGGACAGCAACGAGCGCAAGGAAGTGGCGCGCGATGCCCTGGCCGATCCGTACCAGATTATTCGTCGCCACGGCACCCGTATACCGGTGGGAATCCAGATACTGGCCGACAAGCCGCGTAGCCTGTTTTTCGACCCGGCCTCGCCCGAGGCCAAGACCCAGCGCTCGCTGGAGGCGGCGTTTCCGGGCCAGGCGGTCTACGTGACCTCCAGCACCCGCGATGGCCGGCTCAACCTGGTGCAGGTGCAGTCCGGGCGCAATCCCGGCGAGTACTACCTGTTCGATACCGTGGCGAAGAAGGCGGATTTCGCATTCGCCAGTCGTGCCGCGTTGCAGCCGCCGAAGCTGGCCGAGGTACGGCCGATCGCGCTGCAGGCACGCGACGGTCTTCCGTTGCACGGCTTCGTGACCCTGCCTGCGGCGGCCGCATCGGGCAAGGTGCCGATGGTGGTGATGCCGCACGGCGGCCCGTTCGGCGTGTTCGACAGCGGTCTGTTCGATCAGGATGCGCAGATCCTGGCCAGCGCCGGTTACGCGGTGCTGCAGGTCAACTACCGCGGTTCGGGCAACTACGGACGCGCTTTCCACCAGGCCGGTGGTGGGCAATGGGGCGGCGCGATGCAGGACGACGTGACCGACGCCACGCGTTGGGCGATCGCCCAGGGCATCGCCGATCCCGCGCGCATCTGCATGTATGGCGCCAGCTACGGTGCCTATGCGTCGCTGATGGGCGTGGCCAAGGAGCCGACGCTGTACCGCTGCGCGGCCGGCTACGTCGGCGTCTACGATTTGCCGATGCTGTACGTCAGAGGCGACACCCAGGAGCGGGACTCCGGCAAGACGTTTCTGCGCGAATGGGTGGGATCGGGCGCCGAACTAGCGGCGGTGTCGCCGGTCAATCTCGCCGACAAGATCAAGGTGCCGGTGTTCCTGGCGGCCGGCGGCGAGGACGAGCGCGCGCCGATCCAGCATTCGAAGAAGATGGAGGCGGCGCTGAAGAAGGCCGGCGTGCCGGTGGAGACGCTGTATGAGCCGACCGAGGGGCATGGCTTTTACACCGAAGAACACCGCCGTGAGTTCTACACCAGGCTGCTGGCGTTCCTGAGCCGCTCGCTGGGCGGCGCGCAGGCTGCGCCGGCGCCGGCGCGCTAGCTGCTGGGGATGTCTCGGTGCCGATGCGTTGCAAGCGCATCGGCACCTGCAAGTCTTGAAAGCTGGTTCGCGGCCCGACGCACCGTCGGGCCGCGCTTCGCGCGCAGCGACGACGCTGCCGACGCTCAGCGCACTCCGTGCATCATCCGCCGCAGCAGCGGCGCGGCCACGAAGGCCAGCACCGCGCAGCCCACGCCGATCCACAGCATCAGCCAGAACAGGTGCGCGTACTTGGCCGCGGCGTCGGCGATGTTCATCGCTTCGCCCTCCGGCACGTCGATCGCGGCGAGTTTGCCGAACAGCGCGGCCAGTGCTTCGGAGAACGCCGTGGCCAGGAACCAGGTGCCCATCATCAGGCTGACCACACGCGGCACCGCGAGCTGGGTCACCGCCGACAGGCCGACCGGCGACAGGCACATCTCGCCCGCTTCCAGTATCAGGTAGGCCAGCACCAGCCACCACACGCTGGCCATTTGCCCGCTGGCGCCGACCTGCTGCGCGGCCAGCGCCAGCGGCACGAACGACACCCCGGCCAACAACAGGCCCATGGCCGACTTGGACGGCTTGGACGGCTCCAGGCCGCGCCGTTCCAGCCATGCCCACAGTGCGGCGAACAGCGGCGCCAGCAGCACCAGGAACAGCGCGCCCAGGTAGGTCAGCGAACCGGCGGTCTGCGGCAGCACCAGGCAGTCGCGCACCAGGAGCAGCAGCATCAGCACGCTGACCGCGATGAACAGCAGGCGCGGCGCGGCCGATTCCGGGGTGCGGTCGGACAGCGACGCCGCGGCGACGAAGCCCAGCGGCGCCAACAGCAACGAGGCGATCGACCACGGCAGCGGCGTACCGTCGCGTATCACCAGCGACGGCACGATGTCCTTGGTCATCAGCCGGTCGGTGAAGGTGACCCAGGACCCGTAGGTCTGCTCGTACAGGGTGAAGTACACCAGCGCCATCGCGATCAGCACCATCAGCGCGATCATCTGCTGGCGCTGCACCGGCGTGCACTGGGTGCCGGTGAACCAGGCGAACCACAGCAGCACGCCGCCGAGCACCACCAGCATCAGCAGCAAGGCCAGCGAGATCTCGCCGCCCAGGCTGAAGGCGCCGTTGGCCGCGGCCCACATCAGCCAGGCCACCGGCAGCACGCCGAGTACCGCAACCAGATAGATCGCCCATTCGCGCGGCAGCCCGGCCACGCGTTGGCGCAGCAGCGCCGGTTGCGCCGGCTCGGCATGGCCGTGCAGGTATTTCTGGCCCCACAGGAACATACCCAGGCCCAGCAGCATGCCGACCCCGGCGGCGCCGAAACCGTAGCGCCAGCCGTAGGCTTCGCCGAGGAAGCCGCACACCAGCGAGGCGAACAGCGCGCCGAGGTTGATGCCGGCGTAGAACAGCGAGAAGCCGGAGTCGCGGCGCGGATCGTCCTGCGCATACAGCTTGCCGACGATGGTGGAGATGTTCGGCTTGAGGAAGCCCACGCCCATGATGATCAGCGCCAGCGACAGGTAGGTCACGCCCAGCGACGCGGTGTCGCGCACCACTTCGCCATGGATCCGCGTGGCGGCGTGGCCTTCGAAGGCCATGCCGACATGGCCGAGCACCAGCAGGATGCCGCCGAACACCACCGCCTTGCGCATGCCCAGCCAGCGGTCGGCGAGCAGGCCGCCGATCACCGGCACGCAGTACACCAATCCGCCGTAGGCGCCGAGCAGATCGAGCCCGGCCTTGTCGCCGAACAGGTGGTACTTGGTCAGGTACAGCAGCAGCAGCGCCTTCATCCCGTAGAAGGAGAAGCGCTCCCACATCTCGGTGAAGAAGCAGACGTAGACGCCTTTGGGGTGGCCGAGGAAATCGTCGCGCACGTCGCGGACGGGGAGGGCGGTGGCGGACACGGCTGGCCTGAGGCGGGGAGGGCAGCGGCGGAGTATAGGCGTGCCGCCAGGGGTTGGCTGAGTCGCGGCAGCGTGGGTTCCTTTTTCTATGGGGACCACGGGGGACGGAGTCCAGGAGGGGGGGATGAAGGGGCGGGCACAGCTTCGTGCTCTCAAACCCCGCGAGTCGCTTCGCGCCGTACCCTCACCCCAACCCCTCTCCCGATGGGAGAGGGGCTAGCGGCTGTTCCCTTCTCCCCTCGGGACCATGGCCCCCTTTTCGGGGGAAGGTGCCCCGCAGGGGCGGATGAGGGTGCGGGCGAAGCCTCGTGCACCCAATTCCGCGAGTCGCTTCGCGCCGTACCCTCACCCCAACCCCTCTCTCCCACGGGGACTCCCTTCGGTCGCCGGTGGGAGAGGGGCTAGTCGGCTGTTCACTTCTCCCATCGGGACCATGGCCCCGTTTCGGGGGAAGGTGCCCCGCAGGGGCGGATGCGGGTACGGCGCGCCATTGCACCCACGAATCCCCAATCCTCACTCCCCAATCCCAGCCTCCCAGGCATGTGCCACAAGCTGGGCGCCGCGAGGCTGGACTTGCCCAGCCCCAGACGCTAGCGTGCAAAACGTTTTTGTCGTTTCAGGGGTAACCATGAACAACGCTGCTGCGCCGCGTCAGCTCACCTTCCGCGCGGTCGTGCTGGCGATCGTGCTGGCCGTCGTGCTGTCGGCCGCCAACGCCTACCTGGGGCTGTTCGCCGGCCTGACCATCGCCACCGCGATTCCGGCGGCGGTGGTGTCGATGGGCGTGCTGCGCCTGCTCGGCGGCGGCACCATCCTGGAGAACAACATCGTGCAGACCGGCGCCTCGGCCGGTTCGTCGATCGCGGCGGGGGTGATCTTCACCATCCCGGCGCTGGTGATCATGGGCTACTGGCCGGACTTCAAGTACTGGTGGGTGCTCGGTATCGCCGGCATGGGCGGCCTGCTCGGGGTGCTGTTCTCGGTGCCGCTGCGGCGCTCGATGATCGTCGAGGACCCGCTGCCGTTCCCCGAGGGCAAGGCCGCGGCCGAAGTGCTCAAGGCCGGCGAGAATCCCGGGCCGGGCCTGAAGATCCTGGCGCTGTCGGCGACCATCGGCGGGTTGGTCAAGCTGGCCGCGGCCAGCGGTCTGAAAGTGATTCCCGACACCTGGGCGCAGGCCACCTACCTGGGCAGCAGCAAGCTGGTCGGCTACGTCGGCACCAACCTGTCGCCGGCGCTGCTGGGCGTGGGCTACATCGTCGGGCTCAACGTCGGCATCGTGGTGCTGTCCGGCTCGATCCTGTCCTGGCACATCGCCATTCCGCTGTACCAGCAGTTCTTCATGAACTCCGATCCGGCGCTGGCGCAGAGCCTGGCCACCGCGCCGGCAGCCGAGGCCGCGTTCGGCATCTGGGCGGCCAAGGTGCGCTACCTGGGCGTGGGCGCGATGCTGATCGGCGGCGTGTGGACGCTGTTCTCGCTGCGCAAGTCGCTGCTGTCCGGGGTCAAGAGCGGCTTCGCCGCGGCGCGCAAGAGCACTGCCGGCACCGTGGTGGCCGAAACCGACCGCGACCTGCCGATGAAGTGGATGCTGGTCGCGCTGCTGCTGTGCACGCTGCCGCTGCTGGGCCTGTACCAGGCGATCGTGGGGCAGTGGCATGTCAGTGTGCCGATGACCTTGATCATGATCGTCGCCGGCTTCCTGTTCGTGTCGGTGTCCGGCTATCTGGCCGGGTTGATCGGGTCGTCGAACAATCCGGTCTCGGGCATCACCATCTCCACCATCCTGTTCGCGTCGGCGGTGCTGGTGCTGCTGCTCGGGCGCGACTCGCCGATCGGCGCGGTCGCCGCGATCATGATCGGCGCAGTGGTGTGCTGCGCTGCAGCGGTGGGTGGCGACAACCTGCAGGATCTGAAGGCGGGCTACCTGGTCGGCGCCACGCCTTGGAAGCAGCAGCTGATGCTGGCCATCGGCGCGTTCTCCTGCGCCTTGATCATGGCGCCGGTGCTGAACCTGCTTGCCCAAGCCTACGGCATCGGCGCGGCGACGCCGGCGCATCCGAACTCGCTGGCCGCGCCGCAGGCGACGCTGATGGCGTCGGTGGCCAAGGGCCTGTTCGGCGGCGAACTGCCGTGGACGATGATCGCGATCGGCGCCGGCGTCGGTGCGGCGATCATCGCCCTGGACGAGTGGCTCAAGCGCACCGGCAAGCGGTTCCGCGTGCCGGTGCTGGCCGCGGCGATCGGCATCTACCTGCCGCTGGAACTGATGGTGCCGATCTTCCTCGGCGGCCTGATCACCTACCTGGTCGAGCGCTTCCACAAGATCCGCGCCGACGACGAGGAAGGCCGCGACCGCGTGCACCGTCCGGGCACGCTGTTCGCCGCCGGCCTGATCACCGGCGAGGCGCTGATGGGCATCGCCATCGCGGTGCCGATCGTGGTCTCCGGTCGCGCCGACGTGCTCGCGCTGCCCGAAGCGTTCCATCTGAACCAGTGGTACGGCCTGGTGCTGCTCGCCTTCGTCGGCTGGCTGCTGTACCGCACCGGCAAGAAGGGCGAGCCGACCGCGCCGCTGCCGCCGTCGGCGTAAGCGCAGCCACCCGCAAGCAATGCAAGAAGCCCGGCCCCGCGCCGGGCTTCGCGTTTTCGCTGGTCGCGCAGCGTTCGGGCAATGTGCTCGGCCGCTTCTTCGCAAAGCGCCGGGCGCGACGCTCCGGATCAAAGTCGCTCGCGCCGCGCAGAGTGCCGCAGCGCTACAGGCAGTAACGCAATGCCGTATCCCCTCCAGTGTCGCTGCCGCCCTGCATCGAAAGACGCCGGCGTCGCGCTCCTGCGAATCCCCACTCCCGAATCCCCAATCCCGGCATCTCCATGACTTCATGCCTTTGCACCACGCCCACCCGCGCGCCTACCATCGACGTTTTGCCGTGTTCCGGAGACGCCCGATGACCTTGCGCTACGCCTTGCTGCCCCTGTGCCTGCTGACCGCGCTGCCTGCGCTGGCGGCGACCCGCGGTTTCGATGTCCGCGACATGGTGGCGCTGGACCGGGTGTCCTCGCCGCTGCTGACGCCCGATGGCGGTACGGTGATCTTCGCCAAGCGGCAGGTGGACAAGGCCAGCGACAAAGCCAGCACCGGGCTGTGGCTGCGCAATCTGCGCACCCGCGATGCGGCGCCGCCGAAGCGGTTGACCCCGGATGGCTGGAACGTCAATTCGCCGGAGCTGTCGGCCGACGGCAAGACCGTGTATTTCCTCAGCGCCAAGTCCGGCCGCCAGCAGCTGTACGCGCTGCCGCTGGCCGGCGGCACGCCGCGCCAGCTCACTAATTTCGCGCTGGACGTGGACAGCTACCGCATCGCGCCGCAGGGCGACCGCGTCGCCTTCAGCGCCGGCGTGTTCCAGGACTGCGGTTCGGACCTTTCCTGCACGCAGCAGCGGCTGGACGCGAAGAAGAACGCCAAGGCCAGCGGCGTGGTGTTCGACCAGTTGTTCGTGCGCCACTGGGACACCTGGAACGACGGCCGCCGCAACAGCCTGTTCGTGGCGCCGCTGCCCGGCGACGCCAAGGCCAAACCGGTGGTCGGCGCCTCGGCGATCAGCGTGACCCTGGCCGGCGACATCCCGTCCAAGCCGTTCGGCGGCAGCGAGGACTACACCTGGGCGCCGGACGGGCAGTCGCTGGTCGCCAGCGTGCGCGTGGCCGGGCGCGAGGAGCCGTGGTCGACCAACTTCGACCTGTACCGGCTGGACGCGGCGGGCAAGGCCGCGCCGGTCAACCTGACCGCGGCCAACCCGGCCTGGGACGCCGGCCCGGTGTTCTCCGCCGACGGCAAGACCCTGTACTACCGCGCGATGAAGCGCCCAGGTTTCGAGGCCGACCGCTTCGGCCTGATGGCGATGGACGTGGCCAGCGGCAAGACCCGCGAGATCGCGCCGAAGTGGGACCGCTCGGCCGGCGAGATCGTGCTCTCGGCCGATGGCGGCACCGTCTACACCACCGCCGACGACACCGGCCAGCACCCGCTGTTCGCGGTGAATGTCGCCAGCGGCAAGGCCGCGACCGTGGTCGCCGACGGCCACGTCGGTGCGCCGGCGCTCGCCGGCAGCACCTTGGCCTACACCCTCAACAGCCTCAAGAGCGGCGACCAGGTGTTCGTCGCCGATGCCGACGGCCAGCATCCGCGCGCGATCACCGCCAGCGCCGGCGAACAATTGCCGGACGTGGCCTTCGGCGACTACGAGCAGTTCCAGTTCAAGGGCTGGAACGACGAGACCGTGCACGGCTACGTGGTCAAGCCGTACAACTACCAGCCTGGCAAGACCTATCCGGTCGCGTTCCTGATCCACGGCGGCCCGCAGGGCAGCTTCGGCAACGGCTGGAGCAATCGCTGGAATCCGCAGACCTATGCCGGCCAGGGCTACGCGGTGGTGATGATCGATTTCCACGGTTCCACCGGCTACGGCCAGGCGTTCACCGATGCGATCAGCCAGCACTGGGGCGACCGCCCGCTGGAAGACCTGCAGAAGGGCTGGGCCGCCGCGCAGCAGCAGTTCAAGTTCCTCAATGGCGACAAGGCCTGCGCGCTCGGTGCCAGCTACGGCGGCTACATGGTGTACTGGATGGCCGGCAACTGGAACCAGCCGTGGAAGTGCCTGGTCGACCACGACGGCGTGTTCGACAACCGCATGATGGGCTACGCCACCGAGGAACTGTGGTTCAGCGAGTGGGAGAACGGCGGCACGCCGTGGCAGAACCCGGCCGGCTACGAGAAGTTCAACCCGGTGCTGCACGTGGACAAGTGGAAGGTGCCGATGCTGGTGATCCACGGCCAGCAGGATTTCCGCATCCCGGTGGAGCAGGGCCTGGCCGCGTTCAGCGCGCTGCAGCGCAAGGGCATCGAATCCAAGTTCCTGTACTTCCCGGACGAGAACCACTGGGTGTTGAAGCCGCAGAACAGCATCCTGTGGCACGACACGGTCAATGGCTGGTTGAAGCAGCATATCGGGCAGTGAGGGGACCTGGGCTCGGAGCTTCCGGGCCCCGGTCTGGGTCATGGCCCAGGTCCCGGGATTGGGGATTGGGGATTGGGGATTGGGGATTCGGGATTCGGGATTCGGGATTCGGGATTCGAGATTCGAGATTTTCCCGCGATCCAGTAATCCGATAGCCGTTGTGGGAGGGGCTTCAGCCCCGACGCCTTACCGCTAACGCGTCGGGGCTGAAGCCCCTCCCACAAAAAGCAGGGCGCTTGCAGCGTGTCGCTCCTGCGAATTCACCCGCGCTCTGCATCGTTCTTTCGATCTTTGTGTACACCTCCAAACCTCCAAACCTCCAGCCGCGGCTCACGAATCCCGAATCCCCACTCCCGAATCCCGGCCCCACCGCCCGATGCCCTCGACGCCCCTGATCACCAACGACATCGTCATCTTCGGCCTGATTGCCGCCACCCTGGGTGCGGTGTTCTGGACCGCGGCGCGGCCGTCGGGATTCTGGAAACGCTTCTATGGCGTCGTGCCGGCGCTGCTGCTGTGCTATCTGATTCCGGGCATCTACAACACTGTCGGCCTGATCGACGGACAACACAATTCGCTCTACAACCCGGTCGCGCGCGACGTGCTGCTGCCGGCGGCGCTCGTCCTGCTCACCCTCACCGTCGACCTCAAGGGCATCCTGCGGCTGGGGCCCAAGCTGGTGGCGATGTACCTGGGCGCGTCCTTCAGCATCATGCTCGGCGCGGTGGTCGCGTTCCAGGTGATGAAGTGGCTGCACCCGGTCACCGTGGCCGGCGACACCTGGGCCGGCATGGCGGCGCTGGCCGGCAGCTGGATCGGCGGTGGCGCCAATATGCTGGCGATGCGCGAGGTGTTCCAGGTCGATGCCACTACCTTCGGCCAGTTCGCAGTGGTCGACGTCGGCGTCGGCTACGTGTGGATGGCGCTGCTGATCTTCCTGGCACAGCGTGCGCCGGCCATCGACGCGCGCACTGGCGCCGACACCCGCGGTATCGACGACCTCAAGCAGCGCATCGCCCACTTCCAGGCCCAGCACGAACGCGTGGCCAGCCTCACCGACCTGATGCTGATCGTCGGCGTCGCCTTCGGCGCGGTTGGCCTGGCGCATGCGATCGCCACCCCTACGGCGGCGTGGTTCGACGCGAACGTGAGTTGGGCCAAGCAGTTCAGCCTCGGCTCGCCGTTCGTCTGGGTGGTGGTGCTGGCGACCACGATCGGCCTGCTGCTGAGCTTCACCCGCGCGCGCACCCTGGAGGGCGCCGGCGCATCGCGCATCGGCTCGCTGCTGCTGTATTTCCTGATCGCCTGCATCGGCATGCAGATGGATCTACTGGCGCTGTTCGACCGCCCGTGGATCTTCCTGCTCGGGCTGATCTGGCTGTGCGTGCACATTCTGCTGTTGCTGGCGCTGGGCAAATTGCTGCGGGTGCCGTTCTTCTATTTCGCGATCGGCTCGCAGAGCAACGTCGGCGGCCCGGCCTCGGCGCCGGTGGTGGCGGCCGCGTTCCATCCGGCGCTGGCGCCGGTCGGCGTTCTGCTGGGCACGATGGGCTATGCCACCGGCACCTATCTGGCGTACCTGGTCGGGATCACCTTGCGTGCGATGGCCGGGGCGCCGTAGCGCACCGTCATGGCCCTGTAGGAGCGGCTTCAGCCGCGACGGGCGTTACCGACACCTTCTGTCGCGGCTGAAGCCGCTCCTACAGGGGGATTGCCGCGATCTACTGCTGCAACGCGACCCGGCGCTGCTGCTCTTCGTGTTGCGGTGCAGTCGCCTGCAGGTTCTGTTGCTGCAGATGGCCGACGTTGGCCTGCGCCGGTTCGTTGGCCGCGGCTGCCGTCTGCACCTGGCTGCGCAGATGCGCAGGGTCGTCGACGCGGCCCTGCACCGCGAACAGGCGATCGCCGTCGTTGCTGGGGACCAGTCTGTCGATCTGTTTCAGGCCGTCGTCACTGGCTCGCGCGGCGACGCTGGCGGCGGTGTTGAGGAACTGCGCGTCGTCGCGCAGGCCGAGCCGCTCGCGCTGCCCATCCAGCTGCACCACCGCATCGTTGAACAGGCGGCTGCCGGTCGGCAGCGCGCGTTCCTGGGTCTGCGCGTGGCTCTGCGCTTCCACGTCCTGCGCCTTCATCACCGAGTCGATGCCATGCAGGTCTAGCCGATGCTTGAGCATCATGCCCGGGATCAGGCGCTGGCCGAACGACAGCGGATCCGGGTCGGGCAACTGGATCTGGTGGCCGGCGGCGTCGGGCATCGCCCACTTCAGCGGGATGCTGTCTTCCTGCAGATAGGTCAGCAGTTCGTTCTTGACGTGATAGCCGCGGATCAGGCCGTCGGCGGCATAGGCCTTGGCCGCGGACGCATCCAGGCCTTCGCGCTCCAGGGTGCGGTCGTTGACGCCGGCGGCATTGTAGGTGACCGCCGGCACGTCGTTGACCATCGCCGAGGCCGCGGCCAGGCCGCCGCCGAGCGAATGCCCGGAGATCATCAGGTCCTGGCCGAACGCCTGCTTGGCCTGATTGCCGAGCTGGATGGCCGAGGCGTACTGCGCGTCGGCAAAGCCCAGGCCCTGGCCGATGTTGTGCTTCCAGTCCTTGCCTTCGTCGGTGCCGCAGAACGCCAGCACCACGTTGCCCTGCGCGTTGCGGTAGAGCGCGGCGTCGAAGCCGCTCTTGGCATCGTGCAGCATGCTCGGATCGATGCCGGCGCGCTGCACGGTGGCGTCGTCCATGCGGGTCCAGCCGTCGGGCAGCGGCGCGAAACTTTCCGCGCCGCCGGCGCGGCGCTGGCCGGCGGTGACGTACAGGTCCTGCAGCAGCGTGGGAAGTTGCGTGTCCACCGCCTGCGGCTGCTGGCCGCGGACGGCCTCGGCGAAGGGGGCGGACGCGGTATTGTCGGAGAGATCGTTCTGGCTCATGCGCGGCTCCTTGCGTGTCGTGCGAACAGCCGCCTCAGCGGCTCGCTTCCAGGGGGATGTCGTGGGCGCTCAACCAGTCGCGTACCGCAGCGCGGGTCTGCTGCGCGGCGCTGTTGAGCAGGCGCTCGGGCGTGGTGAAGAAATACGCCTGGAAGGTCTTCTGCTGCGCGTTGCGCAGGCCCGGATCGACCCCGGCCTGCAGCAGTTTCAGCACCCACGGATTGCCGGCGCTGCTCTGCGCGGCCAGGTGCAGCAGCGAGTTGCCGCTGGCATCGACCCGGTGCGGATCGGCACCGGCCTGCAGCAGCAGCTGGATCTGTTCGTCGCGCTTGCTCTGCAGCGCGCGGAACAGCGGCGTCCAGTTGCCGCGCGGACTGACCGGATCCACCGGCGCACCGTGCTGCAGCAGGATCTTCAGGTATTGCGGATCCTTGGCCATCGCCGCCATGTGCACCACGGTTTCCTGGTCCATGCCGGGTTCGGCGGGGTTCGCGCCGGCGTCCAGCAAGGCCGCGAGCGCGCGCGGCTGTTCGTTCCAGATCGCGTATTCGAGCAGAGTGACGTTCTGGTCGCCGTGCGCGGAGAGGTCCACGCCGGGCGCCAGGGCGGCGATGCGCGACGCGTCGCCGCGCGCGACGGCGGCGGCAATGTCGGCGAGATGGGGATCGCGGAACGCGACCGAATGATCCTGCAGTGTGGCTGACATGGCAGATTGCTCCTTGGCGCCGGGCGAGGCGGCGCATGAGACCGAGATGGACATCGAGGTCGCAAGCGCGATCAGGGCGGGGAATTGCTTGCGCATGAAGTGCTCCTTTTCCTGTTCGCGTTCCTGTGCCGGTGGCGACGTTCCTTGCCACCGAGGGGGATGCTAGCAGCTGCCCGGTGCCGATTCGGTAAGGTTTTGTTACAGCGCCGCTGCGGTCTGCGCGGCGTGCCATGCGCGGCGGAGCGTCGATCAATGCGAAACGAATGCAGGCGTCGGGTAGCGGAGAAAGGCCCGGTTGTGGCCAAACGCACACGCCGAGGTTGCCGCAGCAGGCGGCGTACATGCGCAACTTGGCATAATGCGGGTTTCCGCCGAGGCCCTTGCGATGACCGCGACCCCGTTCGACCTGCTGATCAGCGACTGCGACGGCGTGCTCGTCGACAGCGAGGTGCTGGCCGACCGGGTGATGTTCGACGCGCTGGGCGCCTACGTGCCGCGGGCCGAGCTGGAGGCCTATCTTGCCGGCAGTTTCGGCCAGACCGCGCACGAAATCGTGGAGCGGGTGCAGCGGCATTTCGCGGTGACCTTGCCGGATGGCCTGTTCGAGCAGATCCGGGAACGTTCGGAAGCGTTGATCGCCGCCGAGGTGCAGCCGATCGATGGTGTCCGCGAGGCGCTGCTGGCATTGCCGCTGCCGCTGGCGGTCGCGTCCAACAGCTTGCGCCACAGCGTGGTGGCGTCGGTGGCGCGCGCCGGGCTGAGCGAGCGGGTGAACGGCCACATCTTCAGCGCCGACATGGTGGCGCGGCCGAAGCCGGCGCCGGACGTCTACCTGCTGGCCGCGCACACCCTGGGCGTGGCGCCGCCGCGTTGCCTGGTGATCGAGGACAGCGTCACCGGCGCCAGCGCGGCGCTGGCGGCGGGGATGACGGTGATCGGGTTTACCGGCGCGGGCCACATTCCGCCGGGCCATGCCGACACCCTGCGTCACCTCGGCGTGGCCGCGGTGATGGAACATATGCGGCAGCTGCCGCAGGTCTACGCCGACCTGGTGCGCGCGGCGGCGGCGTAGCTGCGGCCAGGAAGCAGTCGGCCTTCTGCAGCGTAACCAATGCGCTCTCCGCCAGCCCCTGTAGGAGCGGCTTCAGCCGCGACGAACGAAGCGGTGCCGCGAACGGGTATCGAAAGCAGTCGGGACTGAAGTCCCTCCCACAGTGCATCCAGCCAATTCGCCGCAGGTTTTTGTGGGAACCACTTCAGGGCACCTCCAATAACTTTAGTCTGGTAGCTGCACGTTGCACGGCCAATGGCGTGGCGTTTTCCTGTCGCGGCTGAAGCCGCTCCTACAAGAGCACGGCGCGCTCGTTGTAGGAGCGGCTTCAGCCGCGACAGGAGGACGAAGTGGCCATGATGCCAGGCGTCCATGGGAAACGCGCCCGCAACTGCACCGAGTCCCATCGCCAACGCGCCTTTGCCACTTCGCGGCATCTCGAACGCCTTGATGCCGGGACCTACAGGCTGGGCGCATTGGCGGCTCGCAAAGGCATCGGCATGCTTTTTTGGGGCTAATAAAGGTGCCCTGAAGTCGCGACGCACGTGCTGCCGGGTGGTGGCGGCATGCCCTGGCTGGGCCGCGCGATGGAGCCCTGCCGTGGAGCGTGGTGAATAGTGAGAGCGGCTGTGGACCGCTTCTCCTCATCCGTAGTGCCTCTCTTCTTCGTACTGCCTGTCGCGACTGAAGTCGCTCCTGCATGGGAGTTGGTGCGTGTTCAATGCACGTCGTAGCGCATGTTCACGCACTGAAGCGTCATGATGGGCTTCCGCAGCGGCGATGCCGGTAGACACCGGACTCCCGCTTCCACCAATCCCGAATACCGAAGCACAAATCCCGGCCCCTCACTCAACAACAGCGAAACCCGCTCTTGCCGCCATACCGCGCTTCCTGGCGCTCGCGGAAGAAGGTCTTGTAATCCATCGGCTGCCGGTCGGGATGTTTCTCCAGCACGTGGCGCACGTAGTTGTCGTAATCGGGAATGCCGCAGCACAGCCGCGCGGTCTGCACCAGGCGCCGCCACAGCCGGCGGTGCGCCTGGTATTGCCCGACCGGAACCAGGTCGTTGCTCATCACACGTCCGCCATCTGGTGCGGCTGCAGCGCCACGTATGCGGTCTCCTTGTCGCTGCGCTGCGGGTTGCGGCGCGCGGCAAGGATGGTCTTGACCGCGTAGATCAGCACCGAGAACACCACGAACAGGAACAGCGCGGTCAGCCCGGTGTTGACGTAGGCGTTGGTGACGATCTGCTGCATCTGCGGCAAGGTCTTGGCCGGCGCGGTGATGGTGCCGCTGGCGATGGCGTCCTGGAACTTGTGCGCCTGCGCCAGGAAGCCCTGCGCCGGATTCGGGTCGAAGATCTTGATCAGCCCGGCGTAGGTGGTGCAGATCAGCAGCCACAGCGCCGGCACGATGGTGACCCAGGCATAGCGGTCGCGCTTCATCTTGAACAGCACCACCGTGCCCAGCATCAGCGCGATGCCGGCGAGCATCTGGTTGGAGATGCCGAACAGCGGCCACAGCGTGCGGATGCCGCCGTACGGATCCTTGACTCCGGTGTACAGCAGGTAGCCCCACAGCGCCACGCAGCCGCCGGTGGCGACGATGTTGGCGGCCCACGACTCGGTGCGCTTCAGCGCCGGCACGAAATTGCCGAGCAGGTCCTGCAGCATGAAGCGCCCGGCGCGGGTGCCGGCGTCGACCGCGGTGAGGATGAACAACGCCTCGAACAGGATCGCGAAGTGGTACCAGAACGCCATCATGTCCTCGCCCGGCAGCAGCTGGTGCAGGATCTGCGCGATGCCCACCGCCAGCGTCGGGGCGCCGCCGGCGCGGGCCAGGATGGTGGTCTCGCCGATGTCGCGGGCGGTGGCCTCGAGCACATCGGGGGTGATCGCGAATCCCCACTCGCTGACCTTGGCCGCGACCGCGACGACGTCGCTGCCGACCATCGAGGCCGGCGCGTTCATCGCGAAATACACGCCCGGCTCGATGATCGAGGCGGCGACCAGCGCCATCACCGCGACGAACGACTCCATCAGCATGCCGCCGTAGCCGATGTAGCGCATATGGCCTTCGTTGGCGAGCAGCTTGGGGGTGGTACCGGAGGAGATCAGCGCATGGAAGCCGGACACCGCGCCGCAGGCGATGGTGATGAACAGGAACGGGAAGATGCCGCCGGTCCACACCGGGCCCATGCCGTTGTGCGCGTACTGGGTCAGCGCCGGCATCTTCAGGTCGGGCATGACCACCAGGATGCCGATCGCCAGGGCGATGATGGTGCCGATCTTGAGGAAGGTGGACAGGTAGTCGCGCGGCGCCAGCAGCAGCCACACCGGCAGCACCGAGGCGACGAAGCCGTAGCCGATCAGCATCCAGGTGATCTGCACGTCGGTGAAGGTGAAGGCCGGGCCCCAGGTCGGATCGGCGGCGACCTTGCCGCCGAACCAGATCGCGGCCAGCAGCAGGATCAGGCCGACGACGGAGATCTCGCCGATCTTGCCGGGGCGGATGTAGCGCATGTACACGCCCATCAGGATCGCGATCGGCATCGTCGCGATCACCGTGAACATGCCCCACGGACTTTCCGCCAGCGCCTTGACCACCACCATCGCCAGCACCGCCAGGATGATGATCATGATCAGGAACGCGCCGAACAGGGCGATGGTGCCGGGGACCTGGCCCATCTCCTCGCGCACCAGGTCGCCGAGCGAGCGGCCGTTGCGGCGGCTGGACAGGAACAGCACCACGAAGTCCTGCACCGCACCGGCGAACACCACGCCGACCACCAGCCACAGCAGCCCGGGCAGATAGCCCATCTGCGCGGCGAGCACCGGGCCGACCAGCGGACCGGCGCCGGCGATGGCGGCGAAGTGGTGGCCGAACAGCACGTGCTTGTTGGTCGGCACGTAGTCCAGGCCATCGTTGTTGAGCACCGCCGGCGTGGCCCGTGTGGTGTCCAGCTGCATCACCTTGGTGGCGATGAACAGGCTGTAGAAGCGATAGGCGATCAGATAGATCGAGACCGCGGCGACCACGATCCACAGCGCGTTGATGTGCTCGCCGCGGCGCAGGGCGATGGTGCCCAGGCAGAACGCCGCCAGCACCGCGAGCGCGGCCCAGGCCAGTTTGGAAAACCCTTTCATGCAGATCGCTCCCCCACAAGATTCCCGCAAGGGTCGCCCCGATGGCCTGGGGGGTCAATGCCGGGACAGGCGATGGCCCTAGTACTTTGGTCGTAGTCGGCGTGGTTCGACCATGGCGATGGACCGGCGACGGCGAGTCGAGACGGTCTTGCCGAATCGTGATCGGCATCGGGTGCGGCGGATCGGGTGCAAGCGCATGGCGACGGGAGCGGCGGGCCTGGCTGCAGTCGGGACTGAAGTCCCTCCCACAAGAGCGCGTATCGCCTGCACCAGCGTCAGCACCGGCACCGATATCCGCATCCGCATCCGCATCGTGCCAAAACGCGCCGCGCCGACACACTCGGCGCATTCGGTTCATTCGGTGCACCCCGCGTATTCGGTAAACCCGGCGCACGCGGCCGGCCCCCACGATGGAACAATGGGTTGCGCCGGTCGCGATTGGCCGCCGATAGCGGCACGCCCATATTCGGTGCTTCGCCAGGAGATCGCCTGCCATGACCGACACCCTCACCGCCGTCCCCGCGCGCATCGCGCGCACCATCCGTGGCCGCGCCACCGCCGACGGCGACGGGGTCAGGCTGACCCGGGTCATCGGTGGCCCCGAACTGCCCGAGCTGGACCCGTTCCTGCTGCTCGACGAATTCGGCACCGACCGCGCCGAGGACTACATCGGCGGTTTTCCCAGCCATCCGCATCGCGGCTTCGAGACCGTCACCTACATGCTCGACGGGCGCATGCGGCACAAGGACAACCACGGCAACGAAGGCCTGCTGACCCCGGGCAGCGTGCAGTGGATGACCGCCGGCCGCGGCCTGGTGCATTCGGAGATGCCGGAACAGGAGTCCGGGCGCATGCGCGGCTTCCAGCTGTGGGTGAACCTGCCGGCGCGCGACAAGATGACCGCGCCGCGCTACCAGGAGTTCGCGCCCGAGCGCATTCCGCTGGCGCAGCCGGCGCCGGGGGTGACGGTCAAGGTGATCGCCGGCCAGGTCGGCGACGTGCATGGGCCGATCGCGCAGCCGGCCACCGATCCGCTGTATCTGGACATCGCGCTGGATGCCGGCGCGCGCTGGGACTACCTGCTGCCGCCCGGACACAACGCGTTCGCCTACGCCTACGAGGGTGCCGCGACGCTGGGCGAGGGCGAGGCCGCGCGCGAGTTGCCGACCCAGACCCTGGCCGTGCTCGGCGGCGGCGACCTGCTGCAGTTGCAGGCCGGCGCGGCGGGTGCGCGGCTGATCCTGGTCGCCGGCCGGCCGCTGCGCGAGCCGGTGGCGCGGCACGGGCCGTTCGTGATGAACACGCGCGAAGAGCTGATGCAGGCCTTCGTCGATTTCCAGGAAGGGCGGTTCTAGTGGCGTGATGTGGCGATCGACACGCCATGAAACCTGTAGGAGCGGCTTCCGCCGCGACCGGCATTACCGATAGATTCTGTCGCGGCTGAAGCCGCTCCTACAGGGGCTTGCAGTCGGCCGGCTGGCAGCCGCCTCAGCGATCCAGCGCCAGGCTGGTCGGGCGCATATCCAGGTTTTGCACCATCGCCTGCAGCGATTGCAGTTCCTGCACATCGCTGGCATCGATCCAGACCTGGGCGTAGTGGTCCTTGCCCAGCTCCACCACGGTGACCCGGCGCGAGGCCAGGCCCGGCGCGTCGACGCCGCCCAGATCGGGCCGGTACCAATGCACGCTTTCGCCGGCGATGCTGCCTTTCTCTTCGCGCAGGTTGCGTGCCAGCGGGATGTTCGGGTCGCGCGAGGTCAGCATCATGCCGAGCACCTGGCGGCCGTCGGCGGCCGTCGCGCGGCACACGATGAAGCCCTTGTCGCTGCGCTCGCTCCACTGCAGGTTGGCCTGCGGCGGCAGTTGCGGACAGTTCTGCGCCTGTTGCGCCATGGCCGTGGCCGCCGCCAGCACGGCGGGCAGGACCGACAGGCCGGTGAGCCAGTTTGCAACCCTCATTCGCGATGTCCCCATGTACCGCCGCGCTGCGACGGTATCGATCTTCAGCGCACGCCCACGCAGGCCGCACGGCACATCACCCTCATTCCTTTGCGGGATCCGCGTGCAGTGCATACCCCTACGCAATGCGTGTCCCGGTGTGCGGCCGCAAGTTCCCCGCCGCTGCCCGAACCATAGCCCAGCGAGCGGCACTTGACAATTGGGATGCGAATCGAAACCCGGCGCTTGCGCGGGGGCATTCGCCTGAACGCAGTCAGCGGCCGCTGGCCGCTGCGGCGCCGATGCCGCGTTGAAGCAGGGGATGCCGCCGCGCCAGCGCGCGCACGCGGTGTCGCCCTTCCATCCCTGTAAAGGAGTACAGCCCATGCCCAGCATCGATCCGCGCAAATTCATCATCGTCGCCAGCTACATGTCGCCCGGCGTCGCCGTCGGTGGCGGCGGTTTCGTCATCGTCGGCGGCAAGGTCACCAAGGTGCCGCCGAAGGGCCTGCGCCAGCTGCAGGCGGCCTACACCCTGCTCGAGGCCAGCGACGGCGTCGCCAACAAGGGGCTGGCGCAGCAGCTGCAGCAGCTTGCGGTGGAGTTGGCCGCCGATGCAGTGCCGGCGAAGGGCCGCGTCGCGGCCACCGCGGCGAGCTAGCGCGTTTTCGCGACGCGTCTGACGCAGTGGAGCGACTCTGGGTGGCCTAGTTCACTGCTCGGGACAGGCCCGACCGATGGTGCCGCCCGGAGTCGCTCCTTCATGTAGCGCATTCCGGCGGGAATGCATTGGACAGCGGCGATGCGCTCGGATCGGGCCCGATCGCACCGCCAGACTTACTTGCCCGGCTCGGGCAGCGGGATGAATTCCTGGTCGTCGCCGGGGATCAGCCCGAAGCGGCCCTCGCGCCAGTCGCGCTTGGCCTGTTCGATGCGCTCGGTGGAACTGGACACGAAGTTCCACCACAGGTGGCGCGGCCCGTCCAGCGGCTCGCCGCCCATCAGCATCGCCTTCAGCGGGGTCTTGGCGCGCAGCCGCCCGCGCGCGCCGGCTTCCGGCAGCACCAGGTAGCGTGAGGGGATGTCCACGCCGTCCAGTTGCGCCTCGCCTTCCAGCACGTACAGCGAGCGCTGCACGTGGCCGGTGTCCAGGTCGATCTCCGCATCCGCGTCCAGGTCCAGCGCCACGTTCAGCGTATCGGCGAACACCTTGACCGGCGATTCCTCGCCGTAGGCGCGGCCGGCGATCACCCGCAGCCAGACGCCATCGCGGCGCTGCTGCGGCAGGCTGGCGGCGGCGTGGTGGAAGAACGCCGGCGCGGTTTCCTCGGCCGACTTCGGCAGCGCCACCCAGGTCTGCATGCCGTGCAACGGATGCGGCTGCGTACGCAGCGACGACGGCGTGCGCTCGGAATGGGCGATGCCGCGGCCGGCGGTCATCCAGTTGACGTCGCCGGCGCGGATCACCTGGTCCGAACCGAGCGTGTCGCGGTGGCCGATCTCGCCGGACCACAGGAAGGTCACCGTGGCCAGGCCGATATGCGGATGCGGGCGCACGTCCACGCCGCGGCCGGGTTCGAAGATCGCCGGCCCCATGTGGTCGATGAACACGAACGGGCCGACGCTGCGCGCCTGCAGGCTGGGCACCGCGCGACGCACTTCGAAGCCGCCGATGTCGTGGACGCGGGGAGCGATCAGGGTGGGCATGCGCGGCCTCGCGGGCTGGAAACAGGGGCACGAGCTTCGCATGCGCGATGGCCGAAGTGGGAGCGTGGCGGCAAGACGGACTGTCCCGGCACGTCGCAAGCGATGCTGCCGTGGTGGGGCATGCGCGGTCGGGCGGATGGCCGGCGGCGGGTCGCATCGGGTTGCTGCGTGTCCCGCCGGCTGCGTGCGCCGCGCAGGCGGCGCGCGATGCAGCGATGCGTCGCGGCTCGATTCAGAACAGCTGCCCGTTCCCGGTGGCCTGCACCGCGACCTCGCCGCGGCGCGAGGCTAGTCGGTCGGCCAGGCGGGTCGGTTCCGGCAGCCGGTAGCCGCGCAGATAGCGCAGGGTCCAGTCCAGCGCGCTGTCCACCGCGACGCGGTGGCCGGGCGAGACGATCAACGGATTGCAGCGCGCCTTGCTGCGCAGCGCCCAGCCGACGGTGTCGCCGCGGTGCACGATCGGGCTGCGGTCGCCGGCCTGCGGCCCGGGTTCGTCGTAGCGCCCGGCCAGCAGCTTCTTGGCCACGCCGATGCTGGGCAGACCGCTGACCACGCCGAAGTGCGCGGCGATGCCGAGCCGGCGCGGATGGGCGATGCCCTGGCCGTCGACGAACACCAGGTCCGGCCGCTGCCGCAGCAGGGCCAGTGCGGCCAGCAGCGCCGGCAGCTCGCGAAAGCTCAACAGGCCTGGCACGTAGGGCATCGAGGTCGGCACGCGGGCGATCTCGGCCTGCTGCGGTTGCAGGGTCTCGGCGTCAATCAGTACCGCAGCGGCGCGGGTGGTCTGGCCTTCGTCCTCGAAGCCGACGTCGAATCCGGCCAGCCAGCGCGGCGGGTCCGGCACGTCGTCGTGCAGCCGCACCTGCTTGGCCAGCGTGGCCTGCAGCGCCCGCGCCTGCACGATGCTGCCGTCCCAGTCGCCGAAGACGCTGTGCGAGGAAGTGTCCATGTGGCGATGATCGCGCCGCGCTCGTGGCTGTGGCGTGGAGGAGTTGGGAATGGGGAAACGGGAATGGGGAATCGTTGAAGCAGGTTGCTGATCGATGCCTGGCGACGAGGTCGCGGTCTCGACAATAGGATGAAGGTGGTCAGCGCCGATCCGCTTGCGTTCCGGCGTAGCGCCGGCCCGGCGCGTCCTTGTAGGAGCGGCTTCAGCCGCGACAGATCGTCAGACGGCAAGGCGCACCGGAACGCCAAGCAGTTCCCACTCCCCATTCCCGACTCCCCATTCCCAGCCGCCGGCTACAATCCAGGGCCGCACGACCCACGCATCCCCCAACGGAGACCGTCGCAGTGACCCGCAAACTCGTACTGTTGCGCCATGGCCAGAGCCAGTGGAACCTGGATAACCGCTTCACCGGCTGGGTGGACGTGGATCTCACCGAGCAAGGCCGCCAGGAAGCCGCCGCCGCCGGCCGCCTGCTGCGCGAGGAGGGGCTGCAGTTCGACGTGGCGCATACCTCGGTGCTCAAGCGCGCCATCCACACCTTGCAGGGCGCGTTGAAGGAACTGGACCAGGACTGGCTGCCGGTGCACAAGAGCTGGCGCCTCAACGAACGCCACTACGGCGGCCTGCAGGGCCTGGACAAGGCCGAGACCGCGGCCAAGCACGGCGAGGAGCAGGTCAAGATCTGGCGCCGTTCCTACGACATCCCGCCGCCGCCGATGGACGCCGACGATCCGGGCCATCCGCTGCACGACCGCCGCTACGCCACCCTCGACCGCAACGCGCTGCCGGCCACCGAGTCGTTGGCGACCACGCTCGAGCGTGTGCTGCCGTACTGGCACGACGCGATCGCGCCGCAGCTGAAGGCCGGGCAGACCGTGCTGGTCACCGCGCACGGCAACTCGCTGCGCGCGCTGTACAAGTACTTGAACGGCGTCTCGCGCGAGGAAATCCTGGAACTCAACATCCCCACCGGCATCCCGTTGCTGTTCGAGCTGGACGACGCGTTGACGGTGCAGTCCTACCGCTATCTCGGCGACCCGGAAGCGGCGAAGAAGGCCGCCGAAGCGGTGGCCAACCAGGGCAAGGCGAAGTAAGGCGCACGCGGCACGCGCCGCATCAAGGAGGATGGGATGGGCGGATTCAGCATCTGGCACTTCGTGATTCTGTTGGTCGTGCTGGCGGTGCCGGCGGTGGTGTTTGCGGCGGTATGGCTGGCCATGCGCCGCAGCCGGCGTACGCAGGCGGTGCAGCATGCCGCTGCGCCGCCGCAGGCATCGTCGGTGGAAGCGCGGCTGCGTGCACTCGATGCATTGCGGGCGCAAGGCCTGGTCGACCAGGCGGAATACGAGCACCGGCGCCAGCAGATCCTCGCCGATCTGTAGGCGCGCAGCACGGCGGCGATCGGCTTCGGGGCGCCTGTTATGACTTCGGTCCTGAAGCTGCACGCTGTGCGTGTCGATGGCGTGCCGTTTTCCTGTCGCGGCTGAAGCCGCTCCTACACCATGTGCACCGTGCCCTTGTAGGAGCGGCTTCAGCCGCGACAGGAAGGCGTAGCGGCTGCGCTGCCAAGTCATTCATGGGAAACGCGGCCGCAACGCCGCCGATGCACCGCGTCTTTGACGGCACTTCAGGGCATCTCGAACGCCTCGATGCCGGAACCTGCGGCTGAGCGCATCGGCGCTTTTGAGGGGGAAGGCGCCCGTCAGTCGCCGCCGCTCGCGTCCACCCACACCCGCATCTCGCCTTCGCCGCGGTTGGCCCAGGCGAAGTAGGGTACGAAGGTCAGGGTCTGTGCCTGTCGCGGCGGCGGCGGCGCGTCGTAGCGGTACAGCGGCACGGCGTCGGCCTGCGCATCGTCGTGGCCGTGCAGGCGTTCGCCTTCGGCCTGCAGCAGCACCTGGCCGGCCAGCGTGCCGCTGCCGGGCGCGGTGCGGATCGCCGCGTCGGCGGGCAGGCGCAGCTGGTGCAGGTGCGTGCCGTTGTCGGCCTGCTCCAGGCAATAGACCAGCGGCCCGCGCTGCAGCGCGACCTTGCCGGCCAGATGGCGCACGCGCGGGTGGCCGCTGACCCGCATCGGCGCCATCGGCAGATGCAGCTGCAGGGTGTCGCCGCGTTGCCAACGCCGGCGCAGCACGCAGTAGCCGTGCTGCAGATGCGCCTGGATCGCCACCGCTTCGCCGTTGAGCTGCAGGTGCGGCGCACGGCACCAGTCCGGCAGGCGCAGCGCCAGTGCGGCTTCGACCGCCGTTTCGCACTCCACGGTCAGGTCGATCCGGTCCTGCCACGGGTAGTCGCCGCGCTGTTGCACGTGCAGCGTCTTTCCGTCCACCTCGAACGCCGCGTCGCTGCCGACGTACAGGTTCACGTAGAGCGTGTCGTCGCGGCGGGTGTAGATGTAGTGGCCGAGCGAGGTCAGCACGCGGGCGATGTTCGGCGGGCAGCAGGCGCAGCCGAACCAGCGCTGGCGCACCGGCTTGACGTGGTCGAAGCCGTGGTTGCCGTGCACGGTGGGCGGATGCACTTCCAGCGGGTTGACGTAGAAGAAGTGACGCCCGTCCAGGGCCATGCCGGCCAGCACGGTGTTGTACAGCGCGCGCTCCATCACGTCGGCATAGCGGCTGTCCGGCGCCAGCTGCAGCATGCGGTTGGCGAACATCATCAGCCCGATCGAGGCGCAGCTCTCGTTGTAGGCGGTGTCGTTGGGCAGGTCGTAGTCGACGCTGAAGGCTTCGCCGTAGCTCTGCGCGCCGATCGCGCCGGTGAGGTACAACTGGCGCTGCGTGGTGTTCTCCCACAGCCGCTCGCAGGTCGCGCGCAGTGCGGCGTCGCCGCTGTGCCGCGCCAGGTGCGCCACGCCGGCGTACAGGTACACGAAGCGCACCGCGTGGCCGACCGCGGTGGTCTGCAGCGCCACCGGCAGGTGCGCCTGGCTGTAGGCCTTGTCTTCGATCATCCACGCCGGCCCGTGGCCGCCCCAGAAGAAGCTGCGACCGCGCTTTTCGTATTCTTCGTCGTAGTAGTGGGGGGTAGTGCCGCGCTGCTCGACGAAGTAGCGGGTCAGCGCCAGGTAGCGCGGCTCGCCGGTGGCTTCGTACAGGCGCATCAGCGCCAGCTCGATTTCCGGATGCCCGGGGTAGCCGTGCAACTGGTCCGGACCTGGGCCGAAGGTGGCGTCGATGTGATCGGCGAGCCGGCACACGATGTCCAGCAGCGCGCGCTTGCCGGTGGCCTGGTGGTAGGCGACGCCGGCCTCGATCATGTGCCCGGCGCAGTACAGCTCGTGGCATTCGGCCAGGTTGGTCCAGCGCTGTTCCGGCGCCTTCACCGTGAAGTAGGTGTTGAGGTAGCCGTCGGCCTGCTGGGCGGCGCCGATCAGCTCGATGGTGGCATCGGCGTCGCGTTCCAGCGCCGGATCCGGATGCTGCGCGAGCAGGTAGGCCACCGCTTCCAGCCACTTGGCCACGTCGCTGTCCTGGAACACCATGCCGTAGAACGCGCCATCGCTGCGCCCGGCGGCGATGCGGAAGTTCTCGATCGCGTGGCTGGGTTCGGCATCGGCGACGTTGTCGTTGAGCGCGTCCCACTGGTACGGCAGCACCACCTCCTGCACCAGGCGCTGGTAGCGCTGCCAGAACGGGTCGGCGATGCGCAGGCGGTCGAGCGGGAGTTCGGGCGGCGGGGCGAGCGAGTGCGGCATGTGAGGAGTCGATCCTGGGGAGAGGGGAGGGAAGGGCGTCAGTGCACCGGGCGCGCGGCCAGATCGGCGCCAATCTGGGCCAGCAGCGGCCGGCGCAGGCGGCAGCGGTAGATCACCGCGGCCAGCGCCAGGTGCAGCGCGGCGGGGATCAGCGTTTCCAGCAGGGTGATCGCCTGCAGCGAGGCAGCGGTCTGATGCTCGGCGCCGGCGCGGTAGCCCACGCGCACGAACAGGTAGCTGATCACCACCGCGCTCGAGGCCCACGCCAGCTTGATGCAGAACAGGTTGAAGGCGAAGTTGATGCCGGAGGAACGGATGCGGTTCTTCCATGCGCCGTAGTCGTCGGCGAAGGCCATGATCGAGAAGTGCAGCGGCAGCGCGAAGCCCAGGACCAGGCAGTTGACGAAGATCAGCCCCAGCCACAGCGTCTGCTGCGCCGGCCCGGTGGGCATGCACCATTGCAGCACGCCCAGCGCGGCCAGCGCCAGGTTGGTGTGCAGGTACAGCGCCAGCGGATCGAAGCGGCGGCACAAGGCGTTGACCACGATCGCGCCGAGCACCGTGGCCAGCGCCACCATCGCGAAGAACAGCGAGGTGTAGCCGGCGCCGCCGCCGAGCACGTAAGTGATGAAATACAGATAGCCGCCGCCGCGGATGTTGAACACGTTGATCAGCAGGAACGACATCAGCAGCACCAGCCGCATCTGGTCGTTGCGCAGCAGCCCGCGCAGATGCTCGCCGATGCCGGCCTCGCCCAGCAGGCTGACCGGCACGCGCTCGCGCACGGCGAAGAAGCAGCACAGGAACATCGCCACCGCCAGCACGCTGAGCAGGCCCACGCCGAGCTGGTAGCCGTGCGCGGCATCGCCATTGCCGAGCACCCGCACCAGCCATGGCAGCCCAACCGAGACCAGGAAGCCGGCGATGCCGCACAGCACGAAGCGCCACGACTGCGCCGACACCACTTCGCGGTGGTCGCCGGTCATGCTGTTGATCAGCGCGCAATACGGCACGTTGATCGCGGTGTAGCACAGCGACAGCAGGAAATAGCTGGCGAAGGCGTAGGCGACCTTGGCCGAGTAGCTCAGCTGCGGGGTGCTGAAGGTCAGCACGCAGGCGATGCCGATCGGCAGTGCGATCCACAGCTGCCAGCCGCGGAAGCGGCCCCAGCGGCTGCGGGTGCGGTCGGCGAGCAGGCCCATCAGCGGATCGGAGACCGCGTCGGCGATGCGCAGCACGGTGAACAGCGTCCCGACCAGCGCCGGGGTCAGGCCGAACACGTCGGTGTAGAAGAACGTAAGGAAATTGGCGATCAGGCAGGTGACGATGGTGCCGCCGGCATCGCCCAGGCCGTAGCCGAACTTTTCCAGGCGCGAGAGTCGGTGCGAGGCGGCCGGTTCGGCGCCTGCGGCAACGGGGCCAACGGCGGTCGCATTCAACGGGACGGTTCCTGGCGGGCGCGGGGTGCGGCGTCACTGCAAAGTCGCATGCCGCCGACAGCGGAACAAGAGCCGGTGCGGTATAAAAACGGTACGATTCCGACCTGCGCGGCCGCGGTGGCGCCCGCACCGACGCCGCGCCTTATTTGCTGCAGTGCAGCGTGCCATGCTCGCCGGGGAGACGCTTCCGACATGCTCGAACTCGCAGTCGCCTATCCGATCCGGGTCCAGAACGGCGGCCTGTTCATTTCGCGCGGGGTCGGCGCGCATCCGACGCGGGTGATCCAGTCCTACGAGCTGATCTTCGTCGAGCGCGGCACCTTGTCGATCCGCGAGCAGGACGAGGATTTCCACATCGGCCCCGGCGAGACCCTGATCCTGTGGCCGGGCCGCGAACATGCCGGCCTGGGCCGCTTTTCCGACGAGCTGCGGTTCTACTGGGTGCATTTCGAACTGGCGCCGAGCGCGGTCGCCGCGGACGAGGCGACGCTGCTGTCGATGCCGCAGCGCACCGCGATCCGCGACCCGGAGCGGTTCGTCGGCCTGTTCCGCTGGTTCCTCAGCGAGCAGGAAGAACGGCGCACCTTGCCGATGCTGGAGCCGATCGTGCTGTCGATGCTGCAATGCGTGGCCGGCGCCTGGCCCGATCCGCACGACTCCGATCGCGCCGGAGTCGCGCTGGCGTACCGCGCCAAGCAGCTGATCGGCACCCAGTTCCACACCGCGCTCACCGCCTCCACGCTGGCCGCGCAGCTGCATTGCAACCCGGACTACCTGGGCCGCATCTACCGCCGCGCGTTCGGCACCACGCTGACCGAGGCGATCCATCGCCAGCGCATCGCCTTCGCCGAGAAGTTGCTGCTGGTGAACACCTGCACCGTCGACGAAGTCGCGCAGCGCGCCGGCTTCAGCGATGGCGGCTATTTCCGCCGCATCTTCCGCCAGCGCCTGGGCATGACCCCGAGTGCGTATCGGCGGCTGTATTGCAAGGAGCACATCAACTCGGGGTGAGCGCGGGCTCGGCGCGGCCTACACAGCGCCTTGCCTAGACTGCGCCGATCTTCCGGGGAGCGTGGGCATGAAGAAGGCGCTGAAATGGGGCGGTGTGGCGGTGGCGGCATTCCTGCTGGCCTCGCTGGCGGCGCTGTACGGCTACGGCCGCTTCGCCGACCGCGCGCAGGGGCGGGCCAGCCATGCCTTGCCGGCGACCGCGCTGCGCACCCCGATCGACCGGGTGGTGGCGCCGCTGACCGCCGCACATCCCGGGCACAGCGGCATGGTGATCCTGCCCGACAACGTCGAGGCGTTCGCGGTGCGCGCGGCGGCCGCGCGCGCGGCCGGGCGCAGCCTGGACCTGCAGTACTACATCTGGCATGCCGATTTCACCGGCAACCTGCTCTACAACGAGCTGTTGCGCGCCGCCGACCGCGGCGTGCGGGTGCGCCTGCTGCTGGACGACATGAACGTGCACGGCAGCAAATCGGTGCTGGCCGCGCTGGACCGCCACCCGCTGATCGAGGTGCGGCTGTTCAATCCGACCCGCGCCCGCGAAGGCACGCTGATGCGCGGCGTGGAACTGGTGCTGCGGTTCTTCAGCGTCAACCGGCGCATGCACAACAAGGCCTGGATCGCCGACGGGCGCATGGCGGTGGTGGGTGGGCGCAACGTCGGCGACGAATACTTCGATGCCGCGCGCGATACCAATTTCATGGATACGGATGTGGCGGTGGTCGGGCCGGCGGTGACGCAGGCCGAGCAGATCTTCGACGCCTACTGGAACAGCCGCACCGCAGTGCCGCTCGGCGCGCTGGTGCAGGCCGACCCGGAGGCGCTGCCCAGGCTGCGCGCCAGCATCGATGCCGGGTTGGGCTCGGCGCGGGCGCATCCCTACGTACAGCGCCTGCGGCAGGCGCCCAGCGTGCGCAACCTGGTCGAAGGCGAGCGCCCGATCCACTGGAGCGCCGAGGCGTCGATCGTGTCCGACCCGCCGGAAAAGGCCGAAGGCGCGCCGCCGCGCGCGGACTGGATGACGCCGCGGCTGGTCGGCGAGATGGCGCGCGCGCAGCGCGAACTGGCGCTGATCTCGCCGTACTTCGTGCCGGGCGCGGAGGGCATGCGCTGGATCGGCCAGCTGCGCCAGCGTGGCGTTGCGGTCGGCGTGCTGACCAATTCGCTGGCGGCCAACGACGTGATCGCGGTGCATGGCGGCTATGCCGGCTACCGGGTGCCGCTGCTGCGCCAGGGCGTGGCGCTGTTCGAACTCAAGCCGCAGGGCGATCCGGGCGGCAGCCTGTTCGGCTCGAGCGGCGCCAGCCTGCACACCAAGGCGTTCGTGGTCGATGGGCAGGAAGGCTTCATCGGCTCGTTCAATCTCGATCCGCGCTCGATGAATCTCAATACCGAGATGGGCTTGCTGTTCCGCGACCGCACGGCGGCGGCCGAACTCGAGCGGCTGTACCGGACCAAGGTGTCGGCGCCGGTCAGTTACCGACTGGCGTTGCAGGACGGGGAGTTGCGCTGGCACGACGCGGCGGTGCGGCCGCCGAAGACCTGGGAGCGCGAGCCGGAAGCCGGCCTCTGGCGGCGTGCGGCGGCACGGGTGATCGGCTGGTTGCCGGTGGAGTCGCAGTTGTAGGGCGATGCCTGCGCATCCTGTAGGAGCGGCTTCAGCCGCGACAGGCGATAGGTGGTACCGACTGAGTCTGTCGCGGCTGAAGCCGCTCCTACAGGGGCAGCATTTCTGTGTGGAGACTGGGCTAGGTCAGCTGCTGCACGATCTCGCGCGCCATCGAACCCAGCGGCAGGATCTTTTCCGCGCCGCCGCGCTTGATCGCTTCCTTGGGCATGCCGAACACCACGCTGCTCTGTTCGTCCTGGGCCACGGTGCGCGCGCCGGCCTGGCGCATCTCCAGCAGGCCGACCGCGCCGTCGTCGCCCATGCCGGTCATGATGATGCCCAGCGCATTGCCGCCGGCGGCGCGCGCGGCGGAACGGAACAGCACGTCCACCGACGGCCGGTGCCGGTTCACCGGCGGCCCGTCCACCACCTCGACGAAATACTGCGCGCCGCTGCGGCGCAGCAGCATGTGCTTGCCGCCGGGCGCGATCAGCGCCCGGCCCGGGACCACGCGGTCGTTGTTGGCCGCTTCCTTCACCGCGATCTGGCACAGGCTGTCCAGCCGCGCGGCGAACGCGGCGGTGAACTTCTCCGGCATGTGCTGGACGATGACGATGCCGGGGCTGACCCGCGGCAGCGCGGTCAGCACTTCCTCCAGCGCCTGGGTGCCGCCGGTGGAGGTGCCGATCGCGATCACCCGTTCGGTGGTCTGCGCCAACGGGCGCCCGCCCTGCGCCGGCAGGATCACGTCGGCGTTGTGCTTGACCTCCGCTTCCACCGCCGGCGCGGCGCTGCGCGCGGCCAGGCGCTTGACGTTGGCGCGCGCGGCGGTGCGCACGGTGGCGACGAGTTCGTCGGCCGAATCGGTGAGGAACTGCTTCAGCCCGAGCTTGGGCTTGGTCACCACCGCCACCGCGCCGGCGGCCAGTGCATCCATGGTCACCCGCGCGCCCTTTTCGGTGAGGGTGGAGCAGATCACCACGGGGGTGGGGCGCTCGCTCATGATCTTGCGCAGGAAGGTGATGCCGTCCATCTTCGGCATTTCCACGTCCAGCACGATCACGTCCGGCCATTGCTGGCGCATCTTGTCGATCGCCAGCAGCGGATCGGCGGCGGCGGCGATCACCTCGATCCCGGGCGCCTCGTTGAGCACCGCCACCAGCACCTGGCGCACTACCGCCGAATCGTCGACCACCATGGCCTTGATCGTCGTCGTCATCGGTCGTTCCTTGGAAAAGCGGCAGCAGGGTTCATGGTTTGCGATAGACCGACGGCGCCACCTGCACGACCTCGTTGTTGACGTCGTTGAGGCTTTCCGAGTGGCCGATGCAGAAGATGCCGCCGCGCTTGAGCACCGACAGCACCCGCGCGACCACCTCGCGCTTGGTCTGGCCGTTGAAGTAGATCATCACGTTGCGCAGGAAGATCACGTCGAACTGGCCGAGGTTGGGCAGCGTCGCATTGAGGTTGGCGTGCAGGAAGCGCACGTGGTCGCGCAGCTTGCGGTCGATCAGCAGGCTGCCTTCGTATTCGCCGCGGCCTTTCAGGCAGTAGCGCTTGAGCAGCGCCGGCGGCATGTGCTCGATGCGCTGCAGCGGATAGTGGCCGGTGCGCGCCTTGGCCAGCACGCGGGTGCTGATGTCGGTGCCGACCACTTCGTAGGGGCGTCCCTGCAGCGCGTCGTCCAGCACCATCGCCATGCTGTAGGCCTCCTCGCCGGTGGAACTGGCCGCGCTCCAGATGCGCAACGGCGCGCTGCCCTTGTGCTCCAGGGCCAGCTTGCGCAGCAGTTCGAAGTGCTTGGGCTCGCGGAAGAAGTAGGTCTCGTTGGTGGTCAGCAGGTCGATCGCGGTCTGCACTTCGCCGCTGCCTTCGCGGCTTTCCAGCAGCTTCAGGTACTGGGTGTAGGTCTGCAGCGAGTGCGCCTTCAGGCGCTTGCCCAGGCGCCCGCACAGCATCGCCTTCTTGGCCGGGGAAATGGTGATGCCGGCCGCGTCGAAGATGAAGCGCTGGAACTTGCCGAATTCCTGCTCGGTGATGGTGTCGGTGCTGGTCATGATGGTCCGGAAGTCAGTGATGCGGCGCTTGCGCCGAAGTGGGGCCGTGTTCCTGCAGGCGGGTCTGGTGCTCGATCAGCCAGTTGGTCAGCGCGCCGCCGCCCATCGGCCGCGCCAGCAGATAGCCCTGGCCCAGGTCGCAACCCAGTTCCTGCAGCAATTGCCAGTCCTCGACCGTCTCGATGCCTTCGGCGACGGTGCTCAGGCCCAGCCGTTGCGCCATGCCCAGCGCCGATTCCAGCACCGTGCGCAGATTGCGGCTGCGGTGTGCGTCGTGCACGAAGATGCGGTCGATCTTCAGTTCGGTGAAGGGGATGCGGGTCAGCTGCTGCAGCGAGGAAAAGCCGGTGCCGTAGTCGTCCAGCGACAGGCCGAAACCCTGCAGCCGCAGCCGCGCCAGCATGCCCAGCGCGCTGGCCTCGACCAGCGAGCTTTCGGTGATCTCCAGGATCACGTCGGCCGGCACTAGCCCGTGGCGGCGCAGTTGGGTATGCAGTTCGTCGAGCAGTCCCGGGTCCTGCAGCAGGCACGGCGACAGATTGATCGCCAGGGTCAGGCGGAAGCCGGATTGCTTCCAGGTCGCCAGCCGCGCCATCGCCTGGTCGGCGACGCTGGCGGTCAGCGCATGGATCAGGCCTTCGCGTTCGGCCAGGGCGATGAAGCGGTCCGGCGCGATCTGCCCGTTCTGCGGATGCCGCCAGCGCGCCAGCGCTTCCACGCCGCCGACCTGGCCGCTGCGCATGTCCACCTTAGGCTGGTAGGCCACTTCGATGTCGCCGCGGCGCAGCGCCTCGTGCAGCATCGCCGCGTCGGTGGAGTCGCCGGCGCCGGCGTCGTTGCGCGCGGCCGTCGGCGGCTGCGGGTGCGCCTGCAACGCCGCATCGAGCTCGGCTGCACGCAGCGGCTTTTCCAGGCCGGCCAACACCTGCAGGCCGCTCGCGCGCCCGACCTGCAGCACCGAATCGATCAGCGCCGCGCCGCGTTGCGAAGCGACCACGATCGGCACGCGCACGTTGCAGCGCGCCAGCGCATCGAGCAGCTGCACGCCGTCCATGCCGGGCATTTCCAGATCCACGATCAACAGCCCCGGCGCCGGTCCCTGGCTCACCCGCGCCAGCGCCGCGTGGCCGTCCGGCACGCCCTCCACCGCCACCGCGCCCAGCCGCAGGCACAGGGCGAGCGCGTGCTCGCGCTGGACATGGCTGTCGTCGACGACCAGGACCGTACCGAATTGGCTGAGCGTGGCGATTTCGGGGACGAGCGACATGCGGATTCCGTCGGTGGACAAGGGCTGGGCGCGGCGCGAAGCGCCACGCCACACGGGGAACTCAGGCGGCCATGCCTTCCTCGACACCCGACTCGATGCCGGCCATGGCGACGAACTCCTGGGTGGACAGCGCCGCATCGGCATCGAGCAGGATGACGAAGCGCTCGCCGACCTTGCCCATGCCGTGGATGAAATCGCGGCGAATGCCGGCGCCGAACGCCGGGGCCGGGGCGATGTCTTCGGCGGCGATCTCCAGCACTTCGCTGACCGCGTCCACCAGCAGCCCCAGCACCTGGCGCTCGTTGCCGTTGGCGACTTCGACGATGACGATGCAGGTGCGCTTGGTGACCTCGCTGGCGTCGCGGCCGAAACGCTGTTGCAGGTCCACCACCGGCACCACCGCGCCGCGCAGGTTGATCACCCCGCGCAATGCCGGCGGCATCATCGGCACGTCGGTCGGCGTGCGGTACTCGATGATTTCCTTGATGCCGAGGATGCCGACGCCGAACATCTCCTTGCCGAGCAGGAAGGTCAGGAACTGGTTGGGAGCGAGATCGGCGTCGCCGAACGGCACGGGCGATTCTTGTGCGGTCATGGCCTGTCCTCAGAAGGTTTCGAAATGGGCTTCGTCGGGCATGCCACCGGCCAGCGCGAGCCGGCTCTCGGCGAAACGCCCCGACGGCTTGCGTGCAGCGGCACGCGGCGGCTGCGGTTGCGGCCGCCGCGCGCTGGAAGCGGCGGCACGGCGCGCCGGTGCCGCGCCGGCGAGCTTGAAGAAGCTCATCAGCTGCTGCAGTTGCTCGGCCTGGCCGCTCATTTCCTCGGCGGTGGCGGCCAGCTCCTCGGAGTTGGACGCGGCCTGCTGCGTGGTCTGGTTGAGCTGGCTGACCGCGCTGTTGATCTGGCTCACGCCGGAGGTCTGTTCCTCGGAAGCGGCGGTGATCTCCTGCACCAGGTCGGAGGTGCGCTTGATCGACGGCACCATCTCCTCGAGCAGCTTGCCGGCGTTCTCGGCCAGTTCGACGCTGGAGCCGGCGACGTCGCCGATCTCCTGCGCGGCGATCTGGCTGCGTTCGGCCAGCTTGCGCACTTCCGCGGCGACCACGGCGAAGCCCTTGCCGTGTTCGCCGGCGCGCGCGGCCTCGATCGCCGCGTTCAGCGCCAGCAGGTTGGTCTGGTAGGCGATGTCGTCGATGATGCCGATCTTCTGCGCGATCTGCTTCATCGCGTGCACCGTGGCGCGGACCGACTCGCCGCCGTCCAGCGCCTGGCTGGAGGCCTTGCTGGCCATGCCGTCGGTGACTTTGGCGTTCTCGGTGTTCTGCGCGATCGAGGCGGTCATCTGCTCCAGCGAGGCGCTGGTTTCCTCCACACCGGCGGCCTGCTCGCTGGCCGCCTGGCTCAGCGACTGCGCGGTGGCGCTGACTTCCTCCGAGGCGCTGGCCAGGGATTCGGCGCTGCCGTTGACCTCGTTGACCACCTGCGACAGGCGCGCGATGGTGTCGTTGACGTAGTTCTTCATCTCCGCATAGGCGCCATCGTAGGACTTGTCGATGCTCTGGGTCAGGTCGCCCTCGGCCATCGCGCCCATCACCCGCACCACGTCGCGGATGCTGTCGCCGGTGGTGACGACCAGCTCGTTCAAGCCCTGGCCCATCTCGCGCTGGAAGCCGGCCAGGCCGTCCAGCGTGACCTGTTCGGAGAAGTCGCCGCGGTTGGCGGCCTGGACCACGCGGCGTTGGCCGTCGATGACCAGCTTCAGCCGCTCGACCATGCTGCGCATCGCGTACAGCGCGCTGCCGCTGTCGTTGGCGCGCACCTGTACTTCCAGCGCCAGGTCGCCCTGCGCCACCTTGTTGGCGATCTCGGCGACGTAGGCCGGCTCGCCGCCGAGCAGTCGGCTGAGGATGCGCACGATGAACACGGATACCACCACGCCGAGCAGCAGCGCGATCGCGATCGCCACCGCGATCAGCGTCCGCGACGAGGCATACAACGTGTCGGCGGCGGCACTGGCCGCGTCGCCGCCCTTGACGTTGAGGGCGACAAGCTTGGTCAGCGTGTCGGCGGTGCCGCGGTAGATCTCGCGCTGCTCGCCGTTGAGCAATGCCAGTGCCTCCTTAGTCTTGAGCTGGCGAGACAGATCGAGCACGCGATTGTGCAGCGCCATGTAGCGGTCGAACTTGGCCGAGAATTCCTCGTACAGCGCGCGCTCTTCGGACGAGGAGATCAGTTTGACGTAGCTCTGTCGGCTCTTGCCGAAGCTTTCGACGGTGCGCTGCATGCGCGCGTCGTAGTCCTGCATCTCGGCCGGGTTCTCGGTAATGACGTGCTGCAGTTCGTACAGGCGCAGCTGGGTGAAGCCGGCATTCATCTCCTGGATGTTGCGCACGCTGGGCAGCCAGTTGCCGGCAATGTCGGTGGACGATGCGTTGATCTTGGACATTTGCAGCATGGCGAAGCCGCCCATGCCGAGCATGAGCAGCAGTACCAGGCCGAAGCCCAGGCCGATGCGCGTTGCGATTTTCATGTTGCCGAACATAGAGGTGGTCTCTGGTAGCGGGAGGCGATTCCACGCATGGGCGCGGGCCGGTACAGTGGTAGGTGGATCAAAAGCTGTCGAAGTGGAGTTCGTCCGGGGCGGTCACCAGCGCCAGCCCGGCCTCGCCGTAGGTGCGCGGCCGGGCGTGTGCGGCCGCTTTCCTGCCGCCGCCAGTGCGCGCCACGCCGACCGGCCGGCGCGCCGGCGCCAGATAGTTGGTGCGGAAGAAGCCCATCAGCTGCTGCAGCTGTTCGGCCTGGCCGCTCATTTCCTCGGCCGTGGCGGCCAGTTCCTCGGAATTGGCCGCGGCCTGCTGAGTGGTCTGGTTGAGTTGGCCGACCGCGCCATTGATCTGGCTCACGCCCGAGGTCTGTTCCTCGGAGGCGGCGGTGATCTCCTGCACCAGGTCGGAGGTGCGGCGGATCGACGGCACCATCTGCTCGAGCAGCTTGCCGGCGTTCTCGGCCAGCTCGACGCTGGAGCTGGCGACATCGCCGATCTCCTGCGCGGCGATCTGGCTGCGCTCGGCCAGCTTGCGCACTTCCGCGGCGACCACGGCGAAGCCCTTGCCGTGTTCGCCGGCGCGCGCGGCCTCGATCGCCGCGTTCAGCGCCAGCAGGTTGGTCTGGTAGGCGATGTCGTCGATGATGCCGATCTTCTGCGCGATCTGCTTCATCGCCGCGACCGTGGAGCGCACCGCCTCGCCACCCTCGCTGGCCTCGCGCGAGGCCTTGGCGGCCATGCCGTCGGTGACCTTGGCGTTCTCGGTGTTCTGCGCGATCGACGCGCTCATCTGCTCCAGCGCCGCGCTGGTTTCCTCAACGCCGGCGGCCTGCTCGCTGGCCGCCTGGCTCAGCGACTGCGCGGTGGCGCTGACCTGCTCGGAGGCGCTGGCCAGCGCCTCGGCGTTGACGTTGACCTCGCCGACCACCTGCGCCAGGCGCGAGACGGTGGCGTTGAGGCTGTCGCACAGTTCCTTCAGCTGGCCCTGGCAGGCGACGTCGGCGGTGCGGGTCAGGTCGCCGTCCTCGATCGCCTTGAGCACCTTGCGCACCTCGTCGATCGGACCGATCACCGTGTCCAGGGTCTGGTTGACGCCGGCGACGATGCGGCGGAAGTCGCCGTGATGCAGGCTGGCATCGGCGCGCACGTCCAGGCGGCCGGCCGCGGCCGCGTCGACCAGCAGGTCGGTGTCGCGGATCAGCGCGCGCAGGTTGGTGCGCACCTGTTCGACGGTGTCGTTGATGAACGCCTTCTTGCCCGGGAAACGCTGCAGCGGTGCATCGAAGTTGCCGCGGCCGAACTCGGCGATGCAGGCCATCGACTGTTTCTTGACCGCGATGTGCCCGGCGACCATGCGGTTGATGCCGTCGGCCATGCTGCGGAAGTCGCCATCGAAGCGGGCGCTGTCGATGGTCACGTCGATATCGCCGGCGTCGTGCTCGGCGGACATGTGGTTCATCTGCGCGATCAGTCCCAGCAGGTTGCGGCGCACCTGTTCGATGGTGTCGTTGATGAACGCCTTCTTGCCGGGGAAGCGCTCCAGCGGCGCCTGGAAGTTGCCGCGGCCGAACTCGGCGATGCAGGCCATGGCCTTCTTCTTGGTCGCGATGTGGTCGCCGACCATGCGGTTGATGCCTTCGGCGATGGCGCGGAACTCGCCTTCGAAACGCTGACCGTCGATCACCACGTCGATGTCGCCGGCATCGTGTTCGCGGGTCATGCGCCCGATCTCTTCGCTGAGCAGGCGCACGCCCGACTGCACTTCGCGCAGCGCCAGCAGGATCTCGCAGGCCTGGTCGTTGCGCACCGTCGGCATCACCACGTCGAAGTTGCCGCGGGCGAAGCGCGCCAGGGTGGTGGTGGCGATGCCCAGCGAGCGCGAGATCGCATACGCCACGTAAGCGAGCACCGCGCCGCCCAGGATCGCCGTGGCGACGGCCAGTGCCAGCACCTGGCCTGGCGGCAGCGCCAGCGCGAAACCGGCCACGCTGGCTGCCAGGGGCAGCAGCGCGGCGACACAGCAGCCAGTCCATAGCTTTGCGGAGAGTGAGGTGGCGTTGGACATGACGGTGTACCTATGGCTGTTGGGTTGGCGCGTCCCGGCCGTGTCGCGGCCGATTCCGGGTGGCGGTTGCGGGGTCAGAACGTTTCGAACGCGGTTTCGTCCAGCCGTGCCGCCGCCGGACTGTTGCCGGCGAAGGCGCGCAGGCGCGGCGCCCGCGCTACCGGCGCTGGCGTGCGCCGCGGCAACGGGGTCGGGACGGACGCGGCAGTGGCCGGGTTGGTCTTGAAGAAGTTCATGAGCAGTTGCAGTTGTTCTGCCTGGCTACTCACTTCTTCGGCCGTGGCGGCCAATTCTTCAGCGTTGGCGGCCGATTGCTGCGTGGTCTGGTTGAGCTGGCCCACTGCGCAGTTGATCTGGCCGACGCCGGAGGTCTGTTCCTCGGAAGCGGCGCTGATCTCCTGCACCAGGTCGGAGGTGCGGCGGATCGACGGCACCATCCCGTCGAGCAGGCGCCCGGCGCTTTCCGCCAGGTCCACGCTGGACCCGGCCACGTCGCCGATCTCGTGCGCGGCGACCTGGCTGCGCTCGGCCAGCTTGCGCACTTCCGCGGCGACCACGGCGAAGCCCTTGCCGTGCTCGCCGGCGCGCGCGGCCTCGATCGCCGCGTTCAGCGCCAGCAGATTGGTCTGGTAGGCGATGTCGTCGATGATGCTGATCTTCCTGGCGATCTCCTTCATCGCCGCGACCGTGGCGCGCACTGCTTCGCCGCTCTCGGCGGCTTCGCGCGAGGCCTTGGCGGCCATGCCGTCGGTGACCTTGGCGTTCTCGGAATTCTGCGAGATCGAGGCCGTCATCTGCTCCAGCGACGCACTGGTCTCCTCCACGCCAGCCGCCTGTTCGCTGGCCGCCTGGCTCAGCGACTGCGCGGTGGCCGACAGCTGCTCGGAGGCGCTGGCCAGGGTGGCGGCGTTGCCGTTGACCTCGTTGACGATGCCGGTGAGCTTGTCGATGGTGGCGTTGACGTAGCGCTGCATGTCGGCGAAGGCGCCTTCGTAGTGGCCCTGCACCTTGCAGCTCAGGTCGCCCTCGGCGACCGCGCCCATCACCTTGATCACGTCGCCGACGCTGCGCAGGTTGCCGCGCGCCTGCTCGATGGTGTCGTTGATGAAGGCCTTCTTGCCGGGCAGCTGCGCCAGCGGCGCGTCGAAGTTGCCGCGGCCGAACTCGGCGACCACGCCCATCGCCAGTTTCTTGACCGCGATGTGTGCGGCGACCATCTGGTTGATGCCGTTGCCCATCGCGCCGAAGTCGCCCTCGAACTTGGCGGTGTCGATGACCACGTCGATGTCGCCCCTGTCGTGCTCGGCGGACATGCGATTGATCTCGGCGATCAGGTGCTTGAAGTTGCCGCGCACGTGTTCGACGGTGTCGTTGATGAAGGCCTTCTTGCCGGGCAGCTGCGCCAGCGGTGCGTCGAAGTTGCCGCGGCCGAACTCGGCGACCACGCCCATCGCCAGCTTCTTGACCGCGATGTGCGCGGCCACCATCCGGTTGATGCCGTCGCCCATGGCGCGGAAGTCGCCTTCCAGCCTGGCGGTGTCGATGGCCACGTCGATGTCGCCGGCGTCGTGCTCGGCGGACATGCGGTTGATCTCGGCGATCAACTGCTTGAAGTTGCCGCGCACGCGCTCGATGGTGTCGTTGATGAAGGCCTTCTTGCCGGGCAATTGCGCCAGCGGCGCGTCGAAGTTGCCGCGGCCGAATTCGGCGACCACGCCCAGCGCCAGTTTCTTGACCGCGATGTGCCCGCCGACCATGCGGTTGATGCCCTCGGCCATGCCGCGGAAATCGCCCTGGAACTGCGCGCTGTCGATGACCGCGTCGATCTCGCCGGCCTCGTGCTGGTCGGACATCCGGCGCATTTCCGCGATCAGCCCGGTCAGGTTGCGGCGCACCTGCTCGATGGTGTCGTTGATGAAGGCCTTCTTGCCGGGGAACGCGGCCAGCGGCGCGGCGAAATTGCCGCGGCCGAATTCGGCCACGCAATCGATCGCCTGCTTGTTCACGCCGATGTGCCCGGCGACCATCGCGTTGATGCTGACCGCCAGGTCGCGGTGGGTGCCGGGCCAGCGCGCCGGATCCAGCGCCGCATCGCACTCACCGGCGGCGTGCGCGCTGGCCATGTGGCTGACGTCGGCATGGAACCGGCGCAGGTCGGTCTGTGCGGTGCGCAGCAGCTGCGCCACTTCGTTGTCGGTTGCGGCGGTTGCCGGCACGATGTGCTCCAGGTCGCCGCCTACCAGCGCGTCCAGCCCGGCGGTGGCCAGGTTCAGCGTGCGCGCCGCGGCGAGCGCGGCCCAGCCCAGCAGGCCGGCGCCGGCCAGCGTCGCGACCGCGACCAGCGCCAGCGCGGCGCCCTGCGCGAGCGGAAGGAGCAGCGCCGTGGCGGCGGCAGCGGCGGGCAGGGCGACGGCGATGGCCGCGGTGTTCAATAACGTGGTCGCGATCCGTGAGCGATGAGACATGGCAGCGATTCCTGGCTAGCGTCTATGGGTGGTGTGGGTGCGCAACGCACCCGGCGGGGCGGTGTCAGGCCGCCAGCGCATCGGTGGAAGGTTCGACTTGCGACAGCAGCGAGGGCACATCCAGGATCAGCGCGACGCCGCCGCTGCCGAGGATGCTCGACCCGCTGATGCCCTTGACCCCGGCGAACACCTTGGACAGCGGCTTGATCACGGTCTGCCATTCGCCCAGCAGCGTGTCCACGACCAGGCCGAAGCGCTGCGCGCCCTGGCGGATCACCACGATGCTCTCGCGCGGCGGCGGCGCGCCGGCGATGCCGAACAGCGAACGCAGGCGCACGTACGGCAGCACCCCGCCGCGCAGGTCGATGTAGTCGCTCTGGTAGTTCGGCGCGAACTCCACGCATTCCTCGACCACGTCCAGCGGCACCACGAACACCGACTTGCCGACGCCGACCTGGAAGCCGTTGATGATCGCCAGGGTCAGCGGCAGCCGCACCGAGATGGTGGTGCCCACGTCCTGCTGGCTGCTGATGTCCACGCTGCCGCGCAGCGCGGTGATGTTGCGCTTGACCACGTCCATGCCGACGCCGCGACCGGACAGGTTGGTGACCTTCTCGGCGGTGGAGAAGCCCGGCTCGAAGATCAGCGCGAACACCTCGCGGTCGGACAGGCTGCGGCCGGGCTCGATCAGGCCGCGCTCCAGCGCCTTGGCCAGGATCCGGTCGCGGTTCAGGCCGCCGCCGTCGTCGCTGATCTGGATGACCACGCTGCCCGAATCGTGGAATGCGTTGAGCCGCACCGTGCCGCGCACCGGCTTGCCGCGCGCCTGGCGCAGTTCGGCCGGCTCGATGCCGTGGTCCATCGCGTTGCGCACCAGGTGGGTCAGCGGATCGGCGATCTTTTCCACCACCGACTTGTCCAGCTCGGTGTCCTCGCCGTTGACCACCAGCACGATGTCCTTGCCCAGTTCGCGCGCCACGTCGTGGACCACGCGATGGAAGCGGCTGAAGGTGGCGCCGATCTTGACCATGCGCAGCTGCAGCGCGCTCTCGCGCACTTCCTCGACCAGGCCGGCCAGGATCGAAGTGGATTCGAGCAGTTGCGTGTCGCCGGTGCGCTGCGCGTTGGCGCCGGTGCTGGCGACAGCGATGATCAGTTCGCCGACCAGGTCGATCATGCGGTCGAGCTTGTCGGCATCGACGCGGATCGAGCCGCCCTCGCTGCGCGCGGCGGCGGGTGCCGCTGCGGCCGCTGCGGCCTTGGCCGGCGCGGCGGGAGCGGCGTGCGCGGGGGCAGCCGCGGCAACGGGCGCGGCCGGCGCAGCCGCCGGTTCCGGGCTGCCGAAGTTGGCGAAGTCGTCGGCGTGGCCGTGGCCGGCGGCCTCGGCCACCAGCAGCGGCAGCTCCAGATTGGCGGCATCGCCGTGCGGATCCACCGCCAGCACCTGCAGCTCGCAGTCGTCGCGGACGAATTCGAAGATGTCCTCGATCGCGGCCTGCTTCGCGTCGGAGCGCAACAGGATGTCGAAGCCCAGATAACAGGCTTCCGGATCCAGCTCCGGCAGCGCCGGCACGCGCTCGTGGCGGGTGCGGACCGCTTCCAGCGTGCCCAGGCTGCGCAGGCAGCGGATCAGGTGCAGCGGCGAGTTGCCGAAGCGCAGCGCATCGCTGAACAGTTGCAGCGAGATCCGCCAGTAGCCGGTGTGCGCCGCGGCGGTGGGCGCGACTGCGGCGGCGGCCGCCGGCGCGGCGGCCGGTTGCAGGTAGGTCTGCAGGCGCGCCAGCAACGGCTCGCCCTCGGCGGCGAGCACCGCTGCGTCGGTCTTGGCGCCGGCCGCGGCTTCCACCAGCGCGCGGATGTGGTCGCAACAGGCCAGCATCAACTGGATCAGCTCCGAATCCAGCGCCACTACGTGTTCGCGCACCAGATCCAGCACGCTTTCCACGACATGGGTGAAGCCCACCAGTTGCGCCAGGTCGAACAGTCCGCCGGAACCCTTGATGGTGTGCGCGGCGCGGAAGATGGCGTTGACCGCGTCCGGACCGGCTTCGCCGCGTTCGGCTTCCAGCAGGTTGCGTTCCATGTCCTCGAGCAGTTCGCGGCTCTCGGCGATGAAGGTCTGCAGCAGCTTAGCGAGATTCATGGGCATGGGGTTGGCGCCGATCAGTGGAAGGTGTCGCTGGCGCCGGGCGCGAGCGTGTCGTGCAGGCCGAGCAGCTCGAGCGCGTCGGTGACCGGCGCGCTGCAGCCGTCGAACTGGAACGGCCGGCCCAGCGCGCGCAGCGCGGCCTGGGTGGCGAGCAGCAGCTGGATGCCGGTGGCGTCGATTTCGGTGACCGCCTGCAACTGCAACTGCAGGCCGCCGGGGTGTTCCAGCGCCGGCAACAGCAGCGGCTTCAGTTCGCCGGCGCGGCGGATGGTCATGTCGCCGTCCAGGCTCAGTTGCAGCGGCGGGGGCGGGGCGTCGGGGAGTTTCGAGCGCATGGCATGTCTCCGATTCGAGCGGTGGAACGGCGAAAGAGCGGCTGCGGCACGATGTGAAGGCGGCGTGCAGGTGCGGTGTAAGCAGATATCGGCGCCTTTCAGGAATATTTAGGCCGAATGCCACATTTGTCTCGCTAACCCTTGACATGGATGAGCGGTTCAGATGCAAAACCGGAAATGCATTCCAGATGCCTGCGCGTCGCTGCCTGGCGAGGGACTAGATGCATGCGCCATGCCAGTGCATGGCGGCCGCGACGCAACGGAAACGGCCGGAAACCGGCCGTCGTTCTTCACGCGGATAAAGGAGCGCCGGGGAGCCGGCGCGTGGCGCGCGCCTCTCGGGCGCGCCGGTGCCGCCGGCTCAGCGGGGCGACAGCGCTGCGAGCAGGCCGCGCGCGGCATTGAAGCGGTCTGCGGCCTCGGGCAGCGGCAGCTTCAGTTTCAGCTTGTCCGGCCCGTCCATCGCGTACAGCTTGGGCTGCTTCTGGATCATCTGGATGATGGTCATCGGATCGACGTTGGGCTTGGCCTCGAACACGATGCGCCCGCCGTTCTCGCCCAGTTCCAGCTTGCGGATGCCCAGGGTGTTGGCCTGCAGCTTGAGCTCGGCGATCGCGAACAGGTGCTTGACCGCATCCGGCAACAGGCCGAAGCGGTCGATCATCTCCACCTGCAGTTCGCGCAACTGCTCGCTGTCGCGCGCGCTGGAGATGCGCTTGTACAGGGTCAGGCGGGTGTGCACGTCGGGCAGGTAGTCGTCGGGGATCAGCGCCGGCACATGCAGTTCCACCTCGGCGCCGCGCGCTTCCTCGCCTGCGTCCAGGTCCGGCAGCTTGCCCTGGCGGATGCTGCGCACCGCGCGTTCCAGCAGTTCGGTGTACAGGCTGAAGCCGACCTCGGCCATCTGCCCGCTCTGGTCCTCGCCGAGCAGTTCGCCGGCGCCGCGGATTTCCAGGTCGTGGGTGGCCAGGGTGAAGCCGGCGCCGAGTTCGTCCATCGAGGCGATCGCGTCCAGCCGCTTCTGCGCGTCGCTGGTGATGCTGCGCCGGTCCGGTACCAGCAGGTAGGCGTAGGCGCGGTGGTGCGAACGGCCGACGCGGCCGCGCAGCTGGTGCAGCTGGGCCAGGCCGAAGCGGTCGGCGCGGTTGATGACGATGGTGTTGGCGTTCGGAATGTCGATGCCCGATTCGATGATCGTGGTCGACAGCAGCACGTTGAAGCGCTGCTTCTGGAAATCCAGCATCACCCGTTCCAGCTCGCGCTCGGGCATCTGCCCATGGGCGATGCCGATGCGCGCTTCGGGCACCAGCTCGCTGAGCTCGCGCTGCATGCGGCCGATGCTTTCCACGTCGTTGTGCAGGAAGTACAGCTGGCCGCCTCTGCTGAGTTCGCGCTGGAACGCCTCGCGCAGCAGCGCGTTGTCCCAGGCGGTGACGAAGGTCTGCACCGCCAGCCGGTTCGGCGGCGGGGTGGCGATGATCGACAGGTCGCGCAGACCGGCCATGGCCATGTTCAAGGTGCGCGGGATCGGCGTGGCGGTGAGCGTGAGCAGGTGCACGTTGGCGCGCAGCGCCTTCAGCGCTTCCTTCTGGCGCACGCCGAAGCGCTGTTCCTCGTCGACCACCACCAGGCCCAGGTCCTTGAACTTGACGTCCGGCTGCAGCAGGCGGTGGGTGCCGATGATCACGTCGATGGTGCCGTCGGCGACTTTCTCCAGCTCGGCCTTGATCTCCTTGGCGCTCTTGAAGCGCGACAGCACTTCGACCCGCAGCGGCCAGTCGGCGAAGCGGTCGCGGAAGTTGCGGTAATGCTGTTCGGCCAGCAGCGTGGTCGGCACCAGCACCGCCACCTGCTTGCCGGCGCTGGCCGCGGCGAACGCGGCGCGCACCGCGACCTCGGTCTTGCCGAAGCCGACGTCGCCGCAGACCACGCGGTCCATCGGCTGGCTGCTGCCCAGGTCGCGCAAGGTGGCCTCGATCGCGGCCAGCTGGTCGCCGGTCTCCTCGAACGGGAAGCCGGCGGCGAACGGCTCGTACATCGCCCGGTCCACCTGCAACGCCAGGCCGGCGCGGGCGCGGCGCCGTGCCTGGATCTCGAGCAGTTCGGCGGCCACGTCGCGCACCTTTTCGGCGGCGCGGCGCTTGGCCTTGCTCCATTGCTCGCCGCCCAGCGAATGCAGCGGCGCGGTCTCGGCCGAGGCGCCGGAGTAGCGGCTGATCAGATGCAGCTGCGCGACCGGCACGTACAGGCGGTCGCCCTTGGCGTATTCGATTTCCAGGAACTCGCCGGGCATGCCGCCGGCATCGAGCACAATCAGCCCGCGGTAGCGGCCGACGCCGTGGTCCTCGTGCACGATCGGCGCGCCTTCGGTCAGCTCGCCGAGGTCGCGGATGATCGCTTCCGGCTCGCGCCCGGCGCGGCGCGTGCGCCGCGGCTGGCCCGCACGCTCGGGGAACAGCTGGCGCTCGGTGAGCACCGCGATGCGTGGGTCGTCGAGGGCGAAGCCGTCGTCCAGCGGGGCGACCGCGATGGCAAAGCGTGCAGGTGCTACGTCGGCATCGAGCCCCTCTTCCGTCGGCGACCGAAGGGAGTCCTCGTGGGAGAGAGGGGTTGGGGTGAGGGTACGACCGCTCGGGTTCTGCGTTTGCGTAGATTTGGACGAACCTGCCGAACCCGCCTTCTTCGCTCCCGACCGCGCGAGCGCCGCACCCTCATCCGGCGCTTCGCGCCACCTTCTCCCCCACGGGGACTCCCTTCGGTCGCCGGTGGGAGAAGGGAGGAAGCTCGCGAAGTTCGGGATCACCTCCGGCTTCAGGTCCGCCGCGGCCAGCACTTCGAGCAACGCCTCGCGGCGGCCTGGCGAGTCGGCAGCGATCAGCACGCGGCCCGGGTAGCTGCCGAGGAAGCTCTTCAGCGCCGCGGCCGGGGCGGTGTCCTTGGCCGCCACCGGCAGCGGCGGCAGCGGCTGGTCGCCCAGCGCCTGCGCCTCGTCGATGCGCGCGTGGTCGGCGGCCCATACCTCGATGCGCGGCAGGCCGTTGAGCTTTTCGCGCAGCGTGTCCGGCGCCTGGTACAGCTCCTCGGGCGCCAGCAGCGGGCGCTCCACGTCGTGGCGGCGCTGCTCGTAGCGGTTCTGGGTGTGCGCCCAGAACGCGTCGGCGGCGGCGCCCACGCCCGGCGCGAGCAGCGGCAGCACCGACGCGCCCAGATAGTCGAACAGGGTGGCGGTGGTGTCGCGCGCCGCGGCGCCGGCGCCGCGCGCTTCCTGGAAGAACAGCGGCAGGTAGTACTCGATGCCCGACGGCGCCAGCCGCGCCTTCAGGTCCTGGTACAGCGCGCTGCGCCGGGTGTCCACGTCGAAGCGCTCGCGCAGCGTGGCCAGCACCCGCTCCACGCTGGCATCGTCCATCGGCACTTCGCGGCCGGGCAGCATCTTCACCGCCTGCACGTGGTCCAGCGAGCGCTGCGATTCCGGATCGAAGGCGCGGATCGAGTCGATGTCCTCGTCCAGCAGTTCGATCCGCAACGGCGTGTCCGAGCCCATCGGGTACACGTCGAGCAGGCCGCCGCGCACCGCGAAATCGCCCGGGTCCATCACCTGCGGCACGTTGCGGTAGCCGGCGCTTTCCAGGCGGCGCTTTTCCGCCTCCAGGTCCAGGCGCTGGCCCACGTGCAGGTCGAAGCTGCCGCCGACGATGTAGCGCACCGGCGCCACGCGCTGCATCAGTGTCTGCACCGGCACCACCACGATGCCCTGCTGCAGCGTCGGCAGCCGGTGCAGCGCCGACAGGCGCTGGCTGACGATGTCCGGGTGCGGGCTGAACTGGTCGTAGGGCAGGGTTTCCCAATCGGGAAACGGCACCACCGGCAGGCTGCCGTCGCCGGCCAGCAGCGTGTGCAGGTCGGCCTCGATCTGGTGCGCGCTCTGGTTGTCGCGCGCGACAACCAGCAACGGCCCGCGATGGGCCGCGGCGGCGCAGGCGATGTGCCAGGCCAGTGCGGTCGAGGACGCAGGGGCGCGCCAGAAGGCGCGGAGCTGGCCGGATTTGGGCAGCGGCGGAACGGGGAAGGAAAGAGGCGCCATTGACCGATTAGTTTAGCAAGCCGGGATTGGGGATTCGGGATTGGGGATTCGCTGGAAGGGCTCGTGTGCGCGGACACGGGCACTTGGCCCGGCAGCGGTCGCTGCGGGCGGCACCTGCTGTGAACAGGTCGGCGGCAGCGGGTGAGCCGCCGCTCGCGAACCGTGCGGGTTCGCGATCTGCAGGGAGGTCCTGCGTCTGGCGGCCGCGCGACCGCGGCCGGCTGGCTGCCTCAGTTGCCCAATTCCAGCACCACCCGCACCAGTCCCGGCGTGTCCGGATGCGGCATCGGCTGGAAGCCCAGCGATTCGGCCAGCTGCAGCATTGGCAGATTGCTTTCGAGCACGTCGCCGTAGAGCCGGTCCAGATACTTGCGCCGCGCCCACTTGACCAGCTTGCGCATCAGCTGCCGGCCCAGGCCCTGGCCGGCGACGAAGCTGCTGACCAGGATCGCGTATTCCGCCTCGCGGGTGCCGGGCGTGATCGCCGCGCGCGCCACCGCGCCGACCACCGCTTCGCCCGGCGGCAGCGGTTCGGCCGCGACCAGGGTCAGTTCGGTCTTCGGATTGGGATGGGTCAGGCGCTGCGCCATGTCCTCGGTCAGTTCCTGCACCGAATGCAGGAAGCGCTCGCGGATTTCGGTGGGCCCGAGCAGGCCGAAGGCGCCTTGCAGCGGCGCACTGTCTTCCGGCCGGATCGGCCGGATCAGCAGCTCGCGGCCGCTGGGTAAGGTGAAGTTTTCATGCCACGGAGGCATGCGGTTGCGGGTAGCCATGGCCGGATGATCCTCGACGAAGCCTGGATTCTCGCATTACCCGCGGCCGCGGCCGTGAACGCAGCGCTCACCGCGGTTGCTTACCCTGCGCATGGATTTTTCGACGAGGATGTGCCATGTCCGGCAGCGGCGATTCGCGGCGCGCCATTTTCTTCGCGCTCGGCGCCAACCTGGCCATTGCGTTGGCCAAGGGCGCGGCGGCGCTGGCCACCGGCTCGGGCGCGATGCTGGCCGAGACCGTGCACTCGCTGGCCGACTGCGGCAACCAGCTGCTGTTGCTGCTGGGCATGCGCCAGGCCAAGCGCCCGGCCAGCGCCGAATATCCGCTGGGCTACGGCCGCGCGATCTACTTCTGGTCGTTCCTGGTGGCGGTGATGCTGTTCTGCATCGGCGGCATGTTTTCGGTGTACGAGGGCGTGCACAAGCTGCTGCAGCCCGAGCCGCTGAGCAGTTGGGGCTGGGCGGTGGGGGTGCTGGGGTTCGCGCTGGTCGCCGAGGGCGTGTCGCTGCGCACCTGCCTGCAGGAGATCGCCAAGGTGCGCGGCGAGCGCTCGCTGTGGACCTGGTTCCGCGAGAGCCGCCAGGCCGAGCTGATCGTGATCTTCGGCGAGGACCTGGCGGCCTTGCTCGGCCTGGCGCTGGCGCTGGCCGCGGTGCTGCTGAGCGTGCTGACCGGCGATCCGCTGTGGGACGCGCTGGGCACCATCGCCATCGGCACGCTGTTGATCGTGGTCGCGGTGCTGGTGGCGATCCAGATCAAGGCGATGCTGATCGGGCAAAGCGTGGACCCGGCGATGCAGCGGCAACTTCATGCGTTTTTCCAGGCGCAACCGGAGATCGAACGGGTGATCCACCTGATCGCCGTGCAGCTCGGCGAGGACGTGATGGTCTCGGTGCAGGCCACGCTCCGGCAAAAGCACGATGCGGCGGCGCTGCTGGCCGACATCACCCGCATCGAGCGCGCGCTGAAACAGCGCTTCCCGACGGTGCGCTGGAGCTTCTTCGAACCCGAGCAGGGCGCCGCCGCGGTCGCTTCCGGCGCCTGAGCGGCATTGCTACAGTGGCGCCCGGTCCATCGTAGGCGACATCGCAATGAAGACCTCGAACGCCGTGCTGCTGTCCGTCGCGATCACCCTGGCGTTGGTCGCCGCGCTGGGCGGGCTGGTGCTGGGCGGCGGCTGGTGGCTCAAGCGCAGTATGCAAAGCGCGCAGCCGGTCGCCTCCTCGCCCGACGCGGCGAAGGTGGAGGTGAACGCCAACGCGGTCCTGGCGCCGTACCGGCAACGCCTGGATGCCACGCGCAGGCCGGTGGCAGTGGTGGGCCTGCAGCCGATGGCGCAGGACGATCGCCTGGCCAGCAAGGTCGGCGGCCGTCCGTACTGGACCGCGGAGAAGGCCTATCCGCGCGACACCCGCGGTCAGCCGCTGGCGCTGCTGGCGCAGATCGACCTGGCGAAGATGCCGCCGCTGCGCGGCTATCCCACGCATGGGATGCTGCAGTTCTTCATCGGCGGCGACGATTTCTATGGCGCCAATCTCGACGGCGCCACCGAGTTGGCCGCATTGAGCGCGCAACGCAATTTTCGCGTGGTGTATTGGCCGCAGTCCGATCCCTCGGCGCGGCAGGCCGAAGTGCCGTTGCCGGCCGCCGATACGCTGCCGTTCGACCCGGCGCATCCGCGGGCGATGCAGTTCAGCGTCGGCGAGGAGCCCATCGGCAGCGCCGACGTGCATTTCGAGCAAGCGCTGGGCCGGCCGTTGGACGAGGTCACCGCTGCCTACGCCAGCCGCCACGCGCTGCCGCAGGACGACGTGGACGAGGCGTTGTACGAAGCGTTGAATCGCAGCGGGCACAAGCTCGGCGGCTACCCGCAGTTCACCCAGGAGGATCCGCGCAAGCCGCAGGATGCGCAGGTGCTGTTGCTGCAGCTGGACAGCGACGACGCCATGATGTGGGGCGACAGCGGCATCGCCAACTTCTTCATCGATCCGGCCGACCTGGAACGCGGCGATTTCAGCCGGGTTGCCTACAACTGGGATTGCTATTGACTCAGTACCCCGCGTGTCGCATGCGCAGGCGCAACACGGGACGCGCTGCGCGCCGCTTCACGCCTCGCGCTTGAGCCACTCCAGGCGCGTGGATGCGCCCGCTTCGCCCAGATGCGTCTTCAGCGCCGGCAAGGCGCTGGCCAGCACCTGCTCGAACTGCCACGGCGGATTGAGCAGCAGCATGCCGCTGCCGTTGAGCCGCAGCGGCGAATCGTCCGGGCGCACCTGCAGCTCGGCCAGCAGCACCGCCTTGGCCGGCATCGCCGCGGCCTTGCGAAAGAACGGCTGCAGGCTGCGGCGCTGCTTGATCGGATACCACACCGCGCACATCGCCTGCGGCCAGCGGGTCAGGGTCTCGCGCAGGGCAGCGGCGATCAGCGGGTATTCGGCGTCCTGCGCTTCGTAGGGCGGATCGATCAGCACCAGGCCGCGGCCGATCTTGGTCGTGCCGGCTTTCGGCGGCACGAACGCCTTGATCGCCGCATAGCCGTCGCCGGCGTGCACCTGCACGCGGCGGTCGTTGCCGAACAGCGCCTTCAGCTCGGCCGCTTCCTCGGGCTGCAGTTCGCAGGCGGCGAGCCGGTCCTGGTCGCGCATGGCCTGGGCGACCAGCAGCGGCGAGCCGGGATAGGCGAGCAGGGCGCCCACCGGATTGTCGGCCTGCACCGCGCGCAGGTAGCGTTCCAGCACCTCGGGCAAGGTGGGCAGGCCCATCAGCTTCAGCACCCCGGCCGCGGCCTCGCCGGTCTTGCGCGCCTCGCTGCCGGCGAACAGGTAGCGGCCGCGCCCGGCATGGGTGTCGAGCACGAAGAACGGGCTGTCCTTGCGCTTGAGCGCATCGATCAGCGCGAGCAGCACGGTGTGCTTGAGCGCGTCGGCATGGTTGCCGGCGTGGTAGGCATGGCGATAGTTCATCGCGGCAGTGTACGGGCGGGCGCGGGTTGCGGCTATGCTGCGCGCCATGTCCGCGCCCGCCGCCCCGTGTGTCCTCGTCGTCGAGGACGAATCCGCCATCGCCGATACCGTGCTGTACGCCTTGCGCAGCGAGGGCTACCAGGTGCGGCACTGCCTGCTCGGGCGCGAGGCGCTGGCGCAGGCGCGCGCCGGCGGCATCGACGTGGTGGTGCTGGATGTCGGCCTGCCGGACCTGGGCGGCTTCGAGGTCTGCCGCGAACTGCGCAGCTTCAGCCAGGTGCCGGTGATCTTCCTGACCGCGCGCAACGACGAGATCGACCGCGTACTCGGCCTGGAACTGGGCGCCGACGACTATATGGCCAAACCCTTCTCGCCGCGCGAACTGGTGGCGCGGGTGCGTGCGCGGCTGCGGCGGCCGGCGGTCGCGGCGAGCGCGGAAGCGGAGTCGGGCTGGCAACGGCACGGCGCGTTCGCGATCGACCGCGACGGCCGCCGCATCCATTACGGCGACACCGCGCTGGACCTGACCCGCTACGAATACGCGCTGCTGGCCGCGCTGCTGCAGCGGCCGGGCGCGATCCTCAGCCGCGCGCAACTGATGGACCGCGGCTGGGACAGCAGCGCCGACAGCGCCGACCGCACCGTGGATACCCACATCAAGACCCTGCGCGCCAAGCTGCGCGCGGCCGGCGCCACGCACGACCCGATCCGCACCCATCGCGGCCTCGGCTACGCGCTGGAGCAGTGAGATGCGGCTGGGGCTGAAGCTGTTCCTGGGCTTCTTCCTGATCGTCGGCGTCGCCGCGTTCTTCGTGATGCGGGTGTTCGTCAACGAGGTCAAGCCGGGCGTGCGCCAGGCGATGGAATCGACCCTGGTGGACGCGGCCAACGTGCTGGCGCAGATGGCCGCCGCCGACCTCAAGGCCGGGCGCATCGACAGCGGTGCGTTCGCCCGCGACCTCGGCGCGGCGCAGCGGCGCAATCCGCGCGCGATGGTGTGGCGCTTCCCCAAGCGCAGCGTCGATTACCGGGTCACCATCACCGACGTGGCCGGCGTGGTGGTGTTCGATTCGCGCGGCCAGGACCTGGGCCGCGACAACTCGCGCTGGAACGACGTCTACCGCACCTTGCGCGGCGAATACGGCGCGCGCTCCAGCGCCGAGGGCGACGGCGACCCCAACCACACGGTGATGCACGTGGCCGCGCCGATCTACGACCCGGCCGACAGCCGGCGCCTGATCGGCGTGCTCACCCTGTCGCAGCCCAACCGCAGCATCGAGCCGTTCATCGTCGCCAGCCAGCGCAGCATCCTGTTGCGCGGCGCCTGGCTGATCGGCATTTCCGCGCTGATCGGCTTGCTGATGACCTGGGGCCTGCTGCGCGGCATCGGTCGGCTCAACCGCTACGCGCAGGCGGTCAGCGCCGGCGAGCCGGTGCCGCCGCCGCCGCCGCGCCGCGACGAGATCGGCGATCTGGGCCGTGCGCTGGAGACGATGCGGCGCAAGCTCGAGGGCAAGGCCTATGTCGAGCAGTACGTGCAGTCGCTGACCCACGAGATGAAGAGTCCGCTGGCGGCGATCCGCGGCGCCGCCGAACTGCTGCAGGAACCGCTGCCGGACGCGGAGCGGCAACGCTTCGTGCGCAACATCGCCGAGCAGCAGCAACGCCTCACCGAAACCATCGACAAGCTGCTGGCGCTGGCCGAGGTCGAGCAGCACGGCTGGCTGCAGCGGCGCGAGCGGATCGCGCTGGCGCCGCTGTTCGCGCAGTTGGCCGAGGCCTTGGCGCCGCAACTGCACGCCAGCGGCGTGCAGTTGCAGGTGCAGGCGCCGGAAGCGGAGCTGGCGCTGGCCGGGGATCCCTATCTGCTGCGCCAGGCGCTGCACAATCTGCTCGACAACGCGATCGGATTCTCGCCGGAGGGTGGGGTGGTGGTGCTGCGTGCCGAGCGCGATGTGGACGCGCGCATCGCGTTGCTGGTGGAAGACGCGGGCCCCGGCGTGCCCGATTACGCGCTGGAGCGGGTGTTCGAGCGCTTCTATTCGCTGGCGCGGCCGGCCACCGGGCAGCGCAGTTCCGGCCTGGGCCTGCCGTTCGTGCGCGAAGTGGCGCGGCTGCATGGCGGCGAGGCCAGCCTGCGCAACCGCGAAGGCGGCGGCGCGGTGGCGCGGTTGTCGCTGCCGGCCGCCTGAGCGGCGCCTGGATCCACCGCGGGATCGGCTCCGTCGTGGCCACAGGCCATCGGTTCCGACGGTGTACGTGACCGCTATCGCTCAGGGCTTCGCTCGTCGCGACTGAAGTCGCTCCCACAAGGAACTTGCGGCCAGCTCGCCGGGTGCACTGTAGGAGGGGCTTCAGCCCCGACACATAGCCGGCGCGTTGGGATGCCTGACTCCGCTCGTCGCGGCTGAAGCCGCTCCTACACGAGGCTCGTAGCCAGCTTGCTGGGTGCACTGTGGGAGGGGCTTAAGCCCCGACACATAGCCGGCCGCGTTGGAATGCCTGACTCTGCTCGTCGCGGCCGAAGCCGCTCCTACACGAAGCTCTTAGCCAGCTCGCCGGTGCACTGTAGGAGGGGCTTCAGCCCCGACACATAGCCGGCCGCGTTGGAATGCCTGACTCTGCGCGTCGCGGCTGAATCCGCTCCTGCACGAAGCTCTTAGCCAGCTTGCCGGGTGCACTGTGGGAGGGGCTTCAGCCCCGACGCTGTCCTGTGTCGGCGCTCGCCCCGACATCGCTCGTCACGCGACCGCCTTGACCGATGACGCCGCCATCCCGCCTCCCACAACCGCGTCCGCCACTTCACACTCGCTTCAAATTCGCCTCAAACCCCGCACACGCGGGCGCGGCACCCTGGCGTCCTCCATCCACCGAGGACCGTCGATGAAATCCCTCAAGCTCGTTCTGCGATTCGCCACCATCGGCGGATTGATCCTGTTGCTGCTGATCCCGCTGATGATGATCCGCGGCACCGTGCAAGACCGCCAGCGCTACCGCGACGAGGCGGTACAGCGCGTGTCGCAAAGCAAGGCCGGCGAGCAGCGCCTGCTCGGGCCGCTGCGGGTGGTGCCGTGGACGCAGGTGCGCGATGTCGCGGTGGTCGATGCCGACGGCAAGCGCAGCGTCAAGCGCGAAACCGAAAACGGCTACGACGTGCAGACGCCCAGGCACCTGGCGATCAGCGGCGAACTGAAGCCGTCGCAGCGCAACATCGGCCTGTTCAAGGTGCAGGTGTACAGCTGGCATGCGCGGCTCAAGGCGGAGTTCGACGATTTCGACTACGCGGCGGTCGAAGGCCGCAGCTATGGCCAGCCGTATCTCGTGGTGGGCATCGAGGACGTGCGCGGACTGGTCGGCACTCCCAATCTGCGCACCGACGGCAAGGCGCTGGCGCTGCAGCCGGGTTCGCTGGCGTTGTCCGGCCAATCCAAGGGCGTGCATGCGCTGCTGCCGGCGCTGGCCGATGCGCGCCAGGGCAAGCTCACCGATCTGCACAGCGTGGAAATGGAATTCGTGCTCGACGGCACCCAGGGCCTGTCGATCGTGCCGGTCGGCGACGACAACCAGATCGCGCTGACCTCGCCGTGGCCGCATCCGCTGTTCGGCGGCCGCTTCCTGCCCAACGAGCGCAGCATCAGCGAGAAGGGTTTCCAGGCCAACTGGGCGCTGTCGTCGCTGGCCACCGGGGCGCAGTCGCAGCTGTTCTCCGGCGGCGAGATCGACGCGCTGCGCGTGGACCTGGTCGATCCGGTCGACGTCTACACCCAGGCAGATCGCGCCAGCAAGTACGGCATCCTGTTCGTGGTGCTGACCTTCGTCGCCTTCGCCCTGTTCGAGCTGATCAAGCGCCTGCCGATCCACCCGCTGCAATACCTGCTGGTCGGGCTGGCGCTGGCGATCTTCTTCCTGCTACTGCTCAGCCTGTCCGAGCACATTCCGTTCTGGCAGGCGTACCTGGTCTCGGCGGTGGCCTGCATCGGCTTGCAGTTCGTCTACCTGTCCGGGGTATTGCGCAGCCGCGGCCGCGCCGCCGGTTTCGCCAGCATGCTCACCGTGCTGTACGGCGCGCTGTATGGACTGCTGGCGTCGGAAGACAACTCCCTGCTGATGGGTTCGCTGCTGCTGTTCGGCATCCTCGCCGCGATCATGTGGATCACCCGCAAGATCGACTGGTACGAACTCGGCGCGGCACTGCGCTGAGCCGGCACGCGATCAGGACTTCGCCATGTCGGCACATACCCATCTGCATCGTCGCGTCCAGGCCCTGCTGCCGGACGCGTTGGACACCCGCGGCCTGCACCGCGGCAATGCCGGCGCGGCGCTGGCGCGCAGCGCGCAGGCGGCGCTGGTCACCGCCGCCGACCGCGGCGGCGCACTGTGGCTGCGGTTGAGCGAACGCAGCCGCGAGGCGCTGGCCGCGCACGGCCTGGGGTTTTTGGCAGCGGCGCTGCAAGCCCGCGCCGCCTTGCCGGGCGAGACCGAACCGTGGCGCTATTGCGCATGGCGCGCCTTGCGCCGCGACTCGACCTGGGCGCAGGCCGGGCAGGGCGCGCAGGCCCCGCACGGACCGGGCTTCGTGACCTGGGAAGCACAGGGACGCGCACGGCTGCTGGTATTGCCGGCGCAGGCGGCGCTGCTGTGCCGCTGGTGGCGATGAAGCGCGCACCGGCGCTGGCGAAGGCGCCGTTGCGCATGCCGCGCCCGCGGTGCCGGTTGTCGCGATAGCAGGTCGCAGCCCCACGCCGCCACACGACATGGGTTGGCAAGCGCATCACAAGGAGTGGCCAAGGACATCGCCGCAGCTAGCGGCATCGGGCAGGAGGCCCGCCGCCAAGGACGGCGCCATGGATGGATCCAGCGCGCAGGCGCGATCGCACGACGGACTAGCGGTCATGGACGCCGCGGCAGGGACGCAGGACCGGGCAGGGACGCCCACCGCCAGGGACGGCGACAGGAGCAGCACCGACCAGGGCATCGCCAAGCCGGCAGCGCCACGGAAACGCCTGCGGTAGAGTTCACGGATGGACTCTCCGCTCCCCATCCAGCGCCTGCGCGGCGCGCAGATCGCCCCGTTCCTGGACGATGTCGCGCGGCTGCGCATCGCCGTGTTCCGCGACTGGCCCTATCTGTACGCCGGCGACCTGGACTACGAACGCCAGTATCTGTCCGCTTACGCCGCCTCGCCCGACAGCGTGTTCGTGCTGGCGCGCGACGGCGAACGCGTGGTCGGCGCCTCCACCGGGCTGCCGCTGGCCGACGACGCCGAGGCGTTCGGCGCGGCCTTCGCCGGCAGCGCCATCGCCGTAGACGACGTGTTCTATTTCGGCGAATCGGTGCTGCTGCCCGCGTATCGCGGCCGTGGCGTCGGCCATGCCTTCTTCGATCATCGCGAAGCGCACGCACGCGCGCTCGGCCGCTTCCGCCTGACCGCGTTCTGCGCGGTGGACCGCGACCCCGACGATCCGCGCCGCCCGCCCGGCTACCGCGGCAACGATGCGTTCTGGCACAAGCGCGGCTACGCGCGGCAGCCGTCGTTGCGCATGCGGCTGGCGTGGGACGAACTGGACCGCGGCGAGATCCTGCATACGCTGAGTTTCTGGACCCGCCCACTGGAGCCCGCCGCATGAAGATCGCCGTCGCCAAATATCCGATCGGCGCGCCGGCCGATTTCGCCGCCTTCGCCGACAAGCAGGCGGCCCTGATCGGCCAGGCCGCGCAGACCGGCGCGCAGCTGGCGGTGCTGCCCGAATACCTGTCGCTGGAGTTGGCCGCGACCTTCGCCCCGGCCGTGGCCGAGGATCTGCCGGCCTCGCTGGCGGCGATCCAGGCGCTGCATCCGCAGTATCTGGCGCTGTTCGCGCAGCTGGCGCAACGGCACCGCCTGCATCTGATCGCCGGCAGTTTCCTGCTGGCCAGCGGCGAGGGCCGCTACCGCAACCGCGCCTACTGGTTCGCGCCCGACGGCAGCCACGGCTGGCAGGACAAGCTGCAGCTGACCGGCTTCGAGAAGGCCACCGGCCTGATCGACGGCGGCGACGCGCTGAAGGTATTCGCCGCGGGCGACGGCGTGCGCGCCGGCGTGGCGGTCTGCTACGACAGCGAGTTCCCGCTGCCGGTGCGCGCCCAGTACGAGGCCGGCGCGCGGCTGCTGCTGGTGCCCAGCTGTACCGATACCGAGGCCGGCGCCACCCGGGTGCGCATCGGCTGCCTGGCGCGCGCGCTGGAGAATCGGATCTTCGTCGCGCAGTCGGTGACCGCCGGGCTGGCCGAGTGGAGCCCGGCGCTGGACGTGAACACCGGCGAGGCGGCGATCTATGCGCCGATGGACGCCGGCTTCCCGGCCGACGGCATTGTCGCGCAGACCCGGGGCGAGCAGGTGTGGGCGCTGGCCGACCTGGATTTCGCCGCGTTCGAGGCCAGCCGCGCCAGCGCCCAGGTCGCCAACGACCGCGATTGGCGCGGGCAGCTGGCGCCGGCCATCGTGCGCGCGGAGCTGGGCGGCTTCGAGTAGCCGCCTGGTCGATCCGCGCGCAGGCGCCAAGCGCGGCAGGCCGTCACCGCGGCCGCGCGGTGCGCATACGCCTGGTGCGGAGCCGGTGGACCACGCCACCGCCGGTTGGTTTTGCGGCCAGAGCAGTCCCCGCACATGCCTGACGGCGCGGGGTCGGTAGCCGCACACGGAAGCCAGGGAAGGCCATGGCGCACATACGGTCTTCGCCAGCCTGCCGCAGCCGCATGCGTCGCGCACCACACGCCATCCGAACGCACGATGCGCTCTGCTGGCGCTTCCGCTCGCTACCGGCCCACTGCCTCTATGCCCAAGACTCTGCTGCCGCACGCCGTGCGCCTGGAATTCGCGCCCGGCGCGCTGGTCCACGCCAACCTGTCCGGGGCCGCATTCACCGACGACTGGCTGTGGGTGGCCGGCGACGAAGCCTGCGCGGTCGATCGCCTGCAGGCGCTGGCGCCGGTCGGCGACGAGGCGCTGCGCTTCGGCGCTGGCCGCAGCTTCGCCCTCGGCGACTTGCTCGACCTGCCCGGCGACCACGACGAGGAGGCCGACCTGGAAGGCATGGCGTTGTCGCCCGGCTATCTATGGGTGGTCGGCTCGCACGGCATGAAGCGCAAGAATGCCAAGCCCGACCGCAGCGACGCCGACAACGGCAAGCGCCTGGCCAAGCTCAAGCTCGACGCCAACCGCCGCCTGCTCGCCTGCCTGCCGATCGAGCGCGCTGCCGACGGCGCGCCGCAACTGGTCCGCGAAGCCGCCGACGGCCGCCGCGCGCTGCGGCTGAAGGGCGACGCCAAACACAACCAGCTCACCGTGCTGCTCGAGGACGACGCGCATTTCGGTGCCTATCTGAAGATCCCCGGCAAGGACAACGGGTTCGATATCGAGGGCATGGCGGTGGACGGCCAGCGCTTGCTGCTGGGCCTGCGTGGCCCGGTGTTGCGCGGCTGGACCGGGCTGCTGGAGATCGCGGTGGAGGCGCATCACGACCATCTGCGGCTGGTGCCGTTGGACGCGGAGGGCACCTTGCTGCGCAAGCATTTCCTGCAGTTGGGCGGGCTGGGCGTGCGCGACCTGCATTTCCACGGCGAAGACCTGTACCTGCTGGCCGGCCCGACCATGGTACTGAACGGCGAGATCCGCCTGTTCCGCTGGCCCGGCGCGCGCGCGGCGCTGGCCGCCAACCGCGAACCGGTGCGGTTCCAGCGCGAACTGGTCAAGTCGTTGGCGCTGCCGCACGGCGAGGACAGCGACCGCGCCGAAGCGCTGTGCAACCTGCCGCTGGCGCTGTCCGGCGGCGTGCCGAGCTGGCTGGTGCTGTACGACGCGCCGGGACCGGCGCGCAGCGACGGCGAATGTGTCGTGCATGGCGACTTGCTGCGCTAGGGCCCGGTATCCAATCGCGGAAGCAGACCCTGAGCGATTCGTCAGCCCCTGTGCCTCCTGTAGGAGCGGCTTCAGCCGCGACCGAATGCCACCGAAGCGTCCCGCTCGCGGCCGAAGCCGCTCCCACAGCGGGAAACCTATCGCCCTGGCGGTGCCTCGTCTCCGCCGGGCAAGCGCAGGCACGGCAGGGTAAAATCGCCCGATTCCCGTTTTGCTCCGAGCGTTCCATGGCCTGCCGCACCCGTTTCGCCCCCAGTCCCACCGGTTACCTGCACATCGGCGGCGCGCGCACCGCGCTGTACTGCTGGCTGGAGGCGCGCCACCGCGGCGGCGAGTTCGTGCTGCGCATCGAGGACACCGACCGCGAGCGCAGCACCCAGGCGGCGATCGACGCCATTCTCGACGCGATGGACTGGCTCGGCCTGGACTACGACGAAGGCCCGGTCTACCAGACCCAGCGCATCGCCCGCTACCAGGAAGTGGCCGAACAACTGCTCGCCGCCGGCAAGGCCTACTACGCCTACGAGACCCGCGCCGAACTCGACGCGATGCGCGAGGCGGCCATGGCCAAGCAGGAGAAGCCGCGCTACAACGGCGCGGCGCGCGAGCAGAACCTGGCCTACCGCGACGATCCGAACCGGGTGATCCGCTTCAAGAACCCGCTCGGCGGCAGCGTGGTGTTCGACGACCTGATCAAGGGCCGCATCGAGATCGCCAACAGCGAGCTCGACGACATGGTGATCTTCCGCCCCGACGGCTATCCCACCTACAACTTCGCGGTGGTGGTGGACGACTGGGACATGGGCATCACCGAGGTCATCCGCGGCGACGACCACATCAACAACACCCCGCGCCAGATCAACATCTACGAAGCGCTGGGCGCGCCGGTGCCGAAGTTCGCGCACATGCCGATGATCCTGGACGAGCAGGGCGCCAAGCTGTCCAAGCGCACCGGCGCGGCCGACGTGATGCAGTACAAGGACGCCGGCTATCTGCCGCATGCGCTGATCAACTACCTGGCGCGGCTGGGCTGGTCGCACGGCGACCAGGAACTGTTCGGCCGGCAGGAGCTGATCGACCTGTTCGACGTCAAGGACGTCAACTCCAAGGCCGCGCGGCTGGACATGGCCAAGCTCGGCTGGGTCAACCAGCACTACCTGAAGAGCGACGATCCGGCCACGATCGCGCCGCAGCTGGAGGACCAGCTGGCCAAGCTCGGCATCGACCCGGCGGCCGGCCCGGCCGCCGCCGACGTGGTGGTGGCGCTGCGCGAGCGCGTGCAGACGCTGAAGGAAATGGCCGAGAAGGCGGTGGTCTGGTACCGGCCGCTGGAAAGCTACGACGAAGCCGCGGTGGCCAAGCACCTGAAGCCGGGCGCCGAGCTTGCGCTGGGCAAGGCGCGCGAGCTGCTGGCCGCGCTGGGCGAGTGGAGCGTGGACGGCGTGTCCGCCGCGCTGCACGAGGCGGCCGTGGCGCTGGAGATCGGCATGGGCAAGGTGGCGCAGCCGCTGCGCGTGGCCATCACCGGCACCCAGGTCAGCCCGGACATCTCGCACACGGTGTACCTGGCCGGGCGCGAGCAGGCCTTGAAACGCATCGATGCCGCGCTCATCAAGATCCCAGCGGGAAGCTGATTCCCCGGAGACGCCCATGTCCAGCAAGAAGACCGCCTGCACCGAGCCGCACCACCACGTCCACGACGCCGACGACTTCGTCAAGGTGGTGGAGCGGGTGAGCCGCGAACGCGGTCTGCGGCTGACCCCGATCCGCGCCAACGTGCTGCGCCTGATCGCCGAGGCGGGGCGGCCGGTGAAGGCCTACGACCTGCTGGAATGGGTGCGCGAGGGCAAGAGCGTGGGCGCAGATGCGCCGCCCACCGTGTACCGCGCGCTGGATTTCCTGATGGCCAACGGCTTCGTGCACAAGCTCGAGTCGGTCAACGCCTTCGTCGCCTGCCACCATCCCAGCAGCGCGCAGCACTCGGTGCCGTTCCTGATCTGCGACCGCTGCCACAGCGCGGTCGAACTGGAGGACCGCGACGTGGTCGCGCAACTGGAACAGCGTGCCAAGGCGCTGGGCTTCCAGCCGCAGGCGCAGACTCTGGAAGTGCACGGGCTGTGCGCGCGCTGCGCGGGGTAGGGCGCCCAGGCATTGTGGGGTAGCGCCGGGCCTGTGTGGTTCCGGCGCGTTCGATCCGTCGCACCGGCGTGCGCAGCGTCCGCCGCCTGCATCAGCCGCGCTCCAGCACATCGCCGAAGCGAAGCCGTGTCCACGCTTCGGCGGCCGCCTGCGCGAGCGCCTGCGAATCGCTGCCGCCCTCGGCCATGCTGGTATCGCTACGCGGATCGATGACTTCCCATTCCCAGGTCTGCGCTCTCTTGGGCAGCCATACCGCGAGCAGCAGCGCGGGCAATTCCGGCTTGCCGGTGACTACGTCGCAGCCCCAGATCGGCAGGTCCGCCAGCGCTTCGCGCCGCCAGCGCAGCGGCCGTGGCTGCCGTCGCGCCGTGGCGCCAGCGACGGCATCCGGCGTCGCATCCACGCGCGTGCGGGCCAGCGGCGCGGCGCAACCGGTGTGCACCGCGTGCGCGGAGGGGATCGGATCGGTGATCTTGTGCATGCTCGCTCCTTCTGTATCCGAGAAGGCGTGCCGGGAGACATGCGAGACCCCATCGGACACACCCGCGTCGACCGGCAATGCCGGTGGCTGGTGTCGCGGGTGCCCGATTGGCTGAGATGTCGCCGCTGGGTGCGGCGACGGCCGGGCTACCATCCGGCCTGCTCTCTTTCGACCGCCGCAGCGTACCCAGTCCAGGGTGTCGCGACAAGCGCTTTTTTCTATTTCAAACTATTGTTTTTGAAGGGGATGTGTGAGCAATTCGGGCGCTGCATCGCCGCTAGGCGCTTGCATGCGGCGGCGTTTTCGCGCCCCACAGCGCATAGAACAGCACGTACAGCTCGCATGCGGCGGTGAGCAGGAAGGCCCGTTGCAGCCCGACATGGTCGGCCAGCCAGCCTTGCACCACCACCAGCGCGCCGCCGGCGATGGCCATGATCAGCAGGCCCGAGCCTTCCTCGGTGAGCGGGCCCAGCCCCTTGATGCCGAGGGTGAAGATGGTCGGGAACATGATCGAGTGGAACAGGCCCACCGCGATCAGCGACCACATCGCGACATGGCCGGTGGTGAACACCGCCAGCAGCACCACCAGCAGCGCGCCGATCGAGAACAGCGCCAGCACGGTTTCCGGCGCGATGCGGCGCATCAGCGCGCTACCGGCGAAGCGCCCCACCATCATCCCGCCCCACAGCAGGAACAGGTAGTGCGAGGCCTGCTCGTGGGTGAGGTTGCCGATGTGCGGCTGCGACACGAAATTGATGAACAGGTTGGACACGCCGATCTCGGCGATCAGATAGATGAAGATGGCCGGGATGCCAAGCACCAGATTGCGGTGCTCCCACAGCGAATGGTTGGCACGCTGCGCGCCGGTGGCGCGCTGGGTGGCTTGGCCGAGCGCGGGCAGCTTGAAGCGTGCGATGACCACCGCCAGCAGCACCAGCACCACGGCGACGATGAGGTAGGGCAACTGCACCGATTGCGCGTCGGCCAGGCGTTCGGCCTGGGTCAGCACGGCGTCGCCCTTGGCGGTGCCCGACGCCGAGCGGCCGAGGATCAGGTAACCGCCGAACAGCGGCGCCAGCGTGGTGCCCACCGAGTTGAACGCCTGCACCAGGTTGAGCCGCGACGAGGCGGTGTCCGCGCTGCCGATCACCGCGACGTAGGGATTGGCCGCGACCTGCAACAGGGTGATGCCGCTGGCGATCACGAACAGCGAGCCGAGGGTGATGCCGTAGGAGACCAGGCGCGCGGCCGCGATCATGCCCAGCGCGCCCAGCGCCATGATGCCCAGGCCGATCACCAGCGCGCGCTGGTAGCCGATGCGTTCGATCAGCTTGGCCGACGGCAGCGAGGCGAAGAAATAGGCGATGAACCAGACCGACTCGATCAGCGTGGCCTGGGTGTAGCTCAGCGCGAACACGCTGCGCAGGTGCGGCAGCAGCGTGTTGTTGATGACGGTGATGAAGCCCCACATGAAGAACAGCGAGGCCAGCAACGACAATGCGGCGCGGTAGGACGGCGCGTTGCCCGCGAGCGGTGCGGAGTGGGAGAGCGGAGCCGCCGGCCCTGTCGGTCCTGCCATCGTGGGTGTTTCCTCTGCGCTGTTGCGGGGGAAGTTGTCGGCATGCGTGGAGCACGTACCTGCATTGCGGCGCCGCCGTCGTCGCGCGGATCGCAGCGCTATCGCGCAGGGTCGCAAACGATGCCGCGGCGCCAGCGCAGCGGCGAGGATAGGTGCCACGTGTTGCGCGCGACCAATGATTTAAATCGGCACGGCTATACGGTTATTGCAATGCTGCGCTGCAGCGGAGTGTGGTTCTGGCAGCCGTCTGGATGCGTCTTCGGCGGACCGTCGGCCACCGTTGTCACCATCCGCAGCAGGCCCCGCATTGCATGTCGCGGCCAACGCATGCGTGGCCGTCATGGTATGCCACGGCCGTGCTGCAACGATGTCGGACGATTGATGAGCGGCGCTTATCGCGGCATGTACTTGGCGCCGGCTAGTGCCGCCGGCGCAGCGCGCATACAGTCCATACAGCCACCCAATGCGAGGAGATTGCGATGAACCCTTTCGCCACCGCCATGTCGCTGTCGATGATGGCCGCTGCGGTTCCCGGCGATGACGCCAGGCCGATCAGGATCGCTCGCGCCGGCAGCACCGCATCGGCGGTGGGGCCTGCGGATTATTTCACCGGCAACGTGCGCATCGATGCGCCGTTCCAGGGCGAGGCGCCGGCGCGCGTCGGCGGCGCCACGGTCAGTTTCGAACCGGGCGCGCGCACCGCCTGGCACACCCATCCGCTGGGCCAGACCCTGATCGTCACCGCCGGCGTCGGCCGCGTGCAGGAATGGGGCAAGCCGGCGCAGGAGATCCGCCCCGGCGACATCGTATGGATTCCGCCGGGAATCAAGCACTGGCACGGCGCCAGCGCGCAGGTGGCGATGACCCACATCGCCATCGCCGAAGCGGTGGACGGTTCGCCGGTGACCTGGCTGGAGCCGGTGTCGGAAAGCCAGTATCGCGGGGAGTGAGCGGCGCGCAGCCGCGCAGCCGCGCCGGCGCGGCGCGCGGTAGCGATCGACCTGTGGGGCGGCTTCAGCCGCGACCGGCGCTAACGAGTGTCTGTCGCGGCTGAAGCCGCTCCTACAGGTGCGCCTTGGTTGCGAATAGGCTATGCGCCATAGCCGCCGAAGAACACCTGCAGCGCGCGCCGTGTCGCTTCGCGCAGGTGCTCCTTCGACGGGTCTTTCAGCGCGCCGAACAGGCGGGGCATCAGCGTTTCCGCGTCCAGCAGCGCGGCCAGATGGCGCGCGGCGGTGGTCGGATCGGCGCGGCGCAAGCGGCCCTGATCCATCTGTGCCTGCAGGAACGCGCCGAGGCGCTGCATGCCCTGGTCGGGGCCGCTCTGAAAGAACAGCAGGCCGATGTCCGAGCGGCCGGAGACGCCGATGATGGTCTGCCATACCTGCGCCGACTGCGCCGAGCACAGAAACGCGAGGGTGTCCTCGCCCATGCGTTGCAGCGCGGCCGGCAGATCGTCCGTGGACTGCTCCAGCGTGGTCAGGATGGGGTCCATGAACTGGATGGCGACGCTGTGCGCCACCGCCACGAACAATTCCTCCTTGGACGGGAAATAGCCGTACAGGGTGCGTTTGGAGCTGCCGGCGCGGGTGGCGATCTGGCTCATCGAGGCGCCCTCGAAGCCGGCCTCCAGGAACACGGCAGCGGCCGCTTCGATGATCGCTTCGCGTTTGGCTTCGGTCCTGACGCGCATCGCTCTGCCGTGGGGAGGGTACTTAAGTATACCGGGAGGGCAGAAATGGTTGACGGCCCCGAATCGCGGGAATAGTATACCGAACCGTACCGTTTACCTTATCCCCGCCTGCCTGCGTTCCCATCCGGAGATCCTCCCGTGCGCCCTGTCCCGTCTTCTCGTCTATCGCTGGCCGTGGCGGCCGCCCTGCTGTTGAGCGCCTGCGGTTCGCCTCCGGGCGGCGCGCCGCCGCCGGAGGGCACGCCGGAGATGGGCGTGATCACCGTCGCCACCAAGCCGGTCGCGCTGACCACCGAACTGCCCGGGCGCACCGTGCCGTACCTGATCGCCGACGTGCGGCCGCAGGTGAACGGCATCATCCAGGTGCGCAAGTTCCGCGAAGGCGGCGAGGTCAAGGCAGGCGAAACGCTGTACCAGATCGATCCGGCCACCTATCGCGCCAGCTACGACAGCTACGTGGCTGCGCTGGGCAAGGCCCAGGCCACGCTGCGCACCGCGCGGCTGAAGGCCGAGCGTTACCGCGAACTGGTCAAGGTGTCGGCGATCAGCAAGCAGGACAACGACGATGCCGACGCCGCGCTGGACCAGGCCGAGGCCGACGCCGCCGCGGCCAAGGCGAACGTGGAGAGCGCGCGCATCAACCTGGCCTACGCGCGGGTGGATGCGCCGATTTCCGGGCGCATCGGCAAGTCCAGCGTGACCGCCGGCGCGCTGGTCACCGCCAGCCAGTCCACCGCGCTGGCCACGATCCAGCAGCTGGACCCGATGTACGTCGACGTCACCCAGCCCAGCGCCTCGCTGCTGCGGCTCAAGCACGCGCTGGCCAGCGGCGAGCTGGAAAAGGCCGACGCCACGGCGGCCAAGGTGAACCTGCTGCTGGAAGACGGCAGCCCGTATCCGTTGCAGGGACGGCTGGAGTTCTCCGACGTCACCGTCGACCAGAACACCGGCTCGATCACCGTGCGCGCGGTGTTCCCCAATCCGAACGCCGAGCTGCTGCCCGGCATGTACGTGCGCGCGGTGCTGCAGGAGGGAACCAAGGACCAGGCGATCCTGGTGCCGCAGCGGGCGGTGTCGCGCAACGGTGCGGGCAAGCCGACCGTGTACGTGGTCGGCGCCGACCACAAACTGCAGCTGCGCGTGCTGGAGACCGAGCGCACGGTCGGCGACCAGTGGCTGGTGCGCAGCGGGCTCAAGCCCGGCGAGCAGGTGGTGGTCGATGGCCAGTCGCGGGCGCAGCCCGGGGCGACGGTCAAGACCGTGCCGTGGCAGCCCCAGGCGGAGAGCGCGGCACCTGCGGCGGCGAACGCCGCGCCCGCCGCCGCCGCGCCCGCGCCGCGCGCGGCGAACTGAGGGCCTAGACCGTCATGGCACGTTTCTTCATCGACCGCCCGATCTTCGCCTGGGTGCTGGCCATCATCGTGATGCTGGCCGGCATCCTCTCCGTGCTCACCCTGCCCATCGCGCAATACCCGAGCATCGCCCCGCCCGCCGTCGCGATCACCGCCAACTATCCGGGCGCCTCGGCCAAGACCCTGGAGGACACCGTCACCCAGGTCATCGAGCAGAAGATGAAGGGGCTGGATCACCTGAGCTACATGGCCTCCACCAGCGAGTCCAGCGGCCAGGTCACCATCACCCTGACCTTCGACAACGGGACCGACCCCGACACCGCGCAGGTGCAGGTACAGAACAAGCTGTCGCTGGCCACGCCGTTGCTGCCGCAGGAAGTGCAGCAGCAGGGCGTGACCGTGACCAAGTCGGCGACCAACTTCCTCAACGTGCTGGCCTTCACTTCCGAAGACGGCAGCATGAGCGATTCGGACCTGTCCGATTACGTCGCCGCCAACGTGCAGGAAACGATCAGCCGCGTCGAAGGCGTCGGCGACACGACCCTGTTCGGCTCGCAGTACGCGATGCGCATCTGGCTGGATCCCAACAAGCTCAACAACTTCGGCCTGACCCCGCTGGACGTGAAGACCGCGGTGCAGGCGCAGAACGCGCAGGTGTCCGCCGGCCAGCTCGGCGCGCTGCCGGCGGCGGCCAACCAGCAGCTCAACGCCACCATCACCGCGCAGACGCGGCTGAAGACCGCCGCCGAGTTCGAGGACATCCTGCTGCGCACGCAGTCCGACGGCTCGCAGGTGCGCCTGCGCGACGTGGCGCGGATCGAGCTCGGCAGCGAGAGCTACAACACCGTGGGCCGCTACAACGGCAAGCCCGCCGCCGGCCTGGCGATCAAGCTCGCCACCGGCGCCAACGCGCTGGACACGGTCAAGGCGATCGACGCCAGCATGGCCGAGCAGGAGAAGTTCTTCCCGCCGGGGATGAAGGTGCAGAAGCCGTACGACACCACGCCGTTCGTGCGCATCTCGATCGAAGAGGTGGTACGCACGCTGATCGAGGCGGTGGTGCTGGTGTTCCTGGTGATGTACCTGTTCCTGCAGAACTTCCGCGCCACGCTGATCCCGACCATCGCCGTGCCGGTGGTGCTGCTGGGCACGTTCGGCGTGCTGGCCGTGTTCGGCTACACCATCAACACGCTGACCATGTTCGCGATGGTGCTGGCGATCGGCCTGCTGGTGGACGACGCGATCGTGGTGGTGGAGAACGTCGAGCGGGTGATGAGCGAGGAACACCTGCCGCCGAAGGAAGCCACGCGCAAGTCGATGGGGCAGATCACCGGCGCGCTGGTCGGCGTGGCCCTGGTGCTGGCGGCGGTGTTCGTGCCGATGGCGTTCTTCGGCGGTTCCACCGGCGTTATCTATCGCCAGTTCTCGATCACCATCGTCGCGGCGATGACGCTGTCGGTGCTGGTGGCGATGGTGCTGACCCCGGCGCTGTGCGCGACCTTGCTCAAGCCGGCCAAGCAGCACGGCATGGCCACCACCGGTTTCTTCGGCTGGTTCAACCGCGTGTTCGATCGCGGCAACGGCCGCTACCAGGGCGCGGTGCGGCACATGCTGGGCAAGGGCTGGCGCTACATGATCGCCTACGCGGTGGTGTTGGCGCTGGTGGTGGTCGGTTTCATGAAGTTGCCGGTCGGCTTTCTGCCGGACGAGGACCAGGGCACGCTGTTCGTGCTGGTGCAGTTGCCGCCGGGCGCCACCGCGGCGCGCACCGATGCGGTGATCCGCCAGGTGGAGCACCACTTCCTGGTCGATCAGAAGGACTCGGTCGGAGGCGTGTTCGCCGTGTCCGGTTTCAGCTTCGCCGGCAGCGGGCAGAACCTGGGCCTGGCCTTCGTCAAGCTGCGGCCGTGGGACGAGCGCACCGGCAAGGGCCAGAGCGTGACCGACGTGGCGGCCAAGGCCGGCAGGTACTTCGCCGGCATCCGCGACGCCAAGGTGTTCGCGTTCGCGCCGCCGGCGGTATCGGAACTGGGCAATGCCACCGGCTTCGACCTGATGCTGCAGGACCGCGCCAATCTCGGCCACGCCGCGCTGATGCAGGCGCGCAACCAGCTGCTGGCCGAGCTGTCGCAGGACAAGCGGCTGGTCGCGGTGCGCCCGAACGGGCAGGAGGACACGCCCGAGTTCAAGCTGGACATCGATCCGCACAAGGCCGAAACGCTGGGCCTGTCGATCTCCGACATCAACAGCACGTTCTCCAGCGCCTGGGGCAGCACCTACGTCAACGACTTCATCGACAAGGGCCGCGTCAAGAAGGTGATGCTGCAGGCCGATGCGCCCTATCGCATGCTGCCGGAAGACATCGATCGCTGGTACGTGCGCAACAGCGCCGGCACCATGGTCGCGTTCAGCTCCTTCGCCAAGGCCAGTTGGACCATGGGCTCGCCGCGGCTGGAGCGGTACAACAGCGTGCCGTCGGTGGAGATCCTGGGCATGGCGCTGCCGGGTGCGGCATCCAGCGGCGAGGCGTTGGCCATCGTCGAGGCCGCGGCGGCCAAGCTGCCGCCGGGCATCGGCTACGAGTGGACCGGACTGTCGCGGCAGGAGAAGGCGTCCAGCGGCCAGACCGGCATGCTGTACGCGCTGTCGATCCTGATCGTGTTCCTGTGCCTTGCCGCGCTGTACGAAAGCTGGGCGATCCCGTTCGCGGTGATCCTGGTGGTGCCGCTGGGCGTGTTCGGCGCGCTGCTCGGCGCGGTGCTGACCTGGAAGATGAACGATGTGTACTTCCAGGTCGGCCTGTTGACCACGATCGGCCTGGCCTCGAAGAACGCGATCCTGATCGTGGAGTTCGCCCGCGAGCTGCACGAGGGCGGCAAGAGCCTGGTGCAGTCGGCACTGGAAGCGGCGCGCATGCGCCTGCGGCCGATCCTGATGACCTCGCTGGCGTTCATCCTCGGCGTGGTGCCGATGGTACTGGGCAGCGGCGCCGGTGCAGGCGCGCAGCATGCGCTGGGCACTGCGGTGATCGGCGGCATGCTGTCGGGCACCGTGCTGGCGATCTTCTTCGTGCCGCTGTTCTTCGTGCTGGTGTGCGGCCTGTTCAAGCGCCGCGCCGGCACGCCCGACGATCCGTCCGCCGCGCATGTCGCGGAAGGAGCCTGACATGTCCCGTTTCGTCCTGACCCCGCTGGCGCTGGCCGTGTCCGCACTGCTCGCCGGCTGCAGCCTGATGCCGGCCTACGAGCGCCCGGCGGCGCCGGTGCCGGCGCAGTTCGACGGCGCCGCCGCCGAAAGCGGCGCGCAGACCGAGGCGATCCCCGTCGCCGACATCGGTTGGCGCGCGGTGTTCACCGATCCCAAGCTGCAGCAGGTGATCGCGCTGGCGCTGGACAACAACCGCGACCTGCGCGTGGCCGCGCTCAACATCGACCAGGCCTGGGCGCAGTACCGCGTGCAGCGTGCCGACCTGGTGCCGGGCGTGGACCTGGCCGGCAGCGGCAGCGGCTCGCGCACCCCGGCCGGCCTGTCCGCTACCGGGCAACCGCTGGTGGCGCACAGCTACAGCGCCACGCTGGGCATCAGCGCCTACGAGCTGGATCTGTTCGGCCGCATACGCAGCCTCAAGGAACAGGCGCTGCAGCAATATCTGGCCACCACCGAGGCGCAGCGCAGTACCCACATCAGTCTGATCGCGCAGGTCGCCACGGCCTATCTCACCCTGGCCGCCGACCAGGATCTGCTGCGCCTGGCGCAGGACACGCTGACCAGCCAGAGCGAGAGCTACCGGCTGCAGCAGCGCAGTTTCGAGCTCGGTTCCGCCTCGGCGCTGACCCTGCGCCAGGCGCAGACCACGGTGGAAAGCGCGCGGGTGGACGTGGAGCGCTACACCGCGCAGGTGGCGCAGGATCGCAATGCGTTGCGCCTGCTGGCCGGCACGGAAGTGCCGAGCGAACTGCTGCCGACCGCGCTGCCGGACAGCGCCAGCGCCGACGCCAATGTGCTGGCCAGCATTCCGGCCGGCTTGCCGTCGGAACTGCTGCAGCGCCGCCCGGACATCCTGCAGGCCGAGCGCACCCTGCAGGCGGCCAACGCCAACATCGGCGCGGCGCGCGCCGCGTTCTATCCGAGCATCAGCCTGACTGCCGCGGCCGGCAGCGCCAGCGCCGGCCTGTCCGGGCTGTTCAAGGGCGGCTCGGGCAGCTGGAGTTTCGCGCCCAGCATCTCGCTGCCGATCTTCGACGGCGGCCGCAACCGCGCCAATCTGGATGTCGCCAAGGTGCAGCGCGACATCGACGTGGCCAATTACGAGAAGGCGATCCAGACCGCGTTTCGCGAGGTCTCCGACGCGCTCGCCGAGCGCAACACGCTTGGCCGCCAGCTGCTGGCGCAACAGGCGCTGGTGGACGCGTCGGCCGACAGCTACCGGCTGTCGCAGGCGCGCTTCGAACGCGGCGTGGACAGCTACCTCGGCGCGCTGGATGCGCAGCGCACGCTGTACAGCGCCGAGCAGACCCTGATCAGCACGCGGCTGTCGCGCTTCACCAATCTGGTGACCTTCTACAAGGCGCTGGGCGGCGGCTGGGTGGAGATGGCCGCGTCCACGGACGCGACGGCCTCGACGGGACGTTAGCGGTGCCGCGCCTGGTGTCCGCGCCCGCAGGGGCGCGGCGGCGCGGTGGGCAGGGCGCGACGCGCGAAAAGCACGCCGCGATCCTGGATGCGGCGCGCCGGCTGTTTTCCCGCAACGGCTTCGACCACACCAACATGGACGCCATTGCTGAGTGTGCCGCCGTGTCCAAGGCCACCGTGTATGCGCATTTCGCCAGCAAGGACGTGCTGTTCCAGGCGACCGTGGATGCGATGGTGAGCGAGATGCCGGATCGCTGGGAGGCGCTGCTCGCCATCGGCGGACCGTTGCAGCCGCGCTTGGCGGCGGTGGCATACGACCTGATGGCGATGACCGCGGCGCCGATGCTGCAGGCCATTCATCGCATGCTCGCGCTGTCCACGCAGTTGTCGTTGCGGCGTGCCGATACGTACTGGGACCTGTGTTTCGCGCGCTACGACCGCGCCATGCAGCGGTTCCTGCGCGCTCAGACCCGGCAGGGAACGCTGGCGATCGCCGACGAGGCGCAGGCGTCGGCGCAGTTCTTCGCGCTGATCGTCAGCGCCTCGGCGTTGCGCGGATGGCTGACCGGCGAGCCGGGCGCGTCGCAGCGGCTGGCGCGCACGCGTTGCGTGGAAAGCGCGGTCGCGTTGTTCCTGCGCGGCTATCGTGCGGAGGCGAATCCTGCGCCGGCACCGCGCCGGCGCCTCGCCGCCAGGTCCTAGGGCGTGTCATCAATCCCCGAGCAGCTCGCGCCAGCTTGCGCATGCGAACCCATTTAACGGTATGCACGCGCAAGCGTGGCCCTGCGGGTTGGGCCTGTCAGGCCGCCCGCCGGCACCGCGCGGCTTGACCCGACCGCCAGTCGGACGCTGCGCCGCGCGGCACCGGCGGGCGACCTGGCAGACCCAACGCGACCTAGTCGGCAATTGACGACATGCCCTAGGCGGGGCGTGCGGCCGCGAGCGGACGCTGTTCGCGGATCGGCAGGTTGACCAGCGCCGCGGCCGCGGCCAGGGCCATGTCGGCGTACCACATCCACTGGTAGTTGCCGAGGCGCTCCAGTGCCACGCCGCCGAGCCAGGCGCCGAAGAAGCCGCCGATCTGGTGCGACAGCAGGGTCAGCCCGAACAGCGTTCCCAGATAGCGCGGCCCGAACAGTTTGCCGATCAGGCCGGCAGTGGGCGGAACCGTCGCCAACCAGGTGAACCCGAGCGCGGCGGCGAACAGGTAGAAGGTCAGCGGCGTCGGCGGCGCGACCAGGTACAGGGCGATCAGCACCGCGCGGCTGGCGTACATCGCCAGCAGCAGCCACTTCATGCGCACGCGCTCGCCGAGCTTGCCGGCGATCAGGCTGCCGGCGACGTTGCACAGGCCGATCAGCGCGATGGCGATGGCCGACACGCTGGGCGCGAGCCCGCACAACGCGATTTCCCCGGGCAGATGGGTCACCAGGAACGCGATGTGCACGCCGCAGGTGAAAAAGCCCAGGTGCAGGCACCAGTAGCTGCGGTCGCGCAGGGCGCTGCGCAGCTGCGCGCGCAAGCCGCCGTCCGCGGCCGCCGCGGTCGGCAACGGCGCGCTGCCTTTGCGGCGCAGCGGCCAGGCCAGCGGCAGGGTCAGCAGCGACAGCGCAGCCATGCCGGTCATGGCCATCGCCCAGCCGGCAGCGCCGATCATCCATTGCACCAGCGGCGCGAACAGGAACTGGCCGAGCGAGCCGCCGGCGTTGATCAGCCCGGCGGCGAACGAGCGCCGCTCCGGCGCGATGCGATGCGCGGTGGCGCCGATCAGCACCGAGAAGCTGCCGGCACCGGCGCCCGCCGCGGCAAGCATGCCCAGGCTGACGATCAGGCCCCATTCGCTCGGCAGCCAGGGCGCCAGGCCCAGGCCCAGCGCCAGCATCATCCCGCCCAGCCACAGCACCGGCAGCGGGCCGCGCTGGTCGGCGATCGCGCCGAAGACAGGCTGCACCGCGCCCCATACGAACTGGCCGACCGCCAGCGCGAAACTGATCGCGGCGATGCCGACGCCGCTGCTGCGGTGGATCGGTTCGACGAACAGGCCGGTGGTCTGGCGCGCGCCCATGGTCAGCATCAGCGTCGCCGAGGCGATGATCAGCAGGCCCCACTGACGGCCGGCCTGCGCGTGCGGCGCCGCGACGCTCATGCGGCGGCGTCCTCGCGCTCGGCGCACAGCGCGCGTTCCAGCTGCCGCAGCTGGCGGTGCAGGGCATCGATGGCCGCATCGCCGGCCAACGCGTCGATGCGCGCCTGCGCGCGTTGCCAATGCGGCAGCGCGCGTTTGAGCAGGCGCCGGCCAGCGGCGCTGACCACCACCAGCTTCTGCCGCGCATCGTCGCCGCGGCGTTGCTCGATCCAGCCGGCCGCCTGCATCGGCTTGAGATTGCGCGACAGCGTGCTGCGGTCCATGCCCAGGCGCTCGGCCAGCGCGCCCAGCTGCTGCGCGGTACCGGCGCGGCGCAGGATCGAATACTCGTTCAGGCTCAGCCCCACCGCGCTCAGTTCGCGGTCGTAGACCTGCGAGGTACGCCGCGCAGCGCGGCGCAGCAGGAAGCAGGTGCAGCGGCAGGGTGCGGTGTCGTCCATGTCCGGCAAAGTACGTGCATATGCATGTAATTGGCAAGCGCCGGGCGGGGAAGGCCGCGCATCGCCACCGTTCGCGGGCGACGCGCGCAGGGCAGGCCCTGCTCGGGCGACGGCATGCGCACGAATGGCGGCTCGCATGCCGTTGCAGCGCCGCCACACTTCGCCCAGGCGCAGCGATACATGCAGGCGCGCGCCGCTCGCCGACATTGCTATGCTCTGCGTCGCCTTGCGCTCGCCGGAATGCCATGCCGATGCCCAACACCCGCACCGCCGTCTCTATGCCGATCGCCGCCGCGCGTGCGCGCGCGCTGTGGCTGGATGCGCAGCGGCTGACCACGCCGGCGCCGTTCGGCGCGGGGGCCGAGGCGGTGCGGCAGGCCACCGCGCACCTGGGTTACGTGCAGATCGACACCATCCACGTGATCGAGCGCAGCCACCACCATGTGCTGTACAGCCGCATTCCCGCCTATCGCAAGCAGGACCTCGAACAGGCGCAGGCACAGGACAAGTCGGTATTCGAATACTGGACGCATGCGCTGGCCTATGTGCCGATCGCCGACTACCGCATGTACGTGGCGCAGATGGCCCGTTACCGCGCCCAGGCGGATGCGGCCGGCAAGATCGATCCGGCCGATTACGCCAGGCTGCTGCGGCGCATCCGCAACGACGGGCCGTTGTCGATCCGCGATATCGACGACGACGTGCTGGTCGAGAAGACCCATCCATGGGGCAGCCGCAAGCCGTCGCGCGCGGCGTTGCGCTACGGCTTCTTCAGCGGCGACCTGGTGGTCAGCCAGCGCAGCGGCATGCTCAAGACCTACGAGCTGGCCGCGCGCCATTTCGGCTGGAGCCGGCGGCCGCGCCCGGTCAGCGATGCGCAGTACGCGCGCTATCTGCTGCAGCGCGCGCTGCGTGCGCAGGGCCTGGTGAGCGTGGATTCGATCTGCTACGGCAATGCCGGCGCCAAACCTGCGGTGCGCGCCTTGATCGCCGCCGCGGTCGCCGCCAGGCGCCTGCGGCCGGTGCATCTGCAGGGCCAGGAGCAGGTCGCGCTGTGGGCCGAACCGGCGCTGCTGGAGCACGCGCCGCCGCTGCCGGACGATTCCCTCGCGCACCTGCTGTCGCCGTTCGATCCGGTGCTGATCCAGCGCAAGCGCCTGCAGCAGTTCTTCGGCTACGAACATCGTTTCGAGGCCTACGTGCCGGCGCCACAGCGGGTGCTCGGCTACTTCGCGCTGCCGGTGCTGGTCGGCGACCGCATCGTCGCCGCACTGGATCTGAAGATGGATCGCCAGGCGGGCAGGTTGTTGATCCAGAAATGGACCTGGCTGGTCGCGCAACGGCCGGCGTTGAAGAGGGCGATCGACGCGGCGCTGCAGCGCTTCGAACAATTTCATCTGCAGTAGCGCAGGCGCGGCGCGTCCTGCCGCGTACGTCATGGTGCGTGGTGCGGATCACGCGATCGTGCATCGCGCCGGCGAACATCATGCTGGAGCCATGCAACGACCGGCGCACGCGCCTCGCGTGCGCCGGCGCGCGGATCAGGCCTTGAAGAAGGCCAGCAGATCCTGGTTGATCTGTTCCGGCTGGGTGGTGCACATGCCGTGCGGGTAGCCCTTGTAGACCTTCAGCGTGGCGTGCTTGACCAGCTTGGCCGACAGCAGCGCCGAGTCGGCGATCGGCACGATCTGGTCGTCGTCGCCGTGCATGATCATCACCGGCACGTCGAGCTGCTTCAGGTCCTCGGTGAAGTCGGTTTCCGAGAACGCCTTGATGCAGTCGTAGTGGGCCTTGGCGCCGCCCATCATGCCCTGCCGCCACCAGTTGTCCATTGCCCCCTGCGAGACCTTGGCGCCGTCGCGGTTGTAGCCGTAGAACGGCACCGGCACCTCTTTGTAGAACTGCGCGCGGTTGGCGGCCAGCTGGGTACGGAAGCCGTCGAACACGTCCATCGGCAGGCCGCCGGGGTTGTTCTCGGTCTTGAGCATGATCGGCGGCACCGCGCCGATCAGCACCGCCTTGGCCACGCGGCCGGCGCCGTGCTTGGCGACATAGCGCGCCACTTCGCCGCCGCCGGTGGAATGGCCGACGTGGATGGCATTCTTCAGGTCCAGGTGCTTGACCAGCGCGGCCACGTCGGCGGCGTAGGTGTCCATGTCGTTGCCGGTGGCGGTCTGCGTGGAACGGCCATGGCCGCGGCGGTCGTGCGCGATGACGCGGTAGCCTTGGGCGACGAAGAACAGCATCTGCGCGTCCCAGTCGTCGGCGCTGAGCGGCCAGCCGTGATGGAACACGATGGGTTGGCCGGTGCCCCAGTCCTTGTAGAAGATTTCGGTACCGTCTTGCGTGGTGATGCTGGGCATGGTGGTGTCCTGATGGGCGTGCGGGCTGGCCGCAGGCGTGGGGGAAAGGCCGGGTCGGCCCGGTGCGGCGATGCCTGCCAGGGGCAGGGCGGTCAATGCGGCGGCGCCGAGCAGCAGGCGCCGCCGGACAGGATCGGCGATGTCGGTAAGCGTCGTGTGAGCGTCCATTGCAGGTCCCGCGTCGAAAGCAGCGACGCAGATGATGCGCGGCGCGGCGCCACGCCGATTGCATAATCCTGCTGGTTTGCCGCGCCGCGCCGCGCTGCGGGCAAGGCGGCGTGGTCATTGCGCCTTCTTCGCCGCCAGGTCACTCCGTCACCACAAGCCGCTGCTTAGGCTGTGGTTCCCCCATAGCCTGTGCCGCCGCATGTCCGCAGCCAGACACTGTATCCACGATGCCATCGTCGCCTGCCGGCAGCGCGTGCCCGCGGTGCTGGCGGTGGTGATGGCCACCGAAGGCTCCACCTACGCGCGTGCCGGCGCGATGGCGCTGTTCGGCGCCGACGGCGCGCAGCAGGGCTGGCTCAGCGGCGGTTGCCTGGAGCCGGAGATCGCGCGGTGCGCGGCGGCCGCGGCAGCGGCGGGCGAACTGGCCTGGATGGATATCGACACGCGCGACGACGAGGACCTGCTGTCCGGTTCGGCGGTGGGCTGCCGTGGCCGCCTGCATCTGGCCTTGCTGCCGTTGCATGCCTTGCCCGGGTTCGAGCGCCTGGCGCAAGCGTGGCTGCAGCGGCGCGGTGCGTTGCGCCTGGCGCTGGACGCCGACGGCGGAATCGTCGCGGCGGTGGCCGGCGAGGCCCTGCAGTGGCGCTTGCGCTGCCAGGCCTGGGCTGGCGCGTCGGCGTGCGGCGGCCAGGTACAGCTGCCGCCGCCGCCGCGGGTCAGCGTGTTCGGCGCCGGCCCGGAAAGCGCCGTGCTGCTGCCGCTGCTGCGGCAACTGGGCTGGATGACCACGCTGGTGGAACAGCGCCCGCGCTGGGCGGCGCAGGCGATGCTGGCCGACCAGGCCTTGGCATGCACCCCGACCCGTGCGCTGGAGGAGTGCGCCGACAGCGACGCGGCCCTGGTGATGCACCATCATTTCGAACTGGACCGCGAGGCGCTGGCGGCGCTGGCGGCGAGCCCGATCCCGTTCCTGGGCCTGCTGGGCCCCGCGCGCCGGCGCGAGGACCTGTTCCGGCTGTTGCGTCCGCAGCAGCACGCGCAACTGTTGCCGCGACTGCATTCGCCGATCGGGCTGCGCCTCGGCGGCAGCGGTGCGGAGGCCATCGCGCTGAGCATCGCCGCGCAGTTGCAGGGCATCCGTGGCGTGCAGCACGCCGGCGCCAGCGCGGAGCCGACCCCTTGCAACGTGACCCGTTTGCACGCCGGCGACGGCGCATCGGCCGCACCCGTGCCATTGCACGCCGACAGCGGCGCGCGGGAGGCGGTGCGATGAGCCACGCGCATGCCGCGCTGATTCTCGGCGCCGGTGCCAGCCGCCGCCTCGGCCATGCCAAGCAGGCGCTGACCCGCGACGGCGAGTCCTTGCTGCGGCGCACGGCGCGGCTGGCGCTGGCCTCGTCGCCAGCCCGCTGCGTGGCGGTGCTGGGTGCGCAGGCCGAGGCGCTGCGCCCGCTGCTGGACGGCCTGCCGGTGGAGATCGTGATCAATCGCGAGTGGCCGACCGGCATGGGCGGCAGCCTGACCTGCCTGCGCGCGGCGCTGCAGGGCGACGCATCGATCACCCACAGCCTGGTGCTCGGCTGCGATCAGCCGGCGCTGGAGGCGGCGCACCTGCAGGACCTGCTGGCCGCGGCGCGGCGTGCCGCCTCCGGCTGCGCGGTCAGCGCCTACGCCGGCGTGCGCGGCATGCCGGCGGTGGTGGCGCAGGCGTACTGGCAGGCGTTGCCGTTGAGCGGCGACCAGGGCCTGCGCGGAATGTACGAGGCGATGGCGCCGGAGAGTCTGGGGTGCATCGTCGCCCCGGCGCTGGCGCTGGACCTGGATACGCCGCAGGACGTGCAGGCCGCGGTGGAACGCGGGTGGTTGGATCCGTAGCCACAGGGCAACCCGCCCCTGTAGGAGCGGCTTCAGCCGCGACATTCACCTTGTCGGAGAGGACCTGTCGCGGCTGAAGCCGCTCCTACAGGACATGCGAGGGCAATGGCATAAAGCCGACGTCGCGAGGCAAACCGCGCGACGCCTCGATGGCAGGCATGGCCGCTCAGCCGATCAGCTTGTCCGGGGTGATCGGCAGTTCGCGGATGCGCTTGCCGGTGGCGTGGAACACGGCGTTGGCGATCGCGGCGGGAATGCCGACCATGCCCAGCTCGCCCATGCCCTTGACCCCGAGCGGATTGACGATGGTGTCGTTCTCCTCGACGAACATGGTCTCGATCACGTGCACGTCGGCATTGACCGGCACGTGGTAGTCGGCCAGCGAGGCGTTGAGCATGCGTCCGTAGCGATGATCCACCTCGGTGCCTTCGCTGAGCGCCATGCCGATGCCCATCACCACGCCGCCGATCTCCTGGCTGTGCGAGGTCAGCGGATTCATGATCTTGCCGCAGGCGGTGGCCTCGATGACCCGGGTCACCTGCACCATGCCGGTGTCCGGATCGACCTTGACCTCGATGAACTGCGCGCCGTGCGCGGCGGTGGCGTACTTCTTGCGCTCGGCCGAGGGCTTGGATTCGTGCACCACGTCCAGTTCCTGCAGACCGTGCTGGCGCATCAGCTTGGCCACCTCCAGGCCGGCTTCGGGCTTGCCGGTCGGCTGCAGGCGGCCGTCGGCCAGCTCCACCTTGTCCACGTCCAGCCCGGCGAACGCGGCTTGCCCGTCCTGCCTGGCCAGCTCCAGCAGCTTGTCGCGGATCTCGCGCGCGGCGCCGTGGATCGCGCTGCCGACGCTGGCGGTGGTCCACGAGCCGCCCTGCGACGGCGCCTTCGGCAGGCGCGTGTCGCCGAGTTCGAACTGCACGCGCTTGGCGTCCAGCCCCAGGTATTCGGCGGCGATCAGGGTCATCACTGTGTAGGTGCCGGGGCCGATGTCGGCGGTGGCGCTGCCGACCCTGGCGCTGCCGTCGGCCTTCAACACCACCCGCGCCAGCGCCGGCATCTGCATCGCCGCCCAGGTGCCGGTGGCCATGCCCCAGCCGACCAGCAGGCGGCCGTCGCGCATCGAGCGCGGCTCGGGCGTGCGCTTGCTCCAGCCGAAGGTCTCGGCAGCGAGCGAATAGCATTCGCGCAGCGCCTTGCTGGAGAACGGCTTGCCGGTTTCCGGATCGGTTTCGGCGTAGTTGGCCAGGCGCAATTGCAGCGGGTCCATCTTCAGCGCATAGGCCAGCTCGTCCATCGCGCACTCGATGCCGAACATCTGGCTGATGGTGCCGGGCGCGCGCATCGCCTGCGGTGTCGGCAGGTCGGTCTCCACCACCTCGAAGCGGTCCTCGACGTTGGGGCAGGCGTACAGCGAGCGCGCGTTGCGGAAGAACGCCTCGTTGAACGCCTCGATGCGCGAGGTATTGAGCACGTGCCGGTAGCGGATCGCCTGCAGCTTGCCGGCGGCGTCGGCGCCCAGGCCCAGTTCTACCCGATAGTAGGGACGGTAGCCGTGGCCGCTGAACATCTGTCGGCGGGTGTAGACGATCTTGACCGGGCGGCCGACCGCCTTGGATACCGCGCCGAGCAGGAAGGTGTAGTAGTTGGGGCGCAGGCACGAGCCGAACGCGCCGCCGACGAACAGCGACACCACGTTGACCTGCTCGATCGGAATGCCGAAGTAACCGGCCAGCTGCTCGCGGTCCTGGTGCACGTTCTGGCTCTTGTTGACCACGGTCAGCGTGTCGCCGATCCAGTAGCCGATGCCGCCGTGCGGTTCCATCGGGTTGTGGTGCTCGATCGGCATCGTGTACGCGGCTTCCACCTGCACCTGTGCCGCGGCGAACGCGGCGGCCGGGTTGCCGCGCGGCTTCGGCGATTCCTCCGGGGTCGGGTCGTGCGCCTGGCCGAGCAATGCGTCGAAATCGGTGTGCGCGGTCTCGGCGGCGTAGTCCACCTGGATCAGCCGCGACGCATGCCGCGCCTGCTCGAAGGTGCTGGCGACCACCACCGCGATCGGTTGCGCGCTGAAATGGATGCGGTCGTCGACCAAGGCGCGGAACGACAGGTCTTCGCCTTTCTTCTTGACCTCGTCGGAGACCGGCTTGACCGAATTCAGATGGGTCAGCACCTTGATCACTCCCGGCGCGGCCTCGGCGGCGCGGGTGTCGATGCGCACGATGCGGCCCTTGGCGATGGTGCTGGTAAGGATGTAGCCGTGGGTCAAGTGCGGGATCTGGAATTCCGCCGCATAGCGCGCCTTGCCGGTGACCTTGGCGTAACCGTCGACGCGGCGCATTTCCTTGCCGATGTAGTTCATTGCGGGTTCTCCGGTTCGGTGCTCACGCGGCGTCGCTGCCGCTGGCGCGGTGCAGGGCGCGGATCATCGCGTGCGTGCCCATCGGCACCTTGTAGGCGTTGTGCGCCAGCGGGCGCGCGGCGGCCATCTCCGCCTGCGCGGCGGCGGCGAAGGCGGCTTCGCCGACGCGTTGCCCGACCAGCGCGCGTTCGGCGGCGTGCGCGCGCCATGGCTTGTGCGCCACGCCGCCCATCGCGATGCGCGCCTCGCGGATGCGCCCGTCCGGTTCCAGCGCCAGCGCCGCGGCCACCGAGATCAGCGCGAACGCGTAGCTGGCGCGATCGCGCACCTTCAGGTAGTGGCTGTGCGCGGCGAAGCGTTGCGCCGGCAGGGTGATCGACTCGATCAGCTCGCCGTGCGCCAGCTGGTTGTCCAGGTCGGCGCGGGCCTCGGGCAGCAGGTGGAAGTCGGCGAAGGGAATCTCGCGATGGCTGCCGGCCGGCGTGCGTACCTGCACCGTGGCATCCAGCGCGGCCAGGGCCACGCACATGTCCGACGGATGCACCGCCACGCAGTGCGCGCTGTGGCCGAAGATCGCGTGGGTGCGGTTGAGTCCCTCGCGCGCGCCGCAGCCGCTGCCGGGGTTGCGCTTGTTGCAGGGCAGGGCGGTGTCGTAGAAATAGCCGCACCGTGTGCGCTGCAGCAGGTTGCCGCCGTTGGTCGCCATGTTGCGCAACTGCATCGTCGCCCCGGCCAGGATCGCCTGGCTCAGCAGCGGATAGCGCTGGCGCACCAGCGGATGGTTGGCGGTGTGGGTATTGTTGGCCAGCGCGCCCAGGCGCAGGCCGCCGTCGGCGGTTTCGGCGATCTCGGCCAGGCCCTTGAGCCGGGTCAGATCGACGATCGCATCGGCGCCGGTCACCCCTTCCTTCATCAGGTCGAGCAGGTTGGTGCCGCCGCCCAGGAAGCGCGCATTCGGGTTGGCGGCGACGCGGCGCACCGCGTCTTCCGGCGAACTGGCGCGCTGGTAATCAAACGGCGTCATCGGCCACCTCCTTCGCCAGCTTCAGCGCGGTCAGTTCGGACTGATCGACGTAGCGCCAGGTCAGCGCGCGCGGCGCGCCGCCGCTGTGCACGTCCTGGATCGCGGCCACGATCTTCGGATAGGCGCCGCAGCGGCAGATGTTGCCGCTCATGCGTTCGCGCACCTCAGCGTCGCTGAGCTCGGTGACCGGCTGGCTGACGTCGGCGCTGACATGGCTGGCGTCGCCGCGCTTGATCTCGTTGAGCAGGGCCACCGCCGAGCAGATCTGCCCGGGCGTGCAGTAGCCGCACTGGAAACCGTCGTGCTGCACGAACGCGGCCTGCATCGGATGCAGCCGTTCGCCGTCGGCCAGGCCTTCGATGGTGGTGATCTGCGCATCTTCGGCCTGCGCGGCCAGGGTCAGGCACGACAGGCGCCGCTCGCCGTCCACGATCACCGTGCAGGCGCCGCACTGGCCGTGGTCGCAGCCCTTCTTGGTGCCGGTCAGCGCCAGGTGTTCGCGCAGCGCGTCCAGCAAGGTGGTGCGCGGGTCCAGCTGCAGGGCGTGGCGCTGGCCGTTGACCTGCAGTACCACCGGCATCGCATTGTGCGGCGGCGCCGCGCTTGCGGCCGGTGCGGCGAAGGCGGCGTCGCTGAACACGATCTGCCCGCCGGCGCTGCTCAGGCCGGCGGCCGACAGCAGGGTGAGGAATTCGCGCCGCGACAGGCCGCTGATCCCGAGCCGGCGCGCGAGTGCGGCCTCGTCGTCGCTCAGCCCGGCATCGTGCGGGGGCTCGGCGGCGCCGGGCGTGAGCTGGGAAGGGTGGGGATCGTGCTGCATCGGTCTCTCCTGCCTGGGGACCGCGCATCGCTGCGGTGGCGCAGCAACGGATGGGCGATTCGACCTGGGTAGCGGTGCCGCCACTGCGGCACCGGCGCGCGGGCGCGCTGAGACGCCCATACGCGAGCATCGCAGCGGTGTCGCGAAGAGATTGCGAAGGGGCGGTGGCGGCGGGGTGATGCGGCCGGGCTTCGGGATTTTCGTGAGGCACGGCATGCCGCTTTTCTGTAGGAGCGGCTTCAGCCGCGACAGACTCTACGGACAGAGCCTGTCGCGGCTGAAGCCGCTCCTACAAGGGCGCGTGGTTGCGGACGGTTGCGGCGGAAAGACGCCGCGCTACCAGCGGTACGCCACCGACACCTGGTACTGGCGGCCGGCGATCGGGCGGCCCATGAACACGCCGCCGGTGGCCGCGCCGGGCACGCGCACGTTGCCTTCGGTCAGGCCCAGTTCGTTGGTCACGTTGCTGCCGCTGGCGGTGAACTCCCAGTGTTCGCCGGCATGCAGGCTGGCGCCGAGGTCGAGCATGTCGTAGGACGGCAGGCGCTGGCTGTTGGCCAGGTCGGCGTAGCGTTCGCCGATGTAGGAGTAGGTGGCGAACACGCGCAGGTCGCCGAACGGCAGCATCCAGTAGTAGCTCGGCGTCAGCCGGAATTGACGCTTGGGCTGGCGCATCACCTGGTTGCCGGTGTACTCGCGGTAATTGCGGTACTTGGCGTCCAGCCACACCCCGGTGCCGGCCAGTTCGAAGCCGCCGAACGGACGGATCGCGCCTTCCACCTCCAGGCCGTAGGCGCGCGAGTCGCCGACCGTGGTGAAGTTCTGGCCGTTGGCCAGGAACGCCTGGAACGGCGAGTTCTTGAAGGTGTTGTAGAACGCGGTCAGGTACAGGTCGTAGGCGGCCGCACCGGACTTCAATCCCAGTTCGTACTGGTCGATGTCCTGCACCTTGGTCTGCCCGTCGCGCAGGTTGTCGAAGCCCGGGAACTTCACCCCGGAATTGACCCGCGCGAACAGGCTGTTGTGCGCGTCGAGCTTGAAGTTCAGGCCGGCGGTCCACGACAGCGCGTTGTCGTCCTGGTCGATGCGGCGCGCGCTCGGCAGCGAGATCGAGGTGGCGTTGTCGTACAGCGTGGCCGGATTGCCGTCCAGGTCCACCGTGGCGGTGTCGTGCACGGTGCCGGTGACGCGCTGGCGCTCGTAGCGCGCGCCCAGGTCCAGGCGCAGGCGTTCGTCCAGTTCCCATTCGTCGGCGACGAATACGGCGGTGTTCTCGCCGTCGTAGTGCGCGCGCAGGGCGAAGAAGGCGGTGCTGGTGAAGCCGTCGCGGGTCGGCTGGCGGCCATCGTCCAGGCTGACGTCGATGCGCCGTGCGTGGTTCTGCGCGGTCAGCAGCATGGTATTGCCGAGATACCAGGTGTCGTTGGAAGAATACTTGGCGTAGTAGCTGCCGACGGTGAGCGTATTGCCGGCGAACAGTTCGCGGCTCAGGCGCAGATCGTTGGTGAAGGAATTCAGGCGCTTGTCCACCGACCACCAGCCGGCTTCCAGCACCTGCTGGTTCGGATCGACCGCGCCGCCGCCATTGGTGTAGGTGGCGCTGCCGGTGCTGCCGTAGCCGGCGATGAAATCGCTCAGGCGTTGCGGCGCATCGCCGGTGAACAGCGCGTAGGTCGGCGCGGTGCCGCCCATCACGCTGAAGCGGTCGGCGAGGGTCCAGTCGCCGAGCTGCCAGTTGAGCTCGCCGCCGAACACATCGATGTTGATGCCGCGGCCGTCGGCCAGGTCGCGCTGCACGGTCTGCCCGTTCGGGCCGACCGGCAGGCTGACGTTGCGGAAGTCGTTGCTGAGCAGGGTGCCGGTCTGCGCATTGAGGCCGGGGAAGCTGGACAGGTCGCTGCCGTTGTTGCGCGACAGCAGCGGGATCGCGGTGTAGAACGCGTTGTTGTCGTCGGTGTGGCGCGCGTAGAACGTCAGGTCGCCGCTGTCCCAGCGCTTGCTCAGCGTGGCGCTGAACTGGCCGCCCTTGTCGGCGGAGAACTGCGGGTCGCGCACGCCGTCGGTTTCGCGGAAGAAGCCGCCGATGCTGTAGTACCAGCCATTGCCCATCGGCCCGCTGTTGAACAGGTCGATGCGGCGCAGATTGTCGCTGCCGCCGGTGAGGCGCACGCTGCCTGCCGGTTCGTCCTGGCCCTGCTTCTGGATGAAGTTGGCGGTGATGCCGGCCTGACCGTTGGAGAAGATCGGGCTGGAGCCGCCGCGCAGCACCTCCATGCGCTCGATGGTGTCGTCGGTGCGGAACAGCGTAGAGTTTTCCAGGAACGACAGCGTCGGCGGCGGGAACAGCGGCGAGCCGTCGAGCTGGAAGGTGACGAACGGCGCATCGCCTTCGGAGGGCATGCCGCGCACGAAGATGTTGGCGCCGGTGCCGCCGCCGCTGGGCTCGGCCCACACGCCGGGCACGATCTTCAGCAGGTCGGCGCTGCTCTGCGGCACCGCCTGCTGGATCTGTTCGGGCGTGGCGGTGGTGATCGAGAAGCTGGCGTCGCGCTTGCGCAGGCCCTTGAAGCGCGCGGTGCCGCTGACCACCACGGTATCCAGGGTGGTGGCATCGGACTGCGCGGCGGGTGCGGCGGCGTCGGCGGGTGCGGCGGTCTGCGCCAACGCGGTCGGCGCAAGCACGACCGCGGCGATGGACAGCGGCAACAGGCGGAGGGTCAGGGCGGCTTTCATGAAGAATCTCTCCTTTCTTCATCCGAAACGGTGCGCCGGCGCACGCAGCGACCCACGCGTGCAGCGCACGTCGACGCAGGCTTGGCCGGCACAGCGCGATGCAGGGGACATCGCGCGGCGCTCTTTGTAACGCCGTTGCGCGGACAGGCCGTTGTGCAGCGCGGTAGAGGCGCCGTTTGCGTGACAGGTTGCGCAGGCCGGTCGCCAGCGCTGCGTGTCCTCCGGCGCGCCGTGCGCGGCGCGACGCTCGTCATGGAGACGGCACTCGCTGGCCTCGGGCCTGCGCTCGCGACGGGCGCTGCCGCTGCCGCGTGGTGCAGCCCAGTGCATGTTTTCGCTGCGAGTGTGTGCCTGTCGATCGCCTCTTCGGTCGCTGCCAAAAAAAAGGCCGCCCAAGGGCGGCCTCCACCGACGCGTGGGAGGGGAGCCGCGTCAGAAGAACAGGCGCACGCCGAACGAGGCGTTGCGGCCGGGCAGCATCACGTCGTCCTTCAGGAACGAGGTGTGCACGCGCGCGTCCTGGTCGGTCAGGTTGTTGCCGTCCAGGAACACTTCCCAGGCGGTGCTGCCGGCATCGACGTGGTAAGCCAGGTGCGCATCGACCATGGTATAGCCGTCGGTCGGGGTCTCGTTGACCGCCACCTTGTCCTGCTTCTGGTAGCGGGTGGCGCCGAGCGAGGCGCGCCAGTTGTTCGCATCCCAGCGCAGCTGCGCACCGTAGCGTGCCGGAGCGATGCGCGGCAGGTTGCCGCCGTCCTTCAGCCGCGCGCGCACGGTGTCGCCGAACACCCTCAGGTCCCAGGCGCCGCTGTCGTTGTCGGCCAGGTGGAAGGTGGCATCGCCCTCGAAACCATGGAAGATCGCGTCGGCCTGGGTCCACTGGCGGATCGGCAGGAAGTCGTTGTCCTCCTCGTGGAACCACTGCGCGCCGGTATCGGCGATGTAGATGAAGTCGTCGTAGCGGTTGTAGTACGCCGCCACCTTGGCATCCACCCAAGTGTTCTTGAAGTTCAGTCCCAGCTCGGCCTGGTTGGCCTTCTCCGGCTTGAGGTCGGCGTCGCCGATCTCGTAGGCGAGGGTGGCGATGTGCGGGCCGTCGGCGAACAGTTCTTCCTCGGCCGGCGCGCGCTCGGCATGGTCGAGGTTGGCGGTCAGGCGCCACTGTTCGTTGAAGCGGAAGCCGCCGCTGAGCGAGACGCTCTTCGGGGTGAAGTCGCGGTCCACGCCGCTGTCGGTCTCGTACTTGACCTTGTCCACGCGCGCGCCGACTTCAGCGCTGACGCGGTCCCAGTTGTTGCGGGCCACGGCGAACACGCCGATGGCGCGGGTGTCGGTCTTCGGCACGAACGCCTCTTCGCCGATCGCCTGGAAGGTGGAGTCGCTGCCCTGCACGCCGAACGCGGTCTGCCAGCCGCCGCCGACGGTGAAGGAGGCTTCGACCCGCCCTTCGTTGGCGCGCTTGTCGAACACCGTGCCCACTTCCTCGCCTTCGAACTCGATGTGGGTGTAGGCGGTATGGCCGAAGCTGTAGCGCAGCGCGCTGCCGTCGCCCCACGGATCGGTCAGCCCGCCCTTGAGTTCGTAGCGGTCCTGGTGCATGCGCAGCGACACGCCGCGCTCGCCGGCGGCCGGATCGCCGGGTTCGCCCGGGTTGCCGTAATTGTCGCGGAAGCGCGAGATCGACACGCCGACGAAGCCCCAGTCGCCGGCCAGCGAGCTGCCGATCGAGCCGGTCTTGCCGTCCAGGAAGGAATTGGCCTGGCGGCCCTGCGGGGTGTCGTAGTCGTTCTGGTTGCGGTACACGCCGTCGGCATGGATCGACAGGCCGCTGCCGTTGCCGGCATCGACCCGGAACATGTCGGTGTTGCCGTCCTTGTCGCCGCCGTCGAAGCGCACTTCGGCGCGGCCGTGCACACCGTCCACCGGAGTCTCGGCGATGCGCCCGTCGACCACGTTGACCACGCCGCCGATCGCGCCGGAGCCGTACAGCAGGGTGGACGGGCCCTTCAGCACTTCGATCTGGTCGGCCAGGAACGACTCCACCGCCGGCGAATGGTCCTGGCTGACGGTGGACACGTCCTGGGTGGACAGGCCGTCGCTGAGCACCGCCACGCGCGGGCCGTCCAGGCCGCGGATGATCGGCCGGCCGACGCCGGGGCCGAAGTTGGAACTCTGCACGCCGGGCAGGCTGGCCACGGTCTCGCCGACGCTGGCGCCGCGGTTCTCGTCCAGGCGCTCGCCGGCCAGCACGTCCACCGGTTGGCTCAGGTCGCCGGCGGCATCGCGCAGCGGGCTGGCGGTGACCACCACCGCGTCCATGTCCTTCACGTGGCGGTCCTGCTTGTGGCCGTCGGCATGGCGGCTGTCGCTGGCCGGTGGCGTGGCGGCGTCCGCGGTGGTCGCATCGGCGGCCAGGGCGAGGGCGGGGCTGAGCAGGCCGCCCAGCGCGAGGGACAAGGCGGTGCGACGGAACGAACGGGAGCGGGAAAAGGACATAGACATACCGAGTGGGGGGGAATAAGGCGCCGCCAGGCGAGCGCGGGCGCTCGCGTTCGCCGCGCGGAGGCGGCGGCAGGCAGGGCGTAAGGGCGTGGCGACCCCTGGTCGCCGGCCGAGTAATGTTATATTATTCTATAACGCAATCACCACTGTGCTGGAAGTCATGACGCCCACCTCCGATCTGCGCGCATTGCTCGACCGCCTCGGCGCCACTGGTTCGCTGCTGTGCGCGGTGCACTGCGCGCTGCTGCCGCTGGCGCTGGCCGTGTTGCCCTCGCTGGGCCTGTCGGTGTGGCTGGGCGATGGCGTGGAACGCACGCTGGTGCTGTTCGTGACCTGCCTGGGCCTGTTCAGTCTGGTGCTCGGCTATCGCCGGCATCGCGCCTGGCAGGCGCTGGGCTTGCTGCTGTTGGGTCTGCTGTCGCTGTGGGCCGGCATGCTGGTGCCGGCGCTGCATCACGCAGTGGCGCCGCACGCGGCGATCATGACCTTCGGCGGCACCCTGGTCGGGCTGGCGCATCTGCTCAACCTGCGCCTGAACCACGGCCACGTGCACGACGCCAGCTGCGCCCACTGAGCGCACGTGATAGGCTTGCCGCCCTTGCGCGAGGGCGCCGACCGCGTTGGCCTCGCCAAACCCGTGCATCGCGCGGGGATTTTCGCACACACATTCAGGAGTCGATGAGCATGGGTAAGGGTGACCGCAAGACCGCCAAGGGCAAGCGCTACAACGCCAGCTATGGCAATTCGCGCTCGCACAGCGTGAGCAAGGTGGCCGTGGGCGCAGCTGCGCCGGTCGCCAAGAAGTCGGTGGTCAAGGCCCCGGCGGCGAAGAAGGCCGTGGCCAAGAAGACGGTCGCCAAGGCCGGCTGAGCCTCGGCTCCAGCGGTACAAAAAACGCGGCGCTTGCGCCGCGTTTTTTTTGCCTCGGGAAAATGCGCCGCCGCCGCTTCAGCCCCTCTCCCTCCGGGAGAGGGGTTGGGGTGAGGGTGCGGCGCGAAGCGACTCGCGGCGCTTTGGGGGGGGGCGCGAGGCTTCGCCCGTACCCTCATCCGCCCCTTCGGGGCACCTTTCTCCCGATGGGAGAAGGAAAGCCGCGGGGCCCCTCTCTCCTCGGGAGAGGGGTTGGAGTAAAGGGTCCGACGCGAAGCGACCCGCGGAGCTGCCGCTCAGCGCGGCGGATCGTCCTCGCCGCTGTCGCCGGCCAGGTCGACCGTCAGCGGCGTCGGCTCCGGTTCGGGCGCGGCCACCACCGGCACCACCAGCAATTGTTCGGCCAGGCCGCGATAGATCGGCGTGCGGCACACCAGCGCCGAGGCGCCGCGCGCGATCAGCACCGTGGCCAGGATCGGCAGCAGCATGTCGCTGCTGTCGGTCAGTTCCAGCGAGATTACCGCCGAGGTCAGCGGCGCCTGGGTCACGCCGGTCAGATAGGCGCACATGCCGAGCAGCACGAAGGTGCGCGGATCCACGTCCGGCATCAGCACCGCCAGGTTGTGCCCGACGCCGGCGCCGACCGCCAGCGCCGGCGAGAACAGGCCGCCGGGGATGCCGGCCACGTACGACACCAGGTTCGCCAGCAGCTTCATCAGCCCGAACTCGTGGCCGACGCTGGCGTGGCCCTGCACCAGGCTGCGCGCCTGTTCGTAGCCGGTGCCGAACGCGCCGTTGCCGAAGACCAGGCCCAGCGCGACCAGGGCCAGGCCGCAGCCCGCGGCCAGCAATACCGGGTGGCGGCCGCGCAGCGCGCCCAGCCAGCGCGGCTTGCCGGCCACCGTGGCCAGCACCATGCGGCTGAAGGCGCCGCCGAGCAGGCCGGCGACCACCCCGCACAGCACGATCGCCAGCCATGCCCGGCCCAGCGGCAGCGCCGCGGAGACCTTGCCGAAATAGGTGTAGTTGCCGAGCAGGCCCAGCGAGATCACGCCGCCGACGATCACCGCGGTCAGCAAGGTGCCGGAGAACCGGTGTTCGAAACGGCCGCTCAGTTCCTCGATCGCGAACACCACCCCGGCCAGCGGCGTGTTGAACGCCGCGGCGATGCCGGCGGCGCCGCCGGCGAGCAGGAAATGCGAGGCCTGGCGCGGGTCGCGGAAACCGAACCAGCGCCCGAGCACGTACATCAGGCTGGCACCGACGTGCACGGTGGGGCCTTCGCGCCCGACCGAGGCGCCGCCGAGCAGGGCCAGCGTGGTCAGCAGCAATTTGCCGGCCGACACGCGCAGCGACAGGTTGGTCTGCCGGAATGCGTCGTCGGGCCGTTCCAGCGCGGCGATGACCTGCGGAATGCCGCTGCCGCGGGTGGGGCGCAGCACGCCGTTGGTCAGCCAGGCCAGCAGCGCGAACACGCTCGGCGTGAGCAACAGCGCCCACCACGGCGAATGCGCGATGATGCGCTGGAACAGATGGAAGGCGGCGTCGCTGGCCTTGGCGAACACGATGGCGACCAGCGCCACCGCGACCGCGCCGCCCCACAGCACCGCGCGCTGTTTCCAGCTTTCGTGCGAGAGCAACGGGCGTAGGCGCTGGCGCATGCGCGGCGGCGGCACGGGATCGGGCGACTGCATGCGCGGATTGTCGCATGCGCGCCATCGCGTGGACCTGCCGCCGCGTCCACGCATTCATGCCTGGGGCGGTGTGCGGCGTCGCAGATTGGTCGCGTTACTGCATCGAATGCTTGCGATGGCGATGCGGCCGCTGCCGTCGGTGATGTGGTGTGCGAGCGAGGCAAGGATTGCGAAGCGCCGCCAATGCAGTAGCCCCTCTCCCCCCGGGAGAGGGGTTGGGGTGAGGGTGCGGCGCGAAGCGTCTCGCGGCGTTTGGGTGCACGAGGCTGCGCCCGTACCCTCATCCGCCCCTGCGGGGCACCTTCCCCCAAAAAGGGGGCCATGGTCCCGAGGGGAGAAGGGAACAGCCGCTAGCCCCTCTCCCCCCGGGAGAGGGGTTGGGGTGAGGGTACGTCGGCACGAACGGCCCGAGACGCCGCAGTTTGCGGACTTCGCTAGTCTTCCGATTCGTCCCCTTGTGACCTTCCCGAGAAAAGTGGCCCTTGATCTCGCAGGCAGGAGGGCGACCGTCATCACCGCGTTGCCCCGTTCGCTCGCCGTCGCGCAGCTCAGTCGAACAACGCCGCCGTCGCACCATCCGCTTCGATGGCCCCACGCCGCTCCAACGCCAGCAGTGCGGCCTTGGTCGGCAGGCCGCCGCCGAAGCCGGTCAGGGTGCCGTTGGCGCCGATCACCCGATGGCAGGGCAGCACGATCGGCAGCGGATTGCGGCCGTTGGCGGCGCCGACCGCACGCACCGCCCGCGGCTGCTCGATGTGCCGCGCCAGCTGCGCGTAGCTCCAGGTCGCGCCGAACGGGATGTCGGCCAGCGCCTGCCACACGCGGCACTGGAACGCGGTGCCGCGCGGCGCCAGCGGCAGGTCGAAGCGGCTGCGTTCGCCGGCGAAATACGCCAGCAACTGCTCCCGCGCTTCGCGCACCGGCGCCGCGTCGCGGATCCAGTCGGCGCGGCCACGCGCGTCGTAGCGGTTCTCCGGGAACAGGATGTGGCGCACACCGTCGTCACCGACGGCCACGGTCAGTTCGCCGATAGGAGTGGCGAAGGCGTCGTAGTACAGGCGTTGCTCAATCATCGGAAGTCTCCTCGGGTGGATCGCCGGCCAGGTGCCACAGATGCAGCACGGCGTAGGCGCGCCATGGCCGCCAGGCCTGCGCGCGGGCGTCGGTGGCGCGTTCGCTCAGGCGCGCGCCGTCGGCGCCGAGCATGCGTTGCAGGACCAGGTCGCCGGCCGGGAACGCATCGGGCTGGCCGAGCGCGCGCAACGCGATGTAGTGCGCGGTCCAGGCGCCGATGCCGGGCAGGGCGGTGGCGCGTTCGACGAAGTCGGATAGGCGCTGGCCGGCGCGGAACTGCAGGCGTCCGTCCACCACCGCCGCGGCCAGCGCGCGGATCGTGGCGGCGCGCGAGCGCGGCAGGCCGATCGCCTCCAGCGGCGCGTCCAGCAGCTGCTGCGGCGCCGGGAACGCGCGGTCCAGGCCGGGTGGCTGCCCCGCTCGGTACGCGCCGTGGCGCTCGACCAGGCGCGCGGCCAGGGTCGCCGCGCCGGCCACGCTGACCTGCTGGCCGAGCACCGCGCGGACCGCCACTTCGAAGCCGTCCCAGCCGCCGGGCACGCGCAGTCCCGGGCGCCGCGCGATCGCGCGCGCCAGCAGCGGTTCGGTGCCAAGCGTGGCATGCACGGCGCGCAGGTCGGCATCCAGGTCGAAGATGCGGCGCACGCGCCGTACGATGTCGGGAATCGCCCGCGGATCGGCCGCGGCGATCTGCAGGCGCAGTTCGTGGCGCTGCGGATCGGCTTCGACGCGGATCCGGGTGGAGGCGTCCAGCGGGCCGAGCACGCGCTCGTAGCTGGCCTCGCCGATGCGCTCGATGCCGGGGATCGCGCGCTTGCGCAGGAACGCCAGCATGGCCGCGAAATCCAGCGGCGGGCGGTAACCCAGGCGCAGCAGCAGATCGCCGCCGGGTACCTCGGCGCGCTGTTTGCGGATCGCCGAGGGCGGCATGCCGCAGCCTTCCAGGAACGCGGTGTTGAAGCGGCGCAGGCTGTTGAACCCGGCGGCCAGCGCCACCTGGGTGATCGGCAGCGCGGTCTCGGTCAGCAATTGCTTGGCCAGCAGCAGGCGCCGCGTCGCATGCACCGCCGCCGGGGTGGCGCCGAGCTGGGCGACGAACACGCGCTGCAACTGGCGCGCGCTGAGTCCGACGTCGGCGGCCAGCCGTTCGACGCTGGCGTCCTGCAGCGCGCCCTCGGCGATCAGCGCCAGCGCACGCTGCACCGATTCCTCGCCCAGGTGCTGTTGCGCTTCGGGCGACAGCTCCGGCCGGCAGCGCAGGCACGGACGGTAGCCGGCCGCGGCCGCGGCGGCGGCGCTGGGGTAGTAGCGCACGTTGCTGCGCTTGGGCGCCGGCGCCGGGCACACCGGCCGGCAATAGATGCCGGTGCTGCGCACGGCGGTGAAGAACACCCCGTCGAAGCGCGCATCGCGCGAGTGGCGGGCGCGGTCGTAGAGGTCGTGGTCGTCGGGCGTGATCTGCGGCATGGGGCCAGTCTAGTCTGCGCCGCTGCGCCAAACTCGCCGTTTTCGGACATGGATGCGCCGGCTCCGGCGTGCTCCTTGCGGGGCGCCTGTGCCGCACGCTTGCGGTTTAGGCGCAGTTGGGAACCGAATGCGTATCGGCACTAGACTAGCGAGGCGCACGCCGAACGCGCCGTCCCTTCCTTCGCGGATGACCTGCTTGCCTCTTCCGTCCAAAATCTGGTGGCTGTCGTTGTGCTGCGCTGGCCTGTTGTCGTGCCAGCAGGGCCCGTCATCTGCCGGCAGGACCGTGGCCGACAGTCCGCCCGGCGACGGCGAGCACATGGTGTCGGTCGGCACGCCGCCGCCCGCGCCCGCACCGCGGCCTGCGGCCACGCCCAAGCCCGATCCCGACGTCTGGGAGCAGGCGGCGCTGGAGAACGGCGAGGCCTTCGTCAGCTGCGACACCGACTACGCGGCCGCGGCCGGCGACGGCGAGGCGCTGGCCGGGCTGGACCGGCCGACGATCGAGGCGGCGCTGGCGCCATGCCGCGAGCGCGGCCTGCTGCGGGTGCGCTACGAAGGCAAGATCAACGCCGGTTTCGCCGAGATGGTGCGGCGCCTGGCCGAGGTCGCCGCGCATGCCGGCATCGGCAAGCGCGTGCTGGACCTGGATTCCAGCGGCGGTCAGGTGGAAGCGGCGATCCGCGCCGGCGATGCGATCGGCGAATCCGGCTGGACCATCTGGGTGCGCGAAGGCTCGATCTGCCACAGCGCCTGCGTGTTCGTGCTGGCCGCCGGCGACAACCGGTTGATCTCGGGCAAGGTCGGCATTCACCGCATGATGCGGATCAGTTCCACCGCGACCTCGCGCGCCGAGCTCAACCGCGAACTGCAGGAGGTCTACGGCAACGTCAAGGACTACCTGGAGCGCAACGGCGTGGCGGTGGCGGTAGCCGACCTGATGATGACCGTGCCCAACCGCAGCCTGCGCCTGCTCAGCAACGAAGAGCTCAAGCAGTACGGGCTGGACGGGACCAACGCGGTGCAGGACGACCTGGAGCGGATCAAGCAGTTGCGCAAGTGCGGCGACGATTTCGTGCGGCGCAAGGACGCGTTCCTGATCGCATTCGACCACGAGTGCAAGGCCAAGGGCGTGGACCTGGAGTCGCTCACCGCCTGTGGCCAGGCGCTGAAGCAGCGCTTCGGCTTCCCCGACCAGGCCTGCCCGGCGGAGAGCCCGCTGTCGGAAATCGACGTGGCCACGCTGCCGCTGGCCTCGCCCGGGGCCTGAACGCCGGTTGCGCGCTGCGCCCGGCGTTCACGCGCCAGGCACCGCGGCGGCGCTAGCGTCCGCGCCATCCACTTCGGGAGCAGGCGCATGGCGATCGGGACCAAGCTGATGGTGCGGCTATACCTGCCGCCGGCGATGCTGGCGCTGGGCGGTTTTGTGGTCGCCGAACTGCTGCTGCAGTTCGCCAACGGCGCGCATGCGCAGCTGCTGGCGCGCATCGCCTCGTTGCTGAGCCTGGCCGGCCTGCTGGGCGGCACCGCCTGGGCCCTGGGCGTCAGCTGGCATGCCTGGCACCGGCAGCGCTATGCGGTGCCGGTGAGCGCGGCCGCGCCGGGCGAGGAGCCGTGAGCATCACTGCGCAGGCACGCTTGGCCGGCGTAGACTGCCGCCCCTGCCATCACCGAGCTCCCTGAGCGATGCCCATGCCGTTGTCACTTCGACTGTTCCCCGCATTGTTCGGCGTTGCCGTGTTCGCTGCAGCGGCGCAGACCGCACCGGCACAGCCTGCGGCGCCCACGTCCGCCGCCGCCAGACCCGCGGCGGCCAGGCATGCCGATCCTGCCGCGCCGGGACCGCTGTCCAAGCAGGACGCGCAAATGGCCCAGGCCGGCCTGCGCGCGGCGCAGCTGGTCGATGCCGGACGCAGCGGCGAACTGTGGGACGGCGCATCGGCGGTGGCCAAGAAGGCCGTTACGCGCGAGGTGTTCGTGCGCCAGGTCGATGCCAGCCGCGCACGGCTCGGCGCGCTGCTCGGCCGCGGTGTGGCCAGCGTGGCGCGGGTGCAGTACGCCGCGGGTTCGCAGGTGCCGCCGGGGGTCTACGTCAACGTCAGTTTCCCCAGCCGCTTCGCCAATGCGCCGCAGCCGGTGCGCGAGCTGGTCTCGTTGCGCCTGGACGAGGACAAGACCTGGCGCCTGGTCGGCTATCACGTCGGTCCGCCGAACTGACGCGCATGCGCGCGCCGCTGCTTTCGTTTTCGCAACCGACCGAGGTGTCGATGAGTATCGAAATCCGCATGCTGGCCTGGGCGATCCTGCTCGGCATCGCGCAACTGCTGCTGGCTGCGGCGTTCGTCACCGCGCAACGCGGCATGAAGTGGAATGCCGGCGCGCGCGACGCGCAATTGCCGCCGCCCGCCGGCGTGGCCGGGCGCCTGGAGCGCGCGCTGCGCAACTTCCTGGAGACCTTCCCGTTCTTCGCCGCCGCGGCGCTGGCGGTGGTGGCGATGGGCAAGGGCAGTGCGCATACCGCGCTGGCGGCGCAGCTGTATTTCTGGGCGCGGCTGGCGTACGTGCCGTTGTATGCGGCGGGCGTGCCCTACCTGCGCAGTCTGGTCTGGCTGGTGTCGCTGTGGTCGATCCTGCAACTGGTGTGGGCGCTGTTCTGAGGCTGCGCGCCGCGTTCGACGCGCGCCGCTGCGACCGTTTGCCGCAGCGATGATCCAGATCAATGCCGCGCGCCGCGGCGGGTTTATGCTGGCTGCGTCTTGGACAGGAAGCGCAGCGATGCATGTGGATATCGCCATTGTCGGTGCCGGCCCCGCGGGCCTGTGTTTCGCCCGGTCTCTGGCCGGCAGCGGCTTGTCGCTGGCGCTGATCGAACCGCAGCCGCGCGCCGCCCTGGCCGAGGCCGCCTTCGACGGCCGCGAGATCGCGCTGACCCACGCCTCGCGCAGCCTGCTCGAGCAATTGGACCTGTGGTCGCGCATCGATCCGGACGCGATCGCGCCGCTACGCGATGCGCGGGTCATGAACGGCTCTTCGCCGTTCGCGCTGACCTTCGCCGCCAGCCAGGACCGCCGCGGCGATCTGGGCTGGCTGGTGCCCAATCACCTGATCCGCCGCGCCGCGTTCGCCGCGGTGCAGGCGCAGCCGGGCCTGACCTTGCTCGACGGCGTCTCGGTACAGGCGCTGCGCAGCGACGACATCCAGGCGCAGCTGATGCTGTCCAATGGCCAGGCGCTGACCGCGCGCCTGGTGGTGGCGGCCGACAGCCGCTTCTCGTCGACCCGGCGCATGCTCGGCATCGGCGCGCAGATGCGCGATTTCGGGCGCAGCATGCTGGTCTGCCGGGTCAGCCATGAGCGCCCGCACCACCACACCGCCTGGGAGTGGTTCGGCTACGGCCAGACCCTGGCGCTGCTGCCGCTGCACGGCAACCAAGCCTCGGCGGTGCTGACCTTGTCGCCGGACCGCGCGCAGGCGCTGCTGGACATGGACACCGCCGCGCTGGGTGCGGAGATCAGCGCCCGCTTCGAGCAGCGGCTCGGCGCGATGACGCCGATCGTGCGGCCGCAGGCGTATCCATTGGTCGCGGTGTACGCGCACCGCTTCGTCGGCAAGCGCTACGCGCTGATCGGCGACGCGGCGGTGGGCATGCATCCGGTGACCGCGCACGGTTTCAATTTCGGCCTGCAGAGCCAGGCGCGGCTGGCGCGCGCACTGCATGCGGCCGTGGCGCAGGGCCGCGACATCGCCGCGCCGGCCTTGCTGGCCGGTTACGAGCGCGGCCACCGCCTGGCCACGCGGCCGCTGTACGAGGCGACCAACGCGATCGCCGCGCTGTACACCGACGACCGTCTGCCGGCACGCGCGCTGCGCAATGCGGCCTTGCGCGTGGCCGACCGAGTGGGGCCGTTCAAGCGCGCGATCGCCGCGCACCTGACCCAGCGCGCAGCGGTGGGTGCGCGCTGAGATGCGGATGCGCGCGGGATGCTAGAGAAATATCTTCGTCGCTTGGCGAGCCAGCGCGACGCTTAGTGCCACGCCAGCGGCATCCCGCTTCTTTCGTGGGCCTGCATACACCCTGTAGGAGCGGCTTCAGCCGCGACCGGGTGTGTCAGGAAGGTTCCGGTCGCGGCTGAAGCCGCTCCTACAAAAAGCCGGCGTCGGCGCATGGTGCCTGCCGCTCTATTCGCTTGGGATAGTCGTTGTGGGAGCGACTTCAGTCGCGACGGGCTCTACCGGTAAGCCCGTCGCGACTGAAGTCGCTCCCACAAAAAATATCGCTGCCTGCACAGATGCGAGCGAGCGCCTAGCGCCGCGGCGTGCCGCCGATGCGGCGTTCTTCAGCCCCGGCAACGAGCAGGGCGAGGGCGCCTTGCACATCGCCCGCGCGCTGCGCCGCCTCGATCGGGGCGATGGCCCAGTCGCAGCCAGCGCGGCGCAGATGCAGGCGCCAGTCGCCGCACCAGCCGTCCAGTTCGTCCAGGCCCAGGAAGATGGCGCCGCCGCGTTCGGCATGCCCGCCGCGAATGGATTGCGACAGGCAGAACGGCCGCGCCGCGTCGGGGTCGATCGACAGTGCGTAGACGTCGTGCAGCGGATCGTCCGCCGACGGCGCGATGTTGCGCGCGCCGATGTCGATCAGCATGGCGCGACCGCCGTGCGCGGCGGCCGCAGACGCGACGCGCAGGGCGCGCCGTTCACGCTCATGCCTTGCCGATCACCCGGATCTGCACGTCGTCCAGTTCCACCACCTGGCCCGCGCGGATCTTGCAGGCCTTGCGCACTTCCACTTCGCCGTCCACGCGGACCTGGCCTTCGCTGATCACGGTCTTGGCCGCGCCGCCGCTGTCGCACACGCCGGTCAGTTTCAGCAGGTGCTTGAGTTCGACGTAGTCGCTTTCTAACTGGAGATCGATGGTCTGCATTGGGGGACGCTGTTCGGAAATCGGCGCCCATTGTCGGTCATTCGCGGAGGAAACGCTCGGACTTCGCGCCGCGCACGCTGCGCTGGGCCTCTTCGCACGCATCGCGACGCGACGGCTGCGCACTCAGTCGTGCCGAAAACGCTCCACCTCGTCGAGCAGAGCGCTGGCCTTGCGCAGGCTCGCGCCGCCCAGACTGTCGTCGACGATCCGCTGCAGCCGCGGCCGCGCGGGATAGCGCGAACACCGATAGAGCCACACGCTGCCGGCAAGACCCGCCGCGCCGACGCCAAGCCCGCTCCACACCACGGCCGGCGCTGCCGCCAGCAGATCGATGCCGGCGAGCGCGGCCAGCACCATCAACACCGGCACCCACAGCAGCCACCACGACAGTCCGCAGACCACGCCGCTGCCCACGTACCAGCGCCGGGTGTGCGCGATCCGGCGCTGGATCTCCAGCACCGGTGCGCTGTAGTCGATGTGCAGCAACCGGCCCAGGACGATGCCGGCCAGCGCCACGGTGGCCACGCCGTAGGCATGCATCGCCACGCCGGCGGCGATCAGGTGCCCCGGCAGCGTGCCGCCGCGGCTCCACAGCAGGCCGGCCAGGGCGATGCAGCACAGGCCGAACGGCACCTGCAGGAACTGGCCCCACAGCAGCGGGCGCAGGCTGCGCTGCACGCGCTGCAGGCTGTGCTGCCGCAGCTGCTGCGCTTGCAGGCGGTCGTGACGTTGCAGGCGCTGGTCCAGCGCCAGCCAGGCGTGTTTCAGTTCGTCGGGATGCATGGGTCGGGTCCTGTGGAAGAGTCAGAGTTCGTCGCGGAGGCGTTGCTTGAGGCGGCCGATCTTGGTGGAGACGTTGCTTTCGCCGATGCCCAGGATCTCGGCGATCTCGCGCTGCGGGCGGTCGTCCAGGTACAGCAGGGCCAGCGCCCGCTCCAGCGCCGGCAGCTGCGCGATGAAGCGGTACAGGGCCTGCACCTGGCGTTCGCGCTCCGGGTCGGCGGCGTGCGGGTCGGCGATGTCCAGGTCCTGCAGCGGCAGGGTCTGCCGGTGCGCCCGGCTGCGCCCGCGCAGGTCGCCGATCGCCACGTTCAGCGCGATCCGGTACAGCCAGGTGGAGAACGGCCGCTGCTGGTCGTAGCGGGGAAAGGCCCGCCAGGCCTGCGCGGCGATCTCCTGGATCAGGTCGGCACGATCGTCCGGATCCCGGCAATAGCTGCCGGCCACTTTCGCGACGATGCCGCGGTGCGCCTGCAACAGCGTGGCGAAGTCGGCGGGAGGCGCTGCGGCGGGGGTGAGAGCGTCGGGCATCGGGCGGGTCGCGGAAGGGTCTGCAAGGTGATTCGCGGCAGGCCGGGGTTTCTCACGCCTGAACGGCTTCGTTCACCCGGTTTCGACATGCGGCCCGGCAAGGCGCACAATGTGCTTCTTTGCGCCTGCCGGTTCTCTGCGGCGCCTCCGGAGTCTCCCATGTCCCAAGATACCCCCGCGCCGCTGCTGTTCGCAGATCTCGGCCTCTCGCCTGCTGTGATGAAAGCCGTCTCCGACGTCGGCTACGAGTCGCCGTCGCCGATCCAGGCCGCCACCATTCCCGCGCTGCTGACCGGCCGCGACCTGCTCGGCCAGGCCCAGACCGGCACCGGCAAGACCGCCGCGTTCGCGCTGCCGATCCTGTCGCGGCTGGATTTCAACCAGCGCAAGCCGCAGGCGCTGGTGCTGGCGCCGACCCGCGAACTGGCGATCCAGGTCGCCGAGGCGTTCCACCGCTATGCCGCGGCGATCCCCGGCTTCCAGGTGCTGCCGGTGTACGGCGGCCAGCCCTACGTGCAGCAGCTGTCGGCGCTCAAGCGCGGCGTGCACGTGGTGGTGGGTACCCCGGGGCGGGTCATCGACCACCTCGATCGCGGCACCCTGGATCTGTCGGAGCTGAGGACGCTGGTGCTCGACGAAGCCGACGAGATGCTGCGCATGGGCTTCATCGACGACGTCGAGGCGGTGCTGAAGAAGCTGCCGGACTCGCGCCAGGTGGCGCTGTTCTCGGCGACCATGCCGACCGCGATCAAGCGCATCGCGCAGACCTATCTGAACGACCCGGCCGAAGTCATCATCGCCTCCAAGACCACCACGTCGGCGAACATCCGCCAGCGCTATTGGGCGGTCAGCGGACTGCACAAGCTCGATGCGCTGACCCGGATCCTGGAAGTGGAGCCGTTCGACGCGATGATCATCTTCGCGCGCACCAAGGCCGGTACCGACGAGCTGGCGCAGAAGCTGCAGGCGCGCGGTCTGGCCGCCGCGGCGATCAACGGCGACATCCAGCAGGCGCAGCGCGAGCGGGTGATCCAGCAGCTCAAGGACGGCAAGCTCGACATCCTGGTCGCCACCGACGTGGCCGCACGCGGCCTGGACGTGGAGCGGATCAGCCACGTGCTGAACTACGACATTCCCTACGACACCGAAAGCTACGTGCACCGCATCGGCCGCACCGGCCGCGCCGGCCGCAGCGGCGAGGCGATCCTGTTCGTGAGCCCGCGCGAGAAGGGCATGTTGCGCGCGATCGAGCGCGCCACCCGGCAGCCGATCGAAGAGATGCAGCTGCCGAGCGTGGACGCAGTCAACGACCAGCGCGTGACCCGCTTCATGGAAAAGATCAGCGAGACCATCGCCAGCGGCGGCATCGACATGTACCGCGATCTGCTGCAGAAGTTCGAGGCCGAGAAGAACGTGCCGATGGTCGAGGTGGCCGCGGCGCTGGCGCGCCTGCTGCAGGGCGACACGCCGCTGCTGTTGGCGCCGGAGCGCGCGCGTCCGCCGCAGGGCGAGCGTTTCGAGCGACCGGGCGCCGAGCGCCGCGAGCGCGCCGACCGCGGCGAGCGCACCGAACGCCCCAGGTTCGAGCCCAAGTTCGACCGCGAGGCGCGCCCGCCGCGCCGCGATGAAGGCGAGCGCGCGCCGCGTCCGCCGCGTCCCGCGCCGGCCGGGCATGGCCCGGATTACGACTACCAGCGCGATGTCGGCAGCTTCGAGGCGCCGCGCCGCGACAAGGCGCCCAAGGCGCCGCGCGGCGAGCCGGAAGTGGGCATGGAGACCTACCGCATCGAAGTGGGCCACCAGCATGGGGTCAAGCCGGCCAACATCGTCGGCGCGATCGCCAACGAGGCCGGCCTGGAGAGCAAGTACATCGGCCGCATCGACATCCACGACGACCATTCGGTGCTGGACCTGCCGGCGGACATGCCGCGCGAGCTGCTGACCCACCTGAAGAAGGTCTGGGTCTCCGGCCAACAACTGCAGATGCGCAAGCTCGACGGCGACGACGCCGGCAGCGCGCCGTTCAAGCCGAAGTTCGCGCGTGGCGCCGGCAAGCCCGGCGGCCGCCCGAACGCGGCCGGTCCGCGCCCATCGGGCGCCGCCACCCGCATCGCCGACCGCGGCGCCGGCGAGCGCCCGCCGCGCAAGGGGCCGCCGAAGCGCTGAAGAGCCGGGATTGGGGATTGGGGATTCGGGATTCGTCTCGGTCCCCAGTCCTGCGATGCCTCGTGCCGCTGCCGATAGCGGACTTCTGCTTTTGCCAATCCCGAATCCCCACTCCCGAATCCCTGCTCCAATGTCCATCCGCCTCAACAAGCACATCGCCGAAACCGGCTACTGTTCGCGCCGCGAGGCCGACCGGCTGATCGCCGCGCGGCGCGTCACCGTCAATGGCCGGCCCGGCGGGATCGGTGCGGTGGTGGGCGAGGGCGACGAGGTGCAGGTCGACGGCCAGCCGCTGCGCGCGCGCGCCAAGCAGAAATCCGGGCGCCGCCACGTCTACATCGCACTGAACAAGCCGGTCGGGGTGACCTGCACCACCGAGAGCGAGGTCAAGGGCAACATCGTCGATTTCGTCGGCCACGAGCAGCGCATCTTCCCGATCGGGCGCCTGGACAAGGAGTCCGAGGGGCTGATCCTGATGACCAGCAACGGCGACATCGTCAACGAGATCCTGCGCGCCGAGAACCGCCACCAGAAGGAATACCTGGTGGCGGTGAACAAGCCGGTCAGCGACGAGTTCCTGCGCGGCATGGCGCGCGGGGTGCGCGTGCACAACGAAATGACCCTGCCGTGCCGCACCGCGCGGATCGCCAAGTTCGGCTTCCGCATCGTGCTCGAGCAGGGCCTGAACCGGCAGATCCGGCTGATGGCCGCAGCGTTCGACTACCGCGTCACCCAACTGCGCCGCGTGCGCATCGACAACATCAAGCTCGGCGCGCTGAAGCCGGGCCAATGGCGCAACCTCACCGAGCAGGAACTGCGCGGGCTGCTGCCGCAGCGCCAGGACTGGTAAGCCGGGCCGCGCCGCCTTCACTGGCAATGGCGGCGATTTTGGCGATACTCGCCATGCAATCCGCCGCCCGCCGCCCGCTCCTGTGATCAAGCCACGCAAGCCCGACAACGAAGCCGACCGCCTGCGCGCGCTGCATGCGCTGCAGATCCTGGACACCGAGCCGGAAGCGACCTACGACGACCTGGTCGGCATCGCCGCCAGCCTGTGCGACACGCCATCGGCGCTGATCTCGCTGGTCGACGACGAGCGCCAGTGGCTGAAGTCGCAGCGCAACGTCACCCTGCTCAGCACCTCGCGCGACGCCTCGTTCTGCGGGCATACCATTCTTTCCCCGCGGGATGTGATGGTGGTCACCGATGCGGCCGCGGACCCGCGGTTCGCGTTCAATCCGCTGGTCACCGAGGTCGGTGTGCGCTTCTACGCGGGTGCGCCGCTGTTGAACAGCGAGGGCTTGGCGGTGGGCGCGCTGTGCGTGCTCGACCGCCGCCCACGCACGCTGGAGCCGGAGCAGGTGGTGGCGCTGCAGGCGCTGTCGCGGCAGGTGATGCAATTGGTCGAGCTGCGCCGCACCAGCCACGCGTTGGCGCTGCAGCTGCGCGAACGCGAACGCTACGAACAGCAGCTGGCCCGCTACCAGGCGTCGCTGGAATCGCTCAACGCCGACCTGCTCGAGCAGTCGCGCACCGATCCGTTGACCGGGCTGTTCAACCGCCGCGCCTTCGCCACCGCGTTGATGGTCAACGCGGAGACCGCGCAGTTCGGTGCCGTGCCGCTCAGCGTGGCCTTGCTGGACCTGGACTATTTCAAGCACATCAACGATCTGCACGGCCACGACAAGGGCGATGCGGTGCTGATGGCGCTGGCCGACATGCTGCGCACGCACGCGCCGTCGGGCAGCCTGGTGGCGCGCTACGGCGGCGAGGAATTCGCGATCCTGCTGCCTGGCCTGGACGCGCGGCAGGCCATGCACGAATGCGAGACGCTGCGCCAGGAAGTCTCCCTGCTGCAGCTCGGCGTGCCGCTGACCGCCAGCTTCGGCGTGGCCACCCAACAGCTGGGCGAAAACGCCGATCAGTTGCTCAAACGCGCCGACCAGGCCCTGTATCGGGCCAAGCGCGCCGGCCGCGACTGCGTTTCGCTGGCGGAGTGAACCGCGCCGGCGGAGTCACTCCAGCGCGTTCTTCGCTTCGGAGGTCGCCAGCAGTTCCGGGTGCTGCACCGGCTTGTCGCGGGTCAGCAGCGGATGCAGGAACACCGCTCCCAGGATCACCGCCACGCCCAGGTAGAACAGCGCGGTGAGTTGCTTCTGCTCGTCCAGCAACACGATCGCGAACACGATCGCGTAGACCGGCTCCAGGTTGGTCACCAGCTGCACCGCGTAGGCGCTGAGCCGGCGCAGCGCGACCAGCGCCAGGGCGAACGGCAGCAGCGTGCACAGCAGCGCCAGCGCGAGCAGCAGCAGGGTGTCGTGCAGGCCCGGCAGCACCAGCAACGGGCCGCTCAGCGCCGGCAGCACGAACGGCAGCAGCGGCGCCAGCAGGGTCAGGGTCAGGGTGCCGGCGCCCAGTTCCAGCGCGGTCACGGTCAGCGGGTCGGCATGGTCGACCAGACGCTTGTTGAGCGAGCCGAACGCGGCGACCAGCAGCGCCGAGACCGCGCCGACCGCGACGCCGGCGCGCATGCCATCGGGCACGCCGCCGACCACCAATGCCACACCCGGCAGCACCGCCAGGCCGAACACCAGCTCGCTGGGACGGAACGGGCGCTTGGCCACCCACGGTTCGATCACCGCGGTGAACACCGGCGCCAGCGCGATGCAGGTCGCCGCCACCGAGGCGTTGGCCAGCTTGATCGCGCCGTAGAACGTCAACCAGTGCAGGCCGACCAACGCGCCGACCACGGCATAGCCGAGCGCCAGTTTCGGGGTCAGCGCGGCCAGCCCGCGCCATACCCGCGGCAGCAGCGCCAGCGCCGCCACCACCATCAGCATCCGCCACCACACCAGCGGCAGCGCCGGCAGGGTGATCAGCTTGCCGAGGATCGCGGTGATCCCCCACAGCAAGACGCAGAAGTGGATTTGCAGCTGGGCTTTGCTGGTGGGGTGCAGGGGCATGCGGCTATTGTCGCGCGTTGAGGCTGGGGGGGGGACGGTGAGTCGGAATGGGAGAGCCCCCTCTCCCGTCGGGAGCGGGGTTGGGGTGAGGGTGCGGCGCGAAGCGACTCGCGGCGTTGGGAGCACGAGGCTTCGCCTGTACCCTCATCCAGCCCTGCGCGCTGCGCCTCAGCGCTTGCCGAGTTCGGCCAGCAGCGCCATCGCCGCGGCCGGATTGCGTTCCTTGGCTGCGCTGATGAAATAGACGAAGACCTCGCGCGGCTTGGCCTTGGCGGCCAGCGCGCCGACATGCGGCAGCGTGTCCGGATCCTCTCCGCGGCGCCAGGCCTGCGCCTGCGCCGCCCAGGCGCGCACTTCCTTCGGCGTATAGCCGTGCGCCAGGTTGGCGCGGCTGCGCATCAGCCGCGCATAGACGAAGTCGGCGCTGAGATCGGCGAAGGACGGGAAGTCGGGCGAATCGGTGAACACCGTGGCCACGCGGTGGCGGCGCACCAGCTCCAGCAGGCGCGGCCCGACGCAGGCCGGGTCGCGCACTTCCAGCACGTGCCGCAAGCGGCGACCGCCGGCTTGCTGCGGAAGCAGTTCGAGGAACGCGGCGAGCTCGTCGAGGTCGAGCGTGCGGCCGTGCTCGAACTGCCAGACCAGCGGGCCGAGCTTGTCGCCAAGCGTCGCGATGCCGCCCACGAAGTCCTCGATCTGCGCGCCGGCCGTAGCCAGCTTGCGCATGCCGGTGATGCGCTTGGGCGCCTTGGCCGAAAACAGGAAATCGGCCGGCGCCTCGTCGCGCCAGCGCGCGTAGGTATCCGGCTTCTGCGTGCCGTAGTAGGTGCCGTTGATCTCGATGCTGCTGACGTGGCGGCTGGCGTATTCCAGCTCACGGCGTTGCACCAGTCCCTGCGGGTAGAACATGCCGCCGCGCCACGGCGCGTAGGTCCAGCCGCCGATGCCGACGCGGATGCCGTCCGGCGCGGCCGGGGCGGAGTCGAAGAGATCGTTCATGGCAGTACACGCGGGCGGACAGGGAAGCGAATTGTGCCGCAGCCCGCGCCTGCGTCGTGTGCATGGTTGCTGCGGCTGCCGTCGTGTCGGCGCCGCGCTACCATCCAGGCGACGCCACTGCCCGGAGCGACCATGCGCTGGACCACGCCCGACCTGTGCGACGACCACCCCGATGTGCAGGTCGCCGAACCGCTGTTCCGCAGCTATGGCGGCCGCGCCGCGTTCTGCGGGCAGATCGTCACCGTGCGCTGTTTCGAGGACAATTCGCGGGTGCGCGAACTGGCGGCCACGCCCGGCGCCGGCCGCGTCATCGTCGTCGACGGGCAGGGCTCGCTGCGCTGCGCGCTGCTCGGCGACCAGATCGCCGAGAACGCGGTGCGCAACGGCTGGGCCGGGCTGTTGATCCACGGCGGCGTCCGCGACGTGGAAGCGTTGGCGGCGCTGCCGCTGGGCGTGCAGGCGCTGGCCGCGTGTCCGCGCAAGACCGAGAAACGCGGTCTTGGCGAAGTCGCTGTGCCGCTGTCCTTCGCCGGCGTGGCGTTCGTACCTGGACACTGGCTGTACGCCGATTGCAACGGCGTGCTGGTCGCCGCGCAGGCGCTGCTGCCGGTGTAAGCGGGTCTTTTCAGCAGAACTGCAACGTTGCCGAATCGCTGCGCCACGCGCGTGGCACCCGCGACGCTGCGCTATTTCCGGGGCAGGCTGCGCCCGGGCGGGCGCGGCGCGGCTATGCAGCGGAGATCCGGCGCGCGGCTGCGGTGCCGACGCGGGCGCGTTCGGCGTCCATGTCGGCCAGCGGCCGCACCTCGATGCTGCCGAAGCGCGACCAGGGGAAATGTTTGGCGATGCGCACCGCCTCGTCGTGGTCGCGCGCATTGATCAGATTGAAGCCGGCCAGCAGTTCGCGCGTCTCGGCGAAGGGGCCGTCGGTGATGCGCAGCTGGCCCTGCCGCGAGCGCAGGGTGCGGGCGGTGGCGACAGGCTGCAGTTGCTGCGCCAGCACCAGGGTGCCTTCGGCCTGCAGCGCGTCGGCATGCGCCAGGCAATCGCGCATCAGGCGGTCGTATTCCTCGGCGGGCAGCGCCTCCAGCAAGGACGGGTCGATGTAAATCAGCAGCAGGAATTGCATGGGCGAGCGGCCGGCGGCAACGGGAGACGCATGATCGCTCAGCGCGGCGCGGCCGTGTGTTGCGCCGCCGCATCCAGGCGTCCCGAAAACTTTTTTGCGCAGGCCTGTCGATTTTCGTCTTCCCCCGGCGTCGTACCCAATGCACGGCCCGCCAGCGGCCGCACCCGTGGAGGACACGATGAAAGTGATGGTATTGGTCAAGGCCACCGCCGACTCCGAGGCCGGGCGCCTGCCCAGCGAGGACGCGTGGCGGGCGATGGGCGCCTACAACGATCGGCTGGCCGAGGCCGGGGTCCTGCTCGCCGCCGAAGGTCTGCAGCCCAGTTCGCGCGGCCGCCGCGTGCGTTTCGCGCCGCAGCGGCGGCAGGCGATCGACGGTCCGTTCGCCGCGAGCGGCGATCTGCTGGCCGGGTTCTGGCTGTGGCAGGTGCGCTCGCTGGACGAGGCCACCGAGTGGCTCAAGCGCGCCCCGTTCGAGCCCGGCACCGAGGTCGAACTGCGCCCGTTGCTGGACCTGCAGGACCTGGGCGACGCGCTGCCTGCCGATCTGCTGCAGGCCCGGCAGCGCCGCCTGCGCGCGTGCGCTCCGGGTTGAGCCGCGTCACCACCACACCACCACCGCAAGGAGAGACCCCGATGAAACTGATTCCGTTCCTGAGCTTCGACGGCTGCACCCACGAGGCGATGGCGTTCTACGCGCAGGCCCTGGGCGGCAGCGTCGTGTCGGAAACGACCTATCGCGACATGCCACCCAGCGACACCATGGACGGCTGCGGCGAGATGTCGCCGGGCACGCTGGACCAGGTCGCGCACAGCCAGCTCGAAGCCGGCGGCGCGGTGCTGATGGCGGCCGACAGCCACGCCGCGCAGGGCGCCGGCACCACCACCATCAACGTCGAGGTGGAGTCGGTGGAGGAGGCCGAACGGGTGTTCGCCGCGCTGGGTGCCGGTGGCCAGGTCGGCGTGCCGCTTGCCGAGACGTTCTGGGCGCAGCGCTGGGGCATGCTGGTCGATCGCTACGGCAAGCCGTGGATGGTCAACTGCATGAAACGGCCATGACGGCCCGCGCATTCCCGCCCCTTTCGCTCGAGAATCACCGCCATGTCCGATACGCCGCAGATGATCTTCGTCAATCTTCCGGTCCGCGATCTGGAGGCCTCCCAGGCCTTCTTCGCGGCGCTGGGCTATTCCTTCAATCCGACCTTCACCGACCAGAATGCGGTCTGCATGATCGTCAGTGACAGCATCTTCGTGATGCTGCTGACCGAGCCGTTCTTCGCCGGCTTCACCAACAAGCCGCTCAGCGATGCGCGGGTGAGCACCGAGGTCATCACCGCGTTGTCGGTGCCCAGCCGCGCCGCGGTCGACGCGCTGCTGGAGAAGGCGCTGGCGGCCGGCGCGCGCGAGCCGCAAGCGCCGCGCGACTACGGTTTCGTGTACCAGCGCGGCTTCGAGGATCCCGATGGCCACCTGTGGGAGATCGCGCACATGAGCGGCACGCCGGGCTGAGCATGGCTGCCGCCGCGGCTTGTGCGGCGGCGCATCCGATGCTCTGATGCCGCGCATGGAGACCGCATTCGCGCAACGCCTGGAAACGGTCTGGCGCATGGAGGCGCCGGGGCTGATCGCGCGCCTGTCGCGGCTGCTCGGCGGCGATGTCGGCCGCGCCGAGGAACTGGTCCAGGACACCTGGCTGGCCGCGCTGGAGCGCTGGCCCGCGCAGGGCATTCCCGACAACCCCGGAGCGTGGCTGATGACCACCGCGCGCAATCGCGCGATCGACGTGCTGCGCCAGCACCGGCGCATCGCCGGCCAGCACGCGCAGTGGGGCGAGGCGCTGCAACCGCAGGCGCTGCCCGCGCCGGACGACAGCGATGCGCTGCAGGACGACATCGGCGACGACCTGCTGCGGTTGATGTTCGTCGCCTGCCATCCGCTGCTGCCGGCCGACGCGCGGGTGGCGCTGACCCTGCGCCTGCTCGGCGGCCTGACCACCGAGGAGATCGCGCGCGCGTTCCTGCTGCCGGAGCCGACCATCGCCCAGCGCATCGTCCGCGCCAAGCGCACCCTGGCGCAGAAGCGGGTGCCGTTCGAGGTGCCGCGGCAGGCGGCGCTGCCGCAGCGCCTGGCCTCGGTGCTGGAGGTGATCTACCTGGTGTTCAACGAAGGCTATGCGGCCAGCGCCGGCGACGACTGGATGCGTCCGGCGCTGTGCGAGGAGGCGCTGCGGCTGGGCCGGGTGCTGGCGCATCGGTTGCCGGCGTGGCCGCAGGTGCATGGACTGCTGGCGCTGATGGAGCTGCAGGCTTCGCGCAGCGCCGCGCGGGTGCGTGCCGACGGCAGCCCGGTGCTGTTGCCCGAGCAGGACCGGGCGCGTTGGGACTGGCTGCAGATCGCGCGCGGCCAGGACGCGCTGCGGCGCGCGCAGGCGCTGGGCGGCGACGACGACGCCTACGTGCTGCAGGCGGCCATCGCCGAATGCCATGCCTGCGCGCGCCGCGCCGATGACACCGATTGGGCGCGGCTGGCGGCGCTGTACGCGCGGCTGGCGCAGCTGCATCCCTCGCCGGTGGTGGAGCTCAACCGCGCGGTCGCGGTGGCGCGTGCCGAGGGCGCGGCGGCGGCCTGGGCCTTGCTGCAGCCCTTGCGCGAGGATCCGCGATTGCGCGACTACGCGCCGCTGGCGGCGGCCTGCGGCGATGTGCTGCAGCGCCTGGAGCGCACCGACGAGGCGCGCGCCGCCTTCGCACAGGCCGCCGCGCTCACCGCCAACGCACGCGAGCGGCAGGCGCTGCTGGCGCGGGCGGCGGCGCTGTAGCGCGGCACTGCCGCGCAGGCCGCCGGCTGTCCTACACTCCGTGCTGCACGGTGCGGGGTTGGGGCGCGCGGCAGCGCTACGGTGCTGACGGTCGCTGCCTCGCTGCCGGGTCGCGCTGTGGTTTGACGGCCGGCGTGTCGCCGCCGCGGCATGCGCCGCGCCGCGCACGTATGGCGCGGCAAGGCGCCGGCTTGGTCCTTTTTCGGTTTTTCTGCGAGGAGCGTGATTTGAAGACGATGTCGATGGGCTGCGGCCTGTTGTTGGCGATGACCGCCACCGCGCAGGCGCAGGCGCCCGCGCCCGCCCAGGTGGACGCGGCGTTGCCGCCCGCGCTGCAGGACCTGGACGCGCGGATCGAGCGGGTGCGCAAGCAGTTCGACGTGCCCGGCATCGCCATCGCCATCGTCAAGGACGGGCAGGTGGTGCTGGAGCGCGGCTACGGCGTGCGCGAACTCGGCAAGCCGGAACCGGTGGACGCGCAGACCCTGTTCGCGATCGCCTCCAACACCAAGGCGTTCACCGCCGCGTCGCTGTCGATCCTGGCCGACGAAGGCAAGCTCGCGCTCGACGACCGGGTGATCGAGCACCTGCCGTGGTTCCAGATGGCCGATCCCTACGTGACCCGCGAGATGCGCGTGCGCGACCTGCTCAGCCACCGCAGCGGCCTGAGCCTGGGCGCCGGCGACCTGCTGTTCTGGCCGGCGACCAGCTACAGCAACGAGGAGGTGGTGCGGCGCCTGGCGCAGGTGCCGCTGAAGGGCGGCTTCCGCGACCGCTACGCCTACGACAACATCCTCTACGCGGTGGCGCAGAAGGTGATCGAGCAGGTCTCCGGGCAGTCCTACGCCGAGTTCGTGCGCCAGCGCATCTTCGTGCCGGTGGGCATGAGCGGCGCGCGCATCAACAGCGACTACCTGCAGCCCGGCGATCGCGCGGCGGTCGGCCATGCCAAGTTCGATTTCCGCGACCTGCGCCCGGTGCCGCCGCTGACCTGGTCGAACAATTCCGGTGCCGGCGGCATCTACGCCAGCGTGCACGACATGGCCAAGTGGATGCAGGTGCAGCTCGACGGCGGTCGCCTGCCCTCGGCCGATGGCCAGGAGCGGCGCCTGTTCAGCGCGCAGCGGCAGCAGGAGATGTGGCAGGTGATCACCCCGATCGCCATCGCCGAGCCGAGCGTGCCGCAACTGCTGCCGGCCAAGCCGAATTTCGCCGGCTACGGCGAGGGCTGGAGCCTGAGCGACTACCGCGGGCACAAGCTGGTCTGGCACACCGGCGGCTGGCCGGGCATGGTGTCGCGGCTGACCCTGCTGCCGGAACAGAAACTGGGCGTGATCGTGCTGACCAACCAGGAAGTGGGCGCGGCGTTCAATGCGCTGACCCTGCAGGTGCTCGACGCTTACCTGGGCGCGCCGGCGACCGACTGGACCGCCGCCTATGCCGCCGCGGTGGCCAAGGCCGATGCGAAGGCCGACGAGGACTGGAGCAGGCACCAGGCCGCGCGCGATGCGCGCTCCAAGCCATCGCTGCCGTTGGCCGGTTACGCCGGCACCTATCGCGATCCGTGGTACGGCGAGGTGGCGATCGTGCAGCGCGGCAAGCAGCTGGAACTGCGTTTCAGCAAGACCGCGCAGCTGGTCGGCACGCTGGAGCACTGGCAGCACGACACCTTCATCGTGCGCTGGCGCGACCGTTCGCTCAATGCCGATGCCTTCGTCAATTTCGCGTTGACGCCCGACGGCAAGGTGCGCGAGGTGCGCATGGAAGCGATCTCGCCGCTGACCGATTTCAGCTTCGACTTTCAGGATCTGTTGCTGACGCCCGAGAGCGGGGATTCGTGATTCGGGATTCGTGATTCGGGATTTGGGATTGGTAAATGCCGAGCTGACGCGTCTTTGGCTATTTGTGGGAGGGGCTTCAGCCCCGACGCCTTACCGGTAAGGCGTCGGGGCTGAAGCCCCTCCTTCAAGTGCATTGAATTTCGGATGCGCTGCGCGAGGCAGCGATCCCGAATCCCCAATCCCCAATCGCCAATCCCGGCTGCCAAGCCTCAACGCTTCCCAAGCGGCGGTCCGATCGAATCGCGCAGCAGCAAGCGATACGTGAGGGTCTCGCAGGCCGGCGGCTGCGGCGTGCGTACCCGTGACAGCAGCAGCTCCAGCGCGCGCCGGCCCATCTGCTGCAACGGTTGCTGCACCGTCGCCAGCGCCGGCGAGACCTGCTGCGCGACCAGGGTGTCGTCGAACCCGCACACCGACAGGTCGCGCGGCACGGCGAGTCCGCGCAGGCTGGCGCTGCGCAGCACGCCGGCGGCCATCTCGTCGTTGGCGGCGAACACCGCGCTCGGCCGCGGGCGCTGCCCGAGCAGGCGCTCGGCAGCCTCGACGCCGGACGTGAACTCGAAGCGTCCCGGTACGACCAGGCGCGGGTCGTAGGCGATGCCGGCCGCCGCCAGCGCGTCGCGATAGCCGGCCAGGCGCCATTGCGTGGCGCCGTGGCCGGGCAGGCCGCGCACATGCGCGATGCGGCGATGGCCGAGCCGCACCAGTTCGCCGACCAGTTCGCGCGCGGCGCGGCGTTCCTCCAGCCGCACGCCGGGCCAGTCGCGCTGGCGCCGCGGCGACACGCAGGCCAGGGCGATGCCTTCGGCGTCCAGCCGGCGCAGCAGCGGAACGTCGTCGGTCAGCGGCGGAATCAGCAGCAGGCCATCGATGTGCTGGTGCCGCGCCAGCGCCACCAGCGCATCGGCATGGTCGGCACGGCTGCGGTCCACCGGCGCCAGCATCAATGTGTAGCGCTGCGCGCGGCACGCCGCGAGCACCCCGTTCTGGATCTCCATCTGGTAGTACGAGGGATTGTCGTAGGCCAGCGCCACCGCATAGGAGCGCTGCCCGGCCAGGCTGCGCGCCGACGGGTTGGGCTGGTAGCCCAGCTGCTGCATGGTCTGTTCGACCTTGCGCCGGGTCTGCTCGCGCACGTTGGGCTCGCCGTTGATCACCCGCGAGACGGTCTTCATCGACACGCCGGCGCGCGCAGCCACGTCCTCGATGCGCAGGCCCGGCGTGGCGCGTTTGCTCACTGCGGCGCGACCGCGGCCGGCGCCGGCCACACGAAGCTGGCCAGGCTGCGCGCCGGCATGGTGTAGCGAAAGCCGCGCGCGCCTTCGGCGACGCCGAACGTACGTTCGCGTTCGGCGCTGTTGACCACCACCAGCACCCGCGAGCCGTCCGGATTGAGGAACGCCACGTTGTCCATGCCTTCGCTGCCCTCGCTGGAATCGATGCGCCAGGCCTGCGGATGCACGAAGCGGCTGGCATGGGCGAGCGCATAGTACTCGTCGGTGCGCACCACGCGCTCGCCGCGCGGGTCGAGATCGACCACGCCGCGGCAGGTGTCGCAGCCGCCGGCATGCGGGCCGCCCTGCAGGTCCAGCGCCAGATTCCAGAACAGCACGCCGCGCGCGCCGTGGCGCACCGACTGCACGATCAGCCGCCGCGCCTGCAGGGTCAGCCCGCCGCTGCGCAGCGGTTCCCAGTCGCCGCCGGAACATTCGGTCATGTAGGCGTCCTTGTCCGGATAGGCGGCCTGCACCGGGCTTTGCGCGGAAGGGTCGCCGGCGTAGCAATGCCAGGCGACGGCGGCGACGTGGCGCCGCGCCTGCGAATCGGCCAACACCGCCAGCGGTTCCTGCGGCTGGTCCCAGTTGTGGTCCCAGTCGAAGATCAGCGGCGGGTCGCGGCGCGCGTCGAGCAACGGGCCGAGGTGGCGGCCGATCAACTGCGCGCGCTGCGCCGCCTCCAGGCGCATGCCCGGATAGTCCTTGGGAGTGAAGCCCGGCTCGTTCTGCAGGGTCAGCGCGAAGATCGGCACGCCGGCCTGCGCGTAGGCGTCGACGTAGCGCAGCAGGTAGCGGGCGAAGGCGTCGTAATACTCGGGCTTGAGCGTGCCGCCGATCAGGCTGCCGCTGGTCTTCATCCACGCCGGCGCACTCCACGGCGAGGCCATGATCTTCAGCTCGGGATTGATCGCCAGCGCCTGCTGCGCGATCGGCAATACGTCGTCGCGGTTGGGGGCGATGCTGAAGTGCGCCAGCGCCGGATCCGGCGCGTTGTCCGGCGTGTCGTCGAGGCTGTAGTGGTGGCGCGAGAAGTCCGAGGCGCCGATGGTCAGCCGCGCGAAGCTCAGGCCCAGGCCGCCGTCCGCGCGGCCGAACAGTTCGTGCATCAGCGCGTCGCGGCGTGGCGCCGGCAATTGCTGCAGCACCCAGGCCGAGGCGTCGGTGATCGAGGCGCCGAAGCCGAGCATGCGCTGGCGCCGGGCCGTGGCATCGACGCGAATATCGGCGTCGGGCTGCGCGCTCCAGGCCGCGGCCGGCGCCGCCGCCAGTGCCTGGCGATGGTCCTGGGTGGTGATCCAGACCAGGACGTCGCCGGATGTCTGCGATGCGGCGAAGGCAGCCCCGGAGACAGCCAGCAGCGCGCCGCACAGCGCGCCGGCGCAGTGCCGCCAGCGGCCGGGCGAGGACCGCGATCGCCGCGCAAATGCCGTGCTGCGACGCAGCGATTTCGCCGGGGGCGCCGGCGCATCGGCTCGAATCTCGACGAACTTGCATGGCTGCGGCATGGCCCGCTCCTTGGTGGGATTGACCGCATTGGATACGACGCGTATGACAGCGCTGTCAAAAATGCCGGGAGAGGGCACGACATGAGGGGCATGCAGGAATCGTTCGTAGGCCGCGCGCGCCGCGGCGCACCGTCGCGGCGGCTGTTGGCCGTGGCCTGTTGCATCGCCGCGTTGCAACAGGCGCATGCGCAAACCGCCAGCGCCGATGCGCCGCCGCCAGCGTCGCAGGACACGGTCGGCACGCTGGATACGGTGCGCGTCACCGGCATTCGCCACGCCATCGAGACCGCGGTGGAGACCAAGAGCGAATCGTCGCTGATCGTGGAGGCGATCTCGGCCGAGGACATCGGCAAGCTGCCCGACGTGAGCATCGCCGACTCGATCTCGCGCTTGCCCGGCGTGGCCACGCAACGCGTGGACGGGCGCTCGCAGGTGATCAACATCCGCGGCATGTCCGAGCAATTCGTCGGTACCACGCTCAACGGCCGCGAGCAGGTCAGCACCGGCGACAGCCGCGGCGTGGAGTTCGACCAGTTCCCGGCCGAGCTGATCAACGCGGTCACCGTCTACAAGACCGCCGACGCGGCGGTGATCGGGCAGGGCCTGTCCGGTACCGTGGATCTGAAGACGATCCGCCCGCTGGACTTGGGCGAGCGGCGCATCGTGGTCAGCGGCAACGGCGAGAAGAATTCCTTCGGCAAGCTCAGCGCCGACGGTCACGACACCGGCTATCGCGCCGCGGCGTCCTACGTCGATCAGTTCGCCGGCGACACCATCGGCGTGGCGCTGGGTGTGGCGCGGCTGAATTCGCCGTTCCAGGAAAAACACTACAAGGCGTGGTGGTGGGGCAACCCGGACAGCTGGGGCGCGACCCAGCCGGGCAAGCCGCCGGGCGCGGTGGCGCTGCAGGGCTCGGAGGCGTGGATCAAGTCGCGCGAACTGACCCGCGACGGCGTGATCGGCACCCTGGAGTACAAGCCAAACGAGCACTTCCACAGCGTGCTCGACGGCTACTGGTCAAAGTTCGACCAGAAGGAAACCACGCATGGCGCGATGTGGTCCAACGCGCCGGACTTCAGCAACGCGCTCGGCCAGCAGGTGAGCTACAGCGACATCGTCACCACCGACCGGCAGGGCGTGCCGATCATCACCCAGGGCACCTTGAGCGGCGTGCAGCCGGTGGTGCGCAACGACCGCAACGACCGCCAGGACAAACTGCTCTCGGTCGGCTGGACCAATACCCTGCACTGGGAGCCGTGGTCGCTGAGCCTGGACCTGAACTACTCGCGCGCCGAGCGCCGGCAATCGCAACTGGAGACCTACGCCGGCCTGGCCGATCCGCAGGACATCGGCTTCGAGCTGCCGCTGAGCAACGATTTCGCGCGCTATTCGCTCGCCAATCTGGCCGATCCCGGCGCGGTGTACCTGTGGGATCCGCAGAAGTGGGGCCACGACGGGCGCCTCGAGAACTCCTGGCAGAAGGACGAGATCAAGGCCGGCCGGCTGGAGTTCAACTACGACCTGGACACCGCGCTGATGCGCAGCATCGACCTGGGCGTGAACGTCAACCGGCGCAGCAAGGACAAGCGCGCCGACGTGTACTTCGCCGACCTGCCGGGGCGCGCGCCGACCCTGGTCGACCCGGCGCTGCTGTATTCGCCGACCTCGCTGGGCTTCGCCGGCATCGGCGACGTGCTCAGCTTCGATCCGCGCGCGCTGCTGTCGCGCTACTACGGCGTGACGCTGTCGGAAAGCAACGACGACCTGCGCAAGGACTACGTGGTCGACGAGCACGTCAACACCTACTACATGCGCGCCAACATCGACATGGACCTGGGCGAGCGTGTGCGCGTGCGCGGCAACGCCGGCCTGCAGTACATCAGCACCGACCAGTCCTCCACCGGCTTCAACGCCAGCGGCGGCGCGGTGGTCGGCGCGCAGACGCTGGGCGCGCGCTACCACGACGCGCTGCCGAGCCTGAACCTGGTGTTCGACTTCGGCGACGGCTGGATGGCGCGGCTGGGCGCGGCCAAGCAGCTGATGCGCCCGCCGATCAACTACCTCAGCGCCGACGCCAGCGCCGCGGTGGACACCACCACCGGGCTGTGGAGCGGCAGCGGCGGCAATCCGACCCTGCAGCCGTATCGCGCCGATGCGCTCGACCTGTCGCTGGAGAAGTACTTCGGCTCGGCCAGCTACGTCAGCCTGGCGCTGTTCTACAAGGACCTGCAGACCTACATCTACCGGCAGAACCTCACCTGGGACTTCACCGGCTACAACCCGGACGGGAAGACCCCGCTGTCCAACATCGGCACCTTCAGCACCTGGGCCAACGGCAGCGGCGGCTACATGCGCGGCATCGAGTTCGCCGCCACCGTCACCGGCGACGTGTTCAGCGAGCGCCTGGACGGGTTCGGCGTGCAGTTCAACGGTTCCTACACCGAATCGTCGATCGATCCCGATCCCAGCGACAACTCGCCCGGCACCGACACCATCCCCGGCCTGTCCAAGATCGTCGCCAACGCCACGCTGTTCTACGAAAAGCACGGCTTCGGCGCGCGCGTCAGCCAGCGCTACCGCGATCCCTACCGCGGCGAATACGGCTCGCTGTTCGGCCAGCGCAGCTACCGCAACACGCTCAGCGAGCGCGTCACCGACCTGCAACTGAGCTACGACTTCCCCGACAGCGGCCGCTTGAAGGGCCTGTCGCTGATGTTCCAGGTCAACAACCTGACCAACGAGGCGTTCCGCACCGAGGTCAGTGCCGCCGGCGTCGCCGCCACCGTGTTCCTGCCCGAGGAATACACCGAGTACGGGCGCCAGTACCTGCTCGGCTTCCGCTACAAGCTCTGATCGCACCGCCTGCCGGAACGGGCGCCACGCCGCAGGTGGCGCCCGCATCGGCCCGATGGAGAAACCCGCATGTCCACACCGCACCCCTGGGCGCGCGCGCTGCTCGCCGCTGCCACGCTCGCCGCCGTCGCTGCCGTCGCGCCGCCGGCGGCACCGGTATCGGCACCGGCGCCGCTGCGCGACTGGCCGTCGCTGCGCAGCGCGGTCGCTCCCGATCCGGCGATCGAGGCCCGCGTCGAGCAAATCCTGAGCGGCATGACCCTGGCGCAGAAGGTCGGGCAGATGACCCAGGCCGAAATCAAGTCGATCACGCCCGAGCAGGTGCGGCAGTACTACATCGGCTCGGTGCTCAACGGCGGCGGCTCGTGGCCGGGCAAGGACAAGCACGCGCGCGCGGCCGATTGGCTGCGCCTGGCCGATGCCTACTACCAGGCCTCGATGCGGACCGATGCGCAGGTGCCGATCCCGATCGTGTGGGGCACCGACGCGGTGCACGGGCACAGCAACGTGTACGGCGCCACGCTGTTCCCGCACAACATCGGCCTGGGCGCGGCGCGCGACCCGGCGCTGGTCGAGCAGGTCGCGCGCGCCACCGCCGAGGCCAGCCGCGCCACCGGCATCGGCTGGGCATTCGCGCCCACGCTGGCGGTGGCGGAGGACCCGCGCTGGGGCCGTACCTACGAGAGCTTCTCGTCCGATCCGGCGCTGGTGCGCAGCTACGCCGGCGCCTACGTGCGCGGCCTGCAGGGCAGGCTCGGCGACGAGGCCAGCGTGCTGGCCACCGCCAAGCACTACCTCGGCGACGGCGCCACCGCGCACGGTCGCGACCAGGGCGTGGCGCAGATCGACCAGGCGCGGATGCTCAACGTGCACGGTCAGGGTTACTACGGCGCGATCGAGGCCGGCGTGCAGACGGTGATGGCCTCCTACAGCAGTTGGAACGACATCGCCGCCGGTGTCGACTACGGCAAGATGCATGGCGCCAAACCGCTCCTCACCGAGGCGCTGAAGCGCAAGATGGGTTTCGACGGCTTCGTGGTCTCCGACTGGAACGGCATCGGCCAGGTGCCGGGTTGCAGCAATGCCAGCTGCGCGCAGGCGATCAACGCCGGCGTGGACATGGTGATGGTGCCCGACGACTGGAAGGCGTTCATCGACAACACCGTGGCCCAGGTGCAGTCCGGGCAGATCCCGCAGGCGCGCATCGACGATGCGGTGCGGCGCATCCTGCGGGTCAAGCTGCGCGCCGGCCTGTTCGCGCACGCGCCCTCCGCCAGCCGCTATGCCGGACGTGAGGACGCGCTGCTGCACCGCGACCTGGCGCGGCGCGCGGTGCGCGAATCGCTGGTGCTACTGAAGAACGAGCGCGGTGCGCTGCCGCTGCGCCGCGGCCAGCGCCTGCTGGTGATCGGCAAGAGCGCCGACAACCTGGCCGACCAGGCCGGCGGCTGGTCGCTGACCTGGCAGGGGACGGATAACCGCAATGCCGATTTCCCCAACGCGCAGAGCATCCTGGCCGGCTTGCGCGAGGTGGGCGGTGCCGACAGCGTGCGCTACGCCGAATCGGTCGCCGCGGCGGCGCCGGGCAGCTACGACGCCATCGTCGCGGTGATCGGCGAAACGCCGTATGCCGAGGGCAGCGGCGACATCGTCGCCTCCAGCACGATGGCACACAGCCAGCGCCATCCCGAGGACCTGAAGACGCTGCAGGATGCCGCGGCCACCGGCAAGCCGGTGATCGCAGTGCTGCTGTCCGGGCGGCCGCTGTACGTCAACGACCTGCTCAACCTCTCGCAGGCCTTCGTCGCCGCCTGGCTGCCGGGCAGCGAGGGCGGTGGTGTGGCCGACGTGCTGTACGGCGGGGCGTACGATTTCCGCGGTCAGCTGGGCTTCCCGTGGCCGGGCCAGGCCTGCCCGCCGCCGGTGGCGCCGGCCGATCCGGCGCGGCCACCGCTGTTCGCGCTCGGCTACGGCTTGCGCTATGCCCGCAGCGGCCATGTCGGGACGCTGCCGGTGCAACTGCCGGCCGGCTGCGGCGCGGCCACCACGCTGCCGGTGTTCAACCTGCGCGACGCCGCGCCGTTCGCGCTGACGCTGGCCGCGCGCGGCCAGCAGCGCGCGCTCGGCGCCGACCTCAACGCGGTGGTGGAATGGCCGCAACCGGATCCGGCGCTGCGCGTGCGCACCGTGCAGATCAATACGCAGCAGGACGCCAAGCAGGTGACCTGGCTGGCGCCGGCGCGCCTGCTGGCCAGCGGCGCCGCCAGCCAGAACCTCACCGCGATGGCGCAGGCCCGCGCCGCGCTGCAGTTCGACGTGCAGGTGCAGCGGGCGCCGAGCGCGCCGGTGACGCTGCGCCTGGGGTGCATGCGCGGCTGTGGCGAGGGAATCGACATCGCCGCGTCGCTGCCCCCCGCGGGATCCGGCAAGCGCACCGTGAGCGTGCCATTGGCCTGCTTCGCCAAGCGCGGCGCCGACCTCGGCGGCATCGACATGCCGTTCGCGATCGATGCCGATGCGCCGTTCGCGGCGGCGTTCACCCGCATCCAGGTCGTGGCCGGCGCGGCGGATGCGCCGGATGCGTTGCGCTGCGATTGAGCCCGAAGCGGGCGCGGGGCGGGCAACGCGACTGCTGCGCCATGCTGCCGTGCGCCGCGCGTTGGCGGCGGTGCCGCCGTCTCCCGCGCGGCGAAGGCTGTCACACGCAGCTGGACCATCGCGCCCGGCGTGGACCGCGGCGGCGCCGGTGACGCGCGAGGGTCGTCGTCGCGCGACCGGCATCGGCGGCGCGTCGCCCAACGCGCCGCTACCGCGGGTCAGGCAAGGTCCGCGCCGGCATCGCCACGCACCAGCGCGAAACCCTCGTCCAGCCAGCCGGTGACGCCGCCGATCATCAGCTTCACCGGGCGTTGCAGCGCCGCCAGACGCAGCGCCGCCTTGTCGGCGCCGTTGCAGTGCGGGCCGGCGCAATACACCACGAACAGGGTGCCGGCGGGGTAGGCGGACAGTTTCCCCTGCACGATCTTGGCGTGGGGCAGGTTGCGCGCGCCCGGCAGGTGGCCCTGTGCGTACAGCGCCGGGGAACGGACGTCGAGCAGGACGAAGCCGGCGTCGGCGCCGGACAACGCGGCATGCACGTCCCAGCAATCGGTCTCCAGAGAGCGCTTGGCGGCGAAATGGCGCAGCGCGTCGGCGCTGGAGGCGGCAGGTGTCTGCAGCACGGGATTGTGCACGGGGATGTCCTTTGGCATGGGAATGGCCAGTGTGCCGCCGATGCCACGGCGGCTACACTGGCAGGATGGACGAACAGCGGTCATTCCCTGCCAAGGCGAACGCGTCGCCGTACGTGGTCGCCTTGGCCTACCCGAACCTGTGCCTGTTCGAGTTCGGCATCGCCGCCGAACTGTTCGGCCTGCAGCGGCCGGAACTGGATCTGCCCTGGTACCGCTTCGGCGTGGCGATGACCGCGCGCAAGGTGCACAGCGGCATCGGCGGGCTGCGGGTCGCCGCCGACGGCGGCCTGGAACTGCTGCGCAAGGCGCATACGATCGTGGTGCCGGGCTGGAGCGGGCCGGCGGTGTCGCCCGGCGCCGCGTTGAAGGCGGCCCTGTGCGCGGCGCATGCCCGCGGCGCGCGGCTGCTGTCGATCTGCTCGGGCGCGTTCCTGCTCGGCCATTGCGGCTTGCTCGACGGGCGCAGGGCGACCACGCATTGGCGCTATGCGCAGCAGTTCCGGGACTGCTTTCCGGCCAGCACCCTGGTCTGCGATGCGCTGTACGTGGAAGACGGCCGCATCGTGACCTCGGCCGGCAGCGCTGCGGGCATCGATGCCGGCCTGCATCTGATCCGCAGCGACTTCGGCACCGCCGTGGCCAACCGCGTGGCGCAGCGCCTGGTGATGCTGCCGCACCGCGAGGGCGGGCAACGCCAGTTCGTCGCCAGCCCGGTCGCTACGCCGCGCAGCCATCCCTTCGGCGGCGTGTTCGACTGGGCGCGGCAGCGGTTGCACACCGGCATCGGCGCCGCCGACCTGGCGCGGGCGGCGGCGATGAGCGAACGCAATTTCTACCGCCGCTTCAAGGCGGCGATCGGCACCACCCCGGCGCATTGGCTGCAGCAGGAGCGGGTGCGCGCGGCGAAAGCCCTGCTCGAGGAGGGGCGGCTGGATCTGGAGCGGGTGGGCGCGGCCTGCGGCTTCGCGACGCTGGAGGCGTTTCGCGCCGCGTTCCGGCGCCATGTGGGCGTGGCGCCATCGGTATACCGCAGCAGCTTCGGCTCGTTCGCCTGAGGCCAGAATGCCTGCGCGCGCCACGCCGCAAGCGCGCACGCACATGGCGAGGACACCGGCATCGGCTACGCTGCGCGTCTTGCAAGAGGATGCTCCGCAATGTTCCGCTGGTTCGAGTCGCTGATTCCCGTGTTTCCCGCCATCGACCCGCGCACGCCGCCGCGCGGGGTGTGGCGCTTCTATGCCTTCTACCTGCGCCCGGTGTGGCCGGTATTCGCCGCCACGCTGGTGGCCGGGCTGCTGCTGGCGCTGGTCGAAGTGGCGATGTTCGATTTCCTGGCACGCATCGTCGACCTGGTCGCCGAGGCGCCGGGGCCGGATTTCTTCGTGCGTCACCGCGACGAATTGCTGTGGATGGCCGCCATCACCCTGATCGCGCGGCCGCTGCTGACCGGGCTGCACAATCTGCTGGTCAACCAGGCGATCATGCCCGGGCTGAGCAACCGCACACGCTGGCTGATGCACAACTACGTGGTGCGGCAGAGCCTGAATTTCTTCCAGAACGATTTCGCCGGACGCATCGCCAACCGGGTCATGCAGACCGGCACCTCGCTGCGCGAATCGGCGGTGCAGATGGTCGATGCGCTGTGGTACATCCTGGTCTACACCGGCACCGCGCTGTACCTGTTCGCGCAGGCCGACGTGCGGCTGATGGCGCCGCTGCTGGTGTGGCTGGTGGCCTACACGGCGCTGATGGCGTACTTCGTGCCGCGCATGCAACGGCGCGCGTGGATCGCCTCGGAGGCGCGCTCCAAGGCGATGGGCCGCATCGTCGACGGCTACACCAATATCGCCACGCTGAAGCTGTTCGCGCATGCCCAGCGCGAGGAGGCCTATGTGCGCGAGTCGATCCAGGAGCTGGCGGTCAAGCACCGTGGGCAGACCCGGATGACCACCGCCATGGATTTCTCGATCGCGGCGTTGAACGGTTTCCTGATCGTCGGCACCTGCGCGCTGGCGCTGTGGCTGTGGAGCCAGGGGCGGATCAGCGTCGGCGCGATCACCCTGGCCACCGGGCTGGTGATCCGCATCCACAACATGTCCGGCTGGATCATGTGGGTGGTCAACGGCATCTTCGAGGACATCGGCACGGTGCAGGACGGCATGGAGAGCGTGGCCCAGCCGATCCAGGTGCAGGACCGCGCCGATGCGCAGGCGTTGCAGGTCAGCCGCGGCGAGGTGCGTTTCGAGCACATCCATTTCCACTACGGCAAGCGTGGCGGGGTGATCGCCGGGCTCGACCTGCAGGTGCGGCCGGGCGAGAAGATCGGCCTGGTGGGGCCGTCGGGCGCCGGCAAATCGACCCTGGTCAATGTGTTGCTGCGGCTGTACGACCTGGAGAGCGGGCGCATCCTGATCGACGGCCAGGACATTGCCGCGGTGACCCAGGAAAGCTTGCGCGGGCAGATCGGCCTGGTCACCCAGGACACCTCGCTGCTGCACCGCTCGATCCGCGACAACCTGTTGTACGGCCGCCCCGACGCCAGCGAGGCGCAACTGCTGGCGGCGGTGCGCAAGGCGCGCGCCGATGGTTTCATCGACACGCTGCGCGACGGCGAAGGCCGCAGCGGTTATGAGGCGCATGTCGGCGAACGCGGGGTCAAGCTGTCCGGCGGCCAGCGTCAGCGCATCGCCATCGCCCGCGTGCTGTTGAAGGACGCGCCGATCCTGGTGCTGGACGAAGCCACCTCGGCGCTGGATTCGGAAGTGGAGGCGGCGATCCAGGACAGCCTGGACGAACTGATGGCGGGCAAGACGGTGATCGCGATCGCGCACCGGCTCTCGACCATCGCGCGCATGGATCGCCTGGTGGTCATGGACCAGGGCGCGATCGTCGAAACCGGCACCCATGCCGAACTGGTCGCGCGCGGCGGCCTGTACGCACGGCTGTGGGCGCGGCAGACCGGCGGTTTTGTCGCGGGGTAGGGTATCGGCGAACGCAAGTTGTGGGGGCGACTTCAGTCGCGACGGGCGTTATCGGTACAGCCCGCCGCGAGTGAAGGGCACGGCATAACCCCAAAAAGCACGTCGATGCACTTGCGAGACGCCGATACGCCCAGCCTGCAGGTCCGGCACCGATAACGTTCGAGATGTCATGGAGTGGCAAAGGCGCATTGGCGGTAGACGGTGCCGTTGCGGGCGCGTTTTTCATGGCGCCTTGGCATCACGGCTACTTCGTCCTCCTGTCGCGGCTGAAGCCGCTCCTACAAGAGCACGGCGCGCATGTGTAGGAGTGGCTTCAGCCGCGACAGGAAAAAGGAACACGCCATAGCCCACGCGCAGCGTGCCGTGCATCTTCCGGAATGGAGCTATTAGAGGTGTCCTGAAGTCGCTCCCACAACACTTTGAGCGGCGTTATCGCAATCGTGCTAACGCCCCCACAGTTTGCTGCGCAAACAGTGGGCCCCAGCTCATCGCCTTCCAGATCCCCCGCGCCTGTCGGCGCGCCCCCTTGACTCAAGGGGGGCTTTTTCTCCAGATGGATCGTGCGGTCTTCAGGTGCGAGGAACCGCTTTTACGAATCCCCACTCCCGAATCCCCACTCCCGGCCCGTCACTGGATCGGCTCGTCCAGCATCAGCTCGCGCACGAAACGCACCGGCGGCGCGCCGTAGGACAGCACCTGGTCGTGGTAGGCCTTCAGGTCGAACTTGTCGCCGAGCTTGGCCTGCATCGCCTTGCGCAGGTCCAGGTGCTCCTGCACGCCGACGAAGTAGGTCGGCAGCTGCGCCGAGGTCAGCTGCGCGCGTACCCACTTGCCTTCGGCTTCGCTCTGCTGCTGGAAGGTGTCGTGCACCATCAGCTGCATCGCCTGTTCCTTGCTCCAGTTGTCCACGTGCACGCCCTGGTCCAGCAGCGCGTTGGCGAGGGTGCGCAGGTAGAACTTCAGCTGCACCAGATGGAACAGCGGATCGTTGTCCAGGTAGCCCTGCTCCTGCATCATCCGCTCGGTGTACACCGCCCAGCCTTCGGCGAAGGTGCCCGAGCGCAGCACGCCGCGCAGGGTCGAGGGGAACTTGGCCGAGTGCCAGCCTTCCACGTAGTGGCCGGGCACGCCTTCATGGATGCTCAGCAGGTGGATCATGCGGCCGTTGTATTCGCGCAGGAACGACTCGGCCTGCTGCGCGTTCCAGTCGTCGGGAATCGGCGACACCGCGTAGAAGGTCTTCAGGTTCTTGTCCAGCGGGCCGGGCGAGTCGCAGTACGCCACCGCCACGCCGCGCTGGAATTCGGGCATCAGGATGATGTCCACCGGCGCATCGGGCAGGGTCAGCAGGTTCTTGGCGCGGACGAAGTCGGTGGAGGAGGCCAGCGAGGCCTTGGCCTCCTCGACCACCTTGTCGCGCGCCGGATGCTGCGCGTAGGCCAGTTCCAGCGCAGCCTCGATCGCGGCCTGCTGCTGCGCGTCGTTCGGCGCATCGACCAGCGCCGGCGCGTTCGGGCGGTCCTTGAGCACGGTGCGGGCGATGCCGTACATCTCCTCGCGCACGCGCTTGAGCTCGGCCTCGGCGCGCTGCTTGATCTCGGCACGCGACAGCGAGGAGTTGAGCGCGAATTTCAGCTTCTGGTCGTAGTTCTCCGCGCCGATGCGGAAATCGCCCTTGGCGTTGGGCACCAGGGTCTTGTCCAGCCAGGTCTGCTGTTCGGCCACCGCCTTCTTCAGCCCGTCGATCGCCGCCTGCAGGCGCTGCGCGTCGGCCTCCGGCAGTTCCTTGACGTGCGGAGCGATGAAGGTATCGACGATGCTGAGGATGCCCTGGTTCTGCTTGGCCACGGTCTGCGCGTTGATCAGCGGCACCCGCGCCGGGTCCAGGTTCGCGCGCGCCTGCGCGAACAGCGCCGGGATCTTTTCCATGCGCGCGGTGGCGGATTTCAGCCGCTCCGGCAGCGGCGCGAATTCGCGCGCCATCAGCCCGTAGATCGCGCCGCCGGCCAGGCCGTTGTAGACCTGCGGATCCCACGCCCAGCTCTGCGACACTTCGCTGCCCCAGATGTCCGACTGCAACTGGTTGCGCAGGATCGCCGCATCCACCTGGTTCTCGCGCGAGAGCTTGCCCACCTGCAGTTTGTCCAGCTCGGCCAGCAGTTGCTTGCTCGCCTCCAGGCTCTTCTGCCGGCCAGCGGCGCTGAGATCGTCCAGTTCGCTGTCGTAGCGGTGATCGCCGGTCTGGGTGGCGCCGACCGGAGACAGCTGCATCCAGGTGTCCACGGCACGCTTGGACAGCGCGGCGAAGGCCGCGTCGGCGGCCGGATCGGCGGCATTGGCGGCCGCGCCGGGCGTGGCGGCGGATGCCGCGGTCGGCGCGTCGGCGGGTTTCTGGCAGCCGGCGAGGGCGGCGAGCAGGGCGGCAGCGAGCAGGTGCTTGCGCATCGGGTTTCCTGTGATGGGTCGATTCCCAAGCATAGGCGGCCGCGGCGGCGCGCGCACCTGCCGTTGGATTATTCTGGTGCCTGTTCTTGGACGGGAGCGCAGGGATGAACTACACCGGCAGTTGCCATTGCGGGCGCATCGCATTCGAACTGGAAACCGAGGCGCCGATCGCCGAGGTCTACGACTGCAACTGTTCCATGTGCCGCCGCCGCGGCGGGCTGCTGTGGTTCGGCGCGCGCGCGGCGCTGTCGTTGCGCAGCGCGCCGCAGGCCCTGGGCACGTATCGGTTCAATCGCCAGCACATCGACCATCACCATTGCCCGGACTGCGGCATCGCCCCGTTCAGCGAGGGGACCCATCCCAAGACCGGCGAGGCGACGGTGGCGGTCAACGTGCGCTGCCTGCCCGAGCTGGACCTGCGCGCGTTGCAGGTGCACACCGTGGATGGAGCGAGCCTGTGACCGCACGCGCGTTGCGCCGCTGCGCGCCGCTGCTGCTCGCGCTGGCGCTCGCCGCCTGCTCCAAGCACAGCGCCGAAAGCGCCGCCGAGGCGCCCGCCGCCGGGCCGGCCGCGGCCCCGACCGCGGACGGGCGCGCGGCGATGCTGGCCTACGAGCACGAGGTGGAGGTGCAACTGCCGGCCACGCAGATCGACGCGCGGCTCAAGCAGGTGCAGGACAGCTGCCTGAGCGGCCGCTTCGGCGCCTGCAACGTGCTGTCGATGCAACAGCGCGGCGGCGAGCATCCGCAGGCCACGCTGAGCGTGCGCATCGTGCCGGCCGGAGTGGAGCCGCTGATCGCGCAGGCCGGCAACGGCGGCGAGATCGGCAGCCGCAGCACGCATGCCGAGGACCTGGCGCAGGCGGTGCAGGACAACGCCGCGCTGCAGCAGCGGCTGCAGGCCGAGCAGCGCCGCCTGCAGGAATTCCAGCAGCGCCGCGACCTCAGCGTCGCCGACATGATCAGTCTGTCGGCGAAGCAGGCCGAGCTCGAAACGCAATTGCTGGCCGCCAGCCAGGACGCGGCGCAGCAGCGCCGGCGCATCGAGACGCAGCGCTTGACCCTGCAGTTCGCCGCGCTCGACGGCGAGCGCAGCCGCAGCGAGATCGGCGAAGCCTTCGCCGACATGGGCTCGATCTTCGCCTCGGCCACCGCCTGGGCGATCCGCACGATCGCGGCGCTGACCCCGTTCGCGCTGCTCGGCGCGGTGCTGTTGTGGGTGGTCGCCTGGCTGCGTCGGCGGCGCAGGCGCAGCTAGGACGCTGCTGCTCTCCAGCGTGTCGCTTGTGTAGGAGCGGCTTCAGCCGCGACATTCACCTTCCGGAGAGGATCTGTCGCGGCTGAAGCCGCTCCTACAGTGCTCGGCAGCCTCGGCGAGAAGGCGCTAGCCCTCGTCCTGCTCGAACTCCACGATCACTTCCAGGTCGAAGGCCAGCGCCTCCACCGCTTCGCGTACCTTCTGCGCGGTGGCGAGGTTGCCGGCCTCGATCTCGACCTCGTGGGTGCCCGGACCCTGGTCGTCGGGCAGGCCGGCCGAACTGGAATCGTCGTCGTCCATATGGCTCATCAGATCGTCGATTTCCTCGACGTGCTCGATGCCTTCCAGGCTGCCGAGCAGGTTGATGATGGCGCGGGCGTCGTCTTCGCTGCCGGTGATGCGGATACGGAGCAAGGGCATGCGTGTTCCTCTGTGTAGGGGAAAGCCAGGCTAGGCAGGCGCCGGCTAAGACGAAGTGATGACGGCTCAGCGCGGCTGCGGCGCGGCGCTGCCGAACGCGGCCTGGTCCACCGTGGTCTCGTCGAACACCGGGGCCAGCAACGCCTCGGCCGCGGCGCGCAGCATCGCCGGGGCGATGTAGTGGCGATGGCCGCGCGCGATCAGCGCCATGTACAGGCGGCCGAACCAGTTGCGGCAGGCCACCCGCGTGTCCAGGCTCAGTTCCACGCTGCCGTCCTCGGCGATGTCCAAGCCCACGCAGCTGCGGAACACCAGGTGCCGGTCGTCGGCGCCGAGCAGCACCTGCGCGCGCCGGTCGTGCGCGGCGTGCGCCTGGCCCAGCACCGGGAAGCGGCCGGCGAACAGGCGCTCGCGCTGTGGCGACAACAGCGAAGACACCGGGCAGCCCAGCGGCGAGGTGCGCAGCCGCAGCGGCGCGACCAGCGCGTTGCGGATCCGCATCAGCCAGGTCACGCCGAGCGGACGGCGCTGCATGAAACCTTCCAGCAGCGCCACCATCAGCGCATGCGCGCCGCCCTGGCGCAGCTGATGCGGCTGCAGGCGCAGGCGCACGCTGTCCTGGTGGTCGTGCACCTGCAGGTGGTCCCACAGCAGCGAGCCGGGCACCGGCTGCGGCAGCGAGCGCACGGCCGCCAGGCGCGGCGCCAGCGCGGCGAAGCCGGGCGGATGCCGCCATGCGCTCAGCGCCTGCCGCAGGCGCCCGCTGCGCGCGCGCAGGTCCGCGCACCAGGCCAGCCGCCGGCTGCCGGGCGATGCGGACAGCGACAGGCGCACGGTCGGCACCTGCAGCGCCTGCGCCTGCGGCGACGCCAGCAGGTCGCTCACCGCATGCGGCAGCAATTCGGTCAACGTGGCGATGTCGGCGCTGCCGGCCATGACCCGTTCGCGTACCTCCGGGCGCAGATCGCCGCCGGCCTCGTCGCTGTGGCAGGACAGGGCGAAGAACGCCGGATGCGCCGCATTCGCGCGCAGCGGCGCGAACTGGTGCCAGGTGCCGCCGCCGAAGCGCACGGTGAACAGGCAGTCGGCGGGCAGGTCGACATGGCGCAACGCGGCCAGGAAATGCTGCGGGTCCTGTTCGAGCTGCGCCATCGAGGCGGTGCTGAAGCGCAGCTGCGCGCCGCCGCTGCCGGTGATCGCGGTGAACATGCGGTGCCCGGCGTGGCGATGGAAGGGATGCCCGTTCGCGCCGACCGCGAAGGAGAACAGCGCCGTCGATTCGCCATTGGCGAAATCGGTGTCGGCCAGCCGCGCCGACGGTTCGTCCAGCGCATCGTGGAAGTTCGGGTGCGCGCGCTGGCGCACGCAGGCCTGCGCGATCAGCGGATCGCCGGCGCCGGCGCCGAGCTGTGCGATCAGGGTCACTTCCACCGGCAGCCCGCCGCTGTACGAGGCCAGGCGTACGGAGGGAAAACCTGCCTGTGCGGCAGCGGTTTCGCGGAGCGGGGCGGTGGACATCGGCGGATTCCTTGTGGCCGGGTGGGGATCAGGCGTTCTTTTTCGCCAGCTTGCGCGCTTCGCGCTTGAGCGGGCCGGCGCTGGGGCAGACCTCGAAGGCGAAGCCGCTGAGCGTGTTGACCAGGTTGTCGGGGGTCAGCCGGTACACCACGAACTGGCCGCGGCGCTCGCTCGACACCAGTCCGGCCGCTTCCAGCACCGACAGGTGCCGCGAGATCGCCGGCGCGCTCATCGCGAAGCGCTGCCCGATCTGCCCGGCAGTGAGCTCCTGCGCCGACAGGTAGGCCAGGATCTCGCGGCGCGGGCGGGAGGCGAGGGCTTCGAAGACGCGATCGATGGACATTGGCTTAGCTAATTAACGAATTAGTTAATTAATGACGTGTTGCCGGGCGCATGTCAAGTGCCGGGGCGACCATGCGATCCGGCGTTGGCATTGAGGAGACCACCCGTGTCGAAAGAAGTGACGGGCGCCGTCACCGTGTTTCATTCAACTTTCCTTGCGTGTCGTCACCAGGCGCAGGAAGGCTTCGTGCTGGTAGCGGCTCATGCGCAATTGCTGCCCCGTATCCATCGTGACCACATGGTGGCCGTTGAACCAGGGGTGGATCGCCTTGACCCGGCGCAGATTGACGATCGCCGATCTGTGCACGCGGGCGAAGTGGCGCGGGTCCAGCCGCGCGGCCAGCGTGGCCATGGTCTCGCGCAACTCATGGGTACGGTCGGCCAGATGGATCAGCACCGTGTTGCGGCTGGCTTTGATCCAGACGATGTCCTCCACCGCGACCAGCACCACCGCTTCGTCGACGCGCACCGGAATCCGTTGCAGATAGTCGTCGCGCTGGCGCAGCGCATCCAGGGTCTGCAGAATGCGCGCCTCGGCAAAGGAACCAACGCCGCTGCCGGCGGACAGGCGCCGCTTCGCGCGCTGCAAGGTCTCGGCGAAGCGTTCGCGGCTGAAGGGTTTGACCAGGTAGTCCACCGCATTGGCCTCGAACGCACGCACCGCATACTGTTCGTAGGCGGTGACGAAGATCGTCGCCGGCATGTGGGCCGCCCCGATCGTGGCCAAGACGTCCATGCCGGTCATCGCCGGCATCTGGATGTCCAGGAACACCAGGTCGGGCGACTGGCTGCGGATCGCGATGACCGCAGATGCGCCGTCGCCGCATTCGCCCAGCAGTTCTATGTCCGGATCGGCGCGCAGCAGCCGCACGATGGCGTGGCGCGCGATCGGCTCGTCGTCGATCACCAGCGCGGTGAAGCTCATGCGGCGACGTGCTCCGGGGCGTCCTCGGCGTCCAGTTCGCGGAATGGCAACCGGATACGGCAGGAAACGCCTTGCGGATAGAGCATGTCGAGCCGTATGTCGGCGTTGTCGCCGTAAAGTTCCTTCAGCCGCAGGCGGGTATTGGAGAAGCCGATGCCGTGTCCACCCGCAGTGCTGTTTTCCTGCAGCGTGCTGTTGCCGTTGCGCACTTCGATGGACAGCGTCTCGCCATCGCGCCGGCTCTCGATCTCGATGCGGTCGCTGCCGACACGCTGACCGATGCCATGGCGGATCGCGTTCTCCACCAGCGGCTGCAGCACCAGGCTGGGCACCGCGCACTGCAGGGTGCCGGGCGCGACATAGATCTGCGTGCTCAGGCGGTCGCCATAGCGCTTGCGCTGGATGCCCAGATACAGATCGAGCAGGGCCAGTTCGCGTTCCAGGGTGATTTCCTGGCCGTCGTATTCTTCCAGGAACGCGCGCAGCAGTTCGCTCAACCGCAGCAGCATGTCCTCGGCGGCGGCGGCGTCTTCGTCCAGCAGGGTGACGATGGCATGCAGCGTGTTGAACAGGAAATGCGGTTGCAGCTGGCTCTTCAGCGCTTGCAGGCGCGACTGCGCGAGTTCGGCGGCCAGACGGCTGGCTTCCACTTCGCGCCTGGCCTTCTCGGCGTGGAAGTGCAGCGCTTGCTGGATCGCGAACAAGGTCCAGTAGGTCAGCAAGCCGATGGCGAAGTGCTGCTCCAGGAAATACCCCAGCTGTTCGGCGAAACCGCTGGGCTCGAACAGGGTGGAGACCAGCGCACCGATGACCATCGCGGCAAACGTCACGCACAGGCTGGCCGCTGCCTGCACGCCAAGCCCGTGAAAGCGCTGCGCGCCGCGGACAGGAAAGCGTTCGGCGAGCCGGAACACGGCCGGCGCCAGCGCGGCCCAGGTGTACCACTGGATCAGCGACCACCGGATGAGCACCCCGAGAGGCCATCTGCCGGAAGACAGACCGTTGTTGACCATGCTCTGGAACATGAAAACCATGGCCACCAGCGTCCACAGCGCGATATAGCGCGGCAGGCTGATTTGGGCAGTGCCGAGTCGGACGTTCATCCAGAGGTGATCGAGGGGTGACGGGGGCATCCTAGGCGCAGCGGCAAGCCGTGGAAAGCACCGGAGCGCGCGCACTACGATTGGGAGCGAAATAGCGACGATTCGTCCCGAATCGATTTGCAGCCGCGCCGCCACGCGGCCTGATGGGCCCGCCAGCACACAGGGAAACCATTCCTCCTCGCGGCTGGCGAATCCTTCCCATCGGAGATCCCGTCATGCCCTCGATCCGCAGCCTTGCCTTGGTCCTTTCCCTGTCCGTCGCGGCCGCACAGGCTGCCGCCGCCGAGCCGGGTCGCTATCTGGAACTGAGCAACCGCTCCCACGACACGCTGACGGCGCTGGCGGTCGCGGCGCCGGGCAGCAATGCCTTTCGCGACGTCGCGCTCAGTGCGCCGTTGCAGGGCGGCGGCGACGCAGCGACCTTTCCGCTCGCGGGGGCTGCCTGCCGCTACGACCTTCGCTTCACCTTTCGCAACGGACGTTCGATGCTGTATCCGGATGTGGATGTCTGCGCATACCGCGTGCGCATCCGACCGCTGCCGCGGCCGCGGCCGCAGTCGGGCGAACGTGCGGTGCAGGTCGCGAGGACAGCTGGCGCGTTGCTTTGATGCGCGCTGCGCTTGGCTTCGCCGTGGTAGATGGCTTCGATGTTGTTGCTATCCGAAGCCAGCGCGCATGCACCGCCGCAAGGAACTCTTGTCGGCGTCTGTCGCGGCCAAAGAGCACCTCTAATAACCCCATTCCGGGAGCTGCACGCTGCGCGTGTCGATGGCGTGTTCCTTTGTTCTGTCGCGGCTGAAGCCGCTCCTACACATGCGCGCCGTGCTCTTGTAGGAGCGGCTTCAGCCGCGACAGGAGGACGACGTGGCCGTGATGCCAAGGCGTCCATGAAAAACGCGGCCGCAACGCCACCGAGTCTACGGCCACTGCGTCTTGCCCATCGCATCTCGTACGTATCGATGCCGAAACCTGCGGGCTGGGCGTATCGGCGCCTCGCAAGTGCATCGACATGCTTTTTGGAGTTATTAGAAGTGCCCTAAAGCCGCTCCTACAACAGCACGCAGTCAGGCGAAAATCCTAGCTCGCCTTCGGCGGCAACCCGAGCAGCTCCGCCGGCAACGCCGGCAGCGGCGTGCGCTCGTCCAGCGCCTCGCGCTTGAGCCAGTCGATGAACTGGCTGGCGGCCGGGCTGGGCAGGCGGTGGCCGGGATGCACGATGTAGTAGGAATAGCGCGCCTTCAGTGCCGGACCGGGCAGGCGCACCAGTTCGTAGCGTTGCAGATACGGTTGGGCGATGTGCTTGCGCGCCAGCACCGCGCCGACGCCGTACACCGCGGCGCGCATCGCATCGGTGCTGTCGTTGAAGGTGTGCATCGGCGGCAGCTCCACGCCGCGCACGCCGGCGGCGCGGAACCAGTCGCGCCAGCCTTGCGGCGACATGTCGGTGAGCAGCGGCAACTGCGCGATCTGCTCTGGCCGGCGCAGCGTGGCCAGCTGCGGCAGCGCCGGCGAGGCCACCGGGAACAATGCGTCGTCCATCAGATGGTGCGAGGTCAGGCCAGGCCACGCGCCCTGGCCGTAGCGGATGCCCAGTTCCGGGCCGCCCTCTTCGAAGCGGGAGAACGCCGCGTCGGTCTGGATGTCCAGGCGCACGTGCGGATGCGCCTGGCAGAAGCGCGGCAGCCGCGGCAGCAGCCAGCAGTAGGACAGCGAGCGCAGTGTGGTGATGCGCAGCGGCGCGGTGTCGGCCTGCGGGTGCAGGTTGCCGGCCACCGCGGCGACATCGGCCAGGGCCGCGCTGGCGGCATCGGCCAGTTGCCGGCCCTCGGCGGTCAGCTTGACCCCGCGCGCGTGGCGCTGGAACAGCGTGGCGCCGAGCAGCGCTTCCAGCTTGCGCACATGGTGGCTGACCGCGCTGGCGGTGAGGTGCAGCTCCTCCGCCGCGTGGGCGAAGTTCTGGTGGCGCGCGGCGACGGCGAATACGCCGAGCGCGGGCAGCAGGGCAGGACGCAGTTGCATGGCGGGACACGCGGCAGATTTGTGGCTCGCGACGATACTACGCGCTTGTGGGCATTGCGACGTCGCGCGATCCTGGCAGCCATGCGCAAGATGCGGGGCCGGTACGGCCGGCTCGGCGCGAGGCTCCGCTTCTGCCGCTGTTCGCGTATGTGCCCTGTCACCAGGCGGCAGTGGCAGTCGCGTCCGCGGCGGCAGCACGATCGACGGCAGCGCACACGAAATGAATCCAGGAGACGACACGGTGAATGCAGCCAACCCCGCGTCCGGCGATCCAGCCGGCGCCCTTCCGGCAGCGGCGGCGCGCGACTGGCGCACGCCGCTGGAACTGCTGTTCCTGGGCATCGTCTGGGGCTGCTCGTTCCTGTTCATGCGCGTGGCGGCGCCGCAGTTCGGCGCCTATGCGCTGGTGGAGCTGCGCCTGGCGCTGGGCGCGACGGTGCTGCTGCCGTTCCTGTGGATGGCGCGCGCGCGCTTTCCGCTGCGGCGCTGGCCGACGCTGGCGGCGATCGGCCTGCTCAACTCCGCGCTGCCGTTCCTGCTGTTCGCCTGGGGCGCGCAACATGCGCCGGCGGCGATCGGCGCGATCTGCAACGCGATGACGGTGCTGTTCACCGCGTTGATCGCGTTCCTGTTCTTCGGCGAGAAGATCGGCGTGCGCCGCGCGGTGGCGTTGCTGATCGGCTTCGTCGGCATCGTGGTGCTGGCCACCGGCAAGTCGGCCGGGCTGAGCGTGGGGCCGGCAGCGTTCGCCGGCGCCACCGCCTCGCTGCTGTACGGCATCGGCTACAGCCTGGTGAAGCGCTACATGAGCGACCTGCCGCCGGCCGCGTCGGCCGCCTCCACTCTGGGCTGCAGCGCGTTGCTGCTGGCGCCGCTGGCATGGACGCATTGGCCGGCCGCGCCGGTGCCGGCGGTGGCCTGGGCCTGCGCCGGCGCGCTGGGCGTGGTCTGCACCGGCCTGGCCTTCCTGATGTACTACCGGCTGATTCAGCGCATCGGCCCGGCGCGCGCGTCCACGGTGACCTATCTGGTCCCGGTGTTCGGCGCGCTGCTGTCCTGGGCGATCCTCGGCGAGCCGTTGACCTGGAGCATGCTGCTGGCCGGCATGCTGATCCTGGGCAGCGTCGCCTTCAGCCAGCGCGCGCGTTGAAGGACCTGCCGATGACCGCTTCGCTGCTCGCATCGCAATTCGCCTACAAGGCCTGGGCCAACGCCGAACTGCTGCAGGCCTTGGCGCAGATCGACGCAGCCGCGTATCCGGCGCAGCGCCAGCGCGCGATCCGGCTGTTGAACCACACCTACGTCGTGGACCGGATCTTCGCCGCGCATCTGCACGGCGGCACGCATGCGTTCACCGCCAGCAACACGCCGCAGACGCCGGCGCTGGAGGCGTTGCATGCGGCCGTTGCCGATTCCGATCGCTGGTATGCCGGCTACGTGGCCCAGTTGGACGCGGCCGCATTGCAGCAGTCGATCGCCTTCCGTTTCACCGATGGCGATGCCGGCCGCATGACCCGCGAGGAAATGCTGTTCCACGTGCTGGCGCACGGCGCCTATCACCGCGGCAACATCGCCATGCTGCTCAGCGACTGCGGGGTGGAGCAGCCGCGCGACCTGTTCACCCGCTTCCTGCACGCGCGCGAGCCCGAGCGCCGCGACGCGGCGCCAGTGGCCTAGCAGCGGAAAGCCACGCAGGGGCGTCCGCTGGCGAGCGCAAGCGCGGGACGGACTACTGCGGCGGCGTGCGCACCGGCAGCGGCACATTGCACAGGTCGATGTGCCCGGCCGGGCGCTTGTAGAAATCGTCGCGACGGTTGCGCCGCGCTTCGGCCACGTCGCGGAAGGTCTGCGTGTCGGTGCGCAGCAGTTGCAGCGGGGTGCGCTGGGCTTCGGGCAGGTCGCTGGCGAGCGTGATCGCACGGATCGGCGTGCGCTGTTCGGGCTTGGCGTAGAAGCCCATCGGGTCCGGTCCGCGCGGAATCACGCTGAGCAGTTCCATGCCCTTGACCACGCGCCCGACCACGGTGATGTTGCGGTCCAGCTGCCGCGGCGATTGCCCGGTGACCACGTACAGTTCGGCGCCGATGCTGCTGTCCTCGTCGTTGTTGCGGCCGGCACCGAGGGTGCCGTAGCAGTGCGCCAGCCATGCCTTGCCGTCCTTGGGGTCGCGCGCGGCAGGAAAGCCGTCGACGAATCCCACTTGCGGCGCCCAGCCGTCGCTGTCCGGCAGCGCCTGGAACGCCAGGCCCTTGGCATCGCGCTGGAACTCGGCCGGCAGGTGCCGCTTGGCCGACCCCAGCGACTTGGCCTTGTCCGGCTCCTCGCCGTCGGGATCGCCGAACTGCACGACGAAGTTGTCCTGCGACCGATAGATGCTCAGGCCGTCCCAGAAGTGCTCGTGGGCCAGGGTGCGGATATTGCCGACATGCTGCGGCGCGAACGCCGGCGCCAGCTCGATGACGACGCGGCCGGTGTCCAGGTCCAGATACAGCGTGTTGGCCGGGTCCAGCGTGCGCCAGTCGCTGGGCTTGGACGCGTCCAGGATCTGCTGCGGACTGCGGTACGGCGCGGCGGGCGTGGCGGCCAGCGCGCAGGCGGCGGTCGACAGCAGCGCAAGGGCGAGCAGGGTGGGGCGCAAGGGCATGGCGGCAACCTGGAGGACGGTAGCCGATTCTTACCCAGCCACCGTCGCTGCGCCAATGCCGCCGTTGCGTTGCAGGCGCTGCGCTCAGCGCGCCGGTGCGCGTTGCGGAGCGTCCTGGGTCTCCTGTGGGGCGGCCATCGCGGGCTGCGCCGTCGCGTTCAAGGCATCGAGCTGGCGCAGGCTGTCCCGCAGCGGCGTGGCCGTGGCGACCTGCGCATCCACGTAGGCGGTGCGCTTGTCGGCGCCTAGCGGATCGCCCTGCACCGCGAACACGCGGCCGGCGTCGTTGCGCAGCACATGGTCGACCTGGGTCAGGCCTTCGCGCTTGGCCGCCAGCAGCAGTTGCGTCGCCAGCTGCGGATCGGCCGGGGTCAGGCGGGCATCGATCATGCGCTGCATCGCATGGTCCGGATGCGCCGGATCGCGGGGATCGGACGGTGCGCTCGCGGATGTCGCCCGCGTCGCGGCGGCCGCCTGCGGAGCGGCGCTGCCGATGCCGGCGCCGATGCGGGCCAGCGCGCCGCCGAGCGCGCCATCGGCGTCGGCGGCGACATGGAACAGGCGTTCGCTCAAGCCTTGCCGGGAATTGCCGAGATTGCGCGCCAGGCCGATCGCGAATTCCTCGTTGCTCATGCGCGCATAGGCGCCGGCCTGCTCGCGATCGAACGGACGCGCCTGCGCGGCCTGCGCGTACTGCTGGCGCAACGCGCCCATCTGCGCTTCCGAGAAGCTCAGGCTCACGTCCTGGCCGGCGACGATCGGACCGTCTGCGCTGGCATTTCCGGCCAGAGCGGCATTGAGCAGTTGCGCCTGGTTGCCGTCGACCTTGCCGAAGCCGAGCTGGTAGCGGCGCGCCTCCATCTGTTCGCTGCCGGCGGCATCGAACTGGCGGGTCAGGGTGAGCGGCACGTTGTCGGCGTACTGCAGCTTGCTGGCGACGCTGCTGCTGCCGTCGGCCAGGGTGCTGCGCACGCTTTCGCCGCTGTTGCGCTGCCCGCCCAGCTCCAGGCTCAGCGGCCCCAGGCCGAGTTTGGCGCGGGTCTGCGAGCTCATGCTCAGGGTGTCGATCCGCTGCACGTCGCCGACCCCGGGCGCCTGCGCCGGCAACTGGCCGCTGCCGAGGAAATCGCGGTAGGCCGCCTGCGCCTGCGGGTCGCGCAGGTCGAAGGTGGCGGTGTGCATGCTGGCCTGTCCGAGCGCGTCCTGGCGGCCGAGCATGGCCTGCGCCACGGGCGTCTTCAGTCCCAGCATCTCGACCCGTTCGATCGCCGCGGTCGGCCCGATCGCCACGCGCACGTGGTACGGATCCAGGCGCTGCGCGGCATAGCTCACGCCCGCCGCGTCGGTGTGTTCGCTGCTGCTGGCAAAGTGGCGGAACGATGTCTCCAGCGAGGTACGAACGAAAGCCTGGCCGTCGAGCCTGACGCTGCCGCCGACCGGGATGCTCAGTGGATCGAACGGATTGACGCCACGCGCGGCCTCGGCGGTGGCGTCGCCGGGCAGGGTGACGTTGTAGCGCGCGCGCTCGCCGAGCTGGGTCGTGCTGCTGACGCTCGCGGCATTTCTGCCGGTGATGGCGGCATCGGACTGATGGCCTTGGCGAAACTCCATTTCGATGCCGAATTCGGTATTGCCGTCGGCAGTGCGCCGGCTGGCGCCCACGCTCTGGGTGGCGACGAGCCGGTGCTCGATCGGCCCCGAACGCCCCAGCGCGCGCGATTCGGTATGCTCCACGCTGGCGCTGCCGTCGGCCGGATTCCACTTCAACGGACCGGCGCTGCCGCTGCTGGACGCGCCGGCAAAGGTGGGATCGGTGGCCTGGGCGGCGGCGGGCGTCGTCGAACTCATGCATTCCTCCTGGAGAGCGCCTGCCGGCGCGAGCGGCGCGGAGGATAGCCAGGCCGACGTTGCCGGTGCGTCAGGCGTTCGTTATGTCCGCAATGACTACCGGCACATTCGCTATACCCAACTCAACACTAGTATGCATTCCATCCTAGTGGGGGAGCGGTCATGGTCGAGCCGGATGCACAGCTGAAGAAGTTCCAGAAGGAGCTGAGCGCGGGCACCGTATCGCTCGCGCTGCTGGCGGTGCTGGCCGAGGCCAAGGAACCGATGTACGGCTATCTGATCGCCAAGCGCCTGGAAAAAGTGGGCGACGGCGTGCTCAGCGGCAAGCAGAGCGCGCTGTATCCGGTGCTGCGCAATCTGGAAGCGGCCGGCCTGTTGTCCAGCCATGTCGAACCGTCGGTGGCGGGGCCGCCGCGGCGCTACTACCGCATCACAGAACACGGCCACGCCACCTTGCAGCAGTGGGCTGCGGCGTGGCGCGCCACCCGCGATTCCGTCGATTCCGTCCTGAAGGGGATTTCAGAATGAGCAGCGAACAACTCCAGGCACGGCCATTGCCGGCCACCATTCCCGACTACCTGGCGCAACTGCGCGCGGCGCTGGCCGGGGCCGACCCGGCGCTGGTCCAGGACGCGTTGTACGACGCGGAGGAATACCTGCGCGCCGAGTTGGCCGAGCAGGCCGGCAAGAGCGAGGCCGAGGTCATCGCCGAAGTCGCCGGCAGCTACGGCGCGCCGGAGGAGGTGGCGGCGATCTACCGCGACACCGAGGTCACGGTGAACCGCGCGCTGAAGCCGCCGGCGCCGCCCAAGCGCAAGTCGCTGCTCGGCCGCTTCTTCGGCGTGGCCGCCGATCCGCGCGCCTACGGCGCCCTGTTCTACATGCTGCTGGCGCTGGTCACCGGCATCTTCTACTTCACCTGGGTGGTCACCGGGGTCAACGTCTCGCTGGGCTTGCTGGTGTTGATCATCGGCGTGCCGTTGCTGGTGCTGTTCTTCGGTTCGATACGGCTGCTGTCGCTGGTGGAAGGGCGTATCGTCGAGGTGCTGCTGGGCGAGCGCATGCCGCGGCGGCCGCTGTACAGCGAGCGCACACAACCCTGGCTGCGGCGCATCGGGCAGATGTTCACCGACGCGCGTACCTGGACCACGATGCTGTACTTCGTGCTGATGCTGCCGCTGGGGATCTGCTACTTCACCGTCTTCATCGCCCTGCTGGCCACCGGATTGGGGCTGGCCCTGGCGCCGCTGGGCCCGCTGTTTCCGGACAACATCCACATGGGCCTGACGTTCGGCGACATCGGCTTCGCCGGCCCCGGCCTGTTGCTGCTGCCGCTGGTCAGCGCGCTGGGCATCGTGTTGCTGTTCGCCACGCTGCACCTGGCGCGCGGCGTCGGCAAGCTGCACGGCATGCTGGCCAAGCACCTGTTGGTGCACAGCGCGGCGCAATGATGGGGGCGCCCGCGGCCGTCGGCCGCGGGCGCAGCGCGCTCAGCCGGCCTTGCGGCTGCCGCGGCGCTTGAGCGGGGTGACGTTGCCGCTCGGCGCCTGCGCGCTGGCGGCTGCATTGGCGGCGATGAACGCACGCACCTGCGGATAGACGATGTCGCGCCAGCGGCGGCCGCTGAAGATGCCGTAGTGGCCGGCGCCTTCCACTTCCAGATGCTGGCGGCGGTGCGCGGCGATGCCGGTGCACAGGTCCTGCGCGGCGGCGGTCTGGCCCAGGCCGGAGATGTCGTCCAGTTCGCCTTCGATGCTGAGCAGGGCGGTATCGCGGATCGCCGCCGGATCCACGCGCTCGCCGCCGATCACCCATTCCCCGCGCGGCAGCAGGAATTCCTGGAACACCACCCGGATCGTGTCCAGGTAGTAGGTCGCCGGCATGTCCAGCACCGCGTTGTATTCGTCGTAGAACCGGCGGTGCGCCTCCGCGTCCTGAAGGTCGCCCTTGACCAGGTTGGCGTAGAAATCCCAGTGCGACATGAAGTGCCGGCTGGGGTTCATCGCCAGGAAGCCGGTGTGCTGCAGGAAACCTGGATACACCGCGCGGCCGTGCCCCGGATACGCCTGCGGCACGGTGTGGATGACGTTGTGCTCGAACCACGACAACGGATTGCGCGTGGCCAGGTTGTTGACCTGGGTCGGGCTGCGGCGCGCATCGATCGGCCCGCCCATCATCACCAGCGAGCGCGGCGTGGGTTCGCCGCGTCCGGCCATCAGCGACACCGCGGCCAGCACCGGCACGGTCGGCTGGCACACGCTGATCACGTGCAGCTTGTCGGCGCCGATGTGGCGGATGAAGTCCTGCACGTAATTGACGTAGTCGTCCAGGCCGAAGTCGCCCTCGCTCTGCGGCACCATGCGCGCGTCGATCCAGTCGGTGACGTAGACCTTGTGGTCGCGCAGCAAGGTGCGCACGGTGTCGCGCAACAGCGTGGCGTGGTGTCCGGACAGCGGCGCCACCACCAGCACGGCGGGCTGCTGCTTGAGTCCGGCCACGACCTTGGCGTCGTCGCTGAAACGCTTGAAGCGCAGCAGGCGGCAGAACGGCTTGCGCAGCACTTCCTGCTCGACGATCGGCAGCGGGTGGCCGTCGACCTCGACATGGTCCAGCGCCCAGGCCGGCTTCTCGTAGTCCTTGCCGAGCCGGTGCAGCAGTTCGTTGGTGGCGGCCAGACGCTCGGCGCCCGGGAGCGTGGCCCACAGGCTATTGGCGTCGGAGAAGATCTTGGCGTTGGCCGCTGCCTGGTGGACCCAGGGGGCGAGCAGGTTGCGGGTCAGTTCGTGCCACTGGTAGAGCATGCCGGTGTTTCCATCCTGAGCGTATGCTGCCGTGCAGCATATCCTATCCGGTGTGGTTGCACCTTAATGGGGCACCAGACCAATCGTCTCCAGCGCCGCCGCATCCCCCGCCAGCGCTGGCGACAGCCAGCAATGACTGCCGACCGGACGCAGCCCGAGCGCACCAAACTGGCGCCGGTACCAGCGCGCCTGACGCGGCTGGAATCCCGCATGGTCGCCGTCGAAGTCGTCCTCCATGGCGAAGGTCTCCAGGAACGCGACCCCGCCGCACAGGTCGGCCAGCCCCGGCAGGCCCTGGCGCAATTCGCGGCTGGGCACGTAGTGCAGCACGTCCGAACACACCAGCAGGTCCACCGGCGCGCACGGCCGCAGCCAGGCGAAATCGCCGAAGCGGGCCGGGTGCAGGTTGCGCTGGCGGCCGTAGCGCGCCACCGCGTACTCGCTGCTGTCGAAGCCCAGGTAGCTGAGTTTCGGCCGCAGCTTCAGCAGCGGCGCGCGCCACGCGCCTTCGCCGCAGCCGATGTCGAGCACGCTGCGGATCGGCCGTTCCAGGTAGTACTCGGCCTGGGCGACGGCGAGGGCGACCTTGCGCGCCAGGCGCGCGTTGCCGCCGATGCCGTCGCGGCGATACCAGCGCTGGAAATAGTCGGCGTCGTACTGTTTGTCCATGCGGGGGTCGTGGTCCGTGCGGGCGCGAGGCGAATCGGCGAAAATGGCGTGACATCCTACGCCAGCGCCCCGGAGCCAGCATGCAACTCTATCTGTGGATCAAGTCCCTGCACCTGCTGTTCGTGGTGGCATGGATGGCGTCGGTGTTCTACCTGCCGCGGATCCTGGTCAACATCGCCGAGAGCGCCGGCCAGCCGGAGGTGCAGGCGCGGCTGGTGTTGATGGGGCGGCGCCTGTACCGCTTCGGCCACATGGTGTTCGGCCTGGCGCTGCTGCTGGGGTTGACGCTGTGGCTGGGCTACAAGGTGTTGCCGGATTTCCCGACCATGGTCGCGCCCGGCCACAGCGGCTGGCTGCACGCCAAGCTGGGCCTGGTGGCGCTGATCCTGGCGTATTTCATCTTCAGCGGACGCTGGCTCAAGGGCGTGACGCAGGCGCGCGCATTGCCGTCCTCGCGCGCGCTGCGCCTGTTCAACGAACTGCCGGTGCTGGCGTTGCTGGTGGTGATCTGGTTGGTGTTGGCGAAGCCGTTTTGAGCTGGGATTGGGGATTGGGGATTGGAAAAATCCTGATGGCCGATCCTTTCCGGGCCGATAGGCGTTAGCGGCTATCGAGCTGTTTCAGTTCGCTGCGGGCCAGGTCGATCCATTGGCGTTGGTCGCGCTGGTAGTAGCGCGGGGCCAGGCTGGAGCGCTTCAGCACTTCGTTGAGCACTTCGCGCGCGCGTTGCGGCTGGCCCGCGCGCTGCAGCAGTTGCGCGTAGCGCACGCGCGCTTCTTCGCCGGGGTAGTCGTCGGCGAGCGCGGCGTATTCTTCCAGCGCCGCGTCGGTGTCGCCCAGCGCCTCGGTGGCGCGCGCGTACAGCAGGTGGCCGTCGTGCGAGCGGAACTGCGGGTTGGCGGCGATCAGCCGGTCCAGCGTGGCTTTCACCTCGGCCGGCCGGTCCAGGCCGAACTGCGCCTTGGCCAGTCCCAGCAACAGCCCCGGGTCGTCGCGGTGGATGCCGCGCAATCCGCTCTCGAACACCTCGGCGGCCTGCGCGTAGTCGCCGTTGTCCAGGTGCACCTCGGCCAGCTGCCGGCGGTTGTCCACGGTGTCGGCCAGTTCCAGGCGATTGCCGGCGGTGCGCTTGTCGCGGTTCGGATCGAGCTTGGCGCCGACCTTGCGCAGGTGGCGGCGCGCGCGCGGATCGTTGCGCCATTCCGGCAGCAGCTCGGCGATCACGTAGATCAGGATTCCCAGATACGAAAAGATCAGCAGGATGAAGATCCAGTACAGCGGGCGGCCGCTGCGCACCACGTGCACGCAGCAGGCCAGCTGCAAGGCCAGCGACAGCAGGACGACGGGATTCATGGACAAGGCTTCCTTGTGCTGCGATCAGGCCGCTTCGTACGCCCCATAGCTGCGCAGGCGCTCGTAGCGCTTCTGCAGTAGTTGTTCGACCGGCAGTTTTTCCAGCGCGTCCAGTTCGTTGAGCAGCACCGCCTTCAGGCGCCTGGCCATCTGCGTGGGGTTGCGATGCGCGCCACCGATCGGCTCGCGCACCACCTTGTCGACCAGGCCCAGCGCGGACAGGCGCTTGGCGGTCAAGCCCAGTTGCTCGGCGGCGTCCTTGGCCTTGCCGGCGTCCTTCCACAGGATCGAGGCGCAGCCTTCCGGCGAGATCACCGAATAGGTGCCGTATTCCAGCATCAGCGTGCGGTCGCCGACGCCGATCGCCAGCGCGCCGCCGGAGCCGCCTTCGCCGATCACGGTGCAGATCACCGGCACCTTCAGTTCGGCCATCTCCAGCAGGTTGCGCGCGATCGCCTCGCTCTGCCCGCGTTCTTCCGCGCCGATGCCCGGATAGGCGCCGGGGGTGTCGATGAAGGTCAGCAGCGGCAGCTTGAAGCGCTCGGCCAGCTTCATCAGCCGCAGCGCCTTGCGGTAGCCCTCCGGACGCGGCATGCCGAAGTTGCGCGCGACCTTGCTCTTGGTATCGCGGCCCTTCTGGTGGCCGATGATGACCACCGGCCGCCCGTCGATGCGGCCGAGGCCGCCGACGATGGCCTTGTCGTCGGCGTACGCGCGGTCGCCGGCCAGTTCCTGGAATTCGTCGCAGAACACGTTGATGTAGTCCAGCGTGTACGGACGCTGCGGATGCCGCGCCAGCTGCGAGATCTGCCACGACGACAGGTCGCGGAAGATCTGCGCGGTGCGCACGCGCAGCTTGTCCTGCAGGGCGCGCACTTCGGTCTCGACATTGACCGCCGGGCCGGTGCTGGCGTTGCGCAGTTCCTGGATCTTGGCTTCCAGATCGGCGATGGGTTGCTCGAAGTCGAGGTAGTTCGGATTCATTGGAAACCGTCGTGAACTAAAGCGGCAAGTGTAGCCGAACGGCTGCGGCCGACCCGTACGGGGCCGTGCGGTTGCCGTGGCGCGGGAACGGGGCGGCGCAGCCTGCGATCAGCGACGCGGGCCGGCGGCCGCCGCCGGCGCGGCGGCGATCAGCGCCGGGCTGCCGAAGGTCTGGCCGAGCTGCAGCACGAAGTCATTGCGCGCCTGGTTCGCCTCGGGGCCAAGATCGGCGCCGAGCGTGGCGGTGGCGGCGGTGAACTGCAGCATGGCCTGGAAGTAGTCCTTCTGCAGCTGGCGCTGCTGCGCCGGATCGGAGGCGCGCAGGTAGCGCGCGTGGAGCTGGCGCAGCGGCGCCGCATGCGCCTCGAACGCCGGCGCCAGCGGCGGCAGCGCCGCGGGCGCGATCTCCGACGCGCGTGGCGGCGGCTGCCAGCCCGGTGCGCGATGCTGCGCGAAATAGCCCGGCTGGCCGCTGACCGCTTCGTAGTAGGCGATGAACTCGGCGGGGCCGAACAGCTTGGACTTGATGTTGCCGCCGCGGTCGGCGACGTAGGCCACGGTGCGCTCGGGAAACGCCTCGCGCAGCCCGTAGTCCCACTGCTTGCCGATGAACAGCGCATGCCGCGCCTCGAACGGGCCGCGGACGGTCACGCCCTGCAGGGTCAGCGTGTCCTCCACCGTGCCGAAGTTCTTCAGCTTGGAGGCGTCGGTGACGTAGATCTCGCGGCCGATCACGTAGTCGGACAGGGTCGGGTTGATCAGTCCTCCCTTGCCGCCGGCGTAGACGATGAAGGGCACCTCGCCCAGCGCCGCGGTGCGCAGCCGGTGCGCGCCGGGCGCCAGGTCGAGCGCGGTCGAAGCGTCCGCGGCCACGTCGTAGGCCTGGTCGTCGACGACGATGCGCAGCGGCGCGGCGGTCGGATTGTCGACCACGAAGCGCTGCTTTGCTTCGCCGCAGCCGCCGAGCAGCGCGGCGCATGCCAACAGGATCAGGAAACGGGTCATGGCGCGTGCTCGCTTGCAGGGAGGAGGGCGGCGCTGCGCGGGCGGCGCAGGCTCAGGTCGCCCACGGCGGGTTGTACTTGACCTTCACCGCGCGCACCCCCGGATCGGCGCGCAGCGTATCCAACAGCTGCGGGTCCACGCGCACCGAATGGCTGCCGTTGAGGTCGAGCATGCCGGCGACGGCGCCTTGTTCGGATTGCAGCAGCAGGTCCAGGCGCAGCGGGGTCTTGCCGGGGCGGTGGCGCGCCAGCAGGGCGTCGATGCGCGGCCAGGTGCTGCGCTGGCGCAGGTCCAGGCGCAACGACAGGCGCTGCGCGTAGTGGGTGCAGATCTGCTCGTAGTCCCAGCACTGGCGGATGCGCATCGCATAGCCGCCGTTGAATTCGTCCTCGCGCACGCCGCCCTTGACGATCAGGATGCGGTCGCGGGTGAGCAGGTGGCCGAACTCGGCGATGGCGTCGGTGAACGCGCTGCACTCGACCCGGCCGCGGCCGTCCTCGAGCTGCACGAACACCTGGCTGTCGCCCTTGCGCCGCACCCCGACCACCTGGCCGGCGAGGATCGCGCTGGTTTCCGGGCGCCAGGCGCGTTTTTCGCCGTCGCCGCCACCACCGCGTCCGCCGCCGGATTGCGCGCAGATCTTTTCCAACGCGCTCAGGTCGCAGCCGACCAGCTCGCGCACTTCCTCGCGGTAGGGATCGAACGGGTGGCCGCTGAGGTAGAAGCCCAGCGTCTCGCGCTCCCCGGTCAGCAGCTGGCCCAGCGGCCATTCCTTGCTTTCCGGCAGGTCCAGGCGCAGCGCCGGGGCGCTGGTGTCGGCGCCGCCGAACAGCGAGTTCTGCCCGGAGGCGCGCTCGCGCGCCATCTGTTCGGTGGCCTTCATCACCTCCGGCAGCTGCAGCATCAGCGTGGCGCGGTTGCTGCCCAGCCCGTCCATCGCGCCGGCGTTGATCAGCGCTTCCAGGGTGCGCTTGTTGAGCTTGGCCGATTCCACGCGGGTGCAGAAATCCAGCAGCGAGGCGTATTCGCCGCCGCGCTCGCGCTCGGCCACGATCGCCTCGCAGGCGCCGCGGCCCACGCCCTTGATCGCGCCCAGGCCGTACTGGATGGTGTCCGGGGTGGCCGCGGCGAACATGTAGGCCGAGGCGTTGATGCGCGGCGGCAGCACGGTCAGGCCGAGGTTGCGCACCTCGTCGAGGAAGCCGACCACCTTGTCGGTGTTGTCCATGTCCGAGGACAGCGTCGCGGCCATGAACTCGGCCGGATAGTGCCGCTTCAGCCACGCGGTCTGGTAGCTGACCAGCGCGTAGGCGGCGGCGTGCGACTTGTTGAAGCCGTAGCCGGCGAACTTCTCCATCAGGTCGAAGATTTCGTCGGCCTTGGCTTCGCCGACGCCGCCCTTGGCCGCGCCCTCGCGGAAGATCTCGCGGTGCTTGGCCATCTCGGCCGGCACCTTCTTGCCCATCGCGCGGCGCAACAGGTCGGCGCCGCCCAGCGAGTAGGCGCCGACGATCTGCGCCATCTGCATCACCTGCTCCTGGTACACCATGATGCCGTAGGTGTCTTTCAGGATCGCTTCGGTGCGCGGATCGGGGTAGACGATCTCCTGCTGGCCGTGCTTGCGCGCGTTGAAGTCCGGGATCAGGTCCATTGGGCCGGGGCGGTACAGCGACACCAGCGCGATCAGGTCTTCGAAGCGGTCTGGCTTGGCGTCCTTCAGCAGCCGGCGCATGCCCGAGGATTCGAACTGGAACACCGCGCCGGTGTTGCCCGAGGCGAAGATGCCCTTGTAGGTGGGCGCGTCGTCCAGCGGGATCGCGGTGATGTCCACCGGCGGGATGCCGGCGCGCGCATGGCGCACGTTGATCGCCTTCACCGCCCAGTCGATGATGGTCAGCGTGCGCAGGCCGAGGAAGTCGAACTTGACCAGGCCGACCTGCTCGACGTCGTCCTTGTCGAACTGGGTGACCGGGTTCTTGCCCAGGTTGTCGACGTCGTGTTCGGCGAACAGCGGGCAGAAGTCCGACAGCGGCGTCGGTGCGATGACCACGCCGCCGGCGTGCTTGCCGGCGTTGCGTGTCAGGTCCTCCAGCTGCCGCGCCAGGTCCATCAGGTCGCGGACGTCGTCCTCGCTCTGGTAGCGCTGGATCAGCTCCGGCGAGGCCATCTCGCTGTCCTTGCCTTCGCCCATCGCGTCCTTCAGCGTGATGCCGAGGATGTTGGGAATCAGCTTGGCCACGCCGTCGACCAGGCCGTACGGGAAGCCGAGCACGCGGCCGCAGTCGCGTACCACCGCCTTGGCCGCCATGGTGCCGTAGGTGATGATCTGGCTGACCCGGTCGCGGCCGTACTTGCGCGCGACGTAGTCGATGACCTCGTCGCGGCGGTCCATGCAGAAGTCGATGTCGAAGTCGGGCATCGACACGCGTTCGGGGTTGAGGAAGCGCTCGAACAGCAGGTTGTACGGCAGCGGATCCAGGTCGGTGATCTGCAGCGCCCAGGCCACCAGCGAGCCGGCGCCGGAACCGCGGCCCGGGCCGATCGGAATGCCCTGGTTCTTGCCCCACTGGATGAAGTCGGCCACGATCAGGAAGTAGCCGGGGAAGCCCATCTTGATGATGGTGTCCAGCTCGAACTCGAGCCGGTCGGCGTAGTCTTGGCGGGTCTTGCCCGGCGCCAGCGGATTCTTCTCCAGGCGCGCGGCCAGGCCGTCGCGCGATTGGCTGCGGATCCAGCTGTCCAGCGTCTCGTTGTCGGGCACCGGATACGCGGGCAGGAAGTAGGTGCCCAGTTGCATCTCGATGTTGCAGCGCTGCGCCAGCGCCAGCGTGTTGTCGATGGCGTCGGGAATGTCGGCGAACAGCGCGGCCATTTCCTGCGACGACTTCAGGTATTGCTGGTCGCTGTAGTCGCGCGGGCGCTTGGGATCGTCGAGCACGCGGCCGGAGGAGATGCACACGCGCGCTTCGTGCGCGGCGAAGTCGCTGGCGTACAGGAAGCGCACGTCGTTGCTGGCGATCACCGGCAGCCCGCGCATGCCGGCGGCGTGCAGCGCGAACTGGTTGAACGCTTCCTCGCCGTCGCGGCCGGTGCGGGTCAGTTCCAGGTGCAGGCCGTCGCCGAAGATGCGTTGCCAGTCGGCCAGTTGCTGCTCGGCCAGATCGTGGCGGCCTTCGCTGGCCAGGCGCCCGGCCAGGCTGTCACGCCCGGCCAGCGCGAACAGATTGTCGCTGCCGGTCTGCAGCCACTCCGGGCGGATCGCCACGCCGCCTTCGTTGCGGTGGCCTTCCAGCCAGGCGCGGGTCAGCAGCCGCGACAGGCTCAGGTAGCCGTCGCGGTTGCGGCACAGCACGGTGAGCCGCCACGGCGTCTCGCCGGGGCTGTCGGCGATCAGCAGGTCGGCGCCGGCGATCGGCTTGATGCCCACGCCTTCGGCGGCCTTGTAGAACTTGACCAGCGCGAACAGGTTGTTCAGGTCGGTGACCGCGAGCGCGGGCAATTCCAGTTCGACCGCACGGCTGAGCAGGTTGGCCTGCTTGGCCTTCTTCGGGTCGGCCTGATCCGGTTTCTCGGGCACACGGATGGTCGAATCCGCCAGCGAGAACTCGGTGTGGACGTGCAGATGAGCGAAGCGGGAAGTGGACATGCGGAACCAGGACGATGCCCGGTCAGGTTAGCGGCGGGGGGCGGAGCGAACAAGGCTTGACAGGGCGATGGGCGGCAGCGGGGCTCGCGCCGCCGATGGACGGACGCTCCTGTTCAGCTGTGCGGGCGTGACCGCGCCGAAGTGCGCCCTCGCTGCCGCGCGACGCCCCGGCCGCTCGCCGCCGGCTGCCCGGTTCGCGCCGCATGCCGATGGCCGCGCCGGTCGGCGCCGGCGGGGTTCATCCGGCGATCAGCAGCGCGCGATCCGCCGCCGTGTCCAGCAAGTCCGCCTCCTCCTCCTCCTCGCAGGGCACGTCCCAGGCGCCGGACGTCGTGTCCAGCCCGAGCGCACGGCGCACCGGCGCGAAGCTGCGCCGGTGCTGCGGGCATGGGCCGTGGGCCTGCAGCGCCGCGAGATGCGCCGGCGTGCTGTAGCCCTTGTGCAGGTCGAAGCGGTAGTGCGGGTGCTGCTCGTGCAATTGCCGCATCAGCCGGTCGCGGGTCACCTTGGCGACGATCGAGGCGGCCATGATCGCGCGGTCGCGCGCGTCGCCGCCGACCAGCGCCTCGGCCGCGCAGGGCAGGCCCTTGGGGATGCGGTTGCCGTCGATGCGCGCGAACCGGGCGACGTGGGCCACGCCCTCGACCGCGCGGCGCATGCCGAGCATCGTCGCCTGGTAGATGTTGATGCGGTCGATCTCCTCGTTGTCGATCAGCACCACCGACCATGCCAGCGCGCGCTCGACGATGCGCGCATACAACTGCTCGCGGCGCTCGGCGGTGAGCTGCTTGGAGTCGTTCAAGCCGTTGATGCGCGGCCGCGCCGGATCGAACACCACTGCGGCGACCGCCACCGGCCCGGCCAGCGGGCCACGCCCGGCTTCGTCGACGCCGGCGTAGAGCCGGGAATCGGGAGTGGGGAACGGGGAATGGGATAAAAGCGGCTGCTGTGGCGACGGTGGCGGAACGAAGCGCTTCATGCCGTTGCTCCTGACCGTTCCCCATTCCCCGTTCCCGATTCCCGGCTCTCCAGCAGCTCCAGCACCGCATCGGCCGCACGCGCCGAGGCGTCCTGGCGTAGCAGCTGGTGCAGGCGCGCGTACTCGGGCTGCAGCGCGGCCACCGCCTGCGGATCGCGCAGCCAGTGCAGCAGCGCGGCGGCGAGGGCGTCCGGGGTGCAGGCGTCCTGCATCAGTTCCGGCGCCAGGTCGCGGCCGGCGAGGATGTTGGGCAGCGCGTAGCGGTCGACCTTCAGCAGGCCCAGCGCCTTGACGATGCGGTAGGTCAGCGGCGCGACCTTGTAGCCGACCACCATCGGCCGCTTTACCAGCATCGCCTCCAGCGTCGCGGTGCCGGACGCCAGCAGCACCACGTCGGCGGCGAGCAGGGCGGTGCGGGCCTGGCCGTCGAGCAGGTGCGAATACACCACCGGCAACGCCGAGCGCGACAGCTGCTCGGCCAGCAAGGCCTTGCACGCGGGATTGGCCGCCGGCACCACCACGTGCGCGCCGGGCGTGCGTTGCAGCACCTGCCAGGCGGCGGCGAAGAAGGTATCGCCGAGCCGGCCGATCTCGCCCAGGCGGCTGCCCGGCAGCACCGCCAGCACGGTCGCGCCGGCCGGCAGGCCGAGTTCGGCGCGCGCCGCCTCGCGATCGCCATGCAGCGCGATCGCGTCGGCCATCGGGTGGCCGACGAAGCGCGCATCCACGCCGTGTTTGGCGTAGATCGGCGGTTCCATCGGGAACAGGCACAGCACCCGGTCGGCGCTGGCGCCGATCTTGGCCGCACGCCGTTCGCGCCAGGCCCACACCGACGGGCTCACGTAATGCACGGTGCGGATGCCGCGCTGCTTGAGCCAGCGCTCCACGGCCAGGTTGAAGTCGGGCGCATCGATGCCGACGAACACGTCCGGGCGCCAGTCCAGCAGGCGCTGGCGCAGCTCGCGGCGCAGTTTCAGCAGCCGCGGCAGATGCCGCAGCACCTCCAGCAGCCCCATCACCGCCAGCTCGCTGGCATCGAACCAGGTCTGGCAGCCGGCGCCGCGCATCGCGTCGCCGCCGATGCCGGCGAATTCGGCGTCCGGATAGCGCGCGCGCAGCGCCTCGATCAGCCCGGCACCGAGCTGGTCGCCGGAGGCTTCGCCGGCGACCAGGGCGATGCGCAGCTTGGCTGCGCCGGGATTGGGGATTGGGGATTGGGGATTCGCAACAGCGGAAGCGGCGCTACCGGCGACGGCGATACCGCCCTTGCCAATCCCGAATCCCGAATCCCGGCTTCCCGCATTCATCGCAACAACGGCCGCTCGCTGGCTTCGATGAATTCCAGCATCGCGCGCACGTCCTCGCTGCTTTCGGCCAGCACCGCCAGCTGCTGCTTGGCCTCGGCCAGCGGCAGGCCGGCCACGTACAGCGCGCGGTAGGCGCGCTTGATCGCCGCCAGGCGTTCGGTATCGAAGCCGCGGCGCTTGAGGCCTTCGCTGTTGATGCCGCGCGGGCGGCCCAGCGAGTTGCCGCCGACCATGGTGAACGGCGGCACGTCGCCATTGATCAGCGCGCCCATGCCGAGGAAGGCGTGATCGCCGATGCGGCAGAACTGGTGCGCGCCGGCGAAGCCGCTGATGATCACATGATTTCCGACATGCACGTGGCCGGCGAGGGTGGTGTTGTTGGAGAACACGCAGTGGTCGCCGACCACGCAGTCGTGGGCGACGTGGGTGTAGGCCAGGAACCAGTTGTCGTTGCCGACGCGGGTGATGCCGCCGCCGTTGCCGGTGCCGCGGCTGACGGTAACGAACTCGCGGATCACGTTGCGGTCGCCGATCACCAGTTCGGTGCGTTCGCCGGCGAACTTCTTGTCCTGCGGATCGCCGCCCAGCGCGACATGGCCGACCAAATGGTTGTCGCGGCCGATCCGGGTCGGGCCGATGACGCTGCAGTGCGGGCCGATCACGCTGCCGTCGCCGATCTCGACGTCGGCGCCGATCAGGCTGAAGGCGCCGACACGCACGTTGGTCCCCAGCGTCGCCGACGGGTCGATCACCGCGGTGGGATGGATGAGAGGGGCGTTGTCGCTCATTGCAGGTCTCCTGCCTGGCTCATTCGCGGGTGCCGGCGCACAGCACCTCGGCGCAGGCGACGACCTTGCCGTCGACCTTCGCCTCGCCGTAGTACACCGCCATGTTGCGGATCACCCGCTTGATGTCCACGTGCAGTTCCAGCACGTCGCCGGGGACGACCTGGCTGCTGAAACGCGCCTTGTCCACCTTGACCATGTAGAACAGCTTGGACTGCGCGTCGCGGCCCAGCGCCAGCTGGGTCAGGATGCCGCCGGCCTGGGCCAGCGCCTCGATGATCAGCACGCCGGGCATGATCGGCTGGCCGGGAAAATGGCCCTGGAAGAACGGCTCGTTCACGCTGACATTCTTGTGCGCGACGATCCTGCGGTTCTCGAAATCGAGCGAGATCACCTTGTCCACCAGCAGGAACGGGTAGCGGTGGGGGATCAACGCCTGGATCTGCGTGATGTCCGGCAGGCAATGCGCATGGTGGTGGCTGTGGCTCATTCGTTCTCCTTGCGGACAGACAGGATGCGACGGGCCAGGGCATCGAGCTGCTTGAAGCGCGCGGCGTTCTTGCGCCACGTGCGGTTGTCGGTCAACGGGGTGCCGGAGGAATACTCGCCCGGCTCATGGATGGAATTGCGCACCACCGACTTGCCGGTGATCACCACCTTGTCGCAGATTTCCAGGTGGCCGACCACGCCGACCGCGCCGCCGAGCATGCAGTAGCGGCCGATCTTGGCGCTGCCGGCGATGCCGGTGCAGCCGGCGATCGCGCTGTGCGCGCCGATGTGAACGTTGTGCGCGATCTGCACCAGGTTGTCCAGGCGCACGTCTTCCTCGAGCGTGGTGTCTTCCAGCGCGCCACGATCGACGCAGGCGTTGGCGCCGATCTCGCAATCGTCGCCGATGCTCACGCCGCCGAGCTGCGGCACCTTGATCCAGTGGCCGGCGTCCATCGCCAGGCCGAAGCCGTCGGCGCCGAGTACCGCGCCCGGATGGATGCGCACGCGCTTGCCCAGGCGCACGCGGGTGACCAGGGTGACGCGGGCGATCAGTTCGCAGCCGTCGCCGACCTGGCAGTCGTCGCCGACCACGCAGCCCGGGCCGATCACGCAGCCGTCGCCGATCACGCTGCGCGCGCCGATGCTGACGAAGGCGCCGATGTGCGCGCTGGCGGCGATCTGCGCGCTGGGGTCGATGCTGGCACTGGGATGGATGCCGGGCGGCCGCGTGGGCGCCACGTCGAACAGCGCGGCGATCTTGGCGAACGCGACGTACGGGTCGCGCGCGATCAGCGCGGTGCCGCGCGCCGCTTCGGCATCGTCGGCGCGCAGCACCACCACCGCCGCGGCGCTGTCGGCGAGCTGCGCGCGATAGCGCGGATTGGCGAGGAAACTGAGCTGGCCGGGGCCGGCATGCGCCAGCGTGGCGACGCCATGCACGGCCACGGCGCCGTCGCCATGCACCTGCAGCCCGAAGCGCTCGGCGATCTCGTGTGCGGTATGGGAAGGAGTATTCACGCGGGGATTCTACCGTGTGCCACCGGCACGGTCATGCTGCGCTCGTCCAGTAGACAGTGCGGGCAGGATCGGCCAATGCGTATGGCCGCGCCCAACCAGTCGCGAACAGGCCCGTCGTTGGCCAGACCGCATTTGACCAACTGGAGAAAAGCCCCCTTTTGTAAACCTGATTAGCGTCGAATCTCAGCCGGAGCGCGCAGAGCGCGCTCCGGGATGGCATGAGTGGCCATGGAAGCCAAGCCGAGTTGGTCAAGGATCGCGGCCAAGTTGAAGCGCCGGTTGACCTGATATTGGTGCGCGCGCAGGTAGCGCAGACCGTATTTGCCGAAGGCGATGGCATGGTGGGTGCCGCCAAGGGCGGTCTTGAGATTCCCCAGGATCGTGTTGACCCATTTCAGAGCGGGCTGTTGTACCGATTTGCGCCCGGTGCCGGTCACGATCGGCTCATGGCTCATACCGGCCCAGGTGACGGCGGTGAAGGCGGTCAGCCCATCGCTGAGAACGTGGGTTCCCGGCGCCAGGGCTTGCTGGGCCCAGCGATGGACAGCATCGCGGCAGAAGCTGCCGACCCAGTCAAACCGGACGCATCCCGGCCGACCTTGTCGCGTCTCCACGGCGGCAATGAACGGGATCTTGTTGGTCCACTGTTCGGCACCGCTGCCGCGCGCGCGCTCCCCACCCAGATAGGCATCGTCGATCTGCACCCAGCCGGCCAACTGACGTTGGCCTTCCCGCTCAGCCATAGCCGCCATCAGCTTGTGCTTGATGCGCCAAGCCGTGCGGTAGCACACGTCCAGGTGGCGCATCAGCTCCAGGGCCGAAATCCCGTTCTTGGCCTGGCTCAGCAGATACATCGCCATCCACCACAGACGCAGCGGCAATTTGGTGTCGGCCAGCACGGTGCCCGCCGTCAGGCTGGTCTGGGCGCGGCACTGCCGGCATTGCCACAGCCGCTGGTGCCCGCGCTGGAACTGACTGGCCGCCCGCTGGCCACAGCGCGGACAGACGAAACCGTCAGGCCAGCGGTTGCGCAGCAGCGCGGACACGCACTGCTCCTCAGTGCCGTAATGCTGCAGGAACTGCGGTAAGGACATCCCCCGCTGGAACTGCACACGATTCATCGCCATGACTGCCTCTCCAAGAGAACCGGCAGCAAGGGTGCACCTGTCACGCATCAGCAGCTGAGATTCGACGCTAATCAGGTTTTGTAAAGGGGGGGCGCGCCGAAGGCGCGGGGATTAGGCGGGCCAAACCCCAGCCAGGTTTTCGCAACGCGAAAACCTGGGCCGCCAGGGCAACGCCCTGGCGGCGGGTGGGCAGTTCTTTAGAACTGCCCGCCAAAGGTGAACTGCAGACGCTCGATCTCGTCGTTGTCTTCCTTCTTCAGCGGAATCGCGTAGCTGATCGAGATCGGGCCGACCGGTGCGCGCCACAGCAACGCCACGCCGGTGGAGGCACGCAGTTCGTTGGTCTTGTAGTTGTCCACGCCGTTGAACACATTGCCGACGTCGACGAACGCGGAGACGCGCGCCGAGGGGCTGTCGAACAGCTTCGGGAAGTACAGTTCCGCCGAGCCCACGGTCTTGAACGAGCCACCCAGCGGCTGCCCGCGGCTGTACGAGGCGGTGGCTTCCGAACGCGGACCGAGCGTGTTGTCCTCGAAGCCGCGCACCGAGTTGGTGCCGCCGGCGTAGAAGTTCTCGTAGAACGGCAGGCCCGAGGCGGTGACGTGACGTATCAGGTTGGAGCCGTTGCAGGTCTGCTCCGTATAACCGGTGCTGGTGACGGTGCCGCAAATGTCGCGCGAGACGTCGCTGCCGTAGCTGTCGCCGTAGCCGAATTCGGCGCGGGTATTGAGCACGATCGCGGGGATGATCGGCCAGTACTTGGAGATCTGATAGTTCAGCTTCCAGTACTCGACGGTGGAACCGGGCAGGGTGGCTTCCAGGCCGATGCGCTGGTACATGCCGCGGGTCGGCATGAAGTAGTCGTTGCGGGTGTCGCGCGCCCAGCCCAGTTCGCTGCGCCAGGCGTGGAAGGTGCGCGTGCCCATCGCGTCGATGTAGTTGATGATCGCCTGCGGGGTGTAGCCGGCGTAGGTGGTGATCTGGTTGCTGTCGACGCCGAACATCACCGACACGGTGTCGTTCTCGGTGATCGGCACGCCGAAGATCACCTGCGCCGCGCCGTTCTTGCTGTTGTACTGCGCGGTGCCGAAGTCGGAGTAGTCCAGCTTGCGCCAGGACACGTTGTAGCCCAGCGACACGCCGTCGTCGGTGAAGAACGGGTTGGTGTAGGAGAACGCGTAGCGCTCCTGGTAGCTGCTGCGCGAGGCGTCCACCGAGACGCGGTTGCCGCCGCCCAGGAAGTTGTTCTGCGACAGCTGCACCGAGGTGGTCACGCCGTAGGTCTGCGAATAGCCCAGGCCGAAGGTGAAGCTGCCCGAGGTGGTTTCCTTGACGCTGTAGACCACGTCGACCTTGTCGTTGCTGCCCGGGACCGGCGGCGTTTCCACGTCCACCGATTCGAAGTAGCCCAGGCGCTGCAGGCGGATCTTGGAGCGGTCGATCGCGGCCTGCGAGTACCAGCTGTTCTCGAACTGGCGCATCTCGCGGCGCAGCACCTCGTCGGAGGTGCGGGTGTTGCCCTTGAACACGATGCGGCGGACCGACACGCGCGGGCCCGGCACCACCTGCAGGTTGATCGCGACGGTGCGCTTCTCGCGGTCGGTGGTGGGGATCGGGTTGACCTTGGCGAAGGCGTAGCCGATGTTGCTCAGGGTGTTGGTGATCGCGTCGGAGCTGAATTCCAGCAGCGCGCGCGAGAAGGTGTCGCCCGGCTTCGGGATCACCAGCTTCTCGACCTCTTCCTGCGGCAGCACGGTGTCGCCGGTGACCTTGATGTCGGAGATCTTGTACTGCTCGCCCTCGGTGATGCCGGCGGTCAGGTACATGTCGCGCTTGTCGGGGCTGATCGCCACCTGGGTGGAATCGACGCTGAAATCGACGTAGCCGCGGTCCAGGTACCAGGAGTTGAGCTTCTCCAGGTCGCCGGACAGCTTTTCCTTGGAGTACTGGTCGTCGCGGCGGTACCACGACAGCCAGTTGTGCTCGCGCGACTCCCAGTTCTCCAGGATGTCCTCGGTGGCGAACTTCTCGGTGCCGATCAGGTTGACGTGCTGGATCTTGGCGGCCTTGCCTTCCTTGATCGCGATCGCCACGTCGACCCGGTTGCGGTCCAGCGGGCTCACCGTCGGGGTGATCTCGACGTTGTACTTGCCGCGGTTGTTGTACTGGCGGGTCAGTTCCTGGGTCACGCGATCCAGGCTCAGCCGGTCGAAGGTGCCGCCCTCTGTCAGGCCGATGTCGGACAGGCCCTTGAGCAGCTCTTCGCTCTTGATGTCCTTGTTGCCGGTGACGGTCAGCTTGTTGATCGCCGGGCGTTCCTTGACCGTGACCACCAGGATGTTGCCCTGGCGATCGACCTGCACGTCCTCGAAGAAGCCGGTGCGGTACAGCGCGCGGATCGATTCGCCGACCTTGGCATCGTCGACCGTGTCGCCGCGTTCCACCGGAAGATAGGTGAACACGGTGCCGGAAGAGATGCGTTGCAGCCCATCGACGCGGATGTCGCTGGCGGTGAAGGGCTCCGTCGCCTGGGCCAGAGCCGGCAGGCTGAGGCTGGCGGCGAGGGCGAGGGCTAGCAGGCGGCGAGTGGGAAATCTCGTCATGTCACGTCCGGTAGAGGTCGATATCGTTGTTGCATGGGCGCCGGCGTAAGACGACGACAGCGGGGTCGAGTGGATCAGCATCGGGTTCATCGCAAGACCTGGCCGAAGATGTCGTTGTAGAACGCCAACCCCATCAGCCCGGCCAGCATCGTCAGACCGACGAACTGCCCCGCAGCCATGGCACGCTCGCTCAGCGGGCTGCCCTTGACCAACTCAATAAGGTAATACAGCAAGTGCCCGCCGTCCAAGATTGGAATCGGCAGCAGGTTCATGATCGCCAGGCTCAGCGACAGCAGCGCCAGGAAATACAGGAACCAGTCCGGCCCCTGCTGCGCCGAGACGTTGGCCACCTTGGCGATGGTGATCGGCCCGGACACGTTCTTGATCGAGGCCTGGCCGGTCAGCATGCGCCGGATCAGCCCCAGGGTATCGCCGGCCAGCTTGCCGGTTTCGCGGAGCGCGACCGGGATCGCCGCCAGCGGTCCGTACTGCAGCTTGGCGTCGAACGGCGGCGGCGGGCGGTCTTCCTGGCCGAGGCCCACGCCCAGCGACAGGCCCTTCAAGCGCGGGTCCTTGCTGGGGCTCAGATGCACCTCCAGCGCCAGCCGTTCGCCGTTGCGCTCGACTTCGACCAGGCCGCTGCCGCCGTTCCTGGCCAGTGCCTGGACCTGCGGCGCGACCTGGTCGGCGCCGGAAACCGAGGCGCCATCCACCGCCAGAATGAGATCGCCGGGGCGCAGCACGCCGTCGGCGGCCGAACCCGGGGTGATCTTGGAGACGACCGCCGGCTGCAGGCTGAAACGCCAGGTCAGGCCGGCCAGGCGCGGCACCTGCTGTTCGTCGAAGCCGGCAGGCAGCTGCGACAGGCGCAGCGTATGCACGCGGCTGGCGCCGTCGCGGGTGTCCTCGGTCTGGATGCGCACGTCCGCGGCGTCCATCGCCGCCACGGTCAGCTGCATGCTGGCATCGCTCCAGCTGGAGACCTCGCGCTTGCCGATGCGCACGATGCGCTCGCCCGGCTGCAGCCCGGCCTGCAGCGCCAGGCCTTCGGCGCGGCCGACCACCGCCGCGTAATCCTGCTTGCCGATCACGAACATCGCCCACAGCAGCGCCACGCACAGCACCAGGTTGGCGATCGGGCCGGCGGCGACGATGGCGATGCGCTGCCACACGCTCTTGGTGTTGAAGGCCTGCGCGCGCTCGGCCGGGGCGACCTCGCCCTCGCGTTCGTCGAGCATCTTCACGTAGCCGCCCAGCGGAATCGCGGCGATCGCGAACTCGGTGCCATGGCGGTCGTAATACGACCACAGCGGCTTGCCGAAACCCACCGAGAAGCGCAACACCTTGACCCCGCAGCGGCGGGCGACCCAGAAATGGCCGAACTCGTGGAAGGTCACCAGCACGCCCAGGCTGACGATCATCCACCAGACGGACCCGATGAAGTCACCCATGCGCGTGGCTCATAGGGGCGTGCGTGTCAGACATGGGCGGGCTGGCGGGCAATGGCGAGTTCGGTGATCTGGCGCGATTGCGCGTCCGCCGCCAGCAGCGCGTCCAGGGAGTCGGCCGCGCCCGCGGGCAGCACGGTCAGGGCGTTCTCGACCAGCGCAGGAATCGATAGGAAACCGATACGGCCCTGAAGAAAAGCTGAAACAGCCACTTCGTTGGCCGCATTCAGGATCGCCGGCGCGCTGCCGCCGGCCTGCATCGCGCGCCAGGCCAGATCCAGGCAGGGGAAGGCCTCCAGGTCCGCGGGCTCGAAGTCCAGGCGGCCATGCGCCAGCAGGTCCAGTCCGGCGACGCCGGATTCGATCCGCTGCGGCCAGCCCAGGCCCACCGCCAGGGTGGTGCGCATGTCCGGCAAACCCATCTGCGCCAAGGTGGAACCGTCGATGAACTCCACCAGCGAGTGCACCAGGCTCTGCGGGTGCACCAGCACCTCGATGCGCGCCGGCGGCAGCGCGAACAGGTGGTGCGCCTCGATCACTTCCAGGCCCTTGTTCATCAGGGTGGCCGAGTCGACCGAGATCTTCGGGCCCATCGACCATTTCGGATGCGCCACCGCCTGCGCCGGGGTCACACCCTGCAGCCGGCTGCGGTCCCAGCCGCGGAACGGGCCGCCGGAGGCGGTCAGCAGCACCCGCCGCACTTCGGCGCCGGTCTGGCGCGAGCGCAGGCACTGGAAGATCGCGCTGTGTTCGCTGTCGATCGGGATGATCTCGGCGCCGGCCGCGGCGGCCGCGGCGGTGACCAGCTCGCCGGCCAGCACCAGCGATTCCTTGTTGGCCAGCAGCAGGCGCTTGCCGGCGCGGGCCGCGGCCAGGGTCGAGGCCAGGCCGGCGGCGCCGACGATGGCGGCGACCACGGTGTCGCAGGCGTCGCTGGCCACCAGGTGCTCCAGCGCGGCGGAGCCGGCATGCGCCTGGGTGCGCAGCCCGGCATCGCGTAGCCCGTCGCGCAGCGCCGGGTACAGGGCCGGGTCGGCGATCACCGCGTGCGCCGGCCGGTGCGCGGCGCACAGCGACAGCAGCCCGGCGACGTTGCTGCCAGCGGCCAGCACGCTGGCGCGCAGCCGCTGCGGGTGGCGCGCGATCACGTCCAGCGCGGAGGCGCCGATCGAGCCGGTGGCGCCGAGCACGGCGATATGGCGGACGGCGTCGGACATGTTCAGAACCCGAAGATGTCCTTGCCCAGCGCGAAGATCGGCAGCGCCGCCAGCACGCCGTCGACGCGGTCCAGCACGCCGCCGTGGCCGGGGATCACGTTGCCCGAGTCCTTGGCGCCGACGTGGCGCTTGAGCAGGCTCTCGAACAGGTCGCCGACCACCGAGGCCAGCACGCTGACCGCGGCCACGATCAGCAGGCCGGGCAGTTGCGGCACGGTGACCCCGGCCAGCCAGCCGAAGCCGGCGGCGCAGATCAGGCCGGCCAGCAGCCCGCCGATCAGGCCTTCGACGGTCTTGTTCGGGCTGATCCGCGGCGCCAGCTTGTGCTTGCCGAACTGGCGCCCGGCGAAATAGGCGCCCGAATCGGCGGCCCACACCGTGACCAGCGCGGTCAGCAGCCAGCGGTGCCCGTTCGGCTCGCTGGCATGGATCAGGCCCAGTGCGGCCCAGGCCGGCACGATCGCCAGGGTGCCGGCGGCGAGCTTGAACACCCGTGCGTAGGTGGCGTGGTCGGAACCGAACTGGAAGAAGCGCAGCCACAGCAGCGCCACGCACCACCAGCCGACGCCGACCAGCGTGGTCAGCTGGAACAGCACCAGCGAGCCGGCCGAGGCCCACACCAGCAGCACCATCAGCAGCAGGTTCAGCACCAGCAGGATGGTGCGCGGCAAGGTGTCGTCGACCTCCGCCAACTTCAGCCATTCCCACAAACCGATCAGGAAGATCAGCGCGGCCAGGGCCGCCAGCCACTGCGTCGGCAGCAGCAGGATGGCGCAAATGGCCAGCGGGGCCATGATCAGCGCGGCGATGACGCGGGTACGGGTCATGCGGATGTGTTCTCCGTCGCCGGGGCGACTTGCGCGCTGGTCAGGCCGAAACGCCGCTCGCGGCTGGCGTAGTCGTCCAGGGCTTGTTGCAGCACCTCGGCGCCGAACTCGGGCCAGAGGGTCTCGGTGAACCACAGTTCGGTGTAGGCCAGCTGCCACAGCAGGAAATTGCTGATGCGCACGTCACCGCCGGTGCGGATGAACAGGTCCGGCGGCGGCAGGTCGGCCAGCGCCATGTGCGCCGACAGCAGGGTCTCATCGATCTGCTCGGGGCGCAGGCGTCCGGCCGCGACCTCTTCGGCCAGTGCGCGCGCGGCCTGGGCGATGTCCTGGCGGCCGCCGTAGCTGGCCGCGATCGACAGGTGCAGCGCCTGGTTGTGCTGGGTGCCGGCTTCGGCCTGGGCCATGCGCTCGCGCAGCGACGGCGCGAAGCGCGAGCGGTCGCCGATGAAGCGCACGCGCACGCCGCGCCGCTGCAGTTCCTCGACCTCGCGGTCCAGCGCGTGCAGGAACAGTTTCATCAGCGCGTCCACCTCTTCCTGCGGCCGGCCCCAGTTCTCGCTGGAGAAGGCGAACAGGGTCAGCGCGGGGATGCCGCGCTCCAGGCAGAAGTCGATGGTGCGGTTGACCGCGCGCGCGCCGGCGCGGTGGCCGATCACGCGCGGCCGGCGGCGGCGCTGCGCCCAGCGGCCGTTGCCATCCATGATGATGGCGAGGTGGCGGGGCAGGGACATGGGGTGGGGGTCGGAAGGCATGGCCGAAAGGCGCAGGCTCAGACCGCCATCAGTTCCTGTTCCTTGCTCTTGACCACCTCGTCGACATCCTTGATCGCCTTGTCGGTCAGCTTCTGGATGTCGTCCTCGGCGGCGCGGGCCTCGTCCTCGGTGACCTGCTTGTCCTTCAGCAGATCCTTGATCTGCTGGTTGGCGTCGCGGCGGATGTTGCGGATCGCGACCTTGCTGTCCTCGCCTTCGCTGTGCACGACCTTGGACAGCTCGCGGCGGCGCTCTTCGGTCAGCGCGGGCAGGTTGAGGCGGATGGTGGTGCCGGAGGTGTTCGGGGTCAGGCCCAGGTCCGAGGCCAGGATCGCCTTCTCGACCGCGCCGACCATCTGCTTTTCCCACGGGCTGATGGTCAGCGAGCGGGCGTCGGCCACGGCGACGCTGGCGACCTGGCTCAGCGGCATTTCCGAGCCGTAGTAATTGACCTTCAGGTGTTCGACCAGGGCGGTCGAGGCGCGGCCGGTACGCACCTTGATGAGCGTATGGCGCAGCGCATCGATGCTCTTGGCCATGCGGGTCTGTGCGTCTTGTTTGATTTCGTTGAGCATCGCCGGTGTCCGTGCTGAATCTGAATCGGACGATTATAGCCGGGAAGTGTGTGGGGCCGGGATTGGGGAGTCGGGATTGGGGATTCGCAAAAGCGAGTCTTCAGGTGCTCTGAGCCGCGGTGGCGCCACTGCAGCCGCGGTGCTGCGGTGCGCAACGCTCCTGCGAATCCCCAATCCCGACTCCCCAATCCCGGGAGGGGCGTCAGCCCCGACCCTTCACCAGCGTGCCGATCTCCGCGCCGTGCAGGATCTTCAGCAGTTCGCCGGGCTGGCCCATGTTGAAGATGCGCAGCGGCAGGTCGCTGTCGCGGGCCAGCGCGAAGGCCGCGGTGTCCATCACTTCCAGGTTGCGCGCGATCACTTCGTCGTAGGTCAGGCTGTCGAAGCGCACCGCGTCGGCGTGCTTCTTCGGGTCCTTGTCGTACACGCCGTCGACCTTGGTCGCCTTCAGCAGCAGGTCGGCGCCGATCTCGATCGCGCGCAGCGCCGCGCCGGAGTCGGTGGTGAAGAACGGGTTGCCGGTGCCGGCGGCGAAGATCGCGATGCGGCCCTTTTCCAGGTGGCGGATCGCGCGGCGGCGGATGAAGTCCTCGCACACGTCGTTGATCTTGATCGCGCTCATCACCCGCACCTTGGCGCCGAGCTTTTCCAGCGCGTCCTGCATCGCCAGCGCGTTGATGACGGTGGCCAGCATGCCCATGTGGTCGCCGGTGACCCGGTCCATGCCGCCGGCGGCCAGGCCGGCGCCGCGGAAGATGTTGCCGCCGCCGATCACCAGCGCCACTTCGGCGCCGGCCTGCTGCGCCTCGATCACTTCATGGGCGAGGCGATTGATGACCTTGGGGTCGATGCCGTAATCCCCATCCCCCATCAGCGCTTCGCCGGAAAGTTTCAACAGGATGCGGCGATAGGCGAGCTGGGACATGGTGACCTCGTTGGGGGGACGGGCAAACCACGCGATTCTAGCCGAAGCGCGGCGCGGAATCTGCCGCGCGCGCGCCTGCGTGCGGTGACCCGGTTCAGGCCAGGGTGTCGCGAAACGAGCGCGCGGTGACGCGATTGCGGCCGCCGTGCTTGGAGCTGTAGAGCATGTCGTCGGCCGCCTGCAGCAGCTCTTGTGCGGTGCCGAAGCGCTCGCGCCCGCCCTGGGTGGCGACGCCGGCGGAGAAGCTGATGTACAGCGGCCCGCTCTGCAGTTCGACCATCGGCCGCTGCGCGATGTCGAGCAGGATGCGCTGGATCACGCCCAGCGCGGCTTCCTCGCTGGTATTGGGCAACAGCACCAGGAACTCCTCGCCACCGAAGCGCGCCACGGTGTCGCTGCTGCGCAGCAGCGGTTGCAACGCCTGGGCGAACGCGCGCAGCACCTGATCGCCGATCAGGTGGCCGTGGGCGTCGTTGATCTTCTTGAAGTCGTCCAGGTCGATGAAGGCGATCGACAGCGGCCAGTCGTGGCGGCTGGCCAGGTCGAACTGCTGGTTGAGCAGGACGTCCAGCTGGTGCCGGTTGTACACGCCGGTCAGCGCGTCGCGGCTGGCCTGTTCGGCCAGGCGGCGCGCGCGGTGTTCCGATTCGTCGGCCTGGTGCCGGGCGAGGGTGGCTTCCTGGATCTGGCGCAGATTGCGCAGCACCATCAATTCGCGGGCATGGCTGATGATCGCGTCGATCCGCTCCGGCTGCGCGATGCGCACGTCGAAAATCGGGCCGATGACCGGCAGGGCCTCGGCCATGCCGGCGATCACTTCGTCGAAGCGGCGGCTGTCCAGTTGCAGCTCGCGATAGGCGCGCTCCATCGCCACGCCGCGCGCGGCGTCGACGTCGCTGCTCAGCCAGATGTCGGCGATGCTGCCGGACAGCAGCACGCATTTGCCGAAGGTGTCCGAGGCCTGTTCGCTGCCGGGGCTGTGGCCGATGCTGCGCTGCAGGTAGGCGGGCAGCTTCCACTTCTGCGCCAGCCAGGCGCCGACCTCGGCGTGGTCGCAGCCGAGCCGCTCGCGTTCCATGGCGACCAGGGTCTCGCTGCCGCTGCCGCCGGCTTCGCGCAACAGCGGCGCGTAGTCGTCGTGGCAGATGTGCAGCAGGGCCAGCGCGCCCATGTCCTGCAGCAGGCCGGCCAGCATCAGTTCCTCCTGCTTGCGCAGGCCCATGGCCTGGCCGAGCAGACGGCTGGCCAGCGCCGACAGCACGCTGCGCCGCCAGACCCGTTCCTGCAGGTCGCCGGCACCGGCGCCGTCGCGCAGGCTCTGCACCATCGAAAAGCCCAGCGCCAGGCTCAGCGCGGCGTTGAGCCCGAGCATGGTCAGCGCCTGGCCGAGGTTGTCGATGCGGCGCCGGCTGGCGTACAGCGGCGAATTGGCGATGCGCAGCATGCGCGCGCTCAATGCCATGTCCATCGCGATGGTGTCGGCGGTGGTGGCCAGATCGACGTCCGGATCCTGCGCCAGGTCGATGATGCGCAGCGCAATCCCGGGCGGCGAGGGCAGGTTTCGGGAGTGAGCCAGGATGGCTTCGAGTTCAGGGCGCATGCGGTTCCGCGGGAAGTGTGATCGGGACAGCGATGCGTCCCTGCGCGCAGAGCGTACCACCGGCAAAAAAAAAGCCGCGAAAAACGCGGCTTTTTTTCTCCGGACTGGCCGGATTCAGGCCAGGCCGGCCTGCTTCATCACTTCGGCGGCGTAGTCTTCCACCACCTTCTCGATGCCTTCGCCCACGGCCAGGCGCTGGAACCCGACCACGTCGGCGCCGGCGGCCTTCACCGCCTGCTCCACGGTCTGGTCGGTGTTCAGCACGTAGGGCTGGCCGTACAGGGTGACTTCGTTGACGATCTTGGCGATCTTGCCGCTGATGATCTTCTCCAGGATGTCGGCCGGCTTGGCCTTGTCCTTTTCCGACATCTTGGCCAGCTCGATTTCCTTTTCCTTGGCCACGAACTCGGCCGGGACGTCGGACGCCTTCACGTGCGGCGGGTTCATCGCCGCGATGTGCATGGCGATGCCGCGGGCCAGCTCGATGTCGCCGCCCTTGACCTCGACCAGCACGCCGATGCGGCCGCCGTGCACGTAGGCGGCGACGTTGTTGGCGCTGTCGATGCGCGCCAGGCGGCGCACCTGCACGTTCTCGCCGACCTTGGCGATGACCGCGGCGCGGGCTTCCTCGACGGTCTCGCCGCCGGGCAGCTTGGCGCTCTTCAGTGCCTCGGCGTCCGCGGCGCCGGAGTTCAGCGCGGCCTGGGCCACGGCTTCGGTGAAGGCCAGGAAGTTGTTGTCCTTGGCGACGAAGTCGGTCTCGGAGTTGATCTCGACCAGCACGGCCTTGCCGCCGTCCTGGGCCATCGCGATGCGGCCTTCGGCGGCGACGCGGTCGGCCTTCTTGTCGGCCTTGGCCAGGCCCGACTTGCGCAGCCACTCGGCGGCGTTGTCGATATGGCCGGCATTCTCGGTGAGCGCCTTCTTGCACTCCATCATGCCGGCGCCGGTGCGCTCGCGCAGTTCCTTGACCAGGGAAGCAGTGATTTCCACGGGATGACCTCACAAAAGGTGGGAAAAGGCCGGTTTGCGGCCGGCCGGGAATTCTGGAAAACGGGCGCTTGCGGCGCCCGCTGACCCGGGCGCGCAGCGCGCGCCGGGTGGCGACTGCGCATGCTCGCGCAATCGCATGGCGCGCCGGTTACTCGGCGGCGGGAGCGGCTTCTTCGGCCTTCTTGCCGTTCTTGCGCGGGCCGCGGCCCTTGTCGTCGCCGGCTTCGCTGAACTCTTCCTCGCGCACGCTGGCGGCGTTCGGCGCGGCGGCCTTGCCTTCCAGCACGGCGTCGGCGGCGGCGCGGGCGTACAGCTGCACGGCACGGATGGCGTCGTCGTTGCCCGGGATGGCGTAGTCCACCAGTTCCGGGTTGTAGTTGGTGTCGACCACCGCGATCACCGGGATGCCGAGCTTCTTGGCTTCCTTGATGGCGATGTCTTCATGGCCGATGTCGATGACGAACAGCGCGTCGGGCAGGCGGTTCATTTCCTTGATGCCGCCCAGCGAGGCCAGCAGCTTCTCGCGCTCGCGGCGCAGGGTCAGCACTTCGTGCTTGACCAGCTTGTCGAAGGTGCCGTCGGTTTCGGCCGATTCCAGCTCCTTCAGGCGCGCCACCGACTGCTTGACGGTGCGGAAGTTGGTCAGCGTGCCGCCCAGCCAGCGCTGGGTCATGAACGGCTGGCCGCAACGCTCGGCTTCTTCCCGCACCGAGTCGCGGGCGCTGCGCTTGGTGCCCAGGAACAGGATGGTGCCGCGCTTCTGCGCGACGCTGGAGATGAAGTTCATCGCATCGTTGAACAGCGGAACCGTCTTCTCGAGGTTGATGATGTGGATCTTGCCGCGCGCGCCGAAGATGTACGGCGCCATCTTGGGGTTCCAGTAGCGGGTCTGGTGGCCGAAGTGGACGCCGGCTTCCAGCATCTGACGCATGGTGACTTGGGGCATTGCAGTGACTCCTGATGGGGAACCGGCCGTGCGCGGGCAGGATAGGGTGAAGCCGCGCATGGACGTGCAGGCCGGTGAGGGCGTACACGACGATTCCGGGGTTGGGCCTCCCTGCAGCCTCCGTGACCGAACTCCTCGCGGAGCACCCCGGCACGGGCAATGGCGGCAGGTGTGTATTCGCCGGTGCGTCCGGCGTGGACGGTTCGCTGGCCCTGGCGGGCGCAACAAAGCCGCGGAACTATAACGGGCTGCGGCCCCAGGCGCAAATGCGCGGCGGCCGGGTCATTCGGCCAGCAGAGGCTGCAGCTCGGCCTGGCTGTCGAGCCGGGCGGCGAAGTGGCCGCCGCGCGCGGTTTCGAACTCGACCGGCAACGACCAGCGCTTCTGTTCCCCGGCCAGCACGTAGCCGGCCAGGTTGTGGAACAGGGTCAGCGCGCGCCCGTCGCTGCCGACGTAGCTCAGGTCGCTGAGCCGCGCGTGCCCCTTGCCGCGGTTGCGGATCTGCAGTTCGTAGCCGTGGACGCCGGCGACCAGGCTGGCGCTGAGCGCGGGAACCGGCGCCGCACCGGGCGGGGACAGGAAGACCGGGGTGGAATAGCGCAGCAACAGGCCCGGGTCGACGGCGCCAGCGTCCGCGTCCGGGCGTTCTTCCAGCACCAGGCGGTAGGCGATCTCGCTGTCGGTCGCCGCCGGCCCGGTGCGCACCACCCGCAGCAGCTGCCGCCCCTGCGCGGGGATGTCGATCAGCCGCGGGCTGACCTGGATGTCGTCGGTCGCCTGCAATTGCTCCATGCCGTCGGCCTGGCGCCAGCGGTACAACTTGGCCTGCGCCTGCCAGGGCCGGTCCTGGGTATTGTTCAACCAGATCTCGGCGGTCTGGGCGTCGGGCGGGAGTTGCACGATGGTCGGGCTGATGCGCACGCCGGCGGCCGCGGCCAGGCTCGGCAGCAACGCCAGCAGCAGGCCGGCGATCCAACCGCGACCGCGGTTGCCCACTTAGAACGCGACCGTGGTGTAGCGCGAATCCTGGCGCGGCAGGCCGTCGGCCAGGCTCAGGCTCAGCGCCAGCGCGCCGGCGTTGGGTGCGGTGGCACCGTCGATGTTGACCTGGTAGGGCAATGGGCGGCTGCAGGCCACCTGTGCGGCGGCTGCGCCGGGCTGGCGCCCGCCGGCGGTGTCGATCTCGCAGCTGCCCATCAGGCGGATGCCGACCCGGAACGCCGTGCTTTCGTTCGCGCCTGGATTTTGCGCCGCCGCGTCCGCACAGACGGCGCACAGGCCGGCGAGCAGCAGCGATTGCATGAACGGGCTGGCGGTCATGGTGGCATTCCCGGGAGGACACGACAGATAACGGCGCGCCATATCGCGACTTTACCGCGTCCGCGCCAGCGTTTAACTGTCAGTAGGTCACAGTCACCTTGACCACGTCGCTGTAGCTGCCCGGGGGCGGGGTCTGTGCGGCGGGCACCTGGCCGTACAGCGTCAACGACTGTGTGCTGCCGGTCCCGGTTCCGGTCTGGGTATCACTGTTCAGGGTGCTGCCCCAGCGCTGGCTGCGCGCCGCGTCGCGGTACAGCTCGTAGCGCAGGTATTGGCCCGCGGCATTGCGCATGCGCCGGATGTTGCCGCTGGCGTACTGGCCGTTGTCCAGGCTGACCTGCCAGGCGGTGCGCCGGCGGCAGTTCATGCTCAGCGCGGTGGTGTAGTTCAAGGCGCTGTCGACCAGGCCGGAGTGGCTGCCGAAGTCCAAGTCGGCGATGCTGGCGATGGTGCACAGCGTGGCTGCGTTGGCCGAACTCACGAATGGGAACTGCACCGCGGTGGCGCCGCCGGTGCCGCCGGTGGTGCAGGAGGCCGGCATGCTGGCCGGCGTGCCGATCAGCGGTTCGTCGTAGCGGTACTGCAAGTTGGTCTGCACCCCGCTGAAGCTGTTCTGGTACAGCCCCGTGGCGATGCCGCTCTGCAGCGGGACGCGTCCATAGATGGTGTAGCTGGCGCTGCCGCTGCCGCCGGTCACCAGCGATGAGTAGGTCAGGTCCATCTGCAACGGCGTGGAGGCGTTCAGCGTGCTGCCCCAGATCAGGCTGCGGGCGCTGTCGCGGTACAGCTGGAAGTTGAGACTGTCGTTGAGCGGGTTGAGCATGCGCCGCGGTGCGATGCCCAGGCCGCCGCCTTGTGCGCCCTCGCCGATGTTCAGACACATGCGCACGTAGATCGTACCCAGGATGCTGAGCGCACCGGTCTGGCAGGTGACCGTGATCTGCGCGCTGCTGTCGGTGGCGGCGCTGGCGGAGACGTTGCCGAAATCCAGTGCGGTGGTCACCGCCGTGCAGGTGGTGGTGGCCTCGGCCCGCTGCGTGGCCAGCGCAGCCAGCGCCAGCAGCAGGCCGAGCCATGCGCTGCGGGTCACGGCGCCGGCCCTGCGCTGCAGCGCAACGGCCCCAGGCGAGCCGGACGCCGTTGTGGCGTGTGGTCGATCGTGACCTTGCAGCTGCCTGTTGCCATGTCCACCTCCAGCGCGTTGCGGCCGAGTTTCAGCCCTTCCAGGTAGGCCTCGCCGTCGTAGCCGACCACTGCGGCGATGCCAGGGCCGCGCACCCGGCTGCCGACCGGCAGCGGCGCGTCCTGCGCATCGTGCAATTGCACCAGGACGCCGTCGCTGCTGCGGATCGGGAAATCCACCACCACGCCGGTGCGGTCGCGCGGCACCACGATCTGGTCGACCCGCTCCGGACGCATCTGCGGCGGCAGTCGCATCGGGTCGATCGACAGCTGATTGTGCTGCCAGCCCATCAGCGGCGTGACCAGCAGGAAGCCGCGTGCATCGGTGACCCCGATCGGGCGGTTCTCCAGCAGCACCGGCACGTCGGCGACGCCGCTGGTGGAGACCAGGGCGAAGGCCTGGTCGAGATCGCGGCTGGGGAACCAGCCGCCGCCGATCCAGGCCAGGCCGCCGGAGGCTTCGGCATAGCCATAGGTCTGGCCGCCGTAGCTGGCCAGTCCCGCGGCATAGCGTGCGGTGTCGCGCCGCCAGGTAGCCTCGGCCAGGCCGCCGGCGCTGTCCTGGCCGCCGCGCGCCTGCAGCCGCCAGCCGCTGCCGCCGTCGGCGGCGGCCGAGCGGCTGAGATCGGCCACCACGCTCATGCGCTCGCCGACCCGCTGCAGGGCGACGCTGGCCTGGCGCGCGCCGCCAAGCGCGATCGACCAGCCCAGGTACATGCTGCGATCGCTGGCCTGGTCCAGATTCTGGTTGACGCTCAGGTTCAGCGAGGACTGCCGCGGCAGCGCGCGCGTCCAGAACACGCTGGCATAGCGCACGTCGCCGCTGTCCGGATAGGCCAGGCGCACGTAGCTCATCGACACGGTGCCCACCTGTTCCCAGCTGAACCCGGCCAGCGCGCGTTCGCTGATCCGCGGCGGCGGCGCGCCGTACCGCGAGGCCACGTCGCGATAGCCGCGCTGCGCGCGCTGGGTGTCCACCGAGACGTTGAAGCGGCCGTTGTTCCAGCGGTAGCTGAGCGCGTACTGGCGGCCGCTCAGGCCGTTGTCCTGGCTGTGCGCCAGCGATGCGCCGATCACCCCGGCCCGCGGCAGCAGCCAGATGCCGCCGGCGCCGGCGTTGCGGATGCCGGCGCCGGCCTCGGCGTGGGCCTCGGCGGTGAAGCCGGCGCCGAGGCCGCGGCGCCAGCTGGCGCTGCCGACGGTGTCGCCGGCATAGGCGAAGGCATCGCTGCCATAGCCTTCGCGGACCCGGCCCAGTGCCAGCGACCAGTCGTCCAGGCCATCGGCGAGCAGGTCCTGGGTGGCATAGAACGGAAATTCGACCGAGCGGGTGCGGCCGTAGGCGTCGGTGATGACCAACTGCGCGTTGCCGGCGCCGTCCACGCCGGGCGCGGCGGACAGCTGGAACGGCCCGGCCGGCAACTCCGAGCCGTACTGGCGGATGCCGTTGACGTACAGGTCCACGCTCGAGGGCACCGTCACTTCGCCGAGGAATTCCGGCAGCGGCGTGGTCACCCGGTACGGCTGCAGGCCGAAGTCGCGACCCACGCGCACGCCGCCCAGGCGCAGCGTGCGGCTCCAGCTGGTACTGCTGCTGAGCGTGTCGCCGAGCACCACGCTGGTCATGCGGTCCGGCAGCGACCACTGCCACTGGGTGTCCAGGCGGATCGCCTGGCTGCGCCAGTCGCGCTGCGGTTCGCGGTAGAGGCGGGCGACGAAGGATTGACGGAACATGCCCTGGCCGAGCAGGCCGTCACCCAGGCCGAAGGCGCGCACTTCGCCGCTGGCGGTGAGGTTGCTGGCGCTGCCCTGGCGGCTGGCGTACACGTCGTAGTCGAGCAGGGCGCCGGGCGAACTGGTCGCCGGCAGCGCCGGGCCGCTGTCCTGCGCATCGATGCGGGTCAGTGGCACGTCGAGCAGCGCCACCGGCGCATCGATCGCCAGTTGCTGCAGGCCAGCGTCGTAGCGGTAACGCACCCCGTCCAGGTCTTCCAGGGCGATCGCCGTGGCGTCGTCGGCGTCGATGCGCAGGCCCAGCTGACGCAGCGTGGCCGCATCGGCGAGCATGCGCGTGCCGTCGTGCTGGAAGCGGAACAGTCCGGGCTTGCGGGTTTCGTTCAGGGTGACCTCCAGGTACAGCGTTTCCTGGTCCGGGGCCTGGCCGCCCTGCTGGGCGGCGGCGAGCTGCGCGGCGCTTGCCCACAGCGCCAACAGCAGCTCAAGGAGCCTGTGCTTCCAGCGCAAGCGATTGAGCAAGGGGCTCACCGTTGATCGTGGCCTTGAACGTGCCTTCGGCACGCGCGAGTTCGGGAGGAAGCGGCCAGCGTTTGTGTTGGCCCGGCAGCACGTAGCCGGCCAGGCCGTCGGCGATCGCGGCACGGGTGCCGTCGCTGGCGACGAAGTGCAGGTCCACCAGTTGCGCGTGCTGGCTGCCCCGGTTGACGACTTCCAGCGCCGGTGCGGCAGCGTCGCGGATCAGCCGTGCCTGCAACGCGGGAGCCGCGGCGGCCGTGGGCTTGACGAAAATGGGCACCGAGTAGCGCAGCACGAACTGCAGGCCGGACGCGTTGGCCGTGGCATCCGCCGCCGGCAGTTCGTCGACCAGGACCCGATAGGTGTCCTCGGTGGTGCTGGGCGCATCGTCCAGGCGGATGATGCGCACCAGTTGCCGCGAGTGCGGCGCCAGTTCCAGCATCGGCGGGCTGATCGCGATCTTGTCGCTGGGGTCGAGCAGATCCTCGCCGCCCTGCTGGCGCCAGCGGAACACCCGCACCTGCGCCTGCAGCGGCGTGTCGCCGCTGTTGCTCAGCCACAGGCCCTGCGCCGACTGTTCCGCGGTCAACTGCACCGAGGTCGGTGCGACCTGCAGGCTGGCGCCCTGGGCCGCCAGGATCGCCGCCAGCCACAGCGCGGCGGCGATCGGCAAACGAAACGCGAGAGGACGGCGCAAGGGCATGGGAACGCTCCGGTTACCAGGTCACGGTGGCGGTGACGACGTCGCTGTACGAACCGGCAGGGTAATTGGTGCTGGCGACCTGGCCGTAGACGACGAGCGGTTGCACCGCACCATTGCCGGTGCCGGCCTGGGTGTCGCTGCCGATGGTCGAACCCCAGTTCTGGGTACGCGCCGAGTTGCGGTACAGGGCATATGGCACGCGTGCGGTGTTGCCGGCATCGGCACTGCCCATGGTGCGCGAGGTCACCGTCGCGCCGGAACCGCTGCCGGCGTTGAGCGCGATGTTGTACGGCGTGCCCGAGGTGCAGCGCACGTTCAAGGTGCCGGTGCTGTTGATCGAGGTCTGGGTCGAGTTGACGCTGCCGAAATCGACGTCGGTCGGGGCGGTCTGGATGTCGCAGACGCTGGTGATCTGGATCTTGACGTTGAAGGTGCGCGAATCGGTCTGCGCGGACGCCGCGCCGGTTCCGGCGGCCAGAAACGCGATGATGGCGAGTGCGCGATGGAGTGCTTGCATGAGGAAAGGCTCTTCGGAATGACGGAGTCCGTCGGTGCCTACGCCGATGCAAAGTGTGGGCCATCTCTCACTTTTTTGGATGCATATCCAGTTTTGACAAGGAATGCGTATCCCCGTTTTTCTGGGTCACTTTTGTGAAAAAGACGGCCCACGGGCAGGCGACAGAAAATCGGCAGCACGCACGGACGCGTTCAGGAAAGCCCCGAATGAGCGATAATGGCGGGTATGACCGTCAATCTGAAAACCCCCCAGGACATCGAGAAGATGCGCATCGCCGGCCGCCTGGCCGCCGAGGTGCTGGACATCATCGGGCCGCATGTGAAGCCCGGCGTGACCACCGCCGAGCTGGACCGCATCTGCCATGACCACATCGTCAACGTGCAGCAGGCGGTGCCGGCCAACGTCGGCTACCGCGGCTACCCGAAGACGGTGTGCAGCTCGGTGAACAACGTGATCTGCCACGGCATTCCCAGCGACAGCAAGGTCCTGAAGGACGGCGACATCGTCAATATCGACGTCACCGTGATCAAGGACGGCTGGCATGGCGACACCAGCCGCATGTACTACGTCGGCGCCCCGTCGGTGATGGCGCGGCGCCTGGTCGAGGCCACCTACGAGGCGATGTGGCGCGGCATCCGCGCGGTGCGGCCGGGCGCCACGCTCGGCGACGTCGGCCACGCGATCCAGCAGTACGCCGAAGGTCAGCGCTTCAGCGTGGTGCGCGAGTACTGCGGCCACGGCATCGGCAAGGTCTACCACGACGAGCCGCAGGTGCTGCATTACGGCCGTCCCGGCGAAGGCATGGTGCTGAAGCCGGGCATGACCTTCACCATCGAGCCGATGATCAACGAGGGCTCGCGCTACACCCGCGTGCTGCCGGATGGCTGGACCGTGGTGACCAAGGACCGCAAGCTGTCGGCGCAGTGGGAACACATGATCGCGGTCACCGAGGACGGCGTGGAAGTGCTGACCCTGTCGCCCGGCGGCCTCGGCGAGCCGTGAGCCTGCTGCCGGCCGGTAACGATGTCGGCATGCCCGACGCGGCCGCCGACGATGCCGATTGGGCCGCGGCGGCGCGGCAGTTGCTGGTCCAGACCGATGCGCGGCTGTGCAAGCGCTTCGACCAGGGCGACGACATCGACCGCCTGCTGGCGCTGCGCGCGCGCGCGCTGGACCAACTGATCAAGCACGCCTGGAACCGCTGCCTGCCGCGCGATGCCGGGCTGGCGCTGTACGCGGTCGGCGGCTACGGCCGCGGCGAACTGTTTCCGCGCTCGGACATCGACCTGCTGGTGTTCGGCGAACCCGAGCACCAGCGCGCCCACGAACAGGCGCTGGCGCGGTTGTTCGCGCTGCTCTGGGATGCCGGCGTGCCGGTCAGCCATGCGGTGCGTTCGGCCATGCAATGCACCACCGCCTGCGCCGACCAGACCGTGCTGACCGCGCTGATCGAGGCGCGCCCGCTGCTCGCCGATGGCGCCGCGCGGGCGGCGCTGGCCGCAGCGATCGCGCCGCAGCAGGTGTGGACGCCGCGCGCGTTCTTCCTGGCCAAGCGCGAGGAACTGCAGACCCGCCACCAGCGTTTCGGCGACACCGCCGACAATCTCGAGCCGGACATCAAGGATGGCCCGGGCGGCCTGCGCGACCTGCAGACGCTGGGCTGGATGGCGCTGCGCGCGTTCGGCGTGCGCGACCTGGAAGCGCTGGTCGGACTGGGCCATGTCGGCAGCGACGAGGCCGCGGCACTGCGCCGCGAGCGCCGCGAGCTGGCGCGCCTGCGCTACGGGCTGCATCTGGTCGCCAACCGCCCGGAGGAGCGCCTGCGCTTCGACTACCAGAAGACCCTGGCGCAGCGCTTGGGCTTCTCCGACGACGCCGAGAGCCTGGGCGTGGAGAAGATGATGCAGCGCTTCTACCGCAGCGCGGCGATCGTGCGCCGGCTCAGCGACCGCCTGCTGCAGCGTTTCGAGGAACAGTTCGACGGCGAGGCGCAGCCGCAGCCGCTGGATGCCGAATTCTCGCTGCGCCGCGGCTATCTGGCCGCCGATGCCGAGACCTGGCCGCAGGCCGATCCGGTGCAGGTGTTCGCGCTGTTCGCGATCTGGGCCGCGCATGGCGACGTGCGCGGCCTGCATTCGCTGACCGCGCGCGCGCTGGCCGAGGCGTTGCCGCAGTTGCCCGCCTACGACAGCGCCAGCGCGCTGGCGCGCGAGCGTTTCCTGGCGCTGCTGCGCGGCCCGCGCGCGGTGCAGACGCTGACCCGGATGGCGCGGCTGGGCGTGCTCGGGCAATGGATCCCTGCGTTCGCGCAGGTCTCCGGGCGCATGCAGTTCGACCTGTTCCATGTGTATACGGTGGACCAGCACACGCTGATGGTGCTGAAGAACATCGCGGTGTTCGCCAGCGCCCGCGCCGACGACCGCTTCTCGATCGCGCACGAAGTGTGGCCGCGGCTGCGCAAGCCGGAACTGCTGCTGCTGGCCGGGCTGTTCCACGACATCGCCAAGGGCCGCGGCGGCGACCATTCCGAACTCGGCGCGGTGGATGCGCGCGCGTTCTGCGTCGGCCACGGCCTCAGCGCGGCCGATACCGAGCTGGTGGTGTGGCTGGTCGAGCAGCACCTGCGCATGTCGGTGACCGCGCAGAAGCAGGACATCTCCGATGCGGACGTGATCCACCGCTTCGCCACCCTGGTCGGCGACCGCGAACGCCTGGACTACCTGTACCTGCTGACCTGCGCCGACATCGCCGGCACCAGCCCCAAGCTGTGGAACGCGTGGAAGGACCGGCTGCTGGCCGACCTGTACTTCGCCGCGCGGCGCGCGCTGCGCGACGGCCTGGAGCATCCGCGCCCGGTCGCCGAGCGCGTGCAGGAGGCGCGCGAGGCCACGCGCGCGCTGATGCATATCCAGGGCCACGACGATGCGATCATCGACCGCCAGTTCGCGGGCATGCCGGACGAGACCTTCCTGCGCTTCCGTCCCGAGCAACTGGCCTGGCAGGCGAGTTCGCTGATGGAAGTGGAGCTGGGCGGCACCCTGGTCAAGGTGCGCCCGGTGACCCCCGACGACGACGCATTGGAAGTGTTCGTGTATTCGCCGGACCGCGACGGCTTGTTCGCCGCGATCGTGATGACCCTGGACCGGCTCGGCTACGGCATCCACCGCGCGCGCGTGCTCGACGCGCCGCATGAGGCCATCTTCGACACCTTCGAGGTGACGCCGGCCGATGCCTTCGCCAGCGGCGATACCGCGCAGCTGGAAGCGGCGCTGCGCGAGGCGCTGTCCGGCGACCTGACCCGGCTGCGCCCGGCGCGGCGCGTGGTGCCGCGCCAGCTGCGGCATTTCCGCTTCGCCCCGCGCATCGAATTCCGCGAGAGCGTGGACGGCCGCCGCACCCGCCTGAGCCTGGTCGCGCCGGACCGGCCCGGGCTGCTGTCGAACGTGGCGCAGGTGCTGCGCCGCCAGCAGCTGCGCGTGCACGACGCGCGCATCGCCACCTTCGGCGAGCGCGCCGAGGACGTGTTCCAGATCACCGACGAGCACAACCTGCCGTTGCCCGATTCCTCCCGCCAGACGCTGCACGCCGCACTGCAGGCCTGTCTGGATCCCGATACCCCGCCTGGAGACCCCCGCTAATGGCCACCAAGAAGCCTGCCGCCGCCAAGAAGCCCGCTGCCAAGACCGCCGCCGCCAGCAAGACTGCCGCGAAGAAGGCAGCGGCCGGCAAGCCCGTTGCCGCCAGCGCCGCGGCCAAGCCGGCAGCTGCGCCGAAAGCGCCGGCCAAGCCGCTGCGCGCCAAGCCCGCCGCCGGCCCCAGCGCCGACGAACTGAAGTTCACCATCGACAGCGCCTTCGAGCGCCGCGCCGCGCTGACCCTGGACGAGATCGAAGGCTCGACCCGGCCGGTGGTCAACCGCGTCATCGATGGCCTGGAATCGGGCGAGTTCCGCGTCGCCGAGCCCGATGGGCATGGCGGCTGGAAGGTCAACGAGTGGCTGAAGAAAGCGGTGCTGCTGTACTTCCGGGTCAACGAGATGGCCGTGATCGAGGCGCAGCCGGCGCCGTTCTGGGACAAGGTCGAATCGCGCTTCGCCGGTTACCACGAAGCCGAGTTCCGCAAGGCCGGCGTGCGCGTGGTGCCGGGCGCGATCGCGCGCCGCGGCAGCTACTTCGGCAAGGACGTGGTGCTGATGCCGAGCTTCACCAACATCGGCGCGCACGTGGGCGAAGGCACCATGGTCGATACCTGGGCCACGGTGGGTTCGTGCGCGCAGATCGGCAAGCACTGCCACCTGTCCGGCGGCGCCGGCATCGGCGGCGTGCTGGAACCGCTGCAGGCCAGCCCGACCATCATCGAGGACCACTGCTTCATCGGCGCGCGTTCGGAAGTGGTGGAGGGCGTGGTGGTCGGCCACCACAGCGTGATCGGCATGGGCGTGTTCATCGGCCAGAGCACGCGCATCTACAACCGCGCCACCGGCGAGGTCTCCTACGGCTACGTGCCGCCGTACAGCGTGGTGGTGTCCGGGCAGTTGCCGTCCAAGGACGGCTCGCATTCGCTGTACTGCGCGGTGATCGTCAAGCAAGTCGACGCCAGGACCCGCAGCAAGACCAGCGTCAACGACCTGTTGCGCGGCCTGGCCGATTGAGCGCGCACCCGGACCCGCGCGAGGGCGTCCTCTCCCGGGCTGCGTCGCGCTGGGTGAGGTGGGGTATCCCCGCATACTGGCTGGGCTGGAGCGTGCTCTACACGGTCGGCGTGCTGCTCCGCGACCCCACGGTGCCCACAGGCGGGCCGTGGCACTGGATCGTACCGGCGCTGGTGGTGGCGATGGCCGTGCGTTGGCTGCGGCAACCGGCGCGCTGGGCGCAGGTCTACGACGCCGGCGACGCCTTGCTGGTCGAGCGCCAGGGGCAGCGGCAGCGCATCGACCTGCGCGAGCTGCGTGCGGTCGAGCCGGCCTGGCTGATTCCGCCGGTGCGGCTGGCGCTGCGGATGCAGGCCGCGGATGCACCGGTGATCTTCCTGCCTGCCCGCGGGCAGTCGCCCGAACGGCTTGCCGCAGGCCTGATGGCGCGCGCCGATGCGCGCCGCGCAACCACAGGAATTCCATGACATGACCACGCTGTACGGATTGAAGAACTGCGACACCTGCAAGAAGGCGACGAAGTGGCTGGACCGCTTCGGCGTGGCCTACACCTTCGTCGACTATCGCGAACACAAGCCGAGTCCGGAGACCCTGGTCGCGTGGGCCGGCAAGGCCGGCGGCTTCGATGCGCTGGTCAACAAATCCTCGACCACCTGGCGGCAATTGCCGGACAACAAGAAAACGCCGGGGTCCGAGGCCGAATGGAAACTGCTGCTGCGCGAATACCCGCAACTGATCCGTCGTCCGCTGCTGGTCACCGACGACGGCCAGTTCAGCCAGGGATTCTCGGACAACGGCTTCAAGCAACGTTTCGGCGTGGGCTGAAGCAAGGTCGGTGGTGCCGCTGCTCCTCGCTCCCTGTAGGAGCGGCTTCAGCCGCGACCGTAGCGCCCGGGGTTGCACCGGAACCCGGGTCAAGCGCAGTTGCCGGCATGTCTGGCACCCTTAGTGTCTGTCGCGGCTGAAGCCGCCCCTACAGTGATTTCCCGCCATGTCCGACGTCGTTGACCTCACCTGCGACCTGATCGCCCGCCCGTCGGTCACGCCCGACGACGCCGGTTGCCAGGAGCTGATCGCGCAGCGGCTGGCGCGTGCCGGCTTCGCCATCGAGCGGCTGCGTTTCGGCCAGGTCGACAATCTGTGGGCCACGCACGGCAGTGGCGGGCCGGTGCTGGCGCTGCTCGGCCATACCGACGTGGTGCCGCCGGGGCCGCGCGAGGCCTGGACCAGCGATCCGTTCGTGCCGCAGATCCGCGACGGCGTGCTGTACGGACGCGGCGCCGCCGACATGAAGAGTGGGGTGGCCGCGTTCGTGGTCGCCGCCGAACAGTTCGTTGCCGCGCATCCGCGGCATCCCGGCACGCTGGCGGTGCTGCTGACCTCCGACGAAGAGGGCGACGCGCTGGATGGCGTGCGCAAGGTCGCCGAGACCTTCCGCGCGCGCGGCGAGCGCATCGACTGGTGCATCACCGGCGAACCGTCCTCCACCGAACGCCTCGGCGACCTGCTGCGGGTCGGCCGCCGCGGCAGCCTGTCGGCCACGCTCGCGGTGCGTGGCGTGCAGGGCCACGTGGCGTATCCGCACAAGGCGCGCAACCCGATCCACCTGGCCGCGCCGGCGCTGGCGGAACTGGTCGCGCGGCATTGGGACGACGGCTACGAGAGTTTCCCGCCGACCAGCCTGCAGATCTCCAACGTGCATGCCGGTACCGGCGCCAACAACGTGATCCCCGGCGAGCTGCAGGTGGCCTTCAACCTGCGCTACAACCCACATTGGGACGCGCCGCGGCTGGAAGCGGAGATCGCCGCGCTGTTCGATCGCCACGGCCTGGATTACACGCTGCGCTGGCATCGCAGCGGCGAGCCGTTCTACACCCCGGAAGGGCGCCTGCGCAGCGTCGCGCGCGAGGTGTTGGGCGAGGTCGCCGGCGCGGCGCCGGAAGAGAGCACCGGCGGCGGCACCTCCGATGCGCGCTTCATCGCGCCGCTGGGCGCGCAATGCATCGAAGTCGGACCGGTCAACGCCAGCATTCACCAGGTGGACGAACATGTGCGCGTGGCCGACCTGGAGGCATTGCCCGCGCTGTACCTGCGCCTGATCGAACGGTTGCTGCCGTAACAGTTGCGCCGCTGCGCCAGCCGGGTTACGGTCGCCGCATGACCTTGCTGTCCGCCCTCCGCCCGATCCACGCCAACGGCCGCAATAATGCGCTGGCGAATAATCGTGCGCGGCCAATGCGGGTCTGCGAATAGGCGCTACCGAAACACCACGCCCAGTATCCAGAAAACCCGCATCGGCCGATGCGGGTTTTTTTATGTGTGTCGTTTTTCCCGCATCGCGGTGCCGGCCGGCCTGCGCTGCACACCACACCGCAACGACCTGCTACCCCACACACCATCCAGGAGCTTTTCCATGTGTTCGATCTTCGGCATCTTCGGCCTGCAACCGGGCGACGACCTGCAGGCGCTGCGGCGGCAGGCGCTGGACTGCTCGCAGCGGCAGCGCCACCGCGGTCCGGACTGGAGCGGCGTGTATGTCGACGACGGCGCGATCCTGGTGCACGAGCGCCTGGCCATCGTCGATCCGGCCGGCGGCTCGCAGCCGCTGCTGTCCGAAGACGGGCAACTGGCGCTGGCGGTCAACGGCGAGATCTACAACCACCGCGAACTGAAAAAGCAGCTGACCCGGCCCTACGCGTTCCAGACCGGCTCGGACTGCGAGGTGATCAATGCGCTGTATCGCGAAACCACGCCGGCTGAGCTGCTGAACCGGCTCAACGGCATCTTCGCCTTCGCGCTGTGGGACAAGGCTGCCGGGCGCGTGCTGATCGCGCGCGATCCGATGGGCGTGTGCCCGCTGTACTGGGGCCACGACAGCCAGGGCCGGCTGCGCGTGGCCTCGGAGATGAAGTCGCTAGCCGACAGCTGCGCCGATGTCGCCCAGTTCCCGCCCGGCCATTACTACGACAGCGCCAGCGGCCAAGTGCAGCAGTACTACCGCAAGCCGTGGCGCGACTACGCCGCGGTGCAGGGCGTGCAGGTGGGCAAGCAGGAACTGCGCGAGGCGTTCGAACGCGCCGTGCACCGCCAGCTGATGACCGACGTGCCGTACGGCGTGCTGCTGTCCGGCGGCCTGGATTCGTCGCTGGTCGCGGCGGTAGCGGCGCGTTTCGCGCGCAAGCGCATCGAGGACAACGACGAGGCCGAAGCCTGGTGGCCGCGCCTGCATTCGTTCGCGATCGGCCTGAAGGGCTCGCCCGATCTGGCCGCCGCGGCGATCGCCGGCGAGGCGCTGGGCACCGTGCACCACGGCTTCGAATACACCTTCGAGGAAGGCCTGGACGCGCTGCCGGAAGTGATCCGGCACATCGAGACCTACGACGTCACCACCATTCGCGCGTCCACGCCGATGTTCCTGCTGGCGCGGCGAATCAAGGCGATGGGAGTGAAGATGGTGCTGTCCGGCGAGGGCAGCGACGAGATCTTCGGCGGCTATCTGTACTTCCACAAGGCGCCGAACGCGCGCGAGTTCCACGAGGAGCTGATCCGCAAGCTCGACGCGCTGTACAACTACGACTGCCTGCGCGCCAACAAGTCGATGATGGCCTGGGGCGTGGAGCCGCGGGTGCCGTTCCTGGACGTGGAGTTCCTGGACGTGGCGATGCGCATGGACGCGCAGTACAAGATGATCGACAGGACCAGCAGCGGCGCGATCCGCATGGAAAAAGGCGTGCTGCGCGAGGCCTTCGAAGGTTATCTGCCCGATTCGATCCTGTGGCGGCAGAAGGAGCAGTTCAGCGACGGCGTCGGCTATGGCTGGATCGACGGGCTCAAGGCGCATGCCGAGGCGCAGGTCAGCGACCGCGAGCTGGCCGCGGCCGACAAGCGCTTCCCGGTCAACCCGCCGCAGACCAAGGAAGCCTATTACTACCGCACGCTGTTCGAGCGCGCGTTCCCCACGCCGGCCGCAGCCGAGACCGTGCCCGGCGGCAAGTCGATCGCCTGCTCCTCGCCGGCGGCGATCGCCTGGGATGCGAGCTTCGCCAACGCCGCCGATCCGTCGGGGCGCGCGGTGGCCGGGGTGCACGCGCAGGCGCTGGGGGCGTAACCCGCGCACGGCGCCGGCAACGCGCCGGCGCCGTGCGGCAGCGGTCCGTTAGCCGGCGAGGCGATGGCGACGATTGCGTCGCCGCCGCCTGCGCCACTGCCGTGGCTCACTCCGATGGCTGCGGCGGCGGTGGCGGCGGGTGATCGTCGCCGTTGCCGCGGTTTGCGGGCGCCGCGCCGGTGCCGGTTTCGATACGAATGCGGCCCTTGCCTTCGCGCTTGGCCGCGTACAGCGCGCGGTCCGCGCGCTTGAGCAGGTCCGGCACCGTGTCGCCGGGGTGCAGCCGCGCCGCCCCGGCGCTGAACGCGAACGCCACGTCGCCCACCCGCAGCCTGCAGACGCGTTCCAGCAAGCGCTGCAGCAGGTCGCCGACCTGCGCATCGCGCATGCCCTGGAACAGGATGCCGAACTCCTCGCCGCCCAGCCGGCCGACCCTGCACCCGTCGCCCAGGCGCGCCAGCTCCGCGGCCAGCGCCAGCAGCACCGCGTCGCCGACATCGTGGCCGTGGGTGTCGTTGACTTGCTTGAAGTCGTCGACGTCCAGCATCGCGAAATGCAGCGCGCGCTCGCCGCGTGCGGCGGCGAAGTCCTGCAGCTGCCCGGTCAACGCGCGGCGGTTGGCCAGCCCGGTCAGCGCATCGGTTTCGGAGATGCGCCGGTAATCCTCCTGCAGCGCGAAGGTGCTGCGCATGCTGCGCACGAACACGCGATTGAGGGCGAAGCCGATCAACGACACCGCCGCGACCAGCAGCGCGAGCAGCGGCAGGTCGGACCTGGCCGGTACCGGCGCCGGCTGCGCGATCAGCATGATCGACCAGGTGCAGGCCAGCACCAGCAGATAGTCGCGCGAGAACAGGAACAGCAGGTTGACGCCCAGGCATAGGGTGACCGATACCGGCAGCAGCCAGAACTCGCCGTGCCAGCCCATGCCGTGCAGTTCCAGCCGATAGGCGGCGGCCAGCGCCAGCACGTACAGCGCACCGCTCAGGCGCCACTGCCAGAACCGCCTGGACAGCGCCGAACCCGCCGTCGTACCGAGCAGCGCGGCGAACGCCAGAGCATAGGCAAGATCCAGCGGCCGCTGCAGGTGGGGATTGAGCAGCAGGGTGGCCAGCCAGACAGCGATGGTCAGCCACTGCACCGCCATGATCGAAGGCGCCAGTACCTGGCGAATGTGGGTCTGATACGTCATGTATGCCCTTCAAGACCTGTGGCTGCCGGGTCTTGGCGTGCGCAACGCCCACACTGCGGTGTCTCGATTGCCCAGGATCGATCCCTGGTTATCGGCATGAGGAAAGCGCGCTTGAGCGCCGCCGCGCCTTGGGCCGATGCCGCGCGGCGGTCGCGTGCGCAGCTATTCGAAGCGCATGCAGCGCCCGTAGCGCTCCGGCTGGATGTCCACGCCGGAGGCGTCGGCCTGGTTGTTCTTGCGCCACAGGTTCTGGCGGAAGTCCGGACCGCTGCAGTTGGCGGCGCGGTCCACGCCGATCGTGTAGGTGTAGGGATTGCCCTTGAAGGTATTGTTTTCGAAGGTGTTGTCCTGGCTCATGCTGTTGTCCCAGCACAGGATCTCCGGGGTGCGCTGGCGGATCGAGCAGGCCAGGTAGATGCCGGCGCCCTTGTTGCCGATGAACTGGTTGCCGACGAACAGGTTGCGCCGCGCATCGGCCAGGTACACGCCCTGGCTGCCGTTGCGCTCCAGGCGGTTGTCGCGGATCTCGCTGTCTTCCAGGTGCTCGGTGGTGATGCCGGCGGCGACGTTGTCGTGGATGTAGTTGTCGATCAGCTTGACCTTGGCGGTGCGGTTGAACGACACGCCGTCCCAGATCGCGCCGGACACGTCGTTGCGCTCGATCAGCAGGTCGCGGCTGTCGTACTCGCTGAGCAGGCAGGCGCTGCGGCACTTGCTCACGCGCAGCCCGGACAGGCGGATGTTCTGGCCGGCGCGCACCACCACCAGGCTGTTGCTCAGGTACGGGCGCTCGGGCATGAATTCCTTCTCGGCGCTGCCGCCGACGATCTGCAACTGCTCGACGACGACGTCGCGGATCGGCCGCTGCGGGCGTTCGTTCTGGTAGTCGCCGACCACGATGACCGGTTGCTGCACCCCGTCCTGCATGCGCAGCACGGTGGCGTCGCCCTGGCCGCGCAGGCGCAGGCCGTCGCGCTGGATCGACAGCAGCTTGGTGACGTGGAAATCGCCGGCGGTCAGGCACACCGTGGCCGGCTTGCCGTCGTTGGGCACACGGTCCACCGCGGCCTGCAGGTCGTCGCCCGGCTCGGCGCGCACGCTGCAGTCGGTGGCGGCGGCCGCAGGGGCGGCCGCCGTGGCGCAGCCGCTCGACAGGCAGGCGGCGAGCGGCAACAACAGGGCGAGCAGGGGACGGGAATTCATCGGATACAGGCTCCGCTTTGGGGGAGGAGGAGGCGCCAGGCCGCAGGCACCGCGCTGGTCGCAGCGGCAGGTGGGACCGCGTGGTGCGCATCGGCGCGACGAGTGCCTCATTGTCGCGCAGCCGGCCTTAATGTCAGCGTGTAGCGGGCCGGGCCGGGCAGGAAGGGCGATGCGCGGCCTTGCACCCAGTCCTCGTGGCCGGCGCCCCAGAACGGCGACAGCGGATTTTCGCTCTGGCCGCCGGGCATCTGCGCGATGCCGTCGGCCTCGTGGCCGGGCGCGACCACCATGCGCTCGGAAGCGCCGAAGTTCGGACGCTGCACCCGCGGCATGTCGTTGTCGCCGGGCAAGGGCTCGGCCGGCATGCACAACCAGCGCCGCAGCACTCCCGGCAGCGATCGCGCCAGCGGATGACAGATCGCGGCGGTGTTCTGTTCGCCCCAGCGGCGCTGCGGCAACGGCGCATCCTGCTCGGGCTGGTCGCGGACCTCGGCGGCGGCGTCCTCCAGCAAGGCCTGCCAGCTGCCATAGCGGCGCGGCAGCAGATGCGGCGGTTGTTGCTGCAGCATCGGCCAGGCCACCGCTTCCAGCTGCGGCAGCGGCGGCATCGCGTAGTCGGCGCCCAGTTCGGCGCGGGCGGGGGCGATCAGGCCGTCGCGGATCCGGGTCAGCAGCGCCAGGCGCCAGGCGCGCACCAGCCGGTAACTCACCGAATCGGTGCTGGCGCGGCCCTCCCAATGCTTGCTGGCCTGGGCCAGCGCATGCAGCGCCGGCGTGGCGGCGCCGCCGTCGCGTTGCTGCAGCAAGGTCCACCAGCGTTGCAACAGCAGCGCGCGGTCGTCGAGCTGGATGGACAGCAGTTGGCGCTCGTCCAGTTGCGGATGCAGGCGCAGGTCGTCGCGGATCTGTTGCGCGCGCGCGCCCAGTGCGTAGCCGCCATCGCCGAGCACCGCCAACTCGTCGCCGCCGACCACGCGCGCATTGGCGGTCCACAATTGCCCGTCGGCAGGATCGATGCGCTGCGGCGAATGCGCCGTGGACACCGGCCAGGGCGCGCAGCGCTGCGCCGCCGGTACCGCCGCGCTGACGTCGTGGACCAGGGCGTCGCTGGGACAATTGGCGCCGCGCAGCGGCAGCGCGCCGAGCACGTGCCAGCCGATATGCCCGGCACTGTCGGCCAGCAGCATGTTCTGCGCAGGCGTGGCGATATGCTGCGCGCTGGCGAAGGCGCTGGCGAGGGAGTCGGCGCGGGCCAGGTCGGCCAGGCCCAGGTTCAGCGCGCCGGGCAGCTGCGCCGCCCAGCGCTGCGCCAGCGCGGTGCCGTCCGGCTCGTGGTGCAGGATCGGGCCGTAGGCGGTGTCTTCCACGTCCAGGGTCACGTCCAGGCCGCCGGCCACCTCGATTTTTTCGCGGTGGTGGACGACCGCGGTGCAGCCGGGCTGCGGCGTGGCCGCGCACGGCGTCAACCGGTACCAGTCGCTGGTGTCGGTATAGCTGTTGGTGAAGCCCCAGGCGACGTGGCCGTTGCTGCCGACGATCACCGCCGGCAGGCCCGGCAGCGAAAAGCCGGTGACGTCGACACGGCCGCCCGGCGCCTGCGCGTCGGCGTAACGCAGGCGCACGCGGAACCACAGGCTGGGCGCACCCAGCTGCAGATGCATGTCGTTGGCGACGATGGCGCGACCGTCGACGCTGCGGCTGCCGGCGATGGCCCAGTTGTTGCTGCCCGGTGCGGCATGGTCCGCGGTGCTGGCGTCGCGCGGGGCATCGGGCAGGGTACGCAGGTCGACCTGGCTGGCGTCGGGCAGGGTGGCGTCGCCGCGCGCCGGGGCGTCCAGCGCCGCGTCCCAACTGCTGCCGTCGTGGCGCAGCAGGGCGAACAGCGGCGCCGGCAAGTGCTGTTGCAGGCGATACAGCGACAGTTCGCGGCCGAGCTGGCGGCCTTGCAGATCGAAGTACATCGCGTCGCCGGCCAGCACCGAATCCACCGGTTGCCAGTCGCGCGGCGTCTTGACCAGCAGCAGGTAGGGCCACGGCCGCACCCGCAGCGCGTGCAGGCCGCGATTGACGCCGGCGCTATAGGCCTGCAGCGCCGCAGCATGGCCGCCGCCGAAGCTGGCCAGTTGCGCGGCGGCGTGCGCGCGCAGGCGATGCATGCGGCGGTGCTTGTCCACCCCGAGCGTGGCGTTGCCGACCAGGTCCGACAGTTCGCCGGCCGCGGCGCGGCGCATCAGGTCCATCTGGAAGTAGCGTTCCTGCGCATGCACGTAGCCGAGCGCGCGCATCGCGTCGACCTCGTTGCCGGCATCGATGGTCACCGTGCCCCGTGCGTCGCGCTGGATCTGCACCGGCGCCGTCAGCCCGTCCAGGTCGACCTGGCCGTCGAGCGTGGCCAGGCTGCCGCGCAGCAGTAGCCATGTCGCCAGCGTCAGGCCGATCGCCAACCCCGCCAGCCACAGCAGTCCCCTTTTCCACTTACTCCGCATCCAAGCATCTCCGCTGGCCCAGGCCCGATTCTAGACGCGACTGCGTGTCGTTCTTGCAACGGCGGCTGGCCGTTGCGCGAGGTTGTGCCAGGATCGGTGTCGTTCGCACACGGATGCCTGCGCCGGCGGTGGAATCGGGATGCTAATGATTCCGATTGGAACGCGGCGCGCGCGGCTCGGGCACTATGGCGGCCTTAGACGTTACGGAGCCTGCCCCATGAAGGGACATCCTGAAGTTGTGCAATGCCTGAAAGACCTGTTGCGCGGCGAACTCGCCGCACGCGATCAGTATTTCATCCACTCGCGGCGCTACGAGGATCAGGGCCTGCAGGCGCTGTACGCGCGCATCAACCACGAGATGGAAGAGGAGACCGAGCACGCCGACGCGCTGCTGCGGCGCATCCTGTTCCTGGAAGGCGACCCGGACATGCGTCCGCATGCGTTCGAGCCCGGGCGCACGGTCGAGGAGATGCTGGAGAAGGACCTGAAGGTCGAGTACGAAGTGCGCGCCAATCTGGCTGCCGGCATGAAGCTGTGCGAGGAGCACGGCGACTACGTCAGCCGCGACGTGCTGCTCAAGCAGCTGCAGGACACCGAGGAAGACCATGCCTGGTGGCTGGAGCAGCAACTGGGCCTGATCAAGCGTCTTGGCATGGCGCTGTACCAGACCTCGAGGATCGACGGGCACGTGTCCGGCAAGGACGCCTGATGATGGTGAGCGGGGAGGCATCTCCGCCACGGCGGCCGCGCCAGTGCCGGCCGCGCGTCGGTGGCAGGCAACAGGTCGGCCCCATTTCCGCTGCCGCCCGCCTCGGGCCGCTGGCGTTGCGATGACCTTTCATCCAGGTGCATGTCTTGGCTCGCGTCTGCGGGCAGCGTCCGCCATGCATCGGGCGCAGTTGAAGCCCAGTCTGCGTCGCCTCTGATCGCCTGCGCCTGCGCCCGAAGCGGGCGAGGTTCTTTTACCGATAGCGACTCCCGCCTGTCCGCTGCGCCAGCGGCTGGGCGCTGTCCCGTGCTCGGGCATTCGCCGATGCATGACGTCGTCGCGCCCGCCAAACACTGTTGCAATGCCGCAAAACGCAGTCGTCGGTGGCATGCATACCATCGCGAAATTCCTTTTATTTCCAATTGGTTGCGAAAGGCGCGAGGTCCGTGCCGGGTGTTGCGCGGGCGGCGCTTGCAAAACGGTAGTTATCGCTATACGGTAGTTTTCACTACTTAATTGCGCGATGGCGAGGGGCGTTCGATGCAGGCGAGTCTGGGTGTGAAGCGGTATGGCGCGGCGTGCGTGGCCGTGGCGGCGTGGTTGTCGGCACCGGCCGCCGCGTTCGCCGCGACGGCACCGGCGCAGGGGCTGTGGCTGACCGCGGCCAAAGATGCGGTCGTGGAGTTCGGGCCCTGCGCCGACGCGGCGACGGCGCTGTGCGGACGCATCGTGTGGGACAAGGACGCCGGCACCGCCGCCGATACCTGTGGCGTACAGATCGCGCGCCTGGCGCGCGAGGACGGCGATACCTGGCGCGACGGCTGGGCCTTCGATCCGCGCAGCGGCAAGCGCTACAAGGCCACGCTGCGCGCCAGCGGCAAGGCGCTGGACCTGCGCGCCTTCATCGGCGTGGAGGTGCTCGGCGAGACCGAGCGCTTCACCCGCGTGCAGGCGCTGCCCAGCGCGCCGGTCTGCGCCAAGTAGTTCACCGCCGCGCGCCGGCGCCATCGACGCGCGGTCCCGGCGACGGTTCCGCGCATCCCACGATCCTCAGCGAACCAGGGGAATTCAGATGACTGCAGTCCGCTTCATGGCGACCCTCGCGGGCGCACTGGCATTGCAGGGCGCGTGCTGCGCCCAGGCCGACGCCCAGCAGGCCGACACCGATGGCGTGGTGAACTACGAGTTCCAGAACCAGATCAAGCTGATGAGCGAGCAGCGCACGCGCGGCGTGTCCGACTCGCTGATGCGGCCCTCGCTGAAGTGGACCGCCCAGTTCGTGCACGCCAGCGGCTTCGTCGCCCTGCTGGAGGTGGCCAAGGTCAGCAAGAAGCAGTTCGTCGACGGCGACGGGCTGGGCATCACCGCCGCGGCCGGCTACCGCTTCGGCAATCCCGATGCCTGGCATGCCGGCGTCGGCCTGGCCACCGAGCGTTTCCCCGGCGCCAGTTTCCTGGCTCCGCACCGGATCGATCTGCAGGCCGGCACGCCGGAGGATTTTCGCCGCACCGACTACGACAGCGACTTCGGCGTGCTCGAGCTTGGCTACGGGGCGGTCGAAGGCCGTGTGCTGTACGTGTTCTCCAAGACCTACCGTGGCGCCGACACCGGCGGGGTGTGCGCGCAGATCCTGCAGTTCGCCGCGGACCCGACGGTGGCGCTGCGCTGCTTCGCGCGCGGCGAGCACGACTCGCGCGGCACGCTGCTGGGCGATCTCAACTACCAGACGCCGCTGCTGCCGGCGATGCTGCCGTCGACCACGCTGCGGCTGCACGCCGGCTACCAGAAGCTGCGCAACTTCAGCGAGGGCAGCTTCGCCGACTACCAGATCGGGGTCACCCACAAGCATTGGGGCCTGGACTGGAATCTGGACTGGGTCAGCACCCGGGTCAACGCGCACGAGCTGTACTGGGTGCAGGACGGCGCGCGCATCCGCAAGACCGACGGCGACACGCTGGTGGCCTCGATCGGCTACACGTTCTGACCCATGCGCAGCGAACTGCTCGATGCCGACCGTGGCGGCGACCAGCCGCTGGTGCTGGCGGTGGATCTGGGAACCTCCGGCTGCAAGTGCGCGCTGGTCACGCTGGACGGCCAGGTGATCGCCTGGGCGTTCGAACCGGTGTCGCTGCACGTGCACGGCGTCTGCGCCGAGCAGGATCCGCGCGACTGGTGGAATGCGCTGCTGGTCACCGCCGCAGCGGTGCTGCAGGGTGGCGAGGCGCTGCGCCGGCGGGTGATCGCGCTGTGCTGCTCGACCCAGGGCGAATGCACCGTGTGCGTGGACCGCGACGGCCACGCGCTGGGCAACGCCATGCTGTGGCTGGACATGCGCGGGCAGGCGGCGATCGCGCGGCGCCTGCGCGGGCGCTGGCTCAACGTGCGCGGCTATGCGCCGCTGAAGCTGCAGCGCTGGTTGCGCCTCAGCGGCGGCGCGCCGTCTCGCAGCGGCAAGGACTGCGCCGGCCACATCGCCTACCTGCGCGATCATGAGCCGCAGCGCTACCAGCGCACGCACAACTTCCTCAATGCGCTGGACTATCTCAACCTGCGCCTGACCGGACGCTTCTGCGCCACGCCGGACTCGCTGCTCACCACCTGGGTCACCGACAATCGCGACCCGACGCGGATCCGCTACGACGCCGGGCTGCTGCGCCTGCTCGGCATCGAGCGCGACAAGCTGCCGGATCTGGTGGCGTCCACCGAGGTGCTGGGTCCGCTGCTGCCGCAGGTGGCCGCGCAGTTGGGCCTGGCGCCGCAGACCCGGGTGATCGCCGGCGCCATCGACAACTCGGCGGTGGCGGTGGCCGCGGCGGTCGAAGACTACGCATCGCATCTGTACCTGGGCACTTCGTCGTGGCTGGGCGCGCACGTGCCGCGGATGAAGACCGACGTGTTCAGCAACATCGCCGCGGTGCCGTGCGCGGTGAGCGGGCGCTACCTGGCCACCGCGCTGCAGTCCACCGCCGGCGCCAACCTGTCGTTCCTGCGCGACCGCATCCTGTTCCATCCCGACGAGCTGCTCCGCGACGAAGAACGCCCGGACGTGTACGAGGTGCTCAACGTGATCGCCGCGCGGGTGCCGGCCGGCGCCAACGGCCTGTTGTACATGCCGTGGCTGTTCGGCGAGCGCACTCCGGTGGAGGACCACAGCCTGCGTGCCGGGCTGGTCAATCTCTCGCTGATGCACACCCGCGAGGACATCATCCGCGCCTTCATGGAAGGCGTGGCGTTGAACACGCGCTGGATGATGGAGCCGTTCGCACGGCTGCTCGGCCGCGATCCCGGCGTGATCGCCGCGGTCGGTGGCGGTGCGCAGTCGGACCTGTGGTGCCAGATCATCGCCGACGTCAGCGGCCAGCCGATCCGGCAACTGCACAACCCGATCCAGGCCAACACGATCGGCGCCACCTTCATCGCCGCGGTGGGCCTGAGCCGGCTGCGCTTCGCCGATCTGCCGGCGCTGCAGCGCGCGCGCCGGGTTTACGAACCGTCCGCGGCCACGCGCGCGCTGTACGACGACCGCTATGCGATGTTCCGCGAGTTGCAGCGCACCCTGGCGCCGATCTACCGGCGCATGAATCCCGCGCCCGAGTGCGTACCGGAGGTCCCCCAGCATGTTTGCCCATGAACAACGTGCGCGCGTGGTCGCGCTGTGCGTGGCGTTGTCGCGGCGCGGCTATCTGGCCGGCACCGGCGGCAACGTCGCGCTGCGCCTGGATGCCGAACGTTTCGCAGTGACGCCCTCGGCGATCGACTATCTGGCGATGCGCGCCGACGACATCTGCGTGGTGCGCCTGGCCGACCTGCGGCAGGTGGAAGGCGCCGCCACGCCATCGGTGGAAACCGGGCTGCATGCGCAGGTGTTGCGCCGCCGCGGCGACGTGGCCTGCAGCATCCACACCCATCAGCCGGTGGCCAGCGCCTGTGCATTGCTGGGCGAGGCGCTTGCGGTGGAGGATCCGGCGTTGCAGGCAACGATCGGTGCGCATGTGCCGCTGGTCGGCTATTTCCCGTCCGGCACCGGCCTGCTGGCCTGGTTGCTGGCGCGGCAACTGTGCCCTTCGAGCAACGCCTATCTGATGCGCAACCACGGCGTGCTGTGCTGCGGCCGCAGCCTGGAACAGGCGGTGGCGGCGGTCGATGCGCTGGAGCAGGTCGCGCGTGCCCATCTGGCGCGCCGCATCGAGCGCCGCGCGCTGCACGACGCCGGCCTAGCCGCGCCGCTGCGTGCCGTCCTCGCGGCGTTGGAGGCCTGAGCGCATGTCGCACGTCCTTTCCGTTTCCGTTCCCCCGAGCCCGGCACCGACCATGAGCCAGACTTCCGCCATTTCGCAATGGCCCGATGTGGACCAGCTGTACGCACGCTTCCATGCACTGGTGAACCAGCCGATGCGGCCGATCGGCGCCGCCGGCATGGCCAAGGTGATGCGCTATTTCGACGAGCGCTGCCAGGGCTCCAAGCGCCTGGGCGAGGCGGCCAAGCAGGTGATCCCCGGCGGCGTGCAGCACAACCTGGCGTTCAACCATCCGTTCCCGCTGGCCATGCGCAGCGCCGAGGGCGCGCACCTGACCGACGTGGACGGCAACCGTTACCTCGATTTCCTGCAGGCCGGCGGCCCGACCCTGCTCGGCTCCAATCCGCCGGAACTGCGCGAACACGTGCAGGCGGTGCTCGACCAGTGCGGTCCGGTCACCGGCCTGCTGCACGAATACGAGGTCAGGCTGGCCGAACTGGTCTGCGCCAGCATGCCGGCGGTGGAGATGCTGCGGCTGCTCGGCTCCGGCACCGAGGCGGTGATGGGCGCGGTGCGCCTGGCCCGCACCCACACGCGCAAGAAGTGGATCATCAAGATCGGCGGCGCCTACCACGGCTGGAGCGACCAGCTGGTGTACGGCATGCGCCTGCCGGGTACCGGGCGCATGGAGGCGATCGGCATCCCGCGCGGTGCCACCGCCCATACCCAGGAATGTCATCCCAACGATCTGGATGCATTGCGCCGCAAGCTGCAGTTCAATCGCCTGCGCGGCGGCACCGCGGCGGTGCTGCTGGAACCGCTGGGGCCGGAGAGCGGCACGCGGCCGGTGCATCACGACTACAACCGGCAGGTGCGCACGCTGTGCGACGAGTTCGGCGCGCTGCTGATCTTCGACGAGGTGGTCACCGGCTTCCGGCTCGGCCCGGGCGGCGCGCAAGGCTATTTCGGGGTGATGCCGGACATCACCGTGCTCGGCAAATGCCTGGCCGGCGGCTATCCGATGGCCGGGGCCATCGGCGGCCGCCGCGAGGTGATGATGAGCCTGGTCGGCGGCATCGGCACCACCGCGCGTCGGGCCTTCGTCGGCGGCACGCTGTCGGCCAATCCGCTGTCCTGCGTGGCCGGCTACCACGCCTTGCTGGAGGCGCAGCGCAGCGACGCCGCCGGCCAGGCCGGCCGCGCCGGCGATCGCCTGCGGCAGGGCCTGGAGGCGATCATCCGCCGCCTCGGCCTGCCGTACGTGGTCTACAACATGGGCTCGATCGTGCATCTGCAGACCTCCGGCGTGCTGCTGCTGGACACCGGCAACCTGTACAAACTGTGGCGCGTGCGCGACGAGGCCAAGCGGCGCAAGCACATGATGGAGGAAATGGGCGCGGCGTATTCCGCGCATGGCCTGATCACCCTGGCCGGCAGCCGCCTGTACACCAGTCGCGCCGACACCGATGCGGTCGTCGACGAGGCGTTGAACCGCTTCGACGACGTGTTCAAGCTGGTGTAACGCATGCCCGCCGCATCGCACATCCAAACGCTCTGGCTGCACACCCGCGAGCGGCTCGTGGCCAAGTGTCTGCTCGGCGACGACGCGGCGGCGCTGGCGCTGCGCTGTCCGGGCAGCACGGCGATGTACTGCGGCGCGCTCGATACAGAGCGGCCGCTGTTGTTGGACTGGCGCGACCCGGCGCTGCCGGCGTCGGCGCAGGTGCACGCGCAGGTCTACCTGCGGCGTCCCGATGCCGGCGCCAGCGCCTGGTCGGCGGGGATGTTCGGTCACCGCCTGGCCGATGTCGGCGGCGTGCTGCCGCAGGTGTTCGACGAGCAGGCCCGGCACATCGGGCCGATGCCGGCGCCGCTGGCCGCCGCGGCCGCGTTGGCGGGCGCACCGCCGCAGATCGGCAACGCGCTGCTGCTGGGCGGGCGCCCGCTGTGCCTGGGGACCAGCGCGCAGCGGCTGGCGCTGAACGTGGAACTGTTCGAGAAATGCGCCAAGGCCTACGTGCTGGCCGCGGCCACCGGCGGACGGGTGCGGGAACTGCCATGGTGGGTCCGGCGCATCGCCAACGGGCGCTTGCGCAAGGACCAGACGCGTGCCGCCGCGGCCTTCGCCGCCGGCCAGCTGCCGGCCGAAGCTAACGGGTATTGAGGAGCCACTGCGATGACCGCCACGCCATCCCCGTCGTCCCTCCCGCCAGCGGCCACGCGGGCGGCGCGTCCGCTCGCTGCCGCGCTGTCGATCGGCGCGATCGCCTTGCTGATCCTCGGCGTGCAACCGATCGTGCTCGGCGCGCTGGTCGAGCAACGCCTGATCACGCTGCCCGGCGTGGGGGTGGTGGCGATGGGCGAGATTGTCGCGCTGGGCGTCGGCGTGGCGGTGGCCGACGCGCTGTTGCCGGTGGCCTGGCAGCGCGCCACCGCGGTGCTGGCGGCGCTGCTCGCCGCGCTGCTGAATCTGGCCACGGTGCAGGCGCAGGGCGATGTCGCCTTCGTCGCGCTGCGCGCCGCCGCCGGCCTGGCCGAAGGCCTGTTGCTTTGGGTCGCCACCGTCAGCATCGTGCGTGCGGCCGCGCCGGACCGCATCACCGCGGTGTTCATGGTGGTGCAGGCGCTGGCGCAGATCGCGCTGGCGGCGACCCTGGCGCTGTGGGTGCTGCCCTCGGCCGGCTGGAAGGGCGGTTTCGTCGCCATGGCCGCGACCAGCCTGCTGGCGGCGGGACTGGCCGCGGCCTTGCCGGCACCGGCGGCGCTGGCGTCCGCGGCCAGCGTCGCGTCCGCGGCGACCGCGACGGCGCGGTTGCGCTGGTCGGCGGCCACGCTGGCGCCGTTGCTGGTGGCGTTCCTGCAGATGTCGGCGATCGGTGCCCTGTGGGCGTATCTGGAGCCGCTGGCGCTGCGTGCCGGACTGGACGCGCATGCGGCGCAGCTGCAGACCTCGTGGGTGCTGGGCATGCAGATCGTCGGCGGGCTGGCGGCGATCTACTGGGTGCGGCGCTTGCCGGTGACCGCGACGCTGGCGCTGGGCGGCCTTGCGCTGTGCCTGGTGGCCGCGGCGATGTATCGGGTTCCCGGCGGCGCTGCGCTGGGGTTCGCGGCGGTGTGCGTGGTGTTCGGCTTCGCCTGGATGTTCCTGATGCCGTTCCATGTCGGCCTGGCCTTGCGCGCCGATGCGCAGGGCCGGGTGGCGGTGCTGATTCCGGCCGCGCAGTTGATCGGCTCCGCCTGCGGGCCGCTGCTGGCGTCGCTGCTGCTGCACGCCGACGACCCGGCGCCGGTACCGCTGGTCGGGCTCGGCTTCGCGCTGGCCGCGGCGCTGCTGGCGCTGTGGATCGGCCTGCGGCAACGCCGCCCGGCGGTCTTGCGGGCCGGCACGCATGCGGGTTGATGGCGATCGATCGACGGCACAGGTCGCCGCCGCGACGCGAGTCGGCATGCCGTGCGTGGCGCAGGGCAGGGCACTGCCATGCGCAGGCTGGTGGCCGATGTCCGACGACAGGGAGGCGTGCGATGTCGCCTGAGCCTGTGCAGGACACCGCGCCGGCGACCATCGCCGCCTTGTTCGCCGCGCAGCAGGCCACGGCGCTGACCTGGCGGACGTCCTCGGCCAACGCGCGCCGCGAGCGCCTGCGCGCACTGCGTGCGGCCTTGCTGGCGCGGCGGCCGGCGCTGATCGCCGCCTTCGCTGACGATTTCGCCAAGCCCGCACTGGAAGTGGAACTGACCGAGCTGTTGCCGGTGGTGGACGAGATCGCCACCGCCATCGCGCAGCTGCCGCGCTGGATGCGTCCGCGCAACGTCGCGCCGACCCTGCTGGCGTTGGGCACGCGCGCGCGCATCGCGTACCAGCCCAAGGGCCGCTGCCTGATCGTCGGGCCCTGGAACTATCCGGTGGCCACCGTGCTGGGTCCGCTGGTGTCGGCGCTGGCCGCCGGCAATACCGCGCTGATCAAGCCCTCCGAGTTCACCCCGCAGGTCAACGCGGTACTGCAGGTTGTGCTGGAAGCGGCGTTCGCGCCGAACGAGGTGGCCCTGGTGCAGGGCGGGGCGGCGACCGCGCAGGCGTTGCTGGCGTGTCCGTTCGACCATGTGTTCTTCACCGGATCGGCGGCCGTGGGCCGGCAGGTGATGGCGGCCGCGGCGCAGCAGTTGGCGCCGGTGACGCTGGAACTGGGCGGCAAGTCGCCGGTGATCGTCGACCGCAGCGCCGACCTGCGCCGTGCCGCCGAGGTGATCGTCTGGGCCAAGCTGGTCAACGCCGGGCAGACCTGCATCGCGCCGGATACCTTGTTCGTGCATCGCGAGGTGCGCGCGTCCTTGCTCGATCGGTGCCGCACGCTGCTCGCCCGGCGTTACGGCGCCGACGCGCAGGCCATCGCCGCCAGCCCGCATCTGGCGCGGATGATCCACCCGGCGCATGCCGCGCGCGTGGCCGCGCTGATCGACGAGGCCCGTGCCGGCGGCGCGCAGCTGCTGGCCGGCGGCGAGCACGATGCGGCGCGACGCTATGTGGCGCCGACCTTGCTCGCGCAGGTGCCGCCGCAGGCGCGCATCGCGCAGGAGGAAATCTTCGGCCCGGTGTTGCCGGTGATCGAATTCGAGCGCCTGGAGGAAGTTCTCGAGCGGCTCGACGCCGCGCCCAAACCGCTGGCGCTGTATCTGTGGAGCCGCGACCGTGCCCGCATCGCGCAGGTGCTGGCGCGCACCAGCTCCGGCAGCGCGGTGGTCAACCACTGCCTGCAGCAGTTCGTGCACAGCGGCCTGCCGTTCGGTGGCGTCGGCGCCTCGGGGTTCGGCAGCGCGCACGGCGTGCACGGCTTTCGCACGTTCTCGCACGAACGCGCGCTGCTGCAGGGCGGGCGCCTGCCGATCGTCAAGGCGTTCTTTCCGCCGTACTCCGCCTTGCAGCAGCGGCTGGCGACCGGTCTCAGCCGCTGGCTGGCGTGGCGCTGAATGTTGCGGCCGGTGCGTCATTTGCGGGCGCGGTAAGATGCGATGTCGGCGCATGCAGCGACGTTGCGGCGCAGTCCGCGCAACCATTACCTTGGCGACGCATGTCGTCAGGCCGGCGTAATGCCGCTACCGCGGCGTCCGCTGCCTTCACCACCATCGAGATCCCATGCCCGCCGACACGTCGCGTCCCGCCGCACCGCACCGCCCGCGTCTGACCGGGAACAAGGTGCCGGCCCAGCATCGCGCCACCGAAACCTACGAACAGATCCTCTCGGTCACCGCGCAACTGCTCGGCGATGTCGGGGTGGAACGGTTGTCGACCAACCTGGTGTGCGCGCGCGCCGGACTGACGCCGCCGGCGCTGTACCGCTATTTCCCCAACAAGTACGCGCTGCTGTCGGAACTGGGCCGGCGATTGATGCAGCGCCAGAACCAGCTCATTCCGAAATGGATCACGCCGCAGGCGATGAGTGGCACGCGCGAGGACCTGCAGCGCGCGCTCGCGGGGCTGGTGCTGGAGACCTACCGCGTCACCAAGGCGACCGAGGGCGGAGTGTGGGTGCTGCGCGCGTTGCGTGCGGTGCCGGCGTTGCAGCAGGTACGCCTGGACTCGCATGCGCAGGTCACCAAGGGCCAGGTGCGCTTCCTCAGCGAGGCGTTTCCCGAGGCCGACCCGCGCCAGTTGCGGCTGGTCAGCCGCATCGCCGTCGACCTGATCTACGCCACCGTGGAGCTGCTGTTCGACACCCGGCTCAGCGCCCGCGCCGTGGCCGACACGGTGGCGGCGATGATCGCCAGCCATGTCGAGCAACTGCGCGCTGGGGCGTTGGCCGAATAAGGCGGGGCTGCGGCCCGGCTGTGGGGCCGCTGCGTGGCGCACGCGCGCCTGAAAAACGGGAGCGCAGGCGCGACGACCAATGACGGTGCGAACGCGGCGTCGCCAAGCGGCCGCTTGCGGCGGGCAACATGCGCAGCGGCAGCGGCAGCGGACAAGGCGCGGCGTGCGCAAGGCACGCGCGGCCGCCCCAAGCGCGATCAGGGCGCGGCAGCGAACTTGCCTTCGTCGAGATCGGCGATCAGCGTGGGGCCGGTCGGCGTCCAGCCGAGCCTGGCCTGCGTTAGCGCGCTGGAGGCCGGCATGTCGAATTGCATGAACATCGCCATCCAGCCGAAATGCGCGGCCGCCTCGTCCGGCGCGATCGAGACCACCGGCAGCTTCAGCCCGCGCCCGAGCGCCTCGGCGATCTCGCGGCTGCGCACGCCCTCCTCGCCGACCGCGTGATAGCGCGCGCCCGGCTGCGCCTTCTCGATCGCCAGACGATAGAGTCGCACCGCATCGGACAGATGGCCGGCCGCCCAGCGGTTGCTGCCGTCGCCGACATAGGCGACCACGCCCTTGTCGCGCGCGATCGCCGCGAGCGGCGTGATCAGTCCTTGCCGATACGGGTTGTGGATCTGCGGCAGCCGCATCACCGAGACGTTGACGCCGGCCTCGAGCAGCGCGTTGCCTGCCTGCTCGGAGCCAATGCGCGGATTCGGGTGCGTGGCGTTGAACACGTCCTCGCTGGCCGGCGCGCCGTGTTCGCCGCTGCCCATGCCGGTGCCCGAGGTGATCAGCAGCGGACGCTCGGAACCCTTCAGCGCCGCGCCGAGCGCCGCGATCGCGCGCTTGTCCTTCTCGCAATTGGCGGCGAAGTTGCTGAAATCGTGGTCGAAGGCCGCGTGGATCACGGCATCGGCCTGGGCCGCGCCCCGCGCCAGGCTGTCCGGATCCTCGAGCGTGCCATGGTGGACCTCGGCGCCGGCCGCGCGCAGCGCCTGCGCGCCGGCCTCCGAGCGCGTCATGCCGAGCACGCGATGGCCGGCCTGGATCAGTTCGGGAACCAGGGCCGAGCCAATGAAACCGGTCGCGCCCGTCAGAAAGATACGCATCGTCAACTCCCTTGGGTCAGTGCGAGCGACTCTCCGGCATTCGCTTATCCCGTTAAAGTAGTGACCTCATCGTAGTAAAGCGACTACCAGGCTTGCCATGAGTTCCGATCCGGCCCGTTCCCTGGGCGACTTCCTGCGCAGCCGTCGCACCCGGCTCGATCCCGCCAGCTTCGGCTTCTCCGGCCGCCGGCGCACGCCGGGGTTGCGCCGCGAGGAAGTCGCGCAGCGCGCCAACATCAGCCCGACCTGGTACACCTGGCTCGAACAGGGGCGCGGCGGTGCGCCGTCGGCGGAGGTGCTGGAGCGGATCGCCGGCGCGCTGCTGCTGACCGACGCCGAACGCGAACACCTGTTCATGGTCGGGCTGGGGCGGCCGCCCGAGGTCCGCTATCGCTCGGCGGCGGGCGTCACCCCGCGGCTGCAGCGCGTGCTCGATGCGCTGGAGCCGAGCCCGGCCATCGTCAAGACGCCGACCTGGGACGTGGTGGCCTGGAATCGCGCGGCGGCGGTGGTGTTGACCGACTACGGCCAGCTGCCCGATGGCGAGCGCAACATTCTGCGCTTCCTGTTCGGCAATCCCGCTGCGCGTGCCAAGCAGCACGATTGGGCGAGGGTGGCACGCTTCGTGGTGGGCGCGTTTCGTGCCGACGTCGTGCGTGCGGGGCTCGCGTCGGAAGCTGGAAACCTGGTGGCCGAGCTGTGCAGGCTCAGCACCGAGTTCGAGGCGCTGTGGCACGACAACGAGGTGTTGAGTCACGGCGAGGGCGGTGGCGTGAAGCATCTCAAGCATCCGCTGCTCGGCGCGATCGAGCTCGAATACTCGGCCTTCGCGGTGGACGGGCGGCCCGATCTGGGCATGATCGTCTACACGCCCGTCGATGCCGGCGTGGCCGCGCGGATTCGCCAGCTCGTGGCCGCACATGGCGTGGCCCAGGCCGCGCGCATGGACGCGGCGATGGAGCCGGCGGAACAGCCGGGGCGATAAAGAGGACGCGGCGCGCGCCCTGGCGCGCCGGTCCTCAGGCCCATTGCCGGCGAGAAGCGCTTACTCCACCGCCAGATCGTCGACCTTCTGCCAGCCGCGCGGCAACAGCCCGCCACGGCTGGCACGCGCGCCCAGGTAGGCGTCCAGGTCCTTGAACGACAGCGACATGGTGCGCTGCCCGCTCTTCACCAGCAGCGTGTTGCCCGGCGCGACCGCGGCGATCGCCACCACCCGCTCGGTGCCGAGCTTGGCCTTGGGGATGTCGATGATCTTGTTGCCCTTGCCCTTGTCCAGCTCGGGCAGGTCGGCGATCGGGAACGCCAGCAGGTGGCCGGCGCTGGTCACCGCGACGATGCGGTCGGTCCCGGCGTTGCCGACCGCGGCCGGCGGCAGCACCTTCGCGTTCGGGGTCAGGTTGAGCATCGCCTTGCCGGCCTTGTTGCGGCTGGTCAGGTTCTCGAAGCGGGTGACGAAGCCGTAGCCGTGCGAGGACGCCAGCACCAGCCGGCTGTCGTTCTCGCCGCTGGCCATGGCCTGGAACGACGCGCCGGAGGCCGGCGAGAAACGCCCGGTCAGCGGTTCGCCGTTGCCGCGCGCCGAGGGCAGCGAATGCACCAGCGTGGAGTAGGCGCGGCCTTCCGAATCCAGGAACGCCACCTGCTGCGTGCTGCGCCCGCGCACCGCGGCCAGCAGGCTGTCGCCGTCGCGGTAGGACAGGCCGGCCGGGTCCACGTCGTGGCCCTTGGCGGCGCGGATCCAGCCCTTCTCCGACATCACGATGGTCATCGGCTCGCTCGGCACCAGCTCGGTCTCGTCGATCGCCTGCGCCGCGCCGCGCTGCACCAGCGGCGAGCGCCGCGCGTCGCCGAACTTCTTGGCGTCGGCGACCAGCTCGTCCTTGATCATCTTCTTCAGCTTGGTCTTGCTGGCCAGCACCGCCTGCAGCTGTTCGCGCTCCTTGGCCAGCGCATCCTGCTCGCCGCGGATCTTCATCTCCTCCAGCCGCGCCAGCTGGCGCAGGCGGGTTTCCAGGATGTAGTCGGCCTGTTCCTCGCTCAGCCCGAAGCGTGCGATCAGCGCCGGCTTGGGCTCGTCCTCGCTGCGGATGATGCGGATCACTTCGTCCAGGTTGAGGAACGCGACCAGCAAACCTTCCAACAGGTGCAGGCGGCGCTCGACCTTGTCCAGGCGATGATTGAGCCGGCGCACCACGGTGTCGCTGCGGAAGCGCAGCCATTCTTCCAGCAGGGTCTTGAGGTTCTTGACCTGCGGGCGGCCATCCAGGCCGATCACGTTGAGGTTGACCCGGTAGCTGCGCTCCAGGTCGGTGGTGGCGAACAGGTGGCCCATCAGCTGCTCGGCATCGACCCGGTTGGAGCGCGGCACCAGCACCACCCGCACCGGGTTGGCGTGATCGGACTCGTCGCGGATGTCTTCCAGCCACGGCAGCTTCTTGGCGCGCATCTGCTGCGCGATCTGCTCGATCACCTTCGACGGCGACACCTGGTAGGGCAGCGCGGTCACCACGATGTTGGCGTTTTCCTTCTGGTAGGTGGCGCGGGCGCGCACGCTGCCGTGGCCGGTCTCGTAGATCGCGCGCAGGTCGGCGGCGGGGGTGATGATCTCGGCGGTGGTCGGGTAGTCCGGACCGCGCACGTGCTCGCACAGGTCGGCGACGCTGGCGTCGGGATCGTCGAGCAGGCGGATCAACGCGCTGACGATCTCGTTGAGGTTGTGCGGCGGCACGTCGGTGGCCATGCCCACGGCGATGCCGGTGGTGCCGTTGAGCAGCAGGTGCGGCAGCCGCGCCGGCATCCAGGTCGGCTCGTCCAGGGTGCCGTCGAAGTTCGGCGACCAGTCCACGGTGCCCTGGCCGAGTTCGCCGAGCAGCACTTCGGCGATCGGGGTCAGCTTGGATTCGGTGTAGCGCATCGCCGCGAACGACTTCGGATCGTCGGTGGAACCGAAGTTGCCCTGGCCCTCGATCAGCGGATAGCGGTAGGAGAACGGCTGCGCCATCAGCACCAGCGCCTCGTAGCAGGCGCTGTCGCCATGCGGGTGGTACTTGCCGATCACGTCGCCGACGGTGCGCGCGGACTTCTTCGGCTTGGCGGTGGCGTTCAGGCCCAGCTCGCTCATCGCGTAGATGATGCGCCGCTGCACCGGTTTGAGGCCGTCGCCGAGGAACGGCAGGGCGCGGTCCAGCACCACGTACATGGAGTAGTCGAGGTAGGCGCGTTCGGCGTATTCGCGCAGCGGCAGCTGTTCGAAACCATGGAAGGCGGGGCGGGCGAGATCGGTCATGCGCAGGAAATACCTATAGGGGAACGCGGCGGCGGGCGCCGCAGGTCAGCCGGTCGATTATCCGGATGCGGCCGGCGATGCCAAGCCGCGCGTGCTGCCGGCGTGGGCCAGATAGCGGGCCGGAGGATGGCCGAAGCGGCCGCGGAAGGCGGTGACGAAGGCGCTGGGGCTGCTGTAGCCCAGCCGGAAGGCGGTGTCGGCGACGCTGGCGCCGTCGCTGAGCCGGCGCAACGCCTCGGCCAGCCGCGCCTGCTGGCGCCAGCCGGCGAAGCCGAACCCGGTCTCGTCGCGGAAGTGCCGGCTCAGGCTGCGCGGCGACAGTCCAGCCCAGTGCGCCCATTGCGCCAGCGAGCGGTCGTCGCCGGGGGTTTCCAGCAACTGGGTGGCGATGCGCAACAGGCGCCGGTCGCGCGGCATCGGCAGATGCAGGTGCTCGATCGGGGCGTTGCGCACCTCGTCCAGCAGCACCGCGCACAGGCGCTGCTGTTCCGCATCCAGCGCCGGCGGCACGCCCCATTGGGTCATCCGCCGCAGCACCTCACGGAACAGGCCGTTCATGCCGATCACGCAGGTCCGCGGCGGCAGGTCGGCGCAGACGTCGGGGCGGATCAGCACCAGATAGCTGCGCACCCGGCCGGACACCTGCACCGTATGCAGTTCTTGCGGCGGCATCCAGCCGGCGCAGCCCGGCGGCAGCGACCACTGGCCATGCGCGGTGCAGGTGCCCAGCACACCGTCCTCGACATAGATCAACTGGCCGCGGACGTGGCGGTGCCAATCCACCTCGCGCCGCAGCGAGACCGGCGAATGCGCCACGAACGCCAGGGCGGGTGGGCCGTCGGCGCGCTCGAACCACTCCATGGCGCGCGGGTCCAGGGCGCTGCCGGGGGCGGCGGCGGGCGAGCCGGGTGCAGCCGCGGTTGGCGCGATTTCGATATCCATTGTCTGGATTGTAATACCGAGCCATGCACACGCGCCGCTACAGTGCGCTCGCCGCCAGCGTTCTCCTGTTGCAACGCAGCATCTACTTTCTTCGGGGATATTTTCTTGACATATATTTCTAAATGAAAATAATTGGCACCCATGAAGTGCCCTCCTTCCCCTCCTGGTCCCCTCTCGCTGCCGGGGCCACCGTCGTTCGGCCTGTTGCTGCGGCAGGTGCGCGACGGCCTGATGCGGCGCCTGGATGCTGCAATGGCAGAACTCGAACCCGGCTTGGGCTTCACCCACTACATCGGGATAAAGGCGCTTTCGTACATGGCGCCTTGCACCGCCAACGAACTGGCCCAGGCCATCGACCAGAACCCCAGCGCGGTCACCCGCCTGCTGGACAAGTTCCAGGACCTGGGCTGGGTGCGCCGCGAGGCGCATGCGCAGGACCGCCGCGCGCTGCAGATCGTGCTGACCGACGAAGGCCGCGCGTTATGGCAACAGCTCAAGCAGCGCGGCGACGACGCCATCGCCAGCGCCCTGCGCGACCTTTCCGCCGATGAGCGCGAACAGCTCACCTCCTTGTTGACCCGCGTCCGCGACTCCCTCAATTCGCCGTGAATCCGCTCATGAACCTTTCCGCTTCGTCCCATCGCCTGCGTCCGTTCGCGGCCGCGGCACTCACCCTGGCGCTGGCCGCCTGCGCCAGCAGCCGTGGCCTGGAACCGCAGGGCCGCCGGCTCGATGCCGACCAGCAACTGCAGGCCGGCAAGACCCTGGCCGCCGACCAGCTGGCGCCGGCCGCCTGGCCGCAGCAGGACTGGTGGAAGGCGCTGGGCGACCCGCAGCTCGACGCACTGATCGCCGAGGCGCTGCAGGGCACGCCGAACCTGGAGGCGGCCGACGCGCGGCTGCGCCTGGCGCAGGCGCAGGCCGGCGCGGCCAATGCCGACCGCGGCGCCAAGCTGTCGCTGTCGGCCGGCTATACCGGGCTGGAGCTGCCCAAGGGCCTGGCCGGCGACGAGATCGGCGGCAAGTACATCCACAACGAGCAGGCGGTGCTGGATTTCAGCTACGGCTTCGACCTGTGGGGCGGCAAGCGCGCGGCCTGGGAAGCGGCGGTGGATCAGGCGCATGCGGCGCAGGTCGATGCGCAGGCCGCGCGCCTGGACCTGTCGGCCGGCGTGGCCCGCGCCTATGCGCAGCTCGGCTACGCCTGGCGCCTGTACGACCTGGCCGGCGAGGAGCTGGCGCGTTCGGAGAACAGCCTGAAGCTGGTGCGGCAGCGCGTCGGCGCCGGCATCGACAGCAACCTGCAGCTGCGCCAGGCCGAGGCGCGGGTGCCGGCCGCGCGCCAGCAGCAGCAGGCGGCGCAACAGCAGATCGACGAGGCGCGCACCGCGCTGGCGGCGCTGCTCGGCCGCGGCCCGGACCGCGGGCTGGAGATCGAACGCCCGCGTCCGCTCGATCCGGTGGCGGTGCAACTGCCGTCGGTGCTGCCCAGCGACCTGCTCGGGCGGCGTCCGGACGTGGTCGCCGCGCGCTGGCGGGTCGAGGCGTCGTCGCAGAGCATCGGCGCGGCCAAGGCGCAGTTCTATCCGAGCATCAACCTGCTCGCGCTCGGCGGTGTCGCCGCGACCAATCCCGCCGACCTGTTCAAAAGCGACGCGCTGCTCGGCGTGTTCGCGCCGAGCGTGAGCCTGCCGCTGTTCGACAGCGGCCGCCTGCGCAGTCAGCTGGCCGAGCGCGATGCGCAATACGACCTGGCGGTGGCCACGTACAACCAGGCGCTGGTGGCGGCGCTGCGCGAGGTCGCCGACCAGGTCAGCGCGGCGCGTTCGCTGGCGCAGCAGGCGCAGCAGCAGGCGCAGGCGGTGAGCACCGCGCAGGCCGCCTTCGACTTGGCGCAGCAGCGCTACCGGGCCGGCATCGGCAACTACCTGGACGTGCTGAGCGTGCAGCAGCAGTTGCTCGAGGCGCAGCAGCGCCTGGCTTCGCTGCAGTCCAACCAGATCCTGGTCTCGGTGCGCCTGAATCAGGCGCTGGGCGGCGGCTACGAAGCCACCTCCGCCGCCGACGCGCCGCTGACCTCTTCCGCTTCCACGCATTCCTGAGACCGCTGCAATGAATCAGACAACGACCCCCGATTCCTCCGCTCCCGCCCCCAGCCGGCGCGGCATGCTGCTGCGCGGCCTGGCCGTGCTGGTGGTGCTGGTGCTGATCGCGCTGGCGATCTGGTACTTCGTCTCCGGCCGCTGGCACGAAGACACCGACGACGCCTACGTGCAGGGCAACCTGGTGCAGATCACGCCGATGGTGGCCGGCACCGTGGTCAGCATCGGCGCCGACGACGGCATGCGCGTGGAGCGCGGCCAGTTGCTGGTCAAGCTCGATCCGGCCGACACCCAGGTCGCGCTGCAGCAGGCCGAGGCCAATCTGGCGCGCACCGTACGCCAGGTGCGCGGCCTGTTCCGCAGCGTGCAAGGCGCGCAGGCCGAACTGTCGTCGCAGCAGGTGACCCTGCAGCGCGCCCGTGCCGACGTCGCCCGCCGCGCCAGCCTGGTCGCCACCGGCGCGATTTCCGCCGAAGAACTGGCGCATGCGCGCGACCAGCTGGCCGCCGCCGAGGCCGCGGTCAGCGGTTCGCGCGAGACGGTGGAGCGTAACCGCGCGCTGATCGACGACAACGGCGTGGCCCACCAGCCCGACGTGCAGGCCGCCGCCGCGCAGGTGCGCCAGGCGTTCCTCAACAACGCCCGCAGCGCGATCGTCGCGCCGGTGTCCGGCTACGTCGCACGGCGCTCGGTGCAGGTCGGCCAGCGCGTGCAGCCCGGCACCGCGCTGATGGCGGTGGTGCCGCTGGAGCAGGTGTGGGTGGAAGCCAACTTCAAGGAAACCCAGCTCAAGCACATGCGCCTGGGCCAGCCGGTGGAACTGGAGTCGGACCTGTACGGTGGCGCGGTGCGCTACCAGGGCACGGTGCAGAGCCTGGGCCTGGGCACCGGTAGCGCGTTCTCGCTGCTGCCGGCGCAGAACGCCAGCGGCAACTGGATCAAGATCGTGCAGCGCGTGCCGGTGCGCATCGCCATCGATTCCAAGCAGCTGGCGCAGAACCCGCTGCGCATCGGCCTGTCGATGAAGGTGGACGTGAACCTGCACCAGCAGAACGGCGGCGTGCTGCCGACCAAGTTCGCCACCGGCACGCTGCTGGACACCGACGTCTATGCGCAGCAGCTGAGCCAGGCCGACGAGGCCATCGCGCAGATCATCCACGCCAACCTGCCCGACGCCAAGGCGAACTGAGTCCGGCCATGTCCAACCAAGCTGCCACTCCTGCCGCGCCCGGGGCTCCGGGCGCACCGGCGATGGGCTTCCGCCCGCCCAGCGTGGCCTTGTGCACGGTGGGCCTGGCGATGGCCTCATTCATGCAGGTGCTCGACACCACCATCGCCAACGTCTCGCTGCCGACCATCGCTGGCAACCTCGGCGCCAGTTCGCAGCAGGCGACCTGGGTCATCACCTCGTTCGCGGTCAGCAATGCGATCGCGCTGCCGCTGACCGGCTTCCTCAGCCGCCGCTTCGGCGAGACCAAGCTGTTCGTGTGGGCCACGCTGTCCTTCACCATCGCCTCGCTGCTGTGCGGCCTGGCGCAGAGCATGGGCATGCTGGTGGTGTCGCGCGCGATCCAGGGCTTCGTGTGCGGGCCGATGTACCCGATCACGCAGAGCCTGCTGGTGTCGATCTACCCGCGCGAGAAACGCGGGCAGGCCCTGGCGCTGCTGGCGATGATCACCGTGGTCGCGCCGATCGCCGGCCCGATCCTGGGCGGCTGGATCACCGACAACTACAGCTGGGAATGGATCTTCCTGATCAACGTGCCGCTGGGCATCATCGCCGCGATCGTGGTCGGCTCGCAGCTGCGCGACCGTCCGGAACCGACCGAGCGCCCGCGCATGGACTACGTCGGCCTGATCACCCTGATCATCGGCGTCGGCTGCCTACAGCTGGTGCTGGACCTGGGCAACGACGAGGACTGGTTCAGTTCGGACAAGATCGTGGTGCTGGCCGCGATCTCGGCGGTGGCGCTGGCGGTGTTCCTGATCTGGGAACTGACCGACAAGGATCCGATCGTCAACCTGCGCCTGTTCCGCCACCGCAACTTCCGCGCCGGCACCATGGCGCTGATCGTGGCCTACGCCGCGTTCTTCAGCGTGTCGCTGCTGATTCCGCAGTGGCTGCAACGCGACATGGGCTACACCGCGATCTGGGCCGGCCTGGCCACCGCGCCGATCGGCATCCTGCCGGTGCTGATGACCCCGTTCGTCGGCAAGTACGCCTCGCGCTTCGACCTGCGCATGCTCGCCAGCGTCGCCTTCATCTTCATGGCGGCGACCAGCTTCATGCGCTCGGACTTCAACCTGCAGGTCGATTTCGCCCACGTGGCCGGGGTGCAGTTGCTGATGGGCGTGGGCGTGGCGCTGTTCTTCATGCCGGTGCTGCAGATCCTGCTGTCGGATCTGGACGGGCGCGAGATCGCCGCCGGTTCCGGCCTGGCCACGTTCCTGCGCACGCTGGGCGGCAGTTTCGCCGCCTCGCTGACCACCTACCTGTGGGCCAAGCGCACGCAATTGCACCATGCGCACCTCACCGAGCACATCTCCACGTATACGCCAGGGATGCAGGAGCAGGTACAGGCGATGGGGCAGGGCGACCTGCAGACCGGTGCCGCCTTCCTCAACAACACCATCAATCACCAGGCCTCGCAGATGGGCTTCAACGACATCTTCTACCTGCTGGGCTGGACCTTCCTGGGCATCATCTTCTTCCTGTGGCTGGCCAAGCCGCCGTTCGCGGGCGGTGGCGGGGCGGCGGCCGCGGGCGGTCACTGAGTCCGGCGCGCCGGCAACGACGAAACCCCGCCGCGTGCGGGGTTTCGTTTATGTGCGGGATGCGCCCGGCGCCTGCCAGCGCCGCGCTTGCCGCCGCGGCGACCGGCGGACCAGAATGCCGCTCCCTCGCACGTATCGGCAGGTTCGGACATGCAGCGTTTTCTGCGCGCCTTGTGGTCTCGCCCGGATTCCCCGCGGCCGCGTCGCGGCGCCGCGCGCGCGCTGCGGTCTGCGACGCTGCTGCTGTGCCTTGGCGCCCTCGGCATCGGCAGCGCCAGCGCGCAGGCCGAGCCGAGCGCGGCAGCGATCACGCCGACCGACCGCCTGCACGAAGCCTGGTGGGCACAGCGCCACCAGCAGGTGCTGGAGCAGGCGCGCGCGCACCCGGATACGCCGCTGCTGCTGATCGGCGACTCGATCACCCACAACTACGACAAGGCGAATGCGCCGGACGAGGATTTCCAGCCGACCTGGCAGACCTTCTACGGCAGCCGCGGCGCGCTGAACCTGGGGTTCAGCGGCGATGCCACCGAGCATGTGCTGTGGCGGCTGCAGCACGGCGAAGTGGATGGCCTGCAGCCCAAGGTCGCAATGCTGCTGATCGGCACCAACAACACCGGGCACGAGCAGCACAGCGCCGCGGACACGGTGCGCGGCATCGACGCGGTGGTGGCGACCCTGGAGCAGCGCCTGCCGAAGACCCGCATCCTGCTGCTCGGCCTGCTGCCCAGCGCCGGATCGGCGCAGAAGCGCGCGCGCGACGCCGAGGTCAACCGTGCCCTGGCGGTGCGCTACGGCGACAATCCGCGCGTCGCGTATCTCGACATCGGCTCGGTCTTTCGCAAGGACGGCGCGCTCGACCAGAGCCTGTTCTACGACCCGCGGCTGCATCCGCCGGGCGGCGCCCTGCATCCGGACACGCGCGGCCAGCGGCTTATGGCCGAGGCGATCGAGCCGACCCTGGCGCGCCTGCTCGGCGAGCCGCCGCGGGTGCCGCTGGCGGCGATGACCGAGGTCAATCCCGCGCTCATCCCGGTGCCGTGGCTGGAGCAGGATTCCTACGACTGGTACGCACGCCACCACGCGGCGCTGGACGCGGCGCGCGGGTTGCAGCCGGACGTGGTGATGCTCGGCGACTCGATCACCCACTTCTGGGCCGGGCCGCCGCAGGCCGTGCGGGTCAGCGGCGCGCAGGCCTGGCAGCGCACCTTCGGCAAGGCCAGGGTGTTGAACCTGGGCTTCGGCTGGGATCGCACCCAGAACGTGCTGTGGCGGCTGCGGCAGGGCGAAGTGGACGGCCTGGCGCCGCGCTGGGTGGTGATCAACATCGGCACCAACAACCTCACCGGCACCGAGAACGCGCGCGCCAGCACGCCGCAGGAAGCGGCCGACGGCGTGGCCGCGGTGGTCGCCGAGGTGCGCCAGCGGCTGCCGCGCAGCAAGATCGTGCTGATGGGGATCTTCCCGCGCGGCTTCGCCGCCGACGGGCCGTTGCGCGGCCCGATCGCGCAGACCAATCGCCTGCTGGCCGCGCGCTTCGGCCACGATCCGGCGGTGCGCTGGCTGGATATCGGCGCGCGCTTCCTGCAGCCCGACGGGCGCCTGCCGCAGGCGCTGATGCCCGACAGTACCCATCCCAACGAGGACGGTTACCGGATCTGGGGCGAGGCGCTGCGCGAGATCGGCGTCGGCGGTTAAAGCACCGACAGGGAGAGATAGCCACTGTAGGAGCGGCTTCAGCCGCGACAGGCGCTATCGGTAACGCGTGTCGCGGCTAAAGCCGCTCCTACGGTGGTGGCGCAGGCCAACCCCGCACTCCATGCGCCGGAGGCCGAGGGCAGGCGCTAGGCGCCCGTGGCGGGAATCCCTTGCCGGCGAATGCTGCGCGCTCAGCCCTTGTCCGGCTTCAGCAGTTCCAGCACCGCTTCGCGGCGCCGCGCCGGCAGATTGCGGTAGCGGGTCAGCAGCGCCTGCTCGTGCGTGTCGTGCGCCTGCAGCGCGTAATCGGCCGGCAGGTCGTGCAGGCGCGCGCCGCCCTGGCCGCAGATCAGTTCGTCCAGCGAACGCTTGAGCACGCCGCGCAGGTTGGGCAACAGGCGGAAGCTCGGGGTCTCGCGATCGTTCTCCCACGCCGACACCGACGACTTGGTCACGCCGAGTGCGAAGCCCAATTGTTCCTGGGTGAGCCCGGCGGCTTTCCTGGCTTCGCGCAAACGGTCGCCGAAGCTTTTCATCGCGGTGGGCCTTGCAGTTACGGGGCCTACCAAGATATGGAGCATCCGTAACCTTGTCGTACAGCCATGCTTGACTCTAGATGTTCGGAGATTCGATACTTTGGCGGTGCGGGCCGCGCTGACACGTGATGGCGCGCACAGCGGACACGGACGACCGAGGAGTGCATGGTATTTCGCCTATTTTCCATTGCCGTTGCAGCCACGGCGCAGCGGCGCCGCGTGGCGTTTCTTCCCAGGACCGGCCGCGCCACGACGCGCGAGCGTGGTGCGGCCGCCGCCGCGACGGAGGGTGGCGCATGGCCACCTACGAAGTGAAGCTGCGGCGCGTGGCGCAGCTGGAGCCGGCGGTGTACGTGCTGGTCCACGCCGCCAACGCATATCTGGCGGCGCGCGCCGCCGAGCGCCACAACCCGGGCTATCGTGCGTACATGGTCGCGGTGTGGGTGGATGGCGTGCGTGTGGACATCGGCGCGTTTCGCCCGCCGTATCGCTGAGTGCGCGGCGGCCGATTGCGTGCGGCGCAGCGCCGTGCGCTGCCTGGCGTGGTGACATACGTTGCGGCAATGCGGGCGCGGAATCGTTGGCCGCCGCCTGAAGGGCGCCTTTAATAACTCCATTTCTGAAGCTGCACGCTGCACGCTGCGCGTGGCGATGGCGTGTTCTTTTTTTTGTCGCGGCTGAAGCCGCTCCTACACACGCGCGCCTTGCTCGTGTAGGAGCGGCTTCAGCCGCGACAGGAGGACGAAGCGGCCGTGATGCCAAAGCGTCCATGAAAACGCGGCTGCAACGCCACCGTCCACCGCCAATGCGCCTTAGCCACTCCATGGCATCTGGAACGTCTCGATGCCGAAACCTGCGGGCTAGGCGTGTCGACATCTCGCAAGTGCATCGACATGCTTTTGGGGATTATTAGAGGTGCCCTGATGGCGGGCATCGGCTGAGACGCAGGCAACAAAAAACCCGCCGAAGCGGGTTTTCCTTACAACGCTTGCCGTATCGATGGTGCCCAGGAGAGGACTCGAACCTCCACGAAGTTGCCCCCGCTAGCACCTGAAGCTAGTGCGTCTACCAATTCCGCCACCTGGGCGATACAGGCGCGGAATTCTGCTGGCAGCGCGTGGGACTGTCAAGCAAGTTTTTTGGTACAGCGCGGCGGTTACGCGACAGCCGCTGTTGTTCGCCGCATCGCTCCCTCAACTGGCCGCGCATGCGGAGCGATCGGAGGCATGAGTTCCGTTCGCGACATCGCGGCCTGGGTGATGGGAGACATCGGTCGCATCGGGAATCGCCGAGCGCTGTGCGGTTCGACGCGTCAGTGGCTGGCGTCGTAGGAGGGGACTTCAGCCCGGACACGCCATTGCCGCCGAATCCTCGGGACGAGTCGTTGCAGAAGAACGTCCACGCAGGCCTGCACGGAAGAGTGCGCTGGCGCCGCCGCGCGAACCATCGCGTCACGGCCGCGAACGCCGGGCAAAAAAAATCCCGCCGAAGCGGGTTTTTCTTTGCTGCTGTATCGAATGGTGCCCAGGAGAGGACTCGAACCTCCACGAAGTTGCCCCCGCTAGCACCTGAAGCTAGTGCGTCTACCAATTCCGCCACCTGGGCGATACAGGCCGAGAATTTTGTCGGGTGCGCGCGTCGCTGTCAAGCGGCGTTTAAGCGCGCTTCGGCTGTGCCGTGCCAGCGGCGCGCGGCCGCAGGCCGATGCGTCAGCTGGCAGTGAAGTGCAGGCCCTGATAGATCGCGCAGCGGTAGCCGAGCGTGGCGCCGTTCTGCCGGTAGCAGGGCAGTGCGGCCTTCGGTCAACCGATATGTGCCAATGCGCAGGCCGCCACGGGGCTGGGTCGGAGTGGCGTTGTCGGTACCGGGCCTGCACTGGCTCAGGTCGATCGCGATCGCGGCCGAGGCGTCGCTCTCCGGCGACCGGGCAATCGAGCGATCAGGGCATCGCGGAATCAGGCGCGCCTCTGGCGGTGGGTAGCCCGCGGAACGCGCGTTGCACGTCGGCATTGACAAGGGCGCGCGGCGCCTGCAAAATTCGCGGCTTCCATCGCCCAGATGGCGGAATTGGTAGACGCACTAGCTTCAGGTGCTAGCGGGGGCAACTTCGTGGAGGTTCGAGTCCTCTTCTGGGCACCATATGCAAGACGCGGGAGCGCTGAATTCCCGCAACGACCGGCCCGCTGACGCGGGCCTCGTCGTTTCTGGGGGTCTCTGCCGCCAGGGCCTGGCCGCCGGTTTGCGTGTGTTGACGACCCAGCGAGTACCATGGGCAGATGACCAATAGAAAAGCCAAGTCCGGCAAGTCCGGCAAATCCGCATCCCACGATACGCCCGCCAGCAAGGCCGGCACCCCGGCGGCTCCGCCGCCGAAGAAATCCAAGATGCCGTCGTGGATGCCCAGCCTCCCCAGTTTCCTGCGGCGCAGTCCCAAGCCGCCGTTGCAGCCGCTGCATCCACCCGAGCCGGTGTCCGCGCCGTCCTCGCGCAAGAAGCCGCCCGCACCGGTGGTCGATCCGTACGCCGCCCGCGAGGCCGAGCGCTATGCTGAGCCGATCGCCAGCCGCGAGGCGATCCTGCAGTTGCTGGACCGTTGCGACGGCCCGCAGACGCTCGAGGAACTGGCCGGGCAACTGGGCCTGACCGAGCCGTCGCGCATGGAGGCGTTGAGCAAGCGCCTGGGCGCGATGCTGCGCGAGGCGCAGCTGGTGCAGAACCGCCGCGGCGGCTATGCGCCGGTGCAGCAGACCAATCTGATTCCCGGCGTGGTGATCGCCAATCCCGACGGTTTCGGCTTCCTGCGTCCGGACGAAGGCGGCGACGATCTGTTCCTGCCGCCCTACGAAATGCGCAAGGTGCTGCATGGCGACCGCGCCCTGGCCAACGTCACCGGCATCGACCGCCGCGGCCGCCGCGAAGGCAGCATCGCGCGGGTGCTCGAGCGCGGCCTGACCCGCCTGATCGGCCGCTTCAGCATGGAAGGCGGCATCGCCTACGTGGTGCCGGACGACAAGCGCATCCAGCGCAACGTGCAGATCCCCATCGATGCGACGGGCGAGGCCCGCGACGGCCAGCTGGTGGTGTGCGAACTGACCTCCACTCCGGATGGGCGTCGCCCGCCGATCGGCAAGATCATCGCCGTGCTCGGCGACAAGCTGACCCCGTCGCTGCTGGTGGAAGCGGCGATCCATGGCCACGAGTTGCCGTACGAATTCCCGCAGGAAGTGCTGGACGAGGCCGCGGCGGTGCCGCTGACGGTGGAGCCGGCGGCGATCAAGGGCCGCGTGGACCTGCGGCAGACGCCGCTGGTGACCATCGACGGCGCCGACGCCAAGGACTTCGACGACGCGGTGTTCTGCGAACCGAACGCGGAAGGGTTCCGCCTGGTTGTGGCGATCGCCGACGTGTCGCACTACGTGCGTCCGGGCACGCCGCTGGACACCGAGGCGGTCAAGCGCGCGACCTCGGTGTATTTCCCGGGTTTCGTGGTGCCGATGCTGCCGGAGACGCTGTCCAACGGCATCTGTTCGCTCAACCCCAAGGTCGACCGCATGTGTTTCGTCTGCGACATGCAGATCGACCGCCAGGGCGAGGTGACCGGCGCACGCTTCTACGAGGCGGTGATGAACTCGCACGCGCGGCTCACCTACGACCAGGTGTGGCAGGCGGTGGGCGAGAAGGACGAGCAGGTGCGCAAGGACGTGGCTGCGGTGCTGCCGCACCTCGAGCGCCTGTACCAGCTGTACCAGGTGCTGGCCAAGGCGCGTTCGCGCCGTGGCGCGATCGAGTTCGAGACCTCGGAAGTGCGCTTCGTGCTCGACAACACCGGCGAGGTGACCCAGGCCGGCATGCTGGTGCGCAACGACGCGCACAAGCTGATCGAGGAATGCATGATCGCCGCCAACGTGGCGGCGGCGCGGCACCTGCTGGAGGCGCGCATCCCGGCGCCGTACCGCGTGCACGAGCGGCCGCCGGAGTCGAAGTACGCCGACCTGCTGGAGTTCCTCAAGGAATTCAAGCTGAGCCTGCCGCCGTGGAACAAGGTGGTGCCGGGCGACTACACCAAGCTGCTGAAGAAGGTGCGCGAGCGCCCCGACGCGGCCTTGCTGGAGTCGGTGCTGCTGCGCAGCCAGAGCATGGCGGTGTACTCGCCGGACAACGCAGGCCACTTCGGCCTGGCGCTGGAGGCGTATGCGCACTTCACCTCGCCGATCCGCCGTTATCCGGATCTGCTGGTGCACCGCGCGATCAAGTACGCGCTGACCCGCGGCGCGCCGGACAAGTACCTGTATTCGCCGCGCGAGATGACGGCGCTGGCGCTGCAGTGCTCCGAACGCGAGCGCCGTGCCGACGAGGCCGAGCGCGAGGTCGACGAGCGCTACCGCGCGGCGTGGATGGAAAAGCATGTCGGCGGCCAGTTCGACGGCGTGGTCAGCGGCGTCACCAGCTTCGGCCTGTTCGTGGAGCTGGACCAGTCCAAGGTCAACGGCCTGATCCACGTGACCCAGCTGCCGCAGGACTATTACCAGTTCGACGCGGTGCGCAAGACCCTGTCCGGCGAACGCCGCGGCATGCAGTTCCGCCTCGGCGACCGGGTCCGCATCCTGGTGCTGAAGGCGAGCATGGAAGAACGCAAGATCGATTTCCGCCTGGTGGTGGAAGGCGAGCCGATGACCGACATGCCGCCGCCGCCGGAACGCGGGCAGCAGCCGGCCAAGCGCAAGAAAAAGAAGTACTGACGGCGCAGGATCGCGGCCGGTCGCGTGGCGGCCGCCGCGATCGCTGGCTCCCTGCGCGAGGCGCGGGGGGCGTTTCCTGCGCGATGCGATTCGCAACGGAGAGCAGACATGGACCACGACGAGTACAGCGGCGGTTGCCAGTGCGGTGCGGTGCGCTTCCGGGTACGCGGCCGGCTGGACGATGCTTCTATCTGCCATTGCCGGATGTGCCAGAAGGCGTTCGGCGCCTATTACGCGCCGCTGGTGTCCACGCGCGGCGCCGAGTTGCTGTGGACGCGCGGGGCGCTGAAGCATTTCCAATCGTCCAATCTGGTGCGGCGCGGTTTTTGCGGCGACTGCGGCACGCCGCTGACCTACGAGGCGCCGGACGGCGTCGCCGTGGCCGCCGGCGCGTTCGACGATCCGGCGGCGCTGCCGCCGCGGATCCAGTACGGGCTGGAAGGCAAGCTGCCGTTCGTGGACGGCCTGCACCGGCTGACCGCGATCCGCACCGATGGCGATCTGGACGCGGCGCCGTTCCTGGCGCAGGTGGTGTCGTACCAGCATCCGGACCACGACACCGAACGCTGGCCGGGCTGAGTCAGGATGCTGGCCGGCCGAGGCGGGCAAGCCCGGTCGCAGCGGGCGCCTGCGCGACGGTCTGTCGTCGCTCAAGCAGGCCGCGGCGCGCTGCGCGACGGCATGGTGTGGGCGTATTCTGGGAACTGCGCCGCATTGGCCACCGGCGTGCGCCCGCCCCTCTACGATGGCGCAGGCGCTTCGGTGCGGTTCCGCACGGGCTGGCGCAATGCCTGCATGCCGCTAAGCAAGCCGAGCCAACGCCTCCTGTAGGAGCGGCTTCAGCCGCGACGCGCGCAGCCCAAGCGCCGCACTGACCGCCGAGGCTCGGCTGCATCCTCGCGCGCGGAATCGGGAAGCCACTGACGCCGCACTTCCTATTCCCCAGTCCCAATTCCCCATTCCCAGCCCCACCATGTGACGCGAGCAGCCGCAACGCCTACCATGCCCGCTTTCCTCCTCGCAGCCCCCGCCTCATGAGCAAGCAGAACCAGTGGATCGTCGGCGTCAACGCCGTGGCATCGTCGATCGAGAACGATGCCGACAACGTGCGCGAAGTGCTGGTCGAGGCGGGCAGCAAGAACCCGCGGCTGGTGGAGATCGAGGAGAACGCGCGGCGCAAGGGCATCGAGGTGCGGCGGGTCAACACCCAGGCGCTGGACGGCGTCGGTGGCTCGGTGCGGCATCAGGGCGTGGCCGCGCGCTATGCGGCGGCGCGTACCTGGGGCGAGAACGAACTGGAAGGCCTGGTGACCGCCGCCGAAGGCCGCGCGCTGCTGCTGGTGCTCGACGGCGTGCAGGATCCGCACAACCTTGGCGCCTGCCTGCGCAGCGCGGCTGCGGCTGGCGCGACCGCGGTGGTGATTCCGAAGGACAAGTCGGCACCGGTCAACGCCACCGTGCGCAAGACCTCGGCCGGCGCCGCCGATCGCATTCCGATCGTGGCGGTGACCAACCTGGCGCGCTGCCTGCGCGACCTGCAGAAGCAGGGCGTGTGGATCTACGGCCTGGTCGGCGAGGCCGACACCTCGCTGTACGCGCAGGACCTGCGCGGCAACGTGGCGCTGGTGCTGGGCGGTGAATCCGACGGCCTGCGCCGCCTGACCCGCGAGCACTGCGACGGCCTGGTCAAGATTCCGATGCCGGGCGATATCGAGAGCCTCAACGTGTCGGTGGCGACCGGCGTGACCCTGTTCGAGGCGGTGCGGCAGCGCATGGGCTGAGGCTGCGGGTGCGCTTGGGGCGCGTAGATTGCTGCGCGAGTGACGGGTGTGCCGGGATGGTGCCGTTGTAGGAGGGGCTTCAGCCCGACCGAGGCCGAAATCGTTTGACTCTTCCGCTTCGTTCGTCGCGACTTCAGGGCGCCTCTAATAACTTCGTTCCGCAAGCCGCAAGCCGCAAGCCGCATGCTGCGCGTGCGATGGCGTGTCGTTCCTGTCGCGGCTGAAGCCGCTCCTACAAGAGCATGGCGCATGTTGTAGGAGCGGCTTCAGCCGCGACAGGAGGACGAAGTGGCCGTAATGCCAAAGCATCCCTGAAAAACGCGGCCGTAACGCCACCGAGTCCATCGCCAATGCGCCTTTGCCGCTTCATGGCATCTCGAACGCATCGATGCCGGAACCTGCGGGCTGGGCGTGTCGGCGTCTTGCAAATGCGTCGGTGTGCTTTTTTGGATTATTAGTGGCTCCCACGGTGGGCGCGGGATGCACTGCCGGTTGCGCTTGAAGGGGCTTCGGCCTCTCGGTGCTATCCGAAAGCGGGAGGGCCGCCATGCAGTCTGTCGCGGCTGAAGCCGCTCCTACAAAGGCGTTGGGACGCTGGTTTGGTGCATTGTAGGAGGGCTTCATCCTTGCCGGCATCTCGAGCACGGAAGGTGCGGTTACTTCGATTGTTGCGGTGGAAGCCGCCGCTTCCGGTGGGAGCAGAAGGCAACGCCGGCTGGGTGCCTGTGGGAGGGCTTCAGCCCCGACTGCACGATGGCAGAAGGTTTTTGGGGCTGGGCGCGTCGCGGCTGATGGCCCGGCGCAGTCCGACGGCGCCAGGCCTGCCGCTTCGCGCGCCGCGGCCACCCGAAGCCGCTTGCCAGGCGTCTCTGGCTCAATCCTGGGCGATCGCCGTGGTCGCGGCATTCGCCACCGCCGATGCTGCCGGTGCCGACGCAGTCCCTGTGGCCGCAGCCGAGGTGCCGCTGCCGCCCAGTGCCTGGTACAGGGTGACGTCGTTGTCGAGCTGGTCGAGCCTGGCCTGGGCCAGGGTCAGTTCCGCGCTGCGCCGGGTCTGCTGCGCATCCAGCCAGGTGCGCAGGTCGCTGGCGCCGCTGCGGTAGCGCACTTCGTACATGCGCTCCACGTCGCGGGCGGCGTCGAAGGAGCGCTGCGCCGACGCCACCTGCACCTGCAGTTGCGTGCGCGCCGACAAGGCGTTGTCGACGTCGCCCAGGGCGGTATACAGCGTGGTGCGGAAGGTGCTGGCGGCGATTTCGTAGCTGGTGCCGGTGATGCGGGTGTTGAGCTGGGCCTGGCGCAGGTTGAGGAACGGCAGGGTCAGCCCGGCGCCGAGTGTGGCCAGCGGATTCTTCAGCACGTTGGCCAGCGTGGGGCTGCTGCCGTCGAGCGAGCCGTTCAGGCTCAGGGTCGGGTAATAGCTGGTCGCGGTGACCTTGATGTCGGCCAGTGCGCTGCGCAGCCGCAGTTCGGCCGCGCGCAGGTCCGGTCGGCGGGCGAGCAGTTGCGCAGGCAGGCCCGGCGCCAGCGGTGGGCGTGCGATCGCGTCCAGATTCTGCGGCTCTTCCGCCTGCGGCCACGGCCGACCGTCCAGCAGCACGGTCAGCGCGGTGCGCGCCTCCACCCGTTGCTGCAGCAGCTTGCTCTGCGCGGTGCGCTGGCTGTCCAGGTTCTGCTCGGCCTCGCGCACTTCCAGGCGCGACACGGCGCCGGCCTGGAACTGCGCCCGCACCAGTTGCAGGGTCTTGGCCAGGCGCGCGAGGTCTTCCTCGCCCGCGGCGATGCTCTGGTTGAGATAACCGAGTTGCCAGTACTGGCTGCAGACCTCGCCGACCAGGGCCAGTGCGGTGTTCTCGCGGTCCTCGTCGCTGGCCTCGGCTTCCCAGCGGTCGGCGTCGCGCTGTGCGCGCAGCTTGCCCCACAGGTCGATCTCCCAGCTCAGCGACACGCTGGCGGCATGGCTGCGGGCGACGTCGTCGTGATGGTCGGTGGCGCGGCTGCCGGAGGCGCTGACGCTGCCGCTGGCGCTGGGCCACAGGTCGGTCTCGCTCAGGCCGGCCTGCAGCCGCGCCTGGCGCAGGCGCAATCCGGCCGTGGCCAGGTCGGCGTTGACCGCCAGCGCGCGTGCGACCAGGCGGTCCAGGCGCGGATCGCCGAAGCCTTGCCACCAGGCATCGGCGGCGATGTCCTGGGCGGGGTAGGTGGCCTGCATCGCCAGCGGCTGGCGCGCGCCGCCCGCGTGGTCGGCGCCGGCGGCGTATTGCTGCGGCACGTCGATCGGCGCGGCACGGTATTGGCCGGTGCTGACGCAGCCGGACAAGGTGGCGAGCAATGCCAGCGGCAACAGCGCCGCGCGCAACGAGGAGAGCATGTTCATTCGCGGGCCAAGGCCTCCACGGGATCGAGTTGCGCGGCGTTGCGCGCGGGCAGGAAGCCGAACACCACGCCGATCAGGCTGGAGCAGGCGAAGGCGGCGACGATCGAGCCGGTCGAGAAGATCATGCTGAAGCTGCCGCCGGCCGCGGCGAACACCCGACCCAGCGCCAGCGCCAGGCCGACCCCGAGCAGGCCGCCGAGCAGGCACACCAGCACCGCCTCGATCAGGAACTGCTGCATGATGTCGCTCTGCCGCGCGCCGACCGCCATGCGCACGCCGATCTCGCGGGTGCGCTCGGTCACCGACACCAGCATGATGTTCATCACCCCGATGCCGCCCACCACCAGCGCGATGGCGGCGATCGCGCCGATCATCAGGGTCAGCGTCTGCGTGGTCTTCTCGATGGTCTCGCGGATCTCGGCGCTGTTGCTGAGGAAGAAATCCTCGCTGCCGTGGCGCAGTTTCAGCAGCCGCGTCACCGCCTGCTCGGCCGCATCCATCGGCGTGGCATCGGACACGCGCACGGTGATGCTGGACACGTAGCTCTGCCCGAGCATGCGCGACATCGCGGTGGTGTAGGGCACCCAGACGCTCAGCGAGGAACTGCTGCCGAAGCCGGTGGTCTGCTTCTGCGCCACGCCGACCACGCGCACCGGCACGTTGCCGAGCAGGATCACCTGGCCGATCGGGCTGCGCGGCGAACTGCCGAAGAACTGCGCGCGGGTGTTCTGGTCGATCACCGCCACCTGCTCGATGCCCGACACCGCCTCGGCGCCGAAGAACGCGCCTTCGGCCAGCTTCAGTCCCTTGACCCGGAAATACTGCTCGCCGACGCCGCTGACCTGGGCGGTGGACGACTGGTTGCCGTAGCGTGCGGTGACCGAAGTGGAGACGTTGGGCGTGGCGCTGTCCACGTAGCTCTGCTGCGCCAGCGCGGTGGCGTCGCGCGCCTTGAGCGTCTGCACCCGGCCCGAGCGCATGTCGCCGAAGCCGCTGCCCGGATAGACCTCGATGGTGTTGGTGCCGAGCGCGGAGATGTTGGACAGGATCTGCTGCTGCGAGCCGTTGCCCAGCGCAACCACCGAGACCACAGAGGCGATGCCGATGATGATGCCGAGCATGGTCAGGAAGGTGCGCAGGCGGTGCGCGTTCATCGCCAGCAGCGCCATCCGGAACGCTTCGGTGAAGCGGTCGCGCAGCGCCTGGAAGCGGTTGCCGCTGGCGCTGGGCGGTGGCAGGCGGCGTGCGGCGCGGCGCGCGTCGATCGCCGGATTGGCGCGGTCGGCGATGATCGCGCCGTCGCGGATCTCGATGATCCGCTGCGCGTGCTGCGCCACCGCCATGTCGTGGGTGACGATGATGATGGTGTGGCCTTCGGCATGCAGCTCGCCGAGGATCGCCATCACTTCCTCGCCCGAGCGCGTGTCCAGCGCGCCGGTGGGCTCGTCGGCCAGGATCACCTGGCCGCCGTTCATCAGTGCGCGCGCGATCGACACGCGCTGCTGCTGGCCGCCGGAGAGCTTGCCGGGAGTGTGCCCGGCGCGGTCGCTGAGTCCCAGCCGGCGCAGCAGCTCGGCCGAGCGCGCGCTGCGCGCCGCCGCCGGCATGCCGGCGTACACCGCCGGCACTTCGATGTTGCCGCTGGCGTCGAGATCGCCGAGCAGGTGGTAGCGCTGGAAGATGAAGCCGAAGTGCTCGCGGCGCAGCTGCGCCAGCTCGTCAGGCTGCATCGCGCCGGTGGCGCGGCCGGCCACGCGGTAGCTGCCGGCGGTGGGCCGGTCCAGGCAGCCGAGGATGTTCATCAGGGTGGACTTGCCGGAGCCGGACTGGCCGACGATGGCCACCATCTCGCCGGCGGCGATGTCCAGGTTGACGTCGCGCAGCACGACCAGGGTCTCGTCGCCGGCGGGGAACTCGCGGCGCAGGTCGCGCAGTTGCAGCAGGGCTTCGCTCATGGCCGGCGCCTCACATGCCCATCGGCGGTGGGCCGCCGCCGGGGCCGCCGCGGCGCTGGCTGTTCTTCTCGCTGGCCGCCTGCTTGGTCGCGGCGGTGGCCTCGCCGACCACCACCCGCTCGCCCTCGCGCAGGCCGCTCTTCACTTCGGCCAGCGCGTTGTTGTCGAGGCCTATGCTTACGGCGCGCGGCTGCGGGCGTCCGTCGGCGCCGACCACCCGCACCGTGTAGCGGCCGTCGCCGCGTTTGTCGCCCAGCGCCGCCGAGGGGATGCTCAGCACCTTGTCGGCCTTGCCGAGCACGATGCTGACCTGCGCGGTCATGTAGGTGCGCAGTTCGCGGTCGGCGTTGTCCACGTCGAACAGGCCGTTGTAGTAGATCGCCGAACTGGAGGTGGACGTGGACGAGGACGAGGTGGACGAGGAGGTGCTGTCCTCGCTGGTCACCGATTCGGGCGCCGGGGCGATGTCGCGCAGGATGCTGGTGTAGCGCTTGTCGGGGTTGCCGAGGATGCTGAAGTGCACCGGCTGGCCCTCCTTGGTCTTGACCACGTCGGCTTCGGAGATTTCCGCGTACACGGTCATGATGTTGAGGTTGCCGAGCATGACGATGGTCGGCGTGCTCTGGTTGGCGTTGACCGTCTGCCCCTGCTTGGACACCACCGCGACCACGGTGCCGTCGATCGGCGCGGTGATCTTGGTGTAGCCGAGGTTGGTCTGCGCGTTTTCCACCGTGGTCTGCTGCTCGGCGATGGTGGCGTCGAGCGCGGCGATCTGCGCGCGGGTGCCTTCCAGCGTGGCGAGCGCGCTGTCGTAGTCGGCCTGGGAGGTGGCTTCGGCGGCCAGCATCTGCTGCTGGCGCTTGAACGCCAGTTCGTACTGGCGCAGGTTGGCGACCTGCACCTGGCGCGTGGCGCGCGCGTTCTGCAGCGCCGCCTGCGCGCTCTTGAGCGTGTTGAGCTGTGTGCGCGAATCGATCTCGGCGATCAGGTCGCCGGCCTTGACGTTGTCGCCGAGCTTGACCTTCAGCGACTCGATGCGGCCGGACGCCTGCGCGCCGACGCTGACCAGCTGAGACGGTTTGATCGTGCCGGTGGCCTCGACGGTCTGCTCGATGTCGCCGCGCACCACCGGCGAGGTGGCCAGGGTCGGTGCTTCCGGCGGGCGCAGCCACCAGGCCGCGATCGCGGCGAGCAGCAGCAGCGCGAGGATCGACAGCACGATCCGGTTGCGTCGTGTCGTGGGAAGCGCGGATTTCACGGAGGCGGAACCTGTGGCCTGGCCGCGTGCTGCGGCGTCGACAGCAGCATGGCGGCCGCGCCCGTGCGGCCTCAACGCACGTTGTGTGTCGGCGTGTATCGGGTTCAGCGTGGCCGGTATCGGCGTGTTTCCGGCCGCGCCGGCGATACGCGGCGACACGCAGCGGGCGCGCGCGCCGATCGGCTAGGATGGATCATCGCCGCATGAAGGAAGAACCGACGATGCATCGCCTGCTGGTGGTCGACGACGACGTCGACATCCGCACCCTGCTGGCCGAACAGTTGGGCCGCGCCGGCTACCAGGTCAGCACCGCCAGCGACGGCGCGCAGATGCGCCAGGTGCTGGAGCGCGAACACGTGGACCTGATCGTGCTCGACCTGAACCTGCCGCGCGAGGACGGGCTGACCCTGTGCCGCGACCTGCGCGCCAGGTCGAGCACGCCGGTGATCATGCTGACTGCGCGCAGCGAGCCGATCGACCGCGTGCTCGGCCTGGAGATGGGCGCCGACGACTACCTGGCCAAACCGTTCGAGCCGCGCGAATTGCTGGCGCGGATCCGCAACGTGCTGCGCCGGACCGAGGCGCTGCCGGCCAACCTGGAGCCGCTGGCGATCCGCCGCGCGCGCTTCGGCGGCTGGCTGTTCGACCTGGAACAACGCCACCTGGTCGATCCGGGCGGCAGGGTGGTGGTGCTGTCCGGCGCCGAATTCCGCCTGCTGCGGGTGTTCGTCGGCCATGCCAACAAGGTGCTGTCGCGCGAACAGCTGGTGGCGTTGAGCAGCGGCCGCCAGTACGAGGCGCAGGACCGCGCGATCGACCTGCAGATCAGCCGCCTGCGGCAGAAGCTGGGCGACAGCGGCGGCGACGGCCTGATCAAGACCGTGCGCAACGAAGGCTATGTGCTGGCCGCGGCGGTGGCGCTGGAATGAAGCGGCTGCGCCTGTTCTTCGCCTCGATGGCCGGGCGCCTGTTCCTGATCCTGCTGCTGGGCATGGCCTGCGCGGCCAGCTTCGCCACGCTGCTGGCCAATGCCAAGCGCCGCCAGGAATTCGACCGGCAGAACATGGAGCGCACCGCCGACCGCCTGCAGAGCTTCGTCGAACTGCTGCAGAGCGCCAGCCCGGAACTGCGCGCGCGGCTGCTGTCGCTGGGCGGGCCGGGCATCCGCATCCTGCCGGCCACGGCACGCGCGCAGGCGCCGGACCCGGCGTTCGCCGCGGTGCTCGGCGCGCGCAGCGGCGCGCTCGCGCAGGCGCAGGTGTCGCGCCTGGACATGCCCGCCTGCATGCCGCAGCGCCCGGATTTCCTGCCGCCGCCGCAACGCCGCGACTTCGAGCGCGAGGACGCTGCGCTGGAACCGCCGACCTGCCGGCTGATCGCCCTGCGCCTGGACGACGGCACGCCGCTGCGGCTGGGCCTGCAGACCCAGCCGATCGCGCGGCAGACCGCGCTGGCGGTGGACCCGTTGTTCCTGTCGCTGCTGGCGCTGGCGATCGCGCTGCTGGCCTATGTGGTCGCGCGCATCGCCAGCACGCCGCTGCAGCGGCTGGCCGACGCCGCCGATGACCTCGGCCAGGACCTGCAGCGCCCGCCGCTGCAGGTGCGCGGGCCGCTGGAAGTGCGCCGTGCCGCGCAGGCCTTCAATGCGATGCAGCAGCGCCTGCAGCGGCACCTTGGCGAACGCACGCAGATGCTGGCGGCGATCACCCACGACCTGCAGACCCCGTCCACGCGGCTGCGGCTGCGGCTGGAGAACGTGCAGGACGAAGCGCTGCGCGAGCGCCTGATCGGCGACCTGGCGGCGATGCAGGCGTTGATCCGCGAAGGCCTGGAGCTGGCGCGCAGCGCTGAGACCGCCGAACGCCGCGCCGCGCTGGACCTGGATTCGCTGCTGCAGAGCGTGGTCGAGGACGCGGCCGAAGCCGGCGCCGACGCGGTGTTCGAACACGGCTGCGGCGCGGTGCTGCCTTTGCGGCCGTTGGCGATGCACCGGCTGTTCTCCAACCTGATCGACAACGCCCTGAAGTATGGCGGCGCGGTGCGGGTCGCCGCCGAGCGCCATGCCGACGGCGCGCTCAGTGTGTATGTGCGCGACCGCGGCCCGGGTATCGCCGAGGCCGAACTGGAGACGGTGTTCGATCCGTTCGTGCGGCTGGAGACCTCGCGCTCGCGCGAGACCGGCGGCGCCGGCCTGGGCCTGACCATCGCCCGCGCGCTGGCCGAGAAGGACGGTGCCACGCTGCGCCTGCGCAACCTGCCGGCAGGCGGCCTGGAGGCCTGCGTGCACTGGGCCGCGCCGCTGCGCCGCAGCTGAGCGCCGCAAGCGCGTCCACCCGCGGCGGCGGATTTTTGCCTACCATGTGCGCTCTTCCCGTGTTCCGTTCCGGTAATGAGCCAGTATCGCCCCCGTCTCGCCGATCCTGGCCGGCCGCCGTGCCCCGGGGCATGGCGTCCACTGCCTGGCAGGAGCGGCCAGCAGGGCCGCGATGGCGCCGGCGTGGCCCTGCGCCAGCGCGCGGCGGCGCCCGCCCGCGACCGCGCCGGTTTGGCCCGCGCCTGCGCGCGCTTCTTGCGCGCCGCACCGGAATCGATGGCATGCGCTAGCGCTCTCCAGGCCGGATCGACCCGGTGAGGGCGGGGGCATCGGGGCATGCGGCGGCGGTCCGCCGCGCCGCGCATGCGTGGCTGCTGCTGGCGCTGTTCGCCTTGTCGCTGGGAATACGTCCGGCCGCAGCCGCCGACCCGGCCGTGGCGGGGCCGCCGCCGCTGCGCGACTACGCCGTGGATGCCTGGACCTCGCGCAACGGCCTGCCGCACAACTCGTTGCGCGACCTGGCGCAGACCCAGGACGGACGCCTGTGGTTCGCCACCTGGGAAGGCCTGGTGCGCTACAACGGCCTGGACTTCGCGGTGATCGACCGCAGCACCCGGCCCGGCCTGCCCGACAACGGCGTCGGCGCGCTGTACGTGGACCGCGACGGCGCGTTGTGGCTCAGCGATTCGCGCGGCAACCTGGGCCGTTACGACCGCGCCGGCAACTGGCGCTTCTGGCTGCAGCCGCCGGGCTGGCCGCGCGCGCTGATCCACGCCATGACCGAGGACCGCCAGGGGCGGCTGTGGTTGCTGTTCGAAGGCAACGGCCTGGGCTGCCTGTGGCCGGACGGCCGCTTCGACTACCAGCCGGCGCCGCCGGATCTGCCGCTGGCCAACAGCTTCCCGCGGATCGCCGTGGACGACCGCGGCCGGGTCTGGATCGGCAGCCTCGACGGCCTGCTGTACCGCGACGCGCAGGGCGTGCTGCGGCGCGCGCCGGCCGCCTTCGGGTTGCCGCCCGGGCTGGCCTGGCCGTACCGCGACGCCGACGGCACGCTGTGGCTGGTGGCCGGCGAGAACGTGTACCGGCTGCAGGGCGAGCAGGCCGTGCTGGTGCAGCGCCTGCCGGGCTACGGCCACTTCACCGCGATGCTGCGCGACCGCGACGGCGCGTTGTGGCTGGGCACCGAGAACCAGGGCCTGCTGCGCATCGGCCGGTACGGCATCGAGCACATGGCGCCGGGCGAGGTGCTGCCCAACGGGCGCGTGGTGAGCCTGCTCGAGGACGCCGAGGGCAGCGTCTGGATCGGTGCCAACGGCGGTCTGTTCCGGCTGCGCGAGACCCTGTTCACCAGCTACACGCGCCGCGACGGACTCAGCGGCGACTACGTGCGCGCGCTGCTGGAAGCGCCCGACGGCGCGCTGTGGATCGGTAGCGCCGCCGGCCTGGACCGGATGGCGGCGGATGGCAGCATCGCGCCATCGGGCCTGCGCAACGCCAACGGCAGCGCGCCGTCGGTGCTGAGCCTGGCGCGCGGCAGCGACGGCGACCTGTGGGTCGGCACCTATGCCGACGGCGTGTACCGGCTGCGTGACGGCCGCGTGCGCCACCACTACGACAAGGACGATGGCCTGCCCAGTGGGCATGTCCGCGCGATCAGCGTGGATGGCGCCGGCACGGTGTGGCTCGGCACCCAGCGCGGCCTGGTGCGCATCGACGGCGAGCAGGCGCGCGTCGCCGACGTGCCGGGCTTGCCGCAAGGGCTGATCACCGCGCTGGCCAGCATCGGCGGCGCATTGTGGATCGGCTCGGTCGAAGGCGCCTCGGTGCTGCGCGACGGCCGCGTCCAGCAGCTGCCGCTGGAACCGCTGGGCGGCGCGCGCAGCGTGTTCGGCTTCCAGGCGCTGGGCCGCGACGTGTGGATCTCCACCGACCGCGGCCTGCACCGTGACCGCGACGGCAGCCTGGCGCGGGTCGGGCTGGAGCAGGGCATGCCGGTGGACACCGTGTTCCAGCTGGTCCGCGACCGCCTGGGCAATGTCTGGATCACCAGCAACCGCGGCGTGCTGCGCACCAGCGCCGACGCGCTGAATGCGGTCGCCGACGGTCGCGCCGGCAGGTTGCAGGTGAGCCGTTACAACGAAATCGACGGCATGGCCAATGCCCAGGGCAACGGCAGCTCCGGCCCTTCGGAAATCGTGCGAGGCGACGGCAGCGTGTGGCTGGTGACGGCCGGCGGCGTCAGTACGGTCGATCCGAACCGGCTGCAGCGCTTCCGCGAGCGCCTGCCGCCACCGGCGGCGATCGAGAACGTGTTGCTGGACGGGCATGCCTTCGACTGGCGGCGCCAGTCGCGCCTGCCCGGCGCCACACGCATCGCGGTGTCCTACGTCGGGCTCAGCTACCTGCTGCCCGAGCGCATCCGCTACCGCACCCGGCTCGACGGCCTGGACAAGGACTGGGTGGACCGCGGCCAGCAACGCAGCGTCGAATTCATCGGCCTGCCGCCGGGCGAGTACACCTTGCGTGTCGCCGCGGCGCATCCGGATGGCGCCTGGAGCGCGCGCGAGGCGGTCTGGCACTTCAGCGTCGCCCCGCTGTGGTGGCAGCGTGGCGGCGTGCAGGCCGCTGTCGCGCTGGCGCTGCTGCTCGCGCTGGTGGCGCTGTACCGCTACCTGATCGCCCGCTACAAGCGGCGCAATCTACGCCTGGAGCGGCTGGTCAAGCAGCGCACCGGTGCCCTGCAACTGCAGACCGAGCGGCTGCTGCGCGCCGACGCCGACAAGAGCCAGCTGCTGGCCGAACTGCAGCACCAGGCCGACGCGTTCGAGCGCCAGGCCCACGAAGACGCATTGACCGGTCTGCCGAACCGCCGCCATTTCGACGAGGTGCTGCTGCGCGAGCTGCGCCGCGCGCAGCGCAGCGGCAATCCGCTGTGCCTGCTGGTGATCGACATCGACCGCTTCAAGCAGATCAACGACGGCTACTCGCACGCCACCGGCGACGCGGTGCTGCGCGAGGTCGGGCAACTGCTGCTGAGCGCCTGCCGCGGCTCCGACCTGCCGGCGCGTCTGGGCGGCGAGGAATTCGCCGTGCTGCTCGGCGACACCCCGCCGGCCGACGCCGAGCGCATGGCGTCGCGCCTGCGCGACCTGTTCCACGCACGCCTGCAATGGGCCGACGCGCCGGCGCTGCGGGTGACTTTCAGCGGAGGACTGGTTGCGCTGAGCGGGGAGGAGACGCCGAGCCAGTTGCTGCAGCGCGCGGATGTGGCGCTGTATCGGGCGAAGAGCGGAGGGCGGGATCGGGTGTGCGTGGGATGAGGTTGGTTCTAGACCTTTGTCTGCTTGCCCTGCACCGTATCCCGATCGGCCAAAGCCGGCTGCGGTTGCGAGCAGGCTATTTAGGCATCGAGCGAGGCGTTTTCTGGCTTCGACCTAGGTTGCCAAGCGACTCTCCGCGACTGCTTGTTCTCCGCGGGCAATGCCCTCTAGCACCACCATGTGCTGATGTATGAGGTGACAGGTTTCGACGTCAATCAGATACACACTGGGGTAGGCGATTTTGGGTAATCAGGAAGTCTGTTTGTCCTGCTTGATGTGCGCGAGCAGTTCGGTAGTCTGGCGTTTGAGGGCGGTGACGAGTTCGGTGCGAAAGCGTTAGCGAAGGGTCTAACGCCTCAAGTGAGCCGCGCCAGGAGACGGCGTCGGTTTGATTGAATGCTGGCCATCAGAGTCCGGAGAAGCCCTGGTTGGTCATGGATTGCGGGACGCGAAGGCATTTGGATCTCTTGTCATATTGAACGAGCTTATTGTTTTGCTCGAAAATGGCGGCGACGGAGACCATATGCAATGAGCCATGGACGGGAGTGTCCGCTTGCCTTTCATAGATTGCGAACCAGACAGGAGTGGAGGATAGCTCTTGCATGGCTTGATGGGACTTCATTGCTGAGTAAGGCAAATAATAATAGCCGCCATATAGCGTTAGGCATTTGACCTCTATTTCGATGCCTTTTGTTCTCAGTAAATAATCCCCGCGCTTTATCGGGCTGGTTGTGGCAGAAGTGTATGCCTGAAAGGATTCCCTATCTTGGTGTATTTTTTCTGGGATGAGTTTCTGGTGTTTTGCTTCTTCGAAGAATTGCCATTGGGCTCGAATTCCTGCGCGAAACCAATCTTCGGCGAGAAGTTTATAGGTGTCATCGTCGCCAACAACGGAAGGTGTCCACTCTTCGGCAGCTTGATAAATGATGGAATCCGCGGCTATGCCATCGAATTTACACAATCCCTCTAGGGTTTCAGAGAAATGATTGGAAATTGTGCCGTCTTCCCGGCGAGTGATGAGATGATAACCCATGATGGTTAGCAGCTCTTCGATGAAAATTGACGATTAACGCCAGCTTGCAACGTGAAAATTCGCATAAGAACGCCGCATTCCCTTTGCCGGACAATGCAATTGACGGTATCACTCCCGCCGATCGGCTTCAACGCACTCGATGTGGCTGAGCGGAAGAGGATGCCGCAGTGACCGGATCGCAGTGACCAAATAGCCAGGCCCAAGGCCGCTCTTGGTCGTGCGAGGCATTCAGCCGATCTGCGGTGCCGGCCACGCGTTGGCGATCTTGCAGAACAGGCGGGCAGTCTGTTCGGTGTCGTAGACCGCGCTGTGCGCCTCGGCGGCGTTCCAGTCGAAGCCGGCGGCCTGCACGGCGCGGGCCAGCACGGTCTGGCCGTAGGCGATGCCGCCCAGGGTCACGGTGTCGAACACGCTGAACGGGTGGAACGGATTGCGCTTGTGACCGCAGCGGGCCACGGTGGCGTTGAGGAAGTTCAGGTCGAAATGGGCGTTGTGGCCGACCAGGATCGCGCGCTGGCAGCCGTATTTCTTCACCGCCGCGCGCACCGGCGCGAACACGTGGTCCAGCGCCTCGCGCTCGGGCTTGGCGAAGCGGAACGGATGGTCGAGGATGATGCCGGTGACTTCCAGCGACTTCGGGTCGATGGCGGTGCCGGGCGCCGGCACCACGTGCGCGCTGGCGGTGGCGCCGGGGTACAACTGGCCGGCATCGTCCATCTCGATCGGGACCACGGCGATCTCCAGCAGCGCGTGCCGGTTCCAGTCGAAGCCGCCGGTCTCCACGTCCACCACCACCGGCAGATAGCCGCGGAAACGCCGCGACATCGGGGTGACGGCGAGGGGCTGGGACGGGCTTTCGACGTGATCGTTCATGCGTGCAGGGTAGCAGAGCGCGGCTAAACGCCCTCTGTGGCCGCGCTTGCGCGCGGCTGGCGAAGGCGCATCAACACGGCGACACTGACGAGGCGGCACGGATTGTCGCGGATCGATGGAGCGTCGGCGAGGCGCCGTGGGAGCGGCTTCAGGGCTTCTCTCATACCCCCTCGGCAGCATGGCAGTGCGCTTGCGCCGCCGACGCGTTCGCATGGAGGCCGTGGCACCGAGGCCACTTGGTTCTCCTGTCGCGGCTGAAGCCGCTCCTACAACATGCGCGCGTGCTCTTGTAGGAGCAACTGTCTTCTCACCCGGTTGCCTCTTGCCATGGTGTGCGATCACGCGCCATGGCGTTGAGGCGGATCAGCAGCACGCGCATGCACGCGGTGATGGCCACCTTGGCGGGCTTGCCGCGTGCCCGTAGCTGGTGATAGCGCTCCTTGAAGGAGGCTTGGGTGCGCACGCCGCTCCAACAGGCCATGTAGAGCACCCGTCGGATCGGGGCCCGCCCGCCGCGGATGCGGCGTTTGCCACGGTGCTTGCCGCTGTCCACGTTGTAGGGCGCCACGCCGACCAGAGCCGCGATCTGGCGGCGGTCCAGGGTGCCCAACTCGGGCAGGTAGGCGATCAGGCTGGCCGTGGTGACCTCGCCGATGCCAGGGACCGCGCTCAGCGAGCGCGCCAGTGCATCGTCGAGCTGGTGCTGCACCTGCTTGATCGCCTGGTTCATCCGCTGGAGACGGCGACGCAAGTCGCCGATCTGTTGGATCAGACACTCACGCACGACGGCCAGGGTCGCCTGATGCAACCGACGGCGCTCGTCGTCGCGCTGCTGAACCAGTTGTTCGCGGCGCTGGACCAGCATGCGCAGTTGCTCGCGCAAGGGATCAGGAGGCGGCGCGGGCGCTTGCACCAGCTGGGCCATGCGCGCGAGCAAGGCCGCATCCAGCGGATCGGTCTTGGCAATGGTGCCCAAGGCCGTGGCAAACGCGCGCGCGCGGCGCGGATTGATCCGGGTCACCGGGAGGCCTGCCGTGGCCAGGGCGTTCATGACCGCTCGTTCGTAGCCGCCGGTGGCCTCCAGCAGCACGTTGCCGACGCACTGCCCGGCAAGCTGGTCACACAGGCGCTGGTGGCCCTGGGCGGTATTGGGAAAGGACAGCAACTGGTTCAGGGGAAGCACGTGAACGGCCAAGGTGTCCTTGGCCACATCCAGACCAATCCAAAGAGACATAAGCGTTAGGTAGACTGAGGGGCAGGAGAGAGCTGCCTCGTGGCTGCCCACGCTTGTGAAGTTCGAGCGAGCGCTCGTTCAACTGTTCGGGCTAGGCAACGAGGTCGATGTGCGGCCGCCCTGGCTCCTACACGTGCTCGAACACTGCGGCCTGTCGGCGTGCCGCACATCGCTCTCCACTCAAACTGTAGACCAACTTCCAGACACAAGCGGCTTCAGCCGCGACAGGAAGACCACGCGCAACGTACAGCTTCGGACTGAAGTGAGAGGTGCCCTTCAGGCGCTCCCACAGGACAGGCGGGTACCGAGGATGCCGCCTTGGTCGCGCAGGCGCTCGAGCAGCACGGTGCCTTCATGCAGCAGCGCATCCGGATCCTGGCCATGCTCTGCTGCCAGGCGCAGCAACAGTGCGCGTCCGCTGTGCGCGCCGTCGCGCAGCCGCTCGACCAGTGCGTGGGCCAGCGGCGCCAGTTCGGCGAAGCGGGCCTGACCGTCGGCATCGCGCCGCGCCAGCAGGCAGGTCGCCTGCGCCTGCGCCGGCGCTGCGCTCGGTTGCCAGGTCGGGCCGATGTGTTGCACCGGCCAGCGATAGCGCAGCAGGCGCAGCCAGGGCGAGAGCTGCGGAATGCCGTCGAGCAGGTCGCCGTGCGGATCGTGCGGCGGCACTGGCGCATCGTCGATCTGCACCTCCAGCTCGACCGTTTCGTAGTGCGCCAGTTCGGCCAGCCATGGCCGTTGCGCATCTTCGCCGCGTTGCTGCAGAAAGCGTACGAACTCGCCGCCGATGCGCGGGAACAGCGGCGTGCGTGCACGGTGCTCGGCGCAGAAGGCGCGCAGCAGGGCCAGCCATGCGTCCTCGCCGAGCGTGGCGCGTAGCACCGGGAACTGCGAGGCGAGCAATTGCGCGATGTTGTCGAAGAACAGCGCGCGGTACACCGCCAGCCGTCGCGGCTCGATGTCCGCCGGCGGCGCGTGCCGCTGCGGATCGCGCAGGTGCAGCGCCAATGCGAACTGCTGCGCGTGCAGGGTGTCAGCCATGCGCCACTTGCGCCCTCTGCGCTGCTTGCACCGAGGTGGCCTGCGCCTGTGCGTCGCGGATGCGCTGCACCTCGTCCAGCAGCTCGGACAGCGGCGGGAACTGGCTGTCGCGCTCGAGCAGGGTCGGGCACACGCCGTGCAGGCGGTAGGCCGCGTCGAGCAGATTCCAGACATCGGCCGCCACTGCCGCGCTGTGGGTGTCGATCTTCAGCGCGCTGGTGGCGTCGTCGCGATGCCCGGCGATGTGGTACGAGGCGATGCGTGGGCTCGGCATCGCGGCGAGAAAGGCGAGGGCGTCGTAGCCGTGGTTGGCGGCGTTGACGCAGACGTTGTTGACGTCGAGCAGCAGGTCGCAGTCGGCTTCGGCCAGCACCGCCGTCACGAACTCGGCTTCGCTCAAGGCCTGGCCGGGCGCGGCGTAGTAGGACACGTTCTCCACCGCGATGCGCCGGCCCAGCGCATCCTGCGCCTGGGCGATGCGCGCGCCGGCATGACGCACCGCTTCGTCGGTGAACGGCAGCGGCAGCAGTTCGTAGAGCTGGCCGTCGTCGGCGCTGTAGCTGAGGTGTTCGCTGTACAGCGCGACGCGGTGGCGATCCAGGAACTGCCGGGTCTGCCGCAGCAGGCCCGTGTCCAGCGGCGCCATGCCGCCGAGCGACAGCGACAGGCCATGGCAGCTCAGCGGATGGCGCGCGGCCAGCGTGTCCAGCATCTCGCCCAGGCGGCCGCCGACGCCGATCCAGTTGTCCGGTGCGCACTCGAGGAAATCGAATGCTGTCGGCGCGGCCTGCAGCAATTCCGGTAGCAGGCCGCGGCGCAGGCCGAGTCCCGCGCTTGCCGCGGCCAGCCTGCGCGCGGAGGAATCAGCTGCCGCCGCCACACTTGCCTTCGCCGCACTTGCCTTCGGCCATCGCCTTGTCGTCGTGCCGGGCCGGAGCGGCAGCAGGCTTGTCCGGCGTGGACGAGTTGGCCTGCTGCGCATGCGCGCCGCAGCTGCCCTCGGCGGTCTTGTCCGCGCTGGCGTCAGTCGCGGACTTGGACTTGGGTTGCGCCGGCGCCGTGGGCGCGGCCTTGTCGGCGCTCGGCGGCGCCGCGGACTGGGCGCCCAGCGCATAGCCCTGGGCCAGGTCGGTCATCGCCAGGGCGGAGGCGGACAGGCCCAGGCCGCTGAGCAGGACGGCGCCGGCGAGCGCGGCGGACGGACGCGAGGGGATGGACATGTAAACGCTCCTGGCGAACGAAACGTGGTGCCGGCGTCGCCACGCTGGCCGTGTCCGCCAAGCGTACCCGTTGGCGCCGGCCACCGCATGCGGCGCTGCGCCGTGCGCAACGAAAAGGCCCCGCCGAAGCGGGGCCTTGCGATCGCGCCTTGCGCCGCCGCCTTAACGGCTGTTGGCGATGACGCTGCTGATCACGCCGGTGGCCACGGCGATCAACACGTACTGGTTGTCGACCCGGCGCCACTCGTGGCCACGCGGCGGCGGCTTCAGCCCGTGCTTGCGGTAGTCGGGCACGCGATCGCCGCGATGATCGGCGGCCAGGCGTTCGCCGCGCTGGTAATGGCGCGGACCTGCGTGACGGCCGTTGTCGTGGCGGTCGTCGCGATGATCGCCGCGATGATCGTCGTGGCGGCCATCGTTGCGCGCCTGTTGCGGGCCCCGATCGTCGCGTTGGTCCTTGCGGCCGTTGTCGTGCGGATGGTCCTTGCGTCCCTGCTGCGGATCGCGGTCGCGATCGTGGTCGTCCTGCCCGGCGGCGAAGGCGCCGCCGGAGGCCAGCAGGGACAGGGCGAGGACCGAGCCGATGATGCGCTTCATGGTGTCTCCTGGGTGGTCGGTGGAGAACGGCTCCACGCGTACCGACACGCTAGGCGCCAGCCGATGAATAGGCGATAAAATTCCCAGGAGATTCAATCATTTGCACATGTCGATATGTGTCGCAACGTATCGACCGCGTCGAGGGCGCGTGAATCCGGGCGTCAGATGCCCGAGGTGCTGCTGGTCTCGTCGCGTTTGTCGCGCGGCGGCAGCGGCTGGTCGCCATGCACCAGGAACCACACGTTCTCGGCGATGTTGGTGGCGTGGTCGCCGATCCGTTCCAGATTCTTGGCCATGAACAGCAGATGCGTGCACGGGGTGATGTTGCGCGCATCCTCCATCATGTAGGTCAGCAGCTCGCGGAACAGCGCGGTGTACTGCGCGTCCAGCAGCGCATCGCTCTGGCGGACCCGCAGCGCGGCGTCGGCGTCGTTGTTCTGGTAGGCCAGCAGCGCCTCGCGGACCTGCTCCGCGGCGAGCTTGCCGAGCTGGCGCAGGCCCAGGGTCTGCGGCATCGGCGGCGAGGTGTTCAGCGCGATGGAGCGCTTGGCCACGTTCGCCGCGTAGTCGCCGATGCGCTCGATGTCGGCCGGGATGCGCAGGCCGGCGAGGATCTCGCGCAGGTCGCGCGCCATCGGGCCACGCAGCGCCAGCCGCATCACGTCGCTGCTGATCGCATGCTCGAGCGCGTCGATCGCTTCGTCGTTGACCACGATGCGCAGCGCGGCGTTGTCGTCGCGGCGCTCGACCACGTCCAGGGCCGCTTCCAGCTGCGCCACCGCGGTCTCGCCCATGCGCACGATCTCCGCGGCGATGCGGTGCTGTTCTTCGTCGTAGCTCTTCACGATGTGCTCGTTCGGCTGGGTGTTCATGTCGTAGATCCGTTGGATTCGTTAGTGTCGCCGCGGCCGTCCTGGCGTCGCGGGGCTGGCGTCGGGCGTTCTCAGCCGAAGCGGCCGGTGATGTAGTCTTCGGTCTGCTGCTTGCTGGGCTGCGAGAAGATGATCTCGGTGCGGTCGTGTTCGATCAGGTCGCCCAGGTACATGAAGGCGGTGTAGTCGGACACGCGCGCGGCCTGCTGCATGTTGTGGGTGACGATGACGATGGTGTAGTCGGTCTTCAGCTCTTCGACCAGTTGTTCGATGCGGCTGGTGGAGATCGGGTCCAGCGCCGAGGTCGGCTCGTCGAGCAGCAGCACGTCCGGGCGCAGGGCCACGGCGCGGGCGATGCACAGGCGCTGCTGCTGGCCGCCGGACAGGCCCAGCGCGCTCTGTCCGAGCTTGTCCTTGACCTCGTCCCACAGCGCGCCCTGGCGCAGCGCCTGCTCGACGCGGTCGCTCATGTCCGCCTTGGACAGCTTCTCGTGGTGGCGGATGCCGTAGGCCACGTTCTCGAAGATGGTCATCGGGAACGGCACCGGCTTCTGGAACACCATGCCGACCTTGCTGCGCAGGCGGTTCATCGGATACTTCGGCGACAGGATGTTCTCGCCGTCCAGCAGCACCTCGCCGCGCGCCTCCAGCTTCGGATACAGCGCATAGATGCGGTTGAAGATGCGCAGCAGGGTCGACTTGCCGCAACCGGACGGGCCGATCAACGCGGTGACGCGCTTTTCCGGCACTTCGAGGTTGATGCCCTTCAGCGCGTGGTACTTGTCGTAGTAGAAGTCCAGGCCGCGTGCGGCCACCTTGACCGGCGATGGCGCCAGCGCGGTGTGTCCGGCGGGCATGGCGATGCGGTGCATCGGTGCGGCGTTGTGGTGATCGTTCATGGCCGGTTCCATAGGGGGCTCAATCGTTGGAAGTCTTGTAGCGGCTCAGCAGGCCGCGCGCGCCGAGGCTGACCAGCAGCACGAACACGGTGAGCACCAGCGCGCCGGACCAGGCCAGTTGCTGCCAGGTCGGGTAGGGGCTGCCGGCGAAGGAGTTCATCACCACCGGCACGCTCGCCATCGGCTGCATCACGTTGTTGTTCCAGTACTGGTTGCCGAAGGCGGTGAACAGCAGCGGCGCGGTCTCGCCGCTGATCCGCGCCAGCGCCAGCAGCACGCCGGTGACGATGCCGGCCGAGGCGCTGCGGTACAGCACCTGGATCGTCACCTTCCACTGCGGGATGCCCAGCGACAGCGCCGCCTCGCGCATCTGCGAGGGCACCAGGCGCAGCATTTCGTCGGTGGTGCGCACCACCACCGGCAGCACGATGAAGGCCAGCGACAGCGCGCCGGCCATCGCCGAGAAGCGCCCGCCGGTCTGCATCACGTACAGCGTGTAGACGAACAGGCCGAGCACGATCGACGGCGCAGACAGCAGGATGTCGTTGACGAAGCGCACCACCTGGCCGGTCTTGCGCGCGTTGCCGTATTCGGCCAGCCAGGTGCCGGCGGCTACGCCCAGCGGCGTGCCGATCAGCAGCGCCAGGCCGCACATCACCGCGCTGCCGAAGAACGCGTTGGCCAGGCCGCCTTCTTCGCCCGGCGGCGGGGTCATGCGGGTGAACAGGTCCAGGTCGATGCCGGCGATGCCCTTGGCCAGCAGGGTCCACAGGATCCAGCCCAGGAACACCAGGCCGAACAGCGCGGTGAGGCAGGACAGCAGCAGCGCGAACACGTTGACCACGCGGCGGCGGTTGTACAGGCGGTCGGCGATGTCGGCGGCCATTTAGTTGCCCTCCCGGCGCGACAGTTGCTGCAGCATCAGGCGGGCGATCGCCAGCACGATGAAGGTCACGATGAACAGCACGAAGCCCAGCAGCAGCAGCGCCGAACGGTAGGTCTCGGTGGCCTCGCCGAAGTCGTTGGCGATCAGCGCGGCGATGGTGGTGCCCGGTTCCAGCAGCGACGGCGACAGCCGCACCGTGTTGCCGACCACGAACGCCACTGCCATGGTCTCGCCGAGCGCGCGGCCCAGGCCCAGGAAGATGCCGCCGATCACCGCCGAGCGGGTGTAGGGCAGCACGATGTCCCAGCTCACTTCCCACTTGGTCGAACCCAGCGCGTAGGCCGATTCCTTCAGCCGCGTCGGCACGGTCAGGAACACTTCACGCATCACCGAGGAGATGAACGGGATCACCATGATCGCCAGCACGAAACCGGCGGTGAGCAGGCCGATGCCCAGCGGCGGGCCCTGGAACATCGGCCCGATCACCGGCAGCGTGCCGAGATGGTCGTTGAGCCACGGCGTGCCGTATTCGGTCATCACCGGCACCAGCACGAACAGGCCCCACATGCCGTAGATGATCGACGGGATGCCGGCCAGCAGTTCGATGGCGGTGCCGATCGGGCCGCGCAGCCAGCGCGGCGACACTTCGGTCAGGAAGAACGCGATGCCGTAGCTCACCGGCACCGCGATCAGCATCGCGATCAGCGCGGTGACCAGGGTGCCGTAGATCGGCGCCAGCGCGCCGTACTTGTTCTCGACCGGATTCCATTCGCTGGAGTAGAAGAAGCTCAGGCCCTGCATCTGCAAGGCGTGGCGGCCGCCCCACAGCATCGACAGCGCCGCGCTGGCCAGGGCGATGAGGACGAAGACGACGGTGGCGGTGAGCGTCCAGCGGAACAGACGGTCGGCACGGGCGTCGCGCAGGTCGCGTCCGCTGGGCGCCGATATCGCTTCGGGAATGACAGTGGCGTTCATGGGCTCGGTGGTTGCCGGAGCGCGCGCTGGCGCGGTCCGATCGTTGCCGCGGCGGCGGTGGCCGCGCGCGGTGGGTGGCTGCGTCGCTCCCGCGCAAGCGGGAACCCGAAAGTCCGGACTACGTCGTACCGCTGCGGCGCCCGGCGTTGCTTGCCGCGACGCCGGGCGCGATTCACATGCGTGGCGCTTTCCGCCGCGCAGATGCTTCCGCCAGCGAGGGCGGAAGTGGGGCTGCGCTTACTTGAACTCTTTGGCCCAGTACGCCTCGATCTGCTGCACCAGTTCCGGCGGCAGCGGCACGTAATGCAGTTCGTTGGCCTGCGGCTGACCCTTCTCGAACGCCCACTTGAAGAACTCCAGCGTCGCCTTGCTGCGCGCCGCGTCCTTGGGCTGCTTGTGCATCAGCATGAAGTTGGTGGCGGTGATCGGCCACGCCTGCGCGCCGGCGGCGTTGGTGATGACCAGGTTGAAGTCCTTGGCGTTGGCCCAGTCGGCCGACGCGGCGGCCGCGGCGAAGCTGTCGGCGTTGGGCTGGACCCAGTTGCCGGCCGCGTTCTGCAGCGAGGTGTATGGCATCTTGTTCTGCAGCGCGTAGGCCAGTTCGACGTAGCCGATCGAGCCCTTGATCTGCTGCACGTAGGAGGCCACGCCTTCGTTGCCCTTGCCGCCGACGCCGCCCGGCCACTGCACCGAGGTGCCTTCGCCGACCTTGCTCTTCCACTCCGGGCTGACCTTGGAAAGGTAGTTGGTGAAGTTGAAGCTGGTGCCCGAACCGTCGGAGCGGTGCACCAGGTTGATCTTGGTGCTGGGCAGGGTGGTGCCGGGGTTCAGCGCGGCGATCGCCGGATCGTTCCAGGTGGTGACCTTGCCGAGGAAGATGTCGGCCAGTACCGTGCCGGTCAGCTTCAGCTTGCCCGCTTCCATGCCGTCCAGGTTGACCACCGGCACCACGCCCCCGATCGCCGAGGGGAACTGGCCGAGGCCGGCGGCGGCCAGTTCGGCGCTGTCCAGCGGCTTGTCGGAGGAACCGAAATCGACCGTGCCGGCCTTGATCTGGGCGATGCCGCCGCCGGAGCCGATCGACTGATAGTTGATCTTGTTGCCGGTGGCGCTGTGGTAGTCGGCCGACCACTTGGACACCAGCGGGTAGATGAAGGACGCGCCGGCGCCGGAGATTTCCGCGGCGGTCTTGGCGCCGTCGGCCGGAGCGGCTGCGGGCGCGCCACCTGCCGCATCGGCGGCACCCTGCGGCTTGTCGCCATTGCCCGGCTGGCAGGCAGTGACGGCGAAGGCGAGGGCCAGGGACAGGACGGCAAAAAAGCGTGCCGGCTGCAGTTTCATGGGGTCACTCCGTAGCGAAGAGGGCCGGAAGGTCCGGCGGATGCTCGCTATGAAATGATGTTTTTGTTACAGCCTCATGACGCGGCCGCCCGTGCGTGAAATTGGTCAAGAAAAACAGCAGCTTCGCTCCCCTCTCCCCTCGCGAGAGGGGTCGGGGGTGAGGGTACGGGCGAAGCCACGCGCAGATGGGCGGAGTGGCTGTTCTGCGGTATCTGGGTGGCTCTTGCATGCGCTGCGATCTTTGGTGCCGCTTCGTGTCTCCATCGGGCACCGCTTCAGGCGTACCCGCATCCGCCCTGGGGCACCGTCCCCCGAGAAAAGGGCCAGGGTCCCGATGGGGAGGAGATAAAAAAACGCGGACCCCGTGAGGGGCCCGCGTCCGGGTAGCGATCGGCGGAGAGAGGGCCGATCAATACTTCAGGTTGGCGGTCCAATACGCGTCGATCTGCTTGACCAGCGCGTCCGGCAGCGGCACGTAGTCGAGCTGCTTGGCCTGGGCGTCGCCGTTGGCGTAGACCCACTTGAAGAACTCCTTGGTGGCCTTGGCGCTGGCCGGGTTCTTCGGCTGCTTGTGGACCAGGATGAAGTTGGTCGCGGTGATCGGCCACGAGGCCTCGCCCGGGGCGTTGGTCATGACCAGGTAGAAGTCCTTGGCGCTGGCCCAGTCGGCGCTGGCGGCAGCGGCGGCGAAGCTCTCGTCGCTGGGCTGCACGAACTTGCCGGCGGCGTTCTTCATCGCGGTGTAGGCCATCTTGTTCTGCAGCGCGTAGGACAGTTCGACGTAGCCGATGCCGCCCTTGATCTGCTTGACGTAGGCGGCGACGCCTTCGTTGCCCTTGCCGCCGATGCCGACCGGCCACTGCACGGCGGTGCCTTCGCCGACCTTGCTCTTCCAGTCCGGGTTGACCTTGGACAGGTAGTTGGTGAAGTTGAAGCTGGTGCCCGAACCGTCGGAGCGGTGCACCACGGTGATCTTGGCGTCCGGCAGCTTCGCGCCCGGGTTCAGGGCGACGATCGCCGGGTCGTTCCAGGTCTTGACCTTGCCCAGGAAGATATCGGCCAGGGTCTTGCCGTCCAGCTTCAGCGCGCCCGGGGCGATGCCCTGCACGTTGACCACCGGTACCACGCCGCCGATCACCGACGGGAACTGGGCCAGGCCGGACGCAGCCAGGTCGTCGGGCTTCAGCGGCGCATCGGACGAACCGAAGTCGACCGTCGCCGCCTTGATCTGGGCGATACCGCCGCCGGAACCGATCGATTGGTAGTTGACCTTCTTGCCGGTGGCGGTGTTGTAGTCGGCCGACCACTTGGACATGACCGGATAGATGAACGAAGCGCCCGCGCCGGTGACATCGGCGGCGTTGGCGGCGAACACGAACGAGGCGGCGACGGCGGCAGCCGCGACGCGGGATTTGAGCGAGAGGATCACGGAGGAAGCTCCTGAAGGGTGGTGAGCGGGGCGCCGCATGTGGTCATTACATAACCATTGGATGACGGCGCCGGGGCTGGTACATGACGGAAACATGACGCTGCGATGGAGCATGGCGCCGATGCGGCGCACGGCATCGGCCGCGCACTGCACCGGCGCCGCGGCGATTACCAGTAGAACTGTGCGCGCGCTTCGAGGATGTTCGGCTTGTCGCTGACGTTGCCGCGGGTGGTGCTGCTGTACTTGCTGCTGTCCACCATCACGTAGTTCAGCGCCAGCTTGAAGTTGGAGCGCCAGTACCAGTTGGCGCCGACCGTCCAGGTGCTCATCTTGCCGCCGAGCACGCCGTCGACCAGCGGTGCGCCGACCGGACGCGCGACCAGGCTGCCGTCGTTGAGGTCGATGCTGTCGTAGCGCACGCCCAGCTGCCACATGCCGCTGGCCGGCTCGTTCGGCAGCGGGGTGGTCGGCACGCCGGCCTTGTAGCCCCAGGTCTCGCCGGTGATGTTCCACACGCCGCTGAGGTACCAGCCGTCGCTGCTGTAGTTGTCGCTGGCGCCGTAGCGCTCGACCTTGGCGTTGTAGTACTCGGCCTGGGTCTTGAACGGGCCGGTGACCCACATCGCTTCGCCGCCGATCACGCCGATGCGGTCGGTGTTGGTCAGGTTGCCGCTGTCGACCAGACGCACCGAGGCCAGGTCGGCGTCCGGACGCGCGCGCAGGCGCAGCGTGTCGGCGTCGGTGTCGTAATTCACGTAGCTCAGGCCGAAGTGCAGGATGTTGCCCGACTCGTTGATCGGCGCGAAGGTGCCGCGCGCGCCGTAGCCGCTGCCGTGCGCCAGGTTGCGGCTCAGCTCGCGGCCGAACACGCTGCCGACTACGCTCCAGTTGTTGTCGCCGAAGCCGACCACGCCGCCGAGGCGACGCGACACCGCGTAGGTGTTGGTGACCGAGGCCTTGGAGATGAAGTCGTTGTTCTTGGTGCTGGACAGTTCTTCCAGGCTGTTGGGCTGCTTGTACTGGCCGAGCTGCAGGAAGTTGTTGGCGTTGCCGCCGAACTTGTACTTGATGTTGTTGTCCAGGAACTTGCCGGTGCTGCGCACGGTGGTGCCGTTGTTGGACGATTCGCGCAGGACGCTGGCGTCGTAGCCGGCGACCCACTCGAAGTTGCCCGGGCCCTTGCCCTTGACCACCAGCTCGGCGCGGCGGATGCCGAACTCGGAGTTCTTGCCGTTGTTGCCGGTGGTGCCGTTGAGGTCCTGGACGTCGTTGTCGAACCAGTTGCCGTCGGCCTGGACCAGGCCCTCGAAGGAGATTTCCGAACCGCCGATCACGTCGATGGCGATTTCGGCGTGCGCGGCAGGTGCGAACACGGCGGTGAGCACGGCTGCCGAGAGGAGGGTGCGAGACAGTTTCATGGGTTGCCTGGGCGGTGGGAAGATGCGCGCAGGCTAATGTGTGAAGATTGCGTAAATGTGACACTTGGCGGACGGCCGCCGCGCACGCTGGTGCACGCCACTGCGTCTTTTGCGCCATTGAACGCGCGCCATGTTGCGGTCCGATGGCGCGCAGATGAAACGCCGGCTGCGGACGTGCCGGACGACGGGCGTCACAAAGCACGGCATCGTCTCGCCAACGCGCCATCGATTGGCGCTTTTGTGCGCTGCACCACTTGTCGCTGGTGGAGCCGCTGGGTAGCGTGGAGGCATGACCTCGCATGCCCGCAAACGGATGCCGACGCTCGCTGCACTGTTGCTGATCGTGCTGCTGGCGATACTGCCGACATTGCGCTCGGCAGCGACGGCCTTGCCGCCGCTGCAGGCCGAGAGCGGTCAGGCCGTTGCGCCGGACCCGCAGGCGGGCACGCAGGACACCTCGCGCAGCAGCGCCGATCAACTCGCATACGACGACACGCCGGTATTGCCGGCAGCGCCATGGCGGCCGATACGCAGCGCGCCCATCTGGCGCGAGCCGGCGGCGTGGCACGGTGCCGGCACCCATCCGCGGCCGCGCCTGCGACCTCCCAGCGCCTGACCGAGCGGCGCCGATCCCGCTCGGCCGGAGGCCGGCTCTGGCTCGATCGCCGCTTCAAGGTCCAACGCCCGCCTGCCGCTGCGGCATTCGTGCAGTGCGCCCCGGCGCGACGCTCACGTTCCTTCCCTAGTTCTGCGGCATCCGCCGCGGCGACGCCTTCCCCTTGTCCCGAGGTTCCCCCATGGAAAGTCTGCTCAATGGTTTCCGCCACTTCCGCAAAGAGGTCTATCCGCGTCAGCGCGGCCTGTTCCGGCAACTGGCCGGCGGCCAGACCCCGCATACGCTGTTCATCACCTGTGCCGATTCGCGGGTGATGCCGGAACTGATGTTCGCCGCGCAGCCCGGCGAACTGTTCGTCTACCGCAATATCGGCAACGTGGTGCCGCCGTACTCGCAGCACGTCAGCGGCGTGGTCGCGGCGATCGAATACGCGGTGGCGGTGTTGCAGGTGAAGCACATCGTGGTCTGCGGCCACACCGACTGCGGCGCGATGAAGGCGGTGCTCGATCCCGACGCGCTGCAGGACGTGCCCAACGTGGCCGCCTGGCTCAAGCACACCGACAGCGCGCGCCAGGTCGCCGCGCAGCACGATCACGCCGGGCACCCCGAGGACGCGCTGCACTGCCTGACCGAGGAAAACGTGGTGTCGCAGCTGGACCATCTGCGAACCCAGCCGGTGGTGGCGGCGCGGCTGGCGCGCGGCGCGCTGCGGATCCATGGCTGGATCTACGACATCGCCCACGGCGAGATCCGCGCCTTCGATGCCGAGCAGGGCCGCTTCGTGCCGCTGCTGCCGGAAGAAGGCAAGCGCGCGCCCGAAGCCACCCCGCGCCCGCGCCTGGCGCCGGTCCTGCGCAACGTCGCGATCTGAAGGAGGCGAGCATGCGAACCATGACAGAACCTTCCCGCGGCGGTGCGTCCGCGCTCGCCGGCTACCTGCGCAACGGCGCGTTCGGCCGCGACCTGCTGGCCTCGGTGGTGGTGTTCCTGGTCGCGCTGCCGCTGTGCATGGGCATCGCCATCGCCTCGGGCATGCCGCCGGCGGCCGGCCTGATCACCGGCATCGTCGGCGGCCTGGTGGTCGGCATGATCGCCGGCTCGCCGCTGCAGGTCAGCGGCCCGGCCGCCGGCCTGGCCGTGCTGGTGTTCGAGCTGGTCCGCCAGCATGGCGTGGCCGCGTTGGGACCGGTGATCCTGCTGGCCGGTGCGATCCAGTTGCTTGCGGGGCTGTGCCGGGCCGGGGTGTGGTTCCGCATGACCTCGCCGGCGGTGGTCGCCGGCATGCTTTCGGGCATCGGCATCCTGATCGTCGCCTCGCAATCGCACGTGCTGATGGATGCGGCGCCGAAGGCGCGCGGGCTGGAAAATTTCGCCGCGTTGCCGGCGGTGCTGTGGCAGACGCTGGACGCGGGCGTGGGCCGCGCCGCGCTGTTGGTCGGGCTGGGTACCATCGCGATCATGCTGGCGTGGGAGCGGCTGCGTCCGCAGCCGCTGCGCTTCGTGCCCGGCGCATTGCTGGCGGTGGTGGCGATGACCGCGCTGGTGCAGCTGCAGGGCATGGACGTGCGCAAGGTCGACGTGCCGGCCAACCTGTTCTCCGCGATCCAGACCCCGAGCCTGGCCGAGATGCTCGGCGTGTTCGACGCGACGCTGTTGCTGTCGGCCTTCACCTTCGCCTTCATCGCCAGTGCCGAGACCCTGTTGTCGGCGGCGGCGGTGGACCGTATGCACGACGGTCCGCGCACCCATTACGACCGCGAACTCGCCGCGCAGGGCGTGGGCAACATGCTGTGCGGCTTTCTCGGCGCGTTGCCGATGACCGGGGTGATCGTGCGCAGCGCGGCCAACGTGCAGGCCGGCGCCGCCACGCGCATGTCCACCATCCTGCACGCCGGCTGGCTGCTGGTGTTCGCGCTGCTGCTGCCGTGGCTGCTGCGGATGACCCCGGTGGCATGCCTGGCCGGCATCCTGGTCTACACCGGGCTGAAGATGGTCAAGCTCGGGCAGGTGCGCGACCTGGCCGCCTACGGCCGCGGCACCGCGGCGATCTACCTGGCGACCACCTTCGCCATCGTCGCCACCGACCTGCTCACCGGCGTGCTGATCGGTTTTGCGTTGTCGCTGCTGCGCCTGGCGTTGCAGCAGTCGCGGTTGAAGGTCGGCGTGCATGCGCACGAAGATGCGGGCGGCAGTGCCGCGGCCGGCGCCGGCAAGCTGCGCCTGTCGCTGGAGGGCTCGGCGACCTTCCTGCGCGTGCCGACGATGGCGCGCGCCCTGGAACGGCTGCCGCCCAACACCGAGCTGCATCTGGACGTGGCACGGTTGCATCACGTCGACCATGCCTGCCTGGAACTGCTGCGCGACTGGAGCCGCAACGCCGCCGCCCGCGGCTGCGCGCTGGTGGTGGACTGGAAGGAACTGGACCGACGCGTGGAGGGGCAGCGCGCGGCGTAGCGGGCTGCGACGTTTGATGCGTCTTCATGAAAAGCGTGCAGGAGCGGCTTCGGTCGCGACGCGCGCAGATGCGGGCATTGCGGCTTCGGAAAGTGGTCGCGGCTGAAGCCGCTCCTACAAGGCCTGCGAACTAGCCGGCTGGGTGCACTGTAGGAGCGGCTTCAGCCGCGACGAGCGAAGCGGTGGATGTTCCGAACTGGCATGCAGTCGGGACTGCGGTCCCTCCCACAAGAGGTCTCGCAACTCGACTGCGCTGCGGAAACCCTTGTGGGAGCGACTTCAGTCGCGACGAGGGAAACTGTGGAGTCCCGGCTTCGGTCGCTGTCGCGGCTAAAGCCGCGCTCCGCAGTGCATCTGATCGGCGCTGCGGCGGCTATCGTTCGAACCACCTCACCCTGGCGTCTTGTCCTTGAACCGGCACAGGTCGCGGATCACGCAGCGTGGGCACTCCGGTTTGCGCGCCTTGCACACGTAGCGGCCATGCAGGATCAGCCAGTGGTGCGCATCGTGCAGGAACTGCGTTGGCACCCGCTTGAGCAGGGCGTCCTCGACCGCGCGCACGTCCTTGCCCGGGGCAAGGCCGGTGCGGTTGGCGACGCGGAAGATATGCGTGTCCACCGCGATGGTCGGCTCGCCGAAGGCGGTGTTGAGCACCACGTTGGCGGTCTTGCGGCCGACCCCCGGCAAGGCCTCCAGCGCGGCGCGCTCGCGCGGCACGTCGCCGCCGTACTGCTCGACCAGGATGCGGCAGGTGGCGATCACGTTCTTGGCTTTCGCGTTGAACAGGCCGATGGTGGAGATGTAGCGCTTCAGGCCATCCTCGCCCAGCGCCAGGATCGCCGCCGGCGTGTTCGCCACCGGATAGAGACGACGCGTGGCCTTGTTGACCCCGACATCGGTGGCCTGCGCCGACAGGATCACCGCGATCAGCAGCTCGAACGGTGTGCTGTATTCCAGCTCGGTGGTCGGCGTGGGATTGAGTTCGGACAGGCGCGAGAACAGTTCGTGGATCTCGGCCTTGCTCAACGTGGGTCCACGCCTTGGCGCGGCGAGCGCGGCGCTCATTGCGCACCTCGCGCGGCCGCTTTGGCCTTGGCCCGTGCCAGGATCGCCGCCGCGGCCGGCGGCAGCGACGGTGCCGCAGCGGCGACGCTCGCCGGCGGCGCTCGCCGCGCCTCGCGTGCGGCGGCGCGGCGTGCCAGGCGCGCGGCGCGCGCGCGGTAGCGTTCGCGCGCGGCCCAGGCCTCGCGCAGGCGTTGTTGCGCCGCCAGCAGCTGCGTGCGCAATTGCGGATGCGCCGGATCGAGCAGGTCGTCGTCGGCGGTGCCGGCGTACTCCATCAGGCCGCCATCGATCGCCGCGTCGAGATCGTCGTCGAGCACCCAGCGCAGCAGTTGCAGCGGCGATGCGGGAGAGGGCAGATCGGACATCGGGCGCGCGGCTCAGCGATTGCGGAACAGCGGCGGGCGCCGCTCCAGGAATGCGCGCGTGCCTTCGCGCATGTCCTCGCTGGAGAACAGCAGGCCGAACTGCGCGGTCTCGTACTCGAGGCCTTGCTCGATCGCCGATTCGGCGCCGACCTGGATCGCGTCGAGGATGCCGCGCAATGCCAGCGGCGCGGCGCCGGCCAGTTGCTGCGCCAGTTGCAATGTAGCCTCGCGCAACTCGGCCGCAGGCACCACGCGGTTGACCAGGCCCAACTGCAGCGCGCGCGCCGCATCGATCGGCGTGCCGAGCAGGCACAGTTCCAGTGCCGCGGCGCGGCCGGCCAGGCGCACCAGGCGCTGGGTGCCGCCGAAGCCGGGGATCAGCCCGAGGTTGATCTCCGGCTGGCCGAGCCGGGCGCTGTCGGCGGCCACGCGCAGGTGGCAGGCCATGGCCAGTTCCAGCCCGCCGCCGAGCGCGAATCCGTTGACCATGGCCAGGACCGGCTTGCTCAGGCGCTCGATGCGGCGCATCAGGCGCTGGCCGAGCTGCGAGAAGTCGCGCCCCTGAACCGGTGTGAGTTCGTTCATTTCGGCGATGTCGGCGCCGGCCACGAAGGCCTTCTCGCCGGCGCCGGTCAGCACCACGACGCGGATGGCCGGGTCGGCCTCGGCCTCGGCGAAGGCCGCGTCCAGTGCCTGTAATGTTTGGCGATTCAACGCGTTGAGCTTGTCAGCGCGGTTCACGGTGACGATGCGGATCGCATCCTGGGTCGCGGTGACGACCGGCGTGCCGGACATGGCCATTCCTGAGATGTAAAAAAAGAGTGAAGGGAACTCCGGCGGCGCAAGCTTGTCAGAATTGCGTCGTCGGTAGCGGTTATGCGCCGCGGCGGCTATCCTAACGCGTCATCTCAGGCGGCACAGGCCGTCCTGTGCCACCACCCTGGAGAATTGTTTGATGAAGTTGCGTTCTATCGCGGTCGCCGTGGCGGCCCTGGCCCTGAGCGGCAATGCGTTCGCCCAGGACACCTCGTCCGAGAAGGGCAAGCTGAGCTATTACTTCGGTTACGACTACGGCAACAACCTTGCCGAACTGTCCGGCCGCGGCGAGCAGCTCGATATCAATGCGGTGGTGAAGGGCTTGCAGGATGCCTACGCCAAGAAGCAGCCGGCGGTCGCCGCCGACCAGCTGAAGCCGGCCGTCGAAGCGTTCCAGAAGCGCGAGCAGGCCCGTGCCCAGCAGGCCAAGGCCGATTACGAGAAGGCCGCTGCCGAGAACAAGACCAAGAGCGACCAGTTCATCGCGCAGAACAAGGCCAAGGCCGGCGTGCAGACGCTGCCCAGCGGCGTGCAGTACCGCGTGATCGAAGCCGGCAAGGGCGCCAAGCCGACCCAGGCCAGCACCGTGCAGCTGGAAGTGGCCGGTCCGTACCCGTTCGGCCAGCGCCCGGCGCAGGCGCGTCCGGCGCAGCAGATCCCGTCGATCAAGGTCAGCGAAGTCGAGATGCAGGCCATGCGCGACACGCTGCTGCAGATGCCGGCCGGTTCCAAGTGGGAAGTGACCCTGCCGCCGGACAAGGCCTATGGCGCCGACCCGCGTACGCCGTTCCCGCCGAACGTGGCGGTGCAGTTCGAGATCAAGCTGGTCAGCGTCAAGTAAGCGCGCCATCCAGTGCATGACGATTGCGCCGGCGGCAACGCCGGCGCAATTTTTTTTGCGGCAGGGAAAGTGCCGCTGCCGGCGAATCGCGCTAGTCTGAGCAGGTGTCGAATCCGATGGATCCCGTCCCCCATGCGTTGCTGTCGCCCTGCATCGGCCTGTGCACGCTCGACGCGCAGGGCTACTGCGCGGGCTGCCTGCGCAGCGGCGACGAGATCGCGCGCTGGCGCGGCATGAGCGACGCCGAGCGCCGACGTTACATGCAGGACGTGCTGCCGGCGCGCGGATGGTCGCCGACGCCGGGCCAGCGCCTGGCCGAGCGCACGCGGCTGCTGCGCGCGCTGCATCCGCTGCAGCTGCCGCCCGACGGCCCCGGCTGGAACCACCACGAATTGCACGATCTGCTGCCCGACGGCGCACTGGCCGAGGCCGCGGTGCTGGTCGGGCTGCTGCCGCGTGCCGACGGCACCCACGTGCTGCTGACCCGGCGCACCGACGGCCTGCGCCACCATGGCGGCCAGGTCAGTTTTCCCGGCGGCCGCATCGAAACCGACGACGCCGACGCGGTGGCCGCGGCGATCCGCGAGAGCGAGGAAGAAATCGCGCTGTCCGCGGCGCAGGCGGAACCGCTGGGCTATCTCGATCCGTTCGTGACCATCAGCGGGTTCCGGGTGATGCCGGTGGTGGCGGCGATCGATCCGGCGTTCGTGCCGCAGCCGCATCCCGGCGAAGTGGCCGACGTGTTCGAGGTGCCACTGGCTTACCTGATGGCGCCGGACAACCTGCGCAGCATCGAGACCGACTATCGCGGACGGCCACGCGTGGTGCTGGAATACGGCTGGCCAGGGCAGCGGATCTGGGGCGCGACCGCGGCGATCCTGCTCAACCTGCGCCGACGACTGGAGCAAACCGCATGAGCGACCCGTTCTCCGAGTGGAAGCAGTTGGTCGATGCGCCGGCGCTGGCCGCCGCGCTCGGCCATCCCGACCTGCGCATCGTGGATGCGCGCTTCGCCGCTGCCGCGCTCGCCGATCCGCAGGCCGCGCAGCTGGCGCGCCAGGCCTACGCGCAGTCGCATCTGCCCGGCGCGGTGTACGCCGATCTCAACACCGATCTGTCCGACCTCGGCCGCCGCGGCCTGGGCCGGCATCCGTTGCCCGAGGCCGATGCGTTCGCGCAGACGCTGGGGCGCTGGGGCATCGCGCCGCACACCCAGGTGGTGGTCTACGACGCCGGCGACGGCAGCATGGCCGCGGCCCGGCTGTGGTGGATGCTGGGCCTGCTCGGGCATCGCCGCGTCGCCGTGCTCGACGGCGGCCTGGCCGAATGGCGCCGGCTCGGCCTGCCGGAGACCGATGCCGCCGCCACGCCTGCGCCGTTGCCGCCGTATCCGCAGCGCTTCGATGCCAGCCTGATCGCCGATGCCGAAGAAATCGCCGCGCGCCTGCACGAGGCGCCGGGCTGGTTGCTGGATGCGCGCGCCGCCGAGCGTTTCCGCGGCGAGGTGGAACCGATCGATCCGGTCGCCGGGCACGTGCCTGGCGCGATCAACCGTCCGCTGGGCCAGAACCTGCGCGATGGGCGCCTGCGCCCGCCGCAGGAACTGCGCGCCGAACTGGAGCCGCTGCTGCACGGGCGCGATCCGCGCGAGGTGGTGCTGATGTGCGGGTCGGGCGTGACCGCCTGCCATCTGCTGTTGGCGCTGGAGCATGCGGGCCTGCACGGTGCGCGCGTGTATGCCGGTTCGTGGAGCGGCTGGATCGCCGATCCCGCCCGGCCGCGCGCCAGCGGCTGACCGCTACTACAGTGCGCCGAGGCGCGCCCGCGCGACGCAGAGGAGACATGGGTGGCAGGTAGAAGGGCTGAGGCGATGCGCTGGCGGGGGATGTGGATGCTGGCGGCGGCGCTGGGCCTGGCCGCCTGCGGCGAGCGGCCGCGCGGCAACGGCGCCGATGCCTCGCCGCGCTCGCAATCCGACGCGCATTACCGGATGGCGGTGGAGCAGCGCCGCGCACAGCGCGTGGCGCGGCTGCGCGCGCCGGGCGGCTGGCTCAGTTACACCGGTTCCGGCCGGCTGCGCAGCGGCGTGCATCAGGTGGGCAGTGCCGCCGGCAACGATGTGCAGCTGCCGGCCGGCCCTGCGCACCTGGGCAGCCTGCGCATCGACGCCGATGCCGGCGTGGTGTTCGAGGCGGCCGCAGACGCAGCGCCGACGGTGCGCGGGCAGCCGTTCCGCGCCGGTCGCCTCGGCACCGATGCGGCGCACGGCAGCGAGACGCGGCTGGCGCTGGGCGAGCAGGAGTTCTACGTGGTGCGTACCGGCAATCTGTTCGGTTGGCGTTTTCGCGATCCGCATGCGGCTGCGCGCGGCAGTTTCCGCGGCATCGACTATTTCCCGATCGATGCGCGCTGGCGCGTGGTCGCCGACTGGCATCCGGCGCCGCTGCCGCGCGCGATCGTGCTGCTCACCTCGATCGGCACGCCGCAGCCGCTGGCCCTGGCGGGCAGCGCCGAGTTCACCCTGGGCGGCCGCCGCTACCGCTTGCAGGCGCTGCGCGACGACGACGGCAAGCGGCTGTTCTTCCCGTTCACCGACCGCACCAGCGGCCGCGAGAGCTACGGCGGCGCGCGCTATCTGTTCGTGGAGCCGCCGCAGGGCGATCGCATCGTGCTGGACTTCAACCTGGCGCAGAACCCGCCGTGCGCGTTCACCGCACACGTGGTGTGCCCGTTGGCGCCGGTCGGCAATCGGCTGGAGCTGGCGGTGACGGCGGGCGAGAAGAACTACCTCGGTCCGCGCTGAGCGGCGTGAGGCGCGGCAGCAATGTGTGCGGCGTGGCGGGTGCGTCTTTGGCGTCTTTGTAGGAGCGGCTTCAGCCGCGACACACGCCATCAGGTTGCCTGTCGCGGCTGAAGCCGCTGCTACAGAGAACAGCGTCAGCGGTCGAAACGTTCATCCGCCGGCGGCGCATACGGCGTCAGCGTCACCGCCTGCAGCACCTGCGTCCACGGAAAGCGCGGGCCGGGATCGAGCTTGCGCTGCACCTGCAGCGCCGGATCGTCGCTGGCGGGTTCGCGGCTGCGGTCCAGCGCGTCGTGGCCGGCGATGTGGCGCAGCTGCGGCAACTGCGCCTGCAACTGGCGCAGCAGCGCGATCAGCGCCTGGATCTGCGCCGGCGGATACGTTTCGTCCAGCGTCTGGTGGCGCGAATCCAGCCAATGCGGATAGCGACCGCGGTTGACCAGTTCGATGCCCAGCGAGCGTTCGTTGTAGCCGCGCACGTGGTGCGCCGCCCGCTGCAGGGGCACGTAGCGGTGCACGCTGCCGTCGCGGTCGATGTAGAAGTGGCCGCTGTTGCCGGTGCCGGACGGATACAGCACGCGTTCGCCGTAGGCGCGTGCGCTGGCCAGATCGGGCAGTTCGGTGCAATGGATCACCGCCAGATCGATCGCATCCAGGCTGCGCGCCTGCAGCCGTTCGACGTAGGGCAGGGGAGCATCGTGGATCGGCAACGGCGGGGTCTGCGACATGCGCGGATGCTAGCATTCGCCGATGACTCTGAATCCCGATAGCCCGCTGGCGACGCTGCTCGCCACGTTGCCGCGCGCCGGACGCGTGGACTGGATAGGCCTGCGCCCGGCGCGCGACGTGCCGATGCTGGAGGTGGCGCAGGCGGTGGCGCATGCCGATGGCGGCCTGTTCGGCGACCGCTACGCCGGTCGCAACGGCAAGCGTGGGGTGACCCTGATCCAGGCCGAACACCTGCCGGCGATCGCCGCATTGGCCGGCCATGCGCAGGTGGCGCCGGCGACGTTGCGGCGCAACCTGGTCGTCTCCGGCATCCCGCTGATCGCGCTGAAAGGGCGGCGTTTCCGCATCGGCGAGGTCGAGCTGGAAGGCATCGCGCCATGCGACCCGTGCTCGCGCATGGAAGACGCGCTGGGCCCGGGCGGCTACAACGCGATGCGCGGCCACGGCGGCCTGTGCGCGCGGATCGTGCACGGCGGCACGCTGCGGCGCGGCGATGCGGTGGTGGCGCTGTGAGCCGCGGCCACTGCATTCTGGCGCACGGGTTCGAGAGCGGTCCGGAGGCGATCAAGGTCGCGGCATTGGCCGAGGTCGCGCAGCGCCTGGGCTGGAGCCACGAGCGTCCGGATTTCACCGACCTGGACGCGCGCCGCGAGATCAGCCAGCTCGGCGACGTGCCGGCGCGGCTGCAGCGCCTGCTCGCGTTGACTCAGGCCGCCGCGCAGCGCGGGCCGGTGGTGCTGGCCGGATCCAGCCTGGGCGCGTACATCGCCGCGCAGGTGTCGCTGCAGGTGCCGGTGCGCGGCCTGTTCCTGATGGTGCCGCCGACGCGGATGGGGTGGATGCCGGCGCTGGACGCGGCGCCGGTGCCGATCTCGATCGTGCATGCCTGGCACGACGAACTGATTCCCGCCGCCGAGGTGATCGCCTGGGCGCAGGCGCGCGCGGCGCGACTGCTGCTGGTCGACGATACGCATCGGCTCGGCGGCCACGTCGAGACTTCGGCGCGCGCCTTCGCCGAATTGCTGGAGACGCTGTGAGCGGCGTGGTTCGCACGGCAGGCGTCAGCAACAACCGGAGTCACCGATGGAACTGAACATCCGCGCCGAAACCCAGGCCGACCACGCCGCGATCGAGGCGCTGACCATGGTCGCGTTCTTCCGCGTCGCGCACAGCCGCCACGACGAGCAGCAGATCATCGAACGGCTGCGCGCGGACGGCGCGCTGACCCTGTCGCTGGTGGCCGAGCACGACGGCTACATCGTCGGCCATGTGGCGGTGTCGCCGGTGCAGCTGTCCGATGGCGGCCGCGGCTGGTACGCGCTGGGGCCGCTGTCGGTGGGGCCGGGCCACCAGCGCCAGGGCTTGGGCACGCGGCTGGTGCGCGAGGCGCTGGCGCAGCTGCAGGCGCTGGGCGCAGCCGGCTGCGTGGTGCTCGGCGAACCGGCGTTCTACGCGCGTTTCGGTTTCGCGCCGGAACCGGGGCTGGTGTTGCCCGGCGTGCCGGCCGGGTACTTCCAGGCGATCGGTTTCGGCGACCGCCTGCCGCCGGTGGCCGAGGTCGAGTACCACGCGGCGTTCCTGGCCGGCGGCTGAGCGCCGCCGCCGCGGCGCTGCATGGCCGCGCGCATGCGGGTTACCATCGTCTCCCCGATGCCTTAGCCGAGGATGCCTCCGATGCGCCATTGATGCCGCCGTCTTCGACGGCCTTGTCCGTTCCTGCCGAACTCGGCGGGCGTGACCGGCATCGCTGGAGTTCCCATGACGCATCCGTGGCTCGCGCTGGACAGCGCGTCGTATGTCCTGCCCGACGGCAGGACCCTGTTTTCCGATCTCGATTTCGCGCTCGATGCGCGCCACACCGGCCTGGTCGGGCGCAACGGCGTGGGCAAGAGCGTGCTCGCGCGCCTGCTCGCCGGCCAGCTGACGCCCAGCGCCGGGCACTGCCGCCGGCTTGGCCGCGTGCATTACCTGCCGCAGCAGATCGTGCGCGCCGCCGGCGAGACGGTGGCGTCGCTGGCCGGGGTGGGCCCGGCGCTGCAGGCGCTGGCGCGAATCGAGGCCGGCAGCGCCGATCCGGCCGATTTCGACGCGCTCGGCGAGCGCTGGGACATCGCCCAGCGGCTGCGCGCCGAACTGGAGCTGTGCGGGCTCGGCCAGCTGGCGCCGGAGCGGCCGGCGGCCGAACTCAGCGGCGGCGAGGCGATGCGCGTGGCGCTGCTCGGCGCCTGGCTGTCCGACGCCGATGTGCTGATCCTGGACGAACCGAGCAACCATCTCGACCGTGCGCAGCGCATGCAGCTGCAACGGCAACTGCAACGCTGGCCGCGCGGGATGCTGGTGGTCAGCCACGATCGCGCGCTGCTGCAGGACATGCAGCGCATCGTCGAACTGTCGTCGCTGGGCCTGCGCGACTACGGCGGCGATTACGCGTTCTACGCGCAGTGCAAGGCGCAGCAGCAACAGCAGGCGCTGGCCGAGCTGGAACGCTGCAAGTACGAGCGCCGGCGCCAGGGCGATGTGCTGCGCGAACAGCAGGCGCGCCAGCAGCGGCGCAGCGCGCACGGCCGCCGCCAGGCGCAGGACGCCAACCAGGCGCCGATCCTGCTCGGCGGGCAGCGGCAGCGCAGCGAACACAGCGCCGGCAAGCAGCGGCAGCAAACGGCTGCCGCGCACGCGCGGCTGTCCGCGCAGGTGCGCGAGGCGGCGAGCGCGGTCGAGGCCGCGGCGCCGGTCGCCTTGTTCGCGCCGATGCCGGCGGCGGCGGCCGGGCGTCGGGTCGCCGCATTGCGCGGCCTGCGGCTGCCATACGCGCCGCCCGCGCGCGCCGCGCTGGAGTTGTGCATCGGCGGCTGCCAGCGGATCGGCGTGGTCGGGCCGAACGGCAGCGGCAAATCGACCCTGCTGCGGGTACTCGCCGGCCAACTGGCGCCGTTGGCCGGACGCTGCGAGGTGGAGGTGCCCAGCGCCTACCTGGACCAGGCCTTGCACCTGCTCGATCCGACGTCGCCGGTGTTGGCGCAGCTGCAGCAGGCCAATGCCGTTGCCGATGCGGCGGCACTGCGCACGCGGCTGGCCCTGCTCGGTCTGGACGCGCAGCGCATCGGCGTGCCCAGCGGCCGGCTCAGCGGCGGCGAGCGCTTGAAGGCGGCGCTGGCCTGCGCGTTCTACCGCGATCCGCCGGCGCAGTTGCTGCTGCTCGACGAGCCGGACAACCACCTGGACCTGGACGCGCGCGAGGCGCTGCGGCTGGTGCTGTTGCAGTATCCGGGCGCGCTGCTGGTGGTGTCGCACGATGCCGGCTTCCTCGACGGCCTGCGCCTGGACACGCGCCTGCAGGCCGACCCGGACGGCTGGCGGCTGGCGCCGTGGTGAGCGCGCACCGTGCGCCGCGGGCGTCCACTGCCGCGTGCGGACCGCGCCCGGGCTGGTAATGGCGGGCGCGATGGTCGACCATTCGCGTCTTCCCGTCCGTTGCCGCCGCCCGCCCGCCGTGGGCCGCGTGGCCGCGATACGCGCGGGGCGGGCCTGGCGCCTGCCCGTGCATCCCTCCTTCTTCGTGTGGTCCGCATTCCCGTGAAATTCTTCGTCTCCTGCGCCAAGGGCCTGGAATACCTGCTTGTCGACGAGTTGCTCGCGCTCGGCGTCGCCAAGGCCACCGCCACCGTGTCCGGGGTCAATGCCGAGGGCGAGCTGCGCGACGCGCAGCGCGCGGTGCTGTGGTCGCGTCTGGCCAGCCGCGTGCTGTGGCCGCTGGACGACTTCGAGTGCCCCGACGAGACCGCGCTGTATGCCGGCGTGGCGGCGTTGCCATGGCGCGAGCACCTGACCTCGCAGCACACCCTGGCGGTGGACGCGCACGTGTCCGGTACCGCGATCACGCATGCGCGCTACGCCGCGCAGCGGGTCAAGGACGCGGTGGTGGACACGCTGCGCGGCGAAGGCCTGGAGCGGCCGTCGGTGGACGTGGAAGACCCGGACCTGCGTCTGAACCTGTCGCTGCGCAAGGGCCGCGCCACGCTGTCGGTGGACCTGGGCGGCGGCTCGCTGCACCGGCGCGGCTGGCGCCAGGTGCAGAACGCCGCGCCGCTGAAGGAGAACCTGGCCGCGGCGGTGCTGCTGCGCGGGCAATGGCCGCAGTTGTACGCGCAGGGCGGCGGCCTGCTGGATCCGATGTGCGGCAGCGGCACGTTGCTGATCGAAGGCGCGCTGATGGCAGCCGACGTGGCCCCGGGCCTGCTGCGCGGCGATCTGGCCGCCGCACGCCGTGGCGATGCCGGCCCGCTGGAATTCAGCGCCGCGCCGAGCCGCTGGCTGGGCTTCGACCAGGAGGCCTGGCGCGCCCTGCTGGCCGAGGCGAGGCAGCGCGAGGCGGCCGGCCGCGCCGCGTTGCGGCCGGTGATCCATGGCAGCGACATCGATCCGCATGCGATCCGCGCCGCGCGCGAGAACGCGCAGGTGGCCGGGGTCGCCGCGGCGATCGTGTTCGAGGTGCGCGATGTCGCCGACCTGCGCGCGCCGGCGCAGGCGCTGGGCACGGTGGTGTGCAACCCGCCGTACGACGAACGCCTGGCCGCCGACACCGCGCTGTACCGGCGGCTGGGCGAGGCGCTCAAGCGCGCGGTGCCGCAGTGGCGCGCCAGCCTGCTGTGCGGCAATGCCGACCTGGCCTATGCCACCGGCCTGCGCGCGGCGAAGAAATACCAGATGTTCAATGGCGCGCTGGAATGCCCGTTGATCGTATGCGATCCGATCGCGGTGGCGCAGCGTGCGCCGGCCGAGGCGCCGCGCGCGCTCAGCGACGGCGCACAGATGGTCGCCAACCGGCTGCGCAAGAACTTGCGCAAGCTCAAGACCTGGCGCGCGCGCGAGCAGGTCGGCTGTTTCCGTGCCTACGACGCCGACCTGCCCGAATACGCGGCGGCGATCGACGTGTACCAGGAAGACGGCGGCCAGGCGCGCACCTACCTGCACGTGCAGGAATACGCCGCGCCGGAGGAGATTCCCGATGCCGACGTGCGCCGCCGCCGCAACGAGTTGCTGGCTGCGGCGCGCGAGGTGTTCGAGGTCCCGGCCGAGCGGGTGGCGCTGAAGTCGCGCGAGCGCGGCAAGGGCGGCAGCAAGTACGGGCGCTTCGAGCAGCGCGGCGAGTTCCTGGTGGTGCGCGAGCATGGCGCGCTGCTGCGGGTGAATCTGTTCGATTACCTCGACACCGGCCTGTTCCTGGATCACCGCCCGCTGCGCGGGGCGATGGCGCAGCAGGCGCGCGGCAAGCGTTTCCTCAACCTGTTCTGCTACACCGGCGTGACCAGCGTGCAGGCCGCGGTGGCCGGCGCCGATTCCACCACCAGCGTGGACCTGTCCGGCACCTACCTGCAGTGGTGCGCCGACAACCTGGGCTTCAACGGCAAGGGCGGCGCCCAGCACCGCCTGGTGCAGGCCGACGCGCTGACCTGGCTGGAGGCGGAGAAGAACCGCTACGACGTGATCTTCTGCGACCCGCCGACCTTCTCCAACTCCGCGCGGGCCGAGGATTTCGACATCCAGCGCGAGCACGTGCGGCTGCTGCGCGCGGCGGTGGCGCGGCTGATGCCGGAGGGCGTGCTGTACTTCTCCAACAATTTCCGCCGTTTCAAGCTGGACGAAAACGCGGTGGCCGAATTCGCGGCGTGCGAGGAGATCACCGCGCAGACCATCGCGCCGGATTTCGAGCGCAATCCGCGCATCCATCGCGCCTGGCGGTTGCAGCGGCGCTGAGAGGCGCGCTGTTGTAGGAGCGGCTTCAGCCGCGACAGGCTCCACGTTTACGGATCGCGACAGGCTCTACGGATGGGGGTCTGTCGCGGCTGAAGCCGCTCCTACATTGGGTGCGGACAGCGTGCGTGTGGCTCAGCCGTCGCTGTGCCGCGCCGAGGCATGCGCGCTGGCGCGGTGCGGCACGTCGTCGCCCGGTTCGCGTTCGCTCCAGTAGTCCTGGATCTGCAGGATCTGCGGCAGGATCTCGGTGAACAGGCCGACCAGGCGCGGTTCGAACTGGATCCCGGCCTGTTGCTGGAACAGGTCCATCACCTTCGCCAGCGGCCACGGCTCCTTGTACGGGCGTTGCGTGGTCAGCGCATCGAACACGTCGGCCAGGGCCACGATCCGCGCCGACTCCGGAATGCGTTCGCCGGCCAGCCCGGCCGGGTAGCCGCTGCCGTCCCAGTGCTCGTGGTGGTACAGCGCGACCTCGGCGGCGAGCCGGAACAGCGGCGCGTTGCTGCGGCTGAGGATGTCGTAGCCGATCTGCGGATGCCGCTTCATCACCGCCCATTCGTCCGCATCCAGCGGCCCGGGTTTCTTCAGGATCGCGTCGGGGATACCGATCTTGCCGGTGTCGTGCATCGGCGCGGCCTGTTCCAGCAGGTTGGCGTCCTCGCTCGACCAGCCGGCGGCCACCGCCAGCGCGCGGGCGTAGGCCGCCATCCGCCAGATGTGGGTGCCGGTGTCCGAGTCGCTGTAGTGGCCGGCCATGCCCAGCATCTGGATCGCGTCGCGGTGGCTGCTGGCCAGGCTGGCGGCGCTGACCAGCGACAGGTGGGTGCGCACCCGCGCGCGCAGGATGCTCGGCGAATACGGCTTGGTGATGTAGTCCACGCCGCCGGCCTCGAAGCCGATGCTCTCGTCGGCGTCCTTGTCCTTGCCGGTGACGAAGATGATCGGGATCGCCGCGGTGCGCTGGTCCTGTTTCAGGGTGCGAGCGATGGTGTAGCCGTCCAGGTCGGGCAGGTCGACGTCGAGCAGGATCAGCGCCGGGCGGTGCTTGACCACCGCGCGCAGCGCCTCGGTGCCGTTCTTGGCGAAGGTCAGCGCGTAGTCCTCGCGCAGGATCTGACGGATCAGCGCGAGGTTGCTGGCTTCGTCGTCTACGCACAGGATGGGAGGCTGGACCATCGTGGTTCCTTGTCATGTGCGCCCAACGGCAGCCGGCCCGGGCCGGCTGCCGTTGGTGCTACTTGGATGCATCGGCCTGCCAACGCCTGACTTTAGCCTCGGCCTCGCGGAACGAAAAGCTCTCCACCAGCTGGCGCAGGTCCGCCGCCATCGCCGCGGGCAGCGAGGGGGTCAGGTCGTGCAGCACCCGCTCGACGCGGTCCGGGTCGTCGCTGTCCAGGGCCTGCAGCAGGTGCTGCAGGCGCTGCTGCAGCGGGACCGTAGCCGCGGCGCCAGCGTCGGCGAGGGCGGGGACGGCTGGCGCCGCCGGCGCGGCTGCCTCGGCCGCGGCCACGAAGTGCCGGATCGCCGCGGCGGTGGCGCTCATGGCCGTGCCCAAGGCCGCGATCGCGGCGTCGGCCTGGTCCGGCGCGCCACCGAGGCGCTCCTCCAGCGCGGCGCTGGCCGCGACCAGCGCCGGCAGCGCGAGCGAGCCGGCCGAGCCGCGCAGCTTGTGCACGTAGGAGATCGCCGCCGCCGGCGTCTGCGCATCCAGCAGCGTCTGCAGCGTCGCCGCCGGATCGGGGTTGTCCTGCAGCAGTTTCAGCAGGTAGCGCTGGTAGGGTGCGCGCTCGTTCCACAGGCGCTGCGCCTGGGCGGCGTCGAGCAACTGCGGATCGGCGTCCGGCCAGACGTCTTCGGTGGCGGCCGGCAGCGACTCCAGCGGCAGCGGCAGGCGCAGCGGCAAGAACTGGCGGATGACCGCGATTAGCTCTTCGACCTGGAACGGCTTGGCGATGAAGCCGTTCATGCCGCTGGACAGCGCCAGCTCCTGCTGCTGGCGGTAGGCGCCGGCGGTCAGCGCGATCACCGGCAACCCGGTCAGGCGCGGGTCCTCGCGCAGCAGGCGGGTGGCCTCGTAGCCGTCCAGGTTTGGCATCTGCACGTCCATCAGCACCAGCTGGAAGCGGCTGGGATCGCGCCGCAGCCGCTGCAGCGCCTGCTCGCCGTCGTGGGCCAACTCCACCAGCGCGCCTTCGCCCTCGAGGATGCGCTGCGCGACCTCGCAGTTGATCTCGCTGTCGTCCACTACCAGCAGCCGGGCGCCGGCCAGGCGCGGCATGCCATCGCCGCTGAGCAAGGGGACCGGGCCGTCGCCGCGGCGCCGCGCCAGCAGCGTGGCGATGGTGCGGTATAACGCAGAGGCGGTGACTGGTTTGGTCATCACCGCGTCCACGTCGCTGGGCGCGTAGTGCTGCTCTTCCAGCAGACGGCGCTCGTAGGCGGTGACCATGACGATGATCGGTTGCCGGTCCGGCGCCGATTGCGCGCGGATGCGCTGCGCCACATGCAGCCCGTCCAGGTCGGGCATGCGCCAGTCGAGCAGGATCACGTCGAAGCCATCGTGTTCCGGGCCTGCGGCGGCGATCGCATCGGTGCCGTTGGCGACCGCTTCCACTTGCCAGCCGAAGCCGCTGGCGATGCTGCTCAGGTTGCTGCGCACCAGATCGTGGTCGTCGGCGATCAGCACCCGCCGCGCTTCCGGCGGTTCGACCTCGGCGGCCGGCGCCGGCAGCACCGGGAAGCTGATCGCGAAATAGAAATCGCTGCCGCGGCCCGGGGTGCTTTGCACCTCCAGCTGACCGCCCATCAATTCCACCAGGCGCCGGCTGATGGTCAGGCCCAGGCCGCTGCCGCCGTAGCGGCGGCTGGTGGAGGTATCGGCCTGCAGGAACGGCGAGAAGATCAGGCTCTGCTTGTCGCGCGCGATGCCGATGCCAGTATCGCGTACCGAGAAGAACAGCTTGATCTTGCCCGGTTCGCCGCTGGGGAAGCTGCGCACCGACAGCGCCACTTCGCCCTGTTCGGTGAACTTGATGGCATTGCCGACCAGGTTGATCAGCACCTGGTTCAGGCGCAGCGCATCGCCGCGCAGCCAGCGGCAGCCGGCCGGCAGCGGCTCGACGATCATCTCCACGGGCTTGGCGCTGATCGCCGAGGTCATCAGCGCGGCGATGTTCTCCAGCAGCTGGTTCAGGTCAAACGGTTCCGATTCCAGGTCGATGCGCCCGGACTCGATCTTGGAGAAGTCGAGGATGTCGTTGATGATCTCCAGCAGCGCGCGCGCCGACGCGTCGCTCTTCTGGATCATGTCCTTGGCCGCCTGTGGCAGTTCGCTGTGCTGCAGCAGGTACAGCATGCCCAGGATCGCGTTCATCGGCGTGCGGATCTCGTGGCTCATGTTGGCCAGGAAGTCGCTCTTGGACTGGTTGGCGGTTTCCGCCGCGTCGATCGCCAGGCGCAGCTCGCGCTCGTGGCGCTTCTGCTCGGTCAGATCCACCGCGATGCCGAGGTAGCCGATCACCTGGTCGTTGTCGTCGCGCAGCGTGCTCAGCGTCAGCAGCACCGGAAACGGCCGGCCGTCCTTGCTCACATAGGTCCATTCGCGGGTGTCGCTGCGGCCCAGCGTGGACAGCGCGGCCACCGATTCGAACGCCGGTTCCACCGCCATGCCCGATTGCGCGGCCATCCGCTCGGCGCGGCTGGCCAGTTGTTCGGGATCCAGGAACAGGCCGGTGGCCTTACGCCCGATCATCTCGTGCGCAGAATAGCCAAGCATGGTTTCGGCGGCCGGGTTGAACAGGGTGATGGTGCCGTCCGGGTCGGTGGCCACGATCGCATAGCCGGCGTTGGCCAGGATCGCGCGCTGCAATGCGGAATACGTGACCAGTTCGCTGGTGCGCTGTGCCACCTGCTGTTCCAGGGTGGCGTTGAGTTCCATCACCCGCGCCTGGGCGCGAACTCGTTCGGAAACGTCGTGCAGCAAGTGCGAGTGGCCGACCGTGTCGCCGTCGGTATCCAGGATCGGCGAGGCGCTGGCCAGCGCGTTGACCGCATGGCCGTCGCGATGGCGCAGCTCGCGCACCTGCGCGCCACCGCCCTCGCTGACGGGGTCGCGCACCTGCATGCCGAGCAGGTCCTGCAGCGGCTGGCCGATCGCCTGTGCCGGGGTGTAGCCGAAGATGCGTTCGGCGGCAGGGTTCCAGTGGGTGATGCGGCCGTGCAGATCCTCGGCGACGATCGCCTCGCTGGTACTGGAGACCAGCGCAGCCAGCTCGCTCTGTTCGCGCAGGATGATGTCGCGGCGATGGCGGCTGGTCAGGTACAGGTACAGCAGCGCGGCCAGCAGCAGCGAAATGCCGCCGATCAGGCCGCCGGCCAGCAGCGGCGAGGTCTGGTTGAGCGAGCGCACGAAGCCCGGCGTCGCCTGCGCGTTGAGCAACCAACGGCGGCCATAGATCGGCAGGCTACGCTCGGCATACAGCTGCGCGGCCGGGTCCTGTGCGGCGCTGTCGCGATAGAACGGCTGCGTGGGGTTCTCGCTGTCGGCCAGGGTCAACAGCAGTTCGTGTGCATGAGTGGGTGAGGACACCAGCACTTCGGCGATGTTCAGCGGCGCATAGGCCCAGCCGGTGGTGGCCTGCCAGCGCTGCTCCGGGGTCTGCAGCGGCAGGCCTTCGCGGTAGACCGGCAGCAGCAGCAGGAAACCGCTGTTGCCCACGCCCGGCGTCTGCACCAGGCGTACCGGTGCGGTGATGGTCGGTTTGCCGGAGCGCGCCGCGGCGATCGCCGCCGCGCGCCGCGACGGTTCCGAAGCGATGTCGAACCCCAGCGCGGAGTTGTTGAACCGCCGCGGTTGGATATGCAGGATCACGAAGCGGTCGCCGTCGTGCGGCGCCAGCTGGTGGATCTGCAGCGACGGGATGCCGTCGTTGCGCGCCTGCTGCAGGAAGGCGGCTTCGTCGGCTTGCGCGACCCGGCGGATATAGCCGAAGCCGCGCACCCCGGGAAATTCGCGCCGGTATTCGCGCGAGTCGCTGTAGCGCTCGAAGCGTTCGCGCGAGATATGGTCGCCGCCGGAGGCGATGACCGCGCCGCGCGCGCCGCGCAGCCCGTGTTCGTAGATGTTCAGGCGTTGCTGCAGTTCGCCGGTGACGTGGGTGGTCAGTTGCTGGAAGCGGTCGTTGGCCTGCTGGCGGTTGCGTTCGTGTAGGTTGTACGCGAGCAGCGCCGCAGCCAGCAACCCCAGCAGCAGCACCGCCAGCGCGGCGCCGAACGCCGACCGCGCAGGTCCGGCAGCGGGTGTCCAGCGGTTCTTCGACATGCGCCCCTTTCCTTTGGCGAACGCTGATGCACAGGCATCGGCGTCCTTCCACTCCGTACGGGATGGCTTTTACGATTGAAGCGACGGTCCTGCCCCGACCCGCGCATTCAACGCTAGCGCGATCGTTGCGGCTGCACCAGCCCCCGCGGCGTATTGCGGGAGCAACCGTCTACGACCTTCATGGAATCAGCGTGACGGTTGCGTGCAGCGCGACCCCGATCAGGCCGCCGACCAGGGTGCCGTTGAAACGGATGTACTGCAGGTCGCGGCCCACGCTCAGTTCCAGTTGTTCCACCAGATGGCGTTCGTCCCAGCCTTTCACGGTCTGCGCGATGTGCTCGGTGACGCCGCTGCGCAGGCGTTGGGTCAGCTTCTCCGCGCCGCCCAGCAGGTGCTGGTTGAGCGCATCGCGCAATGCGCTGTCCTGGGCCAGCGACTCCCCGAGCGCGGCCAGCGAGCGCTGCAAATGCTGCACCAGCACACCGTCGTTGCGCGACAGGTCCTCGCGCAGGCTGGCGTGGATCTGGTCCCACAGGCCTTGCACGTAGTCCTGCACGCCGGGGTGCTCGATCAGGCGCTGCTTCATCGCCTGCAGCTTGTCGGCGGTGGCCGGGTCGCTGCGCAGCCGTTGCACATAGCCGCCGAGCCAGCGCTCGTAGTCCTGGCGCAGCGGATGCTGCGGTTGCGACAGCACGTCCTGCAGTTCGTCCAGCAGCGCGTGCGCCAGGCGTTCGGCCAGGGTGTCGGCGATGCCTTCCACCGGCTTGACCCATTCCACCGTGCCGACCAGCTTGGGCCATTCGCGGCGCGCGTATTTGACGATCATCGCCGACACGCGCTGCTTCACCGCCGCATCGTCCAGATGCCGGCCGAGCCGGGTCAATGCTTCGTCGAGCAGGGCCTGGTGGCGGCCATCGGCGGTGAGCAGGCCGAGGATCTCGCCGGCGGTCGCCGCGGCGTTCCATTCGCGCAGGCGCGCCACCACGAAGCCATGGATGCGGCGCCGCACCGCGGCCTCGTCGAGCAGGTCCAGCGCCTGCAGCGCCCAACCGCGCGCCAGGTCCGCCAGCTGGCCGGCCTGCGCCGGCTCGGCCAGCCACTGGCCCAGCCGCTTGGCCGGATCGAACGCGCTGAGCTTGGCCAGCAATGCCGCCGGTTCCAGGAAATGGTCGCGCACGAAGACCGCCAGGCTGTCGGCGATGCGCGCCTTGCCATGGGGGATGATCGCGGTGTGCGGAATCGGCAGCCCCAGCGGATGGCGGAACAGCGCCACCACCGCGAACCAGTCGGCCAGCGCGCCGACCGTGGCCGCCTCGCAGAACGCGCCGATCCAGGCCCAGGCGCCGTGCATGCCCATGACGTGGCTGAGCAGGAAGCCGGCCAGCATCGCCAGCAACAACAGCGCGGCCAGCAGTTTCATGCGCCGCAGCTGCGCGCGGCGCGGATCGGGCGGCATCGACGGGTCGGAAGAAACGCTCATGTCGCTCAGTGTACGCAGCGCTGGGTTAGCGGGATTTCATCGTGCGGACGAGGAGGGCCGCGCGTCGCCTGGCAAGCGGGGACGAACGAAGGCCTTTGTCATTGTCATCGATGCGCGCGGGTCTCAGCGGCACGTGTGCGGCGTACCTGTGGGAGGGACTTCAGTCCGACGCGGACCCCCAGAAAAAGCTTCCTGACGGAAATCCCTGCCGCGCAGGTTGCGCATGAACCGATGCGCGGCGGGCCGATGCCGAATCACTCCTGCAATTGCGCGCGCAACGCCGCCACTTCCTCGCGCAGCGCGCGATTCTCGGCGTCCAGTTCGGCCACGCGCACGCGCAGCGTGGCCAGTTCGGTGTCGCCTTGCCCGGCGTCGGCATCGCCATCCTGCCCGGTGGCCGGTGTCTCGCGCGGTTTGCGCTTGGATTCGCGGGCGCGCTTGGCCGCCTGCTTGAGTTCGTCCTTGCCGGCCATGGCCGCGGCGCGCTGTTCGTCCTCGGGCAGGCTGGCCACCGCTGCCGCGGCGTTGATCGAGATCGCGCCGGATTTCACCGCTTCCACCACTTCGGCGGTGGCCTGCTTCTGGATCTTTTCGATCTGCACCACCTGGCTGTTGCTCAGCCGCGCGGCACGCGCCAGGTCGGCGCGGCTCAGCGGCGCCGGCATCGCCTCGCTGCGCGCGTCGTCACCGGCAGGCGCATCGGCCCAGGGCGCAGCGTCGTCGCGCTCGTCGGCCGCGTCGGCAGTGTCGCCGTCGGCGGCGATCGCGGGCGCCGCGGCGGCGCGGCTGCGGCGTTCGGCCAGGATCTCGCGCTTGCGCAGCGCCAGCACGCCGCGCTGGAAATCGGACACGCTGCGCCGGCCCAGGTGCTGGTCGATCATCCACAGGTGCACGTCCTGCAACGACTGGAAACGGGTGTTCTGCACGGTCTGGAACGGCAGGCCGTGCTTCTGGCAGATGCCGTAGCGGTTGTGCCCGTCGACCAGGATCTCGCCCCACAGCACCAGCGCGTCGCGGCAGCCTTCGGCGAGCAGGCTGCGCTCCAGCGCTGCGTATTCGTCGGCGGTGAGCGGATCGATGTAGGCCTTGAGGTCTTCTTTGACGACGATGTTCATCTGGGGGAGGGCACGGCGTTGCGACGGGGGCGGCATTGTAGAGAGTTGCGCGCGGTCGCGCCGGCGGCCGCCGTTGACGCTGTATCGCACGCGGCACAGAATCCGCACGATCCGGCGATCGGAGGATCGCGGCCCTGCCGAAGGAAACGCAACGATGATCTTGTGGGGCTGGGGCGAGCGCAATGTCGCCTGTGGCGTGGAAGAGCGCGAGTTCTGCAAGAACTGCGAGCAGGAGCGGGCATTCGCGATGCGCCTGCACTATTCGTACGGGCACTTCTACCATCTGTTCGGCTGGGTACGCGAAAAGCAGTACCAGCTGGTGTGCCCGGTGTGCTGCCACGGCTGGCTGCTCAACCAGGCCAGCGCCGAAAGCAAGTTGCAGGCGGTGCCGATCCCGTTCCACCAACGCTGGGGCTGGCTGGTGATGCTGGTGCTGGCGGTGCTGATCGCGCTGGCGGCGCTGTGGCGCAGGAGCAGCGCGTAGCCGCGCCAATGCCGCGCAAGTTCTGCTGTAATGCGCGCCCTCCGGCCGCCGACGCTCCGCCATGCCCGTTTCCGCCACCGCGCGCCGCCGCCTGTGCTTGATCGCCGCCATCGCGGCAACCATCGCCGCCGGGCTGGCGTCGCGGCAGTTCCCCTGGCTGTTGCCGTCGTGGCTGGGCAAGTTGCCCGGCGATGCGCTGTGGGCGGCGATGGTCTATTGGGGCCTGGCGTTGCTCGCGCCCCGCGCGCGGCCGCTGCGATTGGCGGCCGTGGCATTGGCCGTGTGCTGGCTGGTGGAAGCGTCGCAGCTGTACCATGCGCCGTGGCTCGACGCGCTGCGCGCGACCACGCTCGGACATCTGGCCCTGGGCTCTACGTTCGTGTGGTTGGATCTGCTCGCCTATGCGGTGGGGGTGGCCGCCGCGGCGTGGCTCGACCGCTGCGCGCGCCGATGAGCGCGCAGCAGGATCCGGTGCTGTGCTACACGCAGTTCGCCTTTGCGAAGGCGGCTGCAAGAGCAGGGCCGCTGCGCCAGCGCGCAACGGCCATCGGGTTCAACCGACCACCACCTCGCTGATCTGCATCACCGGGGTCAGGTCGGTGTAGTGCTTGATGTCGCCGAGGATTTCGTCGGCGTGCGGGCCGAAGCCGGCCTGGAACGCTTCCACCGAGTCGCTGAAGATGTGGCACATGCCGACGTAGGTCGGATCGCTGCCGGGGGCGCCGCCGGACAGGCCCTTGTCCACGGTGTAGTACCTGCAGGCGTCGCCCATGCGCGCCTTGAGCAGCGGCATGTGCGTGTCGCGGTAGTAGTCGTGGTCGAAACGGGCGCCTGCTGTGTACGGATACATCACGCTGACCTTGATCATGGGGCGGCTCCTGGGAATGCGGCGAAGGATGGGAACGCGGCGGCGTGGGGTCGCGCAAGGCTACACCGTCGCCGCACTGTCGCCGTGTTGCGCTGCGGCGTCCGCGCGCGGCCCTGGCGCGCCGCCGGCGCGCTAGGTCCGCGCGTCGCCGCCGGAACGACCGCTCTCGGGCGAGGACGCACGCTTCCAGCACAGGAAGCGCTGGTTCGCGGTCGAGGTCATGGCGGCGAACAGGCTGGCGTTGTCGAAGCCGGGCAGCGTCTGCAGCACGGCCAGGATCTGCTGCTCGCCGTCGGCGCCGCCGGGGTAGACGCAGCCCGTGCCATCGGCGCCGGCAAGAATCCACCACAGGTCTGTGCCCCATGGGCCGCTGTCGTCGGTCTCGATCAGCACCCCGGCGAGCACGGACAGCGCAACCCGTTCGATGGTCCCGTCGGGACGTTCGCTGACGATCACGCCGTCCTCGAGGCGCACGCCGAAGCTGTCGTTCGGCATCGTCGGCGGCCTAACGCATCGTCGGCATCGCGAACTCGGCCTCGCGCGCGGCCGCCGGCCAGCGCGCGGTGACGGTCTTGAGCCGGGTGTAGAAGCGCACGCCGTCGGGGCCATGCACATGCAGCGGGCCGAACAGCGAGCGTTTCCAGCCGCCGAAGCTATGGAATGCCATCGGCACCGGGATCGGCACGTTGATCCCGACCATGCCGGCCTGCACGCGCCGGGCGAAGGCGCGCGCGGCGCCGCCGTCGCGGGTGAACACCGCCGCCCCGTTGCCGTACTCGTGCGCGTCGATCAGCTGCAGCGCGGCGTCGGCATCGGCGACGCGCACCACGCACAGCACCGGGCCGAAGATCTCTTCGCGGTAGATGCGCATGTCGGCGCGTACATGATCGAACAGGCTGCCGCCGAGAAAGAAGCCATCGGCCGCCGCCGGCGTATGCGCGGCGCGGCCGTCCACCACCAGCGTGGCGCCGTCGGCCACGCCGCTGTCGATGTAGCCGCGCACGCGCTCGCGGTGCGCGGCGCTGATCAGCGGGCCCATGTCCGGTTCGTTGGCGCCGGCGCCGAGCGTCAGCGCGGCCACGCGCGGCGCCAGCCTGGCGACCAGCGCATCGGCCACCGCATCGCCCACGCACACCGCCACCGAGATCGCCATGCAGCGTTCGCCGGCCGAGCCGTAGCCGGCGCCGAGCAGGGCCGAGGCGACATCGTCCAGGTCGGCGTCAGGCAGCACCACCAGGTGGTTCTTGGCCCCGCCCAGCGCCTGCACCCGTTTGCCCAGCGCGCTGCCGCGCGCGTACAGGTCCGCCGCGACCGGGGTGGAGCCGACGAAGCTCAACGCCTGCACCTGCGGGTGCGCGAGCAGCGCGTCCACTGCCGGCTTGGCGCCGTGCACCACGTTGAACACGCCGTCCGGCAGGCCGGCCTCGTGCAGCCAGTCGGCCAGCAGCATCGCCGCGGACGGATCGCGTTCGGACGGCTTGAGTACGAAGCTGTTGCCGCAGGCCAGCGCGATCGGCAGCATCCACAGCGGCACCATCGCCGGGAAGTTGAACGGGGTGACCCCGGCGACCACGCCCAGCGGCGCGTATTCGCTCCACGCATCCACGCCGCGGCCGACCTCGACCGAATGCTCGCCCTTGAGCAGCTGCGGGATGCCGCAGGCGAATTCCACCACCTCCATGCCGCGGGTGACCTCGCCGCGCGCATCGGACACCACCTTGCCGTGCTCGGCGCTGATGCAGCGGGCCAGGGTGTCGGCGTGCCGTTCTAGCAGTTCGCGGAAGCGGAACATCACCCGTGCGCGCTGCAGCGGCGGGGTCGCCGCCCAGGCCGGGAAGGCGCGCGCGGCGGCGCCCACCGCCGTCTCCACCGCATGCGTGTGGTCCAGCGGCACGCGTCGCGCCACCGCACCGCTGGCCGGATCGAATACCTCTGCGTACTCGCCAGTGCGGAAACCCATGCGGCGGCCGTCGATGTAATGGGACAGGGTTTCGATCATGGTCGGTGTTCCTCGCAGGAAAGACTCAGCCCAGCGCGTCCAGCGGGCGCACGAAGTCCGCGCCCAGCGCCTGCGCCACCGCACGGTGGGTGAGCTTGCCGGCATGCACGTTGAGGCCGTTGCGCAGGTCCTGGTCGTCGCGCAGCGCCTGCAGGCCGTGTTCGGCCAGTTGCAGCACGAACGGCAGGGTGGCGTTGGTCAGGGCAAAGGTGGAGGTGCGCGCCACGCCGCCGGGCATGTTGGCCACGCAGTAGTGGACGATGCCGTCGACCTCGTAGGTCGGTTGCTGGTGGGTGGTGGCATGGCTTGTCTCGAAGCAGCCGCCCTGGTCGATCGCCACGTCCACCAGCACCGAGCCGGCCGCAGCAACGCCAGTTGCGCGCGCGACACCAGCTTGGGCGCGGCGGCGCCGGGGATCAGCACCGCGCCGATCACCAGGTCGGTATGCGGCAGGCATTGCTCGATCGCATCGCGGGTGGAGTACAGCGTGGTCAGCTGGTGGCCGTACAGTTCGTCCAGGTACTTGAGCCGTTCCAGCGAGCGGTCCAGCACCGTCACCCGCGCATGCAGGCCCATCGCCATGCGCGCGGCGTTGATGCCGACCACGCCGCCGCCGATCACCAGCACTTCGGCCGGCTTGACCCCGGGCACGCCGCCGAGCAGCACGCCGGAGCCGCCTTGCGCCTTCTCCAGCGCATGCGCGCCGGCCTGGATCGCCATGCGTCCGGCGACTTCGCTCATCGGCGCCAGCAGCGGCAAGCCGCCGTGGCCGTCGGTGACGGTCTCGTAGGCGATCGCGGTGCAGCCGGAGCGCAGCAGCGCGCTGGCCTGGGCCGGATCCGGCGCCAGGTGCAGATAGGTGAACAACACTTGCCCCGGGCGCAGCATCGCGCATTCGTCCGGCTGCGGTTCCTTGACCTTGACGATCATGTCGGCCTGCGCGAACACGCTGGCCGCGTCGTCGGCCAGGCGCGCGCCGGCGCGTTCGTAGTCGGCGTCGGTGAGGCCGATGGCCTGGCCGCCGTCGCGCTGCACCAGCACCTGGTGCCCGTGCAGCACCAGTTCGCGGACCCCGGCCGGGGTCAGCCCGATCCGGTATTCGTGGTTCTTGATCTCTTTCGGGACGCCGACCAGCATGAGCGGTTCTCCAGGCATGCGGCGCGCGTGGGGAGCGCGGTGCGGGTTGGGATGGGGGGCGGGAATCAGTGCGTGGTGCGGATCATGTCGGCGAGCACCGCGAAGATGCGGTCGATGTGCTCGCGCTCGACGATCAGCGGCGGCGACAGCGCGATGGTGTCGCCGGTGACGCGGATCAGCAGGTCGCCCTCGTGGAAGCAGCGTTCGAAGATCTCGTAGGCGCGCGCGCCGGGCGCGTCCTTGCGCGGCGCCAGTTCGATCGCGCCGATCAGGCCGAAGTTGCGGATGTCGACGACGTGCGGCAACTCCTTCAGCGCATGGATCGCCTGCTGCCAGTAGTCGCCCAGTTCGATCGCCTTGTCGAACAGGTGTTCTTCCGCATAGGTGTCCAGCGTCGCCAGCGCGGCGGCGCAGGCCAGCGGATGGCCGGAATAGGTGTAGCCGTGGAACAGGTCGATGGCCCCGGCCGGGCCGTGGGCGAACGCATCGTGGATGGCGTGCGAGACGAACACCGCGCCCATCGGCACGCAGCCGTTGGTCAGCCCCTTGGCGGTCGTCATCAGATCCGGGGTGACGCCGAAGCGCTGCGCGGCGAAGGGCTTGCCGACGCGGCCGAAGCCGGTGATCACCTCGTCGAAGATCAGCACGATGCCGTACTTGTCGCACAGCTGGCGGATGCGCTGCAGATAGCCGTGCGGCGGCAGCACCACGCCGGCCGAGCCGGAGATCGGTTCGATGATCACCGCGGCGATGGTGGAGGCGTCGTGCAGCGCGACCAGCCGTTCCAGATCGTCGGCCAGCTCCGCGCCGTGCGCCGGCAACCCCTGCGAGAACGCGTTGCGCTCGATGTCCAGGGTATGCCGCAGGTGGTCCACGCCGGGCAGCAGCGGGCCGAACCATTTGCGGTTGTTGGGCAGCCCGCCGACCGAGATGCCGCCGAAGCCGACCCCGTGATAGCCCTTCTCGCGGCCGATGAAGCGGGTGCGCTGGCCTTCGCCGCGGGCGCGGTGATAGGCCAGCGCGATCTTCATCGCGGTATCGACCGACTCGGAGCCGGAGTTGGTGTAGAACACGTGGTCCAGGCCGGGCGGGGCGAGGGCGGCCAGCCGCTCGGCCAGCACGAACGGCAGCGGCGAGCCCATCTGGAACGTCGGCGCGAAATCCAGCGTGGCGATTTGCCTGGACACCGCCTCGACGATGCGCGGCCGCGCGTGTCCGGCGTTGCAGCACCACAGCCCGGCGGTGCCGTCGAGGATCTGGCGCCCGTCCACGCTGCGGTAGTACATGCCCTCGGCCGAGGCCAGCAGCCGCGGCCGCGCCTTGAACTGGCGGTTGGCGGTGAACGGCATCCAGAACGCGTCCATGGCGTCCGGCGCCTGCGTGGCCTGGGCGCTGTAGCGATCGGCCAGTGCCTGGGAGGAAGGAGGCGACTCGGGACTCATCACAGGCTCCACGCGAGAGAAGTGTTGAAAAAACTTTACACCAACCGGGCTGGCGGTGGCGGCCTGGCCTGCGCTGCGGCACAGGACCACCCAGGCCGTGTCGCAACCAACCGCATCGCGCCGCAACACGAAGCTGCGCGAAGACAGGCCCATGCAGGCACGCACGCCGGGTGCAGCGCGCGGCATCCGGCAAATTGACCGCCAGGGCCGGCTGTGTAAAGTATCCGGCAACACCGCCAAGGCCCTCCTGATCACGCGATGGATATCGGCGCCCGCCTGCATCGGGTTCGCACCGCCCACGGACTGAGCCAGCGCGAGCTGGCCAAGCGGGTGGGCGTGACCAACAGCACCATCTCGCTGATCGAACAGAACAAGGTCAGCCCGTCGGTGAGTTCGCTGAAGAAGGTGCTGGACGGCATTCCGATCTCGCTGGCCGATTTCTTCACCCAGGACCTGCAGATCGGGCCGGCCGATGCGCCGTTCTACGCCGCCGACGAACTGCCCGACGTCGGCAGCGACGGCATCCATTACTACCTGGTCGGGCAGCACCGCCCGCAGCGGCAGATGTGCATACTGCGCGAGGTGATGCCGCCGGGCAGCGATACCGGCACCGCGATGCTGGTGCACGAAGGCGAGGAAGGCGGCGTGGTGGTGGCGGGCGAAGTGGAGATCACCGTCGGCACCCAGGTGCGCGTGCTGCGCGCCGGCGAGGGGTACTATTTCGAGAGCCGGGTGCCGCACCGGTTCCGCAACGTCGGCAGCGAGGCGGCGGTGATCGTCAGCGCCAACACCCCGGCCACGTTCTGAGCGCCGCCTGCGTCGCGGCGCGTGCGCTCGCCTTGCTGCAGCCGTACGACCCGCAGATCCGTTCCTTCCTCCCGACCCGGAGCTTCCGATGACCGCACCCCGCACCCGCGACGCCTGGCAGGCGATGGCCGACGCGCTGCAGCTGCGCACCCAGGCCTTCATCGACGGACGCTACGTCGCCGCGGCCAGCGGCAAGACCTTCGACTGCGTCAGCCCGATCGACGGCCGCGTGCTCGGCCAGGTCGCCGAGGGCGGTGCCGAGGACATCGACCGCGCGGTCGCCGCGGCGCGGCGCAGCTTCGATGCCGGGCACTGGTCGCAGGCCAAGCCCGCGCAGCGCAAGAAGACCCTGATCAGGCTGGCGCAGCTGGTCGAACAGCATGCCGACGAACTGGCGCTGCTGGAGTCGCTGGACATGGGCAAGCCGGTGCGCGACGCGCGCAGCGTGGACGTGGCGGCCACGGTGCGCTGCCTGGCCTGGACCGGCGAGGCGCTGGACAAGCTCTACGGCGAGGTGGCGCCGACCGGGCAGGACGAGCTGGGCCTGATCACCCGCGAACCGCTGGGCGTGGTCGGCGCGATCGTGCCGTGGAATTTTCCGTTGCTGATGGCCGCATGGAAGATCGCCCCGGCGCTGGCGGCGGGCAATTCGGTGGTGCTCAAGCCCTCGGAGAAATCGCCGCTGAGCGTGCTGCGCCTGGCCGAGTTGGTGGCCGAAGCCGGCATCCCCGACGGCGTGTTCAACGTGGTGCCCGGGTTCGGCAAGAGCGCCGGCGAACCGCTGGCGCTGCACATGGACGTGGATGGCCTGGTGTTCACCGGCTCCACCGCGGTCGGCAAGCGCCTGCTGCAATGCGCCGGGCTGTCGAACATGAAACGCGCCTACATGGAATGCGGCGGCAAGAGCCCGAACCTGGTGTTCGCCGACGCGCCGGATCTGGAACAGGCGGCGCAGGCCGCGGCCGGCGCGATCTTCTACAACCAGGGCGAAGTCTGCACCGCGGCATCGCGGCTGCTGGTGGAGCGTTCGATCAAGGACGCCTTCGTCGCCCGCGTGGTCGCCGCCGGACGCGCGCTGCAGCCGCGGCACCCGTTCGACGAGGATGCGGCGATGGGCGCGCTGGTGGACGAGGCGCAGACCCACCGCGTGCTCGATTACATCGCGCGCGGCAACGAGGAGGGCGCGCGCCTGCTGCTCGGCGGCAAGCGCGCGGAGGTGGTCGCCGGCGGCTGCTACGTGGAGCCGACCATCTTCGACGAGGTCGGCCACGAGCACACCATCGCCCGCGAGGAGATCTTCGGCCCGGTGCTGTCGGTGATCGCCTTCGACGACGAAGCGCACGCGTTGCGCATGGCAAACGACAGCGACTACGGCCTGGCCGCGGGCGTGTGGACCCGCGACATCGGCCGCGCGCACCGCGTGGCGCGCCAGCTGCGTGCCGGCAGCGTGTGGGTGAACTACTGGGACGGCGGCGACATGACCGCGCCGTTCGGCGGCTACAAGCAATCGGGCAACGGCCGCGACAAGTCGCTGCATGCGTTCGACAAGTACACCGAGATGAAGGCGACCTGGATCAATCTGGGCGTTTGAGCCGGGATTGGGGATTGGGGATTGGGGATTCGCAAGTGCGCCGCACATGTGTGGTTTTGTAGGAGGGCTTCAGCCCCGACGCGTTACCGGTAACGCGTCGGGGCTGAAGCCCCTCCTACAGAAAAGCGGCTCGGCTTGGAGCGCAAAAGCGTTCTCAAGCGGTGATTTTTCAATCGCTTGACGGCGATCTGCGACAGGGCATCATCCCGATTCCCGATTCCCGATTCCCGATTCCCGATTCCCGATTCCCGAACTCAAACCCGCTCCACGCGGCAGGCGAAGCAGCCTTGGCGCGCATTGTGCAGATGCAGGTAACGCACGCGCGGATCGGCGAAGGCCTGCACGATCGCGGCCGCGACCGTTGCGCCGGGGTGCACGTCGGCGGCAAGCAGCATGCCGTCGGCGTCGTAGCCGCGCAGCGAGATCAAGCGCCTGCGGATCGCGTCGGGCACCTGGTCCGGCACCGGCATCGCAGTCGGTACGTGGCGGCGCACGTAGATCGGCCCGGCGGCGCGGTATGGCGTGTCGGCCGGCTGGTGCAGGTAGTGCAGCAGCAACAGTTCCTCGCCCGGCTGCGCGTCTTCCAGGCTGACCCTGCACGGAAAGCCCGGGGTCTGGTCGGCGTGGATGCGGCGCGCGCCGCGCGCGTGCAGCTGCATGTCGTCGAGTTCGAACAGCGGTGCGAACGGTGCGGCCGGCAGGCCGATGCAGACGAAGCTGGACATGTGCGCTCCAGAAGGCGATGGAGCGCACAGCGTGCGCGCCGTTGCGGCGCCGCGCTGGCCGGTTTCGGACGCGGCAGCCGCATACGACCAGTGGCGGACGGCGCAGGCTTTTTGCAAACTGGACGGGCATGCCTGGCGCGAGGGGGCGACGCGCGACGTTCGGAGCGAAGGAAGAGACCGATGGGACGCAGCCTTATCCTGGTGCCGGGCACGGCATGCGTGCTGCTCGCGCCGCATCTTGGCGTGCCGATGTTCCTTTACCCCGTGCTGGGGCTTGGGCTGTGCGCCGCCATGTTGCATGGCCAAGGCTTGAATTTCGCCGACGTAGGCTTTCGATGGCGCGGGTTGCGCAGCGCTCCGCTGCTGATCGGCGGCGGTCTTGGCGTGGTCTACGCCGCGGCGAATTATCTGGCCGTCGGCCCGCTGCTCGCGCGCCTGCTGGGCGAGCAGCCGGATCTGTCGGACTTCGCCTTTGCGCGCGAGAGCGTTGGCGGCTACGCGCTTGCGTTCGGTCTGGCGTGGGTGGTCGGCGGCCTGTACGAAGAACTCGTGTTTCGTGGGTTCCTGCACACCGTGCTCGCGCGGTTCCTGCCGGCATCGCGCCTGCGGCCGGTCCTCGCGGTCGCCATCGTCGCCGCGGCGTTCGCGGCCTATCACTGGCAGCTCGGGGCGTTCGGCGTCGCCAATGCGTTCGTGTTCGCGTTGTTCGCTGCCGGCGTCAGGCATCGTTGGCCCGACAATCTTTGGCATGCGATCAGCTTCCACGCCTGCGCCGACGTAGTGGCTTTCACATTGATGCGCTTGGGGTATCTGTAGGCCGGCATGGCCGGCACGCCATGCCGGCCAGCGCAGCATCCGGATTCAGTCCGGCACGTACTCGGCAAAGGTGAGCGGATGCTTGGGATCGGCAGCATCCACCTTGTCGGCGGTCTTGCGCAGCGCGTCGGCGTCCGGCGACGGATCCGAATTCAGCTGCCAGCTTTGGCGGATGCGCTTGTGGAACAGCCAGGTCTTGCGCTCGGGTTCGTAGCGGAAGGTGATGAAGTAGGTCCAGTGCTGGCCGCAGGAGACGCCGTTCTGCACGGTGAAGTAGCGGCCCTTGGCCGCGAACGGATCGTCGCTGTCGGTAAACGGATCGCACTGGCCGCCCGCATCGCGCTTGAGCACCACGTGGTCGTTGCGCGCGGCCAGCCGGTAGTGGCCATCGGCCTGCTGCACGAAGATCAGCAGCGGCCGCGCCGGCGCCGGCTCGCGCTCGGCTTCGCCGCGTTGCTGCAGCGCCACCAGGTAGTCGGCGCGGCCGTCGCCATCCAGATCGGCGCGCAGCTGTTCCAGCGGCAGGTAGCCGGCCGGCAACTGGCGCAGCACGTCGGCGGGCAGGTCGGCGGCGCGTGCGCCGTGCGTGGCGAGCAGCAGGAGGCCAGCGACGGCGCCGACGCGGAGCGAGATGGGCATGGGCGGGTTCCGGATGCGAAGGGGCGCAAAGCCTAACCGACGCGGCACGCAAAAGGCGGATTGCGCTGTCGGCGCGCCGGTGCGCGGCGTCTTTCTTGCGCGAGCTTGCCGCAGTGTCCGGGTTCCGAGCAGGCGAGGCCGCCAAAAGCGTCGGGACTGAAGTCCCTCCCACAAGAAGCGCCGAACAGTCCAAGCACAGGTGCCCTGGCGCCGACCCCTAAAACCCAAAACCCAAAGCCCAAAGCCCAAAGCCCAAAGCCCCAATCCCCAATCCCCAATCCCCAATCACCAATCACCACTCCCTAATCACCAATCACCAATCACCACTCCCTAATCCCTAATCCCTAATCCCGAATCCCGAATCCCGAATCCCGACAAACGCCTCCGCGACCCCCTGCACCCGTCCGCAGTCGTGCGCGTCGTAGCCGGGCAGCAGGCCGAGCTCGTGCTGGAAGGTGTCGCTGCGCAGCAGGTCCACGATCGGCGCCAGGCGGCCGCTGTCCAGCGCTTCGCGGCGGCACAGCAGGAAATAGCGTTCGCTGACGATCGGAATGAACTCCAGCCCGTAGCGCCGCGCCGGCGGTTCCAGGCCGAAGCCGGCGTCGGCCAGGCCGATGGCGACGTAGGCGGCGACCGCGGCATGGGTCAGTTCCTCCATGTCGGCGCCATGCAGGGCGCTCAGCGGCAGGCCCTGTTGCGCCAGCAGGCGTTCCAGCAGCAGGCGCGTGCCCGAGCCGGGTTGGCGATGGATGAAACGCACGTCGGCGCGCAGCAGGTCGGGCAGGGCATGGATGCGTTTGGGATTGCCGGGCGCCAGCACCAGGCCCTGGGTGCGGGTGGCCAGATGCAGCACGCAATCGCCGTGCGGATCGAGCCGGTCGCGGTAGTGCGCGAGCAGGTCGTTTTCCAGCTCGCCGATCGGCAGGTGCAGGCTGGCCAGGTCGCAGGCGTCGTTGCGCAGCGCGGCCAGGGCATCGTCCGGGCTGCGGTATTTCAGTTCCAGCGGCGCGCCGGCCAGAACCATGCAACGGCGCAGCGTCTCCACCCCGAAGCCATGCGAGGCGTGCAGGCGCAGCGGCGCCGCCTCCTGCCGGAACACCCGCTCCAGTTCGGTCTCCAGCTCGCTGGCCAGGCTCTGCAACGTCGGCGCCAGGCGCGCGGCGATGCGTTGCTCGGCCCACACCAGGCGTTCGCCGATCGGTGCCAGGCTGGCGCCGCGGCCGCGGGTGGCGCGCAGCAGCGGTTGTCCGAACAGGCGCCGCGCCTCGCGCAGGGTGCCCCAGGCATAGCGGTAGGACAGCCCGGTCTGGCGGCAGGCCGCGGCCAGCGAGCCGGTGTCGCGGATCGCCAGCAGCAGTTCCGCCAGCCGCGGCGGCAGGCGCTGCCCGTCCTCGGTATGCAGTTCCCACTGCGGCTGGATGGTCACCTTGTACATGCGGGTCGCGGCTCAATCGGCTTTCTACAGCCGATTATTAGACCATCCGACGCTCGGCGGCATCGCGCTTTCGTACTACGCTCGCCGCGCGCTTTGCGTCCGCAATATGCGCTCCATCACATAAGTGCCGCGACGCTGCAAGAGGAAATCCCAATGAGCAACTCGAACGGCGCGGCCAACGCTGCGCACATCGCCCGGGCCGGCCTGCTGTCGAAGGAACGCATCGTCGCCGGGCCGGGCTTCAACCGCTGGCTGGTGCCGCCGGCCGCGCTGGCGATCCATCTGTGCATCGGCATGGCCTACGGCTTCAGCGTGTTCTGGCTGCCGCTGTCCAAGGCGCTGGGGGTCACCGAAGCGGTGGCGTGCCCGGCGGACATGGGCTTCCTGGCGCGGATCGTGTCGGCCAGCTGCGACTGGAAGATCAGCGAGCTGCAGTGGATGTACACGCTGTTCTTCGTGCTGCTGGGCTGTTCGGCGGCGCTGTGGGGCGGTTGGCTGGAGCGCGCCGGGCCGCGCAAGGCCGGCGTGGTCTCGGCGCTGTGCTGGTGCGGCGGGCTGGTGATCTCGGCGCTGGGCATCCACCTGCACCAGATCTGGATGCTGTGGCTGGGCTCGGGCGTGATCGGCGGCATCGGCCTGGGGCTGGGCTACATTTCGCCGGTCTCGACCCTGATCAAGTGGTTCCCAGACCGCCGCGGCATGGCCACCGGCATGGCGATCATGGGCTTCGGCGGCGGCGCGATGATCGGCAGTCCGCTGGCCGATGCGCTGATGCGCCATTTCGCCGGCCCGGCCTCGGTGGGGGTGATGGAAACCTTCCTGGTGATGGCCGCGCTGTATTTCGTGTTCATGCTGGCCGGTGCGTTCGGCTACCGGGTGCCGCCGAGCGGTTGGGCGCCGGCCGGCTGGACCGCGCCGGCGGCCAGCGCCAACGCGATGATCACCGCCAACCACGTGCACGTGAAGAAGGTCTGGGGCATCCCGCAGTTCTGGCTGCTGTGGGGCGTGCTTTGCCTGAACGTGTCGGCGGGCATCGGCGTGATCGGCATGGCCTCGCCGATGCTGCAGGAAGTGTTCGGCGGCCGCCTGATCGGCGTGGACGCCGGCTTCGGCAGCCTGGACACCGCACAGCTGGCGGCCATCGCCGCCATCGCCGCCGGCTTCACTGGCCTGCTCAGCCTGTTCAACATCGGCGGGCGCTTCTTCTGGGCCAGCATGTCCGACAAGCTCGGCCGCAAGAACACCTACAGCGTGTTCTTCGTGCTCGGCATCGTCCTGTACGCGGCGGCGCCGTGGGCCGGCAAGGTCGGCGGCAGCGCGCTGTTCGTCGGCATCTTCTGCGTGATCCTGTCGATGTACGGCGGCGGCTTCGCCACCATCCCGGCCTATCTGGCCGACCTGTTCGGCACGCAGATGGTCGGCGCGATCCATGGCCGCCTGCTCACCGCCTGGGCCACCGCCGGCATCCTCGGCCCGGTGGTGGTCGGCTACATGCGCGAATACCAGCTGGGACTGGGCGTGCCGCCGTCACAGGTGTACAACACGACCATGTACATCCTGGCCGGGATGCTGGTGCTGGGCCTGATCTGCAACCTGCTGGTACGGCCGGTGGCGGCCAGGCACTTCATGACCGCGCAGGAACTGGCCGCGGAGAAGCAGCTGGCGCACGAGAAGGTCGGCGGCAACGGCGGCGCGGCGCTGGAGCCGGCGCAGCTGGCGCAGGTCGGCCGCGGCGGCAATCCGCTGCTGGTGGCGCTGGCCTGGCTGGCGGTCGGGGTGCCGATGCTGTGGGGGATCTGGGTCACCTTGCAGAAGGCGTTCGTGCTGTTCCACTGAATTGCGGAAGGGAGGCGTCACCATGTACTCGCGTGCGTCTTCCCGGCCCGGCGCCGTCGCGCGTGGCGTGCGCCGCCATCGCGACGGGCGCACCGCGCTCACCCAGGACCTGGTGGCCGCCGAGGTGCCGGTGGCGTTCGCCTACAACGGCCAGCCGTTCGTGGTGATGATGGCGACGCCGGAAGACCTGCACGACTTCGCGTTGGGCTTTTCGCTCAGCGAGGGCATCGTCGAGGATCCGGCGCAGTTGCGGATCGCCAGCGTGGACACCTTCCTGGAAGGGGTTTCGCTGCAACTGCAGATCCCGCCCGCACATGCCGCGGCCCTGCAGTCGCGGCGCCGCAACCTGCAGGGCCGCAGCGGCTGCGGGGTGTGCGGCAGCGAATCGATCGAGGCGGTGCTGCGCACGCCGCGCCCGCTGCCGGCCGGCGCCGCGATCGCGCCCGCGGCGCTGGCGCGGGCCTTGCGCGAGCTGCGCCAGCAGCAACCGCTCAACGCGATCACCGGCGCCACCCACGCCGCCGGATGGGCCGACGCCGACGGCGGCGTGCGGCTGGCGCGCGAGGACGTCGGCCGGCACAACGCGCTGGACAAGCTGATCGGCGCGCTGGCCAGCGCCGGCCTGGACCCGGCCAGCGGCTTCGCCGTGGTCACCAGCCGCGCCAGCTACGAGATGGCGATGAAGGCCGCGCAGGCCGGCATCCCGCTGCTGGCCGCCATTTCCGCACCCACCGCGCTGGCGATCGCGCTGGCCGACAGCGCCGGCCTGACCCTGATCGGTTTCGCCCGCGACCACGATTACGTCGTCTACAGCCATCCGCAGCGCCTGCACCAGGCCGAACCCGCCGGAGAGCCCGCATGAGCAAGAAAACCATCCAACCGTATACGCAGCCGGCCGGCGGCTGGGGCGCGCTGCGCGCCGTCGCCACCCACCTGCTGCAGCAGGACGTGGCGGTGCAGGGGGCCAAGACCCTGTTGCACGCCAACCAGCCCGATGGCTTCGATTGCCCCGGCTGCGCCTGGCCCGACCGCGACCACACCTCGACCTTCGAGTTCTGCGAGAACGGCGCCAAGGCGGTGGCCGCCGAAGCCACCGCGCGCCGCGCCACGCCGGAGCTGTTCGCGCAGTACAGCGTCGCGCAGCTGGCCAAGTACAGCGACTACTGGCTGGAAGGGCAGGGCCGGCTGACCCATCCGCTGCGCTACGACAGCGCCAGCGACCACTACGTGCCGGTGAGCTGGGACGACGCCTTCGCGCTGATCGCCACGCACCTCAACGGCCTGGCCTCGCCGGACGAGGCGATCTTCTACACCTCCGGGCGCACCAGCAACGAGGCCGCGTTCCTGTACCAGCTGTTCGTGCGCGAGTTCGGCACCAACAACTTCCCCGACTGTTCGAACATGTGCCACGAGCCGTCCGGCACCGCGCTCAAGTCGCAGATCGGCGTCGGCAAGGGCACCGTGTCGCTGCACGACTTCGAACTGGCCGACGCGATCTTCATCTTCGGCCAGAACCCCGGCACCAACCATCCGCGCATGCTCGGCGAGCTGCGCCAGGCGGCCAAGCGCGGTGCGGCGATCGTGTCGTTCAATCCGCTGCGCGAGCGCGGCCTGGAGAAGTTCGCCGATCCGCAGGACAAGCTGCAGATGCTGCACAACGGGTCGACGCGGATTTCCTCGGATTATTTCCAGTTGAAGATCGGCGGCGACCTGGCCGCGGTCAAGGGCATCATCAAGCACGTGCTGGAGCGCGACGCCGAGGCCGCGCGTGCGGCGCAACCGCGGCTGCTGGATCTGCCGTTCATCACCCAGCACACCGCCAACTTCGATGCCTTCGCCGCGGACGTGATCGCCGAGCCGTGGGCGACCATCGTCGAAGAGTCCGGACTGAGCGAGGCCGAGCTGCGCCACGCCGGCGAGATCTACCTGAAATCCGAGCGGCTGATCGCCTGCTGGGGCATGGGCATCACCCAGCACAAGCATTCGGTGGCCACGATCCACATGATCGCCAACCTGCTGCTGCTGCGCGGCCACCTGGGCCGCCCCGGCGCCGGCGCCTGCCCGGTGCGCGGCCACAGCAACGTGCAGGGCGATCGCACGATGATGATCTACGAGAAGCCGCCGGCCGCGTTCCTGGACCGGCTGCAGCAGGTGTTCGGGTTCGATCCGCCGCGCGCATCCGGGTTCGACACGGTCGGCGCGATCGAGGCCATGCTGGACGGGCGCGCCAGGACCTTCTTCGGCATGGGCGGCAACTTCGCCACCGCCACCCCCGATACCGAGGCCACGCACCGCGCGCTGCGCCGCTGCGAACTCACCGTGCACGTGACCACCAAGCTCAACCGCAGCCACCTGGTGCACGGCCGCGACGCGCTGATCCTGCCGTGCCTGGGCCGCACCGAGATCGACATCCAGGAGGGCGGCCCGCAGAGCGTCAGCGTCGAGGATTCGATGAGCATGGTGCACCTGTCGGCCGGCATCAATCCGCCGGCATCGGCGGAACTGCTGTCGGAACCGGCGATCGTCGCGCGCCTGGCCGAGGCCACGCTCGGCGCGCGCAGCGCGATACGCTGGCGCTGGCTGGTGGCCGACTACGACCGCATCCGCGAGCTGATCGCGCAGGTGTTCGAGGACTTCGCCGACTTCAACGCGCGGGTGCGCGTGCCCGGCGGCTTCCGCCTGTCCAATACCGCACGCGACCGCGTCTGGGAGACGCCGGAAGGCCGCGCGGTGTTCAAGGTGCATGCGGTGCCGACCGACAACCCGATCCATCGCGCGCGCCGCCAGCGCCCCGAGCAACCGGTGTTCACCCTGGCCACCACGCGCTCGCACGACCAGTACAACACCACCATCTACGGCCTGGACGACCGCTACCGCGGCGTGTTCGGCGAGCGTCGGGTGCTGTTCATCAACGCCGCCGACATCGCCGACCTGGGCCTGCAGGCCGGCGCCTGGGTGGACCTGGAGAGCCTCGGCGAGGACGGCGTGCGGCGCCAGGCCAAGCGTTTCCTGCTGGTCGAGTACAACATCCCGCGCGGTTGCCTGGCCGCGTACTACCCGGAAACCAACGGCCTGGTGCCGCTGTCCAGTTTCGCCGACGAGGCGCGTACGCCGACCTCCAAGTCGATCCCGGTGGTGGTGACGCCGCACCTGGCCGAGGCCGCCGACGCGGCGCCGCGCGACATCGGCGTGGCGCTTGTCCGCTGATCCGGCGCTGACCCGGGCGCTGTTCGAGGCGCTGGCGCCGGAACCGGAGGGCATCGCCCTGGCGCGGCTGTGCAAGCGCCTGGGGGTGCGCATGAGCGTGCTGTTGCGCACCCTGGCATGGCTGGGCGACGCGAGCCTGGATGGACATCCGGGCCCAGGCTGGATCCGGGTGGAGATGCGCGGCGAACGCGAGGTCGCGGTGCTGACCGCGGCCGGCCGCGCGCAACTGCCGCACTGAGCGCAAGGCGCATGGCGCTGCGGCGCCGCGGCCGATCTGCCAGAATCGGACGGTTTCCCGTCGATGCCGCCTCCATGACCGCTGCCGCGCTTCCTGCCTCGCCCGTCAATTCGCCGCGCCGCGTGCTGTTGGCCAGCCTGGTCGGCACCACCATCGAGTTCTTCGATTTCTACATCTACGCCACCGCCGCGGTGCTGGTGTTCCCGAAACTGTTCTTCCCCGAGGGCGACGCCGACGCGGCGCGGCTGCAGTCGCTGGCCACGTTCGCGGTGGCGTTCGTGGCGCGGCCGGTCGGCTCGGCGCTGTTCGGCCATTTCGGCGACCGCATCGGGCGCAAGGCGACGCTGGTGGCGGCGCTGCTGACCATGGGCCTGTCCACGGTGGTGATCGGGCTGTTGCCCAGCTACGCCAGCATCGGCATGTGGGCGCCGGCGCTGCTGGCGCTGTGCCGCTTCGGCCAGGGCCTGGGCCTGGGCGGCGAATGGGGCGGGGCGGTGTTGCTGGCCACCGAGAACGCGCCGCCAGGCAAGCGCGCCTGGTATGGCATGTTCCCGCAACTGGGCGCGCCGCTGGGCTTCCTGCTGTCCTCCGGGATCTTCCTGCTGCTGGGTGCGGTGCTGGACGATGCGCAGTTCATGCGCTGGGGCTGGCGCATCCCGTTCGTGGCCAGCGCGCTGCTGGTGGTGACCGGGCTGTGGGTTCGCCTGCGCATCCATGAAACCCCGGATTTCCAGAAAGCGCTGGAGCGCAACGCGCGGGTGTCGCTGCCGATGTGGACGGTGCTGTCGCGGCATGCCGGCGCGCTGCTGCTCGGCACCTTCGGCGTGTTCGCGACCTTCATGCTGTTCTATCTGATGACGGTGTTCGCGCTGGGCCACGGCACCGCGGTGCTCGGCTACGGCCGCGAGCAGTTCCTGCTGCTGCAGATGGTCGGCATCCTGTTCTTCGCCGCCGGCATCCCGCTGTCGGCGCATTACGGCGACCGCTTCGGCACGCACCGGGTGATGATCGCGGCCGGCCTGCTCATCGTGCTGTTCGGGCTGGGTTTCGCGCCGCTGTTCGGCGCTGCGCATCCCTGGCAGCTGCTGGCGTTCCTGTCGCTGGGGTCGTTGTTCATGGGCCTGACCTACGGGCCCTGCGGCACCTTGCTGGCCGAGCTGTATCCGGTGCAGGTGCGTTACACCGGCGCCTCGATGTCGTTCAACCTGGCCGGCATCATCGGCGCGGCGCCGGCGCCGTACGTGGCCAGCTGGCTGGCCAAGCACTACGGCCTGCCATGGGTCGGCTACTACCTCAGTGCCGGCGCGGCGCTGAGCCTGCTGGCGTTGCTGGTGATCGGCGCCAGGCGCCGCTGAGGCGGCACGCGCGCGCTCGCGCTCAGGCGGCGTGTTCGACCCGGTTGCGGCCGCCGGCCTTGGCCAGGTACAGGTGCTTGTCGGCCTCGGCCAACAGCGGATGCAGCGCATCGCGGCGCGCGTCGCTGGTGCACACGCCGATGCTGATGGTGATGCGCAGGCTCTGCCCGCCCACCTGCACCTGCAGCGCATCGATGCGTTGGCGCAGGGCCTCGAAATAGGCGCTGGCCGCCGGCGCGTCCAGGCCCGGCACCAGCATGCAGAATTCCTCGCCGCCGAAGCGCGCCACCAGGTCCTGCGGGCGCGCATGCGCGGCGACCGTCGTCGCCACCGCGCGCAACGCGTCGTCGCCGGCCTCGTGGCCCCAGCTGTCGTTGATGTGCTTGAAGTGGTCGATGTCGAGCATCGCCACGCTGACCGTGTCGCTGCGCGCCAGCCATTGCGGCAGCAGGCGCTGGCTCTGCTCCAGGAAATGCCGGCGGTTGGGTAGGCCGGTGAGGAAGTCGCGCGTGGCCAGGTCCTGCAGCGTGCCGATCAATTCCAACTGGTCCACGTTCTGCGACACGCGGCAGAAGAACTCCTCGCGCGAGAAGGGTTTGCGCAGGAAATCGTTGGCGCCGTTCTTGAGGAAGCGCGGCACCAGGGACGGGTCGCCATTGCCGGACAGGCCGATCACCGCCAGCTTGTCGCGGGCGCGGATCGCGCGCAGCCGGCGGGTGAACTCCACCCCTTCCATGCCCGGCATTTCCTGGTCCACCACCGCCAGGCGGATCGCCGGATTGGCCTCCACCGCCTTCAGTCCGGCGGCGCCGTCGGCGGCTTCCACCACCTGGTAGCCGTACATCGCCAGCAGGCTCGCGGCGTAGGCGCGCGCCGAGCGCGAATCGTCCACCACCAGCGCGGCGATGCTGCGGTTGCGCGCCAATCGCTGCACCAGCCAGGCCAGGTAGTCGATGCTGCCGGGCGCGTTCTTCAGCACGAAGTCGATGATCTGCTGGGTCAGCACGCGCTTGCGCAGGCTCTCGTCGTAGACCCCGCTGACCACCACCGTGGGCAGGCCGCGGGCGACGAAGAAATCCACCACCGTGTCGCGGTCACCATCGGCCAGCACCAACCCGGTCAGCGCCAGGAACCAGGAGCCGCCGTCGTCCAGCGCGTGCGCCGCTTCGGCCAGGGTCGAGACCACGGTGACCGGCAATTCCACCCGCTGCTCGATCGCCTCGCGCAGCAGCCCGGTGAACGTACGCGAATTCTCCACCAGCAGGATGCGCTGCTGGGCAGCCGCGCTTTCGCTGGCGATCGGGTAGGCCGGCAACGGTTGCAGCATGCGAGCCGCGCAAGGCGCCCTCGGGGAGTAGACCTCAGTTAGCGGCCGTGCCGCGGGCAACTTTAGGCCGTCGGGCGGCGCGCGCATGCCGCCGGCGCGTTCACCACAGCGCGTCGCGCAGCTTGTACCAGGACATCGCCGCCACCAGCAGCGGCGTGCGCAGCATGCGGCCGCCGGGGAACGGCGCGTGCGGAATCCTGGCGAACAGGTCCAGGCGCTGCGATTGCCCGGCGATGGCCGCGGCGATGGCATCGCCGGCCAGCCCGGTGGCGGCCACGCCATGCCCGGAAAAGCCCTGCGCGAAGTACACGTTCGGGGTCAGCCGGCCCCAGTGCGGCGCGCGGTTGCGGGTGATGTCGACATAGCCGCCCCACACGTAGTCCAGCCCCACTTCGCGCAACTGCGGGAACACCCGGCGCATGCGCCGGGTCATCACCCCGCGCAGGCCCGGCGGCGGCAGCGAGGAGTAGCTGGCGCGGCCGCCGAACAGCAGGCGGTGGTCGCGGCTGAGGCGGAAATAGTCCAGCGCCCAGTTCACATCGGCCACCGCCATGTCGTTGCCGATCAGTTCGCGCGCCAGCGCCGCGCCCAGCGGCGCGCTGGCGCCGATGTAGGTGCCGACCGGCATGATCCGCGATTCCAGTTCCGGCGCGATGCCGCGCAGCCAGGCGTTGCCGGCGAGTACCGCGAAATCGGCCTGCACCTCGCCGTGCGCGCTGCGCAGGATCGGCCGCGCGCCGCGCACCAGCGCGGTCACCGGCGAGTGTTCGTAGATGCGCACGCCGGCGGCCAGCGCCGCGCGTGCCAGCCCGTGCGCGTACTCGAGCGGGTGCAGGTGGCCGCTGGCCGGATCGTACATTGCGCCAAGGTAACGCTCGCTGCGCAGGTGCTGACGCAGCTGGTCGCGGTCCCACCACTGCAGCGGATAGTCGTAGCGCTGCGCCATCTCGACGATCCCGGCCTGCAGCGCGCGCACCTGGCGCGGCTTGATCGCCACATGCGCATGGCCGTCGCGCCAGTCGCAGGCGATGGCGTGGCGCTGGATACGGTCGCGCAGCAAGCGCATGCCGTCGCGCGAGAAATCGAACAGCAGCCGCGCCTCGGCGTGGCCAAGCAGCGCCTCCAGAGTGTGCTGCTCGCAGCCATAGCCGACGATGGCCTGGCCGCCGTTGCGCCCGGACGCGCCCCAGCCCACGCGCTGCGCTTCCACGATCACGACCTGGTAGCCGGCCTCGGCCAGCGCCAGCGCCGCGCTCAGCCCGGTATAGCCGGCACCGAGAATGCACACGTCGGCGCGCACCTGGCCGCGCAGCGGCGGCTGCGGCGGCAGCGGCGTGGCGCTGTCGGTGTACCAGTTGCGGGACGAGTCGGTCATTTAGGCGTGGGGATTCGGGATTGGGAATCAGGGGTTCAAAGCGTTGCGTCATGAAGAAGATCGGGGCTGTGCTTTTACGAATCCCCAATCCCGAATGCCCAATCCCGGCCCCTCACACCGTCCGCAGATACCACCGGTAATCCAGGTCGCTCACCTGCGCATGGAAATCCAGCATCTCGCGGCGTTTTTGCTGGCCGTAGACGTGGCGGAAGCGGGCGCCGAACCGATCGGCGACGAAGTCGCTGGCGAGGAAGCCGGCGATCGCGCCGCGCCAGTCCGGATCGCGGATCTGGGTCTGCGCGTAGGCATTGCCCTTTACCGCTGGGCCGGGGTCGAAGCCATGCTGCAGGCCGTGCTCGATGCCGGCCAGCACCGCCGCGGCGACCAGGTACGGATTGGCGTCGGCGCCGGCGACGCGGTGCTCGATGCGGGTATTGGCCGGATCGCTGTATGGCACCCGCATCGCCACCGTGCGGTTGTTGAAGCCCCAGCTGTCGTTGAGCGGCACGAACGCATTGGGCACGAAGCGGCGGTAGCTGTTGGCGTGCGGGGCGAACAGCAGCAGACAGTCGTCGGCGCTGCGCTGCAGGCCGCCGATGGCGTGGCGCAGCGCGTCGGCCGGCGCCTGCGCGGTGCCGGCGAAGACGTTGTCGCCGGCGTCGTCGAGCAGGCTCACGTGCAGGTGCAGGCCGCTGCCGGACTGCGCCGCGAACGGCTTGGCCATGAAGCTGGCGAGCAGGCCCTGCTGCTGTGCGACCGCCTTGATCGTGCGCTTGAGCATCAACGCATCGTCGCAGGCGGCCAGCGCGTCGGCGCGGTGCTTGAGGTTGATCTCGAACTGGCCGGGCGCGTATTCGGCGACCGCGGTATCGGCGGGGATGCTCTGCGCGCGGCAGGCCTGCGCGACTGCGTCGGTGAAGCTGCGCTGGTCGTCCAGCTCCTGCATGTAATAGACCTGGGTGCTGTCGTTGCGCAGCCCGGTGTGCGCCTGCAACGGCGGTTGCGGCCGGCCGCCGGCGTCGGCGCGCGGATCGAACAGGTAAAACTCAAGTTCCACCGCGATCACCGCGGTCAGCCCGCGCGCGTGCAGCCGCGCCAGCACCCGCGCCAGCACCTCGCGCGGCGCGAACTCCAGCGCCTGGCCGGCGTCGTCGCGCATCGCCAGCAGCAGCTGCGCCGAAGGGACCGGTGCCCACGGCACCGGCTGCAGCGTGCCGGGGACCGGGAAGCACAGCCGGTCCTCGTCGCCGATGTCGTAGCCCAGGCCGGTTTCCTCGACCGTGTTGCCGGTGATGTCGGTGGCGATCAGCGACATCGGCAGGCACACGCCGTCGCGATAGACCTTTTCCAGCGCGTCGCGGGCGATGCGCTTGCCGCGCAGCAGGCCATTGCTGTCCGGCAGCAGCAGATCGATCTGTTCGCAGCCGGGGATGCGCTGCAGGGCCTGGGCGGCATCCGGGGGCAGGGGCGGAGCGGCGTGGGTGCGGGTCATGAGGGCGGCCTGCGGGAGTGCGACGAGCTTAGCAGAGCCGGGTTCGCGTCAAGAATACTCAACAGGCCAGTGCGGCCGACGAGGAATGCACGACGCGCGCTGCGTCGGCGCGCCCGCCGCGTCGCCCTGCAATAGAGGCGCGCTATGCCCGATGCGGCACAGCCGGCATGTGCCGCCCCATCGCCATGCGCCGATGCGGCGTGTTGTAAAAATAAAACGCCCGGGGTAACTTGCGGCGACGCCACACGAGTTCTTCGCATGGCTGTATCGCCTCTGGTCGGCCTGTCGACCGATCGCAAGCTCATCGGCCAGCATCCGTTCCTGGTGGCTGGAGAAAAGTATCTGCGTGCCGCGGTCGACGGTGCCGGGGTAACGCCGGTGCTGCTGCCCTCGCTGCAGCCGCCGGTCGTGCCGCGCGACTGGCTGGCGCGGCTGGACGGCCTGCTGCTGACCGGCGCGGTCAGCAACATCGAACCGCATCACTACAGCGACGAATCCAGTTGGCCCGGCAATCCGCACGATCCGGCGCGCGACGCCAACACGTTGGAGCTGATCCCGCAGGCGATCGCGCTCGGCCTGCCGATCCTGGCGATCTGCCGCGGTTTCCAGGAAGTTAACGTGGCCCTTGGCGGCACCCTTCATCAGAAAGTGCATGCGGTGCCCGGGCTGTCGGATCATCGCGAGGACATCCAGGCGACATTGGACCTGCAGTACGCGCCGGTGCACGAGGTGACCTTGAGCGAGGGCGGCTGGCTGGCGGAAATCGCCGGTAGGGAGCGGGTGCGGGTCAACTCGCTGCACGGGCAGGGCGTGGCCCGGCTCGGCGGCGACCTGATCGTGGAGGCACGTGCGCCGGATGGGTTGATCGAGGCGTTCCGCGGCACCGGTCCGGGCTTTTTGCTGGGCGTGCAATGGCATCCGGAATGGCGCGTGCTCGACGACCCGTTCTACCTGGGCATCTTCCAATCCTTCGGCGATGCCTGTCGCCACTACGCGGCTCGCCGCAAGCACTGAAGCGATTCCTCATGGCCAGCCGACCGCGCTCGCGCAAGAACACTCCCGAACAGCAGGAAAGCTCGCTGCGCCGCTGGCTGAAGGAGCGCCACATCACCGAGGTCGAGTGCCTGGTGCCGGACATCACCGGCAACGCGCGCGGCAAGATCATTCCCGCGGCCAAGTTTTCCCACGATTACGGCACGCGCCTGCCCGAGGGCATCTTCGCCACCACCGTCACCGGCGAATATCCGGACGACTATTACGACCTGACCTCGCCGTCGGACTCGGACATGCAACTGCGCCCGGACCCGGACACGGTGCGGATGGTGCCCTGGGCCACCGACCCGACGGCGCAGGTGATCCACGACTGCTACACCAAAGATGGCCAGCCGCACGACCTAGCGCCGCGCAATGTGCTGCGCGGTGTGCTGCAGGCGTATGCGGCGATCGGCTTCAAGCCGGTGGTGGCGCCGGAGCTGGAGTTCTTTCTAGTGCAGAAGAACACCGATCCGGACTTCCCGCTGCTGCCGCCGGCCGGCCGCTCGGGGCGGCCGGAGACGGCGCGGCAGTCGTACTCGATCGACGCGGTCAACGAGTTCGACCCGATCCTGGATCTGATGTACGACTACTGCGACGCGATGGAGCTGGACGTGGACACCTTGATCCACGAATCCGGCGCGGCGCAGCTGGAGGTCAACTTCACCCATTCCGATGCGCTGTCGCGCGCCGACCAGGTGTTCCTGTTCAAGCGCACGATGCGCGAGGCGGCGATGCGCCACGGCGTCTACGCCACGTTCCTGGCCAAGCCGATGGAGAACGAGCCGGGCAGCGCGATGCACATCCACCAGAGCCTGGTCGACCGGCACGGCAAGAACGTGTTCAGCGGGCGCCGCACCGGCGAGTACAGCCGCACCTTCGGCCATTACCTGGCCGGCCTGCAGAAATACGTGCCGATGGCGATGGCGCTGCTGGCGCCGAACGTCAATTCCTACCGCCGGCTGATGTTCGGCGAGGTGTCGCCGAGCAACGTGCTGTGGGGCTTCGACAACCGCACCTGCGGGCTGCGGGTGCCGATCGACACGATCGAGAACATGCGGGTGGAGAGCCGCTTCGCCGGTTCCGACGCCAATCCGTATCTGGCGATGGCGGCGACGCTGGCCTGCGGGTTGCTGGGCATCCGCGAGAAGCTGGAGCCGACCGAGCCGATCAGCGGCAACGGCAAGGAGATGGGCTACCAGTTGCCGCGTTCGCTGGGCGAGGCGCTGGACGAGCTGGAGCGCTGCGCGCCGCTGCACGAGTTGTTGGGGCCGCGTTTCGTGCGCGCCTACATCTCGGTCAAGCGCAAGGAGTACGAGACGTTCTTCCGGGTGATCAGTTCGTGGGAGCGGGAGTTCCTGTTGTTGAACGTGTGAGTCCGCCCTTGCTTGCGATGGCGGATCGGGAAGGCTGAAATCGCCGGCCGTTGCCGTTGCCGTTGCTGTTGCTGTTGCTGTTGCTGTTGCTGTTGCTTTGCTTTTTGATCTGCCGGGCCCCCTCAGCGCGGCAGCCCCGGCGGGCGAATACCCGAAGGGCGGCGCGCAGGATGCGCGACGTTTTTCGTTGGCACATGGATGTGCCATCGAAAAATGCCCGTCGGGGCTGCGGACCCGGAGCGCGCAGCGCGGAGGGCGCGCTGCGGGGTGTGCTTTCTTTTGGTTACTTTTCTTTGCACAAGCAAAGAAAAGTGACTCGCCGCAAGGCGAAAGCTTTGCTCCTGATTTGAAGCTTTGGCGTTGGATGCATGTTGTAGGAGCGGCTTCAGCCGCGACGCTTTCTCGTAATGCCTGTCGCGGCTGAAGCCGCTCCTACAAAAGAGCGGCAGAGCAAAAGCTTTCGCGCTTTGGCGCGAGTCACTTTTCTTTGCTCGCGCAAAGAAAAGTAACCAAAAGAAAGCGCGCCCTGCCGAGCGCCTTCCGCGCTGCGCGCTCCAGGTCCGCGTCCATGACGGGGATTCGCGGAAGGGGCATCCTGCCCCTGCCGCGAACGGCGCACATCCATGTGCGCCGCCCCTGCGGGGTTTTTCCCCGCCATGGCCGCCGCTCGGAAGGGAACCCGGTAAGTCAAAAGCAAAAGCGAACGGCAACGGCCAAAGCAACGGCCAAAGCAACAGCCAAAGCAACAGCCAAAGCAACAGCCACGGCAACGGCAACGGCAACGGCCACAGCAACGGCAAGAGCAACGGCAAGAGCCAGGGCGAAAGCTGAGGCAGCGGCCACAGCCAAAACGACAGTAATAGCGACAGGCATAGCACCAGCACAGCAACGAGCATGGAGTGGACATGGATCGGATAGACACGCGGGCCCTGCAGGACCTGGATGCGGCGCATCACCTGCACCCGTTCAACGACAACGCCGCGCTGGCCGAAAAGGGCACGCGCATCCTCACCCGCGGCGATGGCGCCTACGTCTGGGATGCCGACGGCAACAAGCTGCTCGATGCCTTCGCCGGGCTGTGGTGCGTCAACCTCGGCTACGGGCGCAAGGAGCTCGGCCAGGCCGCCGCGCGGCAGATGGAACAGCTGGCGTACTACAACAGCTTCTTCCAGTGCACCACCGAACCGACCATCCGCCTCGCCGCCAAGCTCGCCGAACTCACCCCCGGCGACCTCGACCATGCCTTCTTCACCAACTCCGGCTCCGAGGCCAACGACACCATCCTGCGCCTGGTGCGGCACTTCTGGGCCGTGCAGGACCAGCCGCAGAAGAGCATCTTCATCGGCCGCCACGACGGCTACCACGGCACCACCATGGCCGGCGCCAGCCTCGGCGGCATGAAGGGCATGCACCGCCAGGGCGGCTTGCCGATTCCCGACATCCACCACATCGACCCGCCATATCCGTTCGGCGACGGCGGCGACATGGACCCGGAGGAGTACGGCCTGCTGGCCGCGCGCCGGCTCGAGGACAAGATCCTGGAACTGGGGCCGCAGCGCGTGGCCGCGTTCATCGGCGAGCCGATCATGGGCGCGATCGGCGTGTACATCCCGCCGCGCAGCTACTGGCCGGAGATCGAGCGCATCTGCCGCCGCTACGACGTGCTGCTGGTCGCCGACGAGGTGATCTGCGGCTTCGGCCGCACCGGCGAATGGTTCGGCGCGCAGCACTTCGGCTTCCAGCCGGACGTGATGACCATCGCCAAGGGCATCACCTCCGGCTATATCCCGCTCGGCGCGGCGATGTTCGGCAAGCGCGTGGCCACCGTGCTGAAGGAGCAGGGCGGCGAGCTGGCGCACGGTTGCACCTATTCGGGGCATCCGGTGTGCGCGGCGGTGGCGCTGGAGAACCTGCGCCTGCTGCAGGACGAGGGCATCGTCGCGCGCGCGCGCAGCGAGATCGCGCCGTACCTGGCGCAGCGCTGGGCCGAGCTGGGCGAGCACCGGCTGGTCGGCGAGGCGCGCATCGTCGGCATGATCGGTGCGCTGGAACTGGTCCCGGACAAGCCGGCCCGGCACTATTTCCCCGAGCGCGGCAAGGTCGGCGCGCTGTGCCGCGACCATGCGCTGCGCCGCGGCCTGATCCTGCGCGCGACCAACGATGCGATGCTGCTGTCGCCGCCGCTGATCCTCAGCCGCGCCCAGGTCGACGAACTGTTCGACAAGGCCTGGCTGGCGCTGGAGGACACCGCCCAGGCGCTGGGCAAATAGCCCGGCGCTGGTTAGTCTGGATGCGTAGTCCCGAGTCGGCCGCGCGACGCCGCGGCGTGTATCTTCCGATCTTCCCCATGGACCTGCGGAGACCTGCAATGAAGCTGCGACTGCTCACCCTTTCCCTCTCTGCGGCGCTGCTCGCCTCCTGTGGCGGTTCCGGCGGCGGCGAAGGCGGCAAGCCTGCGGCGGGCGAGGACCAGGTCCTCAACGTCTACAACTATTCGGACTACATCGCCGAGAACACCGTGCCCGAATTCGAGAAGGCCAGCGGGGTCAAGGTCACCTACGACGTGTTCGACAGCGACGAGATGGTCGAGACCAAGTTGCTGGCCGGCGGCAGCGGCTACGACGTGGTGGTGCCGACGCTGAACTTCTTCGGCCGGCAGATCCAGGCGGGCGTGTTCCTGCCGCTGGACAAGAGCAAGATCCCGAACCTGGCCAACCTGGATCCGGAGATCATGCAGCGCATCGCGCAGCAGGATCCGGGCAACAAGTACGGCGTGCCGTACATGGTCGGCACCACCGGCATCGGCTACAACGTGGACAAGGTCAAGGCCGCGTTCGGCAGCACCGACATCGCCAACAGCTGGGACCTGGTGTTCAAGCCTGAGAACATCGCCAAGCTCAAGGATTGCGGCGTCACCATCCTGGACACGCCCTCGGACCTGATCCCGATCGCGCTGCACTACCAGGGCGAGGATCCGCACACCACCGATGCGGCCAAGATCGAGAAGGCCGCGGCGCTGATCAAGAGCATCCGCCCGTACGTGCAGAACTTCCACTCCTCGCAGTACGTGACCTCGCTGGCCAACGGCAGCACCTGCCTGGCGGTGGGCTGGTCGGGCGACATCATCCAGGCGCGCGACCGCGCCGAGGAAGCCAAGAACGGCGTGCACGTGGCCTATTCGATCCCCAAGGAAGGCGCGCCGCAGTGGTTCGACATGTTGGCGATCCCCAAGGATGCCAAGCATCCGGAGAACGCCTACAAGTTCATCAACTATCTGCTGGCGCCGGAAGTGGCCGCGGCCAATTCCAACTTCATCCACTACGCCAATCCGGTGCCGAAGGCGACGCCGCTGGTGGACGAGGCGATCCGCAACGACCCGACCATCTACCCGCCGCCGGAGGTGGCGGCGAAGATGTTCACCTATTCGATCAACCCGCCCGAGGTGGACAAGCTGTATACCCGCCTGTGGACGGAGATCAAGACCGGCCGCTGAGCCGGTCGCGTCCGTGGTCCATGGCGCGGCGCTTCGGCGTCGCGCCTGCACGCAGTACGGCCGCGCCGCGCGCGGCCGCCAAAGGGGAGGACCACCGGGACGCGCACCAGCGGCGTCCCGCCAACCGCTGCCCGCAACGGGCGGCATGGAGACGACGATGAAGCGGCGAGCGATAGCGGGGATGGTGGCGGTGCTGGGCCTGGCGGGCTGCGGCGGATCGGGCCAGGGCGATGGCGCGGCGGAGGCGGCCGGCGGCGAAGCGAAGCAGTTGAACGTCTACAACTGGTCGGACTACATTGCCGAAGGCACCGTACCCGGCTTCGAGCGGCACAGCGGTATCCACGTCACCTACGACGTGTTCGACAGCAACGAGGTGCTGGAGGCCAAGTTGCTGGCCGGCGGCAGCGGCTACGACGTGGTGGTGCCGTCGCTGAGCTTCCTCGGCCGGCAGATCCAGGCCGGCGTGTTCCTGCCGCTGGACAAGAGCAAGATTCCGAACCTGGCCAATCTGGACCCGGCGATGATGCAGCGCATCGCGCAGCAGGATCCGGGCAATACCTACGCGGTGCCGTACCTGTGGGGCACCACCGGCATCGGCTACAACGTCGACAAGATCCAGGCCGCGTTCGGCAACACCGACGTGGTCGCCAGCTGGGACCTGGTGTTCAAGCCGGAGAACCTGGCCAAGCTCAAGGACTGCGGGGTGACCTTCCTCGACACCGCCTCGGAGATCGTGCCGACGGTGCTGCATTACCTGGGCGAAGATCCGAACAGCACCGACCCGAAGGTGATCGAGAAGGCCGCGGCCAAGCTCAAGGAAATCCGTCCGTACATCCAGAATTTCCATTCCTCGCAGTACATCGACGCGCTGGCCAAGGGCAGCACCTGCCTGGTGGTGGGCTGGTCCGGCGACATCCTGCAGGCGCGCGACCGCGCCGAGGAAGCCAAGAACGGCGTGCACATCGCCTATTCGATTCCCAAGGAAGGCGCGCTGCAGTTCTTCGACATGCTGGCCATTCCCAAGGACGCCAAGCATCCGGAGCAGGCCTACCAGTTCATCAACTACCTGCTGACGCCGGAAGTGGCCGCGGCCAACACCAACTTCGTCAGCTATCCGAATGCGGTGCCCAAGTCGCTGCCGCTGATCGATGCGGCCATCAGCGGCGACCGCACCATCTACCCGCCGGCGGAGGTGCAGGCCAAGTTGTTCGCGCTGGCGGTGATGCCGCCGGACGTGGACCGCCAGTACACGCGGTTGTGGACGGAGCTGAAGACCGGGCGCTGAGGCGCCTCGCCGCCGCAAGGTGGATTCCCCTCTCCCGTCGGGAGAGGGGTAGGGGTGAGGGTACGGCGCAAGCGCAAGGCCCGAACCCCGCGCTGCGCTAAATGCGCCCGACCACACGCCAGCAGCCATCGCTGCATCGACGGACACCACCCGGGATAAAGAAAGCCGCTCACAGAGCACGCCTGAACGCCGCCGCCCGCCACGCTCACACAATCTGGACCCGCCGGTACAGATACTTGTAGAGTCCGCCGTACGCCACCGTCTGGTGGACGCGCCGCCTGGCCGTGCAGTGCTGTCCCCGCACCGTCAAGCGCACCGGCGAGGATTGGTCCCAACTCCCAGGAACCTGCGACTTTGAGCAACCACGACCCAGATCCCACGCAGACGCAACGGCCGGCGGCTTCGGACGAGGCGCGCGCCGCGCCCGCCCAGGACGACGCCAAGCAGCCCGACAAGCAGTCGCCGCTGAAGAATCCCAAGGTGAAATGGACGCTGCTGCTGATCGGCCTGGTGGTGCTGATCGGCCTGGTGGCGTGGCTGATCTATTACCTCACCACCGGCCGCTACCTGCAGGAAACCAACAACGCCTATCTGCAGGCCGATTCGGTGGCGGTGGCGCCGCGGGTCAACGGCTACGTGACCGGCGTGTTCGTCGGCGACAACCAGACGGTCAAGGCCGGGCAGCCGTTGCTGCAGATCGACGAGCGCACCTACCGCGCCACGCAGCAGCAGGCGCAGGCGGTGGTCGCGGTGCGCCAGGCCGATATCGCCGCCGCCGAGGCCGGCCTGCAGGCGCAGCGTGCGACCCTGCTGCAGGCGCGCACCCAGGTCACCGCGGCCGCGGCCAGCCTGCGCTTCGCCCAGGGCGAGGCCAGGCGCTTCGCGCCGCTGGCCGCGTCCGGCGCCGATACCCACGAGCACTACGAGAGCATCGTCCATGACCGCGATCGCGCCCAGGCGCAGTACGACGCGGCCAAGGCGCAGGTGGTCGCCGCCGAAAGCCAGGTGCAGGCCGCCAGCGCGCAGCTGGACCAGGCCCGCGCCGGGCTGCAGCAGGCGCAGGCCGACGCCGATCAGGCGCAGGTGGCGATGGAAGACACGCGGCTGACCGCGCGCATCGACGGCCGCATCGGCGACAAGACCGTGCAGGTCGGCCAGTTCGTCGCCGCCGGCACCCGGCTGATGAGCGTGGTGCCGGTGGATGCGCTGTACCTGAGCGCCAACTTCAAGGAAACCCAGGTCGGGCTGATGCGGCCCGGGCAGCCGGCGCGGATCGAGGTCGATGCCTTGTCCGGGGTCGAGCTGGACGGCGTGGTCGAAAGCATCGCCCCGGGCACCGGCTCGCAGTTCGCGCTGCTGCCGCCGGAGAACGCCACCGGCAACTTCACCAAGGTGGTGCAGCGGGTGCCGGTGCGGATTCGCCTCAAGGCCGGTGCGGAGGCGCGCAAGGTGCTGGTGCCGGGCATGTCGGTGACGGTCACCGTCGATACGCGCAGCGCCAAGGACGCCAAGGAGCGGGTGGAGGAAGAGGACGCGCAGGGCCAGGATGCGGTCGCCCCGCGCGGGCGCAACCCGTGAGCGAAGCGGCCGCGGCGGCCGGTGCGCAAGCGCCGGGCAAGGCCGACGCCGGCGCCTGGCTGGCGGTTGCCGCCGGCACCATCGGCTCGTTCATGGCGACGCTGGACATCTCCATCGTCAACGCCGCGCTGCCGACCATCCAGGGCGAGGTCGGCGCCAGCGGCACCGAGGGCACCTGGATCTCGACCTCCTACCTGGTCGCCGAGATCGTGATGATCCCGCTGACCGGCTGGTTCGTGCGCACCCTCGGGCTGCGCAACTTCCTGTTGATCTGCGCGCTGCTGTTCACCTTTTTCTCGGTGGTGTGCGGGCTGTCCAACAGCCTGACGATGATGATCCTCGGCCGTGTCGGCCAGGGCTTCGCCGGCGGCGCGCTGATCCCCACCGCGCTGACCATCGTCGCCACGCGCCTGCCGCCGGCGCAGCAGACGCTGGGCACCGCGTTGTTCGGCATGACCGTGATCCTGGGCCCGGTGATCGGGCCGCTGCTGGGCGGCTGGCTCACCGAGAACGTCAGCTGGCACTACGCGTTCTTCCTCAACGTGCCGGTCTGCGCCGGCCTGGTGGCGCTGCTGCTGCTCGGGCTGCCGCACGAGCGCATGTACCTGCGCGGGCTGCTGGATGCCGACTGGCTCGGCATCTTCGGCCTGGCCGCAGGGCTGGGCGCGCTGACCGTGGTGCTGGAGGAGGGCCAGCGCGAGCGCTGGTTCGAATCCACCGAGATCGTGCTGCTGAGCGTGGTGTCGCTGGTCGGCTTCATCGCCCTGGTGGCCTCGCAGTTCTTCAGCCGGCAGCCGGTGATCCGCCTGTCGATCCTGCTGCAGCGCAGTTTCGGCGCGGTGTTCGTGATGGTGATGGCGGTGGGCATGATCCTGTTCGGGGTCATGTACATGATCCCGCAGTTCCTGGCGGTGATCTCCGGCTACAACACCGAACAATCCGGCTACGTGGTGCTGCTGTCGGGCATTCCCACGGTGCTGCTGATGCCGATGATGCCCAAGCTGCTGACCACGGTGGACGTGCGCGTGCTGGTGCTCGGCGGACTGACCTGTTTCGCCACCGCCTGCTTCGTCAACATGCATCTGACCGCCGAGTCGGTCGGCATGCACTTCGTCGCCGGGCAGCTGCTGCAGGGCTGCGGGCTGGCGCTAGCGATGATGTCGCTCAACCAGGCGGCGATTTCTTCGGTGCCGCCGGATCTGGCCGGCGACGCCTCGGGCCTGTTCAATGCGGCGCGCAACATGGGCGGCTCGATCGGCCTGGCGCTGATCTCCACCTTCCAGGAGCGGCGCATGGTGTTCCATACGCAGATGATCGGCAGCGGCACCAGCGCCAATTCGTCCCTGGCGCAGGATTACCTGCATGGCCTGGCCGCGCAGCTGCAGTCCACTTCCGGCGCCGGTGCGGCGATGCAGTCGGTGGCGCAGCTGGCGCGGATGGTGCAGCAGCAAGCGCTGGTGATGACCTACAACGACCTGTTCTGGATCTTCGGGGTGATCGTGGTGTGCACGATCCCGCTGGCGTTCCTGCTCAAGCCGCTGCCCAAGGGCGGCGCTCCGCTCGCGATGCATTGAGGATTCCATGGCCCAGCGTTTCTCCCGCGTTCTCGTCGCCGCCGCGCTGCCGTCGCTGCTGTCGGCCTGCATGCTCGGCCCGAACTACGTGAAGCCGCCGCCGGTGGCCGAGGCGGCGCAGGCGCAGCCGCAGCTGCATCGCGCCGATGCGGTGGCCGCCGCGGCCGGCGTGGTGCCGGCTGCGCCGCCGCAGCGCTGGTGGGAGGCGCTGCAGGATCGGCAATTGAACAGCCTAGTCGAGCAGGCGCTGCAGAACAGCCCGAATCTGCGCGCCGCGCAGGCCAAGCTGCGCGCCTCGCGCGCACTGGTGCAGCAGCGCCATGCCGAGCAACTGCCCAGCGTCGGCGCCAATGCCGCCTATCTCAGCGCCAGGGCGCCGGACGCCCTGGTCGACGGCCTGGGCAGCGTCGCCGCCGGCAGCGGTCAGCAACTGTCCATCGATCCGCATGCGCAGCTGTACAGCGTCGGCTTCGACGCGAGCTGGGAACTGGATTTCTTCGGCCGCCGCCGCCGCGCGAGCGAAGGCGCGCTGGCCGACGCGCAGGCCGACGAGGCGGAACTGGCCGATACCCAGGTCCAGCTCGCCGCCGAAGTGGGGCAGGCCTACCTGGGCTATCGCGGCACCCGCGAGCGCATCGCCATTGCCGAGCGCAACCTGCAGGCGGCGCGGCAGACCCTGCAACTGACCCGGCAGCGCCGCGAGCGCGGCGCCGACGCCGACCTGCAGGTGGAACGCGCGCAGGCGCAGCTGCAACAGCAGGAAGCGGCGTTGCCCGACCTGCAGGCCCAGGCGAAGGAAGCGCTGGACCAGCTGGCGCTGATGATCGGCCGCGAGCCGGGTGCGCTGGATGCCGCGCTGGCCGAGGACCGGCCGCTGCCGACACTGCCGGCGGTGGTGCCGGTGGACGATGCGGGCGCGCTGATCCGCCGCCGCCCGGACGTGCGCCGCGCCGAACGCCAGCTGGCGTCCTCGTCGGCGCAGATCGGGCAGGCGCTGAGCGCGTACTTCCCGCAGGTGACCCTGCTCGGCAACATCGGCATGGCCGCGACCTCGCCGGGCGATCTCGGCAGCGATGCGATCAACAGCGTGGTGGCGCCGTTCCTGCGCTGGTCGATCTTCGATTTCGGCGCGACCAAGGCCAAGGTGGAGCAGGCCCGCGCCGGCAACGAAGCGCGCCTGGCCGCCTACGAAGGCACCGTGCTGGCGGCGCTGCAGGACGCCAACAGCGCGCTGGCGCGGTTCGGCGCCGCGCGCCAGCAGGCACTGGCCGCGGCCAAGGCCGAAGCGTCGGCGGACCGTTCCGCGGCGCTGCTGCAGCAGCGCTACGCGGCCGGCGCCTCGTCGCTGATCGATGCGCTGGACGTGCAGCGCCAGCAGGCCTCGGCGCAGGACAGCGCGGTGCAGGCACGCACCCAGGTGCTGTTGCGCTACGTGGCGCTGCAGAAGAGCCTGGGCCTGGGCTGGGCGCCGCCGCCAGCGCAGACGCAAACGCAATAAACGCCTGAGCCGCGGTATCGTCGATGCGGCGGCCGCGGCTACACTGGGCCGCAACCGCACTGGCGTCGGCCGCGCGCTCCCGGCAGCATCGGCACGCGCGCCGCAGTGTCTTCCACGGGGAGCAACAGATGGCGTTGAGCGAAGCGAGATCCGACCTTCCGCCGATGGCGATCCCGCCCGCCGCGGTGGCGCCGGCCAAGGGCAGCGGTTACCTGTCCATCGCCGGCCTGCGCAAGGAGTTCGACGGTTTCGTCGCGCTCGACGACGTCGACCTGGATATCCGCAAAGGCGAGATCTTCGCGCTGCTCGGCGGCTCCGGCAGCGGCAAGTCCACCTTGCTGCGCTGCCTGGGCGGGTTCGAACAGCCCAGCCGCGGCCGCATCGTGCTCGACGGCCAGCCGCTGGACGGCCTGCCGCCGTACGAGCGCCCGCTCAACATGATGTTCCAGTCCTACGCGCTGTTCCCGCACATGACCGTGGAGCAGAACATCGCCTTCGGCCTGAAGCAGGACGGGCTGTCGCGCGCGGCCATCGCCAAGCGCGTCGGCGAGATGCTGGAGCTGGTGCAATTGGGCAAGCTCGGCAAGCGCAAGCCGCACCAGCTCTCCGGCGGCCAGCAGCAGCGTGTGGCGCTGGCGCGTTCGCTGGCCAAGGGGCCGAAACTGCTGCTGCTGGACGAGCCGATGGGCGCGCTGGACAAGAAGCTGCGTTCGCAGATGCAGCTGGAGCTGGTCGGCATCATCGAGACCTCCGGGGTGACCTGCGTGATGGTCACCCACGACCAGGAGGAGGCGATGACCATGGCCACCCGCATCGCACTGATGGACGCCGGCTGGATCCAGCAGGTCGGCACCCCGGACGAGATCTACGAGCAGCCGGCCAATCGCTTCGCCGCCGAGTTCATCGGCTCGGTCAACCTGATCGACGCGGTCATCGACGAGGACCTGCCGGACTACGTGACCCTGCGCACCGGCGCGTTTCCCGACGCCATCTACGTCGGCCACGGCATTACCGGCATCACCGGGCAGCCGGTGTCGTTCGCGGTGCGCCCGGAGAAGCTGGGCATCGGCAAGGAGGCGCCGGCGCAGGCGCACAACAAGGCGCAGGGCACGATCGAGGACATCGCCTATTTCGGCAGCCATTCGGTCTACCACGTGCGCCTGCCCAGCGGCTTCAAGCTGATGGCCAACTTCGCCAACCGCCAGCGCTGGGCCAGCGACGAGCTGACCTGGGGCGACGCGGTGTGGGTGTGGTGGGGCGACAACGACGGCGTGGTGCTGACCGCATGAGCGCGCCCGCCGCCGTACCTGCCGTGCCGCCGCGGCGCAGCGTGCTGCAGCGCCTGCGCACGCGGCGCCTGCCCGGCGCGCGCTGGCTGGTGATCGCCGCGCCGTACCTGTGGCTGCTGCTGTTCTTCGCGATCCCGTTCCTGATCGTGCTGCGCATCTCCTTCGCCGAGCAGGCGATCAGCAGCCCGCCGTACAGCGACCTGCTGAACTACAAGGACGGCGTGCTGACGCTGAAGTTCACCCTGCAGAACTACCTGGCGCTGGTGCGCGACAACCAGTACATCGAAGCCTACTGGGGCTCGATCAAGATCGCCGGGATCTCCACCCTGTTGACGCTGTTGATCGGCTATCCGATGGCCTATGTGATCGCGCGCCTGTCGCCGTCGGCGCGCAACATCGCGATGATGCTGGTGGTGCTGCCGTCGTGGACCTCGTTCCTGATCCGCGTCTACGCCTGGATCGGCATCCTCGACAGCAACGGCGTGCTCAACCGCGCGCTGCTGGCGCTGGGCCTGATCGAGCAGCCGCTGCGCATCCTGTACACGCCGATCGCCGCCTATATCGGCATCGTCTACTGCTATCTGCCGTTCATGGTGCTGCCGCTGTACGCCACGCTGGTGAAACAGGACCACCGCCTGCTCGAGGCCGCCTACGACCTGGGCGCGCGGCCGTGGAAGGCGTTCGCCACCATCACCTTGCCGATGTCGCGCCCGGGCATCGTCGCCGGCTGCATGCTGGTGATGATCCCGGCGGTGGGCGAGTTCGTGATCCCGGAAATGCTCGGCGGCCCGGACACCTTGATGATCGGCCGGGTGCTGTGGGGCGAGTTCTTCAACAACCGCGACTGGCCGGCGGCGTCGGCGGTGGCGATCGCGATGCTGTTGTTGCTGATGGTGCCGATCCTGATCTTCAACCGCTACCAGCAGCGCCAGCTCGCGGGCGGCCAGGCATGAGCGCGCTGCGCGGCGGGCGCCTGCTGCGCTGGACGGTGCTGACCGGCGGCTTCGCCTTCCTGTACCTGCCGATCCTGCTGTTGATGGTGTATTCGTTCAATGCCTCCAAGCTGGCCACGGTGTGGGCGGGGTTCTCCACCAAGTGGTACGGCGAACTGCTGCGCGACCGGCAGATCCTGCAGGCGGCGTGGATCAGCCTGAAGGTGGCGTTCTGGACCGCGACCGCGTCGATGGTGATCGGCACGCTGGCGGCGATGGTGATGACCCGCTTCCGCCGCTTCCCCAGCAAGAGCCTGTTCGGCGCGCTGGTGACCGCGCCGCTGGTGATGCCGGAGGTGATCATCGGTCTGTCGATCATGATGATGCTGGTGTCGATGGGCGGGCTGCTCGGCATCCCGCCCAAGGGCGTCACCGCGATCTGGGCCGCGCACGTCACCTTCACCCTGTCCTTCGTCACCGTGGTGGTGTCCTCGCGGCTGCAGGAACTGGACCGCTCGCTGGAAGAGGCGGCGATGGACCTGGGCGCGAACCGGCTCAAGGTGTTCTTCCTGATCACGCTGCCGATCATCGCCCCGGCGCTGGTCTCCGGCTGGCTGCTGGCCTTCACCCTGTCCCTGGACGACGTGGTGATCGCCAACTTCGTCGCCGGCCCCAACTCGACCACGCTGCCGATGACCGTGTTCTCTTCGGTGCGAATGGGGCTGAAGCCGAAGATCAACGCGCTGGCCACGCTGATGGTGCTGGCGGTGTCGATCGCCGCCTTCGTCGGCTGGTGGCTGATGGCGCGCAACGAGAAGCGCCGCCAGCGCGACATCCAGCTGGCGCTGCAGCAGGGCGGTTAGCGCGCCCTGTGTTCCTGTAGGAGCGGCTTCAGCCGCGACAGGCAGCGTCGATAAGCCCTGTCGCGGCTGAAGCCGCTCCTACAAAAAGCGGCAGTCGCCGCAGAACGCTGTGGTCCATCGCGCCGGCGCCATCGCCACGCCGCCGCAACCTTCGCGGCGCTAGGCTGGGCGGACTTTTTCCAGGAGTCCGTCGCGATGCCTTACGACACCGTCAATCCCGCCACCGGCCAGGTCGACTACAGCCTGGAGCTGATGGATGCCGCCGCCGTCGAGCAGCGCCTGGCTGCGTCCGCGCTGGCCTTCCCCGCGTGGGCGGAAACGCCGCTGGAGCAACGCGGCGCGCTGTTGCGGCAGGTCGGCGCGCAGTTGCGCGCGCGCCGCGAGGAACTCCAGCGGGTGATGACCGCGGAGATGGGCAAGTTGCGCAAAGAGGCGCTGGCCGAGATCGACAAGTGCGCCGATGCCTGCGACTACTACGCCGAGCACGCCGCCGACTATCTGCGCGAGCAGCCGATCGCCACCGATGCGCAGCGCAGCTACGTGCGCTACGAGCCGCTGGGCTGCGTGCTGGCGGTGATGCCGTGGAACTTCCCGCTGTGGCAGGTGTTCCGCTTCCTGGCGCCGGCGCTGATGGCCGGCAACGTGGCCTTGCTCAAGCACGCCAGCAACGTGCCGCGTTGCGCCGATGCGATCCATGCGGCGCTCACTGCAGCCGGCGTGCCGGCCGGCGTGTTCGACGTGCTGCACATCGACAACGACCAGGCCGCCGAGGTGCTGCGCGACGCGCGCATCGCCGCGGTGACGCTGACCGGCAGCGAGCGCGCCGGCCGCTCGATCGCGGCCAACGCCGGCGAGCAACTGAAGAAGTGCGTGATGGAACTCGGCGGCAGCGACGCCTTCGTGGTGCTGGACGATGCCGATCTGGATACGACCGTGGCGGCGGCGGTGAAGTCGCGCTTCGACAATGCCGGGCAGACCTGCATCGCGGCCAAGCGCTTCGTGGTGGTCGAGGCGATCGCCGAGGAATTCGTGCGCCGCTTCGTCGCCGCCGCGGCCGAGCGCCGGCTCGGCGATCCGCAGGACGAAGCGACCACGCTGGCGCCGCTGGCGCGCCAGGACCTGCGCGATGAACTGCACAAGCAGGTGCAGGCCAGCATCGCCAAGGGCGCCAAGCCGCTGCTCGGCGGCGCGCCGGACACCGCCACCCATGCCGGCTATCCGGCCTCGATCCTCGACCACGTGATGCCGGGCATGCCGGCCTACGACGAAGAACTGTTCGGCCCGGTCGCCGCGATCCTGCGCGTGGCCGACGAGGCCGAAGCGGTGCGCGTGGCCAACGACACCAGCTTCGGCCTGGGCGGCAGCGTGTGGAGCGCCGACCGCGCGCGCGGCGAGCGCATCGCTCGTCAGCTGCAGTGCGGCGCGGCCTTCGTCAACGCCATCGTCAAGAGCGACGTGCGCCTGCCGTTCGGCGGCATCAAGCGCTCCGGCTTCGGCCGCGAACTGGCCGAGCACGGCATCCACGAGTTCATGAATATCAAGTCGGTGTATGTGGGGTGATGCCGGGATTGGGGCGTCGGGATTGGGGATTCGCAACAGCGAATCCTCGGCCCGGCGCCGGCGCTTGCAACGTCAAGCAATGCCACGCACAGCTGCCGCTGCTACGACCCCAATCCCAATCGCAATCCCAACACAGATGGTCGTAACTCGCTAAGCGGCGTCAGCACACGCAACGCCGCTCTTACGAATCCCCAATCCCAACTCCCCAATCCCGGCTCACAGCCACTTCGCCCGCTTGAACGCCACATACAGCCCCAGGCACACCGCGGCCACGCCGCCGACCATCAGCGGGTAGGCCCAGGGCCATTCCAGTTCCGGCATCTGCTTGAAGTTCATGCCGTACCAGCTGGTGATCAGGGTCGGCGCGGCCAGCAGTGCGGCCCAGGCGCCAAGGCGCTTGACCGTCTCGCCCTGGGCCAGGGTCACCAGCGACAGGTTCACGCTCAGCGCGGTGCCGAGCATCTCGCGTAAGGTGTCGATCGCCTCGTTGGTGCGCACCGCGTGGTCGAGCACGTCGCGCACGTACAGCCGCACCTCGTCGGGGATCAGCGGGCCGGGGTTGCGCTTGAGGTGGGCCAGCACGTCCTGCAGCGGCGCCACGCCCAGGCGCATCTGGTTGAGCTCGCGCTTGAGTTCATACAGGCGGATCGCGGTGTCGCGCCGGTAGGCCTCGGCGAAGATATCCGTTTCCAGGCGTTCCAGGCTCTGCCGGAATTCGTCCAGGATCGGCTGGTAGTTGTCGACGATGTAGTCCAGCACCGCGTACAGCGCGTACGACGGGCCCAGCTGCATCAGCGCCGCCTCTCGCTCCAGCCGCTCGCGCACCGGCGCGTACGGCAGCGAGGCGCCGTGGCGCACGGTCAGCAGGAAGCGTGCGCCGAGGAAGGCGTGGGTCTCGCCATAGACGATGCGCTCGGCGATCACCTGCGCGGTGTGCACCGCCAGGAACAGCGAATTGCCGTAGGCCTCGACCTTGGGCCGCTGGTGCGCCTTGCGCGTGTCCTCGATCGCCAGATCGTGCAGCTGGAATTCTTCCTGCAGCTTCTGCAGCACGTCGTCGGCCGGTTCGTACATGCCGACCCAGACGAAGCCGTCGTCGCCGGCCAGCACGTCGCTGATCTGTTCCAGCGCGATGTCGTGGCGGCGGCCGTGGCCGTCGTAATGCACGCAGTTGATGACGCAGGCAGGATTGGCGGGAACGGTGGCCATAAGCGGCAATGGTGTGCGGGCGGGATCAGCGCTGCAAGCGGCGCCGTGTGAACGCCCAGGCCAGCGCGGCGTGCACCGGCAACAGCAGGGCGATCCACTGCAGGTTGAATTGCGGCTGCAGCATCGACAGCCAATGGATCAGCAAGGCCGCGCCGGCCAGGGCGACCACTGCCCACAGCGCGATGCCGAACCAGCGCCCCGGCTGGCGGCCGCGCAGCTGCGCGATGGCGCCGCCGATCAGCAACAGGCACAGCGGGTCCAGCAGCAGCAGATTGCGATTGGCCCAGGCCGCGCGGTGGTCGCTGAAGCCCCACAGATACACCAGCACGCCGCCGCCGAGCGCGCATAACAGCCAGAACGGCAGCGCCAGCGCGGCCAGCGCGCGTGGCCGGCGCGCCAGGGCGACCACGCCGGCGGCGACCAGCAGCCCGACCAGCAGCCACGGCCACCAGTGCCGCGCCTGTTCGCGCGGTTCCGGCGCCAGCCGCTGCGGCAGCAGCTGTTGCCGCGCCTGCACCAGCGGGCGCCCGGCGTGGTTGCGCACTTCGCCCAGGCTCTCGGCAAGGCGCATCGGCACGAACGCCTCTTCCCAGCGCGACAGCGGCTTGTCGGCGAACGGCCCAAGGCCCAGGTCGAAGCCCAGCCACATCCACGGCGCCGGCGAGGCCAGGCGCACCGATTCGCTGCGGTAGGTGTTGCCGCGCGAACGCCCGGACAGCTGCGCGTGCAGGCTGCCGTCCAGCGCCCGGTCCAGCGCGTCGCGGACCATCGTGGCGCAGTTGGCGGTGTAGTAGTCGTAGCGGTAGCGCGCGTTTTCCGGGCGCGCGCGCCAGGCCAGCGCCTGCTGCAGCGCACGCGCCTGCGCCGGTTCCATGTCCAGCCACTGGATGTCCACGCCGCGGCCGGCGTCGCGGTACTGCGCCAGGTCGTCCTGCAAGGGCAGGGCGACCAGGTAATACATCATGTCGCCGGCGGCGAAGCGGCTGACGAAGTCCGGTTCGCTGGGGTCGAAGAAACCGAAGTTGTACGAGGTGGCCTGGCCGCTGCGCGGATCCACCACCACGATCGCGTCGTGGCCGAAGCGTTCGAAGAACACCTCGCCCGGTTGCATCGTGGCCACGCCGATGCGTGGCGCGGGCGTCGACGCATCGTTGCCGGGCGGAGCGGCGACGGGCGCCGCAGCGGCAGCGGGGGCCAAGGCCGGCGGTGCGGCCAGGTCCGCGTTGCCGGCCTGAGCGAACGCGAACGCCGCGCAGCAGGCCAGCAGCGTGCCCAGCAGCCACTGCGGCCAGCCGCGTGCCGGCCTGCGCGACGGCGCGCGCGCGATCAAGCGTCTTCCTGCGGGTCGGGCGGCAGGACGGTGACGTGGAAGGCCTGCACCCGGCGCGCGTCGGCGCGCGCCACGCGGAACGCGAAGCGTCCCAGGGTCAGCTCCTCGCCGGTTTCCGGCAGGTGGCCGATGGCCTCGGTGACCAGGCCGCCGACGGTGTCGTAGTCGTCGTCGGAGAAGTCGGCGCCGAAGCGTTCGTTGAAGTCCTCGATCGGGGTCAGCGCGTCGACCACGTACTGGCCGTCGGCCTGCGCGGCGATCAGCGAGGCTTCGTCCTCGGCGTCGTCGTGCTCGTCGTCGATCTCGCCGACGATCTGCTCCAGCACGTCCTCGATGGTGACCAGCCCGGCGACGCCGCCGTACTCGTCGACCACGATCGCCATGTGGTTGCGCGAGAGCCGGAACTCCTTGAGCAGCACGTTGAGCTTCTTGGATTCGGGGATCAGCACCGCCGGGCGCAGCAGCTCGCGCACCGTGCCCGGACCGTGGTCGGCGACCACGCCGCGCAGCAGGTCCTTGGCCAGCAGGATGCCGAGGATGTCGTCCTTGTTCTCGCCGTGCACCGGGAAGCGCGAATGGCCGGATTCGACCACCTGCCTCATCAGGTCGAGAAAGCGCGCTTCGGCCGACAGCGACACCATCTGCGAGCGCGAGACCATCACATCGCCGACGGTGAGTTCGGAAACCGACAGCGCGCCTTCCATCATGCGCAGGGTGTCGGCGGCGATCAGCCCGTCGTGCTGGGCGTCGCGCAGCACCTCGACCAGGTCGTCGCGGGTGTGCGGATCGCCGGAGAAGACCGAGCTCAGGCGTTCCAGCCAGCCGCGGCGTTTTTCGTGGGTTTCCGGAGGGGAGCTACTAGAGTCGTCTTCTGACATGTTCTATGGATACGGCACCCGGCTTGCCGGGCGATGTGCGCAAGTCTAGCAGGGCCAATGGGACAGAGCCGCGACGCCGGCGGCGGCCGCGGCGGCGCGCGCGGGGACGGGTTCAGCCGCCGCTGGCGGGCGTGTGCAGCGGGTCCGGCGCCGGCGGCGCGTCCGGGTCCTCCGGCAGGTCCAGGCTGTAGCTGCAACCGGCCAGGGTCTGGCCCGGATGCGACTTCACCGTGGACACGCTGAGGATGATCGATTCGATCATCGGCTCGCCGGTCTTCGGATCGGTCACGTCGCGGCTGACCACCTCGCGGCCGAACATCGCCTTGTCCGGCGTGTCCACCGCCGCTTCCAGCTGCAGCTGCTTGGCCAGCGGGCGCGGATCGGGCAGGTCCAGGATCGCCATCGCGCTGGCGCCGGCGAAGGCGATGCGCGTGGTGCTGTGGCCGAACACCTGGATCGGCCGCACCAGCTCGTATTCGCGCATGAACAGGTTGGACTGCGGCAGCGGCCGCCAGCCCTGCGCCACCGCCTTCAGCGGATCGGCCAGCAGCGGCCCCACGGCGGCGAAATCGGCCACGCGCTGGCGGCATTCGAGCAGCGCCGGCAGGTCGATCGCCGGTGCCGGGGCGGAGCCGGGATCGGCGGCAGCAGCGGGCAGCGCGGCCGCGAGCGCGAACAGAAGCAACGATGGACGGATCAACGCGCTGGACCTCGGGCCGGGAAGCGGGGAGTTGCGGCCGCAGCGGCCGCGCGGCAACGTTAGCGCCCGCGCCAGCGCTTGACCAGCCAGCGCTGCGTGCTGGACACGGTCAGCAGCGCGCTGGCCAGGTACAGCACGGACAGCGCAGCGAGCGCGCCGCCGCTGTCGAACTGGGTGCTCAGGTGCCGGCAGCACAGCCACGCGCCGATCGACAGCGGGCACAGCAGCGCGACCCGTCCGGCCCGCGCGGCGACGCGCACCGGGCCGCCGATGCGCTGTTGCCGCCGGCGCAGGTAGAACCAGCGCCAGGCGCTGGGCGTGGTCGCCAGCACCAGCAGGGCGAGTGCGCCCAACCAGGGCAGCAAGGGCTCGGGCAGGCCGCCGCTGCCGGCGAACAGCGGCGCCGGGCGGATCAGACCCAGATAGAGATAGGCGGCCAGGCCGGCGCCCCATAGCGCCACGGCGATGCGTTGCAGCCGTGCCGCGCCTTGGCCGATCGGTTCCTGTGCTGGTTGTTCTGGTTCGAGCATCCGTGTTCCCCAACAACTGTCGAAAAAAGTGCCGCGTGCGGCAGGCCTCAGCGTTCCCCGGCGTAGGGGTCGCCCACGCCCAGGTCGGCCAGGATCTCGCGCTCCAGTTGCTCCATCGCGTCGGCCTCCTTGTCGTCCTCGTGGTCCCAGCCGAGCAGGTGCAGCACGCCGTGCACGGTGAGGTGCGCGTAATGGGCGTTGAGCGGCTTGCCCTGTTCGGCGGCCTCGCGCGCCACCACCGGCGCGCAGATCACCAGGTCGCCGAGCAGCGGCAGCTTGACCCCCTTGGGCAGGCCTTCGGGCAGCTCGGCGGGGAAGCTCAGCACGTTGGTGGCGTAGTCCTTGCCGCGGTAGTGGTGGTTGAGCGAGCGGCCTTCCTTGGCGTCGACCAGGCGGATCGCCAGGTCGGCTTCGCGGATGCGGCCCTTCAGCGCGGCGGCCACCCATTTGCGGAAGCTCGCCGCCGCCGGCAGCCCGGCGCGGGGCAGGGCGTAGCTGACGCCGACGTCGAGGTGGACCGGACCTTTGGTCATGGCGATACCGGCATTTCAGAGCGGACAGGAGCCGACAGTATCGCGCGTGCGGCGCATCACTGCGACTTCCAATCGTCGGCAGCGTAGGCGATCTCGACCACGTCGTTCGCGTCGGCCGCATGCGCGAGGCCGGTGTCATTGGCCGAACCGTGGCAGTTGAACCCCAGCTGCAGGCTGGCCTGGCGCGCCAACTCCACCGCAGCGCGCTCGGGCGTGTCGTTCGTGTCGATGTGGATGGTGGCATCCGCACAGGCGCCGATATTGGCCACCTCGATGGCCGGGACGAGCGTGCGCGCGGCCTGGTCGGCGAGCGCGTCGAAGCTGTCCTGCGCCAGCCCTTGCTGCGCGGCGGATACGCGCACCTTGAAGTAGTAGAGCTGCTTGTAGAACAGATAGCCGTTGGAGAACAGCGGCATGTCGTTCGAGGTCAGCTGCAGGCTGAGCCGCAGTCTTTCCCCTGCCATCCGTTCGGCGTCGGCGATGGCCGCAAGGACCGCGGCATCGACGTCGTTGGCAGGCGGCGGAGCGGGAGCGGCGTCGCCGCTCAGCACGAAGGGCGCATGGTCCAGCTCGTCCAGGTGCGAATAGGTACCCTGCGTCACCGCCGCCGCCAGGTCGCGGCGAAAGGCGGTCAGGCCTTCTTCCAGGGCCTTGGCAGGCTCCTGCCGCCCGGCCGGATAGACGAAGACATCGATCGCCACGTCCGGATGTTCGGCCATCGCGTAGTGGAACCCGGCGCCGGCCGACTTGGCGGCCGGGTCGTATTTGCTGCGGGTAAGGCGGAACTCGCCCGCCGTCTTCGGCGCGATCAGGTAACTGGTTTCGATGTAGGCGCGCGCCGGCGCGGGCGGCCGTTTCGGTTTGGCGGACGCCGCATCCGCGAACAGCACCAGCAGACAAACGGACAGCAAAGCGCGGTCGCGGATCATGGCACCTCCCCTGTGCATCGGATGGGCGCAGTGTACGGTGCTGGTGCCGCGATCTGGAACGGGTGCGACGCAGGTGGCCGGTGTCCCTCCGCGCCGCGCAGGCACCGGCGCCGCTATGGCCGGGTCAGGTGACGCACTCGATCAGCATCAGCAAGGGCGGGCCACCGTCGGCGACGCGATAGGACACATTGCCCATCGGGCCGTGCTGACAGCTGGGATTGAAATGCGCGACCTCGACCGCTGCGGCGAAACCGGACCGCTGGCGCGCCCACACCGCGGCCTGGCCGCGCTCCAGCAGTTGGCCCACCAGATACAGGCTGTCGCTGGGCGCCTTCTTGGCGGCGACCGGGGCGCAGCCGAAGCGGTCGCCACCGTCGCCGGCAACGTCCAGCAGCGCCTGCGCGCGCCGCCCGGCGATCCAGGCCAGCCGCTGCGCTTCGTCGTCATGCGTTGCGTTGGCGGAGGTGCGCCGCGCCTGCGCTGCGCGCTCGAGTTCGGTCCTCGACAGGACGATGGTCGCCTGTTCGACCGCCACCGACACGCATGGCGGCGCAATGGTCTGAGGGAGGGCGACGCGTTGCCGCCTCGTCGGGGTCTGCGCATCGGCCTGTGCCAGGCACACGCTGCTGCAGGCCGCGCCGAGCAGCACGGCGTATGCGAGATGCGGCCAACGCGGCCTGCGCATGGTTACACCGCCGGCCCGGTCGACTTGTCGGTCAGGTCGCGCTTTTCGTAGGCGGTGACGATGCGCGCCACCAGCGGGTGCCGCACCACGTCGCGCGCCTCGAAGAAGGTGAAGCTGACGCCCTCGACCTCGTGCAGCACTTCGATCGCGTCGCGCAGGCCGGACTTGACGTGCTTGGGCAGGTCGATCTGGGTCAGGTCGCCGGTGACCACCGCGGTGGAACCGAAGCCCAGGCGGGTCAGGAACATCTTCATCTGCTCGATGGTGGTGTTCTGCGCCTCGTCCAGGATCACGTAGGCGTCGTTGAGCGTGCGCCCGCGCATGTAGGCCAGCGGCGCGATCTCGATGACGTTCTTCTCCAGCAGCTTGATCACCTTCTCCACGCCGAGCATCTCGTACAGCGCGTCGTACAGCGGGCGCAGATAGGGGTCGACCTTCTGGCTCAGGTCGCCGGGCAGGAAGCCTAGCTTTTCGCCGGCTTCCACCGCCGGGCGCACCAGGATCAGGCGCTGCACGCGCGACTCGTTCAGCGCCTCGACCGCGCTGGCCACGGCCAGGAAGGTCTTGCCGGTACCAGCCGGGCCGATGCCGAAATTGATGTCGTGGCTGGCGATCTGATGCAGGTACTTCGCCTGGTTGGCGCCGCGGCCGCGCACGGTGCCGCGCTTGACCTTGATCGCCACCTCCTGCGGTTCGTAGGCGCGCTGCGCGACGCGGTCGACGTTGGCCTGGTTCAGCCGCAGGTGGATGGCCTGGTCGTCGAACACCACGCTGTCGGCTTCGGCGTACAGGGCGTGCAGCAGGACCTCGGCGGCGGCGACCGCGCTGGACGGGCCGGTGATCCGGAACACGTTGCCGCGGTTGGAGATCTCCACGCCCAGGCGCAGTTCGATCTGGCGCAGGTGCGCGTCGAACGGCCCGGCCAGGTTGGCCAGACGTTCGGTGTCGGCGGGTTCCAGGGTGAAATCGCGTTGGGCGGGGATGGTCATTCGATGCGGACGCGGCGCGCGCGTGGCGACCGGCGTCGTTCAGGACTAGGGAGGGAAAGCGTAGCGCGCGTGGTGGTGAAGGGCCAGTCGCGTCCGCGCGGACGGCGCGGCGCGGCCGGCACCGCGCGCTGCGCTCAGTCGGCGTCGACCAGCAGGCGCCCGCGCAAGGAATTGCTCAGCGCCTCGGTGATGGTGACGTCCACGAACTGGCCGATCAGCCGCGGATGGCCCGGGAAGTTCACCGAGCGCATGTTCTCGGTCTTGCCGGTCAGCTCGGCCGGGTTCTTCTTCGACGGGCCCTCGACCAGCACCGTCTGCACGCTGCCGACCATGCCGCGCGAAATCTGCAGCGAGTGCGCGTTGATGTGCGCCTGCAGCCGTGCCAGCCGCGCGTGCTTGACCGCCTCGGGCGTGCTGTCTTCCAGGTCCGCCGCAGGCGTGCCCGGGCGGCGCGAGTAGATGAAGGAGAAGCTCTGGTCGAAGCCCACGTCCTCGATCAGCTTCATGGTCTTGTCGAAGTCGGCATCGGTCTCGCCGGGGAAGCCGACGATGAAGTCCGAACTGATCGAGATGTCCGGGCGTACCGCGCGCAGCTTGCGGATCTTCTGCTTGAATTCCAGCGCGGTGTAGCCGCGCTTCATCGCGCTGAGGATGCGGTCGCTGCCGGCCTGCACCGGCAGATGCAGGTAGTTGGCCAGCTGCGGCACGTCGCGGTAGGCGTCCACCAGCGAGTCGCTGAACTCCAGCGGGTGCGAGGTGGTGAAGCGGATGCGGCCGATGCCCTCGATCTGCGCGATGCTGCGGATCAGCAGGCCCAGGTCGGCGTACTGCGGCTCCTCGCCGGCGTCGGCGTCGGCGTACGGCCCGCGGTAGGCGTTGACGTTCTGGCCGAGCAGGTTGATCTCGCGCACGCCCTGTGCGGCCAGCTGCGCCACTTCCACCAGCACGTCCTCGAACGGCCGGCTGATCTCCTCGCCGCGGGTGTAGGGCACCACGCAGAACGAGCAGTACTTGGAGCAGCCTTCCATGATCGACACGAACGCCGACGGGCCTTCGGCGCGCGGTTCCGGCAGGCGGTCGAACTTCTCGACCTCGGGGAAGCTGATGTCCACCTGCGACCTGCCCGATTCGCGCCGCGCGCGGATCAGCTCCGGCAGCCGGTGCAGGGTCTGCGGGCCGAACACCAGGTCCACGTAGGGCGCGCGCTTGACGATCGCCTCGCCCTCCTGCGACGCCACGCAGCCGCCGACGCCGATGATCACCGGCTTGCCGCCGGCCTTCAGCGCTTTCCAGCGACCGAGCTGGCTGAACACCTTCTCCTGCGCCTTCTCGCGGATCGAGCAGGTGTTGACCAGCACCACGTCGGCTTCTTCGGGGTTGTCGGTCAGCTCCAGGCCTTCGGCGGCGGCGAGCACGTCGGCCATCTTGGCCGAGTCGTACTCGTTCATCTGGCAACCGTGGGTCTTGATGTACAGCTTGCCGCGGACCGCGGGCGCGGTGGCGGCCGGGGTGCCGACGGAGGGCAGGGGATGCAGGGCGGTCCCGGGCATGGCGCTTAATCCAGGCGGGTGGCGAAAGGAGAGCCGGCTAGTCTACCTGGGCCGGCGCCGCCGCGCAGGCGCTCAGGCCGCCTCGGCGGCCGCGTCGATCGCCTGCGCACGCTGCACCGCCGGCCGCGCCGCCATGCGTTCGACGTAGGCGCGGGTCGGCGCCGGCGGGTCGAGCAGGCCGAAACCGATCATCCAGCCCAGCGCGCTGCCCCACAACACGTCGGCGGCGCTGCATTGCGCGCCCAGCAGATAGTCGCCGCGCGCCAGCTGGTCGTCGATCACGCCCATGACGGTGTCGCAGTCGACGTACGGCGACATCGCCCGCGGCGGCGCCTCGCGCTTGAGCGCCCGGTCGATCACCGCCGGTTCGAACGCGGAGCCGTAGAACGCCAGCCAGCGCAGGTAGGGACCGCGGCGCGGATCGCCCATCGCCGGGGCCAGCCCGGCTTCCGGATACAGATCGGCCAGGTACTGGTAGATCGCCACCTGCTCGGTGACCACCGCGCCGGCATGCACGATCGCCGGCACCTTGCCCATCGGGTTGATCGCCAGGTACTCCGGTTCCAGTTGCGCGCCGCTGGCGAAGTCGATGCGTTGCAGTGCGTAGTCCGCGCCCAGCTCCTCGAGCAGGATCAGCACGCCTTTGGAGCGGGATTTGGGGTTGTGGTACAGGGTCACATGGCGGTCGGCGATGGGCATGGCGGCGCTCCTTGGTGATCGAGCGTCCATGCTAGGCGCTGTTGCGGACGGATTCTGTCCGCAATACCGTGCGCCATGGTTTCTGCCGCCTCCCGCACCCTGCGCCTGATCGGCCTGCTGCAGACCCGCCGGGTCTGGTCCGGCGCGGAGCTGGCCGAACGCCTGGACGTGGACCGGCGCAGCCTGCGCCGCGACATCGAACGCCTGCGCGCCCTGGGCTACGCGGTCCAGGCCTCGTCCGGGGTCGGTGGCGGCTACCGGCTGGCGGCCGGTGCGCAGATGCTGCCGCTGCTGTTCGAGGACGACGAGGCGGTGACGGTCGCGGTGGCGCTGCGCGCGGCCGCAGCGAGCATGGGCGGTCTGGAGGACACCGCACTGCGGGTGCTGGCCAAGCTCGACCCGCTGCTGCCGGCGCGGGTGCGGCAGCGCGCCGGGGCATTGCAGGCGGTCACCCTGTCGTTGGGCCAAGCGCCGGCGGCGGACACCCAGGTGCTGATCGGCATCGCCAGCGCCTGCCGTGATCGGCGCCTGCTCGGCTTCGGCTACCGCGACCATGCCGGACGCAGCAGCCAGCGCCTGATCGAGCCGTTGCGCCTGGTCAACTACGGGCGCCGCTGGTACCTGCTGGGCTGGGACCGTGCGCGCGCCGACTGGCGGACGTTCCGCGCCGAGCGCATCGTGCCGCCGCTGCAGCCTGGCGAGACGATCGCGCTGCGGCTGCCGCCGCGTGACCCGGCGGCGATGGTGCGCGATGCGATCCAGCATAGCCCGCTGCCGCAGCAGTTCGGGCTGAGCGTGCGGCTGCGCGGCAGCGTGGCCGAGCTGGGTCCGCGTATTCCGTCCTGGTGCGGAACCCTGGAGGCCGAGCAGGACGGCCATTGCCGGCTGAGCATGCTGGCTGACGCGCTGCCCTGGCTGGCCGCGCAACTGCTCACCCTGGGCGTGCCGTTCGCATCGCTGCAGGCCGACGCGGCGGTGATCGCCGGACTGCGCGGCGCGCTGGCCGACCTGCTGGCGCAGTTGCCGGCCGGCCCCGAATGAACCGGCCAGGTACGAGGCGGGCCGCCTGGGGAAACGGGCGGCCGGTCCCGCCGCTGCTGCCACGCACTTGGCAAGTGCCGGCGAAGTTGGGACACTCGCCGCCATGAAGGGGATGGTGGGGCTTCTGGGGCTTGCAATCGCAACGCTGTCGGCAACGCCGGCCAGCGCCGGCACCCTGTACAAGTGCATCGGCGGCGACGGCGTGCCCAGCTACGTCAGCAAGCGCGTGGCCGGCGCCAGTTGCAGCGTGGTCGGCAGCTATGTGCCCGATCGTCGTGCCTCCCGCCCGGCGCCCGCGGTTAACGCGGTCCCGGCCGAGCGTGCGGCCAATCGCGGTGTCATCACGCTGGCCGCGCCGCAGTCCGGCGCGCCGGCCACCATCATCAGCGCGCCGGTCGCCGCCAGCGTGGCGCCGAAGAGCGTGGCACCCGTGCCTGCGACGGCCGGGACCGCGCCGCGGCGGGTGGTCAGCGGCCAGGTCTATTCCTATATGAAGGACGGGGTACGCCACTACACCAGCGCGCGGCCGACCCAGGTCGCCAGCCTCGGCGCGGTGCGCACCATCCGCTACAGCTTTATCGAGACCTGCTATGCCTGCGCCAACCCCGGCCTGAACTTCGGTGCGGTGCGGCTGAACACCACCGCCTACCAGAGCGAGATCGCCGCCGCGGCGCGCGAGTACGGGGTCGACGAGGCGGTGGTGCGCGCCATCATCCATGCCGAGTCGGCATACAACCCGATGGCGCTGAGCCGCGCCGGCGCGCAGGGCCTGATGCAGCTGATGCCACCGACCGCACGCCGTTTCGGAGTCAGCGATTCGTTCGATGCCTCGCAGAACATCCGCGGCGGCGTGCAGTACCTGGCCTGGCTGCTGAAGCGCTTCAACGGCAACCTGACCCTGGCCGCCGCCGGCTACAACGCCGGCGAAGGCGCGGTAGACAAACACGGCGGGGTGCCGCCGTACAGCGAGACCCAGCGCTACGTGCAGCGTGTCGGCGTGCTCGCCGACCGCTACCGCGGCGTGCTCGCGACGGCGCATTGAGGCATGCTTGTCGCCGTCGCGACGATGCATTGTCTGCGCGTTAAGGGTTCCGCTACACTGCAGTGGATTTTATGCGGTTCGACCCCCACCGAACCGCTGGCAGCCTAATGCTACCCAATCAAAAAATCGGAGTGCCGGATGGCCAACGATGGGGTCAACGATTCTGTTAATGCAGGACGCCGCCGCTTTCTCACCGCCACCACGGCGGTGGTGGGCGCGGTGGGTGCGGGTTTCGTCGCGGTTCCTTTCATCAAGTCCTGGAACCCCAGCGCCAAGGCCAAACTGGCCGGTGCGCCGGTCACCGCGGACATCAGCGCGTTGCAGGAAGGCCAGCGCCTGATCCTGGAGTGGCGCGGTCAGCCGATCTGGATCGTCAAGCGCTCCAAGGCGATCCTGGACGCATTGCCGACCCTCGATGGGCGGCTCAAGGACCCCAAGTCCGAGGTCACCGACCAGCAGCCGTCCTACATCAAGGGCGAGGGCCGTTCGATCAAGCCCGACATCTCGGTGCTGGTCGGGCTGTGCACGCACCTGGGCTGCTCGCCGGAGATGGTCGCCGAGATCCGCCCCGAACCCTACGATCCGGAATGGAAGGGCGGCTATTTCTGCCCCTGCCACAAGTCGCGCTTCGACATGGCCGGCCGCGTGTTCCAGGGCGTGCCTGCGCCGATCAACCTGCTGGTGCCCCCGCATCACTACCAGGACGACAACACGCTGATCATCGGCGTCGATCCCAGTTCGTCCGCGAAGGGGGCAGCGTAAGCCATGGCCGACAATCTCCTTACCCGCACCGCGGGCAACGTGTTCGACTGGGTCAACGAGCGCGCGCCGGGGCTGATGCCGTTCTACCGCAAGCACGTCGGCGAGTACTACGCGCCGAAGAACTTCAACATCTGGTACTACTTCGGTTCGCTGGCACTGGTGGTGCTGGTCAACCAGATCGTCACCGGCATCTTCCTGACGATGCACTACAAGACCAGCGCGGCCGAGGCGTTCAACTCGGTCGAGTACATCATGCGCGACGTCGAGTGGGGCTGGCTGATCCGCTACATGCACTCCACCGGCGCCTCGCTGTTCTTCATCGTGGTGTACCTGCACATGTTCCGCGGCCTGCTCTACGGCAGCTACAAGAAGCCGCGCGAGCTGGTGTGGATCCTCGGCATGCTGATCTACCTGGTGCTGATGGCCGAAGCGTTCATGGGCTACGTGCTGCCGTGGGGGCAGATGTCGTTCTGGGGCGCCAAGGTGATCATCTCGCTGTTCGGCGCGATCCCGGTGATCGGCAACGGCCTGACCGAATGGATCATGGGCGACTACCTGCCCTCCGACGCCACGCTCAACCGTTTCTTCGCGCTGCACGTGATCGCGCTGCCGCTGGTGCTGTTGCTGCTGGTGGTGCTGCACCTGGGCGCGCTGCACGAAGTCGGTTCCAACAACCCCGACGGCGTGGAGATCAAGAAGGGGCCCAAGGGCAACCGCTGGGATCCGAACAAGCCGGCCGACGGCATTCCGTTCCACCCCTACTACACGGTCAAGGACATGGTCGGCGTCGGCTTCCTGCTGCTGATCGGCGCCTTCATCATCTTCTTCGTGCCCGCGTTCGGCGGCCTGTTCCTGGAGCACGACAACTTCACCGAAGCCAATCGCCTGGTCACGCCCGAGCACATCAAGCCGGTGTGGTACTACACGCCGTACTACGCGATGTTGCGGGTGGTGCCGAACAAGCTCGGCGGCGTGCTGGTGATGTTCTCGGCGATCGCGATCCTGTTCCTGGTGCCGTGGCTGGACCGCGCCAAGGTCAAGTCGATCCGCTACCGCGGCTGGATTTCCAGGGTGATGCTGGGCGTGCTGGCGGTGTGCTTCGTCTGGCTCGGCGTGATCGGCTCCGGTCCCGGCACTGATGCCAGCGAGACCATCATCGGCCGCGTGCTGACCGTGCTGTATTTCGGATTCTTCCTGACCATGCCGGTCTGGACCACGTTGGACCGGACCAAGCCGGTGCCGGAGCGGGTGACGACCCATGACTAAGCCCATGATCGCCGCGCTGTGCTGCTTCGCGGGCGTCTCCCTGTTGTCCGCCATGAGCTACCTGCTGCCGTTGGGGCAGATCGTGTTCTGGGGCCGGCAGGCGCTCGGCTCCTTGTTCGGTGCAATGGCGGAGGGATCCCTATGAGCAAGCGCCTGATGTCCATCCTGGCCTGCTTTGCCTGCGCGCTGCTGTTGTCCGCCTCGGCGCTGGCCGCCGAGGGCGGCGCCACCCAGCAGGCCGGCAACGACCTCGGCGACCGCGCCTCGCTGCAGCGCGGCGCCAAGCTGTTCATGAACTACTGCTCCGGCTGCCATTCGCTGAAATACCTGCGTTACTCGCGCATGGCCGAAGACCTGGGCCTGAGCGAGGACGAGGTGATGGCCAACCTCAACTTCACCGGCGCCAAGGTCGGCGAGCACATCGAGGCGGCGATGCCGCACGATGCGGCCACCAAATGGTTCGGCAAGGCGCCGCCGGACCTGAGCCTGATCGCGCGGGTGCGCGGCACCGACTGGGTCTACACCTACCTCAAGTCGTTCTACCTGGACCAGTCGCGCCCGCTGGGCTGGAACAACAAGCTGTTCGCCAACGCCTCGATGCCCAATCCGCTGTGGGAGCTGCAGGGCCTGCAGCAGCCGGTCTACGGCAAGGCAGAGCAGCCTGGCGTGGACAAGCCGGTGGAGCGGTTGCAACTGGCCTCGCCGGGCAAGGAAACGCCGGCGCAATTCGACCAGACGGTGCGCGACATCAGCAACTTCCTCGAATACGCCGGCGAACCCGCCGCGTTGAAGCGGCAGAGCCTGGGCGTGTGGGTGGTGCTGTTCCTGGCGCTGCTGACCTTCCTGGCCTATCTGCTGAAGAAGGAATACTGGAAGGACGTGCATTGAGCGTCGGCCGCAGGCCGGCGTGTTGTCTGCATCGTTGCTGACCCGATCCCCTGTTCATCCTATTGGCTTTTGCGAGCGAGGGTTGCACACTCAGGGGCCGTGATGACCGTCAGCAGGGTGTTGGCGGCATCGATGCGGCCGGCGGATTCCGGTCGTCGGAGAGCCTTGAATGGCGGCGAGTGTGCGTATGCGAAATACCTTGACGTTGTTTTCTTCCACCGATGACGTGCTGTGCCACCGCGTCCGTCTGGTGCTCGCCGCAAAGGGCGTGACCTACGATTTCGTGGCGGTGGATCCGCAGAACCCTCCCGAAGACCTGATCGATCTCAATCCCTACCACTCGGTACCGACCCTGGTCGAGCGCGAGTTGGTGCTGTACGCCGCCTCCGTGGTCAGCGAATATCTGGACGAACGCTATCCGCATCCGCCGCTGATGCCGGTCGATCCGTTGTCGCGTGCGCGCCTGCGTCTGGCGATGCTGCGCATCGAGCACGACTGGGTGCCGCAGGTGCAGGCGATCCAGCTTGGCAACAAGGCCCAGGCCGAGGCCGGGCGCAAGCGGCTCAAGGAGCTGCTGACCGCGTCGGTGCCGCTGTTCAAGGCCAGCAAGTTCTTCCTCAATCCGGAAATGAGCCTGGCCGATTGCGCGATGGCGCCGATCATCTGGCGCCTGCAGGCGCTGGACATTCCGCTGCCCAAGGACGGCAAGGCGATCGAGGACTACGGCAACCGCATTTTCCGCAATCCCGGTTTCATCCGCAGCCTGACGGATCAGGAAAAGAAGCTGCGCGACCTGCCGGCCTGATGCTGCGGCCGCGCGTGGCGCCTCCGATGTTTTCCGCGTTGCGCCAGCGCCAATGCGTGCCGGCGCGTAGAATTGGCGCATGACCGACGATATTTCCCGCATGACCAGCCATCGCCCGTACCTGTTGCGGGCGCTGGTGGAGTGGATCAACGACAACGGCATGACCCCGCACATCCTGGTGGATGCGGGCCTGCCCAACGTGCAGGTGCCGCCGAGTGCGGTCAAGGACGGCAGGGTGGTGCTCAACATCGCCGAGCGCGCGGTGGTGCGCCTGCAGATCGACAACGAAGGGGTCAGCTTCACCGCCCGCTTCGGCGGCGTCAGCTATCCGGTGCAGGTGCCGATGGCCGCGGTGCTGGCGGTGTACGCGCGCGAGACCGGGCAGGGCATGGCGCTGCCGGACGATATCCATGGCGCCACCGAGCCGCCGGGCGACGACACTCCGCCGCCGCGCCCCAGCGGTTCCGACGATGGCGCTGGCGGCAAGCGCCCGCATCTGCGCGTGGTGAAGTAACCACGGCTTCTGGTTTGCGCCGGCGAGGATGTGGCCGGTGCGAACGTCCGATCCGCTGCGGGCGTCGCCACCCGGCGGATCGCGTCCAGCGTCGGTGCCGCGCAGCATGCGCCACGGCTCACGCGTCTACCTCAACTTGGATCGAGCCCCTGTAGGAGCGGCTTCAGCCGCGACCGATATCCACGTGGAGCGTCTTGTCTGCCTGCGGAGACCCCGCCCGCGCAGAGCGCGTCTTCGCGAACGGCGGGCCCCTCACTCGCGCGGCGCACGTCCCTCATGCAGCGCCGTCACCGTGGCCACCGAGGGTCCGGTGAAGGCGATCAACTGGTCGCCGAGCAGCACCAGGCGGCCGCTGTGGCGATCGACGCCATCGTAGGAATAATCGAAGCGAAAGGTCCGCTCGAAGCCCAGCCAGCCGCTGGGCAGGCGCCGCAGGCGCAGGCCGGTGCCGTGCACGCTCTGGTCCAGCCACTGCACGTCGGCGGCCTTGCAGGCATTGCGGCCGAGGCTCTCGGCGCGTTCGGCGGCAGCGCGCGACGCGTTCCAGAACGCGAACGCCGCGGCGCCGGCAATCATCAGCAGGATCAGGCTAGGCATGCGTCACTGTAGCGAGACGCGGGGTGGAGCGGCAATGCTTGGTTGGGGAATCGGGAATCGGGAATGGGGAATGGGGAATCGGCTTGGACTTGATGCCGTGTGAGGCCGAGGCTCTAGAAGCACGGATGGCGAGCCTGATTGTTTTCGTGTGTGGCTCACGGCTTCTTGCGGGAGCGCCTTCAGGGCACTCCGATAACCCCGAAAAAGCATGTCGATGCCACGGCGAGCGGCCGATGCGCCGGGCCGGCAGGTTCCGGCATCGAGGCGTTGAAGATGCGCTGAGATGGTGAAGGCGCATTGGCGATGGGGAGCCGATGCCGGTGCGGCCGCGTTTCCCATGGATGCCTTGCACCATGGCCACCTCGTTCTCCTGTCGCGGCTGAAGCCGCTCCTACAGCGTGCGCGCCGTGCCCGTGTAGGAGCGGCTTCAGCCGCGACAGGAGAACGACACGTCATCGCCGCCGCAGCCTGCAGCTTCCGGACTGCAGTCATTCAAGGTGCCATCAAGTCGCGATGGGCCCGGCCGGCAAAACTCGCTGCGACCGATGGCGCCTGCCGAGGCGACGCAGATCCTGGAGGTCGCACGCACTCGATAAGACGCTAGCGCTGCCCCGGCGGTTCGGTCGCTTGCGGTTGCGGCGCCGGTGTTGCCGATGCAGCGGGCGAGGCGGCCGGTGTAGCTGGCGTGGCGGGCACGGTGCCGGATGCGGCTGGTGGCGCCGGCGGCGTAGTCGCCGGTAGCGGGGCTTGCGGCGTGCCCGGGTCCACGGCGGGAGCAGCATCCGGCATCACCGGCGGCAGCAACTGCGCTTGCGGCTGCAGTTGCAACAGCGCCGCCCAGTCCTGTCGGTTGAAGTCGCACAGCTCCTCGTGGCCCGGCGTGCACTCCAGGCCGGCGCCGTCGTCGCCGACCTGGTCCTGCGCCAGCGGCGCCTCCAGTTGCAGGCGCCCGGCGCGGTCCAGCGGCAGCTTGCGCATGGTTACCGCGTTGAGCACGTTGCCGCCGATCAGGTACAGCGTGTGGTCGCCGCCGACGTTGGCTGCGACCACGATGTCGCAATGCGATTCCCACGGCAGCGCACCGCCGCGCGCCAGCGCCTCGCGCAGCCCGGCCGCGCCCAGCGGTTGCTTGCGCCCGCGCAGGAAGCACAGCAGGTCGCCCGGCGCGGGCTTGTCCTGCTGCGGGTCGGCGTAGCGATAGGGCAGGCCGTTCGCGCCGCCCTGGTAGGCGGCGCGGATGTAGTCGATGTGCCGCACCGAGGTGTGGAAGCCGCCGACGCCGGCGCGCACCATCACCCAGGACACGAACGCCGCCGACCAGGGGTTGTCGACCAGGAACGCGCGGCAGTCCGCTTGCCGGTAGCGCGAGCCGTCCAGTTGCTGGCAGCTGGCGGCGCCGTCGCTGCCGCCCATCGCGCCCAGCGTGCCGCTGTCGCGCCAATAGGCGGCCACGCGCTGCCAGGCCTCGATGCCGTGATCGGCGAGATAGCCGCGCTCGGCCTCGGTCACGCGCAGGCCGGCGAGCCGGCCGTCGCGGTCGATGAACGGGCGCCACCACAGCCGATGTTCGTTGCAGGCGGTGCGCACGATGGCGACGGCGGCCGGGCTCAGGCCGAAGCGTGGCGGCAGGTCGCACACCTCCGCGGCGGCCGCGCGGCCGGCGGGAAACAGGGCGGCGGCACACAACAACGCGAACCAGGGGCGGGCCATCGGCGAACTCGGTGAATGGGGGATGGGTGCAGCGTCGCAGAGCGGCGTGGCCGCGGCCGTGAAGTCAGTGCGGCGGCGGACCCAGCTTCAGCGACAGGTCGACCGCGTGCACGTGCTTGGTCAGCGCGCCGATGGAGATGCAGTCCACGCCGTCGGCGGCGATCGCGCGCACGCCCTCCAGGTCGATGCCGCCGGACACTTCCAGCGGGATCGCGCGGTTGAACGGCGCGGCGGCGGCGATCGCCACCGCCTCGCGGCGTTGCGCCGCGTCGAAATCGTCGATCAGGATGCGGTCGCAGCCGACCGTCAGGGCTTCGCGCAGTTGCGCCAGCGTTTCCACCTCGACCACCAACGGCAGGTCCGGCCATTGCGCGCGCGCGGCCTGCACCGCCGCGCTCAGCGAACCGGCGGCGTGGATGTGGTTTTCCTTCAGCATCACCGTGTCGTACAGGCCGAAGCGGTGGTTGCTGCCGCCGCCGCAGCGCACCGCGTATTTCTGCGCCAGGCGCAGGCCGGGCAGGGTCTTGCGCGTGTCGAGGATGCGCGCGCCGGTGCCGGCGACCGCGGCCACGTAGGCGGCGGTCGCGGTCGCGGTGGCGGACAGGGTCTGCAGGAAGTTCAGCGAGGCGCGTTCGGCGCTGACCAGCGCGCGGCTGCGCCCGTGCAGCAGCGCCAGCACCGTGCCGGCGGCGACGCGTTCGCCTTCGGCGATGCGCCAGTCGATCCGCACCTGCGGGTCGAGCACGCGGTGACAGGCGTCGAACCAGGGCCGGCCGGCGATCACCGCGTCCTGCTTGCACAGCAGGTAGGCGCTGTCGGCACGGTCGGGCAGCAGCGCGGCGGTGACGTCGCCGCTGCCGATGTCCTCGGCCAGCGCGCGCGCAACGTCGGCGTCGATCGCTGCCTGCGCCGGCGGCTGCAGCGGCGCCGCGGCGCCGCTCATTTGCCGGGGAAGTCGGCGAGCTGGGCGGTGCCGATCGCTTCTTCGGCCAACAGCACCGGGATGCCGTCGTCGACGCGGAACAGCTGCTTGCGGTCGCGGGTGATCAGCGCCTCGCGCAAGGCTTGCGCCTGCGGGCTGCCGTCGGCGCGCTGCACGCCGCCGGCGGCGATGGCGCGGTTCAACGCCTCCAGGCCGCGCGCATCCAGCAGGGACAGCGGTTGGCGGGTGTCGGGCGAGCACAGCAGGTCGAGCAGTTTGCGATCCATCCGGTCTTCGTCTTGCGTGGAAGATGGCTAGAATACGTCTTTAAGGCAGGGGACGGCCATGACCGCCAAGCAAACCGCGCCGCTCGTCGGCATCGTGATGGGCTCCCGCTCCGATTGGGAGACCATGCAGCATGCGGCGCAGAAACTCGATGCGCTGGGCGTGCCCTATGAAGTGAAGGTGGTGTCCGCGCACCGCACCCCGGACGTGCTGTTCGCTTATGCCGAGGCGGCCTCCGGTCGCGGCCTGCGCGCGATCGTGGCCGGCGCCGGCGGCGCGGCGCACCTGCCGGGCATGCTCGCGGCCAAGACCGCGGTGCCGGTGCTCGGCGTGCCGGTGCAGTCCAAGGCGTTGAATGGCATGGATTCGCTGCTGTCGATCGTGCAGATGCCGGCCGGCATTCCTGTAGCCACCTTCGCGATCGGCAATGCCGGTGCGGCCAATGCCGCGCTGTTCGCCGCGGCGATGCTCGCCGCCGAGCATGCCGACATCGCCACCGCGCTGGACGGCTTCCGCCAGCGTCAGACCGACGAGGTGATGGCCAAGGACGACCCGCGCCAATGAGCACCACTGTCGGAATCCTCGGGGGTGGCCAGTTGGCGCGGATGATGGCCGTGGCCGGCGCGCCGCTGGGACTGCGCTTCGTGATGCTGGATACGGTGGCCGACGCCTGCGCCGGACAGGTCGCGCCGCTGCAGGTCGGCGATTACCGCGACGAGGCGGCGCTGGCCGCGTTCGCGGCCAAGGTCGACGTGGCCACGTTCGATTTCGAGAACGTGCCGGCGACCAGCGCCGAATGGCTGGCCGGGCAGGTGCCGGTGTTCCCGAACCCGCGCGCGCTGGCGGTGGCGCAGGATCGGTTGGCCGAGAAGACCCTGTTCCGCGAACTGGGCATCCCGGTGCCCGATTTCGCCGCGATCGGCAGCCGTGGGGAACTGGACGCGGCGCTGGCGCAGATCGGCACCCCGTGCATTCTCAAGACCCGGCGCCTGGGCTACGACGGCAAGGGCCAGTTCCGCATCAAGTCCGCGGACGATGCCGATGCGGCGTGGGCCGCGCTGGGCGCGCAGGCGGCCAGCGTGGGCCTGATCGTGGAAGCCTTCGTGCCGTTCCAGCGCGAGATCAGCGTGGTCGCGGTGCGTGGCCGCGACGGCGAGTTCCGCACCTGGCCGCTGACCGAGAACTGGCATGTGCAGGGCGTGCTGTCGGCCAGCCTGGCCCCGGCGCAGGCCGACGCCGCGCTGGCCCAGGCCGCCATTGCCTACGCGCAGGCGCTGGCCGAGCGCCTGCAGTACGTGGGCGTGTTCGCGCTGGAGCTGTTCTGCCGCGACGGCGAACTGCTCGCCAACGAGATGGCGCCACGGGTGCACAACTCCGGCCACTGGACCATCGAAGGCGCCGAGACCTCGCAGTTCGAGAACCACCTGCGCGCGGTGCTGGGCCTGCCGCTGGGGTCCACGCGCATGCGCGGCCATGCCTGCATGCTCAACTGGATCGGGCAGATGCCGGACGCGGTGCCGGTGCTGGCGCAGCCCGGCGGGCATTGGCACGACTACGGCAAGGAGCCGCGCGAGGGCCGCAAGGTCGGCCACGCCACGCTGCGCGAGGACACCCCGGCGGCCCTGGCGCAGGCGTTGCAGACAGTGGGCGCGCAGTTGCAGCGCGACGACCAGGTCGCGCCGGTGATCGAGACGCTGCGCGCGCAGGGCTGAGCGGGCCGATGATGCCGCGCCCAGGCCACTCCTGGGCGTCGTGGCCCAAAAGCGCCAGCCCGATACGCGATTACACGTCCGCCGTCACTCGTCCAATCCCGAAACGCTCACCACGGCCGCAGGCCGGTCATCCCCCAATCCCCAATCCCGAATCCCCAATCCCGGCCTCACCGCAGATTCGCCGCCACGAACTCCCAGTTCACCAGCTTCCAGAATGCTTCCAGGTAGCGCGCACGGTCGCCGCGGTAATCGATGTAGTAGGCGTGCTCCCACAGGTCGCAGGCCAGCAGCGGGAGATCCTCGCCGGTCAGCGGCGAGCCGGCGTTGACGGTGGTGAGCAAGGCCAGCGTGGCGTCCGGGCGCTGCACCAGCCAGACCCAGCCAGAACCGAACACCGCCAGCGCCATGCGTTCGAACTCCGCCTTGAAGCGGGCGACGTCGCCGAAGCTCTTGGCGATGCGCTCGGCGATTTCGCCGCCCGGCTCGCCGCCGCCGCGCGGGCGCAACCCGCGCCAGTAGAACTCGTGGTTCCAGACCTCGGCCGCGTGCTGGAACAGGCGGCCCTGGCTGCGGCGCACCAGATCCTGCAACGGCAGGTCGGCGAATTCGCTGCCGGCGATCTGCGCATTGAGCCGTTCGACCAGCGCGCGTTGGTACTGGCCGTGGTGCTGGTCCAGGGTCTCGGCGGACAGGTGCGGCGCCAGCGCCGCGCGGTCGTACGGCAGGGGAGCGAGTTCGATGGCCATGGATCCTCGGGAGCGGTTTCGGGGGCGCGTTTCGGTACTGCCGTGCGCAGGGCTTACACTATGCGGCTACGCGAAAGTCTAGCCGACCGCCGAGGTCCGTTTTTTCGCCCAAGCAGGAGAAATCCCCCATGCAGGTGATGGAGCGCATCCAGGCCGACGTCGAACACCACCCCATCGTGTTGTTCATGAAGGGCACGCCGCAATACCCGATGTGCGGCTTTTCCAGCCGCGCGCTGCAGGCCCTGTTGGCCGCCGGCGCCGACCGGCTGCACACCGTCAACGTGCTCGACGAGCCCGAGATCCGCGCCAATCTGCCGCGTTATTCGAACTGGCCGACGTTCCCGCAGTTGTTCATCCACGGCGAACTGATCGGCGGCTGTGACATCACCATGGAGCTGTTCGAATCCGGCGAATTGCAGCGCATCGTGGCCGAGGCCTACCAGCCGTGACAGCGCAGGCGACGCCGCACGCGGGCGCGCTGGCGCAGCGCGTGGTGCTGGTGTGCGGCGCCGCCGGCGGGCTGGGCAGCGCCGCGGCAATGGCCTGCGCCCAGGCCGGCGCCACGGTGGTGTTGCTCGGGCACAAGCCGGCGCGCTTGAACCGGGTCTACGACGCGATCGCCGCCGTCGGCGCGCAGCCGCTGCTGTATCCGCTGGACCTGCTCGGCGCCACCCCGGACGACTATGCGACGCTGGCCGAGCGGGTGCAGGCAGAGCTAGGGCGGCTGGACGGACTGCTGCACTGCGCCGCCGATTTCGTCGGCCTGACCCCGTTCGAGCACGCCGACCCGGCGCAGTTCGCGCGCGCCATCCACGTCAACCTGACCGCCCCGGGCTGGCTGACCCAGGCCTGCCTGCCGCTGCTGAAACAGGCCCCGGATGCGGCGATCGTGTTCGCGCTCGACGACCCGGCGCGCGTCGGCCAGGCCTACTGGGGGGGCTACGGCGTGGCCCAGCATGGCCGCCGCGGCCTGCTGGCGACCCTGCACGGCGAACTGGCCGCCTCGACGGTGCGCGTGGCCGGGTTGCAGCCCGGACCGATGCGCACCGCGCTGCGCGCACGCGCCTACACCCACCAGGAAGACTTCGACGCGGTCGATGCGGCGCACTACGCCGCCGCCTGCGTGGAACTGCTGTCGCCCGCCGGCGCCGCGCATCGCGGCGCGATCTGGAATCCCCTGGCATGACCATCCTGTCGGCAGCCCTGCTGCTGTTCCTGATCCTCGACCCGCTGGGCAATATCCCGGTGTTCCTCAGCGTGCTCAAGCCGCTGCCGGCCAGGCGCCAGCGGGTGGTGCTGGCGCGCGAACTGCTGATCGCGCTGGGCGTGCTGATGGCGTTCCTGTGGGGCGGCAAGTACGCGCTGGAAGTCATGCACCTGCGCCAGGAATCGGTGGCGATCGCCGGCGGCATCGTGCTGTTCCTGATCGGCATCCGCATGATCTTCCCGCGCCCGGAAGGGCTGATGGGCGAGATTCCCGACGGCGAGCCGTTCATCGTGCCGCTGGCGATTCCGCTGGTGGCCGGGCCGTCGGGCATGGCCGCGGTGATGCTGATGGGCAGCAACGAGCCCACCCGCCTGGGCGAATGGAGCCTGGCGCTGATCCTGGCGTGGCTCGGCACGTCGGCGCTGCTGTTCTCCGGCACGCTGCTGTACAAGCTGCTCGGCATGCGCGTGCTGACCGCGGTCGAGCGGCTGATGGGCATGCTGCTGGTGGCGATCTCGGTGCAGATGTTCCTGGATGGCCTCAGCGCCTATCTGAAGCTGCCGGTCGCCGGCTGAGCGGGCGCGCACGGCCTTGCCGTGCCTGTCGTTACTCGCCAACGCTGCGACACGCCACGCGTTTGCGGCAATTCGATGACATCTGCGGCGCTTTTTTGTGCCGGCGCGTGTCGCCGCGTGTCGCCGGATTAAGTTTTTGTAAACGCCCGAGGCATACGCGGGCGAAATGGCCCGCCTACCGTAGCGCCTTCCGAAGCGGTGGGCGCGCGTGCGCCGTGTCCATGCCAGTCGCGCCACCGCTCTCTGCCGCTCCCACGTTAGCCACAGAGGCGCTTGCCCGATGAAGTCCCGTTCCGCACACCGTATTTCCGCTCTTTCCCTGGCGCTGGCGACCGCGCTTGCGGCGCATCCGGCCCTGGCCCAGGACGCCGGCACCGATACTGCGGAGCAGCGCGTCACCGCCTCCAGCACCTCCAATACCACTGCCGCCTACGAGACCAAGCGCGTGCAGCAGCTGGACAAGGTCAACGTCAGCGCCGACAAGAGCAGCTATGTGCTGGGCGGTGGCAACATGACCGTGCAGACTGCCAGCAAGGCGATTTCCACGGTGACCCGCGAGGCCATCGCGCAGGCCTCCGGCGGCAGCAACTTCACCCAGATGATCGATGCGATCCCGGGCGTGGACGCCGCCACCAGCGACGTGACCGGACTCAACAACGGCAACTACAGCCTGCGCGGCTTCGACTCCTCGGCCATCGGCGTCACCGTCAACGGCGCGCCGGTGACCGACAGCGGCAGCTACTCGGTCTACGCCACCGAATACGGCGATGCCGAGAACTACAACGACATCACCGTCACCCAGGGCACGCCCAACGTGGACCAGCCGGAAATGGGCGCCACCGGCGGCCAGATCGCCTGGTCGACGATCGACCCCAGCCACACCTTCGGCGTGGACTTCACCCAGAGCTTCGGCAGCAACGACTATCGGCGCAGCTTCGTGCGCGTGAACACCGGCGATACCGGCGCGGTGCGTTCGTGGGTGTCGTTCTCGACCAACAGCGCCGACAAGTGGAAGGGCAACGGCGACATGTCGGTCAACAAGATCGACGGCAAGAGCGTATGGGACATCAGTCCGGGCAACTCGATCAGCGCCTCGTTCCAGTACAACCGCCAGTCCAACTACTCCTACAACACCGCCAGCAAGGCGCAGCTGGCCGGCGATTACGCGTACGACTACAACGACAGCTGGGGCGGCGGCGGTACCTCGAACGACCAGTCCTACTGGAAGCTGCGGCGCAACCCGTACAAGAGCCTGCTGGCCAGCCTGGATGGCGAGTTCACCCTGAGCGACAGCCTGCGCCTGTCGGTGGTGCCGTACGTGTGGTGGGGCGACGGCGGCGGCTCCAGTGCCGCGTCGGTGTATCCGTCCACCAGCAGCGCCAATGTCTATGGCTACTCCAGCGGCGTGAGCGGCAGCCGCGACGTCGATTACACCTATTCGGCTTCCAGCACGGTGCGTCCGGGCGTGGTCGCCAAGTTCTTCCAGGACATCGGCATGGACCACAATCTGGTCTATGGCCTGTGGTACGACCGTTCGCGCAAGAGCCAGAACAACAGCATCGTCAAGACCGACCAGAGCACCGGTCAGGCCTGCGACATCTGGGCCGACAGCGACGATTGCTTCCTGACCTACGCCGATGGCCAGGTGCAGCAGAGCTATCGCACCTACACCGTCACCGACGTGCAGAAGTACTTCGTCCAGGACAACTGGACCCCGGCCGACGATTGGGCGGTCAACTACGGCGTGTCCTGGATCCATGCCACGCGCAAGGGCCACAACTACCAGTGGCCGGATACCGCCAAGGAGATCGGCGTGGACTTCGACAACAGCTACAGCAAGCTGCTGCCGGCCTTCGGCATCAAGTACGCCCCCGACAGCCGCAACCAGTTCTATTACGGCGTGGCCAAGACCTTCCGCGTGCCGGCGACCAACTCGATCTCGGTGAACCTGTCGGCCGCGCAGGAGATTCCGGAGCCCGAATCGGCGTGGACCAACGACCTGGGCTGGCGCTACTACGGCGACCGCTTCTCGCTGTCGACCATGCTGTATCAGAGCAACTACAGCAACAAGCAGATGTCCAGCTACGACCAGGCCACGGCGCTGACCACCTACATCTCGATCGGCAAGGTACGCATGCGCGGTTTCAACGGCGAAGCCAGCTACAACATCACCGACAATCTCAAGCTGTACGGCTCCTACACCTACACCCAGGCCAAGATCCTGAGCGACACCTTGGCGGTGGGCACCTCCAAGGGCACCTACGACTATGCGGTGGGCGGCAAGCAGTTGGCCAATACGCCGAAGAACCTGGCCAACCTGCGCCTGAGCTACAGCATCGGCGATTTCTGGGTCGCGGTGAAGGGCCGTTACTCCGGCTCGCGTTACGGCGACTACATGAACACCGAACGGGTGGGGGGCTATACCACCTTCGGCGCCGATGCCGGTTACGCGTTCGCCGACTGGGGCTGGCTGAAGAAGCCGTCGATCAAGCTCAATCTCTACAACCTGACCGACAAACAGGCGGTCACCTGGGCCAGCACCACGCAGGTGTTGGCGGCCTCCGGCGCCAGCGAGTATCCGGATGTGGTGTCCACCGGCACCCCGTATTACTCCGTGCTGGAGCCGCGCGCGTTCGCGGTCACTTTTGGCGGTTCGTTCTGAGGAACCATCGCGCCCCGCAGCAGGGCTGAAAAAAAGCAAAGCAGCGCAAACGGCCGGGGCCTAGCCCCGGCCGTTTGCGTTTATGCGGGTCTTGCTCCGGCGCCTGGCCGTGCCGCGCGCGCTGCAGGCTGTTCGCAGTGTGCGGATATCTGCATCGGATTCTTTGGGGCCGCTGCCCATGGCTGGCCCTGGCAAGTCGTTTCCGGGTGGGCCGGCTGCTTGGAGGGGGCGGCCGGCACCACGCGGCATGCCCGAGAGGAAGCTGCCGCTGTGTTCGTCGCGGAGCGGGGTGTGCGGGCGTGTGAGCCCCGGCCGCCAGTCCGGGCCAGACGAACTATGGGGCGCTGTGCACCACCGCTCGGGTGTCCGCTAAGGGAGGTCGGGTCGCCTTGTCCTTGGCATGTCGAGCCGACGATTGCGGGTGAATGCTCCGCGCCGGCCGCTACCGGCCAAGCCATCCAGCAGCTGGACTACCTGCACCTCGCGATGCGGCCTCGAAGCGTGTGCGATGGCGTCATTCGGTGTCCTGCGCCGACATGGGAACTGCAATCCATGTCGTGTCGTGTCCGTTTATGCCAGTTTGTCACGTTTCGGCAACAAATCGGCCCTATGGTGTTAAACTCACGTTAACCCTTGCGGGGGATCCAGCAAGGGGGCACGAACCACATTCCGCTGCCGTGCGCCCACCAGCGCGGCGAGCTATGCGCATTTCGTCAAACTCCATCGAGGCTATTGCAATGACTCAACCCCGCCGTCTCCGGATGTCCAAGCTCACCCTTGGCCTCGTTGCTGCGCTCGCCGCCGCCCCCGTGTTCGCCCAGAGCACCTCCGCCGGCGTCGGCGGCCTGGTCACCCACGATGGTCAGCCTGTCGCAGGCGCCGACGTGACCATCACCCACGTCGAGTCGGGAACGGTCAGCCGCGCCACCACGGACGCCAGCGGCCGCTACAACGCGCGCGGCCTGCGCGTCGGCGGCCCGTACACCATCACCATCACCAAGCCCGGCGAAGGCACCAAGACCGAAGACGGCGTGTACCTGGGCGTCAACCAGACCGCCAGCGTCAATGCGGCGCTGACCGGCGACCTGACCACCCTGGAGACGGTGAACGCGGTCGCCGTGGCCGGCGGTTCGGAAGTGTTCCGCGCCACCAACACCGGCTCGGGCACCCAGATCAGCCAGGAAACGATCACCGCGCTGCCGTCGATCAACGGCAACATCCAGGATTACATGCGCCTGGATCCGCGCGTGGCCTTCGTCGATCGCGCCTCGGGCTCCATCTCCGCCGGTGGCCTGAACCCGCGCTACAACTCGATCAACATCGACGGCGTGGCCGCGAGCGACACCTTCGGCCTGGAAGGCAACAATATGGCGACCCGTCGCCAGCCGGTGTCGATGGAAGCCATCGAAGCCCTCGACATCAACCTGTCGAACTACGACGTCAGCATCGCCAGCGCCGCCGGCGCCACCGTCAATGCCGTGACCAAGTCCGGTACCAACGAATTCCACGGCTCGGTGTACGGCAGCTATCGCGACGGCGACTGGTTCGGCGACAACCCGGACGGCACCCCGTTCAACGGCTTCACCAAGGAGAAGACCTACGGCATGACCCTGGGTGGTCCGGTCATCAAGGACAAGCTGTTCTTCTTCGCCAACTACGAGAAGTTCGAGCAGGGCGCTCCGGGCGCCGACCTGGCCAGCACCGCGTACGGCAAGGCCAATGCGGTCATCAACGACGCCTACATCGCCCGTGCCCAGCAGATCGCCCAGAACTACGGCATCGATGCCGGCTCGCTGAACAGCAACGGCAACACAGACCTCGAAGAGTACGCGCTGAAGCTGGACTGGAACATCAACGACCAGCACCGCGCCAGCCTCCGCTACAGCAAACTCGACCAGAGCAAGCTGCGCATCAACGGCATGACCAGTAGCTCGGTTTCGCTGAGCTCGTACTGGTATCAGCACGACAAGTCGATCGAGAGCTACGTCGGCCAGCTGTTCTCCGACTGGAGCGACAACTTCTCGACCGAGTTCAAGGCGTCCTACCGCGATTACTCGGCCATCCGCAACACCCCGACCACCGCGCCGAGCATCCAGATCCAGCAGGGCAACGACTCGCTGTATCTGGGTACCGAGCTGAGCTCGCAGAACAACATCCTCACGACCAAGACCTGGAACTACTACGGTGCCGGTACCTGGACGCTGGGCGACCACGACCTGAAGTTCGGTGTGGACTACAGCACCAACGAGATCTACAACTACTTCGCCCAGAACGGTTGGGGCGCCTATATCTTCCAGGGCCTGGACAACTTCGCCGCCGGCACCTGGTCCAGCTACCGCCTGGCTGCCGAGACCTCGCCTGGCTCGATCCCGGCCGATTACAAGTACAACAGCCTGGGCCTGTTCGTGCAGGACACGTGGTACGTCAACAGCAACCTGACCCTGACCCTGGGCCTGCGTGGCGACCGTCCGGACACCACCCCGTCGCCGACCTACAACGCCGCGGCGTCGAACACCTTTGGTTACAACAACAGCAAGCTCTTCGACGGCGACTTCCTGATCCAGCCGCGTTTCGGCTTCAACTACACCTTCGACAGCGAGCGCCCGATGCAGCTGCGCGGTGGCGTGGGCCTGTTCCAGGGCGACTCCCCGCAGGTGTGGATCGGCAACAGCTACTCCAACACCGGCCTGAACTACACTTCGTACAACCAGGCCAACTACAACGCCGCCGTGCCGTTCTCGCCGGATGGCCTGAACCAGCCGATCCCGACCGTGGCGGGTTCGCGCCTGCAGAACGTCAACTTCGTCGGCAACGACTTCAAGCAGCCCTCGCTGTGGAAGGCGAACCTGGCGATCGACAGCGAACTGCCGTGGTACGGCATCGTCGCGTCGGCCGAGCTGCTGGTGACCAAGGTCAAGGACGGCCTGTACTATCAGTCGCTGAACCTGGGGCCGGGCTACACCGGTCCGGACGGCCGCACCCTGTACTGGACCCCGGGCAAGGTCAGCTGGACCGCGTCGGAAACCGGCAGCAACTCGGCCGCCAGCCGCTCCGGTCGTTACAACAGCTACGACTCCGTCTACCTGATCGACAACACCGACAAGGGCAAGACCTCGCAGTTCACCGTGTCGTTGACCAAGCCGTTCAGCGAGAACAGCGACTGGTCCTGGACCCTGGGCTACACCTACACGCACGCGACCGAAGTCGGCCCGCTGACCAGTTCCACCGCCAGTTCGGGCTGGGCGTACCAGTATGCCTTCGACGTGAACTCGAACACCGAAACCACCTCGCGCTACGAGATCAAGGATCGCATCAGCGGTTCGCTGGACTGGAAGCACAAGTTCTTCGGTGACTACGAAACCCGCATCGGCCTGGTCTACGAAGGCCGCAGCGGCCGTCCGTTCAGCTACGTCTTCGCCAACGACTTCAATGGCGACGGCCGTACCTACAACGACCTGTTCTATGTGCCCAACGGCGACGTGCTGTTCGGCAGCGTGAGCAGCGCCGGCCGCTTCACCCCGGATGCCGCGATGGCCGCCAACTTCAATGCGTGGCTCGCCGCGCATCCGGAACTGGCGAAGTACGCGGGCAGCTACGCTCCGGCCAACGGCTTCCGCTCCGGCTTCGTCAACACTTTCGACGTGCGCATCAGCCAGGAGCTCCCGGGCTTCTACAAGGGTCACAAGTCGCAGATCTGGCTGGACATCCAGAACGTGGGCAACCTGATCAACAAGGATTGGGGCCACATCGTGGACTACGGCTTCTACGCCGACGCCTCGGTGGCACGCCTGGCCGGCATCTACAACGGCCAGTACGTGTACAACTTCACCGGTGCCAGCCAGCCGACCGCCGCCAACTCGGACGCCGACGGCTTCAACGTCGGTGTGTCGCAGTGGTCGCTGCAGGTGGGCTTCCGCTACCAGTTCTGATCGCTGGCATATCGCTGGAACAAGAGACGGCCGGGGCAACCCGGCCGTTTTCTTTTGCGGGGGCTGACGCTAAAGTCGCCGCTGACGACAACGACAAGAATTCCGATATGACGACGAGCAATACGGCGGCGCGGGCGCTGCCGGTAGTGGATGCGCGGATCTACCCGCGCGGCGGCCTGGACATCCTCTCGCGTGCCGAAGTGGCGCGCCTGCGCGACGCCTCCAGCGGTGGCCTGCACGAACTGCTGCGGCGCTGCGCGCTGGCGGTGCTGACCAGCGGCAGCGCCTCCGACGACCCGCGCGCCGCGCGCGACCTGTACCCGGACTTCGACATCCAGGTCGCCCAGCGCGACCGCGGCGTGCGCATCGACCTGCTCAACGCGCCGGCGATGGCCTTCGTGGACGGGGAGATCATCAACGGCGTGGCCGAACTGCTGTTCGCCGTGATCCGCGATCTGGCCTACATGGCCATCGAACTCGGCCCGGACTCCGCCGCCGATCTCCAAACCAGCGAGGGCATCACCAGCGCCGTGTTCGGACAGCTGCGCAACGCGCGCATCCTGCAACCGGCCGATCCGAACCTGGTGGTGTGCTGGGGCGGGCATTCGATCTCGCGCGACGAGTACCTGTACACCAAGCAGGTCGGCTACGAGCTGGGCCTGCGCGGTCTGGACATCTGCACCGGCTGCGGCCCGGGTGCGATGAAGGGGCCGATGAAGGGCGCCACCATCGCCCATGCCAAGCAGCGCAAGCACGACAACCGCTACATCGGCGTCACCGAGCCGGGCATCATCGCCGCCGAGTCGCCGAACCCGATCGTCAACCATCTGGTGATCATGCCGGACATCGAGAAGCGGCTGGAGGCCTTCGTCCGCATCGGCCACGGCATCATCGTGTTCCCGGGCGGCGTCGGTACCGCCGAAGAAATCCTGTACCTGCTCGGCATCCTGCTGCGCGACGAGAACCGCGGCCTGCCGTTCCCGCTGATCCTGACCGGCCCGACCATCGCCGCGCCGTACTTCGAGCAGATCGACCGCTTCCTGCGCCTGACCCTGGGCGAGGCGGCCACCTCGCGCTACCAGATCATCGTCGGCGATCCGGTCGCGGTGGCGCGCAAGATGGCCGAGGGCATCCAGGAGGTGCGCATGCACCGCAAGGAGCAGAAGGACGCGTTCTACTTCAACTGGTCGGTGGACATCCCGCTGGAGTACCAGCGCCCGTTCGTGCCCACCCACGAGGCGATGGCTGCGCTCGACCTGCACCACGGGCGCCCGCCGCACGCGCTGGCGGCGGACCTGCGCCGCGCCTTCTCCGGCATCGTCGCCGGCAACGTCAAGGAAGACGGCATGCGCCGCATCGAGGAGTACGGCCCGTTCGAGATCCACGGCGACGCGGACATGATGCAGGCCCTGGACGAGCTGCTGCGCGCCTTCGTCGAACAGCGCCGGATGAAGATTTCCGGCGAGTATCGGCCTTGTTACCGGGTCATGGCCTGAGTCGATCGATACGACCGGTGTCGGGTTGCCGCAGGGATCAGGGCGGTTTGGGCAACTCGAGCAGGCTGACGAAGGTGTCGTCGGTCCCGCGCTGGGTGCTCAAGCGTCCGTTGCAGATGCTTTCCACGCGTGCGCGGACCGCTTCCAGGCCGATCCTGTGCCCGCCGCCGGCGGCCGCCTCGCCGCTCGCCGGCAAGGAATTGACGATCTCGATCCTGACCCAATGCGCGTCCTGTTCGACCCGAAGGCGCACATGGCCGCCGCTGGTGCTGGGCTCGATGCCGTGGCGGACGGCGTTCTCCACCAAGGGCTGGATCGAAAGCGTGGGGACGTCGATCGTCGGAAGAGGGTCGGACAGTTGCCAATCCACGCGCAGGCGTTCGCCCAGACGCATCTGCTCGATGCCGAGATAACGCCGCGCAAGCGATAGCTCCTCTTCCAGGCTCAGCCGATCGGGACCGGCGAGCGCCGCTCTGAACAGATCGGCAAGATCCAGCAGCAGGCGCTCTGCCTGTTCCGGCCGAAAGCGGGCAAGCGCCGCGCCGGTGTTGAGCGTGTTGAACAGGAAGTGGGGCTGGATGCGTGCGCGAAGCGCTTCGAGCTGGGCTTGCTTGGCCTGCACTGCCAGTTGTTGGACGCGCCAGTGGTTCTGGAATGCCAGCAGCGCCATCAGGCCCAGGGTCAGGGCGATGGTTCCGACCTTGAGCAGGAACGTGTGCCATCCTCCCTGCAATAGCGACAGCTCTTTCAGCGCCGCCCACGCGATTGCGTGCACGGCGATCGCGACGACCACCAGCAGTGCCACCGCCAGATAGGCGATCTGCTGCGGACGGCGACGTTCCAGCTGGCTGCGCAGCAGATAGAGCAAGGCCAGGGTGGTCAACGCGGTCCACTGCAGCAGCAGCGAGACGAGCCCGAAATGGACCCAGCCGCTCGCGGACTGTCCCGGCGCCAAGGTCAGGACGACAGCGACCGCCTCGCCGGCCAGCAGCACCCAGATCAGGGTCGTGGGCTGCCACAAGATGTCGAGCGGCGGGGCAGGGGTGGGGGCTGGGCGCATGGAATCGGGCAGGGGGACGCTGGGCGCATGATGCCTCGGATTCCCTGCCGCATGTCGCCGGCCTGCCGTTCAGCTACGATCTGCCACCGCCCATCGGTCCCTGCTGGCATCGGTCCGGATGGCGTTCTAGCTTAGCGTCGGGAAAAGGGGAGACGACATGCAGCGCTTTCACGCCGCGCGACCGCGCTACTTCGAGCGGTGCCGACGGATCGGTGGTTTCAGCTTGATCGAATTGATGGTGACGGTCGTCGTGCTGGCTGTGGCGATGAGCATCGCCATCCCTAGCTATACCTATCTGGTCAATACCAACCGGCTGTCGTCCGCGGCCAACGAAATGGTGGCATCGCTTCAGCTCGCGCGCTCGGAGGCGATCCGGCTCAACCGGAAGGTCGCGGTGTGCCGCAGCGACAACGGCACCAGTTGCGCGACCGGCAGCGCGTGGAACCAGTGGATCACCATCGTGGTCACCGGCTCGACCGTGCTGCGCGTCAGCGCGGTGAAAGCGCCGGTCCAGCTGAGCGTGAGCAGCGCGGTCAGCGGCAACAGCGATCGCATCGTGTTCAGCCCGGACGGGTTTGCCCGCAGCAGTGCAGGAACCTTGCTCAATGCAGGATTCTCCAGCTGCATCGCGACGACACGCCCGAGCGACAACCTGCGGGTCGTCTACATCGTCGGTGGCAGCCGCGTCGGTTCCGTCACCACTCCCGGCAACATCGCATGCCCTGCGCCATCAGACTCTCCTCCGTGAACGCCATGCATACCCCTTCTCCGCGGTCCGTTTCAGTCGCTTCGCAGCGCGGCGTCAGTTTGATCGAGGTGATGATCTCGGTCCTGATCATGGGCATCGGCATGCTGGGCGTGGCCGCCTTGCAAGCCACCGCACTGCGCAACAACCAGAGCTCCTTCGAGCGCAGTCAGGTGGTAGTCGGCACCACCGGCGTCCTCGATGCGATGCGCGCCAACGTGACTGCCGCCCGCAATGGCAACTACAACATGGGCATGACCTGTGTTGCGCCGACCGGCACGTCGCAGGTGGTGGTCGATCAGCGCAATTTCCTCAACTCGTTGCAGGCGATCATGGGGGCGTCGGCGTGCGGCGCGATCAACTGCAGCGCCACGGCGTGCCGGGTGACCGTGCAGTGGGACGACAGCAGGGGCAGCCATGCGGCTGCCGATGCGACCGCAGTGCAGACCCAGCAGTTCCAGACGGTGACCAGGCTATGAGCCGCATGCGACGGGGAACAGCGCCCGGCAGGCGCCACAGCGCGGGCCTGAGCCTGATCGAACTGATGATCTCCCTGGTGCTGGGGTTGCTGGTCGTGGGCGCGGCCATCGGCATCTTCCTCACCAACCGACGCACCTACGCCGCCACCGAGAACCTGGGGCGCGTGCAGGAAAACGTGCGTACCGCGTTCGAGATGATGACGCGCGACATTCGCGAGGCGGGCGGGAACCAGTGCAACAGCAGCGACAACATGGGCATGTCGAACGTCATCAACACCCCTGCGTCGCGCTGGTGGACGAACTGGTCGGGCAACCGGCTGGTGGGCGTGTCGGCCAGCGGCAGCTTTCCGGATACCGTATCCAACCGCGTCGCCAACACCCAAGGTCTGATGCTGTTGTCTTCGGGTGACGCGACTGCGATCGTCACCGCGCATACTCCGGCTTCCGCGCAGTTCACGGTGAGCGCCAACACCCACGGTTTCAGGAACGGCGACTTTCTGATCGCCTGCGGTCCGAACTCGGAGGCCACGGGAGTGTTGCGCATCGGCACCCTGTTCCAGATGAGCAGCGGGCAGGGCAGCACGACCATCGGTCACGCCGCATCGGGTTCGCCTGGCAATTCCAGCAGCAACCTGGGCATCAACGGCGCGGTCTTCACCTACGGGCCGAACACGATGCTCAGCCGGCTCAACGCATCGCGCTGGTTCATCGGCACCAACCCGAGGGGCGGACGTTCGTTGTATCAGGGTGTGCTCACGAATACAGGCGGTACTCCGGCGATCGTCGATCAGGAGGTGGCCGAGAATGTGCAGAACATGGCGATCACCTACCTGATTCCCAGCGACGGTGGCTACGTCAGTGCCGCCACTGTAGGGACACGCTGGGACCAGGTCACTGCCGTCAATCTGTCCTTGACCTTCCAGACCCAGGACGCGATCGGAACCAACGGCCTGCCGGTGACGCGCACGATCAGCAACGTCATCACCTTGCGGAATCGCAACGAATGAGCACAACTTCATATCCGGCGCGGGTCGCGCGCCAGGCTGGCGTTTCCCTGATCGTGGTGCTGATGCTGCTGCTGGTGATGACGCTGCTGGGCCTGGCGGTCGTGCGCGGAACGCTGATGCAGGAGCGGATGAGCGGCAACCTGCTCGATCGCAGCGTGAACTTCCAGGCTGCCGAGTCGGCCTTGCGCGAAGGCGAGGCGCTTGCGGCAGCGCAGACGGTGGTGCCTACCGGCACCGGCTGTAGTGCTGGCGTATGCGGGCAGCCCGTGGCCACTCAAGCCGAGCGCTGGCGTGATCCGAGCTTCGCTGGTTGGATAGACGCCAGTACCACCAGCCGCAGCGCTGCAGCCTCCAGAACACGGTTCTATATCGAATACATGGGCACTTCCGAAGCCTGGTTCGAATGCAACAGCGACGAGAAATACACGGGGCAGCCCATCTGCGTGCGGCCGATGTATCGGGTTGTCGCGCTCAGCGAAGCCGCTGGCCGTGCCAGCGTCATCCTTCAATCAAGCTATATCGCGCCGTAGGACGGAGTCATCGACATGAGCCATTTTCACGACGAACGTCTGCGCCGGCACAGTGCCTTAGCCAGCCTCAAGGTCTCTGCAGTGGCTTTCGCCTGCACGATGATCGCGCTACCCGCCAGCGCTGGCATCGTGGTTCCCAGCTATCCGCTGCAATCCGGCGGACGCATCGCCCCCAACGTGCTGTTCATCCTGGACGACTCCGGCTCGATGGAAGGCACGGCCATGCCGGATGTGGTGCCGCAAACCACGGTCGATGGCACCAATTTCAACATCAGCAACTCCGCTTACACGCGTAACACCATCTATTACAACCCGGCCGTGGATTACGAGCCCTGGGTGGATGCGACGGGTGCATCGATGACGGGGGGCATGGATTACACGAGCGTCTACAACGACACGCATGATCTGACGAGCAATGTGGATCTTTCCACCGCCGTCAGGCAATTTTTCGTTCCAAAGGATCTAAGCAATACGACCGAAACCTATCTTTCCAATACCGCCAACTACTATCGCTACCAGATCCGGACGGATGGCACGATCATTCGCAGCGAGCTGTTGAACAACGTCCTGAATCAGCAGGGCCTTGCCAATCAGGGTTGCAGCAATAGTGCCAATGGCTGGCAGTGGAAGAACTGTACCCGGGCAACGCCCACCGGTCGCAGCGAAGCGGCCGAGCGCACCAATTTCGCCACCTGGTGGTCCTACAGCCGCACCCGCATCAAGGTGGCCAAGGGAAGTGCCGGGCATGCGTTCAGCGATCTCGGCACCAACGTGCGCGTCGGCTTCCGGACGATCTGGCGGAGAGAAAATACCGGCAACGCCATCACCCAGGCCAAGCCCATTCCGGTGGACCAGAACGATGGCTTGTTCGACAATCCAAACGGGATCAATGGAAGCAACAACAATCGTAAGCTCTGGTACGATCGCTTGTATGCGGCGTACGGTTCCGGTGCTACCCCATTGCATGGCGCGCTCAACGACGCTGGCCTTTACTTCAGCAGCACCTCGGCGACTGGTCCGTACGGTCCGCAGTCCGGCGCCGCGCAGCTTGCGTGCCGGCAGAACTTCACCATCCTGACAACGGATGGCTACTGGAACGGCAAGGACAATTACCCGTCTAGCGCAGGGGGAGGAATAGCCGGCGAGCAAGACAATGCGGCGGGATCCGTCATTTCAGGGCCGACCGGCAATACGTATACCTATGCGCCGGTACGACCTTATGCGAGTCCCGACTCCGATACACTCGCCGACGTTGCAATGCGTTATTGGAAGTCGGACCTGCGCACGGATCTCCCCAATTCCGTTCCAACCAATTCGTCCGATCCGGCCTTCTGGCAGCACATGACCACGTTCGCGATTTCCATCGGCGCGAAGGGGACGCTGGATCCGGCGACGGATCTGCCCGCGATCACTTCCGGCGCGAAGAACTGGCCGACTCCGATCAATAATACGATCTACAATATCGACGATCTGTGGCACGCCGCTGTCAATGGCCGCGGTAGCTTTATCGTGGCCAGCAACCCCAACGAATTCACCCAGGGCCTGAAGTCGGCGCTCGGGTCGATCGTGGAGCGCACCGGGACCGCCGGCAATCTTGCTGCCAATTCCAGCAGCCTTACCAGCAGCACGCACGTCTACCAGGCCAGCTTCGTGTCGGGGACATGGACCGGCGCGTTGAAGGCGATCCCCGTTACCAGCACCGGTGTGGACGCGACCAATCCAAGTTGGGTAGCGAGTCTGCCCAGCACGGGTCGCAATATCCGTACGTGGAATGGCACTACGGGCGCATCCTTTCCCACCTCCGCACAGCAAACGGCATTGACGCGTGCGGCGACATCGACCGCTGCCGCGGTGACCGGGGCCAACAATGCGGCCTACATCGCGGGAACCCAGGACCTCGAGCTGAACCGTCCCAACGGTTATCTGCGCACCCGCAGCACGTTGATCGGCGACATCGTCAATTCCTCCCCGGCCTACGACAGCGCCAGTGGGACGATTTTCGTCGGCTCCAACGACGGCATGATGCATGCGTTCAATGCCAGCACTGGCGTCGAGCGCTTCGCCTATGTCCCCGGCAGCCTCAACTTCACCGACCTGGCGACGCTCAGTGCGTCCGACTACGACCATCGTTTCTTCGTGGATGGTCCGATCAGTCTTTCCCGCAGCGATCAGTTGAGCAGCCAGACGATCCTGGTGGGCACCCTTGGACGAGGTGGCAAGGGCATCTATGCGCTGGACGTCACCACTCCCGACAGTTTTTCCAACAGCAATGTGCTCTGGGAAAAGGTCGGCGACAATCAGGTATCCACCACCGCCGACAACAACATGGGCCTGAATCTGGGCGCTCCGGTCATCGCCAAGCTCAACAACGGCGAGCTTGGGGTGATCGTGGCCAATGGACCCAACAGTACCAACGAGCATGCGGTCCTGTTCGTGTATCGGCTCAGCGACGGTGCCTTGCTCTCCGAAATCGACACGGGCGTCGGTTCTTCCACCTCTCCAAATGGACTGTTCGCGCCGGCGGTGCGCGACATCGACGGCAACGGCACGATCGACTATGTCTACGCTGGCGACATGCAGGGAAATCTCTGGCGCTTCAACCTTTCTGCTGCGACTCCGTCCAGTTGGAACACTGCAAGCAACCGCCTGCGCATGTTCACCGCGACCAACTCTGCCGGTACCGCGCAGCCCATCACGTCGGCGCCGGCGATCGCGCGTGACCCGGCGACTTTCTCTCTTTGGATCTTCTTCGGTACCGGCCGGTTCCTGACCACCGACGACGTGACCAATACGACGGTGCAGACAGTCTATGGCATCAAGGACTCTACGACGACCGTCGCCAAGTCCGACCTGCAGCGACGGAAGTTCGCAGCCAGCGGCGTGGTCAACAATCAGAACGTGCGGGTCATGGAAGCCAACAGTGCGCTGGGAGCCGGCAAGAAGGGCTGGTATCTTGATTTGATCGACCCGCCTGTGGCCGATCCTGCGCCTGCGACCGCCAGCGGTGAGCGTGTCTATACTGGCGTGAATGTCATTTCCGGCGTGCTGACCTTCACCAGCAACATTCCCGACGATGATCCGTGCCTGCCAGGCGGCAAAGGGCAGGACAACGCCATCGACGCTTTCACCGGCTCCAGCCTCGGCCAGTCGTTCTTCGATCTCAACCAGGATGGATCGTATGCCGACGAAACCCTGACGGTGAACGGCGTGACGATTCCGGTTGCTTCGGTTGCCTTGGGTGGCTTGGGCAGCGCAAGCAACTACTTCACCGGTGGCTCGGGCGGTAGCGGAGGTCTGGCTTGCCTCAACATCAACGATGGCAGCGCGGTGTGCAAGAAGATCCGCGAGATCCGCAAGGTGGGGCGTGTGCAGTGGAGAGAGGTCATCCAGGAATGAGTGCGCTCAGTTCAAACGTCCCCCCCATCCATCGGAGTCATGGCATGCGTAATCGCCGATTTTCAAGCCAGCGCGGTTTCAGCTTGATCGAGATCATGATCACGGTAGTGATCATCGCGGTTCTTGCCGGTATCGCCATGGCCAGCTACAGCTGGGCAATGATCAAGGCGCGGCGTTCGGCCGCAGCGGGATGCGTGCAGGAGGCGGCGCAATACATGGAGCGTTTCCATACCACGAACATGAGTTACGTGAACGCAGACGGTAGCGCGCCGGCGCTCCCGGCATGCAGTGCCGACGTGACCAATTTTTACACGGTCAGCTTGGCGTCCAGCAGTGCTACAAGCTTCACGATCACCGCAGTGCCCATCGCCGGAAAGCCGCAAGCGAAGGATAGGGAATGCGCAACGCTGCAGATCGACCAACGGGGTACGCGTTCGGCCAGCGGCACCCTTTCCTCGACTCCCGCGAAGTGCTGGTGAGGCAAAAAAAACCGCCGATCAACGGCGGTTTTTTTAAAGGTGGCGCCCGAAGTTGGACTCGAACCAACGACCCCCTGATTAACAGTCAAGTGCTCTAACCGGCTGAGCTATTCGGGCGAGGCGCGTATTGTAGGCACATCTTTCCTGGCTGGCAAGCGCCCGGTTTCCGCTTCTCATGGTGTACAGGGCGCCCCGTCGTTCGGACGTGTTGCGCGTGCCCGCCCTGTGGCACTGACGACCACCTCGGCCACGAGGACCTGATCGTCGCAAAGCCGGAAGGTGAGATTGTTGCCCGAACTTCTTCCATCGGGGAGGTAGCGCATCTGCGGGCGTCCGGAGGACGTCAGGATGCGCAGGCCGGGGCTTCCCGGCGCTGCCGATGCCGTCAGGACGTCGTTGTTGCCATTTGGTTGCCGATCTCCGTCCGGGTCGGCGTAGATGATCCATTCGCCGCTCCACTCGACGCGGCTGTCGCATTGTTGGCGGTCGTTCGACGGACACAGGGCCACGGATTGTCCTCTGGCAATTGCCCAGCTCCGTGCGAGCGCCAATTGCGCCAGCATTTCGTTGGTGGCCGCAAGCCGCCGATGCCTGTCCAGCAACTGACCGAAACTGGGTATGCCGATGCACAGCGTGACTAGGGCGACCGCCATGGCGGTCAATGTCTCCATCAATGTGAAGCCTCGGATCCTTGCGTTCATGGCGCTTCCTCGATTGGCACTGCCAGCCTGAACTTGGGCGCGGCGCGAGAGCATCGCCAGACTGCCGATCGGCCTGTAGGGGTTTTCCAGACGCGGCTGTCATCCGGCGCTCGCTATACTCATCTGTCGTTTCAAGGTGATGAGCCATGTCCGACCGTTTCCAACTCGTATCGCCGTACTCGCCCGCCGGCGACCAGCCGCAGGCGATCGAGAAGCTGGTGGCCGGCTTTGAGGCCGGACTGGCCAAGCAGACCCTGCTCGGGGTAACCGGCTCGGGCAAGACCTACACCATCGCCAACGTGGTCCAGGCGATCCAGAAGCCGACCCTGGTGATGGCGCCGAACAAGACCCTGGCGGCGCAGCTGTACGGCGAGTTCAAGGCGTTCTTTCCGAACAACGCGGTCGAGTACTTCGTCAGCTATTACGACTACTACCAGCCCGAGGCCTATGTGCCGTCGTCGGACACCTTCATCGAGAAGGACAGTTCGATCAACGAGCACATCGAGCAGATGCGCCTGGCCGCGACCAAGACGTTGCTGTCGCGCCGCGACGCGCTGGTGGTGGCTACGGTCTCGGCGATCTACGGCCTGGGCGCACCGGAGGACTATCTGTCGCTGCGCCTGATCCTGTCGATCGGCGAGCATGTCGAACAGCGCCAACTGATCCGCCACCTCACCGACCTGCAATACACCCGCAACGAATACGAGCTGCACCGCGGCACGTTCCGTGTGCGCGGCGAGGTCATCGACGTGTTTCCTGCCGAGTCGGACAGCGAAGCGCTGCGCATCGAGCTGTTCGACGGCGATGTCGAGCAGCTGACCCTGTTCGATCCGCTGACCGGCGAGACCATGCGCAAGCTGCAGCGCTACACGGTCTACCCGAAGACCCACTACGCCACCACCCGCGAGCGCACGCTCAGTGCCGTGGACACCATCAAGATCGAGCTGAAGGAACGGTTGGAGCAGTTGTACGCGCAGAACAAGCTGGTCGAGGCGCAGCGGCTGGCGCAGCGCACCCAATTCGACCTGGAAATGATGGCCGAGGTCGGCTATTGCAACGGCATCGAGAACTACTCGCGGCATCTCACCGGCAAGGCCGCGGGCGAACCGCCGCCGACCCTGTTCGACTACCTGCCGGCCGACGCGCTGCTGGTGGTCGACGAGTCGCACGTCACCGTCCCGCAGATCGGCGCGATGTACAAGGGCGACCGTTCGCGCAAAGAGACGCTGGTGGAATTCGGCTTTCGCCTGCCGTCGGCGCTGGATAACCGGCCGCTGCGCTTCGAGGAATGGGAGGCGCGCTCGCCGCGCAGCATCTATGTGTCGGCCACGCCCGGCCCGTACGAGCTGCGCGAGTCGGCGGGGGAGATCACCGAACTGGTGGTGCGCCCGACCGGGCTGATCGATCCGGAAGTGGAGATCCGCCCGGTCGGCACCCAGGTCGACGACCTGCTGTCGGAGATCAACCTGCGCGTGGGCCTCGGTGACCGTGTGCTGGTCACCACGCTGACCAAGCGCATGGCCGAGAACCTCACCGAATACCTGGGCGAACACGGGATCAAGGTGCGCTACCTACACTCGGACATCGACACGGTCGAGCGCGTGGAGATCATCCGCGACCTGCGCCTGGGCAAGTTCGACGTGCTGGTCGGCATCAATCTGCTGCGCGAAGGCCTGGACATGCCCGAGGTGTCGCTGGTGGCGATCCTGGATGCCGACAAGGAGGGCTTCCTGCGTTCCACCGGGTCGCTGATCCAGACCATCGGCCGCGCCGCACGCAACCTGCGCGGCAAGGCGATCCTGTACGCCGACCGGATGACCCGCTCGATGCAGGCAGCGATCGACGAGACCGGGCGTCGCCGCGAGAAGCAGGTGGAGTACAACCTCGAGCACGGCATCACCCCGAAGTCGGTGGCGCGGCCGATCGTCGACATCCTGGAGGGCGCGCGCGCCGATGGCGCGGCCGAGACCAAGTCCGGCAAGGGCAAGGGGCGCCGGGTGGCGGAAGAGCCGGCCGACTACCGCATGCTGGAGCCGGCGGAGGTCGCAGCCCGGCTCAAGGCCCTGGAGCAGAAGATGTACCAGCACGCGCGCGACCTGGAGTTCGAGGACGCGGCGCGGGTGCGCGATCAGATCAAGAAGCTGCGCGACGCCAGCCTGGTCGGCTAGCCGCACGCCAGCGGGGTCCTCGCGGCTATTGTTCTTGGCCGCAAGGTGGGCTAAGATTCGCGCCCCTGCAGCGGTATGGCCGCAGCAGCGATGGGCGGTTAGCTCAGCGGTAGAGCACTACCTTGACATGGTAGGGGTCACAGGTTCGAACCCTGTACCGCCCACCACTACATGCAAGCAATGCATGCGTGGAACACGACGAAGCCGGCGCATGCCGGCTTTTTTGTTGCCCGGCATTTGGGCGGGAGGCTGGCGCGCCCCGTGCGGCGGTGGCTCTGGCGCCTGGGTTGTTTTAGCATCGGTGCGACGATCAGGCAGGAGGGCCGTACGCATGATGGAATATCATCATACGATTCAAGTCAAAGGACGCTACCAGCTGGTGGCGTTGACGCGCGAACCGGAATACAACCCCGCCAACGTGGTGGGCTACACCGTCACCACCGAGGGTGGCGCGCGCCTGGACCCGCACGACATGTCCTGGGACGAGGCGCGGGTCTGGATGGATACCCTGGTCGAGCGGGATGGTGGCGGCGCCAGCGTCGAAAAAAAGCCGTCGCAGACCAAGCCGAGTACCCGGCGCCGGAGCTAGAATAGCCGCCAAGGTGCATCAGGGAGGATAGGGGCTTGTCCAATCGTAAGATCGTTGCGGCTGCGGTTGTCGTCGCACTCACTGCCGTTGTCGGCTATTTCCTGTCCGGTTATCTGGTGCTGCTGCTGCTCAAGCTGGACACGCGCCTGTTCGGTCTGGGGACCTATTACGAATATGTGCATGCCGTCGGCCTGCCGCAGGTCGCGCCCTTCGTCGGCAAGATCAAGTGGGCCGGCTACCTGGGCTTCGGTTTGCCCGGGTTGCTGTGCCTGCTGACCCTGGTCTTGATGTTCAAGCCGCGCAAGCAGGCCTTGCACGGCGACGCCCGTTTCGCCGGTGCCGCCGACCTGGCCAAGCACGGCCTGTTCAAACAGAGCGGCAACGGCATCGTGGTCGGCAAGTTCCGAGGCAAGCTGGTGCGCCTGAGCGGGCAGCAGTTCGTCATCCTGGCCGCACCCACCCGTTCCGGCAAGGGCGTCGGCGTGGTGATCCCGAACCTGCTCGAGTACCAGGAATCGGTGGTGGTCCTGGACATCAAGCAGGAGAACTTCGACCTCACCAGCGGCTGGCGCGCCAGCCAGGGGCAGGAGGTGTTCCTGTTCAATCCGTTCGCCGAAGATCGGCGTACGCATCGCTGGAATCCGCTCAGCTACGTGTCCGACGACCCGGCGTTTCGCGTCTCCGATCTGATGAGCATCGCCGCGATGCTGTATCCGGATGGGTCGGACGACCAGAAGTTCTGGGTCAGCCAGGCGCGCAATGCGTTCATGGCGTTCGCGCTGTACCTGTTCGAGAACTGGGACGACGAGCGCAACATCGGCTTCCCGGGCGGCCTGGGCACCCCGACACTGGGAGCGATCTACCGCCTGTCCTCGGGCGACGGCAGTGACCTGAAGAAATACCTGAAGTCGCTGTCGGAGCGACGCTTCCTCAGCAGCAACGCCAGGTCGGCGTTCTCCAACATGCTGTCGCAGGCCGAGGAGACCTTCGCCTCGATCCTGGGAACGTTGAAGGAGCCGCTCAACGCCTGGATCAATCCGGTGCTCGATGCGGCCACCAGCGACAACGACTTCCTGCTGACCGACCTGCGCAAGAAGAAGATGACCATCTACATCGGCATCCAGCCCAACAAGCTGGCCGAGAGCCGCCTGATCATCAACCTGTTCTTCAGCCAGATCATCAACCTCAACACCAAGGAGCTGCCCAAGAGCAACCCGGCGTTGAAGTACCAATGTCTGCTGCTGATGGACGAGTTCACCGCGATCGGCAAGGTCGACATCATCGCCTCGGCGGTGTCATACATGGCTGGCTACAATGTCCGCCTTCTGCCGATCATCCAGAGCATGGCGCAGCTGGACGCGACCTATGGCAAGGACGTGTCGCGGACCATCATCACGAACCATGCACTGCAGATCCTCTACGCTCCGCGCGAGCAGCAGGATGCCAACGATTACTCGGAGATGCTCGGCTACACCACCTTCCGCAAACAGAACGTGACGCGCGGCAAGGACGTGACCCGCAGCGTGTCGGAGGAGAGGAGGGCGTTGATGCTGCCGCAGGAACTCAAGGCAATGGGGAACGATCACGAGGTGTTCCTGTACGAGGGCATCCCGCATCCTGTGAAGTGCGACAAGATCAAGTACTACAAGGACAGGTACTTCACCTCGCGTTTGATGGACAAGGTCGATGTGCCTAAAATTGCACTGTAGGGACGTGGAGCTTGAAGAGTGTGACGCTTGTCGCCTTATGCGGATCGGCACTGCTAAATTCGTGACTTAATTCACCTACGGCTTGACTCCCGGGTTAGCAGTAGGCACATTAAGCTCGCATCAAGCTTTCATTTGAACGGAACAGGGGCGCCGCTGAGACAGGGCGCAGGATGGGATGTACATGGAAAGTAAAGTTAAGATGGACTGCGTAAAACTTGACTTTTCTTCGAAGGCTAGAGCAGCTGCTGTTTTTGCAGGCTCTGGGTCTCGACGCTTGCTGCCTGATTATATCTACGGTCACTCTTAATTCCAGTGGAGTTAGGGGGGAGCGTTGCTATGCGCGCTTCCTTAACGCGACAAAATATTTGTCATTATTGATGGAGATTAAAGCGTGAATCAAGCGCGTTTATTGAAGCTGTTTGGTGTCTTGGCAGCGACTGTCGTGTTAGGCGCTTGCGCTACTAAGCCAGCTGCCGATTTCCGTGGCCGTTGGAAGCCCGTGAATCGGTTTGCTGATGCTCCAATGGAGTTGCCCCTTTATTCGTCGTACGTCTATCAGCCAACGCCGATGGATGGGACACTAAAAACCATGTTGGAGCGCTGGGCGAAGGACTCCAATATGACCCTGGCATATAACGTGGCGTCCGACTATACGTTGTATTCTGCAGTCACAAAAATTGGCACCACAAGTATCAAGCAGGCGGTAGACGAACTGAGCGCTGTCTACGCCGCTCAAGGTATACGGGTAACAGTGGCAGGTAATCAAATCGTGGCTCAGCCTGCTAGTTCTCAGGTGGTCAACTAGATGCTCTTGTGGTCCGAACGGCATTGTCGTCGCTCGGAGCGCCGCTGGTTTTTGCAAAATTAAAGTAGAAGCGGATAACCCATGTTCCGTAAGAAAGATTCTAGCAGTGAAAAACTGGACCAAGTGGTCGCGAAAGGAGTCAGCTACGAGCTGACCATCGCGGATCTGGCGCAGCGCAGCCAGCGCCGTGCTTGGACGGTTGCGACAATTTCATTGGCCGTATCAGTCATGTTGGCGGGTGGCTACTACTACATGTTGCCATTGAAGGAGAAGGTGCCATATATCGTCATGGCCGATGCCTATACCGGCACCGCTACGGTCGCACGACTGCAAGGAGATTTTTACAACCAGCAGATCACTTCGAGCGAAGCAATCAATCGAAGCAACGTGGCGCAATACGTGACCGCGCGTGAATCTTACGATTCTGAAATAATGTCGCTGCGGGATTGGAACCTGGTTTTCATTATGTCTACACCCGCGGTCGGGGCTGGACATAGGCAGCTTTATATGGAGAACAACCCAGACAGTCCATATGTGAAATATGGGAAAGGCCGGGCGATACGAGTAAAGATCCTTAGTATCACCCCATTGGGGATGCGTCCTAACGGTGGTTTCCGCGGCGCGGCGGTGAGAATACAACGTAGTCTTTATGAAAAAAGCACGGGCGTCTCGACATTTTTGGATAACAAATTGGTTACGATGGCATTTACCTATAACGACAATCTGAAGATGGACGAGCAAGATCGTCTGCAAAATCCTCTGGGTTTCCAGGTGACAGAGTACCGTGTAGACAACGATTACGATAAGGCAATTCCGACCATTGAAAATCGTGCCGCTGGTGCGCCGGCAGCTGCTGCGCCGCCTGGCGTCAGTCCCTCTGCTGCCGCACCTCAATCTGCTCCAGCTATCGGTACCGAAGTCCCTGCTGCATCTGCGAACGGAACGGCGCCAGCAGAGGGAATCTCTATTGGAAATGACGGAGCACAAAGGCAATGAAGCATAGGCAAAAGCTGGGGCTGCGACTGTTGTTGATGGTCATGTCGATCTGCATGGTCGGCACTGCGGCTGCGCAAGCGGTCGACTATTATGATTACAAGGCCGATCAAATCTACCAGGTTCGTGCTGGCCTCGGCATTACCACGCAAATCGAACTCAATCCAAATGAAAAAATTTTGGATTACAGCACTGGCTTCACCAGTGGCTGGGAATTGACTCGGCGTGACAATGTTTTCTATCTAAAGCCAAAGAATGTCGACGTCGATACCAATATGATGGTTCGGACGGAGACGCACTCTTACATTTTCGAACTCAAGGTCGTCGCCACCGACTGGCGGCAGCTGGAACAAGCTCGCCGGGCGGGTGTTCAGTATAAGATCGTCTTTAATTATCCCAGCGATACCCAGTTTTCTACCGCTCAAAGTGAAGCTAAAGAAGAGGCGAAGCCTCTGCTCAGTACTGAGTTGGCCAAAGACAGAAAGTATTACTTCGATTATTCGTATTCTACCCGTAGCCGCTTGGCCTGGCTTGTGCCGGTCAGCGTCTATGACGATGGGCGCTTTACCTATCTGAAGTTGACGGACTCCTCCGAGTTTCAAACCGGGAATTTCCCGGCGGTTTTCGGACGTGAGAAAGAGCATGGCGAGGATTTTGTCGTCAACACCACGGTTGAAGGAAATATGCTTGTTGTTCACGGCACCTATCCTTACTTGGTCATTAGGCATGGAAACAATGTTGTTGGTCTGCGGAGGAATGTGAAAAAATGAGCCAGAATAATCCTCCTGAAAACAATCAAAATCGTCCTGATGCTGATGGCCGCGATGATGATTATCGCAACCAGCCCTCTCAGCACGAGGCGCAAAATCCTTATTATGCGCGGGCGCAAGCTCAAACCGTTCCAGATCTCGATGCTTCCGCACCAGAGCTACGCTCAGTAGAGGATCGGCGCCTCAATCGAAAGGCTCTGTTCTTTCTGGCCGCGATTGTTTTGGTGCTGGTGGTGCTGGCATTTTTTCTGTACCAGAACGCAATAAATCGCAATGCCACTGAAGTAAAGAAAGAGCCGACGACGGCTATCTCTGCTCCTAGCCTGCCCAAGATGGCTGATGTACCGCCGCCCGTTGAGCAGCAGCAGGCGGCCCCGCCGATCGACTTGGCGCCGCCGCTTCCGCCTCAGGACCCTACGACGTATTCCGCTCCGGTTCGTCAGGAGCGTGAACGGCCTGCTGGTCCTACGTTGGCTGAGCGCCGCATGGCTTCTGCTGGTGGAGCTTCGCCTCAGGCATCAGGCAATGGGGAGATGACTGCCGAGCAATATTCCAATTCTCTTTTGGGCGGTCTCGCGCCAGCTCAGGGACAGGGCGATCAAGTTGGCGGCGATGCGGGCGCTAGCGCCCAGAAAATTTCCAATGCTCAGTTCATCCGGCACCCTGACGCTCTGTTGGTACGCGGCACGTACCTTCGTTGTATTTTGGAGACTCGTGTAATTACCGATCTGGCTGGTTTTACTTCATGCCTTATAACAGAGCCCGTTTATTCGATTAACGGCCGCACATTGCTGCTTCCTAAGGGATCGAAGATCTATGGGAGCTATGGTGGCGCTCCGACCGGTAAGCGCGTTGCAGTGGTGTGGGACCGGATCACCACACCTACAGGCATAGATGTGGCGATGTCGAGTCCAGGTACCGATAACCTTGGCGGCGCTGGTCACCCTGGCCAGTACAATGCGCATTGGGGCGCGCGCATTTCGTCGGCGCTGATGATCAGCCTGTTGAGCGACGCATTTAAATATGCCGCGGCCGAGTATGGTCCTGAAACTACTACTGTATCCACTTCAGGCGTGGAAGTTCAGTCTCCCTACGAAAGTGCGACTGCTCGAACGATGGAGCGTATAGCCAACGAAGCTGTCTCTGAGAATATGAAGCGTCCACCGACAGTGACCATCAATCAGGGGTCTCTGATCAACGTCTATGTAGCAAAGGACGTTGATTTCACCAACGTGCTGCCGAGAAAATAAAGAGATCCAACGTGGACGCTGAAGTCTCGCCATTGTCTAGCGCATCTAGCGATTTCCTGGATTACCAGTACAGCGTACTGGGAATCCAGGAATTCATGACTTCGCCTGACGTGACCGAAATCTGTATCAATCGGCCCGGCGAGGTCTACCTGGAGACGCGCAAGGGATGGCAGCAGATAGAGGTGCCGGGATTGACGTTCGAACGTGCGCGTCAATTTTGTACGGCAGTCGTCAACGAAAGTAATACTGGGCAACGAATCACGGATGCCGATCCAGTGGTTTCGTTGACGTTCCCCACGGGGCAGCGAGCGCAATTCGTGATACCTCCGGCCTGCGATGTAGGCAAGGTGTCAATTACGATTCGGCTGCCTTCAAAGCATACAAAAACACTGTCCCAATACCAGGAAGACGGCTTCTTCAATCAAATATTGGAGCATACCGGGGAAATAAGCCAGCATGACAAGGAGCTTCTCATGCTCCGTCAGTGCCGAAACTATGCTGAATTTTTTAGGCAGGCGGTGCTGTATAAAAAGAACATCGTTGTTTCCGGAGCAACCGGCAGCGGTAAAACGACGTTCATGAAGTCGCTGGTGAACCATATTCCCGCAAGTGAACGTCTTGTGACCATTGAGGATGCGCGAGAGTTATTTATTTCGCAACCCAATGTAGTGCACTTGCTCTATTCCAAAGGTGGACAAAGTACCAGCAACGTGACCGCGAAGAGCTGCATGGAGGCATGCTTACGGATGAAGCCAGACAGGATCATTTTGGCCGAACTTCGTGGCGATGAAGCATTTTATTTCATTCGTAACTGTGCATCAGGTCACCCGGGGTCGATCACCAGCTGTCATGCCGGTAGCCCTGATCAGACATGGGACCAGCTAGCGTTAATGGTTAAGGCATCTGCAGAGGGCTCTGGCTTGGAGTTCAACGTTATCAAGCGCCTATTGATGATGACAATCGATGTGGTCGTTCATATCAAAGCCCACGAAGGGAATCGTTACATCACCGGAATTGATTTCAATCCAGAGAGGAGCTTTCAATGATCCGTTTCAATCATCGATCGCTAACTTTCCCTGTAGTAGGAGATTCGATACACGTCGCTGGAGCCGGGAGTCAGTGCCATGCTTCCAGGATTTGAAATGCTTGCATGCGGTGACATGGCGACGCCGATGTCGGTGATGCAACATGTCGTACACGTGGAGTCGTCCTATAATCCATACGCCATAGGCGTAGTGGGCGGACGGCTTGTACGTCAACCCCAGAATCTTGCAGAGGCTCTTTCCACCGTTCAGATGCTGGAAGACAAAGGCTACAACTTCTCGGTGGGCCTTGCCCAGGTCAATCGTTACAACCTTACCAAATATGGTTTGCAGACGTACGAACAGGCATTCCAGCAATGCCCTAACCTGAAGGCGGGTTCGGCGATCCTTTCCGAATGCTATCGGCGTTCGGGAAATGACTGGGGTAAAGCGTTCAGTTGCTACTATTCCGGTAACTTTGTGACGGGCTTTCGTCATGGTTACGTGCAGAAAATATACAATTCGATTGCCAGAAACACCGCGCAGAATGGTGTTGCGCCAATTCCTTTGGCGGGCGCGAACGTGGTCCGGCCTGGCAAAGCAGTGACAACAATCGCTCCTAATCGCGCCTTGTCGCGTGTGGTAGGTGATAAGTCCGCCGAAATTGATGCGCCGCCTGATCCTGCGCAGGTTTTTGCAGCACAGAAGCAGTCTGTGGCTCCAGCGCTGACGCAGCTTTCGAGTAGTGAGAATTCCCATTCAACGGGCGCCGAGGCCACCAATGGGAGCGTTGACGCCAAGTCAGCGGGCACGCGAAATGGCTTGGGAGCAGTGGGCGGTGCGGCCGGAGGCGAGGAAGTGGCTATACTCATGGGGTCTACTCAAGCTCCCGTCATGCTGGGGGCGGCTTCTGCTAAACCAGTCGCACAGCCATCAGCTCCGGTTGTCACACCGTCCCAAAAGCCAGCCGTAATCAGGGGGGATGCAGCGTTTGTTTTCTAGTTCCGGGAACGGCCGACCCGGAGCTTCATCAAAAAGTTGGGCCTAACAAGGAGAAACAAAAATGAAGCGCGCTAATTTCAATACTTCTGAAGCTCGCAACGCTGTCAAAGCGTTCCTCAAGGCTGCGGTTTTTGTCGCCGCGCTGACGGCGCCCACCGCCTTCGCTAGCGGTACCTTTGGTGGAACGGATACCAAGACTTGTGAATTTTTCACAAACATAATGGGGCTGTTGAATATTGCATCGATTGCGGTCGTGACCATCGCCGTGATTTTCGCCGGTTACCAAATCGGATTCGCTCACAAGCGAATTGGCGACGTTGCGCCGCTTCTCATTGGTGGCGTTTTGATTGGTGCCGCAGGCCAGATCGCTCGCATGCTGCTGGGCAGCAAGGCCGGCGGCACTTGCTCTGCGGTTGACGCCTACATCTCGCATGCATTGCCATATTTGAACGTCTGATGAAAAAGAACGTTGTGTTTCGCGGCTGTACGCGCCCTGCGATGCTTCTCGGGGTCCCTTATGTTCCTTTTTTTATAGGGGCGGGCGGAACGTTGGTTTTTTCTATGTATACAAATATGTTGTACATGTTTTTCATTCCAGTCATCATTTTAATTTTGCGACAGATGGCTAGGCGTGACGAGATGATATTTCGTCTGCTGGGCTTGCGCTGGCAATTCAAGTTCAGGGCCAGAAATATTCGGTTCAATTCAGGGAAGTGGGTTTTCACACCCAACAGCTACCGGAAATCCCCACCTCCACGATAACGGAGGTGGGGATCGAGGTTGGGAAGTCGTCGCCAGTAGGCGTCGACTTCCTTATTGCATTAAAGAATCATCCACAGGGGTTTAGGTAAAGCGATGTTCAACCCGGATACTTCCATCAGCGAATTCGTGCCATTGTCGTCCCATGTTTCGACCCATGTGGTCAAGACAACGGGGGGCGACTTTCTCATTACTTGGCACCTGGAAGGATTGCCGTTCGTGGGAAGAGACGAATGGGAGCTCGAACATCGCCATAATACGTTTAATCGGCTGCTGCAGACGCTACGAGCGCCTGATTTTGTAAATGTTGCTTTTTGGACGCACGATGTTCGCCGCCGCAGGAAAATCACCCAGCGAGGTGAATACAACAACGTATTCAACAGACAGTTGTCGGAGCAATACTTCGGGATGCTGTCTTCTCAACGTCTGATGCAAAACGAATTGTATCTCACCATGATTTATCGCCCGCTGGTGAGCGGCAAGAGGTTTGCCGAAAAGTCTTCGGATGTCAAACGGTTGAAGGCGGAGCAAGATCAGGCTGTTTCTAAGCTGCTTGAGCTGGCGGGCAACGTGGAAGCAGTAATTCGCGATTACGCGCCTTATCGGCTTGGAATCTACGAGGCAAAAAACGGCGTTGTGTTCTCCGAAACATTGGAGTTCTTTGCTTATCTCATCAACAGAATCGATGAGCCCGTGCCGGTATTGTCCGCGCCGGTAAATGAGTATTTGCCGGTAAGTCGGCATATGTTCTCCGCCAAGAGCGGTGATTACGTAATAAATACCCCGAATGGCGTTAATCACTTCGGTGCGATTCTGAATATCAAGGAGTACGCGGAAGGCACGTACCCTGGAATTTTGAATGGGCTGAAGTATCTGGATTTTGAATACGTCATTACCCATTCTTTCAGCCCGATTGGACGGCAGGATGCCTTGCGTGTTTTGGATCGTACCAAGGGTATGATGATTTCGTCCGGCGACAAAGCTGTGAGCCAGATCATCGAGCTAGACATGGCGATGGATCAGATCGCATCCGGCAATTTCGTTCTGGGCGAGTATCACTTCACAATAGCCGTCTATGCAGACAGTCAGGACACACTAACCCAAAATATCGCCTCGACACGGGCGGAGCTGTCTAACGGTGGTTTCGTGACCGCCAAGGAAGATCTTGCAGTCGCCTCTTCTTTCTATTCCCAATTGCCCGGAAATTGGCGTTATCGCACGCGAATTGCCAACGTAAGTTCGCTGAATTTTCTTGGCCTCTCTCCGCTGCACAATTTTGCCACGGGTAAGCGCACGAACAACCCCTGGGGAGACTGCGTTACGACTCTGCAGACTACCAATGGTCAGCCATACTTCTTCAATTTTCATGCTACTCATCCTAGCGAGAATTCGCTTGGTGAAAAGGCTATTGCCAATACCATGGTGATTGGTAAGTCTGGTACGGGTAAGACGGCGCTTATTAATTTTTTGCTTAGCCAGGTGCAGAAGTATGATCCTGCGCCAACTATCTTCTTCTTCGACAAGGATCGCGGCGCTGAGATTTTTGTACGCGCCTGTGGTGGCAATTACCTGGCGCTGGATAATGGTATGCCCACTGGCTTCAATCCATTCCAGTGCGAGCGAAACGAAAGTAATGTCCAGTTCCTTGCCGACCTCATCAAGGTTTTGGCTGGCAAGCGTGAATATAGTTCCCGTGACGAGGAAGATATTTTCCGCGCCGTCGAGAATATGCTCGACACGCCCATGCATTTGCGAAACATGACCAACTTCCAGAAGAGTTTGCCCAATATGGGGGATGATGGTCTATTTGCGCGTATGCGGCGTTGGACCGCGGGTAACTCGTTGGGCTGGGTGTTTGATAATCCCGTGGATACGATCGATTTGTCGCGGGCGAACATCATTGGGTTCGACTACACGGATGTTATCGATAATCCGGAAGTGCGTATTCCTGTGATCAATTATCTTTTGCACAGGCTTGAGTCGCTGATTGACGGACGGCCATTGATTTATGTAATGGATGAGTTTTGGAAGATCCTCGATGGCGGTGGCGCCCTGAAGGAATTCGCCAAGAACAAGCAGAAGACCATTCGTAAGCAAAACGGGCTAGGTATCTTCGCTACGCAGAGTCCCGAGGATGCGCTGAAGAGCGACATCTCCGCGGCGCTGATCGAGCAGACCGCAACCCTGATCTTGCTGCCGAATCCGAATGCGGATCGCGAAGACTACATCGAGGGTCTTAAGCTGACCGAAGCTGAATATCAAGTCGTGATCAGTCTCGATGAGCGGTCGCGTTGTTTCCTAGTCAAGCAAGGTCATGCGTCGAGCGTCTGTCAGTTGAATCTGCGCGGTATGGACGATGCACTCGCTGTAATTTCCGCTTCGACCGATAATATCGAAATCATGCACGAGGTTGTCAGTTCCGCGGCATCACGGTTGCGAGTCCCCGTGAACGATGTGCCGCCTGAGGAATGGTTACAGGAGTTTTATAACAATCGTAAGGGTTCAGGGAAGAGTAAGCCGAGTAGTCGCTCTTCGAGCGCTACAGCGGTTAGCACACGTTAGTAATATTATTGTTAAATTGTCAATGATAGGAGTCATCCCATGAAACAACAGTCTAAGCGCGGTTTTGCCAAGATCAAGTCCAAGGTGCTTGCGGTTTCCGTCTCCGCTTGCATTGGCCTGGCCGTGGTGCCGTTCAACGCTGGTGCCACTGGCGTCCCTGTCGTTGACGTCGCGGCCATCAGCCAAAGCATCCAGAATTTTATTGCGCAGGTGAAGCAGTGGGGCTCCGAATACACGCAGTATATGGATCAATACAACCTGCTGAAGCAGAATCTTGTGACGTTGCAGTCAATGATCAGTAGTTTCGGGCTGCCAAGCGGCGTCGATCTAAAGCCTGTCAGCGAAAGCTACGGTATCGAACGTTGCGGCTCGGGTTTGAGTCTGAATATCGGTTCCATCACCAGCATGCTTGGTGGATCTGGTGGCGCGTTCGAAAGCAGCAGCCCACGCGAGCAACAGAAGCAATTGTGTGTTGCAATTCAATATATGAAAAACAAGCGTTATAACTACGTAATCGAATTTCTGCAGAAGACTGTCCCCGGCATTCAAAGCGATCTGAACAAAATTTTGCAGCAAAGAAACAGCAGTCAGAATCCTGGCATTGTTCAAGGGTCTCAGTTCTCTGTTAGCGATACTAATGCGCGGATGTCGGTAGCGTTTGAAGAGGTCAATACCCGACTCAAGGGTTACGACACGTACATTGCAGCGCTTGAAGACAACCAACGTGCTGTTACCCAGGAGATGTTGCGTGGCAAGCAGAGCCTTTTTGGGACTGTGGTTAAAACCGCTATTCTTGCCGAAGCTCTGGGCGACTGAAACGGAAAAGTGCAGGGATGTTTATTGATCGCTCGGAAATGTTGATTGAGGTGTTGTGATGGCAAATGGAATTTCTAATTTCGGGCAATGGATGAACTCCCTGCATATCCAGGTGTTCAATCCCTATCCTGCGGTGTCTTCGGTCGGCGATTTTATTTTCTATCGCCAGATCATGTCTTATTTGACGACGCGGATTTCCGACTTCGAAACCGCCCTGTTGGGTAGGTTTACGCTTTGGGTGTCGGGGGTCGCCATGATCGTGCTGACCGTCTGGATCATGATCCAAGGCTTCAATATGCTTACCGGACGTAGCCGCGACTCGATGGCTGCGTTTATCGTCACAATGTGCAAGAACGCGTTGATCGTGACCGCGGCCGCTTCGATCGGCATGACCAGCCCATACATTCAAAAGTTCGTCAACGACGACGTGAAGCGTGAGATCGCGTATGCGATCACCGGCGAAAACAAGACCCCGGAAGATCAGGTCGACGAAAGCCTGGGCTGGATGCAGGTCGCTTTGTCGAGTATCGACGTGCTGGACGTAGTGCATGATGCGACACTGGATTCGCAAAAGTCGCGAGCGATGTGGATGGTTGGCGTCGGTACCGGAGGACCCGCAGTAGTGGCTGGTTCGATGATGCTGTTGTACCGCATCGCGATGGCGCTGTTCGTCGGTTTTGGTCCGCTTTTCATCTTGTGCCTGTTATTCGAGCAAACAAAGTCTTTGTTCCAGCGATGGTTGTTCTATGGTATCGGCACGTTCTTTTCAATGTCGGTATTGGCTGTCATGACCTCGATTGCGTTGGATATGGTGGCGAAGGTGGCGACCGCGTTTTGGGGTGCATCACTTGTAGGCGCGCTGATTGGCGAGGATTTCAACTCCGGCATCAGCAGCCAAGCGCTGCAGCAAGGAGGAATGGGTTTGATCCTGACCACCTTGATTTTGACGGCGCCTCCGATGGCGGCGATGTTCTTCCAAGGAACGTTGGGCGGCTTCACTCCGTACGCGGCGATGGGCGCGGCTACTGCGTCGAGCAGCCCAGGTCCGCAAGGCCAGCCGCCAGGAACTTATGTACCACAACAATATGTACCACAGCAGGTTGGTCGTGATGTGACCGCCCCAAGTCAGGTTGGAAGCGTTCAGATCAGCACGCCTAGGTTGAATACTGGCGTTGCGTCGACTGATACTCGACCACAAACCGGTGAACGTGGCAATGCTGTGTGAACTCGAGGTTCACTATGAAAATTAAAATTTATTTTTATCCTTTGATTTTTTTTGTTGCATTGCCAGTGTTCGCTCAGACCGCTTGCCCAATCGGTGTTGCTGCTGGAAGCGCTGCTTGCGGTCCAACTCCTTCCCAGGGGGGAGCGGGTTACTCGCAACCGCCAGCCCCCACACCGTCAGGGGAATGGATTAAGACTTGGGGGGCCGTAGCCGTTGCTGGTTCTACGGGAGACGTAGGTCTAGCTGTTGGTAAAATGTCTAAAAAGCAAGCGGAAAATGAAGCGCTGGTTAAATGTGCTCAAAATGGAGCGCTTGATTGCAAGCAGGGTCTCTCTTCTTATCGTAACCAATGCGTTGCTCTCGCTTGGCCCAATACAGCCGGTGAAAAGTATATTGTGAGCCATGGTCCTAGTAAGGATGCTGCTGCTCAAGACGCTTCCTCGACATGTGACAAGAGTGCATCTACAGGTTGTAGAGTTGTATATTCTGAGTGCTCAGAGCCTATTTTTAGGAAATACTAATTTTAATGGTTCTTCTTGGTCGAATTTTTCAGCGCTGCGGTAGATGTTTTGGCGGGTATGTTGATGAAAAAGTTCGGTTTTGGAATATGAACGTTTTTAAGTTTAGTTGTTTTTTGCTGCTTTTGACGCCCTCCATCTGTTTTTCTCAAACAGCCTGCCCAATAGGCGTCGCAGCAGGAAATGCTTCCTGTGGCCCTTCTCCTTCAGGAGTTGGCCAAGGTACGGATTCTGGAAGTTATATGACTGCTCCCCCTCCAGCGCCTTCGGGTAAATGGATAAAGACCTGGGGTGCCATAGCTGTCGCTGCTTCTACAGGCGATGTGGGAGCTTCTGTGGGGAAAACGTCAAAAGCTCAGGCGGAAAGGGACTCTGTGCTGCAATGTCAAAGATCGGGAGCGAACGATTGTAAGGCGTTCAGTTATCATAACCAATGCGCTGCACTGGCTTGGCCAAATCAAGTGAATGGCAGTCCTTCTGTTGGCTACGGGCCCGATAAGTCGAGCGCAGGGTCGATAGCAGTAAAGGAGTGTATCTCTCCCGATCATGAAGCATGTAAGGTTGTTTATTCAGATTGTACTGCTCAGCTTTTCCAAAGCTACTGATTCGTGGGCCACTGATAGCGTACAGGCGATAGGCGGATGCGTTGAGCGATACTCCGCTAAAGCTATTTACTGCACGTGTCTTCTAAGTGGCGGTGATGGTCATCGAATTGGGCATAGATGTCCAATCGTAAGCAGATTTTCATGCCGAACTAGCCTTCATTTTTTGCTTGATCAAAATCGGCGCAATTTTGCGCAATTTGAGGTGTATCGCGGAGGGTAAAATATGTTTCTATCTCTTTTCATTTTTTTTGTTGCATTGCCAGTGTTTGCTCAGACCGCTTGCCCAATCGGTGTTGCTGCTGGAAGCGCTGCTTGCGGTCCAACTCCTTCCCAAGAGGGAGCGGGTTACTCTCAACCCCAAGCCCCCACACCGTCAGGTGAATGGATTAAGACTTGGGGCGCGATAGCTATTGCTGATTCTACCGGAGACGTAGGTCTGGCTGTTGGTAAAATGTCTAAAAGGCAAGCGGAAAGTGAAGCGTTGATTAAATGTGCTTAGAACGGAGCGCTTGATTGCAAGAAAAGCCTCTTTACGTACCGTAATCAGTGCGCTGCTCTTGCATGGCCCAATACAGCAGGTGAAAAATATATAATGAGTAGCGGCCCTAGCAAGGATGCCGCTGCTCAAGATGCTTCCTCGACATGCAATAAGAGTGCGTCTACCGGTTGTAAAATTGTTTATTCTGAATGCTCAGAGCCTATTTTTAGGAAATACTGAAATTGATAATTTTTCTCGCCGCATTTTTTCAGCATTGCAGCAGATGTTTTGGTGGACCATATTGATGGCAAAAACGGGTTTTGGGATATGACCTCCGTTAGGATTGGTTGTTTTTTGCTGCTTTTAGCACCCTTCGGCTGTTTTTCTCAAACAGCCTGCCCAATAGGTGTCGCAGCAGGAAATGCTTCCTGTGGCCCTTCTTCTTCAGCAGTTGGCCAAGGTATGGATTCTGGGAGTTATATGAATGCTCCTCCTCCAAGGCCTTCGGGTGAATGGATTAAAACTTGGGGTGCTATTGCTCAGGCCCCTAATGGAGACACAGGCGTCAGCTCGGGAAAATTATCAAAAAAGGACGCCGAAATTGATGCGCTAAATAAGTGTGGTAGCTGGGGCGCGCGCGACTGTAACATTAAATTTACATACAAGAACCAATGTGTCGTATCGGTCGATCCAGTCACAGGTGGGCCTGGCGGTTCAATTGTTAGCGCTGGTTCTGTGCCTGCTGCAGCGGAGCTGGCAAAGAGAAATTGCGAAAAATGGTCTGGAAAAGCGTGTGAGCAGAGCTTTAGTCAATGCTCAGATCCATTTTTTAAACAATACTAATTTAATAAATGTTGGAGCGTTCTTTCCAGCGTCCCATCCAGAGGCCACTGGACGACTGCAAGCCAAGTCTCTTTGCGTAGTGTGTTGCTCTTGCTTGGCCAATACAGATGGTGGAAATATATTGTGAGTGGTGGCCCCAACAAGGATGCCGCTGCTCCAGACGCTTCCTCAGTATGGGGGAAGATCGTCTCTGCTGGTTGTAGAGTTTTTGATTCTGAATGCTCCGGGCCTATTTTCATAAAATACTAGCTGCGATCTTTCTAATGTCGGTATTGGCAGTCGTAACTTGTTGTGCTGGATTGGTGTCAAAGTTGCGGTTGCACTTGGGGCAGTGCCAAGCCAGGTGATGGCCTAAGCGCGGCCATAGGGTAGTATTGCCGGGTCGGCTGGGCAGCTGGCCGGCAACGCACTGTTTTTTACTATCTGTCCCTTCTAGGAGTTGCATCATGAAGATGCTCGCAGTGACGTGTTTGGTGGTTTCGTCCTTGGTCGCGGCGCCTGCTTACGCTGGCGATCCCTGCGCCACATTGATGTGCATGTCGGGCAAGTTGGTCGGCGCTGGCCTCGACCAGAGTTGCGCTGGGCCGATGACCGATTACTTCAAAATCGTTCGCTTCGATCGGCATGGCTACAATCCCAACAAGACGAGCGACGCCCGGCAGAGCTATCTGAATTCCTGCACTTCTGCTGGCGATAGCGGTGGATATGCGCAGAAGGTCAACGAGAAGTTCGGCAAGATGCGTCTCGGGTTTTGATGCCTTAGCGGCGTAGTGCCAGCGGCGGTCGTGTGACTGTCGCTGGCAAGGCGTGCTGTCCATGTGGCGGTAGCGAACCTGCTAACCACGCAATGTGGTGTGAGGTTTGCGGCGATGCGGGCCACTGCGTCTTTCTCAACATAGCTCAGTCGCGTTCGGTGTGGCGCCATCCTCATGCGCCACCGCGTGAATACGTATGCAGGCGCCTCTGCAACTCGTGCATCAACGTTACCCTAACGCAGCTTTCCGCGTGCCCATTGCGCACGCGATCTCTGCCCGAAGGGGGGCGTTGCATGACTCAGGCTCCATGGTGGCGCGGTGCCGTCATCTATCAGATCTATCCGCGTAGCTTTCTCGATGCGAACGGCGATGGCGTTGGCGATCTGCCCGGCATCGTGCAGAAGCTGGATTACATCGCGTCGCTCGGCGTGGACGCGATCTGGATCTCGCCGTTCTTCAAGTCGCCGATGGCCGACTTCGGCTACGACATCGCCGACTATCGCGAGGTCGATCCGCTGTTTGGCACGATGGACGATTTCGATCGCTTACTGGCCAAGGCGCATGCGCTGGGCCTGAAGGTGATGATCGACCAGGTGCTCAGCCACACGTCGGTGGAGCATGCATGGTTCAAGGAGAGTCGCCAGAGCCGCGACAATCCCAAGGCCGATTGGTACGTCTGGGCGGACGCGCGCGAGGACGGCACGCCGCCGAACAACTGGATGTCGATCTTCGGCGGGGTCGCCTGGCAGTGGGAGCCGCGGCGCGGCCAGTACTACCTGCACAACTTCCTGGCGTCGCAGCCTGACCTCAACTTCCACAATCCCGAGGTGCAACAGGCCACGTTGGACAATGTCGAGTTCTGGCTTGCGCGCGGGGTGGATGGGTTCCGGCTGGATGCGATCAATTTCTGCTTCCACGATCCGTCGCTGCGGGACAATCCGCCAAAGCCGCTGGAAAAGCGGGTAGGGCGGGGCTTCAGTCCCGACAATCCGTATGCGTTCCAATACCACTACTACAACAACACGCAGGCGGAGAACCTGCCGTTCCTGCAGAAGCTGCGCGGCCTGCTCGATCGCTATCCGGGAACGGTGAGCCTGGGCGAGATCTCGTCCGAGGACTCGCTCGCCACCACCGCCGAGTACACGCGGGCCGGGCATCTGCACATGGGTTACAGCTTCGAGCTGTTGACCGACGATTTCAGCGCACGCTACATCCGCGAGACCGTGTCGAGCCTCGAAACGGCGATGACCGAGGGGTGGCCGTGCTGGGCGATTTCCAATCACGATGTGCAGCGTGCGGTGACGCGCTGGGGGCGCGGTGCGCAGACGCCTGCATTCGCGCGGTTGCTGATCGCGCTGCTGTGCTCGTTGCGCGGTTCGGTCTGCGTCTACCAGGGCGAGGAGCTGGGTCTGAGCGAGGCCGAAGTGCCGTTCGAGGCGTTGCAGGATCCGTATGGCATCGCGTTCTGGCCGAGTTTCAAGGGTCGCGATGGATGCCGTACGCCGATGCCGTGGGACGACAGTGCGCAAGCCGGCTTCACTACCGGGAAGCCGTGGCTGCCGGTGGCGCCGGCGCATCGTGCGCAATCGGTGGCGGCGCAGCTGGCCGATCCGCATTCGGTATTGACCGCGTTCCAGCAGTTCCAGGCGTGGCGCAAGCAGCATGTGGCATTGCGCCAGGGCGATATCTCGTTCGTCGAGACCGCGGAGCCGGTGCTGATGTTCCAGCGCCGGCATGCGCAGCAGACGCTGCTGCTGGCGTTCAATCTGTCGGCGCAGGCCAGCGAGGTGACGCTGCCCGAGGGGCAATGGCGACAGCTGGCAGTACCTGGCGTCGACCCAGGCGAGGCCGAAGGCGGCTTGCAGCTGCCCGGTTACGCGATGGCGTGTCTGGAACGCGTGTAGCCGCCGCGTAATCCTTTAGTTCGGCTGCCTGCCTGACAGGCAGCCTAGAGCGGCATGGACGCCGCGTCGGGCGCTGGAGCGCGGCTTTCCTCCTAGCCACAGGACGTTCGCCTGTTTCCTGCATGTCCGTGCCGCATTTACGCGAACTGCTCGCTACTCCGGATCCCGTATCCAACACCCGCATGTTGCCGCCATGGCAGCAGCTAGGACGCGACCAGGTTGCGAACCATCGGCTTGCGCTGCCTACAGTGCATAGAAGCCGTTGCTCCGATTGAACTCGTGCTTCTCTAGCACCCCGAGCGAAAGCGCTCTCACGATGCTGCCGCCATTTCGTCGCGGGTGACATCGACGTTGGCGCCGGCGCGGCCTCGGCCTTGCATGTGGCAGACACAACGAACGGGCGGCACTTAACTACGTCATTCATCGATCCTGCGCCGGCGTTATCGTCTGAGCGGCTGGACTAATGCGTCGATGCTTTTGGCTCATCGTGCAAAGCGCACTTCAAAAAAAAAAGCCCGCCGGCATCACGCCGACGGGCTTGCTACAGGCACGGAGGGTTGGCCTAGAACTTGTAGTTCACGCCGAGCACGTAGGTGCGGCCCCACTCGATGTATTCCAGCGGGCGGTCCTTGCTCTCGGCATAGGTGCGGTACGGCGAGTTGCTCAGGTTGCTCCCCTGCAGCAGCAGGCTCAGGCCTTTCAGGCTGCTGAGGTCGCTGAAGGTGTAGCTGATCTGCGCATCGGTGATGTTCTCGCCAACCACGTAGCGCAGGGTGCGGTTGCCGTTGAAGTTGCCGATCTCGCCGATGAAGTCCGAGCGCCGGCGCTGACTGACGCGCGCTTCGAAGCCGTTGCGCTCGTAGTAGGCGGTGAGGTTGTAGACGCGCTTGGACAGGCCGGGCAGGCTGATCTCGCCGTCGCCCACGCTGGATGCGCTTTCCGGGTCGCGAATCTTGACGTCGCTGTCGTTGAAGGTCGCGCTGGCCTGGATGCCGAAGCCTTCGAGCGGGGCGAACAGCATGTCCAGCGGCAGCGAGGCGGTCAGTTCCAGGCCGCGCAGGGTGCCGCCCTTGCCGTTGAACGGGGCGCTGAAGGTGCCGGTGGTCTGCACCGGCGCCGCGCCCGGCGGCGGCACGTAGCCGGCGACCAGGGCGGAGAAGTCGTAGTTGTCGCGGGTCTGGGTGTAGATGTAGCTCTTCAGGTCCTTGTAGAAGAACGCGGCCGCGACATAGGCCTTGGCGCCGAAGTACTTCTCGTACGAGATGTCCAGGGCGTTGGCGCGCCACGGATCGAGCGTCGGGTTGCCGCCGCTGGCGCCGGGCTTGCCGGTGGCGTTGTCCACGCCGAATTCCAGCGAGGCGCGCAGTTGGTCCACGCGCGGACGCGCGACCTGCTTAGCCAGCGCGAAGCGCAAGGTCTGCTCGTACGGGAACTGGAACGCCAGATTCAGGCTCGGCAGCCAGTCGTTGTAGGTCTTGCCTTCGTCGATCGGCCGCACTTCGCTGCCGGCCGGTTGCGAGGCATCCCAGTAGTTCGCCTGCGACGACTGGTCGGCGTGCTGCAGTTGCACGCCGATGTTGCCGCGCACGCCCACCGCGCCCCATTCGGTGTCGATGTTGGCGCGCATCCAGGCGGTGGTGATCTTCTCCTGCACGGTCCAGGCCTTGGAGACCAGGTAGGAGGCGTCCTCGCTGGGGTCGAACACCATGTAGCGCGACACCGCGCCGGGCACGTTCCAGGCGGGGATGTAGCCGATGCCGGCGAAGCCCAGGTTCACCGGCGCGTACTGCAGGTCGGAGGCGATGGTGGTGTCGCCTTGCGCGCCCAGGGTGATGTTGCCTTCGGGCTGGTGCTTTTCCTTTTCGCGGTCGGCGTAGTTCACGCCCACGTCCAGATCGGAGAACCAGCGCAGCGCTTCGGGCATCGGGAAGCTGGCCTGCAGGCGCGCGCCCTTCAGCACGTCTTCCACGCGCGGCGCCTTGCCGTAGCCGGAGCCGTAGATAGTGTTGGTGATGTACAGCGCATCGGGGTTGGAATAGTCCAGGCCGGGCGAGATCTGCGAGAAGCCGTTGTTGCGGTAAGCCAGGCCGACCGTATCTAGCTGCGGCATCGGCGTCAGCTGCAGGTTGTTCTCGAGATTGAGCTCCTTGCGCGTGGCCTTGGAATAGTTCACGTCGGTGATGATGCGCACCGCGCCGGCGTTGATCTCGTTGTTCCAGCCGAACGCGTCGATCTTGTCTTCGCGCTTGTTGTACATGCCGCGCACCAGCGGGTAGACGCCGCTCGCGGTGCCGCCGGTAAAGGTGCCGTTGCCGTTGACCTGGGGGTTGCTGATGGCCAGACCGGGGGTGTAGCCGCCGTTGTAGTTGCTGAGGTTGAGCTCGAACTGGTTGGCGGTATCGATCTGCTCGGCTTCGGTGTGGAAGGCGTCGAGCGTGCTGGTCCAGGCGTTGGACGGGCGGTACTGCAGGGTCGCCATCACGCCGTCGCGCTTGGAGTCGCCGGTGCGGCGCAGCGCCTTGATGCCGTCGGAGAAATAGGTGCCGGCGGCCACGCCCGGGCGCGCGCCGGTGTCGGTGTTCTGGGTGCTCCACGGTTCGTACAGGCCGACCTGGTCCTCCTGGATCGGCGTGTCGGTATGCGCATAGCCGATCGCCAGGCCAATGGTGCGGTCGGCGAACTGGTCGATGTAGCTGGCGCTGAAGCGGTTGCCGTAAGGATCGGTATCGGCGGCCTTGCCCAGCGAATTGCGCTGGTAGCGCCCGCCGATCGCGATCACCCGCTCGCCGAAGCTGAGTGGGCGCGCGGTCTGCATGTCCACCGTGCCCGATAGCCCCTGGCCGACCAGGCCGGCATCGGGAGTCTTGTAGACGGTGACGCCGTTGACCAGTTCGGACGGGTACTGGTCGAATTCGACGCTGCGGTTGTCGCCGGTGCTGACCACCTCGCGGCCGTTCAGCAGGGTGGTCGAGAAGTCCGGCGACAGGCCGCGCACGCTGATGACCTGGGCGCGGCCGGCCACGCGCTGCGCGGCCAGGCCGGGCAGGCGCGCCAGCGATTCGGCGATGCTGACATCGGGCAGCTTGCCGATGTCCTCGGCCGAGATCGCCTCGACGATGGACGTGGAATCCTTCTTGATCGCGATCGCGCTCTCGATGCCGCGGCGGATGCCGGTCACCTGGACCTTGTCCAGGTCGGTGACCGGATTGTCGGTCGCCGGGGCAGCGGTGCCGGATTGCGTCTCGGACTGTGCGGCGGCCAGCATCGGCGTCATGGCGATGGCCAACGCCAGCGTCAGCGCATTGCGCTTGTGGTTCAACATTTTCCCCTCCCAGGCAATGTTGTCGTGCAAATTTTCTGATCCGGAAGATTGGCCGGATGTAGGTATCGCGCCGCCGATGTTCGGTGACGCGACTGCGACGTATGGTAGACACCGCAATCCGCTGCGAACGCGGCCTGCATACGTATTCACTGGGTTTCATCGCATTGGAATCGATTCCACGGTGACGATGTCGTAGGGCGGCAACGCGTGCCAGTGTCGTGATCGTGAAGGCGGCGTGCGGGAACTTGCTGGCCGGCGCGCTGCGAAGTGCTCGAATGCGCGGTATGCCATGGCGGCAGTCGACGCATGCGCAGAGCGGATGTCCGGGAGAAAGATGCGGATGTGGGCGTGGCGAGCGTTAAGGGGCAAGGCGGCAAGCGTTCGCGCGCGGCATGTTCGGTTGACGGAAAGGTGGCAGTGCACGGATCCGTCACGCATTTGCGCGAGGCAGAACCCTGCCGATCGCCTGGGCGATAGCAGGGTTGGGGGAGGCCCCGTTCTTGCGGGCTCTATCGGTAAAGCCCGTCGCGGCTGAAGCCGCTCCTACAGGTAACGTGATCCAGCGACTCGGTTCGGAGCCGAAGGGGGCTAGCGGCGCGCCGCTGGATCGCCCTTGGCAGCGGCCGCGGCGTCCAGCGGCGTGAAGCGGATCGCTTGGCCGCCGCCCGGTGCCAGCTTCAGCTCCAGAGAATCGGCGCTGCCGACCTCGCGCTGCTCGCGCACGAAGTCGAATGGATTGCTGCGGTAGTCGGCGGCGTCGCCGTCGCGGTAGATCTCGGCGCGATAGCGCACGCCCGGTTCCAGGAACGACAGCGACACCGGCAGCACCCGGCCGTGTTCGTCGGTGATGCTGCCTAGGTACCAGTCGCGGCTGTGGCGATCCTTGCGCACGATGGTCACGTAGTCGCCGACTTCGCCATCGAGGACGCGGCTGTCGTCCCAGTCCACCGCCACGTCCTCGATGAAGCGGAACGCGTCGCGGTGCTGCAGGTAATGCTCGGGCAGGTCGGCGGCCATCTGGATCGGGCTGTAGATCGCCACGTACAGCGCCAGCTGCCGCGCCAGCGTGCTGGGGATCGGCTGCCCGCCGCGACCTTTCAGGCTGAGGATACCGGGGGTGTAGTCCATCGGCCCGGCCAGCATACGGGTGAAGACCAGGTTGACCTCGTGCTCGGGCGGGTTCGGCGGTTGTCCCCAGGCGTTGTATTCCATGCCGCGCGCACCTTCGCGCGACAGCCAGTTGGGATAGGTGCGGCGCAGGCCGGTGTCCTTGATCGGCTCGTGCGCGTTGACCGACAGGTGTCGCGCCGCGGCGTCGCGCACCACCCTCAGGTGATGCTGCGCCATGAACTGGCCGTCGTGCCATTCGCGCCACAGCGGTCCGCCGGCCGGATTGCGCCGGTCCACCTGGCCGTCGTCGCAGACGTAGCCGGTCTTGAACGTGTCCACGCCCAGGCGCGCATACAGGTCCAGGGCGGCGTCCAGCTGGTCTTCGTAGTGCTGCACCGCGCAGCCGGTCTCGTGATGGCCGATCAGGTGCACGCCGCGCTGGGCGGCATAGGCGCTGAGCGCTTCGATGTCGAAATCCGCGGTAGGTCGGGTGAAATCGAAGCTGCCGCCGTTGCCGAACCATTCGCCGTTCCAGCCAGGATTCCAGCCTTCCACCAGCACGCCGCGGAAGCCGTGCGCGGCGGCGAAGTCGATGTAGCGGCGGGTGTTGGCGGTGGTCGCGCCATGCTTCGGTCCGGTCGCCCAGGTTTCCTGGTTCAAATGCATCGACCACCACACGCCCACGTACTTGGCTGGATGCACCCAGCTCACGTCGCCCAGCGCATTGGGCTCGTTGAGGTTGAGGATCAGGTTGGAATCGACCAGGCCGCCGGCGTGGTCGGCGATCTGCACGGTGCGCCACGGCGTGTCGAACGGCAGGCTGCGCTTGACCTTCCAGCCCTCGGCCGATGGCGACAACTGCGCATGCAGGCGCTGGCCGTCGCCGCGGCGCAGCCACATCCCGGCGTAATCGACCAGAGCGGCCTCGTGCAGGGCAATGTGCAAGCCGTCGCGGCTGCGCAAGGTGATCGGCGTATGCGCCAGCGCGACCTGGTTCAACGGCGTCTGCCGGTACAGGTATTCGTAGTGGATCGGCTCGCCGGCCGGGATCCACCAGGCGGTCGCTTCCGGCACGATGTCGAATTCGGTCAGTTCCTCGTCGATGATCGCCTCGCGCAGGCCGGCTTGCTGCGGGAAGCTGTAGCGGAAGCCCAGGCCGTCGTCGTAGACCCGGAACACGACCGCGAAGCGCCGCCGCAGTCCGCTGCGCTCGCCCAGTTCCACGCGCAATTCGTTGTAATGGTTGCGCACGTAGCGGCGCTCGCCCCACGGCTGTTCCCAGGTCTCGTCAACGCTGCGGGTGGCCTGCGCCAGTACCGCCAGGTCGCGATCCAGGCGCCCGTCGCGCAACTGGAAGCCCAGCCTGGATTCGCCGATCACGCTGTCGCCCAGGCGCTGCACGCGGTAGCTGGGCTTGCCGTCGTCCAGTTGCAGCGCGACCTGCAGCACCTTGCCCGGCGAGTCCACGCTGGCCACGGTGCGGGGTTCTGCGCGCAGCAGCGGTGCGATGCACAACAGTGCGGCCGCGAGCAACATCCGCAGGGGCGACGAGGGCCGCACGCATGGCATGGCATGAAACTGCGGCATATCCCCTCCCAAGGCGGCCATTGCAGGTGCGGCGACTATAGCGAGGCGCTGCCAGCCCGCCGCGGCCAAGGCGATGAATACGTATGCAGATTCGCGCGGTGCGCTGCGGCGCGTCTACCATGTCCGCAGCGCTTCTCGAAGAGGCGGCGAGCGCGGTACCGGCATGCCGGTGCGGCGAACCCACACTACAGGCAAAGAGGGAGGGAGGCCGACAGGCGCGAGCCGGTCCGCCGCTTCGATGCTGAAGATGATTTGCTTGGCCGCCACCTTGGGTGCAGCGGTGTCGGCGTCTGCGTGGCAGACGTCGTTGCAATGGCGCGGCCAGACCGCACAGGCCGCGGCCACTGCCGATGGCGGCTTCGTGCTGAGTTCGGCGCAGGGCACGCGCACGCTGGCGGCGCAGCCGTTGCGCAGCGAGACCGCCAGTGTGCTGTTCGATGCGCTGTTCGCGCTGGCGCAGCAGGAGTTGCGCGACGACCAGGTCGATGCGATCCGCGATCCGGCCTTCGACCACGGCAAGCCGCTGCCATGCGACTGCTACCAGACCGGCGAGCGCTGGCCCTACGTGTGGACCCGCGACGTCAGCTATGCCGCCGATCTGGCGCTGGCGCGGCTGGATCCGCAGCGCACGCGGCGCTCGCTGCGCTTCAAGCTGTCGGCGATGCGCGGCGCGGATGCGCTGCCGGGCGTGTTCGTGGCCCAGGACACCGGCTCCGGCGGCAGCTGGCCGGTGAGCAGCGACCGCGTGGTCTGGTTCCTGGCCGCGCGGCATCTGCTCGACGATGCGCAGTTCGCCGCCGACACCCGCGCCGCGCTCGATGCGACCCTGGCGCAGGACCGCGAATTCGCCTTCGACCCGCGCATCGGCCTGTACCGCGGCGAGACCTCGTTCCTGGATTGGCGCGAGCAGACCTATCCGGCCTGGACCCGCAACGACGTGCGCTTCATCGCCGAGTCGTTCGCCCTGTCCACCAATGTGCTGCATTACCAGGCGCTGCGGCTGGGCGAGCGGCTGGCGCGCGGGCACGGCGACAGCGCCGCCGCGGCACGCTATGCCGGCTGGGCGGACGCGCTGCGGCAGGCGATCGCGCAGCGCTTCTGGCGCGAGGACCGCGGCACCTACGTCAGCTACCTCGGCAGCGCCGCGCATCCGGTGGCCTACGAAAGCTACGACCTGCTCGGCCTGTCGCTGGCGGTGCTGGCCGACGTGCTGCCGCGCGAACGCGCGCGCCAGGCGCTGGCGCGCTACCCGGCGGTCGAGGCCGGCAGTCCGGTGGTCTGGCCGCAACAGCGGGATGTGCCGATCTACCACAACCGCGCGATCTGGCCGTTCGTCAGCGCCTACGCGCTACGCGCGGCGCGGCATACCGACGACAGTGCGCGCATCGCCTTCGAAGTGCAGTCGTTGCTGCGCGGCGCGGCGCTGGCCGGCTCGAACATGGAGAACTACGAATTCCTGAGCCAGGCCGCGCATGTGGACGATGGCCCGCTCAGCGGGCCGGTGGTCAATTCGCCGCGGCAGTTGTGGTCGGTCGCCGGCTATCTGGCGATGGTGATCGAAGGCGTATTCGGCGTCGAAGACGACGGCAGCGTGGCGCCGAAGCTGCCGGTGAGCCTGGTGCCGATGCTGTTCGGCGAGCGCGACGAGATCGCGCTGCAGCTGCGCGATCGGCGCATCGTGCTGCGGAGGCCTGCGCAGCTGCATGGCGACCTGCTGGTGGCCGGCGACACGCGCACCCATGACGGCGTCACCACCGTGCAGCTGGTGGCGCGCGGCACGGCGAGTACGCCAGTGCCGCTGCTCGCCGCTGCCGAGGCGTTCGCCCCGCTCGCACCGCCAGCGCCGCGCGTGGACCGCGATGCGCAGGGCTGGCGCGTCGCGGCCGCCGCCGACACGGTGCTGTACGTCGATGGACAGCGCCGCCCAGGCGCCGCCGACGGCGCGCGCTTGCCGCTGCGCGAGCAGGTGCAGTGCCTGAGCCTGACCCGGCGCGATGCGCATTGGGAATCGCTGCACAGCCCCAGCGTCTGCGTCGGCGACGTGGTCCGCCTCAGCGGCGGCGACGACTGGCGCTGGACCGCGCCGCGCGATGGCGAATATCGGCTGAGCCTGCGCTACGTCAACGCGCATGGCCCGATCAATACCGGCGTCACCGCCGCGGTGAAACAGCTGCACCTGCAATGCGGCGATGCCGCGCCGCAGCGCATGCCGGTGGTGATGCCGCACAGCGTCGGCGAACAGGATTCCACCGCCGCGGTGTTCGCGCTCAAGGCCGGACAGGCCTGCCGCATCCGCCTCGCGCCTGCGGCGAACATGAGCGCGTTGCAGCACTTCGCGCGCTACACCGGCGGCCAGGGTGGCGCCGACGGCGTGGTCAATGCGGCCGACGTCGCCGCACTGCTGATCGCGCCGGCCGGCGCCGCACAGGTGCGCCGATGAGCGCGCTGCCGCGTGCCAAGCCGGCGCTGTCGTTCTGGCAGATCTGGAACATGTGCTTCGGCTTCCTCGGTATCCAGTTCGGCTTCGCGCTGCAGAACGCCAACGCCAGCCGCATCTTCCAGACCCTGGGCGCGGACATGGAGCAGGTGCCGGGGCTGTGGATCGCCGCGCCGCTGACCGGGCTGATCGTGCAGCCGATCGTCGGCTATCTGTCCGATCGCACCTGGAACCGGTTCGGCCGGCGCCGTCCGTATTTCATGGTCGGCGCGCTGTTCACCACGCTGGCGCTGCTGGTGATGCCGAACGCGCCGGCGCTGTGGGTGGCGGCCGGCACGCTGTGGATCCTGGATGCGTCGATCAATATCTCGATGGAACCGTTCCGCGCCTTCGTCGGCGACCAGCTGCCGCAACGCCAGCGCGCCAGCGGCTATGCGATGCAGAGTTTCTTCATCGGCGTGGGCGCGGTGGTGGCGAGCATGCTGCCGTGGCTGCTGGCGCAGTGGGGCGTGAGCAATACCGCGGCGCCGCGGCATGTGCCGGACACGGTGCGCTATGCGTTCTATCTGGGCGGCGCGGTGCTGTTCCTTTCGATCGGCTGGACCGTGCTGCGGACACGCGAGTATCCGCCCGAGGCCCTGCACAGCTTCGACGACGCGCCGTCGTCGCACACTGCCGCATCCGCGTCGGCGCTGCCACGCGCCGATGCCGCCGCGGCGACGTGGCTGGTACTCGGCCTGGCCGGCGCGGCGGCGATCGCCTGGAGCGGCGGCGACCGCATGCTGTATGTGCTGGCCGGCCTGTTCGCCGCCTATGGATTGCTGCGCTGGCTGGCGCCGCGGCTGCGGCCCGGGCACATGCTGGCCACGATCATGCACGACGTGCAGACGATGCCGCAGGCGATGCGGCGCCTGGCCTGGGTGCAGTTCTTCTCGTGGTTCGCGTTGTTCGCGATGTGGATCTACACCACCGCGGCGGTGACGCAGACGCATTACGGCGCCACCGATACCGCCTCCGCGGCCTACAACGACGGCGCGAACTGGGTGGGGGTGCTGTTCGGCGCGTACAACGGCTTCGCCGCGCTGGCGGCGATCGCCATTCCGCTGCTGGTACGCGCGGTCGGCCTGCGCGTCAGCCATCTGATCAACCTGTGCCTGGGCGCGGCCGGCTTGCTGTCGTTCCTGTGGATCCGCGATCCGCAGTGGCTGCTGCTGTCGATGCTGGGCGTCGGCTTCGCCTGGGCGTCGATCCTGTCGCTGCCGTACGCCTTGCTGTCCGACAGCGTGCCGGCGGCGAAGATGGGCGTGTACATGGGCATCTTCAATTTCTTCATCGTGATCCCGCAGCTGGTCGCGGTCAGCGTGCTGGGCTTCGTGCTCACGCACTGGCTCGGCGGCCGCCCGCTGTACGCGCTGGGCATCGGCGGCGCCAGCCTGCTGGTGGCGGCGCTGTGCGTGCTGCGGGTTCCCGCCGAACACGGAGCAAGGCAATGACGTATCGGATTTCGCTGCTGGCGCTGGCCTTGCTGGGCGCCGTCGTGCCGCCGGCGCGTGCGCAGGCCGCGGCGGAGTACTACGGCACGCTGGAGCCGTTCGCCAGCGAGGCGGTGTACTTCGTGGTCACCGACCGCTTCGTTAACGGCGATCCGGGCAACGATCACCGCGACCAGGGCGGCGCGCACCGCACCTTCGACATTCCGTTGCCGGCGCCGCCGGGCGAGAGCGACAACATCGGCTACCTGGGCGGCGACTTCAAGGGTGTGGTCGACAACGCCGGCTATATCCGCGGCCTGGGTTTCGGTGCGGTGTGGATCACGCCGATCGTCGACAATCCCGACGAAGCGTTCACCGGCGGCAAGCCGATCAGTTGGGGCAGCAACCTGAGCGACCGCGGCAAGACCGGCTACCACGGCTATTGGGGCGTCAATTTCTACAAGCTGGACGAACACCTGCCCAGCCCGGGACTGGACTTCGCCGGTTTCACCCAGGCGATGCATGCGCAACAGCTGAAGGTGGTGCTGGACATCGTCGGCAACCATGGCTCGCCGGCGTACACGATGCCCAAGCGGCAGCCGATGTTCGGCCAGGTGTTCGATCGCGACGGCAAGCTCGTCGCCGATCACCAGAACCTGCCGCCGGCCAAGCTGGATCCGGTGCACAACCCGCTGCACGCGTTCTACAACACCGGCGGCAATCTGGCCGAACTGTCCGATTTCAACGAGCGCAATCCGGCGGTGATGGAGTACCTGGTCGGCGCCTATTCGCAATGGCTGGGGCAGGGTGCCGACGCCTTCCGCATCGACACCATCGGCTGGATGCCGGACAGCTTCTGGCACGAGTTCGTGCGCCGCATCCGCGCGCAGCGGCCGGGCATGTTCATGTTCGGCGAAGCCTTCGACTACGACGCGCGCAAGATCGCCGGGCACACCTGGGCGCGCAATGCCGGGGTCAGCGTGCTGGATTTCCCGCTGAAGCAGGCGCTGGCCACGGTGTTCGGGCATGCGCGCGGCGGCTTCGAGCAATTGCAGGCGCCGCTCTACCTGGAGCGCGGCCCGTATGCGAATCCGTACGAGCTGATGACCTTCTACGACAACCACGACATGGCGCGGCTGGACGCCAGCGATGCCGGCTTCATCGATGCGCACAACTGGCTGTTCACGGCGCGCGGCATTCCGGTGATCTACTACGGCTCGGAAACCGGCTTCATGCGCGGCCGCGCCGAGCACGCGGGCAATCGCAATTATTTCGGCCAGGAACGGGTGGATGCGGCGCCGCAGAGCGCGATCTTCGCGCCGTTGCAGCGCATCGCGCTGCTGCGGCAACGCACGCCGGCGCTGCAGCGCGGACTGCAGCTCAACCTGCGCCTGTCCGGCGACGAGGCGGTGTTCTATCGCGTGTACCAACACGCCGGCACGACCCAGACCGCGCTGGTCCTGCTCAACAAGGGCGATACGGCGAAGACGCTGGAGGTGCGCCGCTACCTGCAACCCGGCACCTGGCGCGATGGCTTCGACGGCAGCGCGGTCGAGGTCGCGGACGTGTTGCGGGCCGAAGTGCCGGCGCATGGGGTGCGCGTGTTCGTCTCCGATGCGCCGATCGTGCGCCAGGACCTGCGTGCGCGGCTGGGGTGGCTGATGGCGGCCAAGAATGGCGTGGAATCGCCGCAATAGCGTCTGCTTCTAACGCTTTTTTTGTAGGAGCGGCTTCAGCCGCGACCGCGCTTTACCGATAACGCACGGTCGCGGCTGAAGCCGCTCCTACACCGGCCTATGGCGCGCAGGCTGGGTGCGCTGTGGGAGGGACTTCAGTCCCGACGGCGTGCGAAATCGGATGATGGGACGGCTCCGTTGATCGCGGCTGAAGCCGCTCCTACAGAAAGCGGGCGCTGTTTTATGCCGCTGCCGGCTGCGGTTCGGCCCAAACGCTGTTCGGTTCGCCATGCCGTGCGCGGCGCGCGGTCGCGCGCGCCAGCGCGGCGAAGCCCAGCGCCATCGCCAGGGCCATGCCGTCGACCCAGAACAACGGCCATTGTCCGGCGGCGGCGCTGGTCCACATCCACCAGCCGCTGGCCAGGCCGTGCGCCAGCGGGATCGCCGCGGTCACTGCGGCCGCGGTCCACAGCAGCTCGCGCGCGGCCTGCGCCGGCGCGCGCAGCGCCGCCCACAGCGCGCACAGCGCCCAGCTGCCGAAGCAGGTCCAGCGCATGCCGGTATCCACCGCGCCCGGCGCGGCCCGCTCCAGCACCTGTACCGCGACGAACGCCGCCGAGATCGCCACGCACAGGCCGATGCACACGCCGACCGTAGCCCGCGCCATGTTGATCTGCGCGCGGCCTTGCTGCGCCTGGCGGCGCTTGCGCCGCGACTCGATCCACAGCAGGTTGCCCGAATAGAACAGGAATGCGCCGCCGATGCCGAGCAGGAAATACAGCCATGGCACCAGCGCATTGCCGTACTCGCCGAAATGCAGCGCGTAGGCCGAGGTCAGCGTGGCGTGGTTGGCGTCGCGGCGGCCAGGCAGCTGGGTGGCGATCACCTTGCCGCTGGCCGCGTCCAGCGCCACCGTTCCGGTCGGCCCCAGCGTGCCGGACGATTCGCCGCTGATTTCCACCGTGGCGTTGCTGTCGCCAGCGTGCTGCAGCTTCATGTACACCGGCTCGAAATCGTGCAGGCCTTGCCGCTGGGCCTCGGCGACTGCGCGTGCGCGCCAGTCGGCCAGCGTGCCCAACGCTGCACGCGTGCCGCTGGCGCTGCGCACCGGCGCGGTGTCCATCGCCACCGGCACCGCGTCCTGCACCTTGCCGTCGAAGACCAGCGGATTCAGCGCCGCCATCAGCACCAGCGACAGGCACAGCACCGCGCCGGTCACCGCGAACATCAGGTGCAGCGGCAGGCTCAGCACCCCGACCACGTTGTGCGCGTCCAGCCAGAACTGCTTGAGATTGCGGCCCGGGCGCAGCGCGAACAGGTCCTTGAGCAGCTTCGGCAGATGGATGATGACCCCGGACACGATCGCCACCGCGTACAGCAGGCTGACGACGCCCATCAGATAGACGCCGGCCACCGGCAGGCCCAGCGTGTAGTGCAGTTCGTTGACCAGGGTGGCCAGGCCCGCCTGCGGCAGGTCCGGCCCGCCCTCCAGGTCGTCGAGCGTGGCCATCTGCCACACGCCTTCGGCATCGGGCCAGTAGATCAGCGCCTTGGGAAATTCGCTGCTGGGGAACAGCATGCCGAGCATCGGCTTGGCCTGAGGATGCCGCGCCAAGGTCGCATCGAGCAGGCGCTGCGCATCGTCCACGCTCTGCACCGGCACCACTTGCTGCGATTGCCAGCGGGGCAGGTCGTGGTGGAACACGGTGATCGCGCCGGCATAGAAGGCGACGAACAAGGCGAAGCCGGCGACCAGGCCCATCCAGGTATGCAACGCGGTGAAGGTGCGCAGCGTGGTGGCGTGCAGTTTCATGCGGATGTCCTCATTGCGCCCAGCCCAAGGTCTTCAGCGCCCACAGCAGGGCGAAGCCGGCCAGCGCCAGCGCGCTCAGCCAGCTCCAGGCGCGGTGCCCGCTGGCCAGGCAATAGGCGCCGATCGCCACGCCCACCCACAGCGGCACGAACGCGATCAGTGCGGGGACCAGCGCCTGCTGCCACGGCCCCGGCGGCAGCCAGCAGACCAGGCCGGTCAGCGCGGTGGCCAGGAAGAAGCCGGGAATCAGCGCGGCCAGTCCGCGGCTCCACATCATCGCGGCCGGCTCCGCACGCCGTGGTCGGACTCGCCGCGCAATGCGCCGAAGGTCGGGACCAGCATCAGCGCCAGCATCCAGGTGGCGAGCATCGCGCACAGCCCGGCACCGATGCCCAAGTGTGCGATCCATATCGCCAGCGAGGCACCGGCCAGCGCCAGGCCCAGCCAGGTGCCGAACCGGCGCAGGCGCCGCAGAGTGGCCAGGCGGCAGTTCGGCGAGCCGGCGTACAGGGCCAGCGCGGACAGCGCCGCACACACGGCGGCCAGGACGAACCCGGCAATGGTCGCGCTCATCGGGCGCCGAGCCACGCTGCCGATCGCGCCGCACTGCAGCCGGTGGCGGCTGCGCGCGGGAGGGCGGAGGTCGAGTGTGAAGCGGGGCAGGCAGGGGGCATCGGCATTCCAGGCGGCGCGCGGCCGCGGCGATCCGCGGCGCTCTCTCGCGGATGATAATCATTCTTCTTTCTTAAGGAAAACGCGGCGGGTGCGCGTGAGCGTGGCGACGGTAAATGAATGGGCGTCTGCGGCCGCGTCCGCGGACCGGCCGGGATCAGCTGCGCAGCGAAGAGCCGCGTAGCGCCAGCGTCACCGGCAGGGTGCGGCTGGCGACCGGTTGCCCGGCGATCTGCGCCAGCAGCGTCTCGACCAGCACCGCGCCGGCCAGCTTGGTGTCCTGCTGCACGGTCGACAGCGCCGGCGCCACGCAGGCGGCGATCGGAATGTCGTCGAAGCCGGCCAGGGCCACGTCTTCGGGCACGCGCAGGCCGTGTTCGCGCAAGGCCTTCAGCGCGCCGATCGCGATCAGGTCGCTGGCGGCGAACACCGCGTCGAAGCGTTCGCCGCCGCGCAGCAGCGCCAGCGCCGCTTCGTAGCCGGATTGCTCGGTGGTGATCGCATCCAGCTGCAGGCCGGGAACGAGGTCCGATCCGGCTGCGCGCAGCGCCTGGGCATGGCCGCGATAGCGCTCGAGGAATTCGGGGTAGTGGTTGGAGGCGTCGCCGAGGAAGGCGACGCGCCGGCAGCCTTGCGCCAGCAGGTGCGCGGTGATGTCGTGGCCGCCCTGGAAGTTGTCGCTGCCGATCGACACCCCCGGCTGCCCGGGCAGCACCGCGCCCCAGCGCACGAAATGGGTGCCTTGCTCGACCAGGTGCTGCAGCCGCTGCTGCGCCTGCAGATAGTCGCCATAGCCGAGCAGGATCAGGCCGTCGGCCTTCTGGCTGTCGCCGTAATCGGCGCGCCAGTTGTCCGACAACTGCTGGAACGACACCAGCAGGTCGTAGCCGTGGCGCGCGCAGGCGCGGGTGATCGAGCCCAGCATCGAGTGGAAGAACGGGTTGATCAGCGAGTCGTCGGTGGTCGGGTCTTCGAAGAACAGCAGCGCCAGCGTGCCGGCGTTGCGCAGGCGCAGGCTGGAGGCGTGCTTGTCGACCTTGTAGTTCAGCTCGTTGGCGATCGCCAGGATCTTGCGCCGGGTCTGCTCGTTGACCGCCGGGCTGCCGCGCAGTGCACGCGACACGGTGGGCTGCGATACGCCCGCCAGGTAGGCGATATCGAGCGATGTGGCCTTGCCTTTGATGACGGGCGCTCGCAGTGCAGGGAAACAGGCCGAAGCATGCCATGGCGTACGGGATAGCACTTGCTGCGGTGCAGCGTAGGCTCGGGATTCGGGATTCGGGATTCGGGATTCGGGATTCGGGATTCGGGATGGCTGCGGACGTTGCCGTTGGGCAAATCCACAAGCCGGCCGAATTGGTTTACCATTCCACGACTATTCAATGCGGAACTACGGGTGGCCCGCGGCAACGCCGGCCGAGCGTGCGACATGAGCACTACCATCGCCCCAGCATGACCCCCCGTCCAAGGCTGTCCTAGCAGGCGCCCTTGTGGCGCCTTCTTTGTATCCCGCGTCCTGCGCCGCCGACGTCCGGCGCGCGGCGGGAAACGCCCGATCCGCCTCGCCTTCCTTCTTGCCGACTCCCATGATCACGATCACGCTCCCCGACGGCAGCCGCCGCGAATTCGAACACCCCGTCAGCCCCATGGACGTGGCCCAGTCCATCGGCCCGGGCCTGGCCAAGGCGACCATCGCCGGCCAGGTCGACGGCCGCCTGGTCGATGCCAGCGATCTCATCGACCACGACGCCAGCCTGCGCCTGATCACCGCCAAGGACGAAGAGGGCGTGGAGATCATCCGCCACTCCTGCGCGCACCTGGTCGGGCATGCGGTCAAGCAGCTGTACCCCGAGGTCAAGATGGTGATCGGTCCGGTCATCGCCGAGGGCTTCTACTACGACATCTACAGCGAGCGCCCGTTCATCCCCGAGGACATGGCGGCGATCGAAAAGCGCATGCAGGAGCTGATCGCGCAGGACTACGACGTGGTCAAGAAGGTGACCCCGCGCGCCGAGGTGATCGAGCTGTTCCGCCAGCGCGGCGAGGACTACAAGCTGCGCCTGATCGAAGACATGGCCGACGACGTCACCGCGATGGGCCTGTACTACCACCAGGAATACGTGGACATGTGCCGCGGCCCGCACGTGCCGAACACGCGCTTTCTCAAGGCGTTCAAGCTGACCCGCATCTCCGGCGCCTACTGGCGCGGCGATGCCAAGAACGAGCAGCTGCAGCGCATCTACGGCACCGCCTGGGCCGACAAGAAGCAGCTGGACGCCTACATCCTGCGCATGGAGGAAGCGGACAAGCGCGACCACCGCAAGATCGGCAAGCAGCAGGGCCTGTTCCATCTGCAGGAAGAGGGTCCGGGCCTGGTGTTCTGGCATCCGAAGGGCTGGTCGATCTGGCAGGTGGTCGAGCAGTACATGCGCAAGGTGTACCGCGACAGCGGCTACGGCGAGGTGCGCTGCCCGCAGATCCTGGACGTATCGCTGTGGCAGAAATCCGGCCACTGGGACAACTACCAGGACAATATGTTCTTCACCGAGTCGGAGAAGCGCACCTACGCGGTCAAGCCGATGAACTGCCCGGGCCACGTGCAGGTGTTCAACCAGGGCCTGCACAGCTACCGCGACCTGCCGATCCGCTACGGCGAGTTCGGCGCCTGCCACCGCAACGAGCCGTCCGGCGCGCTGCACGGCATCCTGCGCGTGCGCGGTTTCACCCAGGACGACGGCCACATCTTCTGTACCGAGCAGCAGATCGAGGCCGAGGTCACCGCGTTCCACCAGCAGGCGCTGAAGGTGTATGCCGACTTCGGGTTCGACGACATCCAGATCAAGATCGCGCTGCGCCCGGAAAAACGCCTGGGCGACGACGCGACCTGGGACAAGGCCGAGGCCGCGCTGCGCGCCGCGCTCGGCGCCTGCGGCGTGGAGTGGCAGGAACTGCCGGGCGAGGGCGCCTTCTACGGCCCCAAGATCGAGTACCACCTGAAGGACGCCATCGGCCGCACCTGGCAGCTGGGCACGATGCAGGTCGACTTCATGATGCCCGGCCGCCTCGGCGCCGAGTACGTGGACGAGAACAGCCAGAAGCAGCACCCGGTCATGCTGCACCGGGCCATCGTCGGCTCGATGGAGCGGTTTATCGGCATCCTGATCGAACACCATGCCGGCGCGTTCCCGGCCTGGCTGTCGCCGGTGCAGGCAATGGTGATGAACATCACCGATGCCCAGGCCGACTACGTAGACAGCGTGCGGAAACTCCTTGCAAATCAAGGCTTCCGCATTGAGGCCGATTTGCGGAACGAAAAAATCGGCTATAAGATTCGCGAACACACGCTGCAGCGGGTGCCTTACCTGCTGGTAGCGGGCGACCGCGAGAAGGAAAACGGCGCCATTGCAGTCCGCACGCGATCGGGGGAGGATTTGGGAACCATGTCGGTTGCCGCCTTCGCCGAACGGCTGCGTGGCGAGCAACTGGCGTAAGACAACCCCGATGCGGGCGGAGCCTCCGCCCGCGTCGGTCCGATTCCCCTGGGAGATTGCAACATCAGTACCCCTGACAACAAACAGAACCGTAAGAACCAAGAGATCCGTGTCCCGCGCGTTCGCGTGATCGGCAAGGACGGCGAGATGGTCGGCGTCCTGACCCGCGACGAAGCGCTGGCGCTGGCCGAAGAGGATGGGCTCGACCTGGTCGAGATCCAGCCGCAGGCCGATCCGCCCGTCTGCAAGATCATGGATTTCGGCAAGTTCAAGTTCGAGCAGCAGAAGAAGGCGAACGAAGCCAAGAAGAAGACCAAGCAGGTCGAGATCAAGGAAATCAAGTTCCGTCCGGTCACGGACGAGGGCGATTACCAGATCAAGCTGCGCAACATGCGCCGCTTCCTCGAAGAGGGCGACAAGGTCAAGGTCAACATCCGTTTCCGTGGCCGCGAAATGAGCCACCAGGAACTCGGGCGCGAAATGGCGTCGCGGATCGAGGCCGATCTCGGCGAAGACATCGTCATCGAATCGCGCCCACGCCTGGAAGGCCGGCAGATGGTGATGATGATCGCGCCGAAGAAGCGCTGACCAGCAGCTCAGGATCGCGCTCCGCCCAGTGCGGGAGCGCGGCCGCCGCCGGGCGCCTGTTGGCGCCCTTCGTGTTTCCGATCGTCGTTTTCTGCCGCCGCCTGATGACGCAGGCGCGTAGCTGCCCGCTGCCTGGGTGGAAGCCATGTGCTGCGCCCATCGGTTGCCGTACGCGGTGGCCAGAAAACCGCTATCCGGTCGGGGCCGCAACGCCCTGCGAACGGTGCCCGGTCTGCTGGTGCGACAAGCCAGCCGATGCCGCACCTTTTCCGATTCCCCATTCCCCATTCCCCATTCCCGGCACCCGGGAAATCCATGATTTGCAAGGCATTCCAAGCCCTGGCATAATGCGCGGCCCAGTTCATCGGGTTTGCCGTTCGCGCGGCAACAGGACCCGCCCCGATTCTTTGAGGATCAAGGGCTTACAAGCCGGTACGGGCACGGACGGAAAGTGTGGCGCAGCCACCGCCCTGACCAGTGACAAAACACCATCAAGGACATTGCAATGCCCAAGATTAAGACCAACCGGGCGGCGGCCAAGCGTTTCCGCAAGACCGCCTCCGGCAAGTACAAGGCCGGCCACGCCAACCGTAGCCACATCCTCACCAAGAAAGCGACCAAGCGGAAGCGCAACCTGCGGCAGACGAACCACGTTCGTGCCGAGGATGCAGGCCGTCTTGACCGTATGCTTCCCTACCTCTGAGGACTGAACCATGGCTCGAGTCAAGCGTGGCGTCCAGGCGCGCCGTCGTCACAAGAAAGTTCTGAACCTCGCCAAGGGCTATTACAACGCCCGTCGCAAGGTCTTCCGCGTCGCCAAGCAGGCGGTGATCAAGGCGCAGCAGTACGCCTACATCGGCCGCAAGCAGAAGAAGCGCAATTTCCGTTCGCTGTGGATCACCCGCATCAATGCGGCGGCCCGCATCAACGGCATGAGCTACAGCCGTTTCATGAATGGCCTGCTCAAGGCCGGCATCACCCTGGACCGCAAGGTGCTGGCGGACATCGCCGTGCACGACGCACAGGGCTTTGCCGCCTTGGCGGAGAAGGCAAAGGGCGCGCTGGCGGCATAAGTGCGAGACCCTCGCAGGAGCCTGCACATCCATGTGCGGGTTTCCAACGAGGCGCCATCGCCAACATGCAGGGGAAGGGCGCGAGTCCTTCCCCTTTTTGCGTTTTGTGCATCCCGAGATCGGGATCGATGCCGTACCGGGTGGTCTTCCGATGGCGGAATCCCGGGCGGGTGGTCGGCTGAAGTGAGGCGCGAGTGCAATGAGTGAGATCCAATCCCTGAGTGGGCAGGCGCTGGCGGACATCGCCGCTGCGGCCAGTCCCGAAGCGCTGGAGCAGTTGCGGGTCGCGCTGCTCGGCAAGAGCGGCAGCATCACCGCGCAGCTGAAGCAGCTCGGCGCGTTGCCGCCGGAGCAGCGCAAGCTGGCCGGCGAGGCGATCAACCAGGCGCGCGACGCGGTCTCCGCGGCGCTGGCCGAACGCCGCGCGCTGCTGGAAGGCGCAGCAATGGATGCGCGCCTGGCGGCCGAGCGCATCGACGTGACCCTGCCGGGCCGGCGCGGCGAGCGCGGCGGGCTGCATCCGGTCACGCGCACGCTGGAGCGCATCACCGAGATCTTCGCGCGGCTGGGCTACGAACTGTCCGACGGCCCGGAGATCGAGGACGACTGGCACAACTTCGAGGCGCTGAACTTTCCGCCGCACCATCCGGCGCGGGCGATGCACGACACCTTCTATTTCGGCGACGGGCGCCTGCTGCGCACGCATACCTCCGGCGTGCAGGTGCGCTACATGGGCGAGCATGCGCCACCGCTGCGCATGATCGCCGCCGGCAAGGTCTACCGTAGCGACAGCGACCAGACCCATTCGCCGATGTTCCATCAGGTCGAAGGTCTGCTGGTCGACGAGCATTCCACCTTCGCCGACCTCAAGGGCACCTTGTCCGAGTTCGTGCGCGCGTTCTTCGAGCGCGACTTCGAGATGCGCTTCCGCCCCAGCTATTTCCCGTTCGTCGAACCCGGCGCGGAAGTGGACATCGCCTGGCAGCAGCCCGACGGCAGCACCCGCTGGCTGGAAGTGCTCGGCTGCGGCATGGTCCATCCGAACGTGCTGCGCAGCGTCGGCATCGATCCGGAACGCTACACCGGCTTCGCCTTCGGCATGGGCGTGGAGCGCTTCGCGATGCTGCGCTACGGCGTCAACGACCTGCGCGCGTTCTTCGAGAACGACGTGCGGTTCCTCAGGCAGTTCGCTTGACGGCTGGGAGTTGGGATTGGGGATTGGGGATTCGCGAAAGCGGGTCCATCCTGATTCCCGATCCCGCATGAAGCCGCTGTTACGAATCTCCAATCCCGAATCCCCAATCCCGGCCCCTCAATGAAATTCAGCGAAAACTGGCTGCGCAGCCACGTTCCCACCCAGGCCACGCGCGATGAACTGGCCGCGACCCTGACCGCCATCGGCCTGGAGGTCGAGGAGGTCACGCCGCTTGGCGAGTCGCTGCAGCAGGTGGTGGTGGCGCGCATCGTCGAAGCGGTGCGGCACCCGGAAGCCGATCGGCTGCAGGTGTGCCAGGTCGATGCCGGGCAGGGCGGCTTGCTGCAGATCGTCTGTGGCGCGCCGAACGCGCGCGCCGGGCTGGTCGCGCCTCTGGCGCTGGTCGGCGCACAGGTCGGCGGCATCGCGATCAAGGCGGCCAAGCTGCGCGGCGTGGAGTCCAACGGCATGCTGTGTTCGGCCAAGGAACTGGGCCTGGACAGCGATGCCTCGGGCCTGTTCGAACTGCCCGACGACGCGCCGATCGGCCAGGCGCTGAGCGACTACCTCGGGCTGCCCGACGCCAGCATCGAGATCAAGCTGACCCCGAACCGCGCCGATTGCTTCGGCGTGCGCGGCATCGCCTACGACGTGGCCGCAGCCTGCGCCAGCGAAGTACTGCCGTTCGCGGCCGAGCCGGTCGCGGTGACCAGCGAGCGCAAGCTCGAGGTGCGCCTGCAGGCCGGCGGCGATGCGCCGCGCTATTGCGGCCGCGTCGTGGAGGATCTCGACCCGACGGCAAAAACGCCGCTGTGGATGGCCGAGCGCCTGCGCCGCAGCGGCGTGCGTCCGGTGTCGCTGCTGGTGGATATCACCCAGTACGTGATGCTGGAACTGGGCCAGCCGATGCATGCCTTCGACCTGGAGACGCTGCATGGTCCGGTCGGCGTGCGTCGCGCGCGCGCCGGCGAGACGCTGAAACTGCTCGATGGCCGCGACGCGACGCTCGACGACGGCTTCCTGGCCGTCACCGACGGCGACCGCGTGGTGGCCCTGGCCGGCTTGATGGGCGGCCACGACACCCGCGTCACCGATGCGACCCGGCATGTGTTCCTGGAAGCGGCGCACTTCGCGCCGGCAGCGATCATGGGCCGCGGGCGCAAGCTCGGCCTGCACACCGATGCCGGCCACCGTTTCGAGCGCGGCGTGGACCCGGCGCTGCCGCGGCCGGCGCTGGAGCTGGCGACACGGCTGGTGCTGGAACTGGCCGGCGGCCGCGCCGGCCCGGTGGTGGAGGCCGAACTGCGCGAGCACCTGCCGACGCCGGCGCCGATCACGCTGCGCCGCGCGCGCATCGTGCGCGTGCTCGGCATCGAGATCGCCGGCGCCGACATCGAGCGCATCCTGCGCGCGTTGGGCATGGAGGTCGTGGCAGCCGGCAATGGCTGGCAGGTCACCGCGCCGAGCCGCCGCTTCGATATCGCCCTGGAAGAGGACCTGATCGAGGAACTGGCGCGCATCCACGGTTACGACCGCTTGCCGACCACGCTGCCGGGCGGAGCCTCGCGCATCGCCATGGGCAGCGAGACGCAGCTGGACGAACTGAGCGTGCGCCGCCAACTGGTGGCGCGCGAGATGCTGGAAACCATCAACTACGCCTTCGTCGATGCGGCGTTGCTCGACCAGTGGGGCCGGCAGGACGGACGCGTGGCGCTGGCCAACCCACTCAGCGCCGAACTGGCGGTGATGCGTCCGTCGCTGCTGCCCGGTCTGGTCGCGGCGCTGGGCCGCAACGTCGCGCGGCAGGCCGGGCGGGTGCGCCTGTTCGAGCTGGGCAAGGTGTTCGAGGCCGCGGCGACGGCCGGCGCCGCGCCGGCGGAGACGCAGCGCGTGGCGGCCGCGGTGTGCGGCGATGCCGACGCGCTGCAGTGGGGCGTGCCGGCGCGCAAGGTCGACTTCCACGACCTGAAGGGCGACCTGGACGCGCTGGCCAGCGCCGCCGGCGCGCGCCTGGACTACCGTCCGTCGGCGCTGCCGTTCGCGCATCCGACCCGGTCCGCCGACGTCTACCGCGATGGCGCGCGGATCGGCTGGATCGGCCAACTGCACCCACGCCTGCTGCAGGCGATGCAGATCGACGTGGAGGTGCTCGGCTTCGAGCTCGACCTGGCGCCGCTGGCGGCGCGCGCGTTGCCGCGTGCCGCCGAGTTGTCGCGGTTCCCGTCGGTGCGTCGCGACCTGGCCTTCCTGGTGCCGGAGGCGGTGGCCTGGTCGGCGCTGGCGAGCAGCGTGCGCGGCGCGGTCGGGCCGTTGCTGCGCGACGTGGTGCTGTTCGACCGCTACGTCGGGCCGGGGGTCGAGGCGGGTTTCAAGAGTCTCGCTATGGGCTTGATTTTGCAGGACAACTCGCGCACTCTGACGGATCGCGATGTGGATGCCGTGGTCGCCGATGCGGTGGCGGCGCTGGCGCGCGAACACGATGCGCGGATTCGCGGCTGAGACGTAGGGGATAGCAGGGCAATGGCGTTGACCAAAGCGGAAATGGCCGAACGGTTGTTCGACGAAGTCGGGCTGAACAAGCGCGAGGCCAAGGAATTCGTCGATGCTTTCTTCGATGTGCTGCGCGATGCGCTGGAGCAGGGACGGCAGGTGAAGCTGTCCGGTTTCGGCAACTTCGATCTGCGCCGCAAGAACCAACGGCCCGGTCGCAATCCCAAGACCGGCGAAGAAATTCCGATCTCGGCGCGGACGGTGGTGACCTTCCGCCCGGGACAGAAGCTCAAGGAGCGAGTGGAGGCTTATGCTGGACCCGGGCAGTAACCGCGAACTTCCGCCGATTCCGGCCAAGCGCTACTTCACCATCGGTGAGGTCAGCGAGCTGTGCGACGTCAAACCGCATGTGCTGCGCTACTGGGAAACCGAATTCCCCAGCCTGGAACCGGTCAAGCGCCGCGGCAACCGCCGCTATTACCAGCGCCACGACGTGCTGATGGTGCGGCAGATTCGCAGCCTGCTGTACGAACAGGGCTATACGATCGGCGGCGCGCGTCTGCGCCTGGAAGGCGAGGGCGCGCGGCAGGAGTCGGCGCTGAGCAACCAGATCATCAAGCAGGTGCGGCAGGAACTGGAAGAAGTGCTGCAGTTGCTGCGGCGCTGAGCGGCAACGGCGCAACCGGCTAGGAATGCCCGCGCCAATCCCGCTATAATCGCCAGCTCGCCGCGAGGCGGAGCCGCCGCAACGGCGGAGTTTTTACCGGGGTATAGCGCAGCCTGGTAGCGCACTAGTCTGGGGGACTAGTGGTCGTCGGTTCGAATCCGGCTACCCCGACCATCTTCGAAGGCCCATGTCAGCGACATGGGCCTTTTTCGTTTTGCGGCGTCTGGGCCGCCTGGCGGCGGCAATCCGCGGCCTGCGGCGGCGGCGGCAAGTGGTTATCGCGATCGCCCGCGTGGAGGTGCGTTGCCTCGGGTCGCTGCCGCTCGGACCCCGGCGAGCCGTAAACCCCGGTTCGGACGAAGGTGTAGACAAACGCGCCCGCGGCGATGCGGTGCCTGCCGAAGCCGCTGCAGCGCCTTTGAAGGCCGGGACGGAAAACCGACGCCGAACTGCGGAAGAGGGCCGTCAACCGCTTGACATGCGTCACGTTAACGTCGTGTATTTTGCGACGCGGCTTCGTTGGCTATGCTGAATATTCGGACATGTACTTGAATCCACGCGGTATAGCGTCAAAAAAATGCCGCATGATGTCTTGGTGAGGGCCGGTAGCTGTGCCATAGTGCACTGCAACACGAGACTTCGCTGTTGGCCTGGGCAGTCGTCCCAGGCAGGAAATGACGCTGCAATCGTCTTACCCGACCGGTGATGGAGCGCTGGCCGGATGGAGGAGTGCGGCGTTCCCAAAACCACTCGACAGAGGGCGTCTGCATCGCGCATGGGTAAACTCTCCGGTACGTTCAACTGGGCATTGTGTTTGGCCCTTTCTTGTCTGGTCTTTCTGTCCGGCTGCAGCGCCGGATCGAAGATGCGGACGGAATTGCCGCCAGGCGATCCACTGGCCGCTTCCATGGGCAAGCCGGAGTACCTGCTCGGCCCCGGCGATCTGCTGACGGTCAAGGTGTTCCAGGTGGACGACCTGGAGCGGCAGGTGCGGGTCGACAACGAAGGCCGCATCTCGCTGCCGCTGGTCGGCGACATCAAGGCCGCCGGTCTCAGCGTCAATGCCTTGCAGAAGGACATCACCGAGCGCTACCGCAACGGTTATCTGCAGAACCCGCAGGTGTCGGTGCTGGTCGACGAGTTCACCGGCAACCGGGTCACCGTGACCGGCGCGGTCAGCGAGCCGGGCATCTACCCCATCGTCGGCCCGGCGCTGACCCTGCAGCAGGCGCTGTCGCTGGGCAAGGGCGTCAGCGATGTGGCCAGCCGCGGCAACGTGATCGTGTTCCGCAACGTCGGCGGGCAGAAGATGCTGGCCCGTTTCGATCTGCGCGATATCCAGAAGGGCGTCTCGCCGGATCCGGAAATCTATGGCGGCGACATCGTCGTGGTGTACCGCTCCGATGCGCTGGTGCTGCTGCGCACCATGGTGCAGTTGACCCCGTTCGTCATGGTCTGGCGGGCATACCGATGAGTTCCTCGAGCATGCACACCCGTCCCGCTTCCGCCCCGCTGAGCCCGGCCGACATCAGCCTGCTGGACTATTGGAACGCCCTGTACCGGCAGCGTTGGCTGATCGTCGGCATCACCGTGGCGGTGGTCGCGCTGGCGCTGCTGGTAACGTTATTGATGACGCCCAAGTACCGCGCCACCAGCGTGCTGCAGATCGAGCGCGAGTCCTTGAACGTCACCAACGTGGCCAACCTGATGCCGGTGGAGTCGCCGCAGGACCGCGATTTCTACCAGACCCAGTACGAACTGCTCGGCAGCCGCTCGCTGGCGCGGGTGGTGATCCGCGAGGCGCGTCTGACCCAGGATCCGACGTTCAAGCCACTGGTGGACGAGGCGCTGGAGAAGCTGCAGGGCAATGGCGACGGCCGTGCCCCGTCGCCGGAAGCGCGTGCCGCCGCCGCCGAGAGCGCGCTGGTCGGCCCGGTGCTGGACGCGTTGACGATCGAGCCGGTGCGCGATTCGCGGCTGGTGCGTATCAACTTCGATTCGCCCGACCGGGTGCTGGCCGCGCGCGTGGCCAACACCTACGCCAAGATGTTCATCGCCTCCACCCAGGAGCGGCGCCTGCAGGCGTCCTCGTTCGCCGCCAAGTACCTGTCCGAGCGGCTGGAGCAGTTGCGCGACAAGGTGGAAGAGTCGGAGAAGAACACGGTCGACTATTCCAGCCAGGAGCAGATCGTGTCGCTGGGCGATGACAAGCCGTCGCTGCCGACGCAGAACATGAGCGAGTTGAATGTGCGCCTGGCCGCCGCGCAGGATGCGCGGATCAAGGCCGAGGCGGCCTGGCGCCAGGCCGGAATCGGCGATGGCATGGGCCTGCCGCAGGTGATCACCAGCCCGCTGATCCAGAGCCTGCGCGCCGAGCAGGCCAAGCTGACCGCCGATTACCAGCAGAAGCTGGCCACGTTCCAGCCCGGCTATCCGGAAATGCAGCGGCTGCAGAACCAGATCGCCGAGAACAAGCGCCAGATCGGCAACGAGATCGCCAACATCCGCAGCGCGCTGAAGAACGACTACGAAGCGGCGCGGCAGCAGGAGACCTTGCTGTCCGAACGCATCTCCAGCCTGAAGAACGACGAGTTGGACCTGCAGACGCGCAGCATCCGCTACAACATGCTGCGCCGCGAAGCCGACACCAACCGCCAGCTCTACGACGCGCTGCTGCAGCGCTACAAGGAGATCGGCGTGGCCGGCAACGTCGGCACCAACAACGTGTCGATCGTCGACCGCGCCGATGTGCCGGGCAAGCCGAGTTCGCCGAAGACCTTGCTGAACCTGGCGCTGGCCTTCGTGTTCGGCCTGTTCTCGGCGATCGCCATCGCCCTGATCCGCTATTTCCTGCGCGAAGCGCAGGCGGCGGCCGCGGCATGAGGCGCGCGGCGCGACGCCTGTCGCGTTGCGCCGTGATCGCGGTCGCGGTCGATGCGACGACGCAGGCACATCGTCATGGTTATTACGCAAATTCTTCAGTGAGGTGATACGTGGTTCAGCTAACTACAGAGGTGTTCCATTATTTTCCTGACCGGTTGTACGCAGTCGCGGTGCTGTTGAAATAAACACGGGCTGCCGTGGACCTGGGGTCGGTGAGGAAGGCACCGCAGCGGTCCACTGGCAGATGAGATCGAGGCTCGCATACGTCGCATGTTCCCCCGCATGCCACCGACCGAGTTTGGATGGGAATCCCGACCATGCTTCTGGCAGACCTGAGTAGCGCCACCTATACAACGTCGTCCCCGCGCCTGCTGAGCAAATATGCAGCCGCCGCGGACATCCTGCTGCGCGTGTCGGACCTGACGGTCATCGTCGCCGGTGCGCTGCTGACCCACCGGCTGCTGTTCGGCAACTGGATGCCGGAGGCGTCCTACCGCGTCGCGATCGGCACCACGTTGCTGTACGCGGTGATCTGTTTCGCGCTGTTCCCGCTGTACCGCAGCTGGCGCGGACGCGGCCTGATGCGCGAAATGATGGTGCTGAGCCTGGCCTGCGGCGGCGTGTTCGCGCTGTTCGCGATGCATGCCTTCGTGGTGCAGTTCGGGCAGCAGGTCTCGCGGCTGTGGATCGGCCTGTGGTTCGCCACCAGCCTGGCCACGTTGCTGGTCTCGCGCACCGTGGTGCGCGGCGTGCTCAACCACCTGCGTTCGGAAGGCGTGGACGTGCAGCGCGTGGTGGTGGTCGGGCTGCGCCATCCGGTGGTCAAGATCCACAACTACTTGAGCCGCAATCCGTGGGTGGGCATGCAGCTGGTCGGCTATTTCAGCAGCGACTACGACCTGTCGGTGGCCGATCATCCGCAGAAGCTGCAGTGCCTGGGCGCCGGTACGCCGGAATCGCTGATCGACTACCTCAACAACAACGAGGTGGAGCAGGTATGGATCTCGCTGCCGCTGGGCGAGCGCGACCACATCAAGCAGCTGCTGCAGCAGATGGACCGCTATCCGATCCAGGTCAGGCTGATCCCGGACCTGTTCGATTTCGGCATGCTCAACCAGTCCGGCGACCAGATCGGCAACGTGCCGGTGATCAACCTGCGCCAGGGCGGGGTGGACCGCAACACCTACTTCGTGGTGGCCAAGGCGCTGCAGGACAAGCTGGTCGCACTGGTCGCGCTGGCGATGCTGTGGCCGCTGATGCTGGCGATCGCGGTGGGGGTGAAGCTGAGTTCGCCGGGCCCGGTGTTCTTCCGCCAGCGCCGCCACGGGTTGGGCGGGCGCGAGTTCTACATGTACAAGTTCCGCTCGATGCGCGTGCAGCAGGAACCCAGCGACGTGGTGGTGCAGGCCAAGCGTGGCGACAGCCGTGTCACGCCGTTCGGCGCGTTCCTGCGCCGCAGCAGCCTGGACGAACTGCCGCAGCTGTTCAACGTGCTGGGCGGCAGCATGTCGGTGGTGGGGCCGCGTCCGCATGCGGCGCAGCACAACACGCACTACGAAAAGCTGATCAACCATTACATGCAGCGGCACTACGTCAAGCCGGGCATCACCGGCTGGGCCCAGGTCAACGGGTTCCGTGGCGAGACGCCGGAGCTGCGGACGATGAAGAAGCGCATCCAGTACGATCTGGACTACATCCGGCGCTGGTCGCTGTGGCTGGATACGCGGATCATCGTGCTCACCGCAGTGAAGGTGCTCGGGCAGAAGACCGCCTACTGATGCGCCCGATGTACCGTTATCGCGCCGACCGTCCCCACTGCCGGCGCCGCCCCGTCGTCGTCGCCGGTGGCGGGGACGGCGGCGGCTGGGCCGTGTGCCGCAACCCCATCGAGGTCGCTTGCCGCGGTGTCGTGCGCGCGGGCCGTGCCACTGTCTGTGCGTGGCGCTCGGCGTCGCCGCAGCGAGGTGTCGCGTGCTGAACGCCGCCATCGATGCGCCACCGCTGTCGCTGCGCGAGCAGCGCCGCAATCTTTTGATCGAGCTGGTGCTGCTGTTCGCCATCGGCTACAACTTCCTGCTCGCGGTGGTGAACGCCAAGGTGTTCCGGGTCAGCCCGGCCATGACTTATGTGGCGGAACTGGCGATCTATGGCGCCTGTTTCCTGATCGGCCTGTGGTCGCTGGATCGCAAGCGCACGGCGATGGTGTTCACCGGCATCGGCCTGCTGGCGCTGCTGATGCTGGTGCGGCTGTTCCTGGTCTGGTCGATCGATCCCAAGTTCTTCCGCGACGCGCTGATCCCGTTCGCGTTCCTGGTGCTGGGCGCGGCCTATACCGGCTCGCTGCCCAAGCTGTTCCTGCGCATGGCGCTGATCGTGTCGCTGGTGGCGGCGTTCGAGCTGGCCTTGCCCAAGGTGTACGGCGACGTGGTCAACCCGAAGAGCTACTTCGTCAATGCGCGCGGCGCCAGCGCATCGAGCTTCTGGAACCAGGACAGCAACCTGTTCGTCAGCGCGACCCGGCCGGGCGCGCGCAACTTCCTGCCGTCCTCCAACCTGCCGCGCGCGTCCTCGGTGTTCATCGAGCCGGTGACGATGGGCAACTTCATCATCTTCTTCACCGCGATCCTGCTGACCTTCTGGCGCTGGATGCGGCCGGTCGGCATCGCCGCGTCGGTGGCGATGATCGGCTTCCTGATCGTGGCCTCGGACGGACGCCTGGCCGCCGGCACCTGCGTGATGATGGTCGCGCTGAGCCCGCTGCTGCTGCGCATGGACCAGCGCCTGGGCTTTCTGATCTTCTTCGGCGTGTTGTTGGGCGCGTGGCTGATGGTGTGGGCGTCCGGCATCCAGAGCTACGAGGACACCACCCTGGGGCGGGTGTTCTTCACCGTGTACTCGATCCGCAACATGACCGCCGAATCGTGGCTGGGCCTGGATTTCGACACGCCGTACAAATATTTCGACAGCGGCATCGCCTATTTCATCTCCTCGCAGTCGGTGGTGCTGGTGCTGGCGTTCCTGCTCGCCTATTCGTTCGCGATGCTGATGCGCACGATCGAGGGCCAGCTGTTCAAGAACCTGCTGATCTTCGCGTTCGCGTTGAGCCTGCTGGTTTCCAACGGCTACTTCTCGATCAAGACCGCGGCGCTGTGGTGGTTCGTCTGCGGCTGCCTGTGGCAGATGGTGCCGCGGTGCGCAGTACCGGCCGCGTTGCCGCCGGCCACCGGCCCCACGCCGCGTGCGGCGGTGGCGACATGAGCGCCGCCACGCAGACGCTGCAGACGGTGCTGGCCGAGCAGCCGACCCGTACTGGCGTGCGCGGCACGCGCGATGCGCGCATCGATGCGGCCAAGGCGCTGGCGATCCTGCTGGTGGTGTTCGGTCACGCGAAGGGCATCCCGCACGCCTATGTGATCCTGGCCTACAGCTTCCATGTGCCGATGTTCTTCGTGCTGTCCGGCTGGGTCGGCGAGGCGTTCGGCAAGCGCCCGCTGGGCATGGCGATCTGGACCAAGCTGGCGCGCAGCCTGTTGCTGCCGTATCTGGCATTCTTCATGGTGGCGTACGCGTACTGGATGCTGACCCGCAATATCGGGTCCAAGGCGCAGCTGTGGGGCGACCGGCCGTGGTGGGAGCCGCTGCTGGGCCTGGTCAGCGGCATCGGACCCAAGCTCTACGTGATGCCGGCGCTATGGTTCCTGCCGGCGTTGTTCGTGACCACGCTGAGCTATCTGTACCTGCGCCGGCGGCTGTCGCTGGACGTGTTGGCGGTGTTGTCGCTGCTGCTGGCCTGGGGTTGGGCGACCTGGTTCCCGACCCAGGATTACCGGCTTCCGTTTGCGCTGGATGTACTACCGGTGTCGCTGTGCTTCTTCGCGATCGGCGCGGCCGCGGCCAAGCGCAGCGGCCTGCTTCCGACCAGTCGCACGGGCAACGCGCTGGCGGCGTTGCTGCTAGGTGTGGCGTGGTTCGCGATCGCCTGGAACAACGGCCGGGTGGACGTCAACATGATGAAGTTCGGCCATTCGCCGCTCGGTTTCCTCGCCGCCAGCCTGCTCGGCAGCGCGATGACACTGTGCGTGGCGCGACTGGTGCAGGAGTGGGCATGGCTGCAGTGGATCGGACGCAACACCCTGCTGATCCTGTGCACGCATACGCTGTTTTTTTCGGTCATGGCCGGCGTGGCCAGCCGCACCGGCCTGGTCCGCGGCGATGCCTGGGGGCCGGCCTGGGCGGTATCGGTAAGCGTGCTGGCGGTGCTCGCCAGCGTTCCGATGCGCGCGGTGATCGTGCGCGTGGCGCCGTGGATGATCGGGCTGCGGCGCGAGCCGGCAAGACAGGAGGCGAATTGATGGCGCTATCGCAATGCGGCATGTGGTCCTGCGGGAGCGCGCAATGAAGGTGGTTCACGTCGTGCGCCAGTTCCATCCGTCCGTGGGCGGCATGGAAGAGGTCGTGCTGAACATCGCGCGGCGGCATCTGCAGCAGGGCCGCGATCAGGTCGAGGTGGTCACCCTGGACCGGGTCTTCACCCGGCCGCAGGAGCGCCTTGCGCAGCGCGACGCGTATCAGGGCGTGCCGATCGTGCGGCTGCCGTTCCGCGGTTCCTCGCGCTATCCGCTGGCGCCGAAGGTGCTCGCCGCGCTGCGCGACGCCGATCTGGTGCACGTGCACGGCATCGATTTCTTCTACGACTTCCTGGCCTTGACACGGATCCTGCACGGCACGCCGATGATCGTCTCCACCCATGGCGGCTTCTTCCATACCACCTATGCCTCGCGGCTGAAGATGCTGTGGTTCAAGACGCTGACCCGGGCCTCGGCCCGGGCCTATGCGCGGGTCGTGGCGACCAGCGAGAACGATGGCCAGGTGTTCTCGGCGGTGGTCGCACCGCAGCGCCTGCGGGTGATCGAGAACGGCGTGGATGTGAGCAAGTTCGCAGGGCAGGGCAACGCCACGCCGGGGCGCACGCTGATCTATTTCGGGCGCTGGTCGGTCAACAAGGGCCTGCTGGAAACGCTGGATCTGCTGCGTGCGCTGGCGGCGCAGGATCCGGCCTGGCAGCTGATCGTGGCCGGGCGCGAATACGACTTCAGCCATGCCGATCTGCTGCAGGCGATCGCCGAACGCGGCCTGCAGGAGCGCGTGCAGCTGCGCGTGGCGCCCTCGCAGGAGGAACTGGCGCAGCTGCTCGGCAGCGCGCAGTACTTCGTGTGCCTGTCGCGTCACGAGGGCTTCGGCCTGGCCGCGGTCGAAGCGATGAGCGCCGGCCTGCTGCCGGTGCTGAGCGATATTCCGCCGTTCGCGCGCCTGGTGCGCGAATCGGCGCAAGGCGTGCTGCTGGATCCGGCCGATCCGCAGCGCGGCGCTGCTGCGGTGCAGGCCTATGCCGCCGCCACCGACGCGACGTTCCCCGCGCAGCGGCAGGCGGCCATGGCCTATGCGCAGCGCTACGACTGGGACCACGTGGTCGGCGCCTACCTGGACGAATACCGCGCGGCGCTGGGCACGACGGAGGGCGCGCGATGAGCGGCGAACCGCGTTGCAGCGGCGATGCGCGCGTGCCGGGGCCGCCGGTCACCGTGCTGCTGTCGACCGAGCGGCCCGGCGCGACCACCAATCCGTACCTGACCCAGCTGTACGCGGCCTTGCCGCAACAGGTGCAGTTGCGGTTCTTCTCGATGCGCGCGGCGCTGCTGTCGCGCTACGACGTGCTGCACGTGCACTGGCCGGAATACATGATGCGGCACCGCACCGCCGTGGGCACGCTGGCCAAACAGGCGTGCATGGCGCTGCTGTTGCTGCGGCTCAAGCTCGCCGGCGTGCCGCTGGTGCGCACGCTGCACAACGTCGCCCCGCACGAGGACAAGGGCTGGCGCGAGCGGCTGCTGCTGCGCTGGACCGATCGCCTGACCGCGCGCTGGATCCGCATCAACGCGACCACGCCGGAGCGTGCGCCGGCCACCGACACGATTCTGCACGGCCATTACCGCGACTGGTACGCGGCGATGCCGCGGCCGCCGCGGGTGCCGGGACGGCTGCTGCATTTCGGCCTGCTGCGTCCGTACAAAGGCGTGGAAACCCTGATCGCGACGCTGCAGGCCTTGCCCGATCCGGCGTTGAGCCTGCGCATCGCCGGCAATCCGATCAATGCGCAGATCCGCACCGTGGTCGAACAGGCCTGCGCCGCCGATCCGCGGATCAGCGCGCGCCTGCAGTACGTGGAAGACGAGGTACTCGCGCACGAAGTCGGCGAGGCCGAACTGGTGGTGTTGCCGTACCGGCAGATGCACAACTCCGGCACGCTGCTGCTGGCCTTGTCGCTGGCGCGGCCGGTGCTGGCGCCGTGGAACGAGGCCACTGCGGCGATCGCCGAAGAGGTCGGTCCGCAGTGGGTGCTGCTGTATCGGGGCGAGCTCGATGCCGCGCAGCTGGCCGACGCCCTGGCGCAGGCGCGGCGCCTGCCGGCCGACGCGATGCCCGACCTGTCGCGCCGCGACTGGAGCGCGATCGGCGTGCAGCACTACCGCAGCTATCTGGATGCGCGCGGCGTGCGCGGCGAGGCACGGGCATGAGCGCGGCCGAAACGCCGCGTCCATCGGCGCCGCCGGAGCGCAGCCTGGGGTCGCGTGCGGCCGGCGGCGCCGCGGTCACCATGGCCGGGCAACTGGCGAAGATGGTGGTGCAGTTCGGCGGCATCGTGCTGCTGGCGCGCCTGCTGACGCCGTACGACTACGGCCTGATGGCGATGGTCACCGCGATCGTCGGCATGGCCGAGATCCTGCGCGACTTCGGCCTGTCCTCGGCCGCGATCCAGGCCAAGCACGTCAGCCGCGAGCAGCGCGACAACCTGTTCTGGATCAACAGCGGCATCGGCCTGGTGCTGGCGGTCGTGGTGTTCCTGTCCTCGTCGTGGATCGCGCATTTCTATCGCGAGCCGGCGCTGCTGGGCATCTCGCAAGCGCTGGCGGTGACCTTCCTGCTCAACGGCATGACCACCCAGTATCGCGCGCATCTCAGTCGCGGGCTGCGTTTCGGCCAGGTATCGCTGAGCGATGTCGGCGCGCAGGTGATGGGCCTGCTCGCCGGTGTCGGCGTGGCCCTGGCCGGTTACGGCTACTGGGCGCTGGTGTGGCAGCAGGTGGTGCAGGCCCTGGTCAACCTGGCGATCGCCGGCGCCTGCGCGCGCTGGCTGCCGCGCGGCTATAGCCGCGCCGCGCCGATGCGCGCGTTCCTGAGCTTCGGCTGGAACCTGATGGCGGCGCAACTGCTCGGCTACGCCAGCCGCAACGTCGGCCAGGTGATCATCGGCCACCGCATCGGCGCCGAGGCGCTGGGCCTGTACAACCGCGCGTTCCAGTTGCTGATGATGCCGCTGAACCAGATCAATGCGCCGGCCACCTCGGTGGCGCTGCCGGTGCTGTCGCAGTTGCAGGACGATGCGCCGCGCTTCGGCAACTTCCTGCTGCGCGGGCAGACGGTGATGGTGCACCTGATCGTGGCGCTGTTTTCCTGCGCCTGCGCGCTGGCGCTGCCGCTGATCGTGCTGGTGCTGGGCGAACAGTGGCGGCCGGCGGTGCCGCTGTTCCAGGTCCTGACCCTCGGCGGCATCTTCCAGACCGCGTCCTACGCCACCTACTGGGTGTTCCTGGCGCATGGCCTGATGCGCGAACAGCTGGTGTATTCGGTGGTCGGGCGGGTGCTGCTGATCGCCTGCATCTTCGCCGGCTCGGCCTGGGGTGTGATGGGCGTGACCGTGGGCTACACGCTGGGCCTGCTGGTGATGTGGCCGCTGTCGGTGATCTGGGTCGCCAAGGTGGCGCCGCAGGTGCCGGCGCTGGAATTATTCAACAACGGCCTGCGCGCGATCGTCGGCTACGGCGTGGCCGGCGCGGCGGCGTACTTCGCCGCGCAGCAGTGGGGCGGCGGTTCGCTGTGGCAGCAGCTGGCGGTGGGCGGCGTTGCGATGGCGCTGGGCTGCGTGCTGGTGTTCGCGCTGTGGCCGGCGTTCCGCCGCGACGTGATGGCGATCCTCAACATGCGCACCTTGCTGCGCGATGCCAGGGCCAAACGATGACCCGCGATCCGGCGATTTTCTCCGACACCCCTCTACCGCAAAGGAGCGATGGCATGAGCGATTCTTCCGCATCGGCGACGCTCGCCGCGGCACCGGCCGCGGCCCTCGCCGGCCGCCCGCCGTGCTATCTGGTGCTGTCGGCGCACGACTACCGCACGCCGCGCCGCGCCAACATCCACTTCATCGCCGACGAGCTGGCCAAGCGCGGCACCACACGCTTCTTCTCGCTGCGCTACAGCCTGCTGTCGCGGCTCAAGGGCGACCTGCGGCTGCCGCTGGACGCCACCGCCAACACCGTGGTCAAGCACAACGGCGTGGATTGCTACCTGTGGCGCGCGCCGCTGCATCCGTTCAACACCCGGCGGCGCTGGCTGCGGCCGCTGGAAGACCTGATGTTCAAGCTGTACGCGGCCAAGCCGCCGGCGACGCTGCTGCGCTGGATGCAGGAAGCGGATGTGATCGTGTTCGAAAGCGGCATCGCGGTGGCCTTCATCGAGCTGGCGGCACGCATCAACCCGACCGCGCGCAAGGTCTACCGCGCCTCCGACGGCCTGAGCACGATCAACGTCGCCGATTACATCGAGCGCGAGTTCGACCGCGTGGCGCCGAGCCTGGACGTGATCGCGCTGGTGTCGCCGGCGATGGCCGATGAGATCTCCAGCCGCCACAACGTGTTCCATGTCGGCCACGGCGTGGACCACAACCTGGACACGCTCGGCGACCCTTCGCCGTATGGCGAGGGCATCCACGCGGTGGCGGTCGGCTCGATGCTGTTCGATCCGGAGTTCTTCGTCGCCGCCAGCCGCGCCTTCCCGCAGGTCACCTTCCACGTGATCGGCTCCGGCATGGGCCGCGCGCCGGGCTACGGCGACAACGTGGTGGTGTACGGCGAAATGAAGCACGCCGAGACCATCCGCTACATCAAGCACGCGCGCTTCGGCATCGCGCCGTATGCCTCGGAGCAGGTGCCGGTGTATCTGGCCGACAGTTCGATGAAGCTGCTGCAATACGATTTCTTCGGCCTGCCGGCGGTGTGTCCGAACGCGGTGGTCGGCAGCTACCAGTCGCGCTTCGGCTATACCCCGGGCGACGAGGCGTCGATCGTCGCGGCGATCGAGAAGGCGCTGCACGCGCCGCACGTACGCCACCGCCAATGCCTGAGCTGGTCCGAAACCACCGACCGCGTCCTGGATCCGTCGGCCTATCCGGAGACCCGGCTGTTCGCGGCGGATCCGGCCTGATCCCGCACTCTCGCCCATCGACCGCCGTACGCGCGGCAACAGGAGTCCTGCGCATGTCTGCACTGCAAAAATGGTCCGCCCTGCAACGCTGGATCGACTACGAGGAGCGCCGCGCGCTGTTCTGGTGGAAGCCCAAGAACGGGGAGATCAACGTCGGCGATCACCTGTCGAAGATCATCGTATCCAACGTGCTGGGGCAGCGTGACCGCACCTTGCTGGACAAGCGCGACAAGCGCAAGCGCCTGATCGCGATCGGCTCGGTGCTGCATTTCGCCAGCGATGGCGACACGGTGTGGGGCAGCGGCGTCAACGGCAAGATCCCGGCCGATCGGCATCGCTTCCGCAGCCTGGACGTGCGCGCCGTGCGCGGCCCCAAGACCCGCGCGTTCCTGCGCGAACGCGGGATCGACGTGCCGGAGATCTACGGCGACCCCGGCCTGCTGATGCCGCTGTTCTTCCCGCGCGAAGCGCTGTCGCCGCCGGCGGAGCGGCAGCCATTCCTGATCGTGCCGCACTTCAACGAGCCGTCGGAGAAATACGCCGGCTACAAGGACAGGCTGGTGCTGCCCAACCGGCAACCGGCCGGCTTCGTGCGGCAATTGCTGGGGGCGGAGCTGGTGGTGTCCAGTTCCTTGCATGGCCTGATCCTGGCCGAGGCCTACGGCGTTCCGTCGGTCTACCTGGACTGGGGCAACGGCGAGGACCGTTTCAAGTACGACGACTACTATCACGGCACCGGGCGCATGCAGTGGCATTCCGGCGGCAACGTCGAGGAATGCCTGGCCCTGGGCGGCAATGCGCCGTTCGATCTGCATGGCGTGCAGCGCGGTCTTCTGGACAGCTTTCCCCATGACCTCTGGTGATCTGCCGCCGGAGCGTGCGGAAGTGTTGGCGCTGGGCGGCTATCCGATCCTGCGCACCACCGAAGCGGCGTTCGCGCACTCGCTGTTCCAGGCGCAGGCGCGCGGCGAGCAGCGCCAGGTGTTCTTCGCCAACACCAATTTCGTGGTGCAGTGCCAGGCGCTGCGCCAGCGCCTGCGTGCGCCGGACGTGCGCATCGTCAACGACGGCATCGGCATGGACCTGGGCGCGCTGCTGGTGCATCGCCGCCGCTTCGCCGGCAACCTCAACGGCACCGACCTGATTCCCTACCTGTGCCGGCACAGCCGGCGGCCGCTGCGCTTCTTCCTGCTCGGCGGGCGGCCCGGCGTGGCCCAGGCCGCCGCGCAGACGCTGCGGCAGACGCTGGGCCAGCACGTGGTCGGCACCTGCGACGGCTACGCCGAGTTCACGGCCGCGGGCACGGCCCTGACCGAGCGCATCAACGCCAGCGGCGCGGACGTGGTGCTGGCGGCGTTCGGCAATCCGCTGCAGGAAACCTGGATCCTCGACCATGCCGCGCAGCTGGAGGCGCGCTTGCTGTTCGGGGTCGGCGCGCTGCTGGATTTCCTGTCGGGCAACGCCCAGCGTGCGCCGGCCTGGGTGCGCCGGCTGCACATGGAGTGGATGTACCGCCTGTTGCGCGAGCCACGGCGCCTGCTCAAGCGCTACAGCTGGGACCTGCTGGTGTTCTTCGGCGTGTGCCTGCGCAACGGCCGGCGCCTGGGCTAGGCCGACGCGGCCTGCGCACCACCCTTCGCAGGCGGCGCGGCAGCCGCCATGGACGTGGCTGCGATCGACTGCGATTACACGCTCAGTCGATCCGCCCGGTCGCGCCCCGCGGCCGTTCAGGAATCTCCGACAGACGGTATGGCGCAGCCGCCGTTGGTCTAGCCCAAGTTCCCCCACCAGCCCTACACTGGGTCATGTCTACGAAATCGTCCACTCGCATCGCCAGCTTGGTGCGCGACTTGTCGCTGCTGCCGCACCCGGAAGGCGGGCGTTATGCGCGCGTACACACCTCCGCGCTGCAGGTCCAGTACGAAGGCGTCACGCGTCCGGCCTGCACCGCGATCCGCTTCCTGCTGGTGCGCGGCGAGTGCAGCGACTGGCACCGGATCGATGCCGATGAAACCTGGCAATGGGAGGAGGGCGGCGCGCTGGAACTGCTGAGCTTCGATCCGCAGCATGGCCTGCAGCGCTACCGGATGGACGCCAGCGAACGCGGCGGCCTGCCGTCGGTGGTGATCCCGGCCGGCAGCTGGCAGGCGGCGCGGCCGCTGGACGACTACAGCCTGGTGCGCTGCGCGGTGGCGCCGGGCTTTCTGTGGGAGCGCTTCGAACTGCTGCCGGCCACCGATCCGCTGGCCGCGTACCTGCCCAAGCTATTGGACTGATATCGTCGCGACGCGCCGGATCGCCGGCGCCGGTCCGACTTCCTGGAGAGTGGCGCGATGCCCTGGACGAGTGCGCTGAGAGGCGTGTGTGCGGCACTGCTGCTGGCGTTCGCGGGCCTGGCCGCCGCGCATCCGGCCGCACCGCCGGCGCCGCCCGCCGCCGCGCCGGTGGTCGATCTGCAGGCGGTACTGGTGACCGGCCAGCAGCCGGGTCCCGGGCTGTGGCAGGTGCGCCGCGGCGACCATGTGCTGTGGATCCTGGGCACCGTGTCGCCGTTGCCCAAGCGCATGCAGTGGGCATCGGGCGAGGTGGAGCGGGTGATCGGCCAGTCGCAGCAGGTCATCGCCGCGCCGACCCTGTCGCTGTCCTCGAACCTGGGCGTGTTCCGCAGCATGCTGTTGCTGCCGGCGCTGCTGAAGGCGCGGCGCAATCCGGACGACCAGACCCTGCAGCAGGTACTGCCGGCCGAGCTGTACGCGCAATGGCTGCCGTTGAAGGCGCGCTACCTGGGCCGCGATGCCAGCGTGGAAAAATGGCGGCCGGTGTTCGCCGCGCAGGAGCTGTACGAAGCGGCGATGCGCAAATCCGGATTGAGCATGGCCAGCGTCGTGCAGCCGGTGATCGAGCGCGCGGCCAAGCGCGCCAAGGTGCCGATCGTGCCGGTAGTGGTGGAAGTGAAAGTACCCGACGCCAAGCGCGCGCTGCAGGAATTCCGCGCGACCGCGCTGAACGACCGCACCTGCTTCGCGCGCACCCTGCAGGTCATCCAGAGCGACCTGGACACGATGCGGCAGCGCGCCAATGCCTGGTCCGAGGGCGATCTCGACGCGCTCGGCAAGCTGCCGGGCAACGATCAGTACCGGGTGTGCATGGATGCGGTCGGCGAGGCCGCGATCGCGCGCAAGCTGGGCCTGGGCGATGTACGCCAACGTGCGCTGGGCAAATGGCTGGAGACGGCCGAGCGGGCGCTGGCGCAGAACCGCTCCAGCTTCGCGGTGTTGTCGATGCAGGCGTTGCAGGAAGCAGACGGTCCGCTGGACCGGCTGCGCGCACGCGGCTACGAGGTGATCGCGCCTTGAGGGCACTTCCAATAACCCCAAAAAAGGCATGGCGATGCACTTGCGAGACGCCCACACGCACAGCCCGCAGGTTCGGGCATCGATATGTTCGAGATGCCATGGAGTGGCAAAGGCGCCCTGGCGATAGACGCGGTGGCGTTGTGGGTGCGTTTTTCATGGACGCCTTGCATCACGGCCACTTCATCCTCCTGTCGCGGCTGAAGCCGCTCCTACAAGAGCACGGCGCGCATGTGTAGGAGCGGCTTCAGCCGCGACAGAAAAAAGAAACACGCCATCGCCACACGCAGCGTGCAGCTTCCGGAATGGGAGTTATTAGAGGTGCCCTTGCGCCGGCGCCGTGCGGCGCGCCGCTGGCCTGGCGACGCCGCACATGCAGTGACTGGCGAACCCCGGCGCGCTCAGCCGGCAGCGCTACGCGCTGCGTTGGCGCCGGTCGCCAGTTGCGGCCAACGCGCCAGGACCGCCGTGCGGATGCCGGCGGCGTCGATACCGGCTTCGGCCAGCAATTGCTCGCGGCTGGCGTGGTGCTGGAACGCGTCGGGCAGGCCCAGGTGCAGCACCGGGCGCAGCACGCCTTCGGCATTGAGCAGTTCGGCCACGCCGGACCCGGCGCCGCCGGCCACCACGTTGTCCTCGATGGTCACGAAGCCGTCGTGGCTGCGGGCAAGCTCGAGCAGCAGCGCGCGGTCCAGCGGTTTGACGAAGCGCATGTTGACCACGCTCAGGCCCAGCTCGCGCCCGACCTGTTCGGCCGCGGCCACGGTCGCGCCGAACGCCAGCAGGGCCAGCGTGGCGCCGGTCGCGCGGACCTGCGCCTTGCCGATCGGCAGCGTGTCCAGCGTGGTGCCGGGCGCCACGCCGGGACCGGTGCCGCGCGGATAGCGCACCGCGGCCGGGCCGGCATGGCGCAGGCCGGTGCTGAGCATCTGCCGGCATTCGGCCTCGTCGGCCGGGGCCATCACCACCAGATGCGGCACGCAGCGCAGGAAGCTCAGGTCCAGGTTGCCGGCATGGGTGGCGCCGTCCGGGCCGACCACGCCGCCGCGATCGATCGCGAACAGCACGTCGAGCTGCTGCACCGCCACGTCGTGCACCAGTTGATCGTAGCCGCGCTGCAGGAAGGTCGAGTAGATCGCCACCACCGGCTTGGCGCCCTGCGTGGCCATGCCGGCGGCCAGCGTCACCGCATGCTGCTCGGCGATCGCCACGTCGAAATAGCGCTGCGGGTATTCCTTGCTGAAGCGCACCAGGCCCGAACCCTCGCGCATCGCCGGGGTGATCGCCAGCAGCGCCGGTTCGGCCGCGGCCATGTCGCAGATCCAGTCGCCGAACACGTCGGTATAGGTCGGCGCCTTGGCGCCCGGCTTGGACACCAGGCCCTTGCTGGGATCGAACGGGCCGACCGCGTGGTAGCCGATCTGGTCGCCCTCTGCCAGTTCGTAGCCCTTGCCCTTGGTGGTGATCACGTGCAGCAGCTGCGGACCCTTCAGCGTCTGCAGCGTCTTCAGCGCGCCGATCAGCGCCGGCAGGTCGTGGCCGTCGATCGGCCCGGTGTAGTGGAAGCCCATCTCCTCGAACAGCGTGGAGGGCACGAACATGCCTTTCCAATGCTCTTCCCAGCGGCGCACGAAACGCGCGGTAGGATTGCTCTTCTTGTCGCCGAGGATCTTCTTGCCGCTCTCGCGGATCGCATTGAGGGTCTTGCTGCCGCTCATCCGGCCGAGCATCTTGGTGACCCCGCCGACCGCCTCGGAGATCGACATGCGGTTGTCGTTGAGGATCACCAGCAGGTTCGGTTCCGGGTCCATGCCGCCGGCGTGGTTCAGGGCCTCGTAGGCCATGCCGGCGGTCATCGCGCCGTCGCCGATCACCGCCACCACCTTGCGCTCGTCGCCGGCGCGCTGCAGGGCGATGGCCATGCCCAGCGCCGCGGAGATCGAAGTGGAGGAATGGCCGACGCCGAAGGTGTCGTACTCGCTCTCCTCGCGCTTGGGGAACGGCGCCACGCCGTCGGCCTGCTTGACCGTGTGGATCCGGTCGCGGCGTCCGGTGAGGATCTTGTGCGGATAGGTCTGGTGGCCGACGTCCCACACCAGCTGGTCGACCGGGGTGTCGTACAGGTAGTGCAGGGCCACGGTGAGTTCGATCACGCCCAGCCCGGCGCCGAAATGGCCGCCGCTCTTGCCGACGCACTCGATCAGGAAGGCACGCAGTTCCTCCGCGATCGCCGGCAGCTCGGCTTCATCGAAGCGGCGCAGGTCGGCGGGGGTCTGGATGCGCGAGAGGCGCGGATAGCGGGTGGGGTCGATCATCGGGATTCGGGTTCAGCGGACCGTCCATTTTCCTCCCCATTCCGGGCACGGGCAAGCAACCCGTTCAGTTGCATACGGGCACAGGCCGCGCTGCAAGGCAGGTGCGGCAATCGGTCGCAGTGCGCGGCGCGTCGCGCGCCGGCCTGCAGCTCAGACCGAAAGCTTGGAACGCTTGGGCAATTGCGCCTTCAGGAACGACATCTGATCGGCGAGGATGTTGCGGTTGGACAGGATCAGGTGCTCGATCCAGCTCGGCCGGTACGGGACCGCCAGCAGCGGCATCGACGCCTGCTGTGGGGTGCGGTTGCCCTTGCGCGAATTGCAGTGGAAACACGCGGTGACCACGTTCTCCCAGGTGTCGCGGCCGCCCTTGGAGACCGGCAGTACGTGGTCGCGGGTCAGTTGCGGACGGCTGAACTGCTGGCCGCAGTACAGGCACAGCTGCGCGTCGCGGGCGAACAGCGCGGTATTGGTCAAGGTGGGCGTGGGATCGAGCGCGCGCGAGCGCGCATGGCCGCGCGCGGCGATGATCGGATGCAGGTGCAGCACGCTGCGCTCGCCGCTGGCGCGCGACATGCCGCCGTGGATCTGCATGCACGGCTCGCCCAGGGTCCAGGCCACCGCGCCGCGCGCATACAGGCAGGCCGCCGCTTGCCAGTTGATCCAGTCCAGCACCCGGCCATGCGCATCCAGCGACAGCAGTCGCACCGAAGGCAGGTGGGCGTGAGCGGAAGGTGGCGGCAGCGACGCGTCGCCGGCCGAAGCGGCGAAGGCTCCGGTATCGATCAGACCAAGCGTTGTTGTGTCTGTCTCCATCGGGAAAACAGCTTATACCCGATTGTTGACGATTTGTGTATCGAAGCGGGACGGATCTGCCAGCGGGACTGATCTGCGCGACCGGCGCATTGCGCCGCCGGTCGCGCAGTGCGCGCCGCTCAGAAGTGCGCGTCGGCCATCGCCATCAGCGGTTCGGCACCGGCCTCGATCACCGCGGCGTGGGTCAGCGTGCGCGGCAGCAGCTTGGCGTAGTAGAAGCGTGCGGTCTCGCGCTTGGACTGCTTGAGCGCGTCGCTCTGCGCCGATGCGTCCGCGGCGGCGACGCTGCGCGCCCACCAGTAGGCCAGCACCACGTAGCCGGAATAGAACACGTAGTCGTAGCTGGCCGCGCCCAGTTCGTCGGCGTTGCCGGCGGCGCGCTGCAGGATGCGCTTGGTCAGCGCCGCCCATTCGCCGGCCTTCTCGCGCAGCGGGCCGACGAACTCGGCCACGGCCGGATTGTCGGCGTGCTCGGCGAGGAAGGCCTCGATCTGCGCCAGGAACAGCTTCAGCCCCGCGCCCTGGCTGGACGCGGTCTTGCGCCCGATCAGGTCCAGCGCCTGGATGCCGGTGGTGCCTTCGTACAGGGTGGTGATGCGTGCGTCGCGGGCCAGTTGCTCCATGCCGTGTTCGTGGATGTAGCCGTGGCCGCCGAAGCACTGCAGCGCGTGATAGGTGTTCTCCACCCCCCATTCGGTCTGGCAGGCCTTGGAGATCGGGGTCAGGAAACTGACCAGCACGTCGGCCTGCTCGCGCTCGGCCGGGTCCTGCGCATGGTGGGCGACATCGATCAGGGTCGCGGCATGCAGCGCCAGCAGGCGGCTGCCTTCGGTCAGTGCCTTCACCGTCAGCAGCATGCGGCGCACGTCGGGGTGCACCAGGATCGGGTCGGCCGGCTTGTCCGGCAGCTTGGCGCCGGTCAGCGAACGCGACTGCAGGCGCTCGCGCGCATAGCGCAAGGCATTCTGATAAGCACGCTCGGACAGGCCGATGCCTTGCAGGCCAACGCCCAGCCGCGCCGTGTTCATCATCGTAAACATGGCCTGCAGGCCCTTGTGCGGCTGGCCGACCAAGTAGCCTTCGGCGCCGTCGAAGTTCATCACGCAGGTCGCCGAGCCGTGGATGCCCATCTTGTGCTCCAGCGAGCCGCAGCGCACCGCGTTGCGCGCGCCGACGCTGCCGTCGCGGGCGACCTTGAACTTGGGCACCACCAGCAGCGAAATGCCCTTGGCCCCGGCCGGCGCATCCGGCAGCCGCGCCAGCACCAGGTGCACGATGTTGTCGGTGAAGTCGTGCTCGCCGGCGGTGATGAAGATCTTGGTGCCGCTGACCGACCAGCTGCCGTCGGCATTGGGTTCGGCGCGGGTCTTGAGCAGGCCCAGGTCGGTGCCGCAGTGCGGCTCGGTCAGACACATGGTGCCGGTCCAGCGCCCATCCACCAGCGGCTTCAGGAACACCTCCTGCTGCCAGGCTTCGCCGTGCTGCTTGAGCGCCTCGACCGCGCCGTGCGACAGCAGCGGGAAGTTGCCCCAGGCCAGGTTGGCGGCGTTGACCATTTCGTTGAGCGGCACGCCCAGCGTGTGCGGCAGGCCCTGGCCGCCGAACTCGGTGGCCGCGGTCAGGCCGGTCCAGCCGCCGTCGGCGAACTGCCGGTAGGCCTCGCGGAAACCGGGCGCGGTGGTGACCGCGCCGGTGGCCGCGTCCAGCGTGCAGCCGTGCTCGTCGCCGACCCGGTTCAGCGGCGCCAGCACGCTGCCGGTGAAGCGCGCGGCTTCTTCCAGTACGGCGTCGACCACGTCGGTGGTGGCCTCGGCGTAGCCGAGGCGGGCGAACAGCGCCTCCACCTGCAGCACGTCGTGCAACGCGAAGCGCAGGTCGGTCAGCGGGGCTTGGTAGGTGCTCATGCGGTCGCTCGAACAGAGGCCGCGGCGCGGCCGAGGTGCGCAGGATACTACGGCGTATGGATGTGGGGCGGGGATTCGGGATTGGGGATTCGGGATTCGTAACGGCTGTCGCGCGGTCTGGATGGATCGGGGCCCGTGCTTAGCTTTTACGAATCCCCAATCCCGAATCCCGAATCACGGCTCCCCATGCACCGTGACCGTGGCGGTCATGCCGGCGGCCAGGATGGTGCCGCGCGGCACGCTGGCCGGATCGATGCGCACCCGCACCGGCACCCGCTGCGCCAGGCGGATCCAGTTGAAGGTGGGGCTGACGTCGGCCAGCAGCGACGTGCTGGTCGGGTTGTCGCTGTCGGCGATGCCGCGGGCGATGCCTTCGACCTTGCCGCGCAGCATCACCCCGCCGCTCATCAGGCGGATATCGGCGCGATCGCCGACGTGCACGCGCGGCAGCTTGGTTTCCTCGAAATAGCCGTAGACCCACATCGCGTCGTCGCGCACCAGCGCCAACCGCGCGCTGCCGGCCTGGGCGTAGTCGCCGACGCGCACGTCCAGGTTGGTGATGTAGCCGTCGGCGGTGGCGCGCACCTGGGTGCGTTGCAGATCCAGTTCGGCCAGGTCGACCGCGGCCTGCGCCTGCGCCACCGCCGCCAGCGCCTGCGCCTGGGCGGCGCTGGCCTGGCCGCGCACGGCGGCGGTGCGGTGCACGTCGGCCTGCGCCGAGCGCGCGGTGGCCTCGGCATCGGAACGGGCTTCGGCCGAGATCACCGACGCGGCGCGCGCGCGGCGTTCGGCCTGCGCGCGGCGCATCTGGAATTCGGCCTCGCTGGCCGCCTGGCTGGCGGCCGCGGCGGAGATGCTGGCGCCGGCCGAGCGCGCCTGTGCCTGCGCCGCGGCCAGGTCGGCGCGCGCCTGCGCCAGGGCCAGCTCGAAACGCCGGCGATCGACGCTGAACAGCACCTCGCCGCGCTTGACGTGCTGGTTGTCGGCCACCGCGACCGCATCGACCAGGCCGGACACGTCCGGGGCGATGCGCACCACCTCGGCACGCACGCGGCCGTCGCGGGTCCACGGCGACAGCATGTAATGCCGCCACAGCGCGTGCGCGAGCAGGGCGGCGATCAGCACGATCGCGGCGGTCAGGGCGAAACGGATCAGGGCGGGTGTCTTCATGGCGGGACTCACGGCAGGAGGAGCAGGCCGAGCGCGGCGAACACGCCGACGTACAGGGCCAGACGGAACAGCGGCGGATGCCAGGCGTAGCGGTACAGCCCGGCGCGGCCGGCGAGCGCATCCACCGCCCAGGCGGCGAACAGCAGCGCCACCGCCAGCACCAGCAGGCCGGGCACGTAGACGCCGGCGATCGAGATTTCAGCGGGCAGCGTCATCGGCGGCTCCTGGCGAGGTCGGGGCGGGCGCAGGCCCGGCGGCGAGGGCGGCGAGCACCGAATCGGCATCGAGCAGCGCGCCACGCAGTACATGCAGATGTTCGCGGGTGCGCTTCCAGCGCAGCGGTACCGCGTCGTCGCGACGGCTCGCCGTCAGCGCCGCATCGATGCGCTGCAGGGCCAGCCGATGGCGTTCGGGCGACGGCGCCAGGTACAGCCCGGCCAGCGCCTGCACCGCGGCGTCCACCTCGCTGGCCAGCGCGGCGGGCAACTCGCCATCGGCGGCATCGCCGCGCAACTCGACCAGGGTACGCCCGGTCTCGTGGACCGACAGCGCCCAGCCCAGCAGTTCGCGCAACTCGTCGCTGCCCGGCGGAGTATGCGCGACGATCTGCTGGAACAGATCGCGGTTGACGCTCTCCAGGCGCAGGTGCAGACCGGGCAGCGGCGCGCGCGCGGCCAGCGTGGTCTGCCGGCGCAACTGCTCCAGCAGGCGCTGGCGATGCCAGCGCGTGCCGATCACCGGCGGCACGAACACGAACGCCACGCTCACCGCCAGCGTCCCCAGCAGCAGCGGCACCACGCTGTTGAACGTGGTGACCGCATTGAAGTTCGGCGTCGGCTGCACCGCCAGGATCGAGATGAAGGCCAGATTGGTGCCGGTGGCGAAGCCGAACAACGCCGGCCTGGAGGCCAGGTACAGGGTCAGCAGCAGGAACGGCAAGGTGCCGGCGATGAACAGGATGTAGCCGTCCATCTGCGGCAGCACCAGCAACTGGCAGACCGCGCCCAGCGCGGCGCCGAACACGAAGCCCTTGAACAGCGAGCGCGCCGCCGCCGGCGCGTTGGCGCTGGAGGACAGGATCGCGCTCAACGCCACCGCCTGGAACACCGCGGTGGCGCCGCTGATCCAGCCGGCCTGGATCCACAGCCAGCACATCGCCGCCACCAGCAACGCGCTGCGCAGCGCGGTCAGCGCGGCGGCCGCGTAATCGTTGCCGCGCAGGAACACGGCGGTATCGCCGCCGGCCTGCGGCGTGCGCCATTGCTGCGGGGCGACCAGCGCGGCCTCGGCGGCGACATAGTCGTGCAACTCGCCGAAGAAGCGCTGCAGCAGCGATACGCCGACGTCGAAATCCTCGTGGCGCGCGTTCGGCAAGGTCTCGCGCACCGCGGCAGCGCGCGTCGCCAGCGCGTCGCGGCATGCGGCCAACCGGTCCGCGGTCTCGGCGGTGCGCTCGCGGCCGCCGCGTTCGCTGAGCGCCGCCTTCAGCGGCCGGTAAAGGCCGATCAGCGCCTCGGCGACATCGCCTTCGGCTTGGCGCAGCAGGCGGTTGATGTAGTGGTGCAGCGACTGGAAGCTGGTGGACACCGCCATGAAGCGCTGGTTGAGCAGGCGCAGGCGGCCGCTGCGCACGCGCGCCTCCGGATCCTCGAACACCACCGAACTGCGCAGGTCCTCGATCTGCACCGCGTCGCGGACGAAGCGCAGGTGCGCCTGTTCCATCGACGCGCGCGACAACTGGCCGCCCGTGGCATCGCGGACGAAGTCCAGGAAACCGTCGTAGGCGCGGCGCACGGTATCGCGCAAGGTCTGGCGCAGGCGGCTGGGAAACACCACGTCGCTGACCACGCCGGTCACCAGCAGGCCGAGCAACACCTCGGTGACCCGCGCGGTGACTAGGGCGAACACGTTCTGCGGCTGGTTCACCGCCGGCAGCGCGATCAGCGCCACCGTATAGCCGGACAGCACGAACGCGTACGCCTTGAAGTTGCGGTACAGCAGCGCGCCGCCGGTGCACAGGCCGATCCAGATCGCCAGCACCAGCACGAACAACACCGGTTCCTGCGGGAACAGCGCCACCATCGCCAGCGCGGCGACGCTGCCGATCAGCGTGCCGAGCACACGGTAGAAGCCCTTGGCGAACACCATGCCGGTCTGCCGGTGCATCACCACCACCACGGTGATCATTGCGGTCATCGGCGAAGCCAGGTCCAGGCGCAGCGCGATCCAGCCGGCCAGGTAGATCGACAGCAGCGTGCGCAGCACGAATAGCCACGCCTCGCCTTCGCCGCGCAGGGCATCGGCCAGCACCGCGCGCAACCGCGGCGCGGTTACTGCGGCGGGCGCGGTGGCTGCGACATCGGTGCCGGGCGCGCTCACGCGTCGCCTTCCACGCTGCGCAGCAGTTGCTTCAGCAAGGCTTCCAGCTGCGCCAGCTCGGCGCTTTGCAGATGCTGCGTGTAACCGCGAAGTTGCGCGAACACGTCGGGCATGAACGCGGCGATCAGGCGTTCGCCCTCGGCGGTCAGGCGCAGCAGCAACATGCGCCGGTCTTCGGCGCTGGGGGTGCGCTGGATCAGGCCCTTGTCGACCAGATGGCTGGTCAGGCGGGTGACGTTGGCCGACTTCTCGCTGGCCGCGTCGCTCAGCTGCGACGGGTTCAAGGTCCCGTCCGGGCTGGCGTCGATCATCATCAGCACGTTGTACTCGGAGTAGTTCAGGCCGTATGCGCGCAGCATGTCGTTGCCCTGATCCAGGATCAGCTTGTGCAACAGCTTTATCAGGCGCACCACCAAGGCCGCGTCACGGGGAAACCCCGGATGCTTCTGGGCGGTGACGTCCAGGCGCTGCTCGGTGGCGGCGAAGCGGCTCATGACTGGCAGGGCATTTCGTACATATGTATATATTACATTTCTGTATTAAATGCGCGGTAATGGCAGCTGAATGCGTGCTCGGCGAAGCAGCGCTCTCGCGTCGGGGATGTGCGGTTACACGGTGGTCACCGAGCGGCGCCCGGCAATGGAAGCCGTAAGACAGGGGATTTGGCAGGTGCAACGTCGAGCGACGGGCGCGGCACCGCTACCCGAGGTCACCGCGGGTGCGCGACCGAGGGGGAGGGGCCGCGCCGCGTCGGCGCGGTCGGATGCGGCTAGCGCAGGACGCCGTCCAGCCCGGGGGCGGGCGTGAGCATGTTGCGCGTATCGATCTCGAACGTGCGCTGCTTCTTCTCTTCCGGGGTGGCGTCGATGCTGCCCTTGAGGGTGTAGTCGAGGCTGCGGCGGCCGGCCAGGGCGTCGGCGACGGCGATGCGCGCGGCCGAACTCGGGCGCAGCGCGACGCTGACCACGTCCGCGGTTTCCGGTCCGATCGAGATTGCCGGCGCGAGCTGCAGGGTCCCGGCGGCTTCGCCGCCCACGCCCAGGTCCAGGCGGACGCGGTCGTAACGCATCGGGATGCTGCTGTAGTTCTGCAGGCGCAACTCCACCTTCCAGCTGCCGTCCATGTTGACGGTGAGCTGCTGCAGGCTGGCCGCGGGGTCGGACACGCGCCGCACCATGCCATCGCCGCAGGCGGCCAGCAGGGCAGTGCACAACACGAGCAAGCCGAAGCGAAGCCGCTGACGCATGACCGGATTCCAGGATGTGAAGACCGGCGAAGAATACTACGGCGCTCAGGGACCAGGTGTGGCGAGCGCTGGGCCGCGGCCGCGCGCCAGCAGCCAGCCGCCGCGCCGGGAAATCACGAATCGTAAACCGGCAGTCCTCAGTCCCCAGTCCCCAGCGCCAGTCGCGAACCACGAACCACGAACCAATAGCCGCCCGCTGCCAGCTGCCAGCAGCCACAGCCAGCAGCCACAGCCACAGCCACAGCTAGCAGCTAGCAGCCAGCAGCCAGCCGCGGGTGCCTGTCAGCGTGGCCTCCAGGAGTTCACGCCGTCCTCCTGCCAGCGTTGTGGCGGTCGCGCTGGTTGCCCGGCTGCTTCGCTGCCAGCGCTCGGCACACTCCAGCGCATCGACACGCCCCGGGTAAGGCGGCGCTGCAGTACGGCCGCGGCATGTCACGCATTGCTCCGCCGAGCCAGGACCACAGAGCGGCGGCCCAGCCGGCTTCCGGTCGAGAGCGCTCGCGGCCAGCCTTGCAGCGAGGCGCGTGGCCAGTCACCTGAAACCGGAGCCCTGCGACAGTGGCATGGACCACTGACGAGCACGCCGGACCGGACATTGTGTGGCGGTGTCCTCGGCGCCTGGCCTATGACCATCACCAGCGGCATCCGAGCTCGCGCATACGCCAGGTGCCGAGGACGCCATCAGCATGCGCGGCTGCAGAATTCGGCGCAGTCGGCGCGGGCCGCGCTAGCCGGTAGGAAAATTCCGAACTGCCACACTTGCCCAATCCCGAACGCATCGCTATGATGCGCGTCCCCGCACCGGTCCTGCCGCGTTGCGCAGTGGCCGAGTAGCTCAGTTGGTAGAGCAGGGGATTGAAAATCCCCGTGTCGGCGGTTCGATTCCGTCCTCGGCCACCATTCCATGAAAGGCCTGCAGAAATGCAGGCCTTTTTCTTTGCGTCGCCATTTCCATGGCGCGATGACGTGCGTACCGTCGGGGAGGTCGCGCCTAACGGTAGCCCTCATTTACGCGCTACCAGGCGCCCGCCGCAGTCCGGGCAAGCGCGCGCAGTGTGTGCCGACTTCCGCATTTAAGCTGGCGTATTCATGCTATCGCCAGTACGGCGGAGTACGTTTACCCACGTAGACAAGAGCGGTAATTCTCAGGTTTGCCGTGATGTGGCGCTCAACTATGCGGGACCGATGTCGTAATCATTGGCACATGGTTGATCTGGGAGCGGGCCAATGCACAAGGGATTGACACGGCGTTGTGTGCTGGCCTTGGCGCTGGCGGTGGCCGGCAGCGCCGGCGCCGCGCCGGCATCCGACAAGCTGGATGCCTCCTATCAGCGCGGCCACGGTCCAGGTGCGCCGTACATCGAGCAGGTCGGCTCCGAGTGCGTGATGGTCAACGTGTACCTCGAGCAGCGCGACGGTGTCGCCCAGCAAGTCGTCTTGCGCGAGCCGGTGGAGTGCAGCGGTGGCGATCAGGGCCAGGACCTCGCCGTGGCCGACCTTTCGCCTCAGCGCGTCGGCACGGTGCGCTAGAGGCTTGCCTTCCAGGCAGTGTCCTTGCATCGGTTGCTGCCTGTTTCGCCAGGTGCAGCGCACCGGGGGCGCCGTGTTGAACGCTGCGCGCGCTTCGCGCGGCCCGCGTCATTGGTGAATTATCGGGCCTTGCCCAAACGCTGGCTTTCGCCGCGACGCGGGCCATTGGCGGTGGTGTGGCCGTGATCCCGCCGCAATGGCGGTTCGGCACAGGCCTGCGCGAACGCTGCGCTTTACATCGCCGCACCGCTCCTGCATAAGGCTGGTCTTCTCTCTTTTTTTGCAGGGCGGCTTGCATGCGTCTTCCGTCGATCGCGATGCTGTTCGCATGCCTGCTGTGCCTGGCGTCGCCGACATGGGCCGCGCGACCGGTGACGTCGGTCGCCGAGTTCGATCTCGGCCGCTATGCCGGGCAGTGGCACGAAATCGCGCACCTGCCGGTGTCGTTCCAGAAGAAATGCGTCGCCGACATCACGGCCGCCTACGTATTGCGCGACGATGGGCTGATTGGCGTGCGCAACGCCTGCCGTACCGGCAAGGGCGACGTGCTGGCCGCCGAGGGCGTGGCGCGGCGGGTGCCGGGCCATCCCGGACGGCTGCAGGTCCGGTTCGCGCCGGATTGGCTGGCCTGGGTGCCGCTGGTCTGGGCCGACTATTGGGTGATCGCGCTGGATCCGGACTATCAGTGGGTGCTGATCGGCGAGCCGGATCGCAAGTATCTGTGGGTGCTGTCGCGTTCGCCGCAGATGCCGCGCGCGCTGTTCGAGCAGATCAAGGCCAAGGCAGTGGCGATGGGCTACGACCTGGATCCGTTGTTGGTCGTCGCGCCGCTGGATTGAGCGGCCTGCCGGTCGGCGCGCAAGAGCGGCGCCGCTAGCCGGCGAAGCAGGCGCGGGCCGCATCCAGCAGCCGCGCGCTGTCGCCGTCCCGCAGCACCTGCAGGGGCGTGCGTCCACCGAGCTGTGCATGGCTGCCGTTGAGCCACTGCGTCAGCGCGGCGCGGTCGCCACCGCAGCCGTTGTAGGCGATGCAGATCGTCTCGCCGACATCGAGCAGGTGCTCGTTGCGTAACGTCGCCAAGATGGCCGCATCGCGCGCCAGCCAGTCGAGCACGCGTTGCGCGTCCTCTGCGGAGCCGTAGCTGGCGCCGTCGATCAGGGAGAGCGTGTCGGCCGAGCGCGATAGCCGGCTGGCCTTGTCGCTTTCGGCGCGACGCATGCCTTGCAGTACCGCCTTGATGCGTTGTTCGTTTGAGGCTGGCTGCGACATGAAATGCACTGACGATGAGTAGCGGTCGCCACCAGGTGTACCGCAGTCATTCTGTACGCAGCGTCACTTCGCCGTCGGCAAGCCGCGCGCGCAGGCGGTCGCCCGGCGCGATCTGCGCGGCCGAACGCACCAGTGTGCCGTCGTCGACCCGGGTCAGGATCGCGTAACCGCGCGTCACCGTGGCCAATGGGCTGACCGTCTCCAGCGCGCGGGCGAGTGCGCGCAGGCGTTGCGCGTCCGCCTGCAGCTGCCGCGCCATCGCCGCCTGCGGGCGCCGGCCGAGCGCGAGCAGGCGCTCGCGCAGGGCGGCCAGGCGCCGTTGCGGCTGGGACGCGCGCAAGACCGCGGCGGCGTGGCGCAGGCGCGCGCCGCGGCGCTCTTGCTGCTGCCGCCACAGCGCCAGCAGGCGGCGCGCGACATCCTGCTGGCGGCGCTTCAACAGTTGCAGCTGCGCCTGCGGACTTTGCGCCTGCAGCCGCAGCAAGGCGCGATCGGCGCGCTGCATCGCCTGGCGCAGGCGGTGCTGCTGCCACTGCAGCAGCCGCGCATGCTGACCGCGCAGGCGTGCGGCGAGGTCGCGCTGGTCGGGGGCGAGCAGTTCCGCGGCGACCGACGGCGTCGGCGCGCGCAGGTCGGCGGCGAAGTCGGCCAGGGTCACGTCGGTCTCGTGGCCGACCGCCGACACCACCGGCGTGGCCGCGGCGGCGATCGCCCGCGCCAGGCGTTCGTCGTTGAACGCCCACAGGTCTTCCAGCGAGCCGCCTCCGCGGGTCAGCAGGATCGCGTCGTAGCGGCCGCTGGCATCGGCGCGCTGCAGCAGCGAGGTCAGTTGCGCGGCGGCGCTGTCGCCCTGTACCAGGCTCGGCAGGATGTCCACCTGCAGCAGCGGCAGGCGCCGGCCGAGCACGCTCAGCACGTCGCGCACCGCCGCGCCGCTGGGCGAGGTGATCACCGCCAGGCGGCGCACGAAGGCGGGCAGGGCGCGCTTGCGCTCGCTGGCGAACAGGCCCTCGGCGGCGAGCCTGGCCTTGAGTTCCTCGAACGCGCGGCGCAGTGCGCCTTCGCCGGCTTCCTCCAGGTGATCCAATACCAGTTGGTAGTCGCCGCGCGCCTCGTACAGGGTCAGTCGGCCGCGCGCGAGCACGCGCAGCCCTTCGCGCGGAACGAACTTCAGCCATTGGCTCTTCGGCTTGAACATCGCGCAACGCACCTGCGCGCGCGCATCCTTCAAGGTGAAGTACAGATGGCCGGACGAAGGCCGGGTGACGTTGCCCAGCTCGCCTTCCACCCAGGCCAGCGGGAACGCGCTCTCCAGCAGGTCGCGCGCCAGCGTGTTGAGCTGGCTGGGGCTGAGGATCTGGTCGTCGCGATCGGGCATGCGGGTGCTGCGTGGTGGCTGGGCGCCTATCCTCGCACGTCGCCGTGAGCGGCCGGTTGCGGCGCTGCGCGCTCGTCCGCGGACGCCCGGACTGCATGCTGGGCCAGCGCCCACTGCACGTGGTCGCGTACCAGCGGCGAGGCATGCTGTTCGCGCGCGCCGAGCGCGGCCAGCACCTGCGGCGTGGTCGGCGCGTTGCCCAGCGCCACCGCCAGGTTGCGCAGCCAGCGCTCGTGGCCGCTGCGGCGGATCGCGCTGCCTTCGGTACGGCGCAGGAACTCGTCTTCGTCCCAGGCGAACAGCTGGGCGAGCGTGGCCCGGTCCAGATCGTTGCGCGCGCGGAAATCGGGTTCGTCGCTGCGCTTGGCGAACTTGTTCCAGGGGCACACAAGCTGGCAATCGTCGCAACCGAAGATGCGGTTGCCGATCGCCGGGCGCAGCTCCTCGGGAATCGCGCCGTCGTGCTCGATGGTCAGATAGGCGATGCAGCGGCGCGCATCCAGCCGGTACGGGGCGACGATGGCCTGGGTCGGGCACACGTCGATGCAGCGCGTGCAGGTGCCGCAGTGCGCGCTGGCCGGCGGATCGATCGGTAGCGGCAGGTCGACGTAGATTTCGCCGAGAAAGAACCAGGAGCCGCCGTTGCGGTCGATCAGGCAGGTGTGCTTGCCGATCCAGCCCAGGCCAGCGTCGCGCGCCAGGGCACGTTCCAGCACCGGCGCCGAATCGACGAAGACGCGATGGCCGAACGCGCCGATCTCGGCCTGGATGCGCTCGGCCAGTTTCTGCAGGCGGTTGCGCATCAGCTTGTGGTAGTCGCGGCCCAGCGCGTAACGGGCGACGTAGGCGCGCTCGCCGTCGTGCAGCGTGTCCCAGGCCGAATCGTCGTCGTTGCGCCCGTAGTCCAGGCCGACCGAGATCACCCGCAACGTGCCCGGAATCAATTCGGCCGGCCGCGCGCGCTTGTCCCCATGCTGCGCCATCCACTGCATCGTGCCGTACAGGCCCTGCGCCAGCCAGTCGCGCAGGTGCACTTCGTCCTGTTGCAGCTCGATCCCGGCGATGCCGCAGCGCTGGAAGCCGAACTCGCGCGCCAACGTACGGATGCGCGCGGCAACGGTGGGGGGATCGGCGGGGGCGACGCTGCTGGACATGGCGCAAGTATAGAATCCCGCGCATGTCCGACTCGTTCGATCTCTACGATACCGCCGCCGCGCGGCGCATCGATGCGCAGGCCACGGCCTTGCTCGGCGGCGACGGCTACACGCTGATGCAGCGTGCCGGCCAGGCCGCCTGGCAGGCGTTGCTGCAGCATTGGCCGCAGGCGCAGCGCATCCTGGTGGCGTGCGGCACCGGCAACAACGGCGGCGATGGGTATGTGCTGGCGCGGCTCGCGCATTGCGCCGGACGCCGCGTGCGCGTGCTGCATCTGCCTGGGCGCGGCCCGCAATCGGCGTTGGCGCAACGCGCCTGCACCGACTACATCGGTGTCGGCGGCCGGATCGAGGTGTTCGATGCGGCGCTGGGCCCGGCCGACGTGGTCGTCGACGCGTTGCTCGGCATCGGCCTCAATCGCGCGCCCGACGCCGAACTGGCCGCGCTGCTCGGCGCGCTTTCCGGACTCGGTGCGCCGGTCCTGGCGCTGGACGTGCCCAGTGGCGTGGATGCCGAGCACGGCACCGTGCCGGGCGCGGTGTTGTCGGCGACGCGGACCGTGCAGTTCATCGTCGCCCATGCCGGATTGCATACCGGGGCGGCGCTGAACCATGTCGGCGATGCCGCGCTGGCGACACTGGACGTGCCGGCCGCCGCATTCGACGGCTGTGCGGTGCAGGCGCAGGCCTGGACGGGCACTGCCCTAGCCGCACGCCTGGCGCCGCGCAGGCGCGACAGCCACAAGGGCGATTCCGGGCACGTCCTGTGTCTCGGCGGCAACCTCGGCAGCGGTGGCGCGGTCATGCTCGCTGCCGAATCTGCGTTGCGCAGCGGCGCCGGCCTGGTCAGCGTGGCGACCCGCGATGCGCATGTCGCGCCGTTGCTGGCGCGTTGTCCGGAGGCGATGACGCATGCGGTCGAGGATGCCGACGCGCTGGCGCCGCTGCTGCGCAAGGCGAGCGTCCTCGCGCTGGGTCCCGGACTGGGCCAGGACGCATGGGCGCAGGCGCTGTGGCAGCGGGCGTTGGCGGCCGAATTGCCGGCGGTGATCGACGCCGATGCGTTGAACCTGCTGGCACAGGCGCCGCGCGCATTGCCGGACGCGGTGCTGACGCCGCATCCGGGCGAGGCCGGGCGGCTGCTCGGCCTCGCCACCGCCGATGTGCAGCGCGACCGCTTCGCCGCCGCCGCGGCGCTGGCCGAGCGTTACCAGGCGGTGGTGGTGTTGAAGGGCGCCGGCAGCATCGTCGCTGCGCCGGGGCGGATCCCGCGCGTCATCGCCGCCGGCAATCCGGGCATGGCGGTGGGCGGGATGGGCGATCTGCTGACCGGCGTGATCGCGGCGCTGCGTGCGCAAGGCCTGGCCGGCTTCGAAGCGGCCAGCGTCGGCGCGTTGTTGCATGCGGCCGCCGGCGATCGTGCCGCCGCCGCCGGCCAGCGCGGCCTGCTGCCCTCCGACCTGCTGCCGGCGCTGCGCCACCTGGCCAATCCGGAAGCGAACCGATGATGCGACTTCACCTGCAAGACAGCGACGCCACCGAACGCCTCGGCCAGGTCCTGGCCGCCACGCGCCCGGCGCAGGCGATGGTGCATCTGCGCGGCGATCTCGGCGCCGGCAAGTCGACCCTGGCGCGGGCGTTGCTGCGCGCGCTGGGCGTGCAGGGCGCGATCCGCAGTCCGACCTATACCTTGGTCGAGCGCTATCCGTTGGCCGAAGGCGAGGCCTGGCATCTGGACCTGTATCGCATCGGTGCCGCCGGCGAGTTGGATTTCCTGGGATTGGACGAGGCCTCGGTGACCCTGTGGCTGGTGGAATGGCCGGAACGCGGCGGCGACGTGCTGCCACCGGCCGACTTGGTCGTGGCCCTGGCGCTGCACGACGAGGGACGCGCCGTGCAGCTGCAGGCCAACACCGCGGTCGGCGTGGCCTGGTTGTCGCGGATGGCCGACCGGGACGACTTGCGGGGTTTTTCTGCCGGCTGACACTAGGAAGTGCAGGCAGGTTATGGATTATTAAGGGAAAACCGCTTGTGTTTATGTGCGCGGGATGCTTGAATCGCCTTCATGCGCCTGGGGACCCGTTTTTTCGCCTGTTCCGCCATCGCCGCAGGCTGGTGCCTAGCGGCGCAATCGGCGTTTGCAGGCCAGGTCCAGGCGGTTTCGCTCGGTAACGGCGCCACCGGCACCCGTGCCGAAATCCGGCTGCAGGGCAGCGGCGGCTTCACCACGCTGACCCTGGCCAACCCCAACCGATTGGTCGTCGATCTTCCCGAATCCTCTGCCGCGCAGGGCCTGAAGCTGCCTGCGGGCAACGGTGTGGTCACGGCCGTGCGCACCGGTCACCCGGTCCCCGGTACCTTGCGCATCGTGTTCGACCTGAGCAGCCCGGTGGTGGCGTTCAAGCCGCAGATGCAGACCGTGGCCGGCAGTTCGGTGCTGGTAATCGAGTGGCCGGGCGATGCGCCGTCGGCCAAACCGCTGGCCAATGCCGGCAATGGTGCGGCGTCGCCCACGCCGACGCCCTCCGCGGCGCCGGCCGCGGTGGCGGTCGAACCCAAGCCGGCACCCGATCCGCGGCTGGAAGCGGCGCGCGCGACGGCGGCGCTGACCTCGTCGGTGCTGCAACGCGCAGCGCCGCCGCCGGCACCGGCTCCGGTCCAGCAGACAGCGACCACGACCGCGACGGGCCGTCCAGGCATCGTGCCCGCGCCGGCCGCAGCACCCGCCAGCGCCGTTGCCTCGATGGCGCCGACCGCATCCGCCTCTGCATCGGTTAGCGCTGCCGTGCCGGCGCAGCAAGGCGCTGTCGCGGCCGCGCCGACGTCCGAGCGGCCCGACGCGGCCAGCGACGACGATGTGGCCGTCGCCGCCGCTGCCGAGGCGCGCCCGGTGATGCCGAGCGCATCGTCGCGGGTGACGATGAAGCCGGGCATGCGCCCGTTGATCGTGGCCATCGATCCCGGCCATGGCGGCCAGGATCCCGGCGCGATGGGGCCGACCGGCAAGCGCGAGAAGGACGTGACCCTGGCGATCGGCCGTGAGCTGGCGCGGCAGATCAACGCCACGCCGGGCATGAAGGCCTACATGACCCGCGATACCGACGTGTTCATCCCGCTGCCGATGCGCGCGCAGAAGGCGCGCGCGGCCAAGGCCGACATCTTCATCTCGATCCACGCCGACGCGGCCGAAAACCGCAGCGCGACCGGCTCCTCGGTCTATGTGCTGTCGACCAAGGGCGCGTCCTCGCAGCGCGCGCGCTGGCTGGCGGACAAGGAAAACGCGGCCGACCTGGTCGGCGGCGTGCGCCTGCAGAAGACCGACAGCACCTTGGCCAGCGTGTTGCTGGACCTGGCGCAGAGCGGCCACATGAAGGCCTCCGAGGACGCGGCCGGCCACGTGTTGGGCGGGCTCAAGCGGATCGGCAACAACCACAAGCCGGAGATCGAGCGCGCCAACTTCGCGGTGCTGCGCACCTCGGACATGCCGGCGATGCTGGTCGAGACCGCTTTCATCTCCAATCCGGACGAAGAGCGCCGGCTGACCGATCCCGGCTACCAGCGGCGCCTGGCCGGCGCGGTGCTGGACGGGGTCAATACGTTCTTCACCCGCCAGCCGCCGCCGGGCACGCTGTTCGCCGCGCGCGCGCAGGCCGAGGCGGAAGCGGCCAGCACCGTAGCCGGCGGCGGCCGCTGAGGCGCTCGGCTATCATCGCCGGCTGATCCTGATGGCGGCGTCCGCGCCGTAAGCCGTGCCGATGTCCCGTAACCGTTTCTGTTCTCTCGTTTCCGAGCCCGGCGCGATCGCGCGTCGGCCGCGTCGCGCGTGCGCGCAGGGGCCGGCATGAGCATTCGCCAATTGCCCGAGATCCTGATCAACCAGATCGCCGCGGGCGAAGTGGTCGAGCGTCCGGCCTCGGTGGTCAAGGAATTGGTCGAGAACGCGCTGGATGCCGGCGCGCATCGCGTGGACATCGACCTGGAAGAGGGCGGCGTGCGCCTGATCCGGATCCGCGACGATGGCGGCGGCATTGCGCCCGAGGAACTGCCGTTGGCGGTGTCGCGGCACGCGACCAGCAAGATCGCCTCGCTCGACGACCTGGAATCGGTCGGCACGCTCGGCTTCCGCGGCGAAGCGCTGCCGTCGATCGCCTCGGTCAGCCGCTTCACCCTGGCCTCGCGCCGCGCCGGCGACGAGCACGGCGCCGCGCTGCAGGTCGATGGCGGCAAGGTCGGACAGGTGCAGCCGCGCGCGCAGGCGCCGGGCACTACCGTCGAGGTGCGCGAGCTGTTCTACAACGTGCCGGCGCGGCGCAAGTTCCTGCGCGCCGAGCGCACCGAGCTCGGCCATATCGAGGAATGGCTGCGTTCGTTGGCGCTGGCGCGCCCGGACGTGGAGCTGCGCGTGTCGCACAACGGCAAGCCGTCGCGGCGCTACAAGCCGGGCGACCTGTATTCGGACGCACGGCTGGGCGAGACCCTGGGCGAGGACTTCGCGCGGCAGGCGCTGCGCGTGGACCACAGCGGCGCTGGGCTGCGCCTGCACGGCTGGATCGCGCAGCCGCACTATTCGCGCGCCAGCGCCGACCAGCAGTACCTGTACGTCAACGGCCGCTCGGTGCGCGACCGCAGCGTCGCGCATGCGGTGAAGATGGCCTATGGCGACGTGCTGTTCCATGGCCGGCAGCCGGCCTATGTGCTGTTTCTGGAGTTGGAGCCGTCGCGGGTCGACGTCAACGTGCATCCGGCAAAGCACGAAGTGCGCTTCCGCGATGCGCGGCTGATCCACGATTTCGTCTATCGCACGCTGCAGGGCGCACTGGCGCAGACCCGCGCCGGCAGCACGCCGATCGCGGGCGATGCGGCGCAGGCGGCGCCGCTGGCGTATGCCGGCGGCGCGTTGCCGATGTCCGGCAACCCGAGCGGCGGCGGTTCCGGCGGCCAGGGCTACGGCGCGCAGTGGCGACCGGCGCAGTCGCCGCTGGGCCTGCGCGTCAACGAGGCGCCGGCCGCCTACGCCGCGCTGTACGCCGCGCCGGCGGGCGCCGCAGATGCAACGGCGGGCATGCCGTTGCAGGCTCAGGATGCGGCCGGCGGGCTGCCGGAAACGTCCCCCGACAGCGGCGTGCCGCCGCTGGGCTATGCGATCGCGCAGCTGCACGGCATCTACATCCTGGCCGAGAACGCCGAAGGCCTGATCGTGGTGGACATGCACGCCGCGCACGAGCGCATCGGCTACGAGCGGCTGAAGCACGCGCACGACGGCATCGGCCTGCATGCGCAGCCGTTGCTGGTGCCGATCACGCTGGCAGTGGGCGAGCGCGACGCCGACACCGCCGAACGCGAGGCGGAAACGCTGGCCGCGCTCGGTTTCGAGATCACCCGCAGCGGCCCGCAATCGCTGCACGTGCGCAGCATTCCGGCGTTGCTGGCCCAGGCCGAGCCGGAAGCCTTGCTGCGCGACGTGCTGACCGACTTGCGCGAACACGGCCACAGCCGCCGCGTCGCCGGCGCGCGCGACGAGCTGCTGTCGACGATGGCCTGCCACGGCGCGGTGCGCGCCAACCGGCGCCTCACCGTGCCGGAAATGAACGCGCTGCTGCGCGACATGGAGGCCACCGAGCGCTCCGGGCAGTGCAATCATGGACGCCCGACCTGGGCGCGTTTCACGCTGGGCGAGATCGATCGTTGGTTCTTACGGGGGCGCTGATGGCCAAGTGGGGAAGGGCGGCGGCGCTGCTGGCAGCGCTGCTCGCGTTGGGCGCGTGCGGCAAGCAGGCACCGGTGCCGGCCGCGCCGGCGGTCGCCGACAAGGCGTTCCTGGCCGACCAGCAGCGCTGGCGCGAGCAGCGCAAACAGGAACTGCAGGCCGCCGACGGCTGGACCAGCCTGGTCGGCCTGCACTGGCTGGAACTGAAGGAGCACTACATCGGCAGCGGCCCCGGCAGCGGCATCCGCCTGGCGGTCGGACCGGCGCGGATGGCGCTGGTGTCGCGGGTAGGCGCGCAGGTGTTCCTGACCCCGGAACCCGGCGCAGCGCTGAGCATGGACGGCAAGCCGCTGCAGCGACGCACGCGCCTGTACAGCGACCACGACGCGACGCCGAGCGTGATCGACTTCGAAGACGGCAAAGGCAAGCTGAGTTTGATCGAGCGCGGCGGCCGCTATGCGCTGCGGGTCAAGCATGCCGATGCGCCGACCCGGCTCGGCTTCGCCGGGCTGAGCTACTGGCCGGCGGCCGAATCCTGGCGCATCCGCGGCCGTTTCGTCCCCAACGCGCCGGGCAAGACCCTGCCCATCGTCGACATCATCGGCGTCACCACCGAGTCGCCCAATGCCGGTGCGCTGGAATTCGAGCGCGACGGCAAGCGCTTCCGTCTGGAAGCGATCGGCGAGCCCGGGCGCCCGCTGTTCGTGGTATTCGCCGACCGCACCAGCGGCCGCGGCAGCTATCCGGCCGGACGTTTCCTGGACGTGCCGGCGCCCGACGCCGACGGCAGCGTGGTGCTGGATTTCAACCGCGCCTACAACCCGCCGTGCGCGTTCACCCCGTTCGCGACCTGTCCGCTGCCGCCGCCGGAGAACCGGCTGGACCTGGCGGTGGAAGCCGGCGAGAAGACCTACGCCGCCGCACACTGAACCGAGAGCCCCGACGATGCCGATCCCGCGCCTGCTGCGCTGCCTGCTGTTGTGCCTGACCCTGTTCGCCGCCGTGCCGGCACCGGCGCGAACGCCACCTGCGGCGGCAACGCCCAGCGCGACGCCCGCCCCGCCGACGCCGCTGCTGTGGAAAGTCAGCGGGCCGCGCGGCGCGCTGTACCTGCTCGGTTCGTTCCATCTGCTCAAGCCGGACGACTATCCGCTGGCGCACGAGGTGGACGCGGCCTATGCCGCGTCGCCGCGGCTGCTGTTCGAACTGTCGCCGCAGGACGTGGAATCGCCGCAGCTGGGCGCGCAGATGCTGCAGGCGGCGCAGCGCCAGGACGGCAAGCGCCTGCAGGACGATCTGGACGCGGCCACCTGGCAACGCCTGCGCCGCCACGCCGCTGGCCACGGCCTGCCGCTGGAGCAGATGGGCGGCTTCGAGCCCTGGTTCGTCGGCCTGAGCATCAGCATCGCCCAGATGAAGGCGCAGGGGCTGCAGGCCGATGCCGGCCTGGATCGGCACTTCATGGACATGGCGGTGCAGGCCGGCAAGACGGTCGAGGGCCTGGAAACCGCGCAGGCGCAGATCGCGATGCTCGACGGCATGGAGCCGGTCGAGCAGCGGCAGATGCTGATCGAAGCGCTGGACGATGCCGAACAGGGCGCGGCGCAGACCCAGCGCCTGCACGATGCCTGGCGCCGCGGCGACGAGCGCCTGCTGTGGCAGGACATGGGCATGGAGATGAAGCGCGACTACCCGCGGCTGTACCAGCGCATCAACGTCGAGCGCAACCAGGCCTGGGTGCCGCGGCTGGAACAGCGCCTGCGCGACGGCCAGGGCGACACCCTGGTGGTGGTCGGCGCCCTGCATCTGCTCGGCCCCGACGGCGTGGTCGAGGCCTTGCGCGCGCGCGGCTACAAGGTCGAGCGGATCTGTGCCGGTTGCCGCGCGTCGCAAGCGCCGCGCGGGCGTTGAGCCGATGCGGCCAGGCTAGGGCCTGTCATCAATCCCAAGCAGATCGCGCCACTCCTGCGCGGGCACGCAGGCAAGAAGCGCGAGCATGCGCGGAGGATGCCCCGGCCGGCCGGGGCGATGACCTGGCGCCAGGGGCGCGCAAGCGTGGCCCTGTGGGTTGGGCCTGACAAACCCAACGCGATCTACTCGGGAATCGATGACACGCCCTAGGCGTACTCGACGAACGCGAACACATTGCCGTCCGGGTCGCGCACATGCAGGGTGATCCCGCCCCAGGCTTGCCGGGTCGGGCCCTGCGGCATGTCCACGGCGCGCGCCTGGTATTCGGCGAACAGTGCCTTGATGTTGCCCACCTCGATCGTGGCGAGGATCAGCCCGCACTCGCTAGCGGCGAGTGCGGCGAAGTTCGGCCGTGGCACCAGGCGCAGGTGCAGGCAGGCAAGGTCGCGGCTGACCGCGCCGTAGAACGCGGGATTGCCGTGCAGGAAATCGATGGCGAAGCCCAATTGGTCGCGGTAGAACGCGGCGGAGGCGGCGACGTCGCGCACGAACAGGATGGGGATGGCGGGCCGTGCCGCGACCGCGCCCGCCGCCGGTCGTGGCGTCTTCGGCGCGTCGGCCGCCGCTGCCTTGAGCGCAGGCCAGTCCGCATAGCCGGCCTCGACGGCGACGATTTCCTGGGCCACGGCGAGCGGCATCGGCAGGTCCAGTGCCTGGCGATCGGTCAGGTCGCGATAGCGCGGCAACAGACGTAGCTTGCCGCCGACGGAATAGTTGCCGTCGCGGTGCCAGCGCAGCAATTGCTTGGCGCGCTTACGGTAGGTGTCGAGGGTGGTCATCGGGGCGTTCCGGCTGAGAGGTGTCAGCGGGTGGGCCTGGCCCTTTCGGCGTATCGCCGATGCATCCCGATCAAGCGCGCCGAGTTTGGCGTCGGCAGCGAACGGCTGTCAAGCAGGCCTGCGTGGGCGGCGTCGCAGCCGAAGATGGTGTGGGCGGGCCAGATCGTCCCGCCCACAGCCTGCGGCGTGGCGCGGCTCAGCGCGCCCGCGACTTCGGTGCGGCGCCGGCGGCCGGCGGCTCGCTCGGCTTGGTACCGCCGGCGGCGGGGCGGCCGAAACCGGCGCCCAGGTTGCGCTGGAACTCCTGCCACAGCTCCATGTTGCGCTCGGTCAGCTGGTTCATCATGGTCCACGGGGTCTGCCCGAGCAGATTGCCCATCTGCTGGCGGAACTGCTGCTGCTGGTCGAGGAACACCTGCATGCTGCGCTCCAGGTAGTTGCCCATGAAGCCCTGCAGCGAATCGCCGTAGAAACGGATGATCTGGCTGAGCAGCTGGGTGGACAGCATCGGTTCGCCGTCCTGCTCCTGGTCGGCGATGATCTGCAGCAATACCGCGCGGCTGAGGTCTTCGCCGGTCTTGGCGTCGCGGACCTCGAATTCTTCGCCGTCGATGATCAGCTGGCGGACGTCTTCGATCGTGATGTAACTGGAAATCTCGGTGTCGTAGAGGCGGCGATTGGGGTACTTCTTGATGATGCGGATCTCAGCCATGAAGCGTTCGCTCTTGACGGTAGGCGCGCAGCATGGCGCAGCGCAGCAGGGCTTGCAACCGCCAAAAGCCACGGAACTCGGGCCCGAGGGCAAAAAAAATGCTGCGCAGCACGGACGCGAAGCGCGCCGTGCCTGCCGCAGCATTTTCGGTAGCGTTACCTCGATCGTGCCGCCCATACGCCTGAGCGGTTCAGTCGCCGGTCGCTACCAACCCATGTGGTGGCCGCCGTTGATGTCCAGGTTGGAGCCGGTGATCCAGCCCGCCTCTTCGGCGACCAGGAACGCGACCGCGTAGGCGATCTCTTCGGGCTTGCCCAGGCGTCCGGTGGGGATGTCGGCGATGATCTTGGCGCGCACCTCTTCCGGTACCGACATCACCATGTCGGTGGCCACATAGCCCGGCGACACCGTGTTGACGGTGATGCCGTAGCCGGCGTTCTCGCGCGCCAGGGAAATGGTGAAGCCGTGCATGCCGGCCTTGGCCGCGGCGTAGTTGGCCTGGCCGTACTGGCCCTTCAGCCCGTTGATCGAACTGATCTGGATGACCCGGCCCCAGCGCTGCCGGCGCATGGCTTCGATCACCGGGCGGGTGACGTTGAACACCGAGTTGAGGTTGGTGTTGATGACCTCGTGCCATTGCTCGGCGGTCATCTTGTGGAAGGTGGTGTCGCGGGTGATGCCGGCGTTGTTGATCAGCACCTCGATCGGACCGAGCTGCCGCTCCACCTCCTGCACCAGCGCCTGTGCGTGGTCGGGCGAGGCGACGTCGCCGGCGACGATGGCGATCTCGTGGCCGCGTTCGCGCATGCGCTGCTGCCAGGCGTGCGCCTTGGCCGCGTCGCGGTAGTTGCTGGCAACGCGGTGGCCCTGTGCGGCCAGCCGCTCGCAGATGGCGGTGCCGATGCCGCCGGTACCGCCGGTGACCAGCGCAACGCGTGATGTCATGGATTCGCTCCGGATGGGGAAGAGGAGAGGGCCGCGCCGCAGCCGAAACCCCGATTCTAGTCAGCCTTGGCGTCGCTGGGGATATCGGTTGCGTGCGCCAGCGTCCGATCCTGTGCCGGCAGCCGCGCCGGCTCGAATGCGCGCAGCGCCGCGGCCAGCAGTGCCGCCACCGAACCGGCGCCCGCCAGCGCCGCCGGGGCTTGCCCCAGCAGGGTCCAGGCCAGGCGCAGCGCGGGCAGCGGATCGGCGTCGTCCAGCGGCGTCGCCGCATGCGACTTGGACAGCTTGCGGCCGTCGTCGCCGAGCAGCAGCGGCAGGTGCAGGTAATTGGGCGTCGGCAGGCCCAGTGCGCGCTGCAGCAGGATCTGCCGCGGCGTCGAATCGAGCAGGTCGGCGCCGCGGACCACGTCGCTGATGCCTTGCGCGGCATCGTCGACCACCACCGCCAACTGGTAGGCCCAGCAGCCGTCGGCGCGCAGCAGCACGAAATCGCCGACCTCGGCATGCACGTCCTGTTCGACATCGCCGCGTACGCCGTCGCGAAACCCGACCGTGCTGCCCGCGGCCACGCGCAGGCGCAGCGCCGGCTGCGGCCGCGCCTGCGCGGCCACGCAGCGGTGGTGCACGCCGCCTTGCGCGGCCAGTTCGCTGCGGCTGCAACTGCAGGCGAACGCCCGGCCGCTGTGCAGCAGGCGCTGCGCGGCGGCCCGGTAGATGTCGCCGCGCTCGCTCTGGCGCAGAACCGGGCCATCGGCTTCCAGCCCGCACGCGCGCAGGCTGGCGAGCTGGCGTTCGGCCGCGCCGGGCACGCTGCGCCGCCGGTCCACGTCCTCGATGCGCAGCAACCACTCGCCGCCGGCGTGGCGCGCCAGCAGCCAGCTGCCGAAGGCGGCGAGCAGCGAGCCCAGGTGCAGCGGGCCGGTGGGCGAGGGCGCAAAACGGCCGCGGTAGGGAGACGAAGACATGGGCAAGCTGAATCGTCGGTCAGGTACGCGCTTGAATTCAAGCTGTACGCGCCGCAGATTCGCATCAGCCCTTCATTCTTCCTGGTGCGGAGTCCACGCCTACATGTTCAATCGAATCGCCCTGTTCCTCATCACCAATCTGGCGGTGCTGGTGCTGGCCGGCATTGTCATGTCCGTGTTCGGGATCAATCCCAACCAGATGGGCGGCCTGCTGGTGATGGCCGCGATCTTCGGTTTCGGCGGCTCGCTGGTGTCGCTGCTGCTGTCCAAGTTCATGGCCAAGCGCGCCACCGGTGCGCAGGTGATCGCCGAGCCGCGCAACCACACCGAGCGCTGGCTGCTGGAAACGGTGCGGCGGCAGGCGCAGGTCGCCGGCATCGGCATGCCCGAGGTCGCGGTCTACGACGGTCCGGAGATCAACGCCTTCGCCACCGGCGCCAACCGCAACAACGCGCTCGTCGCGGTGTCCACCGGCCTGCTGCAGAACATGACCGAAGACGAAGCCGAAGCGGTGCTCGCCCATGAGATCAGCCACGTCGCCAACGGCGACATGGTGACGATGGCGCTGCTGCAGGGCGTGCTGAACACCTTCGTGATCGTGCTGGCGCGGGTGGTCGGTGGGGTCGTGGACAGCTACCTGTCCGGCAATCGCGATGGCCGCCGCGGTCTGGCCTACTACGCCATCGTGATGGTGCTGGAACTGGTGTTCGGCCTGTTCGCGACGATGATCGCGATGTGGTTCTCCCGCTACCGCGAATTCCGCGCCGATGCCGGCGGCGCCAGCCTGGCCGGGCGCAACAAGATGATCGCGGCGCTGCAGCGCCTGGAACTCAACCACGGCCAGAGCACCCTGCCGTCGCAGGTGCAGGCGTTCGGCATCGCCGGCGGCCTGGGCCAGGGCCTGCGCAAGCTGTTCATGAGCCACCCGCCGCTGTCCGAGCGCATCGCCACGCTGCGCGCCTCGCACAGCAATGCGACGGTGAGCTGAGGCAGGGAGCGGGCTGTCACGCTCTCGGATGGCGCTTCGGTGGACTTGAGCCATCGACTGCACCTGACAGTCGGCTCGGGCAACGCCAGGCAGGTCACCCTGCCTGGCGTTTGTTTTTGCAGGATCGTGTGGGACGGTCTGGCCGCTGCCGTTGCGAATCCCCAATCCCGAATCCCCACTCCCGGCCGTCAAGCAAAATCGAAGTTCATCCCCGGCCCCGCCAGGCCCACGAATTCGCCCTGCACGTAGTCCACGCCGGCGCTGAACAGCAGGCTCATCGAGGTGGCGTCGGCGACGAACTCGGCGATGCTGCGGATCCCGGCCGACTGCGCGCGCTCGGTGATCTCGCGGATCTTTTCCTGGTGCTCGCGGGTCTGCGCCAGGTCCTGGGTGAAGCCGCGATCCAGTTTCAGGAACGAAGGCTGGAAGTGCGCCAGCAACTGGAACGAATCCAGGCCCGAGCCGAACTGCTCCAGGCCGACCTTGCAGCCCAATGCCGTGGCATCGGCCAGGAACTGCTGGGCGTTGCGCAGGTGAGTGAACACCTTGGCTTCCGGCGTCTGCAGCCACAGCCGCTCGCCGGGCACGCCGTGCGCGACCAGTTCGCGGCGGATCAGCTCCACCATCTGCTGGTCGGCGAAGGCGTCCGGGCTGATCTTGACCAGCAGGCTGGTGGCATGGCCGGCGCGCTGGCGCTCGCCGATCACCGCGATCGCGCGCGCCACCACCCAGCGGTCGATCTCGGCCATCAGCCCATGTTCGGTGGCGATGCCGAGGAACGTGGTCGGGCCGATGATCTCGTCGTTGCGCTCCAGGCGCAGGTAAGCCTCGTACAGTTCGTGCGGCTCGCCTTGCAGGTTCAGTACCGGCTGGTAATGCAGCAGGAAGCCGTTGCCGGCCAGCGCCTCGCGCAGTTGCTGCACCCAGCGCTGGATGCGTTCCTCCTCGACCCGGTCGGCCGCGCCGGGGTCGAAGATCTTGCAGGCGTTGCCGCCCAGTTCGATGGTGGCCTGCACGTTCTCGCTGGCGCGGGCCAGGACCTGGCCGACGGTGGCGATCTTCTCGCCGATCTGCACGCCGCCGATGCTGACGGTGACCGTGGCCGAGCGCTCGCCGACGCTGAACACATGCGCCGCGTAGGCGTTGAGCAGGCGCTCGGCCTGCGCCGAGGTGCGGGCGTAGTCGCCCTGCAGCAGCAGCGCGAAGTTGTGTTCGCCGAAGCGCGCCGCCTGCACGTCGCCGTCGATCGCCGCGGCCAGGTGCTGGGCCAGCGCCGCCACCAGCGCGTCGGCCGAGTCCAGGCCGATGTCGGCCAGCAGCCGCGCATAGTGGTCGGGTTCGACCAGCAGGAAGCCGTAGTGGCCGTCGCCGCGGCCGACCTGGGCCACCGCGTTCTCCAGTGCCAGCATGAAGGTGGGGCGGTTGAGCAGGCCGGTGACCTGATCGCGCTGGCGCAGGTCTTCGACTTCGCGCGCCAGTTCCGGATCGAACTCCTCGCGGCGGCGGAACACCACCTGCACGCAGGCCTCGCCTTCGTAGCTGGCGGTGGCGAATTCCATCGTCGCCGGGAAGCTCTCGCCCTCCAGGGTGCGCGCGTCGACCTGGTACTGCGCCGGCGGCGGTTCGCCCTTGCCCAGCGACTTCAGCAATTGCTTGAATTCCTCCACGTGCTGCGGCGCGACCATGTCCAGCAGCGAGACGCCTTCGACGTCGTCGAACGACTCGAAGCCGAACATCTCCAGGTAGGCGTCGTTGGCGCGGATGTGCATGCCTTCGTGGATGTAGGCGATCGGATCGCGCGAGGACGCGATCAGCGCATCGCAACGGCGCTCGGTCTCGCGCATCTGCGCCTCGATCCGGCGCAGGCCGCGGCGGGCGTGCAGGTCGGCCCAGGTGTTGCGCACCACCGACAGCAGGTGCTCGGGACGCTGGCGCAGCGCGATCGCGCGCGCGCCGCCGGCCACCGCCTCGACCCATTCGTTCTCGTCGATGCTGTCGGCGAGCAGGATCACCGGGATGTCCTTGCCGCTGGCGCCCACCCGCTGCAGCACCTGCGGCAGCGGGATGGCCTGCGAACGCGCGCTCAGCACCAGGTCGATCGGCTGCGCCGCGAGCATGGCGGCCAGTTCCTCTGCGTGCTGCGGCCGCGACGGCCGCACTGCGATACCGCTGTTGCGCAGGCTGCTGACGATCGCTTCGGCGTCTTCACCGCTGTCGTCGACGATCATCAGGCGCAGGGTGATGTCTTTGCCTGTTTGCATGAAGCCTCCCGGAGACGGGGTTTAATACACGATGCCCGCAGCGGCGTCCATGTGCGAGGGGCTGGGATTAGGGATTCGGGATTGGGGATTGGCTAAGGCGTGCTCCGCTCGTGCTGGTCGCCTCGGCTGATTCGCGACCATCCAGCCGTCACGAACCCGCCTTTGCCAATCCCCAATCCCCACTCTCCAATCCCGGCGGCGGTCACGCCGCCAAGCCAGCGGCGTGGCCCGAGGCCCAGGCCCACTGGAAGTTGTAGCCGCCCAGCCAGCCGGTCACGTCCAGCACCTCGCCGACGAAGTACAGGCCCGGCACCTGGCGCGATTCCATGGTCGCCGACGACACCTGGGCGGTGTCCACCCCGCCGAGGGTGACCTCCGCGGTGCGGTAGCCCTCGGTGCCGCTGGCCACCAGCGGCCAGGCGCCGAGCAGGGCGGCAGCGGCGCGCAGCTGCGGTTCGTCGAGCTGGCGTATCGGCTTGTCCGGCAGCCAGACCTCGCACAGGCGCTGCGCGAAGCGCCGCGGCAGGGCATCGCCCAGCACCGTGCGCAGCTCGGCGGCGCCGCGCAGGCGCTTGTGCTCGCGCAGCCACGCGGCCGCGTCCTGCCCGGGCAACAGGTCCAGGCGCAGGTCGTCGCCCGGCTGCCAGTACGAGGAGATCTGCAGGATCGCCGGGCCGCTGATGCCGCGGTGGGTGATCAGCATGAAGTTGCGGAAGCTGGCGCCATTGCAGCTGGCTTCCACCGGCAGCGCCAACCCCGACAGGTCCTGCAGGCGTTCCTGGTGCTTGCCGCTGAGGGTCAGCGGTACCAGCCCGGCGCGGGTCGGCAGCACCGCGTGGCCGAACTGGCGGGCCAGTTCGTAGCCGAAGCCGGTAGCGCCCAGGCTGGGAATGGACAGCCCGCCGCTGGCCACCACCAGCGAGGCGGCCTGCACCGGGCCGTCGTCGGTGGCGATGCGGAAGCCCTCGCTGCCGCGCTCCACGCCGCGCACTGCGCACTGGGTGCGGATGGTCACCCCGGCCGCGTCGCATTCGTCCACCAGCATGCGCACGATCTGCTTGGAGGAGATGTCGCAGAACAGCTGGCCCAGTTCCTTCTCGTGATAGGCGATGCCGTGGCGCTCGGCCATCTCGATGAAATCGGACGGGCGGTAGCGCGCCAGGGCCGACTTGCAGAAGTGCGGGTTGGCGGACAGGAAGTTGCCCGGACCGGTGCCGGTATTGGTGAAGTTGCAGCGCCCGCCGCCGGACATCAGGATCTTCTTGCCGACCTTGTTGGCGTGCTCGATCACGCGCACCCGGCGCCCGCGGCGGCCGGCGGTCAGCGCGCACATCAGCCCGGCGGCGCCGGCGCCGATGACCGCGACGTCGACCCGGATCGGCTCGGCGTGCGCGCTCATGCCGCGGCTTTGCGCACCGTCGGGGTGAAGGTGGCGCTGCCCTCGTCGCCGAGCAGCTGCACTTCGCCGTCCTGGATCACCACGTCGAAGCGCATGCTGCGCTGGATCAGCTCGGCCGCCGCGGCGACCGCTTCGGCCGGCAGGTCGATCACCTGCAACTGCTTGAGCTTGAGCAGGGCGGAGGCGTTCTTCTCCCACCAGATGTCGGCGGCGCGGCCGCCGTAATTGACCACCACCACGTCGCGGGCGCGGCCGCAGGCCTTGCGCACCCGCGATTCGTCGGGCTGGCCGACCTCGATCCACTGCTCGATCGCGCCGGTGTAGTCCATCCGCCACAGGTCCGGCTCGTCGTCGCTGCTCAGGCCCTTGCCGAACAGCAGCCGCTCCTCGGCGAACAGGGCGAAGGTCAGCAGCCGCGCCATCAGCCGCTGGTCGGTTTCGGAGGGGTGCTGGGCCAGGGTCAGCGAATGCGCCGCGTAGTAGCCGCGGTCCATGTCGGAAATCTGCAGCTCGGCCTTGCGGAGGGTGGCGGTGAGGGCCATGCGGCTACCGGGATCAAAGGGCGGCCATGATAATGCGTGGCGATGTCAGATCCCCGCCCACCGTCCGCACCGGCTCCGGCCGCGAGCCGCTGGCAGCTGCCGCCAGGACCTTGGCCGACGCTGCTGGACGGCTTGTGCGCGCGCTTCCCGCAGGTATCGCGGGCGCAGTGGCAGGATCGCTGCGCCCGCGGCCGCGTGCAGGACCTGCACGGGCGGCCGTTGCCGGCGTCGCTGCCGTACCGCGTCGGGCTGGACGTGCGCTATTTCCGCGAGGTCGCTGACGAGGCGCCGATCGCCGGGGTGGAGCGCATCGTCCATGCCGATGCGCACCTGGTGGTGGCCGACAAGCCGCACGGGCTGCCGGTGACCCCGTCCGGACGCTATGTGTGCGAGACTTTGCTGGCGCGGCTGGTGGCGCGGTTGGGCAATCCGGCACTGGTGCCGCTGCACCGGCTGGATCGCGCCACCGCCGGGCTGGTGCTGTTCTCGGCCGCGCCGGGCAGCCGCGCGGCCTACCAGGCGCTGTTTCGCGAGCGGCGCATCGCCAAGACCTACCAGGCGCTGGCCCCGGCCTTGCCGGGGCGGGCGTTTCCGCTGCTGCGCGCGAGTCGGCTGGTACGCGGCGAGCCGTTCTTCCGCATGGCCGAGGCCGACGGCGAGGCCAACAGCCTGACCCGGATCGCGGTGCTGGATGCGCCCGATGGACCGCTGTGGCGCTACGCGCTGGAGCCGGTGACGGGACGCAAGCACCAGTTGCGCGTGCACATGGCCGCGCTGGGCGCGCCGATCCTGGGCGACACGCTGTATCCGCAGCTGCGCGCGGAAGAGGAGGGCACCGCCACCGATGTGCTGCAGCTGTTGGCGTGCGGCCTGGCGTTCGCCGATCCGCTCAGCGGGCGGGCGCGCCGTTTTGCCAGCGCGCAGGCTTTGTCCTGGCCGTCGGCGTGACGGCTAGGGCAAGGTCGGCGAGGCGCTTCGCGCCGGACTCACCCCAGCGCCTCTCCCGGTGGGAGGGGGCTAGTGGCTGTTCCCTTCTACCCTCGGGACGATGGCCCCCTTTTCGGGGGAAGGTGCCCGCAGGGGCGGATGAGGGTACGGGGCCAGCCTGGTGCACCCAACTCCACGAGACGCTGCGCGACGTCCTTGCCCTCGGTCTCGAGTGTCCAAGGTGGATTACGGTTGGCACTGGCACGCTATTCAGTTGTCTGGGTAGCGAGGGCAGGGTGCCCAACTTGCGTAGAACGGCAGAGGTATCGACCGGGCTGGCACGAACTTTAGGGCTGGGTTCAGCATCTTTGTGGGCGATCTCGGTTTGTCTACACAAACTTGTCGCTTTTTGCGGACGACCCGCGTATGGTAGGCCCCACTGTGTTTGCTAGGGTCACCGTGAATCGTGGCCTGGTGCAGTTGATCTCGCGATCCGCTTCATCGTTCCGCTTTACCAACGCCTGCAACTCAGTCTCGGCCCCGATACCCGGTGGCTGCGATATTCTTCAATTAATGTTTCAGGAGTTAGTAATGAGCGAGCGTCAGGGCGGTACCGTGAAGTGGTTCAACGATGCCAAGGGCTTCGGCTTCATCACCCCGGAAAGCGGCCCGGACCTGTTCGTGCATTTCCGCGCGATCCAGGGCACCGGCTTCAAGTCGCTGCAGGAAGGCCAGAAGGTGACGTTCGTCGCCGTCCAGGGCCAGAAGGGCATGCAGGCTGACCAGGTGCAGGCCGTCTAATTTAGACGCCAGCTACCGCAAGGTTGCCAGAACGCCGAGAGCGCAAGCTCTCGGCGTTTTTATTTGTGCGTATGTGTAGCGACGGCGCCGTGTGCAGCCGCGCTCGCGTTGGCCGTCAGGCGCATCTGCCGCCGCGTCGGCACCCGGAGCTTGCGCGATCCTTCTAGTCGCGATCCCCATGCGGGCCCGGCTACCATGGCCGCCCCCGTCCCCTCGAAGCGTCGCCGATGATCACCGTCCACCACCTCAACCAGTCCCGTTCCCAGCGCGTGCTGTGGCTGCTGGAGGAACTGGCGCTGCCGTACCAGGTGGTCAAGTACCAGCGCGACAAGCAGACCATGCTGGCGCCGCCGGAACTGCGCGCGATCCATCCGCTCGGCAAATCGCCTGTACTGGTCGACGACGGCCACGTGCTGGCCGAATCCGGCGCGATCCTCGATTACCTGGTGGAGCGTTACGACACCGAACGCGCGCTGTCGCCGTCGCCGCAGCCGCTGGAGGCGCCCGAACGCCTGCGCTACCGCTACTGGATGCATTACGCAGAGGGCTCGGCGATGCCGCCGTTGCTGATGAGCCTGGTGTTCGGGCGCATTCGCTCGGCGAAGATGCCGTTCTTCGCGCGGCCGATCGCCCGCGCCATCGTCGACAAGGCGATGCACGGCTTCGTCGCTCCGCAATTGAAGCTGCACCTGGACTGGATGGAGCGCGAACTGGCGGCCACCGGCTGGTTCGCCGGCGACCGCTTCACCGCCGCCGACGTGCAGATGAGCTTCCCGGTACAGGCCGCGGCCGCGCGCGCCGGCTTGCAGGCCTATCCGAACCTGGCCGGCTTCGTGCAACGCATCGAGCAGCGTCCGGCCTACCAGCGCGCGTTGCAGCAGGGCGGGCCGTTCGAATTGCTCGGCAGCGGCAAGGCGGGCTAGGGCGGCTGCTTGGTCCAAGGGCGGATCGCGGCGCGCGGCGAGTGCGTTCGATACGCTGCGCCAGTTGCTTCACGGTTGCGGCGTGCGCGGCGGGCACTGGCGCACGAAGGCGATGCTGTCGGCCATGACCGGCAGCGCCGGATCGTCCTTGCGCAGCGCCAGCACCAGGCGCAGATGGCCGACGCCTGGATAGATCTTCAGCTCGGCGGGAACGCCGACCCGTTGCAGCGCCGCCTGCAGCGAGCGGCTGTCGCGCGGCTCGACCACGCGGTCGTCGGCGCCGTGCAGCAGCAGCGCCGGCGGTTCGTCGCCATCGACGAAGGTCACCGGCTGCGAGCGCCGCTGCTGCGCCGGGTCGCGGCCGAACATGCCGATCAGATCGGTTTCGGTCAGCGGCAGGAAGTCGTAGGGGCCGGCCAGGCCCACCAGGCCGCACAGTTGCCGTGGCGACAGGCCCTGCGCCTGCAGCCAGCGGCCGTCGGTGGCCAGCAGCGCGGCCATGTGCGCGCCAGCGGAGTGGCCCATCAGCACCAGCCGGCGTGGATCGCCGCCGTGCGCGGCGGCATGGCGCTGGGTCCAGGCGACCGCGGTGGCGGCGTCTTGCATGAAACCGTCCAAGGTCACCTGCGGGTACTTGCGGTAGTCCGGCACGACCGCGACCACGCCATGCCGCGCCAGCGCTTCGCCGGCCCAGCGGTATTGCCGGCGGTTGCCGGTCTTCCAGGTGCCGCCGTGGAAGAACACCACCACCGGCGCGTTCTGCGCCGCGACCGGGCGATAGACGTCCAGCTTCAGGCCATGCGCCGCATCGAACACGATCCCGCGCTGCTCGCTCAACCCCTGGCGCGCGGAGCCGGCATTGAGGCCGCCGAAGAACACGCTGCTGCAGGCGGAGACCAGCAGGGAGGACAGCGCGACCAGCAGGTGGCGCGGCCAGCGCGGCGGCAACGGCGAACGTTCGGACATGGACGGTACCTGCGGGGAAGGAGCGGGAGCATGCCGCATGCGTGTGTCGGCAGCGAGTGCATGGCGTTGGCGGCGCTGTCGTCTAGTACGCGCAAGATGCGGCTGCGGATGCGCGGGGTTGGCTGCGGTTCGTTGTTCCTTCTCGCGCCGGGAGCATGGGCGCTCTTTTTTCACGAGGTGCCTTGCAGGGTGGATGAAGGTGGGGAAGCCTTGTGCACTCAACTCTGCGAGACGCTTCGCGCCGTACCCTCACCCCAACCCCTCTCCCGAGGGGAGAGGGGCTCGCGCTGTTCCCTTCTCCCACCGGGAGAAGGTGCCCCGCAGGGGCGGATGAGGTACGGGCGCAGCCTCGTGCACCCAAATGCCGCGAGACGCTTTCGCGCCGTACCCTCACCCCAACCCCTCTCCCGAGGGGAGAGGGGCTCGGCTGTTCCCTTCTCCCATCGGGGCCGTGGCCCCCTTTTCGGGGAAGGTGCCCGCGGCGGATGAGGGGCCGTGCAGCCGCGCGCACCAAACGCAGCGAGACGCTTCGCGCCGCGCCCTCACACCCAGCTCATCTCCCGCTAGCAGGGGCGCTGTAAGCTGGCGCGCATGCCTGCATTGCGCTTTGACAACCGCTTTACCGCCGAGCTGCCGGGCGATCCCGAGCACGGACCGCGCCTGCGCGAGGTGCTAGGCGCGCTGTGGTCGGAGGTCGCGCCGACTCCGGTGGCTGCGCCACGGTTGCTGGCCCATTCGCGCGAGATGGCGGCCATGCTCGGCTTGTCGGAGCAGGAGGTGCTGGCGCCGCGGTTCGCCGAGGTCTTCGCCGGCAACGCGCTTTACCCAGGCATGCGGCCGTACGCGACGAACTACGGCGGTCACCAATTCGGGCATTGGGCCGGTCAGCTCGGCGATGGCCGCGCGATCGCGCTGGGCGAGGCGTTGGGTGTGGACGGGCAGCGCTGGGAACTGCAGCTCAAGGGCGCCGGGCGCACGCCGTATTCGCGCGGCGCCGATGGCCGTGCGGTGCTGCGCTCGTCGATCCGCGAATTCCTGTGCAGCGAGGCCATGCATCACCTCGGCGTTCCGACCACGCGCGCGCTCAGCCTGGTCGCCAGCGGCGAGCGGGTGGTGCGCGACATGTTCTACGACGGCCATCCGCGCGCCGAGCCGGGCGCGGTGGTATGCCGGGTGGCGCCGTCGTTCGTGCGCTTCGGCAGTTTCGAGTTGCTGGCCGCGCGTGGCGAGACGGGCTTGCTGCGGCAACTGGCCGATTTCGTGATCGATCGCGATTTCCCCGCGCTGCGCGCAACCGGCGCGACGCGTCACGCCGATTGGTTCGGCGAGGTCTGCGCGCGCACCGCGACGATGATCGCGCACTGGATGCGGGTCGGCTTCGTGCATGGGGTGATGAACACCGACAACATGTCGATCCTGGGATTGACCATCGACTATGGCCCTTACGGCTGGATCGACGACTACGATCCGGACTGGACGCCGAACACCACCGACGCACAGGGCCGCCGCTACCGTTTCGGCACCCAGCCGCAGATCGCGCACTGGAATCTGACCCGGCTGGCGCAGGCGCTGGCGCCGCTGTTCGACGACGTCGCGCCGCTGCAGGCTGGGCTGGCGCGTTTTCGCGAGACCTACGCCCAGGCCGAACGCGACAACATCGCCGGCAAGCTTGGCCTGGCCGCATGCGGTGAGACCGATCTGGCGCTGATGCAGGATCTGCTGCACCTGCTGCAGCAGGGCGAGGTGGACATGACCCTGTGGTTCCGCGGACTGAGCGCTGAGCAGCTGCCGACGCTGACGGACCTGGCCATTGCGTTCTACGACCCGGCCAAGCTTGCCGCGCAGGCGCCGGCATTCGACGCCTGGCTGGCGCGCTATGCGCAGCGGCTGCGCGACGATCCGCTGCCGGCGGCCGCACGCGTGGCGAAGATGCGCGCGGCCAACCCGCGCTACGTGCTGCGCAATTACCTGGCGCAGCAGGCGATCGACCGTGCCGAGCAGGGCGACGCCGACGGCATCGCCGAATTGCTGGACGTGATGCGACGGCCCTATGACGAGCAGCCGGGACGCGAGGCGTTCGCGGCGCGGCGCCCGGACTGGGCGCGCGAGCGCGCCGGTTGTTCGATGCTGTCGTGCAGCTCCTGATCCGCGAAGCACTGCAGCGGGCGCTTTGGCCCCAGCCGTTCGCCTAAAGACATCGGTGTTGAAGCGCCGTCAGCAGAAGCTCGGCGTCGCCGCAATGTCCGATTCGCCTCGACCGGCCCGGCGGGCGTCAGCGCGGCGACGCGGCGCGATACTGCCAGGCGGCGAGGAAACTGGTCACCACTTCCGATGCCAGCGCCTGCTGGCCGTCGAGATCCGGGGCCTGCCCGTTGAGCATCGCGCCGGGGTAGGCGTAGCCGATCGCCGCGCCGATGAAGGCGCTGGCGGCCAGCACGGGCGAGGCCACGCGCACGTCGCCGCGCGCGTCCAGCATCTGCAGCAGGTCGCTCAGGCGCTGGCGCAGGCGCCCGGTGCGGCGCTGATGCATCGATTGCAGCAGGTCCGGCATCTGCGCGCTGGCCTGCACCAGCAGCCGGTGCAGGCGCAGCGAGGACGGCGCGTACAGGTGCGCCTGCACGGTCAGCGCGATCTGCTGCAGCGCGCGCGGCAGGTCCTGCGAGGCCGCATCGCCGATGTTCTCCAGCTGCGCCTGCAGTTCTTCGTTCAATGCCTCGAACACCTGCATCAGCAGGTCGGCCTTGCTGGAAAAATGGTTGTACAGGCTCTGCCGGGTGAGCCCGGCATGCAGCGCGATCTGCTCCAGCGAGACATCCAGGCCGCGCTCCAGCAGCAGCTCGCGGGCGGCATGCAGCAACCGCGGCCGCGCCAGCGCCGGCCGCCCGCGTTGGCGGCCGGCCGACGCAATCGCCTGCGTTTCCGCCGTCGCCGCAATGGCGCGGGGCGGCGTGACGCGGACGATTGTGCGATCCTTCATGCTTATTTATTTGTCTTTAAGTAAATTAAATGATCCTCCCCCCAGCTTCCAGGATCAAGCGCATGCCCGCGCCTTTCGTCCAGCGTTCCCGCCGCGCGCTGTCGTTGCTGCTGTCCGTCGCCTTCGTCACGCTCGTTGGTTGCAAGGGCGAGCGCAGCGCGCCGCCGGCGCAGGCCAAGACCGTGGGGGTGGTGACCTTGCAGCCGCAAAGCGTGGCGCTCAGCGCGGAACTGGCCGGGCGTACCGCCGCCTCCGAAGAATCCGAAGTGCGGCCGCAGGTCGGCGGCATCCTGCGCAAGCGGCTGTTCGAGGAGGGCGCGATGGTGCGCGCCGGGCAGCCGCTGTTCCAGATCGAGCCTGTGCTGTACCAGGCGGCGGCCAACGAGGCGCAGGCCAACCTGGCCACCGCCGAGGCCACGCTGGCGACCGCCAAGCTGCGCGCCGAGCGCTATCGCGAGCTGGGCAAGACCCGGCTGGCCGCGCAGCAGGACGTGGACGACGCCCAGGCCACCTACAAGGAAGCGCTGGCCAGCCGCGACGCCAACCGCGCCGCGCTGGATACCGCGCGCACCCAGTTGCGCTTCGCCACGGTGGAGGCGCCGATCAGCGGCCGCATCGGCCGCGCGCGGGTGACCCCGGGCGCGCTGGTCACCGCCAGCCAGGCCGATGCGATCGCCAAGATCCAGCAGCTGGACCCGATGAACGTAGATATCACCCAGTCCGGCAGCCAGTTCCTGGCGCTGCGCCGCGCGATCGCCGACGGCGGGGTGCAGCCGGCGACCGCCGAAGTGCGGCTGAAGCTGTCCGACGGCAGCGACTATCCGCTGCCGGGCACGCTGCAGTTCGCCGACATCGACGTGGAGGAAACCACCGGCAGCGTGACCCTGCGCGCGCGCTTCCCCAATCCCGACGCGCAGCTGCTGCCGGGCATGTACGTGCGTGCGATCGTCGGCCAGGGCGTCCGCCAGCAGGCGCTGCTGGTGCCGCAGGCGGCGGTGGACCGCACCCCGCGCGGCGATGCGCAGGCCTGGGTGGTGGGCAGCGACAACATCGTGCGCCAGCGCCAGTTCACCACGCTGCGCGCGGTCGGCGACCGCTGGCTGGTCGGCGACGGGCTCAAGCCCGGCGAGCGGGTGGTGGTGGAAGGCCGGCAGGGGCTCAGCGACGGCGCCAAGGTGACGGTCAAGCCGGCCGCGGCCGCCGCCGGTCAGGGCTGAGCCGGCATGCTCGCGCGCTTCTTCATCGCCCGCCCGATCTTCGCCTGGGTGCTGGCGATCTGCATCATGGCCGCCGGCGCCATCGCCGTGTTCACCCTGCCGGTGGAGCAGTATCCGGACATCGCCCCGCCCGGGGTCAACGTCACCGCCACCTACAACGGCGCCTCGGCGCAGACGGTGGAGGACAGCGTCACCCAGGTGATCGAGCAGCAGATCAAGGGCATCGACCACCTGCTGTACTTCTCCTCGACCAGTTCCTCGTCCGGGCAGGCGCGGATCAGCATCACCTTCGACCAGGCCGCCAATCCCGACATCGCCCAGGTGCAGGTGCAGAACGCGGTCAACCAGGCGCTCAACCGCCTGCCGCAGGAAGTGCAGCAGCAGGGCGTGACCGTGTCCAAGTCGCAGGGCGACAGCCTGATGGCCGTGGCGCTGTACGACAGCACCGACCGGATGGACAACGTCGACATCTCCGACTACCTGATCAGCACCCTGCAGGATCCGATCAGCCGCATCAACGGCGTCGGCGAGATTAACGTGTTCGGCGCGCAGTACGCGATGCGCATCTGGCTGGACCCGCACAAGCTCAACGCCTACAACCTGATGCCCGGCGACGTGCGCAGCGCGATCGAGGCGCAGAACACCCAGGTCACCGCCGGCGAGCTCGGCGCGCTGCCCACCGGCGCCGACCAGGCGCTCAACGCCACGGTGACCGCGCAATCGCGGCTACAGACCCCGGAGCAGTTCCGCGGCATCATCCTGGCCACCCAGGCCGACGGTTCCAGCGTGCGCCTGGGCGACGTGGCGCGGGTGGAGATCGGCGCGGAGAACTACCAGAACAGCGCCACGCTCAACGGCCATCCGGCGTCCGGCTTCTCGGTGACGCTGTCCTCCGGCGCCAACGCGGTGGCCACGTCCGATGCGGTGCGCGCCACCATCGAACGGCTCAAGCCGACCTTCCCGCCGGGCATGGAAGTCGCCTACCCGCGCGACAGCACGCCGTTCGTGCGGATCTCGATCCAAGGCGTGGTGCACACCCTGGTCGAGGCGATCGTGCTGGTGGTGGTGGTGATGTTCCTGTTCCTGCAGAACGGCCGCGCCACGCTGATCCCGGCGATCACCGTGCCGGTGGTGCTGCTGGGCACGTTCGGCATCCTCGCCGCGGCCGGCTTCACCATCAACACCTTGACCCTGTTCGCGATGGTGCTGGCGATCGGCCTGCTGGTGGACGATGCGATCGTGGTGGTGGAGAACGTCGAGCGGATCATGCACGAGCAGCATCTGCCGCCGCGCGAGGCGACCGAGCAGTCGATGGGCGAGATCACCGGCGCGCTGATCGGCATCACCGTGGTGCTGGGCGCGGTGTTCCTGCCGATGGCGTTCTTCGGCGGTTCCACCGGCATCATCTACCGCCAGTTCTCGATCACCATCGCCTCGGCGATGGCGCTGTCGGCGCTGGTCGCGCTGACCCTGACCCCGGCGCTGTGCGCGACCCTGCTCAAGCCGGTGGAAAAGGAACGCCAGCTCGGACGCTTCTTCCGCTGGTTCAACCGCGGCGTGGAGCGCAGCCAGCACGCCTACCAGCGCCGGCTCGGCACGCTGCTGCGGCAGCCGCGGCGCTGGATGGCGCTGTACGTGGTGATCGTGCTGGCGATGGTCGCGCTGTACGCGCGCATGCCGACCGGCTTCCTGCCGGTGGAAGACCAGGGCCAGGTGCAGATCCAGTTCACCACGCCCGAGGGCACGCCGCTGGCCAAGACCGAGGCGCTGGGCCGGCGCATCAACCAGTACTTCATGGCCCACGAGAAGGACAACATCACCGCGGTCTTCATGGTGATCGGCCGCAACAACGCCGGCACCGGGCAGAACGCCGGCCAGGCCTTCGTCGCGCTCAAGCCGTGGGGCGAGCGCAATCGCGACAACACCGCGCAGGCGATCATCGATCGCGCCAATGCGTATTTCCGCGGCACCGCCGACGCCAAGATCAGCGTGCTGTCGCCGCCGGCGGTGCGTGGCCTGGGCCAGTCCAGCGGCTTCGAGCTGTGGATCCGCGACAGCGACGGCGCCGGCCGTCCGGCCCTGCTGAAGGCGCAGCAGCAGGTGCTGCAGGAGGCCGGCGACGATCCGCAGCTGACCGCGGTGCGGCTGAACGGGCTGGGCGACAAGGCGCAGCTGCAGGTGGACATCGACCAGGCCCAGGCCAGCGCGCTGGGCCTGGCGCAGAGCGACATCAATTCCACGCTGTCCACGGCGTGGGGCGGCAGCTACGTCAACGACTTCGTCGACCGCGGCCGGGTCAAGCGCGTCTACGTGCAGGGCGATGCGCCGTACCGCGCGTTGCCGGACGACATCGGCCAGTGGTACGTGCGCGGCAAGGACGGGCAGATGGCGCCGTTCGCCAGCTTCGCCAGCACCCACTGGACCCGTGGGCCGCAGCTGCAGCAGCGGTTCAACGGCCTGCCAGCGTCGCAGATCCAGGGCGGCGCCGCGGCCGGCAGCAGTTCCGGCGAGGCGATGCAGCGGATGCAGGCGCTGGTCGCCAAGCAGAAGGGCTTCGACCTGCAGTGGAGCGGCCTGTCCTACCAGGAGCAGCTGTCGAGCAACCAGACGCTGTGGCTGTACACCGCCTCGATCGTGTTCATTTTCCTATGCCTGGCGGCGCTGTACGAGAGCTGGTCGATTCCGGTGGCGGTGTTGCTGGTGATCCCGTTGGGCGTGCTCGGCACGGTCACCGCAACCACGTTGGCCGGCTTCGTCAACGACATCTATTTCCAGGTCGGCCTGCTGACCACGATCGGCCTGTCGGCGAAGAACGCGATCCTGATCGTGGAGTTCGCCGAAGCCGAGCAGCGCGCCGGGCGGCCGCTGCTGGAGGCGGCGCTGGAAGGCGCGCGACTGCGCCTGCGGCCGATCGTGATGACCTCGCTGGCGTTCGTCGCCGGCGTGCTGCCGCTGGCGCTGTCCACCGGCGCCGGCGCGTCCAGCCGCCGCGAGATCGGCGTCAGCGTGATCGGCGGCATGCTCTCGGGCACGCTGCTGGCGGTGCTGCTGGTGCCGTTGTTCTTCGTGCTGGTGCGGCGCCTGCTGCATGGCCGGGCGGCGGACGCGCAGGCCGGGTAGGCCGTAGACGGGCGATGCGGTGCCGCTGCGCGGCGCCGCATTGCGCCTAAAATGAGCGCCTTCTCACGCTGCGATGCCCCGATGAACGATTCCTCCTGCTGCGGCGCGCCCGGCGACGCACCGGCCCACTGGTCCGGCCGCATCCGCGATATCGCCGATTTCCCGAAGCCTGGCATCGTGTTCAAGGACATCACCCCGCTGCTGGCCGACGGCCCGGACTTCGCCTCGGCGGTGGACGAGATGGCGCGTCCCTGGCGCACCACGCCGCTGGACGCGGTGCTGGGCATCGAGTCGCGCGGCTTCATCCTGGGCGCGGCGCTGGCGCACGAACTGCGCACCGGGTTCGTGCCGATCCGCAAGCCGGGCAAGCTGCCGGGCAGGACGGTGAGCCAGGACTACACGCTGGAATACGGCAGCGACCGCATCGAGATGCACGCCGACGCGTTGCCCGCCGGCGCGCGGGTGCTGATCGTCGACGATGTGCTCGCCACCGGCGGCACCTTGCGCGCCGCATTGTTGCTGGCGCGGCAACTGCAGTTGGAGATCGTCGGCGCGGTGGTGCTGATCGAACTGCAGGCGCTGCAGGGGCGCGAGCGCTGGAGCGATGCAGTGCCACTGTTGGCGACACTGGCCTATTAGCGCGAACCGGGGGGCGGATGGCCGGCGTCGCGCGCGGGCGCGGTCCGGCGCGCATGGCGATGGCGACTGGCTACCGCGGCAGTTTCCCTGTAGGAGCGGCTTCAGCCGCGGCGAACGAAGCCATGACGCTATCCCGCCTCGGTGGCAGTCGGGACTGAAGTCCCTCCCACAGTGCACCCAGCCGGCTCGCCACGAGCCCTTGTGCCAGCGACTTCAGGGCACCACTAATAACTCCATTCCTGAAGCCGCACGCTGCGCGTGGCGATGGCGTGTTCCTCCTTTCTGTCGCGGCTGAAGCCGCTCCTATAAGAGCACGGCGCGCATGTGTAGGAGCGGCTTCAGCCGCGACAGGAGAACGAAGTGGCCGTGATGCCAAGGCGTTCATGAAAAACGCGGCCGCAACGCCACCGTCTACTGCCAATGCGCCTTTGCCACTCATGGCATCTGGAACATATCGATGCCAGAACCTGCAGGCTGGGCGTATCGGCATCTCGCACGTGCATCGCCATGCTTCTGGGGGTTATTAGAGGTGCCCTTCAGTCGCGATGAGCGGAGCTGTCCAGTTGCCGGGCTTCGAAAGCGATCGTGACGGATGCGCCGATGGCGCCGCAGGCAAACGCGCGCCGCCGAGGCAGTGATGTCGTTGCGCGGCTGAATGTGTCAACCGCGCGCATTCGCCGGCGAACTGCACGGCTTACCGTCTTGCGCATGCGATCTGCATGCGACGCGACGGGTGGTGGCACGATGAACGGACAAACGCTCCTGCTGGCCGCGGCGGCCGCATTCGCGTCGGCCAAGCTGGTTTCGGCGTTGCTGGTGGCGATCTGGCCGGGCGGCATGGCGGCGATCGCCGCATCGCGCCTCGGCCGCTGTGTCTACGCCAGCGGCAGGACCACGCCGGTGCTGCTGGCGCTGACCCTGCTGCTGTATGCGGTGCTGTTCCAGCCGCCGGCGCAGCTGCGCGCCTGGTTGGCGCTGGCCTTGCTGCTGTGCGCGGCGCTGGCGCTGCCGATCCATCTGCGCCGCAGCCGGCGCGGCGCGGGCGGGGCATATCCGCGGCAGTGGTCGCGGTTCGTGCGGCTGCGCTGAGCCCGTCGAGCGCGAAGCACCGACGTCCCGTACGCCTTGGGCCGATCGTTGATGGGCGACCGGCCGTCGCGGCAACGTGCTCGCAGGCCCAGGTCGCGATCGTGGCCGCGCCACGTCGCTGCGTCAGTGCGGATAGACCACCGTTTCCAGGCTGGGGTCGGCATAGGCGTCGGCGTGGCTCAGGTGCCCATCGAACGGGCCGACCTTGCAGATCCGGCCTTCGTGCGTGAACACCAGTTGCAGTCCGTGTTCCTGTTCCCAATCGCAGTTGCATTCCAGGCTGATGCGGATGCGGCCGTCGCGGTAGCGGCTGGCATAGGCCTCGCTGCCTAACTGGACGTGCTGCCAGACCTGTGCCGGTCCGTCGATGTGGGGCGAGGGCAGGCCGTGTTGCGCGTACACCGCGTGCATGCGCCGGTAGTAGGCGAACACGTCCGCCGCGGCGGCATCCAGGACCGCCTGGTCGATGCGCAGGAACGCGGCGATGGCGGCGCCGAAGTCGGCCTGCGCCGCATCGGCGGCATAGTCCTCGAGGACGAAGCTGCAGTCGTGGCGCAGCCATCGCACCGGCACCGCGGCGCTCCAGGCGCTGCCGTCCTCGTCTTCCTCCAGCGAATCCAGGATCTGCGCCAGCGCGGTCACAGCTTGCCGACCCGGAACCGGCGGCCCTTGATCTTGCCTGCCTGCAGCTGGGCCAGCGCCCGGCTTGCGTGCTCGCGGGCGATGGCGACATAGGAGCGGGTGGCGTAGATCGCGATCTTGCCGATCGCCGCGCCAGACAGGCCGGCGTCGCCGGTCAGCGCGCCGAGGATGTCGCCGGCGCGCAGCTTGTCGGTCTTGCCGCCGTCGATGCGCAGCGTGACCATCGCCGCCTGCGGCAACTGCGCCGGGCGCGCGGTGGCCAGCGGCGCGCGCGACCAGCGCAGCGGCTGGCCCTGTTCGGCCTCCAGCGCCTGCGCGCGCGCCAGCTCGCGCGGCGCCACCAGGCTCAGTGCCAGGCCATGCTTGCCGGCGCGCGCGGTGCGGCCGATGCGGTGGCGGTAGGTTTCGGTATCGGTCGGCAGTTCGTAGTTGAGCACCGCCGCCAGGTCTTCCACGTCCAGCCCGCGCGCGGCCACGTCGCTGGCGACCAGCACGTTGCAGCTGCGGTTGACGAAGCGCACCAGCACCTCGTCGCGGTCGCGCTGTTCCATGTCGCCGTGCAGCGCCAGCGCCGAGAAGCCGAACTGCTGCAGCGAGCCGGCGACCTCGTCGACCTCCTTGCGGGTGTTGCAGAACACCACGCTGGATTCGGGGGTGAAGCGCAGCAGCAGTCCGGCCACCGCCTTCTGCCGGTAGGTGGGGTCGACTTCGAAGAACTGCTGCTCGATCTCCGGCGCGCTGTCGGCGCCTTCGATGGTGATGTCCACCGGTTCCTTCAGCAGCTCGCGCGCCAGGGTGCGGATCGCCTCGGGAAAGGTGGCCGAGAACAGCAGACTCTGGCGGTGCTTGGCGCAGCGGCTGGCGATCTCGCGGATCGGCTCCTCGAAGCCCATGTCGAGCATGCGGTCGCCTTCGTCCAGCACCAGCGTGCGCACCCCGCCCAGATGCAGCGCGCGCTTGCGCGCCAGCTCCTGGATGCGGCCGGGCGTGCCGACCACCACCTGCGGGTCGTGCGCCTCCAGCGAGGCCAGCTGCGGACCCAGCGGCATGCCGCCGGTCAGCACCACCAGTTTCATGTTGGGAATGCCGGTGGCCAGCTTGCGCAGCTGCTTGCCGACCTGGTCGGCCAGTTCGCGGGTCGGGCACAGCACAAGCGCCTGCGCGCGGGTCAGTGCCGGATCCAGCTTGTGCAACAGGCCCAGGCCGAACGCCGCGGTCTTGCCGCTGCCGGTGGGCGCCTGCACGATGACGTCCTGGCCGGCCAGGATCGGCGGCAGGCTCTGCGCCTGCACCGGGGTCATCGTGGTGTAGCCGAGCGCGTCGATGCCCGGCGCCAGCGCCGGGGAGAGGGACAGGGTGGCGAAATCGTTCATGCGGCATTTTAGCCATTGAACGGCCGGGATTCGGGAGTGGGGATCCGGGATTGGTTGCTCCTGCGACGCAGGGAGTCGCGCGTTGCCTTCGTAGGAGCGGCTTCAGCCGCGACAGGCAGTCCGGTGAGGCCTGTCGTGGTGAAGCCTGGAAAGGCGCCAGGAACCGCTCCCGCAACACGTGTCGCCGCTGGTGGCGCTCAGCCCAGCGTGTCCAGCCAGTCGGCGATGGCGCGTGCGCTGGCGGCAGGCGCGGTCTGCAGCAGCAGGTGCGGACCGGGCAATTCGATGCACCGGGCGCCGGCGATGCCGGCGAGGATCAGGGTGCCTGCCGAGCGATGCATCAGCCGGTCGTGACTGGCGCGCAGGTACAGGGTCGGCACGGCGACGTCGCCGAGGCGAGCGCTGACGTCGACGCGCAGCGCGCTGGCCGCGCGCTCGCGCAGCACCGCAGGTGCGATCCGGCGCAGCGCACGTATCAGTTGCGTTTCCAGCTCGGGCGTGGACCAGCGTCCCAGCAGCGACCAGCGCAAGGCAGCCATGGGCAGGCGATGCGTGGGCGCCAGGCGGGTCAGCGCCGCGAACGGCGCCAGCACCGGGACCGGGTTGTGGGCAAAGGTGGTGGACAGCACCAGACCGGCCAATCCAGCCGGGCGTTGCGCGGCGATCGACAGGGCGACGGGGCCGGAGAACGATTCGCCGAGCAGGACGAAGCGCTGCTGCGGCAGTGACTGCCATGCCAGTTGCTCCAGCTCCGCGTACGTCGCCGATCGGTCGCTCGGATACGCCACCACCGTCACCTGCGCGAAGTAGCGCCGGGCTTCGGCGGCGAAGGCGCTCAGCAGGGCCGTGGTGCCGTCCAGGCCTGGCAGGATGACGAGCGCCGTCATCGCCGAGACGGCATCCGGCAGACGGCCGCAGCAGGACGGCGACGGAGCGGGGGCACGGCGAACAAGCGGACAGCTCCAGGCGCGGGGAGGGCGCAGTCTAGCGGGTTGCCGACCGCCCTAATCCGCTTCCGGCGCCAGGCCGAGTTCGGCCACCTTGCGCACGAAGGCGCGATAGCTGGTCTCGGCGATCCCGGTCACTGCGCCGGCCCTCGGCGCAAGATCCGCCGGCCCGTCGTCCAGGTGCAGCAGCAACCGATGGAACCAGGGATTGGGGTGGTGGATGTCGAGTTCGGTGTCCACCCGGTAGCCCTGGTCGCCGCAGCCCGCATGCAGAAGTTCGATCAGCGCGTCGCAGGCGTCGTCGATGTTGCCGGCGCCGAACTGCGCCTCGATCCGCTCCATCGGGATGCGCAGCGTGCGGCGGCGGTGGCCGCTGCGCGGGGCCGGCGACGCGTTCGGGTTCGGCGAAGGGCGCATCCACGTACAATAGCCCAATGCCTCTCATCACTCTGCAGAACGTCGACTACAGCGTCGGCGGCCCCTTGTTGCTGGAAAAGACCGAACTGTCGATCGAACCGGGCGAGCGTATCGCCCTGATCGGCCGCAACGGCGCCGGCAAATCGACCTTGATGAAACTGATCGCCGGCGAGCTCAAGCCCGACGACGGCGAGATCCGCGTCCAGCAGGGCGTGCGCATCGCGCGGCTGGAGCAGGAAGTGCCGCACGGCGCCGCCGGCAGCGTGTTCGATGTGGTCGCCGATGGCCTGGGCGAGCTCGGCCACTGGCTGGCCGAGTTCCATCGGCTCAGCCATGCCGCCGAGTTCGACGGCGATGCGCTGGGCGCGGTGCAATCCAAGATCGACGGCGCCAACGGCTGGGCGCTGGACCAGCGGGTCAGCGAGACCCTGACCCGGCTCGACCTGGACGGCGACGCGGAGTTCGCGCGCCTGTCCGGCGGCATGAAGCGGCGCGTGCTGCTGGCGCGCGCGCTGGTGTCGGCGCCGGACCTGCTGCTGCTCGACGAGCCGACCAACCACCTGGACATCGAGGCGATCGACTGGCTGGAAGTGTTCCTGAAGGGCTGGAACGGCAGCGTGGTGTTCGTCACCCACGACCGGCGCTTCCTGCGCGCCCTGGCGACGCGGATCGTCGAGATCGACCGCGGCCAGGTCAGCAGCTGGCCCGGCGACTGGGCCAATTACGAGCGCCGCCGCGAGGAGCGGCTCAATGCGCAGGCGCAGGAAAACGCACGCTTCGACAAGCTGCTGGCGCAGGAAGAGGTGTGGATCCGCCAGGGCATCAAGGCCCGCCGCACCCGCGACGAAGGCCGTGTGCGGCGCCTGGAGGCGATGCGCCGCGATCGCACCCAGCGCCGCGAGCTCGGCGGCAACGTACGTATGGAAGCGGCGCAGGGCGAGTCCTCGGGCAAGAAGGTGATCGAGGCCAAGGACCTGAGCTTCGCCTTCGGCGCACGGACCATGGTGCGCGATTTCTCCAGCACCATCCTGCGCGGCGACCGCATCGGCCTGATCGGCCCCAACGGCAGCGGCAAGACCACGCTGCTGAAGCTGCTGCTGGGCGAGCTGGCCCCGGACAGCGGCGAGGTGCGCACCGGCACCAACCTGCAGGTGGCCTATTTCGACCAGTACCGCGCCACCTTGCGCGAGGACTGGAGCGCGATCGAGAACGTCGCCGAGGGCCGCGACTTCATCGAGGTCAACGGCAAGCGCAAGCACGTGCACGGCTATCTGCAGGACTTCCTGTTCACCCCGGAGCGCGCCCGCGCGCCGATCACCCGCCTGTCCGGCGGCGAGCGCAACCGCCTGCTGCTGGCGCGGCTGTTCGCGCAGCCGTCGAACCTGCTGGTGATGGACGAACCGACCAACGATCTGGACGTGGAGACGCTGGAGTTGCTGGAAGAGCTGCTCGGCGACTACACCGGCACCTTGCTGCTGGTCAGCCACGACCGCGACTTCATCGACAACGTGGTCACCTCGACCATGGTCATGGAAGGCGATGGCCGCATCGGCGAATACATCGGCGGCTACAGCGACTGGGTGCGCCAGCGCGCCGCGCCGCCGGCCAGCGCGATGGCGGTGGCCAAGGCGTCGGCGACCGCGGCGGCAACCGCGCCCTCGGCGGCAGCGGCCGCTGCACCGGCGGCCAAGCGCAAGCTCAGCTACAAGGACGCGCGCGAACTGGAGCAGTTGCCGGCGCGGATCGAGACGCTGGAGCAGCAGGTCGCGGCATTGACCGCGGCGATGACGGAGCCTGCGTTCTATCAGCGCGATGCGGCGGCGGTGACCGCGCATACGCAGGCGCTGACCCAGGCGCAGGCCGAGCTGGACGCGGCCTATGCCCGCTGGAGCGAGCTGGATGCGTAGCGGCGCTTGGTGGTGCCGGGTTTTTGCTACAGGTGCTAGCCATTGGATGGCCGAGTGCACTGTAGGAGGGATCTCAGTCCCGACGGCATCCGAAGCCGGAGAGCCCACCGCTTCGCTCGTCGCGACTGAAGGGCGCCTCTAACAACTCCATTCCGGAAGCTGCACGCTGCGCGAGGCGATGGCGTGTTCCTTTTTTCTGTCGCGGCTGAAGCCGCTCCTACACATGCGTGCCGTGCTCTTGTAGGAGCGGCTTCAGCCGCGACAGGAGGACGAAGTGGCCATGATGCCAAGGCGTCCATGAAAAACGCGGCCGCGACGCCACCAAGTCCACCGTCAATGCGCCTTTGCCGCTCCATGGCATCGCGAACGTATCGATGCCCGAACCTGCGGGCTGTGCGTGTCGGCGTCTCGCAAGTGCATCGACATGCTTTTGGGGGTTATTAGAAGCGCCCTGAAGTTGCTCCCACAGGGAGCTCGCGCCGAGTTGGGCAGGTGCACTGTGGGAGGGATTTCTGACTCGACCCGATTCGGTTGCAGCGACTTCGCCATTTCGTTTGTCGCGGCTGAAGCCGCTCCTACAAAGGCGCGCGGCCAGTGCGCCGGGTGCACTGTGGGAGGGACTTCAGTCCCGACGCGACCCTGTCGGGGCGACTTCGCCAGCGCGTTTGTCGCGGCTGAAGCCGCTCCTACAAAAGCTCGTGGCCGGCGCGTCTGGTTTGCCCCGGGGGACTGCAGTGGCGAAGAGGCGCCAGTCGCGCAATTGCGCTGCCGGCCTTGGCTCAGCGCGAAGCGGCTTGCTGTCCGTCGTTTCGATCCAAATCTTCGCGCTGGCCGTCGTGCTCATCGTATTCGGCCTCGTCACCGGTCAGCAGACCGACGAAGGCGACGAAGACGATGCCGTCCTGGGCCCATTCCTTGGCCACGTCGTCGAGCAGTTCCAGCAGCACGTCGAACTCCTTCTTCGCCACCGACTGCAGCTCGGCCGCGTCTTCCAGCAGCAGCGCATAGCCGCCCTTGGCCGGCAGCCACGACAGGTCGCGCAGGCCGTCCATCAATGCATCCCAGTTGCGGCCAAAGCCGATGGGGAAGTCCAGCTGCGCGGCCAGCCGCATCAGCAGCATCGGCTTGCTGCTGCAGCCTTGCAGGTCGATCCGGCACAGCCGCAGGCCCGCATCGCGGCCGAGCGCGGCGATGCTGTCCAGGTCGCCGTTGGCGACGCGGTAGACGCCCGAGGCGGCCGGCTCGGCGAGATTCAGGGAAAAATTGAAGGTTTTCATGGCGACGGCCTCCCGGAGGCGATGCTGAAACTGCGGAAACTGGCGTAGTGGTCGTCGCTGTAGTACCAGACGTCCGGCGGGGTGCCGCCGGTGACGATGCGCCGCGTCCCGCGGTGCTCCAGCCCCGGCGTGTCGACGGTGTATTCGCGATAGTAGCCGCGCGGGCGTGACGGCAGCCGGTTTTCGCGGTTGCCGAACACGCTGCCGTCCTGGCGGTGCGGGAATGGGCCGCCGCGCTGGATCAGGGCGATGGTGGTGCGCGCTTCGGGCGGCAGGAACGCCGGCAACGTGGCGTCCGCGCTCGCGGCCGGGGCAGCCGGCGGCTGCGCCGGTGCAGGCGCGGACAGCGGAGCGGGATTGGTGAGCGAGGGCGCGAACTGCGGATGCGGCGGTTGCTGCAATGCGCGGATGCCCCACAACCCGGCGGCGAGCAGCACGATCGCGGCGATCAGTAAGACGGGCTTGCGCATCGGGGAAAGCTCCAGCGAGAACGGCGGCGCCGCGCTCCGGCGCAGCAACGGCACAGTATGGGCGAGCGTGGCTGTTCGTGCTCTTAACCACGCGCAAGCAATGCCGGCCCGGCATCGCAGCGGCGCTGCGGGCGCTGCTGCAACACGCGATTCACATTCGACTAACCGGGTGCTGGCGCATGGTAGCCGCCGATCCGCGGCGTCGGCCGCCGCCGCCGCTGCGCGATGGGACGATGTTTCCCCAACGCCGGTCTTGGTATGGTCGCCGGTCGTCCCTACCATTCATCACGCAACGTCCGTCCTTCCGGCGGGCGAAAGTCCAGGAGAACCACATGGCCTACACCCTCCCCAAGCTGCCTTACGCCTACGACGCGCTGGAACCGCACATCGATGCGCAGACGATGGAAATCCATCACACCAAGCATCACCAGACCTACATCAACAACGTCAATGCCGCGCTGGAAGGCACCGAGTACGCCGACCTGCCGGTCGAGACGCTGGTGTCCAAGCTGAAGTCGCTGCCGGAGAACCTGCAGGGCCCGGTGCGCAACAACGGCGGCGGCCATGCCAATCATTCCCTGTTCTGGACGGTGATGGCGCCCAACGCCGGCGGCACGCCGGTCGGCGACGTCGCCAAGGCGATCGACAGCGAGCTGGGCGGTTTCGACAAGTTCAAGGAAGCCTTCACCAAGGCCGCGCTGACCCGTTTCGGAAGCGGCTGGGCGTGGCTGAGCGTGACCCCGGACAAGAAGATCGTGGTCGAAAGCACCGCCAACCAGGACAGCCCGCTGTTCGAGGGCAACACCCCGATCCTGGGCCTGGACGTGTGGGAGCACGCCTACTACCTGAAGTACCAGAACCGCCGCCCGGATTACATCGGCGCGTTCTTCAACGTGGTGGACTGGAACGAAGTCGAGCGCCGCTATCACGCCGCGATCGCCTGATCGCGCCAACAGCGCCGTTGATCGGAAGGCCGGGTTCGCCCGGCCTTTCGTTTTGTGCGCTCAGGCGGCCGGCAGGCACAGCCTGGCGGCGCCGGACACGCGCTCGGCGTCGTTGTCCGATACCGCGCCCGGCCTATCGGCGCCGGCGCTGTCGCGGTTGTGCCGCGCATACCAGCCCGGGGTCGCGCCGGTGACGCGGCGGAAGCTGTTGACGAAATGGCTCTGGTCGAAGAAGCCGAGTTCGTAGGCCACGGTGCTGACCGAGTGGCGTCCGCTCAGCAGCAGTTGCCGGGCGCGTTCGATGCGCCGCTGCAGCAGGTACTGCATCGGGCTGTGGCCGGTGCTCAGGCGGAACATGCGCGCGAAGTGGTAGCGACTGACGCAGGCGGCGTTGGCGATGTCGGCCAGGCCGATGCGCTCGGCCAGATGGTGGTCGATGTAGCGCTGGGCGCGGGCCAGTGCGCACGGGCGCAGGCCTTTGCCGGCGGCGCCGGCGGGCGGGCGATCGGTGGCGGTGGAGCGCGGGGCGGAAGCGTGGGGGTGGGGCATGGCGTGTCTCCTGGGAAGCGCCGGAAACGCATGCGCGCGATCTCGGCTGGCGCCTGCGGCATGCGCGTGGATGCATTTCCGGGACCTGTCCATGCTGCTGCCGGCGTCGCAGCGCGGCCACCCCATTCCGGCAGAGCGGATGCTCACCCGTTCGGGGGATTCCGTTGCGTGGGCTTGCCCGGTTCGCGCGGCAACACCAGCAGGCGCCGGCCGAAACAGCGCGCGTCGAGCGAATAGGCGCCGGGCCCGAGCAGCGCCAATGCCAGCGCCGGCAGCACGGCCAGCAGCGCGCTGCCGGCCGCGGTCGTGCCCTGCCACAACGCCAGCGCCGGCACGGCGCAGGCCAGCGCGGCGGCGAGCGGAGTAAGCGCGCCGGCCACCGTCAGCAATGCCAGCGTCAGTGCCGCCCAATGCCAGTGCGGCGGCGCTGCCCAGGCACCGCTGGCGGTGGACGGCCACAGGCTCAGCGCCACGAACAGGCGCAGGGCCAGCAGCCCGAGTCCGGCGCTGCCGCCTGGGAACATGGAGTAAAGTCGTTGCATGGCCCTCAGGCTAAGGCCGGCGCAGCACGCCGGCCTAGCCGTATTCGGGGCAGCGCAACATCCCTCGATCGGGGTGTTGGCGGGTTCGGCGCAGCCGCCGAAAATCCGGTTTTTTCCTTTTTGCGAGCGAGAGAAAGCGCAGTGCGAAGTCTGCGAAGACGGCTTTGGGCGGGTGCCGTGCTGGTGCTCGGCCTGGCTTTCGCGGCGACGCCAGTCGCGGCCACGCCGGCGCCGTTGCGGCCCACGCCGCTGCACAACACCGCTTGGCGGGTGGAGCAGGGCGCGCCGGCGGACGTATGGGCGCTGGCGCAGTCGGGCGACGGCTATCTGTGGATGGCCACCGGCTTCGGCCTGTACCGCTTCGATGGCGAGCGCTTCGAGCGCCGCGAGCCGGCGCAGGGCGCGCACCTGCTGTCGCAGAACGTGACCGCGCTGACCGTGCTGCCGGACGGGCGCATGTGGCTGGGCTATTTCGATGGCGGTGCCAGCCTGCTGCAAGGCGACCGGGTGCAGAACTACGGCGCGGCCGAGGGCTTCCCGGCCGGACCGGTGGCGCGGCTGGACACGGACGGGCAGGGCGCGCTGTGGGCGGCGACCTGGGCCGGGCTGGCGCGCTTCGATGGCCGCCGTTGGCAGCATATCGGTGCCGACTGGGGATATCCGTCCGCGCGCGCCGACTGGTTGCTGCGCGACCGCCGCGGCGTGCTGTGGGTGAGCAGCGGCGACAGCGTGCTGCGGCTGCGCCCGGGCGCGCGCCGCTTCGAGCCGACCGGCATCGCCACCATGCTGTACGCGGTGCTGGCGGAAAGCCCGGACGGCCGCATCTGGTTGTCGGACCGGCGCGGCGGCACCCGTGTCATCGCCGCGGCCGACGGCACCCTGCTGCCGGCGGCGGCGCAGGTCGCCGCGCCGGCGCTGCGCGGCCTGGCGGCACGGCGCATGGGCTTCACCCGCGACGGCAGCCTGTGGCTGTCCGACTTCGATGCGCGTGGCGCAGTGCGGGTGGTGCTGGACGATCCGCAGGCGCCGCGGGTGGAGCGGTTCCGCCGCAGCGACGGGCTGGCTTCGGACTACGCCGCGCCGGTACTGGAGGACAAGGAAGGCAATGTCTGGGTCGGCAGCACGCTTGGGTTGAATCGCTACCGCCAACGCAACGTGATGGCGCTGCCAGGCCAGCCGGGCGCGCAGGCCGGCGAGGTCGAAGTGCATGCGCAGCCCGACGGCAGCGTGCTGGTTTCCGATCCGCAGGGCATGTTCCGCGCCGACCGCGCCGCGGCCGAGCGGCTGCTGCGCGGCGCGCCGCTGGCGCAGGAATATGCGCGGCTGCACGACAGCGGCTGGGTGCTCGGCGCCGACGCCATCGAGCGCCTGCGCCACGGACGCCGCGAGACGGTCGCGTTGCCGGCCGGGTTCGCGCCGCGGCAGGCGCGCGCGTTCCTGTCCGACCGCGCGGGCGATGCCTGGGTCGCGGTCGCCGAGCACGGCGTGTTCCGCTACCGCGACGGGCAGTGGGCGCGGCAGGCGCAGCTGCCGCTGGCGACCTGCACCGCGATCGCCGAGGACGCGCAGGGCCGCTACTGGTTCGGCTACGCCTCCGGCGAGGTGCGCCAGTTGCAGGGCGAACGGGTGCGCACGTTCGCGGCCGGCGAGGGCGTGCAGGTCGGACGGATCAATACCATCCATGCCGGCGCCGGCGCACTGCTGGTGGCTGGCGAACTGGGCATCGCGCAATGGCAGGGCGCGCGTTTCGCGACGCTGCCGCCGTCGCGCGCGCCGGGCTTGCGCGGCATCACCGGCATCGCCGAGAGCGAGGACGGCGAGCTGTGGCTCAACGGCGCGGTGGGCGTGACGCGGATCGGCCGGCGCCAGCTCGACGCGGCGCTCGGCGCCGCCGCGGCGACGCTGCAACCGGCCTACTACGGTGCCGCCGACGGCTTGCCCGGCCTGGCGGTGCAGGCCAGCCGCAGCGGCACTGCGGCGCGCGACGGCGACGGCCTGGTCTGGCTGGCCACCAGCCAGGGCCTGGCCTGGATCGACACCCGGCGCCTGTGGCGCAACCCATGGCCGCCGCAGGTGTTCGTGCGTGCGTTGTTCGGCAACGAGCGGCCGATGCCGCTGGACGCGCCGCCGCTGCTGCCCAAGGGCACCACGCGGGTGCAGATCGCCTACACCGCGACCAGCCTGACCTCGCCAGAACGCATGCGCTTCCGCTTCCGCCTGGATGGCGTGGACGACACCTGGCGCGAGGCCGGCGCGCGCCGCGAGGCGTTCTACACCAATCTGCGCCCCGGGCAGTATCGCTTCCGGGTGATCGCCGCCAACAATGACGGGGTCTGGAACACGCGCGGCGCCACGCTGCGCTTCCGCATCGCGCCGCGCTTCGTGCAGACCCCTGCGTTCTGGCTGCTGTGCGCGCTGGCGCTGATCCTGGCGTTGTCGGCGCTCTATCTTCTGCGCATGCACCAATTGGCCACGCGGCTGCGACTGCGGCTGGAGGAGCGCTACCAGGAGCGCGAACGCATCGCCCGCGAGCTGCACGACACCTTGCTGCAGGGCTACCAGGGACTGATCCTGCGCACCCACGCGGCGTTGGGCACGTTGCCGGCCGAGGCGCCATTGCGGCGCGAACTGGAGAGCACGCTGGATCGCGCCGAACAGGCGCTGGAGCAGGGCCGTGACCGGGTCGAGGGCCTGCGCGCCAGCGCCGGCAACACGCCCTCGCTGCCGACCGCCTTCGCCGACATGCTCGAGGAACTGGGCGCGCAATCGCAGGTGCAGCGGCGGGTGCTGGTCGAAGGCGCGCCGCGGCCGCTGCAGCCGCTGGTCGCCGACGAGCTGTACCAACTCGGCCGCGAGGCGCTGCTCAATGCGTTCCGGCATGCGCAGGCGAGCAGCATCGAGGTCGAGATCGCCTACGGCCGCGATGCGCTGCGGCTGCGCTTGCGCGACGATGGCCGCGGCATCGAGCCGCAGGTGCTGGCCGCCGGCGGCCGCGCCGGGCATTGGGGACTGACCGGCATGCAGGAGCGCGCGCGGCGCATCGAGGCGCGGCTGGACGTGTGGTCGCGGCCGGGCATGGGCACCGAACTCAATCTGCGCCTGCCGGCGCGTCGCGCCTACCGCGAACTGGTGCGAAACCGGCTATGGTGCCGCCTGCGCCGGTGGCTGCCGGGAACCAAATGAAGTGAGCGACTGAAGTGAGCGAGCCGAAGTGAACGAGGTGCCGTCCGTGCCGATCCGCATCCTCGTCGTCGACGACCATCCGCTGCTGCGCGAGGGCATGGCCGCGGTGCTGGCCGCGCAGCCGGATCTGCAGGTGGTCGGCGAGGCCGCCGACGGCCTGCAGGCGCTGCAGGCCTATCGCACGCTGCGTCCGGACCTGGTGCTGCTGGACCTGCAGTTGCCCGGCCTCGGCGGCATCGAGGTGATCGTCGCCTTGCGCAAGGAATTCCCGCAGGCGCGGATCGTGGTGGTCACCGCCTCGCGCGGCGACGTGCAGGCGGTGCGTGCGCTGGAAGCCGGCGCCAGCGGCTATCTGCTCAAGAGCGGGCTGCGCCGCGAACTGGTCGAGACGGTGCGCGCGGTGCACCAGGGCCGGCGCCAGGTGCAGGCCGAAGTGGCCGCGGGAATCGCCGAACACCTGCTCGGCGACAGCCTGTCGGCGCGCGAGATCCAGGTGTTGCAGAGCGTGGCCGCGGGCAACTCCAACAAGGCCATCGCCGCGCTGCTGTCGATCGCCGAGGAGACGGTCAAGGCGCACATGAAGAACATCCTGTGCAAGCTCGGCGCGCGCGATCGCACCCACGCGGTGGCGATCGCGGTCAAGCGCGGCATCATCGAACTGTAGAACGGCGCGCGCCGCAGCGCGCGCTCAGGGCACCGGCAACGGCGGCACCGCGTCTGCCGGCGGCGGATCCAGCGGCTGCAGCGCCACCAGCAGGCCGCGCGGGTCGGTGCCACGCGCGGCGCCCGGCGTGCGCTGCAGAACTCGCGCGCTGCGCAGCGGACGGAAGCGGTCGCGTTCGAAGAACACATGGTCGGCCTGCGCGGCCAGCGCGAACAGGTGCGGATCCAGGCCGTTGCGCGCGGCATCGCCGCCTGCGCCGCGCAGGCGCGCGTCGCTGTCGCCGAAGCGCGCGGCCAGCGGTGCCAGGTCCGGCGCGTCGGCGGCGGCGTAGAAACCGCCGGCCAGCAGCGAGGGCACGCCCTCGGCGGTGGCGTCGATCCATGCCATCAGGTCGTCGGCCTGTTCGCGGCGGCTGGCGCCACCGTCGCGCTCGGCATGCAGGCGGGTGAAGTACAGGTTCACCGGTTGCCCGTGCAGGTCCACGCGCACCAGGCCCGCCACGCTGTAGTCCTCGAACGGATGCAGCAGCGTCTCCGCTTCCTCCAGGACCGGCAGCCGGGTCAGCAGCGCATTGCCGCGGCGTTGCGGCCGGCTCGGCGGATCGGGGCTGATGAAGTGGCAGTGGTAGCCGAGCTGCGCGGCCAGCCACTGCGCCTGGTTCGGCAACTCGGGGGTCTGCAGCACTTCCTGCAGCGCGATCGCATCGGGTTGCAGCCGTTGCAGCGTATCGACCAGACGCACGCGGCGCGCGGGCCAGTCGTTGCGGTCCTGTTCGAGATTGAGGCTGACCACGCTGAGCGTGGCCGCAGGCGCCGGCGGCACCGATGGCGCCACCGGCAGGCCGGCGGGCAGCGCTTGCGCGCCCGCATGCGTCACCAGGGCCAGCAGCAGCCAGCCGAGGCGATGCCGTCGTCGTGGGGTCGCGGTCGTGCGCGTCATGCGCCGGATGCTAGGGCGTACGGCTTCAGCGCCGCGTGTACGCAGACACGCGGCGCTGCAGTTTCTAGCGCGGCAGCACGCTTTCCTGTAGACGCAACGGCACGCTGGCCGCGGCCTGCGTCGCCGAGCGGCCCAGCACCAGTTCGTAGTCGCCAGCGGCGATGCGCCACTGGCGCTGCGCCGGGTCGTAGTCGGCCAGGGTCTTGGGTTCGGCGACGATGCTGACGCGGCGGGTTTCGCCGGGCTTGAGCGTGAGCTTGTCCCAGCCGACCAAGCGGATCGGCGTGTGGTGGCCCTGCGGCAGGCGCAGGTACAGCTGCGGGACGTCGGCGCCTTCGCGTTCGCCGCTGTTGCGCACGTCGAAGCTGGCGATCACGGTGCTGCCGTCCACCTGCACGCTCAGATTGGCGTAGTCGAAGCGGGTGTAGGACAGGCCGTGGCCGAACGCGTACAGCGGCTCCAGGCCGCGCGCGGCGAACCAGCGGTAGCCGACGTTGGCGCCTTCGATGGCGTAGTCGACATTGCTGCCGGCCGGCTGCGCGGGCTTGAAGCCCAGTCCCGGAATCGACGGCCGCGGCAGCTGCGCCATGTCGCGCAGCCAGGTCACCGGCAGGCGCCCGGACGGATTGGCATCGCCCAGCAGCAGCCGCGCCAGGCCTTCGCCGCCGCGGATGCCCGGGTACCACGCTTCCAGCACTGCCGGTACCTGCTGCAGCCACGGCATCGCCACCGGGCCGTTGGTTTCCAGCACCACCACCGTGCGCGGATTGGCCTTGGCCATCGCCGCGATCAGCGCGTCCTGCCTGCCGGGCAGTTTGATGTCGGGCAGGTCCACCGATTCGGCCGACCACTGCGTGGCGAACACGATCACCGCTTCGGCGCCGCGCGCCAGCTTGGCCGCGGCGGCCACGTCGTCGCCGCTGGCGTAGTCGATCTGCGCATCCGGCAGGGCCTTGCGCAACGCCTGCAGCGGCGAGGACGGATGGAACATCACCGGGCCCGGCCAGGTGGTCGGGGCCAGCCCCGGTACCGCGTTGCCGCCGTTGACGGTGTAGCCGACCATCGACGAGCCGCCGCCGCCGATCACGCCCTTGTCGGCGTGCCCGCCGATCACCGCGATGCGCCGCAGCGTGCGCGGCAACGGCAGCGTGTCGCGCTCGTTGCGCAGCAGCACCGTGCCTTCCTCGACCACCTTCTGCACCGCGTCGCCGCCGGCGGCGTCGTCGATCGGCTGCCGCTGCGGCGGATGGTCGAAACTGCCGGTGGCGATGAACGCGCGCAGGATGCGCCGCACCATGTCGTCCAGGCGCGCCTGCGGCACCGTGCCGCCGGCCACCGCCAGGCGCAGCGGCTGGTCGAAGTACACCGCCTTGTCGAACACTTCGCCTGCCGATTGCTGGTCCAGGCCGGCCAGCGCCGCCTTGGAGCCGCTGTGCACGCCGCCCCAGTCGGACATTACGTAGCCGGGGAATTTCCATTCCTGCTTCAGCACTTTGTTGAGCAGGTAGTCGTGCTCGCAGCCGTAGATGCCGTTGATGCGGTTGTAGGAGCACATCACCGAACCGGGCTCGCCGATCTGCAGCGCCAGCTCGAACGCCAGCAGGTCCGATTCGTGCATGGCCTGCTCGCCGATGTCGGCGCTGTGGGTGTTGCGCCCGGTCTCCAGGTCGTTCATCGCGAAGTGCTTCATCGTCGACACCACGCGCTGGCTCTGCACGCCGCGGATCGACTCGCCGACCATCACCCCGGCCAGCAGCGGATCTTCGCCGGCGTATTCGAAGTTGCGGCCGTTGCGCGGATCGCGCTGCAGGTTGACGCTGCCGGCCAGCAGCACGTTGAAGCCCTGCTGCCACGCTTCGCGGCCCATCGTCGCGCCGCCTGCGAAGGCCAGGTCGCGGTTCCAGGTGGCGGCGGTGGCCGGGCCGGACGGCAGCGCGGTGGCGTGGTCGCCAGGGCGCACGTTGCCCGGATTGGTCACGCCAACGCCGGCATCGGCCAGCTGCTGCGCGGCGATGCCCAGGCGTTCGATCGCCGGCACGAAGCCGGCCGAGCCGAGCGCGCCCGGCGGCAGCGGGCCGCCGTCCTTGCCCAGGCCGAAGTAGCTGTGCAGCATCTGGAACTTCTCGTCCTGGGTCATCGCCTGCACCAGCAACGCGGCGCGGCGGTCCGGCGCCAGCGCGCGATCGGTCCACGGGCGCTGCGCGTCGGCGCTGGCGCTGGGCGCCAGACGCAAGGTGCTGACCAGGCCGAAATGGTCCGAGGCCCACACGCCGTTGGCGTCGGGCTTCTGGAACAGGATGCGGCTGCTCACCGGCACGAAGCGCTCGCGCTGGAAGAACACGTGGTCGATGCGCCTGGGCGGATTGAACTTCGGGTTCAAGGTGCTGTCGGCGCGGCGATCCTTGGCGCCGTGCAGGCGGCCGTAGCTGTCGTCGTAACCGGCGCGCAGCGCGGCCAATTCCGGCGCGTCGGCGCTGGCGTTGAAGTCGCCGGCCAGCAGCGACGGCGCGCCGTCCGAGGTCTTGTCGACCCAGGCCAGCAGGTCCTGCAACTGGCGCTCGCGCAGCGCGCCGCCGGCCTCGGTCCAGTGCAGGTGGGTGACGTAGAGATTGACCGCGCGGCCGTCCACGTCCAGGCGCAGGCGTCCGGCGGTGCGGCTGTCGTCGAGCGGGTTCAGGCGGATCTGTTCGCGCGCCAGGATCGGGCGCCGGGTCAGCAGCGCGTTGCCGTAGCGCTGCGCGGCGCCGGGCGGGTCGATGCTGGTGAAGTACCAGTCGTAGCCGAGCTGCTCGGCCAGCCATTGCGCCTGGTTCGGCAGTTTGTCGTGCTGCAGCACTTCTTCCAGCGCGATCGCGTCCGGGCGCAGTTCGCGCAGGGTCTGCACGATCTGGGTGCGCCGACTCGGCCAGTCGAGCTTGTCGTGATACAGGTTCAGCGTGACCACGCTGAGCGTCGGAGTGTCCTGGTCGGTCGCGGGTGCAGGCGCAGGTGCAGGTGCAGGCGCGGCGAAGGCCGGCCAGGCCAGCGCGAGCGCCAGGCAAAGGAATCCTGAAAACGTTTTCATAGCGGGGCGTGAGGCCTCTCTAGCAGCGAAGGGATTGCGCATCGGGGGGAGTCGGGGGGAGGGGAGAACCGGTGAAGCGCTAGGAGGGCGCTTCGTCGCTACGCAGCACCGGATACAGCCGGTACTGCGCATCCCAGGAGGAATGGCGGCGGTGGAAGAATTCCAGCCGCGCATGCGGATCCTTGGCGAAGTCGGCGTCGTGCTCGAGCTTGCTCTCGAATTCGGCCTTCAGTGCCGGATCGCTGGCCAGCATCTGCCGCGCCACGTCTTCGGCGACGTAGTCTTCCATGTATTCGGTGCGTTCGAAGGCGCTGTTGAACTCGCCCCATTGCAGCAGCGAGTCCGGTGCCTGCGGTTCCAGCAACGCCATCAGCAGCCGCGCCTTGGGCTGGGCGATCGGCACGAACAGGGCGCCTGCGCCCACGGCGCGCGTTTCCGGTGTCCAGGCGCCCTGCACGGTGAGCCGCTGGTGGCCTTCGGACGAGCGCGCGGCAAAGCTGGCGTCGTCGGCGCGGAACGTCTGTACCGGCAGCGTGGCGGCGTGGTCCAGGGTGCGGAAGGCGATGCCGTGCTGGCGCAGCTTGGCACCGACCAATGTCGCCTGCGCGGCCGGCACCAGATAGCCGGCGCGCGGTGCCGCGACTTCGACGCTGGGCACGATGTGATCGCGCAGCGGCACCCGCCAGACTTGCGGAGTGCGCTCGTCGTAGCGGGTCATCAGCGCGCCGGACACCGGCGACAGCGTGCGGGTATAGGCGTAGCCGCGGAAATCCACCAGCCGCGACTGGTCGGTGGTGCGGTAGTCCAGCGCCAGCGTCTTCCCGCCCAGCTGCTGCGCGCGCGCGTCGGCGGCCAGCGCGTCGGCGCGCCAGCGGCTGCCGTTGCGCGCCACCTGCTGCAGCACCGAGACGATGGTGTTGCGGGTGATGCGCACGCGTTGCGGATAGGGCTTCCACGAATGCGTTTCCACCAGCATGCCGAAGCGGTTGCGCAGCTGGAAATAGCCGTGCGAGAAGCGCGGCGTGGCCACGCCGTCCTCGAAGCCGGAGGCCGGATCGTCGTTGACCACGAACGAGGGGTAGTAGGGCAGCGGCAGCGAGCCCTGCCGCTTCAGGTCGGCGAGCACGCCGTCGCGCAGGCGCAGGCCGTCGCCGCGCAGTGCGGCGTCGCCGGCGTGCAGCGGTTCCACCTGCACCGACACGTCGTGCTCGAACTGCGCGCCGTCGGTGACGTGCAGATCCACGTACAGCAGCGGATCCCACTGTTCGACCAGGCGCAGCATCGCTTGCATCTCCGGCGCGTCGGCCTTGACGTAGTCGCGGTTGAGGTTGAGGTTCTGCGCGGTGGTGCGCCAGCCCATCTGCTCCGGGCCGCGCTGGTTGGGCCGGTTCCAGGCGCCGAAGCGCTCGTGGCCATCGACGTTGAACACCGGCACGAACAGCCACACCTGCTTGTCCAGCGCGCCGCGCGCGGCCTGGCCGTCGAGCAGCTGGCGCAGCGCCAGGAAGCCGGCGTCCTTGCCGTCGATCTCGCCGGCGTGGATGCCGCCCTGGATCAGCACCACCGGCAGCTTGCGCGCCCGCGCCGCGTCGGCATCGAGCGCGCCGGAAGTGGACACGGCCAGCGCCTTCATCGGCCGGCCCTCGGGCGTGGTGCCGAAGTCGAAACAGCGCACCGCCTGCGGATAGCGTTGCGCGAAGGCATCGCACAGGGCGATGGTCTCGGCATAGCGTCCGGTGCGCACGAAGCCGCTGCGCTCGGCCTCGGTGGACAGGCCCGCATCGCTGGCCAGCAATGGCATGCTGCACAGCAGCATCGACAGCAGGAGGGGGACCAGCCAGGGTCGGATCATTGCGGCACCGTCGCGGGAGAGGCCCCCATGATGCGTGCAGCGCGCCGATTGCGAAAGCACCTGCGTGCCGCCGCGGCCGCTGCGGGCGGTTCGATTCGCCCGGAACGATCGGGTAACCTTCTGAAAATTTTGCCTGGACCACGGCCTGTGACGAGCGAACGAGCGACGAGGAATTGCGGATGAGTGCGGCGAACGCAGACGCCGGCGCGCGGATGCCGCGGCAGATCCCGTACATCATCGGCAACGAGGCCTGCGAGCGTTTCAGCTTCTACGGCATGCGCAACATTCTGGTGCAGTTCCTGATCACCTCGTTGCTGCTACAGGAAGTGACCGCGCCCGGCCGCGAGGCCGAGGCCAAGCACGTCATGCACAGCTTCATGGTCGGCGTGTATTTCTTCCCGCTGCTCGGCGGCTGGCTGGCCGACCGCTTCTTCGGCAAGTACACCACCATCCTGTGGTTCAGCCTGATCTATTGCGCGGGCCACGCCTGCCTGGCGCTGTTCGAGGGCAGCCGCGAGGGCTTCTTCGTCGGCCTGGGGCTGATCGCGCTGGGCGCCGGCGGCATCAAGCCGCTGGTGGCTTCGTTCATGGGCGACCAGTTCGATCAGTCCAACAAACATCTGGCCAAGGTGGTGTTCGACGCCTTCTACTGGATCATCAACTTCGGCTCGCTGTTCGCCTCGCTGCTGATCCCGCTGGCGCTGAAGAACCTGGGCCCGGCCTGGGCGTTCGGCATTCCCGGCCTGCTGATGTTCGTGGCCACGCTGGTGTTCTGGGCCGGCCGCCACCGCTACGTGCGCGTGCCGCTGCCGCCGAAGGATCCGCACGGCTTCGCCCAGGTGGTGCGCAGTGCGCTGTTGTCGCACGCGCCGGGGCAGGGGCGTCCCGGCCTGGCGCTGGCCGCGATCGCGGTGCTGCTGGCGCTGGCCAGCTTCGCGCTGCTGCCGACCCTGGGCATCGTGATCTGCCTGTGCCTGGCGCTGGTGCTGCTGCTCGCAGGCATCGGCGGCGGTACCTGGTGGCAGCTGGAGCGCGCCCGCGCAGAGCATCCGGACGCGGCGGTGGACGGCGTGCGCGCGGTGCTGCGGGTGCTGGTGGTGTTCGCGCTGGCGACGCCGTTCTTCTCGCTGTTCGACCAGAAGGCCTCGACCTGGGTGCTGCAGGGCCAGCAGATGCAGATGCCCGACTGGTTCAGCGCCTCGCAGATGCAGGCGCTGAATCCGGCGCTGGTGATGCTGCTGATCCCGTTCAACAACCTGGTGCTGTATCCGCTGCTGCGCCGCGGCGGCTACGAGCCGACCGCGCTGCGGCGGATGACCGCCGGCATCGCCTTCAGCGGCCTGGCCTGGATCGTGGTCGGCACGCTGCAGGTGGCCATGGACGGCGGCGATGCGCTGTCGATCGCCTGGCAGATCCTGCCGTACGCGCTGCTGACCTTCGGCGAGGTGCTGGTGTCGGCGACCGGCCTGGAGTTCGCCTACAGCCAGGCGCCGCAATCGATGAAGGGCGTGGTGATGAGCTTCTGGAACCTGACCACCACGGTCGGCAACCTGTGGGTGCTGCTGTCCAATGCGGCGGTGCGCAACGACACCGTCACCGCGCACATCGGCAGTACCGGGCTCAGCGAAGCCGCGTTCCTGATGTTCTTCTTCGCCGCCTTCGCCTGCGTCGCCGCGCTGTTGTTCGGGCTGTACGCGCGCCGTTACCGCATGGTCGACCATTACCGCACCGTCTGAGGCCCCCGCATGCCGTCCGTCACCCCCGTCAACCTGATCCTGATCGTGCTCACCGTGCTGGTGTCGTGGGCGGCGTTCAACAACCGCAAGCTGCTCGACCGCTTGATCCTGTGGCCGCCGGCGATCGACCGGCACAAGCAGTACGACCGGCTGGTGACCCACGGCTTCATCCACGCCGATTTCCCGCATCTGCTGTTCAACATGATCACGCTGTATTTCTTCGGCGGCCCGATCGAGCGGCTGATGGAGCGGCTGACCGGCAGCATGCTGACCTATCCGCTGTTCTACCTGGCGGCGCTGGTGGTGGCGATCCTGCCCAGCTACCTGAAGAACCAGAAGAACCCGAACTACTTCAGCCTGGGCGCCTCGGGCGCGGTCTCGGCGGTGCTGTTCGCCTACATCCTTCTGGCGCCGTGGACCGGGATCTATTTCTTCTTCATTCCGATCCCGATCCCGGCGATCCTGTATGCGGTGTTCTACGTGGGCTACAGCATCTGGATGGACCGCCGCGGCGGCGACAACATCAACCACAGCGCGCACCTGGCCGGTGCCGCGTTCGGGGTGATGTTCCTGCTGATCATGGAGCCGTCGGTGCTGCAGCACTTCCTCGACCAGCTGGCGCAGCCGCGCTTCGGTCGCGGCTGACGCCCGCGCGGATCGGCGAACGCCGACGGCGAGGCCGTCGCTCCAGCCGGGTGTGCGAGGCACAGCTGCGGCCGAAAACGAAATCCGGCCGCCAGCGGGCGGTGTGCGCTGCGGCCGGCTGCTCGAATCGCCCGGCATGCAACGCTTTGGCGGCCCGCGTCGCGGGCCGCAGCGTGAGGCCGGGCTCAGGCGGCCTGCTGGCCGCGCAATTGCACGTTGGCGCTGCCGACGGCGGCGTGTTCGTAGGTTTCCTTCAGCCGGTCGTAGACCTCGCTGTTGAGCTGGTCGAATTCCCAGCCCTGGGTGTGGCCGCTGACCACCAGTTGGTACAGCCCTTCCAGCAACGACGCATCGTGGTCGCCATGGATCTGTTCGTTGTCGCTCATGCGCATCGCCCCTGTTCGATTACACCGTGATGGATTTCGCAAGTCCCGTGCCAGATGCCCACGGTGGTATGCGCTAGGTAGCGGCCGCATGCGGCAGGACTTTAGAGTCCATCTCCGGTTCGCCCAGCGACTGCGGGCGTCGTCCCGCTCCATGCGCCGCGATGTGGTCGACCGCCGGTCCGGCCCAGGCCGGAAGTGACGCAACGCGTCGGCTGCGGGTGACGCGGCGCGGCGCGCGGCTTCACATCGTCGCCGCGCGCACGCGACCAGACTGCGCATTCCGTCGCATGAGCCAGGCCATGAGCGCAGCGCCCCTCCCACCGATCGAGCACGATTCGCAGCGAAAGCGCTTTGCGCTGCAGCTGGACGGCCATGAGGCCGAACTGGACTATCTGCTGCAGGACGGCCGCCTGGTCATCACCCATACCGGTGTGCCGACCGCGATCGGCGGCCGTGGGGTGGCGGCCCGGCTGGTGACCGCGGCGCTGGAGCATGCGCGGGCGCAGGGATGGAAGGTGGTGCCGGCATGTTCGTACGCGGCGGTGTTCATGCAGCGCCATCCCGCCTACGCCGACCTGCTCGGCTGAGTGCGCACGACGCGGCGACGGCGCGATAATTCGTCATCACACACACGCAAGACGCAGGGGAAACGGACGTGAGGCACAGGGTACAGACGGGGCGGAACATTCCATGTCCATGGCGGTGGACGGCGCTGGCATTGGCGGCGACCTTGGCCGTGGCAGGGTGCAAGCGCGAGGCGGCGCCGGCCGCGGAATCGACGCCCGCGCCGGCTCCGGCACCCGCCGCCGCGGCGGCGCCCGCGGCGCCGGCCCCGATGGAACTGAAGGACGTGATCGAGCACAGCCCGAGCTACGTGGTCGGCATCACCTTCCCGCCGGCGCTCAACCGCTACCCGGGTCTGGCCGAGGTGGTCGGCCGCTACGCGCAGGCCGCGCGCGGCGAGCTGATGGAAGCGGTCGGCGGCCTCGGCAACGATCGCCCCAGCGCGCCCTACGAATTGTCGCTGCAATTCGAGATGCTGCTGGAACGGCCGGACCTGGTCGCGGTGGCGGCCGACGGCAGCCGCTATACCGGCGGCGCGCATGGCGAGCCGCTGGTGGCGCGCTTCGTGTGGCTGCCGCAGCAGCAGCGCATGCTGACCGCCGAGACGCTGATTCCCGATCCCAAGGGCTGGGCGCAGGTGGCCGACTACGTCGCCACGCAGCTGCGCCAGGCGGTGCAGGCGCGGGTGGATGCCGAGCAGTTGCCGCCAGAGGACCACGACGAACAGGTCCGCAGCGCTGACAAGATGATCGCCGAAGGCACCGAGCCGCAAGCGGAGAACTTCAGCCAGTTCCAGCCCCTGGTCGACGCCGCCGGCAAGATCGTGGCGTTGCGGTTCGTGTTCCCGCCGTATCAGGTGGGACCGTATTCCGATGGCACGCAGTCGGTGGACGTCCCGGCCAGCGTGTTGCGCGGGTTGGTGGCGCCGGAATACGCGGAGCTGTTCGCAGCCTAGCGGGTGCGGCATGGCCGGGCCGCTGCAGCGCCGTGTCGTCGACCTGCTCGCCAGTGCCGACGTGCGCGTAGGCGGCACGCGCGCCCACGACATCGCGGTGCACGACCCGCGTTTCTATGCGCGGGTGCTGGCGCAGGGATCGCTGGGCCTGGGCGAAAGCTACATGGACGGCTGGTGGGACGCGCCGGCGCTGGACCAGACCCTGGCGCGGCTGATCGATGCCCGGCTCGAGCAACGCGTGCACGGCATTGCCGACCTGGCCTACGCGGTACGCGCGCGCCTGTTCAACCTGCAGCGCGGGCGCCGCAGCTACGAAGTCGGGCGCCGCCATTACGACCTGGGCAACGACCTGTACCGGGCGATGCTCGGCCGCCGCCTGGTCTACAGCTGCGGCTATTGGGCCAACGCTGCCGATCTGGACGCGGCGCAGCAGGCCAAGCTGGACCTGGTCTGCCGCAAGCTGCACCTGCGCCCGGGCATGCGCGTGCTGGACATCGGCTGCGGCTGGGGCGAGGCGCTGAAGTTCGCCGCCGAGCGCTACGGCGTGGCCGGCGTCGGCGTCACCGTGTCGCGGGAACAGGCCGATTACGCGCGGCAGCTGTGCCGCGGCCTGCCGATCGAGATCCGTCTGCAGGACTACCGCGCGCTGGACGAGCGTTTCGACGCGATCTTCTCGATCGGCATGTTCGAGCACGTCGGCGACAAGAACTATCGCAGCTATTTCGCGCGGGTACGGCAGTGCCTGCATCCGCAGGGGCTGTTCCTGCTGCATACCATCGGCAGCAACGTGTCGCGGCACCGGACCGATCCGTGGATCGCGCGCTACATCTTTCCCAACTCGATGCTGCCGTCGGCCGCGCAGATCGCCGCGGCGCTGGAAGGCCGCTTCGTCTGCGAGGACTGGCACAATTTCGGCGCCGACTACGCGCGCACGCTGCAGGCCTGGCGCGACAACGTCGAGGCCGCCTGGCCGGGACTGGATGCGCAGCGCTACGACCTGCGTTTCCGCCGCATGTGGCGCTTCTATCTGGCCGGGTCGATGGCCACCTTCCGCTGCCGCCGCGCGCAGCTGTGGCAGCTGCTGCTGTCGCCCGAAGGTGTACGCGGGGGATACCGCGCACCGCGTTGAGCGACGCCGGATGGTTGCCGTTGCACAACAGCCGGTAGCATGGGCGGCACCAACCCCCGACGTGCGATTGCATCCCCCATGGGAAGTTTCGACCAGACCGAGCGGCGCGTAGCCTTCACCTGCGAGCGCTATCCTGCCTTCCCCCGCGAACCGGCGGTGCTGGTCAGGCTCGTCAAACACCTCTACAAGCGCGTCCACGCCAATGCCTGCGTGCTGCTCAAGGCGCACGGGATCAGTCCGCCGGAATACGAGATCCTGATGATGCTGTACGGCACGCCGGGGCAGTGCATCACCCCGACCGAAGTGGCCGAGGCGGCGAGCGAGAAGCCTGCGAACATCACCCGCCTCACCGACAACCTGTGCAGCAAGGGCCTGCTGTTGCGCTCGGCCAGCCCCGAGGACCGGCGCAAGATCACCTTGACCCTGCAGCCGGCCGGGATCGCGCTGATCGACCGCATGCTGCCGCAGGTGTGCACGTTTCTGGAGGAGGAAACCGCCGGCCTGGACGAGGCCGAGCAAGTGCAGCTGGAGACGTTGCTCAAGAAGATGCTGGCCGGGATCGACCGGGCCGCCTGACCGCGCCACTTCTGCATCCACGCTTGCCGCCGAACGCCGGGCAGCAAGCGCCCTAAACGACGACGCCGCCCGGCAATGCGGGCGGCGTCGGGGTCGGCATGGCGTCGGAGGTCAGTCCTTGCCGGCCGGCGTCTGCGGCAAGGCGCCGTCGCCGCCGCCCGGGGTCAGGCCGCGCTTTTCCAGCAACGGCTCGATCTGCGGCGCGTGCCCGGCGAAGTCCTGGAACAGCTGCATCGCATCGACGCTGCCGCCGCGCGAGAGCAGGGTCTGGCGGAAGCGGTCGCCGTTGGCGCGGCTGAGCCCGCCATGCTGCTTGAACCACTGCTGGGTGTTGGCGTCCAGCACCTCGGACCAGATGTAGGCGTAGTAGCCGGCCGCATAGCCGCCCATGATGTGGCTGAAATAGGGCGTGCGGTAGCGCGGCGGCACCGGCGCGTAGGCGATGCCGTCGGCGGCCAGCGCCTTGGCCTCGAAGTCCATCACCCCCGATGCCGGCGGCACCTGGTCGGCGCCGAGCTGGTGCCAGCGCTGGTCGAGCATCGCCGCGCCCAGGTATTCGGTGGTGGCGAAGCCCTGGTTGAACTTGGCCGCGGCCACCACCTTGTCCAGCAAGGCCTGCGGCATCGGCGCGCCGCTCTGGTAGTGCTTGGCGTAGTGCTTGAGGATGGCCGGGTTGTCCGCCCACATCTCGTTGACCTGCGACGGGAACTCGACGAAATCGCGCGGCACGCTGGTGCCGGAGAAGTACGGATACTTCACGTCGGAGAACATGCCGTGCAGCGCATGGCCGAACTCGTGGAACGCGGTGGTGACCTCGTCCCAGGTCAGCAGCGTCGGCTGGCCGGCCGGCGGCTTGGGAATGTTGAGGTGGTTGGCGACCACCGGCTTGTAGCCGGTCAGCGCCGACTGCGACACGTAGGAGTTCATCCACGCGCCGCCGCGCTTGGATTCGCGCGCGTACATGTCGGCGATGAAGATCGCCAGCTGCTTGCCGTCGGCATCGAACACGTCGTAGACCAGCAGGTCGTCGCGGTAGGTCGGCAGGTCGGTGCGCTGCTTGAAGGTCAGCCCGTACTCCTGGTTGGCGGCGTAGAACACGCCGTTCTCCAGCACGTTCTTCAGTTCGAAGTAGGGCTTGAGCTGGGATTCGTCGAAGTCGTACTTGGCCTGGCGCACCTTCTCGGTGTAGTAGGCCCAGTCCCAAGCTTCGAGCTTGAAGCTCGGCTTGCCGGCGGCCTTCTGTTCCTTGTCGATCATCGCCTGCAGGTCGGCGGCCTCGCGCTTGGCGTTGGCGACCGCGGCCGGCGCCAGCTTGCCGAGCATCGCATTGACCGCTTCCGGAGTCTTGGCGGTCTGGTCTTCCAGCGAGTAGGCGGCGTGGTTCGGATAGCCCAGCAGCTTGGCGCGTTCGGCGCGCAGGCTCATGATCCGCGACACCAGCGCGGTGTTGTCGTACTTGCCGCCGTGGCTGCCGCGCGACACCGAGGCTTCGTAGATCTTCTGCCGCAGCGCGCGGTCCTTGAGCTGGGTCAGCGGCGGCTGGCCGGTGGTGTTGAGCAGCGCGATCACGTACTTGCCGTCGAGCTTGCGCGCCTTGGCCGCCTCGGCGGCCGCGGCGATCTGTTCGTCGGACAGGCCGTCGAGCTGCTTGACGTCGTCCACCACCACCGCGGCGGCATTCACTTCGGCCAGCACGTTCTGGCTGAATTGTGTGCCGAGCTTGGCCAGTTCGGCATTCATCGCCTTGAGCTTGGTCTTGTCGGCATCGCCGAGCTTGGCGCCGTCGCGCACGAAATCGCTGTAGTACTTCTCGACCAGGCGCACGCCCTGCGCGTCCAGGCCGAGCTGCTGGCGGGTGTCGTACAGCGTCTGGATGCGCGCGAACAGCTTGGGATTGAGCGAGATCGTATCGCGGTGCGCGGCGAACTTGCCCGAGTACTCGGCCTGCAGCTGCTTGCGCGCATCGTTGGTGTCGGCGCCGACCAGGTTGAAGAACACCGTGGTCGCGCGGTCCAGCACCTGGCCGCTCTTCTCCATCGCCACAATGGTGTTGTCGAACGTCGGCTTTGCCTTCTGGTTGGCGATCGCCTCCACTTCCTTCAGCTGCTGCGCCATGCCGGCGTCGAAGGCCGGGGCGAAATCGCTGTCCTTGATCCGGTCGAACTGCGGGTAGTGCAGCGGCAGCGGACTTTCGGCGAAGAACGGATTGGCCTGCATGGCCGCTTGCGAAGCGGCGGGCGTGGCGGCGTTGGCGTAGGCGGGCATGGCGAGTCCGAGCGTGGCGGCGAGCGCGAGGGCGAGGCGGGTGGTCATCAAGCGGTATCCAGCGATAAGGTCGGACCATGCAGGCTACCCCACTGCGGCGCGTGCGACCCGTGACTAAAGCCATGGGCACTGTGCCGCAGCGCAGCACATGCTGCGGCGCGCTTGCCTTCGTCGCGGCGGCGGCGTCATATAGCGCCTGACCGATGCAGACCACTGCCATTGTGTGAAGACGGCCGACGGCCGCGGGGAGAAATCGATGAAAGCGATCTTCGGCTTGTGCGTGGCCGCGTGCGCGGCATGGGCGGCGCCGGCGTGGTCGGCGCAGACGCTGCGCTACGTGGTGTTGGTGGACGGCGGCAAGCAGGCCGGGCAGCAGAATGTCAGCGTCGGCGACGACGGCGTCACCCGGGTCGACTTCGTGTTCAAGGACAACGGTCGCGGCCCGGAACTGAAGGAGCAGTACACGCTGGCTGCCGATGGCACCTTCAAGACCTACCAGGTGAAGGGCACCTCCACCTTCGGTGCGCCGGTGGACGAGCGCTTCAGCCGCGACGGCGAGCGCGTGCAGTGGAAGTCCACGTCCGACCAGGGCGAGCGGCGCGTGGCCGGCGGCGCGCAGTACTGGCCGCTCGGCGGCACCCCGGCGGCGACCTCGGCGGCGGTGGCCGCGCTGAGCCGCCGCGCCGACGGCAAGCTGCCGCTGATCCCCAGCGGCGCGCTGACCCTGCGCAAACTGCAGCAGGCGCAGGTCGGCCAGGGCAACAGCGCGCGCAAGGTGCAACTGGTGGCGCTGACCGGGGTCGGCTTCACCCCCACCTTCGCCTGGCTCACCACCGACGCCGCGCCACGCCTGTTCGCGTTCATCGCGCCGGGCTGGATGCAAATGATCGAGACCGGCTACGAAAAGGATGCCGGCGCGCTGGAAGCGGCGCAGAGACAGGCCGAGGCCACCGCCCTGGTCGAGTTGCAGCAGCGCCTGGCGCATCCCTTGCCCGGCACTACGCTGATCCGCAACGCGCGCGTGTTCGACAGCGAGCACGCCACGCTCGGCGCCGCCTCCGACGTACTGCTGCGCGACGGCAAGATCGTCTCCGTGGTCGCCACCGGTAGCGCGCAGGCGGCCGCGCAGCAGGTGGTCGATGCGCAAGGGCGGGTGCTGCTGCCAGGCCTGTTCGACATGCACGGGCACGTCGGTCGCTGGGACGGCGGCCTGCACCTGGCCGCCGGCGTCACCACCGTGCGCGACATGGGCAACGACAACGCCACGCTGCAGCAGGTGATGCAGGAAGAGCGCGCCGGCCAGTTGCTGATGCCGAGCCTGGTCGCCTGCGGCTTCCTGGAGGGCGAAAGCCCGATGGCGGCGCGCAACGGCTTCGTGGTCAGCACCCAGGCGCAGGCCAACGAGGCGGTCGACTGGTACGCGGCGCACGGCTACGTCGGGATCAAGATCTACAACTCGTTCCCGCAGGCGCTGGTGCGCGACACCGCCGCCTATGCGCACGCCAAGGGCCTGCGCGTGAGCGGGCACATCCCCGTGCACATGCTCGCGCACGAGGCGGTGGAACAGGGCTACGACGAGATCCAGCACATCAACCAGGTGCTGCTGAACTTCTACGCCACCCACGACACCGATACGCGCACGCTGGAGCGTTTCTACCTGCCGGCCAAGCGCACCGCCGACCTGGATTTCGACTCGGCGCCGGTGCAGGCCTTCGTGCAGGAGCTGGCCAAGCGGCAGATCGCCATCGATTCGACGGTGGCCACCTTCGACTTCATCCGCCAGCGCCCGGGCGAGCTGTCGCAGGCCTATGCCGCGGTCGCCGCGCATCTGCCGCCGGACGTGCAGCGCGGGCTGCGCAGCGCCGAATTCGACATTCCCGACGATGCCACCGCGGCGCTGTACAACCGTTCCTACGAAAAGATGGTGGCCTTCGTCGGGCGCCTGTACCGGGCCGGGGTACCGCTGGTCGCCGGCACCGACGCCACCCCCGGCTTCACCCTGCAGCGCGAGATCGAACTGTACGTGCAGGCCGGGCTGACCCCGGCGCAGGCGTTGCAGGTGGCGACCTGGAACGGCGCCAAGTACTCGCGCACGCTGGACAGCCGCGGCTCGATCGCGCCGGGCAAGCGCGCCGACCTGATCCTGGTCGACGGCGACCCGACCCGCGACATTGCCGATCTGCGCAAGGTCGCGCTGGTGGTCAAGCAGGGCACCGCGTACTACCCCAGCGAGGTCTACGCGGCGCTGGGCATCGAACCGTTCGCCGCGCCCGCGCGCATCGCCACTGCCGAGGAGTGAATGCATGGACACGCCGACCACCGCCTACGCCTTCACCGCCGACGATCTCGATGGCCGCCCGCAGCCGCTTGCCGACTACGCGGGCAAGGTGCTGTTGATCGTCAATGTCGCCTCCAAGTGCGGCTTTACCCCGCAATATGCCGGACTGCAGGCGCTGTGGCAGCGCTACCGCGAACGCGGACTGGTAGTGCTGGGATTTCCCTGCGACCAGTTCGGCCACCAAGAACCCGGCGACGCGGACGAGATCAAGCAATTCTGCACGCTCAACTACGAAGTCGATTTCCCGATGTTCGCCAAGGTGCAGGTCAACGGCGACGCCGCGCATCCGCTGTGGCAATGGCTCAAGCAGCAGAAGTCCGGCCTGCTCGGCATCGCCGCGATCAAGTGGAACTTCAGCAAGTTCCTAGTCGGCCGCGATGGCCGCGTGCTGGCGCGCTATGCGCCAACCGACAAGCCGGAAGCGCTGGCCGACGATATCGAGCGGGCGCTGGGGTGAGCTGGGTCGATGCGCGACGCGATCTGTTTTTTGTAGGAGCGGCTTCAGCCGCGACAGGCGCTACGGATAGCGCCTGTCGCGGCTGAAGCCGCTCCTACAGGGGCGCGCGCCGCGGTCGACGGGCGCACGCCTGGTGCTGCGTCACTTCTCGACGAAGGCGCGCTCGAACACGTAATGGCCCGGGGTGCCGATCCGCGAGGAGGCGACGAAGCCGCGCGCGTCCAGGGTCTGGCGCAGGTCGGCCAGCATCTGCGGGCTGCCGCAGATCATCGCCCGGTCGTATTCCGGGTTCAGCGGCGGCAGCCCCAGGGTCTGCTGCATGCGTCCGCTTTCCAGCAGTTCGGTGAGGCGGCCGCGGTTGCGGAAGTCCTCGCGGGTCACCGCGGGGTAGTACAGCAGTTTTTCGCGGATGGTCTCGCCGAGGAACTCGTGCTGCGGCAGCTCGTTTTCGAAGTAATCGCGGTAGGCCAGGTCTTTTTCGAAGCGCACGCCGTGGGTGAGGATCACCTTGTCGAAGCGCTCGTAGGTTTCCGGGTCCTTGATCACCGACAGCCACGGCGCCAGGCCGGTGCCGGTGCCGAGCAGGTACAGGTGCCGGCCAGGGTGCAGGTCGCTGATCAGCAGGGTGCCGGTGGGCTTCTTGCCGACCAGCACCGCATCGCCCGGCTTGATGTGCTGCAGGCGCGAGGTCAGCGGGCCGTCGGGCACCTTGATGCTGAAGAACTCCAGCCGCTCTTCCCAGTTGGCGCTGGCGATGGAGTAGGCGCGCAGCAGCGGCCGCGTCTCCGTCTCCAGGCCGATCATCACGAACTGGCCGTTGTCGAAGCGGAAGCCTTCGTTGCGGGTGGTGGTGAAGCTGAAGTAGTCGTCGGTCCAGTGACGGACCTTGAGCACCGTTTCGGGGCCAAAAGCAGAGGACATGCCGTTGATCGTGATGGGGAAGGAGCGGGCGCCATTCTACCCCATGCCATCCCAAATGAGAGGAAATCTCATTTGGGATGGTTCATCCCGGCGCGTGTCACTTCTCGAACGACAGTTCGTAGGACAGGTACAGCGGCACCTTCGGCGGGACCAGCAACGGGCGCTGGCGCAGGAAGCGCTCCAGGCACAGCGCCAGCGGCGTGGTGCCGTTGCGCCAGCTCGCGCCGACGTTGCCGTCGGCCTGCAGCTGGACCACGACCACGAACGGCGAGGTGTCCGGGCGCGGCGTGGCGCAGCTGGCCACGCCCTCGTCCAGCGCCGCGCGTTGCAGCGCCTGCAGGCGTTCGGCCAGCGCGCCGGGCAGCGCGGCTTCGTCGCGGTCGGCCAGGGCCTTGGCGGCGGCGTAGTCGGAGGGGCCGGGAACCGGGTCGGCCGCGGCAGCGGGGAACGCCACGGCGGCGGCAAGCAGGCAGGGCAGGAGGCGTCGCAGCATGGCGGATCCGAAGGACAGGCGAGGCTCAACGATACCCAGCGGCCTGCAATTCGAACAGCTCCGCGTAGCGCCCGCCCTGCGCCATCAGCTCGGCATGGGTGCCGCTGGCCTCGATCTGGCCGCCGGCCAGGACCAGGATGCGGTCGGCCATGCGCACGCTGGAGAAGCGGTGCGAGATCAGCACCGCGGTGCGGTTGTCCGACAGCTCCTTGAAGCGCTGGAACACCTCGAACTCGCTGCGCGCGTCCAGCGCCGCGGTCGGCTCGTCGAGGATCATCACCTGCGCATCGCGCATGTAGGCGCGGGCGATGGCGATCTTCTGCCACTGCCCGCCGGACAGGTCCACGCCGTTCTTGAAGCGGCGTCCGATCAACTGGTCGTAGCCGTGCGGCAGGCCCTCGATCAACTCGCTAGCCATCGCCCGCCCCGCGGCGGCGCGGATCCGCGCCGCATCGTCCATCGAATCGACCCGGCCGACGCCGATGTTCTCGCCGGCGCTGAGGTGGTAGCGCACGAAGTCCTGGAAGATCACCCCCAGGTTGGCGCGCAGGTCGTCCAGGTCGTAGTCGCGCAGGTCGCGGCCGTCGAGCAGGATGCGGCCTTCGTCCGGGTCGTACAGCCGCGCCAGCAGCTTGACCAGGGTGGTCTTGCCGGCGCCGTTCTCGCCGACCAGCGCCAGCACTTCGCCGGCGCGCAGTTCGAAGTCCAGGTGCCGCACCGCCCACTGCTCGGCGTCCGGGTAGCGGAAGCCGACGTTCTCGAACACGAAGCCGCGCACGATCGGCCGCGGCACCGGCACCGCGCCGGGGCGGGTACGGATCTCCGGCACGATGCGGAAGAACGAATACAGGTCGTCCAGGTACAGCGCCTGTCCGGCCACCTGCGAAAACCCGATCAACAGCCCTTCCAGCAGCTGGCGCAGGCGCAGGAAGCTGCCGGCCAGGAAGGTCAGGTCGCCGATGCTGAAATCGCCGCGCACCGTGCGCCAGGCGATGTAGCCATACGCGGCGTAGTAGCCCAGCGTGCCCAACGCCGCCAGCAGCGTGCCCCACAGCATGCGCTTGCGCGCCAGCGCGCGGTTGGCCTGGAAGAAGCGGTCGGCCAGCGCGCGGTAGCGCTCGATCAGGAAGCTGTGCAGATTGAAGATCTTCACTTCCTTGGCGGTCTCGACGCTGGCGCCGACCTGGCGCAGGTAGTCGAGCTGGCGCCGCTCGGCGGTCCACTGGAAGTTCAGCGAATAGCCCAGCGCGTTGAAATGCGCCTCGCCGACGAAGGCCGGGATCAGCGCCACGGCCAGCAGCACCATCAGCCACGGCGCATAGACGACCAGGCCGATCGCGAAGCTGATCACGGTGATCGCGTCCTGCACCTGGCCGAACAGCTGGCTCATCAGGTTCATCCGGCCCATGGTCTGGCGCCGCGCGCGATCGAGCTTGTCCTGCTGCTCCGGGTCCTCGAAATCCTCCAGATCCAGCTGCGCGGCATGCTCCATCAGCTGCACGCTGCTGATGTTGTTGAACAGCTCCGACAACAGCGTGTCGGCATAGCTGACCAGTCGCCCGAGCAGGTCCGAACCGATCGCCAGCGCCAGTTCCAGCGCCAGCAGTTCCAGCAGTCGGTCCAGCCGCCCGCTGACCAGCGCCTGGCCGAACGAGGTGAAGCCGGGCGACTGCCCGACCAGGTGGATCGCCTCGTCGATGATCAGCTTGCCGATGTACAGCGAGGCCACGGGGATCAGCGCGCGCAACACGCGCAGGCCGATGCTGCTGAGCGTCAGCCAGCGGCTGGTCTGCCAGATCTGGCGCAGGAACGGCGGCAGGTTGCGCATCGCATCGAAGCGCTCGCGCAGGCTGGGGCCGGTACGGGAGGAAGGGCGCGGCGCGCCGTGGACAGAAGAAGGGGAAGCCATCCGCGCATTGTGCCGGTGCCGGGCGTGCGCGGGGAGTGTTCGGGCCGGGCGCAGCGCAAGGTCGGCGCGCCGGAGTTGGACTCGGTGCGGTTGCGGGCGCGTTTCCCATGCCGCCTGGGATCACGGCCACTTCGTCCTCCTGTCGCGGCTGAAGCCGCTCCTACAACAGGCGCGCCGTGCTCTTGTAGAAGCGGCTTCAGCCGCGACAGGAAAACGACATGCCATCGAGACGAGCAACGCGCAGCTTCCGGACTGAGGTTGTTAGAGCTGCCCTTCAGTCGCGGTGGGCCTATCCCAAGGCGCGCGTGGCGAGTGATGGCCCGAGGCCAAGCGGAGTCGCGCCCACAAGGAAAAGCGCAAGCTCCGGCCCGGCCTCACTCGTCCAGGCGCAGGGTCAGGCACTTGGCCGCGCCGCCGGCCTTGAGGAATTCGTCCAGCGGGGTCTGCACCACCCGGTAGCCGATGCGGGCCAGGGCCGCGCACAGCGCGGGCGAGGCGCGGTTGAGCAGCACGCGCTCGTCCAGATCCACCGCATTGCAGGCGAAGGCCAGGGCATCGGCTTCGCTCACCGCGATGCGCCGCGCCGGCGGAATGCGGCGGGCGATGGCCTGCTGGGCGTAGTCGTCGAAGGCGGCCGGGTAGTACAGCAGGTAGCCGTCGCGCAACGGGCAAAAACAAGTGTCCAGGTGGTAGAAGCGCGGATCGACCAGGCGCAGCGGCATCACCTCGATGTCCAACAGGTCGGCCAGTTCGTGCGCGGCGACCAGGTCGCTGCGATGGCCGTGTCCCATCCACAGCCGGCGGGCGCCGCGCTCCAGCAGCGCATCGCCGGCGCCTTCGAAGCGCACGTCGTCCGGTAGCGCGCGGATGCGGAAACCGGCGTCGCGGCACCAGGCGGCGAACAGCGCTTCCTCGCCGCGGCGCTCGGCATGGCGGAAGCGGCTGGGCACGAAGTTGTCGCCGAGGACCAGGCCGGCGTTGGCGCTGAACACCATGTCCGGCAGGCCGGCGGCCGGCGCGATGCGCTCGACCCGGGCGCCGGCCGCCTCGGCTGCGGCGACCAGCGCATCCCACTGCGCCTGCGCGCGTTCGCGACTGGCGGCGTGGACGTTGCCTTCCATCCACGGGTTGATCACGTAATCCACGGCGAAGTGCTGCGGCGCGCACATCAGCAGGCGGTGGCCCGTGTGGACGGCGCTGGGCGCCTGCGCTTCCGGCTCGGCCACTGCCAGGTCCGTGTCGTCCGTGGCCGTGCCACCCGCCAGGAATTTCTCGATCATGCCCGCCTCGCCGTGCGTTGTGATGCGCAAACGCTAGCGGCATCGTGTTGCGGTTTGCGGTCACGCTATTGGGGATTGGGAGGCGGGCGGCGGGTGGCGCACGCCGCCCGCCGCTGCGCTTACGGCATTGCCGGTTGCAGGCCCACGCCGAGCCGGTTCCAAGCATTGATGAGGGCGATGGCCATGGTCAGCGCGCTGATGCCGTGTTCGTCGAAGTGCGTGGACAGGGCGTCGTAAGCGTCCTGCGGCGGCGCGCCGGACGGCAGCGTGGTGAGCGCCTCGGCCCAGGCCAGCGCCAGCCGTTCGCGCGGATCGAAGAAGCGGCTCTCGCGCCAGCCGGGGAGGGTGTCGAGCTTGCGCGGTTCGATGCCGGCCTTGCGCAGCGCGGTGGCATGCATGTCGATGCAATACGCGCAGCCGTTGAGCTGGGAGACGCGCAGGAACACCAGTTCGGTCAGTTCGTGGCCCAGCACGCCCTCGTGCACCTGCTGGCTGGCGGTCAGCAGGGCGCGGAACGCGGCGGGTTCGTGGCGGGTGTAGTCGATACGGTGGAAGTGCATGTTGCTTGCTCCATGACGGCCGCCATGGCCGTCTTCGCAGCAAGGACGCGGCAGCGCGCGGCGGCGTGACAGCGCCGCCGCAGATCAGGCGTTGGCGTCGGCGCTCGCGGCAGCGTCGGTGCCGGCCAGCGGCGGCAACTTGTCCGGATTCATCAGGGTCAGCACCTCGACGATGCGCTCGCCGTCGGTCACCACCAGCATCGCCGAATGCAGCCGCGTGCCGATGAAGCGCAGGATCGCCGGCTCGCCGTTGACCGTGCCGATCCGCGCCTGCAGGCCCAGCCCGCGCCGCGCCACCGCCCAGAACAGCATGGCGATGCGCTCGGCGCCGAGCAGCGGGCGCAACGCGGCAGTGACCTTGCCGCCGCCGTCCGAGCGCATCTGCGCGTTGGCATCGAGCAGGGCCACGATCGCGCCACGGTCGCCCTGCTGCGAGGCGTGCATGAAGCGCTCCAGCAATTGCCGGTGGCGTTCGGGCGCCACCGCGAAGCGCGGCCGGCCGGCCTTGAGCCGTTCGCGCGCCCGATGCACCAGCTGCCGGCAGTTCGCTTCGGCATGCCCGAGCAAGTGGCCGATCTGCGCGTAGTCGTAGTCGAACGCCTCCTTCAGCAGGAACGCGGCACGCTCCTCCGGACCCAGCCGCTCCAGCAGCGCCAGGAACGCGACCGACACCTGCTCGGCGCGCACGTGGCGCTCGGCCGGGTCGGTATCCTCGGCGATCTCCAGCGGTTCGGGCAGCCACGGGCCGGTGTAGTGGCCCCGGGCGCTGCGCGCCGCGCGCAGCCGGTCCAGCCCGAGCCGGGTGGTGGTGGTCACCAGCCAGGCCTCGGGGTCGCGGATCGCGGCGCGGTCGCTGGCCTGCCAGCGCAGCCACGCGTCCTGCAGCACGTCCTCGGCGTCGCTGCGGCTGCCGAGCAGGCGATAGGCCAGGCCGAACAGCCGGGGACGTTGGGTTTCGAAGGTGGGATCGGGGCTCATGGCGACCAGGACGGAACAGCGCGTGCCGGCGTGACAACGGGCGAGGCAGTCACTTTGCCCTAAAATGGCCGGGTTTCCCCCGCCAGCCGCAGAGCCAGCCGTGACCTCGATCAAGCAGGAAGACCTCATCCAGTCCGTCGCCGACGCGCTGCAGTACATCAGCTACTACCATCCGGTCGATTACATCAAGAACCTGGCCGCTGCCTACGAGCGCGAACAGTCGCCCGCGGCCAAGGACGCGATCGCGCAGATCCTGATCAACTCGCGCATGTGCGCCGAAGGCCACCGCCCGATCTGCCAGGACACCGGCATCGTCACCGTGTTCCTCGAGATCGGCATGAACGTGCGTTGGGACGACGCCACGATGGGCGTGGAGGACATGGTCAACGAAGGCGTGCGCCGCGCCTACAACCATCCAGACAACAAGCTGCGCGCCAGCGTGCTGGCCGACCCGGCCGGCAAGCGCGCCAACACCAAGGACAACACGCCGGCGGTGGTCAACACCAAGATCGTGCCCGGCGACCATGTCGAGGTGATCGTGGCGGCCAAGGGCGGCGGTTCGGAGGCCAAGAGCAAGTTCGCGATGCTCAACCCGTCCGACTCCATCGTCGACTGGGTGCTCAAGACCGTGCCGACCATGGGCGCCGGCTGGTGCCCGCCGGGCATGCTCGGCATCGGCATCGGCGGCACCGCCGAGAAGGCGATGCTGCTGGCCAAGGAAGCGCTGATGGAGCCGATCGACATCGTCGACCTGCAGGCGCGCGGCGCGGCCAACCGCGCCGAGGAACTGCGCCTGGAGCTGTACGAAAAAGTCAACGCGCTGGGCATCGGCGCGCAGGGCCTGGGCGGCCTGACCACGGTGCTGGACATCAAGGTCAAGGACTATCCGACCCACGCCGCCAATCTGCCGGTGGCGCTGATCCCGAACTGCGCGGCCACCCGCCATGCGCATTTCACCCTGGACGGCAGCGGCCCGGTGATGCTGGAGCCGCCGTCGCTGGAGGACTGGCCCAAGCTCACCTACAACCCCACCAATGCGCGCCGGGTCAACCTGGACACCATCACCCGCGAGGAAGTGGCGAGCTTCAAGCCGGGCGAGACGATCCTGCTCAACGGCAAGCTGCTGACCGGCCGCGACGCCGCGCACAAGCGCATGATCGACATGCTCAACCGCGGCGAGAAACTCCCGGTCGACTTCACCAACCGTTTCATCTACTACGTCGGCCCGGTCGATCCGGTGCGCGACGAAGTGGTGGGTCCGGCCGGTCCGACCACCGCCACGCGCATGGACAAGTTCACCCGGCAGATGCTGGAGCAGACCGGCCTGCTGGGCATGGTCGGCAAGTCCGAGCGCGGCGACGCGGCGATCGCCGCGATCCGCGACAACAAGGCGGTGTACCTGATGGCGGTCGGCGGTTCGGCCTACCTGGTGTCCAAGGCGATCAAGGCCTCGCGCGTGCTGGCGTTCGAAGACCTGGGCATGGAAGCGATCTACGAGTTCGAGGTCAAGGACATGCCGGTCACCGTCGCGGTGGACGCCAGCGGCGAGTCGGTGCACAAGACCGGCCCGCGCGAATGGCAATCGCGCATCGGCAAGATTCCGGTGGTGGTCGAGGCCTGATCGGCCGCAGCGCGAACGCCGGCGATGTCGCCGGCGTTCCGGGTGCTGGCCTCGCGCCGGCGTCGCGGCAATAATCGGCGCTGGTTCCGTCTCCGGGGAAAGCGTCGTGTCCATCGTGCTTTACGGCTCGCCCAGTACCGCCGCGTTCGTCGTGCACTGGTTGCTGATCGAACTGCAGGTCGATTTCGAACTGCGCATGCTCGATTTCGACCGCCAGGAGCAGAAAAGCCCCGAGTACCTGGCGCTCAACCCGCAGGGCCGGGTGCCGACCCTGGTCCTGGACGGGCAGGTGCTGACCGAATCGGTCGCCATCGCCATGCACCTGGCCGATCTCTATCCGCATGCCGGCCTGGCGCCGCCGCCGGGTACTCCCGAGCGCGCGGCCTACTACCGCTGGATGCTGTTCGGGGCCTACACCCTGATGCCGGCCTACCGCGACTGGTTCTATCCCGACGAACCGGCCGGCGCCGACAACGTCGAACGCGTGCGCGCCAGCGCCCGCGCGTTCCTGGAAAAGGCCTGGGACGAGGTCGCCGCGCATCTGCACGCGCACGGGCCGTATCTGCTGGGCGAGCACTGCAGCGCCGCCGATTTCGTGCTGGTCATGCTGATGCGCTGGTCGCGCAACATGCCGCGCCCCACCGATACCTGGCCGGCGCTGCAGGCGCACGCGCAGCGGATGAAGGCGCGGCCTGCGTTCCAGGAAACCTACCGCCGCGAAGGCCTGACCGACTGGACCTGAGCGCGGCGGTACCGTGGCGCGGCGGCCGTCGACGGCCGCCGCGCGATCGTGCTTCGAGGCCTCTCAGGCCTCAGTACCACTCCAGCAGCGACACGCCCAGGCCCACGTAGGTGGCGCGGTGGTTGTAGTCGATCATGCTCTCGCCGTAGCCGTCGAACACCTGCACATGGCCGCGCAGCAGGTTGCTGATCGGGAAACCCCAGTCCAGCTGCACCGCGCCGTGCGAACGGTCGCCGCTGCGCAGCGAATGCCGCGCCATCAGCGAGATCTCGTGGCCGTTGCGGTTGTAGGTCAGGGTCGCGTCGCCACGGCCCATGTAGTCCTCGATGTCCGGGTTGTTGTCCTGGCGGTCGCTCTCCGGGATCCGGTACCACGGACGCAGCACCAGCGCCCAGTTCTCGCGGTCCAGGCCGATGTTGAGGATCGCCCGGTTCCAGCTGCGCGAGAACGGATCGCTGCGGCCGTTGGACTGGTGGGTGAGCTGGATCCCGGTCATCCGTCCCTTCCAGCCGAACAGGCTGTAGTTGTTGCGGAACACCAGCGCCAGTTCCGGCTCGTAGTTGGTCTCGCGGAACGGCCGCGACTGCTCGCTGTTGTAGACCTGCCAGCGCGAGCTCTGGGTATAGGCGCCCCACAGGTCGCCGTTGTCGCCGAAGATGTTTTCCACGATCTTGGTCTTGAAGCTGAGCTGGAACTTGGCTTCGACGCTGTCCAGCGATTCGGCGGTGGTCACCGTGTTGTTGGGGTTCGGCGAGGACGGCAGCTCGTTCTTCTTGCTGGTCCAGAACGCCGGCAGCAGGTACACCGGCTTGTAGGCGCGCAGCTGGAACACGCCCAGCTTGGAGTCCTTGGCCAGCTCCCAGCGGCTGTCCAGCAGCGAGCCCTTGCCGGCGTTGGCGATGGTGGCGTCGTAGCGGTCGTCCTTGAACAGCGAGGCGGTGCGCTGGCGGGCGCGCTGCGCCAGGCCGGCGTCCTGCGGGATCGACGCATCCAGTTGCTGCTTCTGGGTCTCGCTGGCCGCCTTCGCCGCCGCATCGGCGGCCTGCGGATCGGCGACGCGGCGCGACAGCGCCTGGTCGTAGCAGGACAGGCGCGCGGCATCGCTGGAAATGGCGACGCAGGCTTCGGGCGAAGCAGGAGTGGGCATCACTTCCTGGGCGTGGGCCAGCGGCATCGCCGCGAAGGACAACAGCAACAGGGGACGGGCCGGGCGATGGATCATGCAGGTTCTCTCGAAAACGGGCGGCGCGGGCGGTGGTGCGCTGCCTAGGTGAATGGCCGGCTGCGAAAATACAGCAGCGCCCGTAACGGGGTCATCACACGTTCATCTCGCGGCGCCGACGCGCGGCTTCACAGCAGCCAGGCGGCGGCGAACAGCCCGACCATCGCCAGTGCCAGGGCCAGCTTGGCGGCGGTGCCCAGCACGATGCCCAGCCACGTGCCGAAGCCGACCTTGGTCGCCTGCTGCAACTGCCGGCCGTGCCAGTATTCGCCGGCCAGCGCGCCGACGAAGGGGCCGACGAACAGGCCGATCGGCATGAAGAACAGGCCCGCCACGCTGCCCAGCACCGACCCCCACAGCGCCTTGCGGCTGGCGCCCACGCGCTTGGCGCCGAACACGGTGGCCAGAAAATCGACCAGGAACGACAGCAGGGTCAGCACCCCGAGCACCGTCAGCGTCACCCAGCCCACGCGCTGGAAACCGTCGGCCCAGGCCGCCAGCAACAGCCCGGCGAACAGCAGCGGCATGCCCGGCAGGGCGGGCAGCACCACCCCGGCCAGGCCCAGCACCACCAACAGCCCGGCGACGATGTAGTAGATGAATGTAGGATCCACGCGGCCTGCTCCGGGGTGATTTGGGGGTTGACAGATGGGGTGTTTTTGCTGATTGCATTTTCATTTTCGCCGCGGTAAGTTTTCAGCCGCTGCGTTTGCAAAGGTCACCGTGAATCGTGGCCCGATGCGGTAGATCCAACCGATCCGCTACAGCGTTATACCTCGCTTCCTCCTTGCAACCAGCCGCCGAACCCACGGCGTACCCACCCCTGAGACGTGTTCCAAGGAGTAAGTCCATGACTGAAGGCAATCGCGAAAACGGCACCGTGAAGTGGTTCAACGATGCCAAGGGCTTCGGTTTCATCAGCCGAGAGAACGGCGAGGACGTGTTCGTGCACTTCCGCGCGATCCAGACCCAAGGCTTCAAGAGCCTGAAGGAAGGGCAGAAGGTCAGCTTCACCGTGGTGCAGGGCCAGAAGGGCCTGCAGGCCGACGCGGTGCAGCCGGTCTGACCCCCGGCGTTCCCGACCTGGCGCTGAGCGCCCAGCAAAAAGGCCCGCACTGCGGGCCTTTTTGCGTTGCGGCAAACGCCTGGGTGCGTGCTGCGCTTAGCGCGGCACCACGCGGCCGTTGACCACGCGCACATAGGTGTTCTCGCGGATCCCGGCCAGATCGCGCTGGTTGACCACGATCACCCGGCCGTCGTCCATCTGCACATGCACGTCGTAGCTGTCGCTGGTGACGTTGTTCTGGATCTGGTTGCCGGCCAGGGCGCCGGCGGCGGCACCGGCCACGGCCGACACGTTCTGGTTGCCCTTGCTGCCGCCGGTGTGGTCGGAGATCTCATGGCCGGCGATCGCGCCGACGATGCCGCCCAGGACCGCGCCGGTGCCGGTGGGCGCGGTGCGGTTGGAGGCCACCGTGTCGATGCGGGTGACGATGCCGCAGTCCGCGCAGCGGTTGTCCGAATAGCCGCGCGACGGCTGGCTGTAGCCGCCGCCACCGCCACCGCCACCGCCGTAGCCGGGGGACGTGGCGCAGCCGGCCAATGCCAGGACGGCGACGGCGCCAGTAGCCAGTAGATGGATCTTCATGTGTGCTCTCCTCGACAGACGGTGGACCGCGGCGGACCCGCGTTTGCACGCATCCTGTCCGCCAACGTGTGAATGCAACGCCAATCGCCCCCCGTGTGGCGTGCCGACGTGCCGCGGCGTCAGGGGGAATTCATCGAGGAGCGATGGAAGGTCAGCGGAAATCGCGATGGCAGGCGTCGCAGGTGTCGTCGATGCGGTGGGTGAGCTGGTCGAGCGCGGCGCAGGTGGTCGGCACCGGGGCCTGCGCCGCATCCAGCGTGGCGCGCAGCGCGCCGGCATGCTGCTGGAAGCGGCTGTCGTCGCCAAGTTCGGGGAATGCGGTTTCCAGGTCGTTGCCGAGCAGGCGCAGCGTCTGCACGCGCGCCAGCAGGTCGGCGGCACTGCAGCGGTTCTGCGTGCGGCTGCGCTGCAGCAAGGCCAGTTGCTTGTCCATCACCTGCATCAGCGCGCGCGGGAACGGATCCTGCCGCGCCTGCAATGCGCGCATCGCCATCACCGTGGCGACCAGGCCGATCAGCACGCCGGCGAGCAGCACAAACAGGTAGCGGGAGGCGGTGGAAGCAGGGGCTGTCTGGCTGGCCATGGGGCGGGCTGGCATGAGGAAAGCGCGATAGTACGCCGCCCCTGCATCACGTGGCGCCGCCGCGGCGCCGTCGCCGATGAAATAAACTTGCGCGCATGAACGAACAACTGCGTGAGCGCTTCGCCGGCATCGACCGGCTGTATGGGCGCGGGACCATCGAGCGCCTGGCGCACTGCCGCGTGGCGGTGGTGGGCATGGGCGGCGTCGGCTCGTGGGTGGTGGAGGCGCTGGCGCGGTCGGCGGTCGGCCATCTGTCCCTGATCGACGCCGACGACATCTGCGTGTCCAACACCAATCGCCAGCTGCCGGCACTGGCAGGGCAGTACGGGCGCAACAAGGCGCGAGCCATGGCCGAGCGCTGCGTGGCGATCAACCCGGCGATCGAGGCGACCGCGGTCGAGGCCTTCCTGACCCCGTCCAACATCGCCGAGCTGCTGGGCACCGGCTTCGACCTGGTCATCGATGCCTGCGACAGCTTCCGGGTCAAGGTCGAAACCATCGCCTGGTGCCGCCGGCGCAAGCTGCCGTTGCTGACCGTGGGTTCGGCCGGCGGGCGCACCGACCCGACCCTGGTGCGCATCCGCGACGTGTCGCGCACCGAGCACGACGCGATGCTGGCGCTGATCCGCAAGAAGCTGCGCAGCGAGTTCAACTTCCCCAAGAATCCGCAGCGCTATTTCGGCGTGCCGGCGGTGTATTCGCTGGAAAACGTGCGCTACCCGCAGGCCGACGGCAGCGTGTGCGGGCTGCGCCCACAGCTGGGGCCGGATGCGGCGCTGAACCTGGACTGCGGCGCCGGGCTGGGCGCGGCCACGCACATCACCGGCGCGTTCGCCTTCGCCGCGGCGGGCAAGGCCTTGGAGATGCTGTTGAAGCCCAAGCGCGAGCCGGCGATGGCTACGGCAACGGCGCTGGAAACAGAGCAACCATCCGATTGAGGTGCTTGTCCCGGGGCCCGGCGACCGGTTCGCTGTTACCAGCCTGATGGGACATCGTCGTCGTCGACGATGGAGATGTCGGTACGCGCCCTGATCCAGGCGAGGAGAGCGGACAGATCGGCTTCAATGCTGGGCGGATGGGCGGTGATTTCCAGGAAGATGTGATCCTTTTCCAGAAACAGCCGCACGTCGTGGCTCCAGCTTTGCGGATGTCTGGGTTCCGTGCCGATCAATCGAAACTCGATGTCGTCGCGACACCCGGAAAACGTCTCCAGGCCGGCGATCTGCTGCCGCATCGCGTCCAAATTGGCGGCGCGCCAGTTGTCGTCCTGGAAAAGCAGCTTGAATTCCGCTGACATGGATGCGCGCTTTCAGTCGTTCTTTTTCATGCAGAACGCGAGGTATTTCCTTGGCCTTCCCTGGAAGGCTCTCGCCTTGCCGCAACGGTAGGCTTCATCGAAGTACGTGCGGGCCTGTGCATATTCTTCCAGCTCGAAGTGCGCCATTCCCAGGTCGATCAAGGGGCCGGTATCGCTCCCCGATTCACGGGCCTGTAGCGACTTCTGCGCCCATTGTTTGGCGGCGGCGAAGTCGGCGTTGTCGAAATGCAGGTTGTAGAAGGAGGCGGTGATCCACGCCGACAACGGCGGCCATTCCAGCTTCGGCTCGGGCAGCAGGTCCCAGGCGCGGTGGTATGCCGATCGGGCGGCGTCCTTGTCGCCGCGCTCGTCCAGCGCATTGCCCGACTCCATGATGCCCATGATGTCTTTCGCCAGCGCGGGATTTGCGTCCGCCAGGTCCTCCATGCGTCACGGCTCCTTGCCGATGCGTTCTTCGTAGTCCGCCGATTCTACAGCCGGTCCAGCGGGCAGCCATTTGCCCTCGATTCTCTCGTCGCTGTCAGCCCGATACGGGTGGCGAGCGACGATGTCCGAAATTCGCTTCTGGAGATCGCGCTCCTCATGCCGGACGCTGCCGCACTCGCCGCGGCCCCAGAATGGCGGCGACTCGGTATCGATCCAATCGACCCGTCCCGCGCAGCGTGGAAGCGGGCAGCGATAGGTGGCTTGTGGTCGTGCGGCTTGGTGACAGCGACCATCGTGACGTATTGCTGGACGCGCCGCTGCACGGGCATTCGATCATGATGAAACGCTGGCCCTTCGCCAGTAGCGGCATGACGAACGCACGCTGTTGCGCGTCCAGATCGAAGCGCTCCTTGCAGACCCGGCACTGTGCTTTCGCTGTGGACTCCATGTCTGTTTCCTTGCAGGCCGCTGCATTTCCGAGCCGTCACGCCGGCTCGGCACGCGCATCCAGGCCGAACAGTTGCTGCGCATTGCGCGTGGTCTGTTCGGCGATCTCTGCGGCGGGTTGCCCGCGCAGCGCGGCGATGGTCTCCAGCACGGTGCGCAGCCGCGCCGGCTCGTTGCGCTGGCCGCGGATGGAGGCGTCCGGCTGGTCCGGTGCGTCGGTTTCCAGCAGCAACTGCTGCAGCGGCAGTTCGGCGGCGAGCCGGCGCAGCCGCTGCGCGCGTTCGTAGGTGACCGGACCGCCCAGGCCGATCAGGAAATCCAGCGACTGCAGTTGCCGCGCCTGTTCCGGGCTGCCGGCGAAGCTGTGCACCACGCCGCGCAGGCGCCCGACCTTGCGGATCGCCAGGATCACCGCATCCACCGCACGCCGCGCGTGCACAATCACCGGCAGGTCGAACTCGCGCGCCAGCTGCAGTTGGCCGACGAAATATCGCTGCTGCTCCGCCTCGTCCAGCCCTTCGACGAAGAAGTCCAATCCGCATTCGCCGATTGCGCAGGGCCGCTCGCGTGCGATCCACTCGCCGAGCAGCGGCAGATGCTCGGGGCGATGCGCATCCAGGAACAGCGGATGCAGGCCGTAGGCCGGATACAGGCCGTCGGCCATCGTGCAGACCTCGCGCAGCTTCGGCCACGCCGCCGCCGTCACCGCCGGCAGCACCTGCGCGGCGATGCCGGCGGCCTGCGCACGTGCAATCACCGCAGCGCGGTCGCCGTCGAATTCGGCGGCGTCGAGATGGCAATGGCTGTCGATCAGGCGCATCGGCGGTCAGCGGCGCATGCGACGCGCGCTGGAGGCGATCGGCTCCGGTTCGGCTGGCGCCGGTGCGCGGGTCTTCCAGTTCGCCAGCAACAAGGTGCCCAGGCCGAACACGAGCTCGTCGATGAAGGGCAGCGGGTCGGGCAGCAGCACGCTCAGCACGAACAGGCCGGCGGTCAGTTTGAACAGCGTGGGATAGCGCAATTTGCCGGCCCAGCGCAGCAGTGGCAGCACGATCGGATTAGGCATGGACGATCCTCCGGCAGGGTGATGAAAACGCTAACACGCTTGATATGGCGACTTTCCGCGCACCGCACCAGACCGCGCTGCGGATTTTCGCTGAATAGGGAGCGGATTGGTTCAGCTTCGGCATGGTAATCACAGCACCGTAGACAACGCGGCCGGACCGCAGGAGAGAACACGATGAAGAGCAATACGACAACCATTCTGGTCGCGGCTGGCGCATTGCTGGTCGGCGGCGTGGCCACCGCGGCCTTCATGAACAACCGCGACAAGCAGGAGTTCGCCGGCAGCGGCGACGTGCGCCCGGCCGCGGACAGCGCGGCCGGCGACGCGGTCGCCAGCAACGGCGTCGGCGGCAAGCTGGAATACGCCGATGTGGTGCGGGTCGATCCGATCACCCAGAAGGAACAGCGCTACGCCGAAGTCATCGGCACCGAGCCGCTGCGCGAGACCTCCACCACCACCACGCCTCGCCAGGTCTGCAACGACGTGGTGGTGCAGGAACGCCTGCCCGAGCGCGACGGCAACGTCGGCGGCACGGTGGTCGGCGCGGTGGTCGGCGGCTTGCTCGGCAACCAGGTCGGCCATGGCAACGGCCGCAAGGCGGCGACCGCGGCCGGCGCAGTGGCCGGCGGCTTCATCGGCAACCAGGTGGACCGCAACCACGTCGGCGGCCGCGTGGTCGATCGCACCGAGCGCCAGTGCCATACCGAGAACAGCACCGCCGAGTCCTCGCGCATCACCGGCTACAACGTGACCTATCGCAACGACGACGGCAGCACCGGCACCATGCGCACCGACAGCAAGCCGGGCAGCCGCATCGCCCTGGGCCAGGACGACGTGGTCAAGGGCTACGAGGTCACCTACCGCTACGACGGCCAAGAGAAGACCGTGCGCATGGACGACAAGCCCAGCAGCGACCGCCTGCCGGTACTGGACGGGCGCCTGGTCACCCAGACCGCCTCGGCCGGCGACGTGATCAGCCAGCGCTGAGCCACGCGCAACCGCAGGAGGAAAGGGCCGGCCAGGTGCCGGCCTTTTCTTTTTCCGAAGCGCGGGTGCGCCGATACAATGCGGCTTTCGCCTGCCGAGTTCCGCCATGCCGTTGCCTTGCGACGATCTGTTCGATGTGGCCTCGCTGCTCAGCGAGGAGGAGCGCGCGATCCAGCAGGCGGTGGCGCGCTTCGTCGATGCCAAGGTGTTGCCGATCATCGGCGATGCGTTCGACCAGGCGCGGTTTCCCGCCGAACTGGTGCCGGAACTGGCGCAGCTGGGCCTGCTCGGCGCCACGCTGCCGCCCGCCGACGGCGGCGCCGGACTCAATGCGGTCTGCTACGGCCTGATCTGCCAGGAACTGGAACGCGGCGACAGCGGGTTGCGCAGCTTCGTCAGCGTGCAGTCCTCGCTGTGCATGTATCCGATCCACGCCTACGGCAGTCAGGCGCAGCGGCAGCGCTGGTTGCCGCCGATGGCCGCCGGCAGCGCGATCGGCTGCTTCGGCCTGACCGAGGCGCAGGGCGGTTCCGATCCTGCCGCGATGCAGACCCGCGCGGTGCGCGAGGGCGATGGCTGGCGCCTGAGCGGCAGCAAGATGTGGATCACCAACGGCGGCCTGGCCGACGTGGCGATCGTGTGGGCGCAGACCGAGGACGGCGTGCAGGGATTCCTGGTCGAAGCTGGCACGCCGGGCTTCGCCACGCAGGACATCGCGCACAAGATGAGCCTGCGCGCCTCGGTGACCTCGGCGCTGTTTTTCGACGATGTGCGCCTGCCCGACAGCCAGCGCCTGCCTGGCGTGCGTGGGCTGAAGGGCCCGCTGGGCTGCCTGACCCAGGCCCGCTACGGCATCAGCTGGGGCGCGATCGGCGCGGCGATCGCCTGCCTGCGCGAGGCGCTGGCCTATGCCGGCGAACGCGTCCTGTTCGGCCGCCCGCTGGCGGCCACGCAGGGCGCGCAGATCAAGCTGGCCGACATGGCCCGGCGCATCGCTGCCGCGCAGCTGTTGGCGCTGCAGTTGGGCCGGCTCAAGGACGCCGGCACGCTGCAGCCGGCGCAGGTGTCGCTGGCGAAGTGGAACAACGTGCGCATGGCGCTGGACATCGCCCGCGAGTGCCGCGACCTGCTCGGCGCCGCCGGCATCACCACCGAATACGGCGCCATCCGCCATGCCTTGAACCTGGAATCGGTGATCACCTACGAAGGCACCGAGACCGTGCACCAACTGGTGGTCGGCCGCGAGCTGACCGGCATCAATGCGTTCTGAACCGGTGCGCGCCGCTGGCGTGGCCGCCGGCGCGACCCACGGGCACGAGGAGGCGAGGGCATGAGCATTTTCGACCTGCGACTGGAAACCGAGAGGCTGCTGCTGCGCCCGCCGAGCGCGGCGGATTTCGCGGACTTCTGCCGTTTCACCGGCGATGCCGAGACGATGCGCCATCTGGGCGGCGTGCAATCGCCGCCGGTGGCCTGGCGCGCGCTGGCGGCGCTGGTCGGCAGCTGGCAGTTGCAAGGGTTTTCGATGTTCTCGGTGATCGAGAAGCGCAGCGGGCAGTGGATCGGCCGGATCGGACCGTGGCAGCCGCATGGCTGGCCGGGGACCGAGGTGGGCTGGGGGATCGCGCGCCCGTACTGGGGCCAGGGCTATGCGCCGGAAGCGGCACGCGCGTCGATCGACTGGGCGTTCGCTCATCTGGGCTGGACCGAGGTGATCCACACCATCGCCGCCGACAATGCCAATTCCAAGGCGGTGGCGGCCAAGCTGGGCGCGCGCTACCTGCGCCAGGATCGCCTGCCCGAGCCGCTGCAGGCGCACGAGGTGGAGGTGTGGGGGCAGTCGCGCGTGGACTGGCAGGTGCGGCGCTGAGCGGCCCGGCGGCGTTGGCCTCGGTCGTATTCACCTGGCCGCCCCGCGCCGGCGGCTAGGCTGCAGGCTCCAAATCGTCAGGAGTCCGCCATGAGCCAGTACCGCATCGCCGTCTTCGTCGGCAGTCTGCGCAAGGAGTCTTACAACCGGCGCCTGGCGCTGGCGCTGGAGAAACTGGCCGGCGACCGCGCCCGCTTCGAGTACGTGGAGATTGGCGACCTGCCGCTGTACGACCAGGACCAGGACCAGGACTACCCGGAGCAGGGCAAGCGGCTGAAGGCGCAGGTCAGCAATGCCGACGCGGTGCTGTTCGTCACCCCCGAGTACAACCGCTCGATCCCCGGCGTGCTCAAGAACGCGATCGATCTGGGCTCGCGGCCCTACGGCGACAGCGCCTTCGCCGGCAAGCCGGCGGCGGTGTGCGGCATCTCGCCCGGTACGCTCGGCACCGCGCTGGCGCAGCAGCACCTGCGCAACGTACTGGCCTACCTGGACATGCCGGTGCTGGGCCAGCCGGAGGTGTTCATGCAGTTCACGGATGGCTTGATCGAGGCCGACGGCAGCATCGGCAACGCCGACACGCGCAAGTTCCTGCAGGGCTTCGTCGACAAGTTCATCGCCTGGGTCGACGAACTGCAGGCTTGAGCTGGCAGGATCGCAGCCGGTGCGACGCGTGGCGGCGATGCTGGCGGTGCCGGCGATCGCCTTGTGCGGCGCGGTCCGTGCGCAGTTCTCAACGGGTTGTCCACAGACTTGTCCCTAGCCCCGCCGCACCCCGCTGACTAAGATGGTCGGCCGGGTCGCGCCATCGGCGCGCCCGCCGACCGTGCCCCCACCAGAGAAGAATCAGCCCATGTCCGCCCGTCCCGGCTACCGCGGCGATCGCAAAAGCGAGCGTGGCGAACGCAGCGAGCCGCGCATCGATCAGTTGCGTGTGCCGCCGCATTCGATCGAGGCCGAGCAGGCCGTGCTCGGCGGCCTGATGCTGGCGCCCGATGCCTACGACCGGGTCAACGACCAGCTCACCGACAACGATTTCTACCGGCGCGACCACCAGCTGATCTACCGCGCGATCCGCGAGCTGGCCGAGAAGGGCCGCCCGTTCGACGCGGTGACCCTGGGCGAGTGGTTCGAGTCGCAGGGCAAGCTGGAGATGGTCGGCGACGGCGCCTACCTGATCGAACTGGCCAGCACCACGCCGTCGGCGGCCAACATCGCCGCCTATGCCGAGATCGTGCGCGACAAGGCGGTGCTGCGGCAGCTGATCGAGGTCGGCACCACCATCGTCAACGACGGCTTCCAGCCGGAGGGGCGCGAGAGCGCGGAGCTGCTGGCCAGCGCCGAGAAGGCGGTGTTCAAGATCGCCGAGGCCGGCGCGCGCGGGCGCAGCGACTTCGTGGCGATGCCCGGCGCGTTGAAGGACGCGTTCGAGGAATTGCGCAGCCGCTTCGAGAACGGCGGCAACATCACCGGCCTGCCCACCGGCTACAGCGACTTCGACGCGATGACCGCCGGCCTGCAGCCGACCGACCTGATCATCCTCGCCGCGCGTCCGGCGATGGGCAAGACCACCTTCGCGCTGAACATCGCCGAGTACGCGGCGATCAAGTCGAAGAAGGCGGTGGCGGTGTTCTCGATGGAAATGTCGGCGTCGCAGCTGGCGATGCGCCTGATCTCCTCCAACGGCCGTATCAATGCGCAGCGCCTGCGTACCGGCCAGCTCGAGGACGAGGACTGGGCACGGGTCACCGGCGCGATCAAGATGCTGAAGGAAACCAAGATCTTCATCGACGACACGCCCGGCGTGTCGCCGGAGATCCTGCGCTCCAAGGCGCGCCGGCTCAAGCGCGAGCACGACCTGGGCCTGATCGTCATCGACTATTTGCAGCTGATGTCGGTACCGGGCAACAGCGAGAACCGCGCCACCGAGATCTCCGAGATCTCGCGCTCGCTCAAGGGCCTGGCCAAGGAACTGGGCGTGCCGGTGATCGCGCTGTCGCAGCTCAACCGCTCGCTGGAAACGCGGACCGACAAACGTCCGGTGATGGCCGACCTGCGCGAATCCGGCGCGATCGAGCAGGACGCGGACATGATCGTGTTCATCTACCGCGACGATTACTACAACAAGGAAAATTCGCCGGACAAGGGCCTGGCCGAGATCATCATCGGCAAGCATCGCGGCGGCCCGACCGGGTCGTGCAAGCTCAAGTTCTTCGGCGAATACACCCGCTTCGACAATCTGGCGCACGACTCGGTGGGCGCCTTCGAATAGGCGCGGCACGCGACCGCGACGCCGGTCGCGCGATTGTTGCGGTGCGGTAGACGCGCCCGCCAGCGCGCGTATTCATCCGGGCGCAGCGATACGTCTGTCACAGAGCGCCGTCATCGCGCTCAACCTCCATCGGCGCTGGTCGATACCCGCGGAGAACCCATCCCGGATTCCCCGCCATGCCGCTGACCGTCACCCACGCGGAAACCGCCGACCGCGATGCCGTCGCCGCGATCGCCGCGCTGCGTGCGCAACTGGGCGCCGCGCCGCTGGACGCGCTGCTGCTGTTCTGCGATGCCGACTACGACCTGGACGCGCTGGGGCCGGCGATCAAGGCCGGCTTCGACTGTCCGGTGATCGGCTGCACCGCCGCCGGCCAGATCGGCGAGTACGGCTTCCAGAGCAACGGCATCCTGGTCGCCGGCCTGCGTGGCGGCGTGCTGCAGGCACAGCCGCTGCTGATCGCGCCGCTGAGCGACCTGCAGGCGCAGGTCGCGGTGGTCGCCGAGACGGTGCAGGCGGCGACGGCCGACAAGGCCGGGCAGTGCTTCTCGCTGCTGCTGGTCGACGGACTGTCCACCTGCGAGGAATACCTGGCGGCGGCGCTGTACCGGATGATCGGCAACGTGCCGCTGCTCGGCGGCTCGGCCGGCGACAACCTGCGTTTCGAGCGCACCCTGGTCTATTACGACGGCCGCTTCCTGGCCGATGCGGCGGTGCTGACCCTGTTCCATTCGCGGCATCCGTTCGTGGTGTTCAAGCTGCAGCACTTCGTCGCCAGCGAGATCGAGCTGGTGGTCACCGACGCCGATCCGGAGCGGCGCCTGATTCGCGAGATCAACGGCGAACCGGCCGCGCTGGCCTACGCGCAGGCGATCGGCGTGCCGCTGCAGGCGCTGGAACCGAAGGTGTTTTCCACCTATCCGCTGCTGCTGACCCTGAGCGGCGAGCCCTACGTGCGTTCGATCCTGCGGGTCAACGAGGATTTGTCGATGACCTGCTACTGCGCGGTGGAAGAGGGCATGGTGGTGGCGGTCGGGCAGGCGGTGGACGTGATGGAAACGCTGCAACAGGCCTTCGCCGAGGTGCACGAGACGATCCCCGACCCGGCGCTGGTGATCGGCTGCGACTGCATCCTGCGCCGCCTGGAGTTCGGTCAGTCGCGGATGCAGCAGCAGGTCGGCGCGTTCATGGCGCGGCAGCGCGTATTCGGGTTTTCCACCTACGGCGAGCAGTTCAACGGCCTGCACGTCAACCAGACCTTCACCGGCGTGGCGATCGGGAGATGAGCATGTCCGCAGATGCAGCGATGGTCTCGATGCCGGCGCATGCCGCAGGCGCGCCGCTGGAGAGCGGCGAGACGGCGGTGATCGCCGAGTTGCGCAGGCAACTGGCCGCGCGCGACAAGGTGATCGCGGTATTGAAGAAGCGGGTCACCGCGCGCGACGATGCGGCGGCCTCGCCGCTGGCGACGCTGCAGCAGAACATCGCGCTGGGCAAGGTGGTGGCGTTGAAGACGCAGGAGCTGAGCCGCGAGCGGCAGGAACTGGAGCATGCCCTGGCCGACCTCGGCAAGGCCCAGGTCGCGCTGCTGCAGGCGCAGAAGATGGAGTCGATCGGCCAGCTCGCCGCCGGCATCGCCCACGAGATCAACACCCCGGCGCAGTACGTGCGCGACAACGTCGCCTTCGTGTGCAAGGCCAAGCAGATCCTCGACCGCGTGTTCGACATGACTTTCGCCATCGTCGATGCGGCGCGCGCGCAGGGCGTGGCGCCCGAGCTGGTGGCCGCGCTCGACGCGCAGGTGACCTCGTCCAAGTTCCAGTACCTGCGCAAGCAGACGCCCGAGGCCCTGCAACAGTCGCTGGAAGGGCTGGACCGCATCACCAAGATCGTCAGTGCGATGAAGACCTTCTCGCATCCGTCGGCCGGCGAGAAGGAACCGGTGGACCTGCGCGAGCTGGTCGCCACCACCATCACCGTCGCCCGCAACGAATGGAAGTACGTGGCCGAGATCGAGACCGATTTCGCCGCCGACGTGCCGCTGGTGCCGTGCCTGCGCGACGAAATCGGCCAGGTGCTGCTGAACCTGGTGGTCAACGCGGCGCATGCGATCGGCGACACGCTGGTGCCGGGCGAGCGCGAGCAGGGCCGGATCCGCATCGTGCTGCGCCGGGCCGGCGACAGCCACGTGGACCTGTGCGTCAGCGACGACGGTCCGGGCATTCCCGAGGCGATCCGGAGCAAGGTGTTCGATCCGTTCTTCACCACCAAGCCGGTCGGCAAGGGCACCGGCCAGGGGCTGGCGATCGCCTATTCCACGGTGGTGGAAAAGCACCAGGGACGGATCTTCTTCGACCCGTCGCCGGACCAGCGCGGTACCACCTTCGTGGTGCGGCTGCCGTTGAACGCCGTGGCGGGCTGAGCGATGCGCGTGCTGTTCGTCGACGACGAAAAACAGGTGCTGGCCGGCCTCGAGCGCACCCTGTTCATGGCCGATCGCGATTGGGACGTGGCCTTCGCCGGCAGCGGCGCCGAGGCGCTGGTGGCGCTGCAGGCGCAGCCGGCCGACGTGGTGGTCTCGGACATGCGCATGCCGCTGATGGACGGCGCCGAACTGCTGCGCCGGGTGCGCGACCGTTGCCCGCGCACCATCCGCATCATCCTGTCCGGGCATACCGAACAGGAAGCGGCGCTGCGTTCGCTGGACGTGGCCCATCAGTTCCTGGCCAAGCCCTGCGAGGGCGATGCGCTGATCGAGGCGATCGACCGCGCGGTGGCGCTGCAGGTGTTGCTGGACGATCCGGCGGTGCAGGCGGTGGCCGGTCGCATCGGCGGGTTGCCGGCGGCGCCGCGCATGTTCGCGCAGCTCAACCGCCTGCTCGGCGACCCCGCTACCGGCGTCGCCCAGGTGGCCGCGGTGGTGGAAGGCGATCCGGCGCTGGCGGCCAAGGTGCTGCAACTGGCCAATTGCGCGTTCTTCGGCAATGGCCACCGGGTGGCCGAGATCAGGGAAGCGGTCAACCGCATCGGCATCGGCCTGCTGCGCACGCTGGTGCTGGCCAGCGAGGTGTTCCATAGCGGCGCCGGCGCCTCGGCCGACGCGATCCGCGCCGACGCGGTGCGCGCATCGCGGCTGGCGGCGGCGGTCGGCAAGGGCCATGCCGCCGAGGACGTGGTCACGACCGCGGCGCTGCTGGCCAACGTCGGCGCGTTGCTGCCGGACATCGCGCAGCTGTGCCGCGACGCCGATCCGCACGGCCGCGGCTTTCCGTCGCATGCGGAGATCGGCGCCTACCTGCTCGGCGTGTGGGGCCTGCCCGGGGCGATCGTCGAGGCGGTCGCCCATCACCGCACGCCGCGCCGGGTCGAGCATCGCCAGTTCGATGCGGTCGGTGTGGTGCACGTGGCGGTGGCGCTGGCCCAGGGCCTGGCGCCGGACCTGGAGTACCTGCAGGCGATGGGCGTGGCCGCCAGGCTGCCGCAGTGGCAGGCGGCGTGCGCGCAGATTCGCGAAGCGGAGGAGGCGACATGAGCGAACCGGAACTGCCGCGCATCTTGTGCGTGGACGACGAACCCAATCTGCTGGCGGCGCTGGAGCGCAACCTGTTCGGCCAGTTCGAGGTGGTCACCGCCAACGGCGGCGAGGCCGGACTGGCCGCGATCGCCGCCGGCCCGCCGTTCGCGGCGATCGTGTCGGACATGCGCATGCCGGGCATGGACGGCGCCGCGTTCCTGGCCGCGGCGCGCGCGCGCGCGCCGGACAGCGTGCGCCTGCTGTTGACCGGACAGGCCGATGCGACGTCGGCGATCGCCGCGATCAACCAGGGCGCGATCTTCCGCTTCCTGTGCAAGCCGTGCGCGACCGAGGAACTGGTCGCCGCGCTGGAGCAGGCGGTGGCGCTGCATCGCGCCACGCTGCTGGAACGCGAGCTGCTGGAAACCACGCTGGCCGGCACCACGCGCATGCTCACCGAGGTGCTGTCGATGGTCGCGCCGTGGGCGTTCCAACGCTCGGCGCAACTGCAGGCCTGCGTCGCCCACGTCACCGCCAAGCTGCCGTGGCCCAACCGCTGGATGGTGGAAGTGGCCGCGGCGTTGAGCCACATCGGCTGCGTTAGCGTGCCGGGCGACATCGTGCAGCGCGAGATCGCCGGCGACGAACTGTCCGAGGAAGAGCAGAAACTGATCGATGGCCATCCGCTGGTCGCGTACCGGCTGCTGACCGCGATCCCGCGCATGCAGGCAGTGGCCGAGATCGTGCGCTACCAGGCGTTGCCGCCGCCGGCCGACGCGTCGCCGGACGTGGTCCGCGGCGCACAGCTGCTGCGCGCCGCGCTGCTGCTGGTGCGCGGGCTGGCGCGCAAGCTGCCGTTGGCGCACGCGGTGCAGGAACTGCGCAAGGTCGAGCCGCCGCTGCCGCGCGGCCTGATCGATGCGCTCGCCGACCTGCAGCTCACGACCCGCAGCGGCATCCGCAAGGCCAAGGTCTGCGATCTGGTGCCGGGCTGGCGCCTGGAGCAGGACGTGGTGTCCAAGCGCGGCATGATGCTGCTGGCGCACGGCAGCGAGCTGAGCCTCACCTCGATCCTGGCCTTGCGCAATCTGCAGGCGGCCGGCGCCATCGTCGAGCCGCTGCTGGTCAGCTACGGCAACCAGGAACACGCCGGCGCGCCGGTCGCCGCCTAGCGCGCCGACCGGCAGCCGAGCCGGCGCCATCCGCTCACATCGGCTGTGCGCCGGCCCCGCGTATCCTTGCGCGTCCTTTTCCGGCCCGTCCTGCGCATGAGCTACGCCATCGTCTGGTTCCGGCGCGACCTGCGCCTGCACGATCACCCCGCGTTGCACGCGGCGCTGGCCGCCGGGCACACGCCGGTGCCGGTGTATGTGCACAGCCCCGGCGACGAAGGCGCCTGGGCCGCCGGCGCGGCCTCGCTGAGCTGGCTGCAGCGCTCGCTGGCCGCGCTCGACGCGCAACTGCAGGCGCGCGGATCGCGGCTGATCCTGCGCCAGGGTCCGGCCGAGACCGTGCTGCGCGACCTGATCGCCGACTGCGGCGCGGTCGCGGTGTACTGGAACCGCCGCTACGAACCGGCCACGCAGCCGCGCGACGCCCGGCTCAAGCGCGAACTGCGCGAGCAGGGCCTGGAGGTGCACAGCTTCAACGGCGCGCTGCTGTTCGAACCGTGGCAGCTGGCGACCCAGCAGGGCGGGCCGTACAAGGTGTTCACGCCGTTCTGGCGCAGCGTGCTGGGCCATTGGCAGGTGCCGGCGCCAGCGCCCGCACCGAAGACGCTGCCGCCACCGCCGCCGGAGTTGCACGGCCTGCCGCTGGAACGACTCGGGCTGGCGCCGACGCTTGGCTGGGACCGCGGCTTCTGGGACGTGTGGCAACCGGGCGAGGCGGGCGCGCACGAAGCGCTGGAGGTGTTCGTCGACGGCGCCCTGCGCGGCTACGTCCAGGGCCGCGACCGCCCCGACCAGGTCGGCACCTCGCGCCTGTCGCCGCACCTGCATTTCGGCGAGATCGCGCCGTGGCGGATCGTCGCCGAATTGGAAAAGCAGCGCAGCGCCGCCACCGGCGCGGCGATCGACGGCTACATCCGCCAGCTCGGCTGGCGCGATTTCGCCCACCACCTGCTGCACCATTTTCCGGCCACGCCCGAACACAACCTCAATCCGCGCTTCGCCCGGTTCCGCTGGGCCACGCCGGCGCCGGCGCAGCTGCAGGCCTGGCAGCGCGGCCGCACCGGCGTGCCGATCGTCGACGCCGGCCTGCGCGAGCTGTGGCACACCGGCTGGATGCACAACCGGGTGCGGATGATCGTCGCCAGCTACCTGTGCAAGCACCTGCGCGTGCATTGGTCCGAAGGCGCGCGCTGGTTCTGGGACACGCTGGTCGACGCCGACCTGGCCAACAACACGCTCGGCTGGCAGTGGGTGGCGGGCACCGGCGCCGACGCCGCGCCGTATTTCCGCGTGTTCAATCCAGTGACGCAGGCGCAGAAGTTCGATCCGCAGGGCCGCTACATCGCGCGCTGGGTGCCGGAGCTGGCGGCGCTGCCGGTGGCCGAGCGTTTCGCGCCGTGGTTGTCGCCGCAGCGCCTGGCCGCCAGCGCGCCGCACTATCCGCGGCAGCCGATCGTGGATCTGGCCGCCGGCCGCGATGCCGCGCTGGCCGCCTACCGCCAGACCAGCGGCGGCTGAAGCGGCAGCGCGATGCGCGCGTGCCGCGCCGCGGCGTGACCCGCGGCGACGCAGGGCGGGGTGCCGCGATTGACGCCCTTCGCCGCGCCATGATTCACTCCGGCCAGGCACAGGAGCATGCATGGCTACCAGCACCGCCCGCCGCAAGCCGCGGCGCGAACCGATGTCGCGTGTGGATACCGCCTGGCTGCGGATGGAGCGGCCGACCAATCCGATGATGATCACCGGCGTGCTGATGTTCGACGAGCCGCTGTCGCTGTCGCAGTTCAAGCAATTGGTGCGCAAGCGCTTCCTGTCGTTTCCGCGCTTTCAGCAAAAGCCGGTGGACACCGCGACCGGCGCCTACTGGCAACACGACGACGACTTCGATCTGGATTGGCACGTGCGCCTGTCGGCGCTGCCCGGACGCGGCGGCAAGAAGGCACTGGAGCGCTTCGCTGGGCAGATGGCGTCCACGCCCTTGGACAAAACCAAGCCGCTGTGGCAATTCCACCTGATCGAACGCTACGAGGGCGGTTCGGCGCTGGTCGCGCGCATCCACCACAGCTACGCCGACGGCATCGCCCTGGTGCAGGTGCTGCTGTCGCTGACCGACCTGCAGCGGGTGCCGGAGCCCTCGGCGCAGCTGGGCCGCGCCTGGCTGAAGGACGACGGCAAGGAGGTGGTGCGCCGGGTCGGGGCCATCGACCGCTACCTGAAACTGGGCGGACGCATGCTCGACAAGGGCCGCGAGATGTACCAGGACCCGAACCTGGCGCAGATGCTGGCCAAGGAAGGCGGCCTGATCGGCCGCGAACTGGCCAACGCGCTGCTGCTGTCCGACGATCCGCCGACCCTGCTGCGCGGGCGCCTGGGGGTCAGCAAGCGGGTGGCCTGGGCCGCGCCGCTGGACCTGGACGAAGTGAAGGCGGTCGGCCGCGCCTGCGATTGCACGGTCAACGACGTGCTGATGGCGACCATGGCCGGTGCGCTGCGCGACTACATGCTCGAGCGCGGCGAACAGCTGGACGGCGTCACCCTGCGCGCCACGGTGCCGGTCAACCTGCGGCCGTTGGAACACGCGCGCAAGCTCGGCAACCATTTCGGGCTGGTGTTCCTGGATCTGCCGGTGGGCGAGGCCAATCCGGTGCGGCGCGTGCAGCGCGTGGCCGAATCGATGCAGCAGCTCAAGCAGTCGCGGCAGGCGATGGTGGTGTTCGGCCTGCTGGCCGCGGTGGGCATGGCGCCGGCGGCGCTGCAGTCGCTGGCGCTGGACCTGTTCAGCCGCAAGGCGACCACCGTGGCGACCAACGTGCCCGGGCCGCAGCAGCCGCTGTACCTGGCCGGCAGCCGCGTGCGCGAGATGATGTTCTGGGTGCCGCAGACCGGGTCGATCGGGGTCGGCGTGTCGATCATGAGCTACAACCATCGCGTGCACTTCGGCCTGATCGGCGATGCGCGGCTGATTCCCGACCCGGATGCGGTGATGCGCCGGATCGGCGCCGAGTTCGAAAAGCTGCTGTACCTGGCGCTGATGGGCGACTGGGAGCATCCGCTGCGCGCAGCGGACGCGGACGCGCTGCTTCCGGTTTCCTGAACAGGGCGCATTCGGGCGCAGCGCGAGCAGCCCGGCGTTCATGCCCGTCTCGCAGACGCTTGTTTATGCTTGCGCCCACTTCAATCCAGATGTGGGAGAGAGCCCGATGAAACGCACCGTCATCCAAGGCATGTCCGCGGCGCTGGCCAGCGCGCTGATGTTGTCCGCCTGCGCCACCGGCGGTTCCTACGTGCAGCGCGACCAATACGGCAATCCGACCGAACAGCAGAACAACCGCACCGGCCGTGGCGCGCTGATCGGCACCGCGGTCGGCGTCGCCGCCGGCCTGCTCAGCGGCAGCAGCGCCACCGAGCGCCGCCAGCACGCGATGATCGGCGCCGGCATCGGCGCGCTCAGCGGCGCGGCGATCGGCAATTACCAGGACCGCCAGGAACGCGCGCTGCGCGAGCGCACCGCCAACACCGGCATCGACGTGCGCCGCGACGGCGACAACATCACCTTGAACCTGCCCGACGGCATCACCTTCGACTTCAACCAGTCCACGCTGAAGCCGCAGTTCTATTCGGCGCTCAACGGCGTGGCCAAGACCCTGGGCGAATACAACCAGACCATGATCGAAGTGGTCGGGCACACCGACAGCATCGGCAGCGATGCGGTCAACCAGCGCCTGTCCGAGCAGCGTGCCGCCTCGGTGGCCGCATACCTGACCGCGCAGGGCGTGCAGCGCGAGCGCATCGAAACGCTGGGCGCCGGCAAGAAGTATCCCATCGCCGACAACAGCACCGAGGCCGGTCGCGCGCAGAACCGCCGGGTCGAGATCCGCGTGGTGCCGCTGCGCTCCTGAGCGGCGCCTGCTCACCCGGAAATGCGAACGGGCCGCTGATGCGGCCCGTTTTTCGTTGTGCGCAAGTTGCGCGTCTGCCTGCCCCGAGGTCGTTCCCGGATCGCTATGTTCAGGACCGCAGCCAGCTACCGCGGTCGCTGCGTGCCTGCCTGCTCAGACCAGCACTTCTTCCTCCAGTTCCGATGGCGCCTCGGTTTCCTCCGGCTGCTCCCGCAGCGGCAGCTCGGCCAACTGCGGCAGCGCCATGCTCTGGGTATTCATCGCCACGCCGCTGCACAGGGTGAACTCGGCGCCGCTGTCGGCATGTTGCGTGGCCAGCTTGGCCGGGCACTGCGCCAGCATGTAGTTGACGTCGAAGTTGAGCTTGTCGACCAGGAAATCGACGAAGGCGCGCACCTTCGGCGACAGCATGCGCCCGCCCGGAAACACCGCATTGAAATCCAGGTCCGGGCCGACCCAGCCGCCGAGCACGCGGCGTGCCTTGCCGGCTTCGATCAGCGGCTTGATCGTCGCATCGCTGGCCAGCACCAGGCCCTCGCCGCAGACCAGCCCGCCGATCAGCGCGGCCGAGTCGTTGGCGACCAGGATCGGCTGGATCGCGAAGTCGCCGCTCTGCTTGCCGTTGCGCAGCGGCCAGCTGAGCCGGTTGTTGCCGTTGCGGCCATTGCTCAGCGCCAGCGTGCGGTGGTGTTGCAGATCGTCCGGATGCAGCGGCTCGCCATGGCGCTCGATGTAGTTGGGGCTGGCGAACACCTGGGTGCGGAAGGTGGCCAGCTTGCGCGCGACCATGGTCGAATCCAGCAGCGCGCCCATGTGCAGGGCCACGTCCACGCCCTCGGCGATCGGGTCGACCTTGTCGCTGGTCATGACCATTTCCAGGCGCACTTCCGGATGCTGCTTGTGGAATTCGCCCAGGATCGGCGCCACCCAGGAGATGCCGGCGGAGTAGGGCACGCTGAAACGCAGCCAGCCGCGCGGGCCGGCCTGCAGCTGCCCGACCGCGCTTTCGGCTTCCTCCAGTTCGCGCGCGATGCGCTGGCAATGCTCGTGATAGACCGCGCCGGCTTCGGTCAGGCCGAGGCGGCGCGTGGTCCGGTGCAGCAGACGCGCGCCCAGGCGCGCCTCGAGATCCTGCACCTTTCTGCTGACGGTGGTCTTGGGCAGGCCGAGCGCGTTGGCCGCGGCGATGAAGCTGCCTTGCTCGACCACCTTGACGAAGATCAGGGTGTCGTTCAGATCGTGGGTCATGGCGAGGTTCCTGAGAGGTGAAGGCGATTGGACCGGTGACGGGACGATTATTCCCCTTAATTCGGACTAATCAAGTGCGGCTTTGACGCCTAATTTGTACGCCTTCGCCGCCACCCGGGCCATTTGCTCATGCTGTTGCGCACTCTGTTCCAGTTTCTCGCCGGCGTCCGTCGCCCGAATCGGCTCGACGGCACGCCCATCGACGCCCTGGAAACCGGTTACCTCAAGGCATTCCGTGAATTCACCCCGCCGCCGCGCCGCCAGGCCGGCAGTTCGATGCAGCTCGGCCAGCGTGGCAACGGCCGACTCGGTCGAATCGCGATTGTCCCGTTTGCGGGAGTAAAAGTCCCGTGAGCGGGACGTTGGACCCGGAGGTGCTGGTGCTCGGCGGCACCGGCAACATCGGTCGGGGCGTGGTGCGCGCCCTGCTCGAAGCCGGCAGTCCGGTCCTGGCGGTGGCGCGCGAGCGCGGCCGGCTGCGCGCCTTGCGCGATCGCTACAGCGACGAACCGGCGTTGGACGTGCTGCAGGGCTCGGTCGCCAACGACGCCACCGCCGCTGCGCTGGCCGCGGCCGTGGCGCAGCGGCCGCGGCCGCTGGCCGGCGTGGTCGCCAGCCTCGGCAGCCCCTTGCGCTGCGGGCGCCTGCTGGACCAGCCGGTGACCGCGCTGCGCCGGCGCATGGAAGCCGACCTGCTGCCGCATCTGGCCGCCGCCCGGCATCTGCTGCCGCTGCTGGCGCAGGCCGAGCGCGGCGGCCGCTACATCCTGCTCGGCAGCCCGTGCGCGCTGCGCGCCTGGGCCGGGCATGGCGAGAGCTCGGTGGCCGCGGCGTCGATCCGCATGCTCGCCCAGGTCCTGCACGAAGAAGCCAAGCCGCTGGGCGTGCGCGTGCAGCTGCTGTCGGTGACCCATCCGGTCTGCCGCAGCGAAGCCGGCACCGACGAATGCCCGGAATGGTTCACCACGCTCAGCGTCGGCCGCGCCGCGGTGGCGCTGCTCGCCGACGCCGGCGTGCCGGGCCAGGCCATCGTCGACATCGACAAACACCACTACGCGCATCCACGCACCTCGTTGATGACCGCTCCGCATTTTTCCCCTTCCACTCACGAGGTTTCTCCATGAACCCGATTCCGATGTCGTTCCATTCCCCATCGCGTGCCCTGCGTCCGCTGGCGATCGCGCTGCTGGCCGCGGCCCTGGCCGCCTGCGGCGGCAAGGCCGAACAGCAGGGCGCGCCGCCGCCGCCGGCAGTCGGCGTGGCGCCCGCGCTGCAGAAGGAAATCAGCCAGTGGGACGAGTTCAGCGGCCGCGTCGAGGCGGTCGAACACGTCGATCTGCGCCCGCGCGTGTCCGGCTACATCGACAAGGTCAATTACGTCGAAGGGCAGGAGGTGAAGAAGGGCGATGTGCTGTTCACCATCGACGCGCGCAGCTACCGCGCCGAACTGGCGCGCGCCAACGCCGAACTGGCGCGGGCGCGGACCCAGGCCAAGCTCAGCGGCAGCGAGGCGTCGCGCGCCAAGAAGCTGTCCGACCAGCAGGCGATCTCCACCGAGACCTGGGAGCAGCGCCACGCCGCCGCCGAACAGGCCGATGCCGACGTGCTCGCCGCACAGGCCGCGGTGGATACCGCGCGCCTGAATCTGGAGTGGACCCAGGTCCGCGCGCCGATCGACGGCCACGCCGGCCGCGCCCTGGTCACCGCCGGCAATCTGGTCAGCGCCGGCGACAGCGCCAGCGTGCTGACCACGCTGGTGTCGCTGGACAAGGTGCATGTGTATTTCGATGCCGACGAAGGCACTTTCCTGCGCTATGCGCAGATGGCGCGCAAGGGCGAGCGGCCTAGCGAGCGCGACGGGCAGTTGCCGGTGCAGGTCGGCCTGGTCGGCGAGGACGGGTTCCCGCACGCCGGCAAGGTCGATTTCCTGGATAACCAGATCACCCGCACCACCGGCACCATCCGCGTGCGCGCCGTGCTCGACAACGCCGATCGCAGCTTCACCCCGGGCCTGTTCGCCCGCGTGCGCCTGCTCGGCAGCGGCCGCTTCAACGCGCTGTTGATCGACGACAGGTCGGTGTTGACCGACCAGGACCGCAAGTACGTCTACGTCGTCGACAAGGACGGCAAGGCGCAGCGTCGCGACGTGCAGCTGGGACGCAGCGCCGAAGGCCTGCGCATCGTGCTCGGCGGGCTCAACCCCGGCGACCGGGTCATCGTCGACGGGGTGCAGAAAGTGTTCATGCCGGGCATGCCGGTGCAGGCCAAGCCCGTGGCCCTGGCCACGGCCTCGCCGGCCGCCGCACGCAAGGCCGTCGCACTCGACTGAGCCGCTTCCGACTGACGCCGGAGGCGCGCACAGCGTTCTAGACCGGCCGCACTGGCGGCCGGTGCTTGCCGGCCGGGCCACCGTCGTGGCCCGGCATGGCCGCCGCTTTGCCCGCATTCCTGTTCGGCCATCCGTTTCACCCTAGTTTCCAGGACCACCACCCATGGACTTTTCCAGATTCTTCATCGACCGGCCGATCTTCGCGGCCGTGCTGTCGATCGTCATCTTCGCCGCGGGACTGATCGCGATCCCGATGCTGCCCATCGGCGAATACCCCGAAGTGGTACCGCCTTCGGTGGTGGTGCGCACGGTGTATCCGGGCGCCAACCCCAAGGTCATCGCCGAGACCGTGTCCACGCCGCTGGAGGAAGCGATCAACGGCGTCGAGAACATGATGTACATCAAGTCGGTGGCCGGCTCCGACGGCGTGCTGCAGATGACCGTGACTTTCCGCCCGGGCACCGACCCGGACGACGCTGCGGTCAAGGTGCAGAACCGCGTCGCACAGGCGCAGGCGCGCCTGCCCGAGGACGTGCGCCGGCAGGGCGTTACCACGCAGAAGCAGTCGCCGACCTTCCTGATGGTGGTGCACCTGACCTCGCCCAAGGGCAAGTACGACAGCCTGTACCTGCGCAACTACGCGCGCCTGCACGTCAAGGATGCGCTGGCGCGGATCCAGGGCGTCGGCGATGCGCAGGTGTTCGGCGGCGGCGATTACGCGATGCGCGCCTGGCTGGACCCGGAGCGGGTGGCCGCGCGCGGGCTCACCGCCGGCGACGTGGTCGCGGCGATGCGCGAGCAGAACGTGCAGGTCTCGGCCGGCCAGCTCGGCGCCGAGCCGATGCCCGACAGCAAGTTCCTGACCCTGATCAACGCCCAGGGCCGCCTGCGCACCGAGCAGGAGTTCAGCGACATCGTGCTCAAGGTGGGCACCGACGGCGAAACCGTGCGCCTGGGCGACGTCGCGCGCCTGGAGCTGGGCGCCGGCGACTACACCCTGCGCTCGCAGCTGGATGGCAAGAACGCGGTCGGCATCGGCATCTTCCAGGCGCCGGGCGCGAATGCGCTGCAGATCCGCGACCAGGTGATCGCCAAGATGGACGAGCTCACCAAGCAGTTTCCGGAGGACGTCAAGTACGAGGCGGTCTACGACACCACGATCTTCGTGCGCGACTCGATCACCGCCGTGGTGCACACCTTGCTGGAAGCGGTGCTGCTGGTGGTGCTGGTGGTGATCCTGTTCCTGCAGACCTGGCGCGCCTCGATCATTCCGTTGATCGCGGTCCCGGTGTCGGTGGTGGGTACGTTCGCCGCGCTGTACGTGCTGGGTTTCTCGATCAACACGCTGACCCTGTTCGGCCTGGTGCTGGCGATCGGCATCGTCGTGGACGATGCGATCGTGGTGGTGGAGAACGTGGAACGCAACATCGAGGAAGGGCTGGCCCCGCTGGCCGCGGCGCATCAGGCGATGCGCGAGGTGTCCGGACCGATCATCGCGATCGCGCTGGTGCTGTGCGCGGTGTTCGTGCCGATGGCGTTCCTGTCCGGCGTGACCGGTCAGTTCTACAAGCAGTTCGCGGTGACCATCGCCATTTCTACGGTGATCTCGGCAATCAACTCGCTGACCCTGTCGCCGGCGCTGGCCGCACGCCTGCTGCGCGCGCACGACGCGCCCAAGGACGGCCCGTCGCGGCTGATGGACCGCCTGTTCGGCGGCTGGCTGTTCCGTCCGTTCAACCGTTTCTTCAACCGCAGCTCCGAGCGCTACCAGGGCAGCGTGTCGCGCATCCTCGGCCGGCGCGGCGTGGTGTTCGTGGTCTATCTCGGCCTGCTGGCGGTCACCGGCGTGATGTTCAAGGCGGTGCCGGCCGGCTTCATCCCGACCCAGGACAAGATGTACCTGATCGCCGGCGTGAAGCTGCCCGAAGGCGCCTCGCTGGAACGCACCGACGCGTTGCTGCGCAAGGTCACCACCATCGCCATGCAGACCGAGGGCGTCGAGCACTCGATTTCCTTCCCCGGTTTGAACGCGTTGCAGTTCACCAATACGCCCAATACCGGCGTGGTGTTCCTGACCTTGAAGCCGTTCGCCAAGCGCCATCGCAGCGCGCTGGAGATCAACGCCGAAATCAACCAGCGCATCTCGCAGCTGGGCGAAGGCATGGCGTTCGCGTTCATGCCGCCGCCGATCCTCGGCCTGGGCAACGGCAACGGCTACCAGCTGTTCATCGAGGACCGCGCCAACCTGGGCTACGGCGCGCTGCAGAATGCTGTCAGCACGATGCAGGGCGCAGTGGCGCAGACCCCGGGCATGAGCTTCCCGATCGGCACCTACCAGGCCAACGTGCCGCAGCTGGACGCCGAGGTCGACCGGGTCAAGGCCAAGGCGCAGGGCGTGGCCCTGACCGACCTGTTCGATACGCTGCAGACCTACCTGGGCTCGGCCTACGTCAACGACTTCAACCAGTTCGGCCGCACCTGGCAGGTGATCGCCCAGGCCGACGCGCCGTTCCGCGAGAACGTGGAGGACATCGCGCGGTTGCGCACCCGCAACGCCGCCGGCGAAATGGTGCCGATCGGCTCGATGGTGACGATCAAGCAGAGCTTCGGTCCGGATCCTGTGCTGCGCTACAACGGCTATCCGGCGGCCGACCTGGCCGGCGAGGCGGATGCGCGCATGCTGTCCTCGGCCGAAGCGATGGCCAAGATCACCCAGCTCGCCAAGCAGGTGCTGCCCAACGGCATGGAAATCGAATGGACCGACCTGAGCTATCAGCAGGCGAGCCAGGGCAACGCGGCGATGGTGGTGTTCCCGTTGGCGGTGATGCTGGCGTTCCTGGTGCTCGCCGCGCTGTACGAAAGCTGGACGCTGCCGCTGGCGGTGATCCTGATCGTGCCGATGACGCTGCTGTCGGCGCTGTTCGGGGTGTGGCTGACCGGCGGCGACAACAACGTGTTCGTGCAGGTCGGCCTGGTGGTGCTGATGGGCCTGGCGTGCAAGAACGCGATCCTGATCGTCGAGTTCGCCCGCGAACTGGAGCTGCAGGGCAAGGGCATCGTGGAATCGGCGCTGCAGGCCTGCCGCCTGCGTCTGCGTCCGATCGTGATGACCTCGATCGCGTTCATCGCCGGCACTGTGCCGCTGGTGTTCTCGCACGGCGCCGGCGCGGAAGTGCGCTCGGCCACCGGCATCACGGTGTTCGCCGGCATGCTCGGCGTGACCCTGTTCGGCCTGTTCCTGACCCCGGTGTTCTATGTCGCCCTGCGCAAGCTGTCCGGGCGTCCGTTGGTATCGCATGCACCGGCGCACGTCGAAGCGCCGAGCCACGCTTGATCCTTTCATTCCGCTTTTTCAGGAAATCCGCATGAACACGACCCACAAGATCGCACTCGTCACCGGCGCCACCCGCGGCATCGGCCTGCACACCGTGCGCCAGCTGGCCGAGACCGGCGTGCACACGCTGCTGGCCGGCCGCGACTCCACCCGCGCCACCGCCGCCGCGCTGGAACTGCAGGGCGAAGGCCTGCCGGTGGAAGCGCTGACCCTGGACGTCACCGATGCCGCCAGCATCGCCGCCGCGGTGGCGACGGTGCAGGCGCGCCACGGCCGGCTCGACATCCTGGTCAACAACGCCGGCATCATCGTCGACGACTTCAAGCTGGCGGTCTCGCAGCAGAGCCTGCAGACCTGGCGCACCACCTTCGACACCAACCTGTTCGGCCTGATCGCCGTCACCCAGGCGTTCCTGCCGCTGCTGCGCGCTGCACCGGCCGCGCGCATCGTCAACGTCTCCAGCCTGCTGGGCTCGTTGACGCTGCACAGCCAGCCCGGCTCGCCGATCTACGACTTCAAGGTGCCGGCCTACAACGTGTCCAAGAGCGCGGTCAACGCGTGGACCGTGCAACTGGCCTACGAACTGCGCGACACCCCGATCAAGGTCAACACCATCCATCCCGGCTACGTGAAGACCGACATGAATGCTGGCGAAGGCGAACTGGAAGTGGCCGACGGCGCGCGCAGCAGCGTGATGATGGCGCTGCTCGACGCCGATGGCCCGACCGGCAGCTACACCCATGTGGGCCAGGTGCTGCCATGGTGATCCGTCCTGTCATCGGCGCGCTGGCGTTGGCGCTGCTCAGTGCCTGCGCCAGCGTTGGCCCCAACTACCGCGCACCGGAACAGGCGCCGGTGACGCTGCAGGGTGCGGCGGACCCGGTGTTCGCGACCACCTCGCCGGTCGCCTCGTGGTGGGCGCAGTTCGACGACCCGGTGCTGGAACAGCTGGTGCACCAGAGCCTGGTCGCCAACCTCGACCTGCGCATCGCCCTGGCGCGGGTGCACGAGGCGCGCGCGGTCTTCGCCGAACGGCGCCTGGACCAGGCGCCGCACGTCACCGCGAACGGCGATTACAGCCGCGGCAAGGCGCCGGATGCGGATGCCGGCGGCGCGCGGGTGCTGACCGAGAGCTACAGCCTGGGCTTCGATGCCGGCTGGGAACTCGACCTGTTCGGACGCCAGCGCCGCGCCAGCGAGGCGGCGCGCGCCGACCTGGAAGCCGAACAGGCCGGCATGGCCGATGCGCAGGTCACCGTCGCCGCGGAAGTGGCCCGCAACTACTTCGAGTTGCGCGGCGCGCAGAAGCGCATCGCGGTCGCGCGCACCACGCTGGACAACCTGCGCGATACCCAGCGCCTGACCGAGACCCGCTGGCAACTGGGCGCAGGCAGCGAACTGGACGTGCAGAGCAGCCGCGCCCGGCTCAAGGCGATCGAGGCCGACATCCCGTTGCTGGAAGTCAGCGAAGCGCAGGCGCGGCATCGGCTGGCGGTGCTGCTCGGGCGCCAGCCCGGCGCGCTCGACGAGCTGCTGGCACCGCGTGCGACGCCGGCCTACGCCCGCGCGCTGCCGCTGGGCGATACCACCCAGTTGCTGCGCCGGCGACCGGATGTGCGCATCGCCGAGCGCCGCCTGGCCGCGGCGACGGCGCAGGTCGGCGTGGCCACCGCCGACCTGTTTCCGCGGATCAGCCTCAGCGGCTTCGTCGGCTTCCTGTCCGGCGATGCCGGCTCGCTGCTGAAGGGCAGCAGCAAGGCCTGGTCGCTGACGCCGTCGATCAGCTGGGCGGCGTTCGACTTCGGCACCGTGCGGGCGCGGCTGCGCGCCAGCCAGGCCCAGGCCGACGGTGCTGCCGCCGACTACGAGAAGGCGGTGCTCGGCGCGCTGGAGGACACCGAGAACGCCTTGACCTCCTACGCCAAACAGCAGGCGCGGCTGGCGATCGTCGCCGAGCAGGCGCAGGCGGCGGGTCGTGCCGAAGCGCTGGCGCAAGTGCGTTACCGCGAAGGGTCGGAGGATTTCCTGACCCTGCTCGATACGCAGCGCACCAAGCTGTCCGCCGACGATGCGCTGGCCGATGCCGAAGCGTCGGTCAACATCGGCGTGGTGCGGGTCTACAAGGCGCTGGGCGGCTGGGGCCAGGATGCGGTGCTGCCGCCGGAGGTGGCCTTGGCAACGCCGCCGGCAGCGGCGCCGGTGGCGCGCTGACGGGAAGGACGTCTTCTCTCGGTTGGCGACGGGCCGCGGGATCGAGCCGCGGGACGCCGCTTCGGTCGCGCTGGGCGACAGCAAGAACGCCCATCGCGACCGGCGGTTTGCGCCAGTAGAGGGCGCCGCGGCCGGAATGCCGCGGCGCCTGTACGGCAGCGCAGCCTAGATCGCGCATGACGGCGGGATCAGCATCCGCCTCGATGTCGATCCCGTTACCGTACTCGCGCAGTACGACCGATCACGCCGAAGGCAGGTCCTGGGCGATCACGTAGGTGTCGCGCCCGCCGTTCTTGGCCTGGTACAGCGCCGCGTCGGCGCGCGAGAACCAATCCTGCCAGTGCTGCTCGTCGCACAGCATGGCCGCGCCGAGGGAAACGCTGAGGCGGCCGCCGGGGCCGCGCAAGGCCTCGCGCGTGACCTGGTGCAGGCGCTTGGTGAATGCCGCCAGTTCGCTATGCGACTGCAGCCGCGCCACCACCACGAATTCCTCGCCGCCGAAGCGGAACACCTCGTCCGGCGCGCGCACCTGGAGGCGCAGCAGCGCAGCCAGTTCGGCCAGCGTGCGGTCGCCGGCAGCGTGCCCGTAGAGGTCGTTGACCTCCTTGAAGTGATCGATGTCGATCACGATCAGCCCATGCCGCCGCGTCTTGCGGCGCGCATCGGTTACGCGCTGCGACAGGCTGCGTTCCAGCATGCGCCGGTTCGGCAGCCCGGTCAGCGCGTCGTGCGACGCCATCTGTTCCAGCTGCACGCGGTCGCCCTCCAGGCGCAAGGACAACACATAGCCCAGGCCGGTGATCAGCAGCGAGACGGCGATCAACGAGAACGTGTGCTCGGCGCCGAGCAGGGTGCCCGGCGTGACCAGCATGATCACGATCAAGGTGGCGTTGCAGGCCAGCCCGACGCTGCGCGCGACCACGAAGAAATTGCTCATCATCACCAGGTATAGCCACGGCACCGCAGCCTGGTGCAAGGCATGGCTGGCCAACGCGCCGCCCAGCAGCCAGCTCAGGGTCAGCAGCGCGTCCATGCGGCCGTCGCCGCGGCGCAAGGCCAGCGCGGTGGCCAACGCCGCCAGGCCGGCCAACGCGACCCCGGCGGCGCCGCCCCAGACATGGCCGTGGAGCCACCGATAGATTCCGAACAGCAGCAGGACCGCGGCCGTGGTCGGCCCCAGGATCTTGATGATGCCGAGCCGGAAGTGCCGGCGCATCGACGCGCTCACGGGCGTACTGCGCTTTGCGCAGCGCGCGCTGTAGGCCTGGCGGAGAGAGAAGCGTGCATGCGGACGTCGCGCTGCGTTGGGGTCGCAGTGGAGAGGCAAATTCTGTGCCGTCCGCCGCATCGGTCGTGTGAGTGGGGCAGGGCGGGGCGGATCGCCGGGCAGCTGCGGTCGCGTCCATGCGGCGCCGCGTGCCGATCCGCCGTGCCCGAATTGGCGCAAGGCGGCCGCTGGCGCGGGGCGGGCGTCGCACCTGCGCGCTTCACTCCCGTGGGATCGGCATCGGTGCCGCTGCAGGAACGGTGCCGGCGACAGGGGCCGTGTGCGGCCCGGGCGCCTGGCATGGCTCGGGCGGCAGTCGCTGGCACTCGTGGTGGAACGTGGCCTGCGGCAGGCGCTCGGCCAGGAAATCGACGAAGCTGCGGACCGCCGGCAGCAGGCCGCGGCGGCTCGGGTAGACGAAATGCAGCAAGCCCTGCGCGGTGCTGTAGTCCGGCAACACCCATTCCAGCAGGCCGTTGGCGAGCAGCGGGGCGCAGAACTCCTCGGGCAGCAGCGCCACGCCGCAGTCCTGCACGGCCGCGGCCGTGAGCACCGAGAAATCGCCGCTGACCAGCCGCGGCGCCATCTCCACCGCGGTCTTGTTGCCGCCGCCGTCGAGCAGTTCCCACAAGTGCGCGCCCTCGTGTTCGAACATCGACAATGCCGGTAGTCGGGCCAGGTCCTGCAGCGTCTGCGGGCGGCCATGTGCGTTCAGGAACGCGCGGCTGGCCACCAGGATGCTGCGCGCATGGCCGACGCTGCGTACCACCAGGGTGGCATCGGTATCGAGCTTGTCGCGCACCCGGATCGCCACGTCGTAGCCTTCGCCGATCACGTCCACGCGGCGGTTGGTCGCGGTGAGCCGCACCCGCACCTTGGGATGTTCGCGCAGGAAGGCCGGCAGGAGCGGGCCCAACACGTTCTGCGCCAGCGACACCGGGCAGCTGACCCGCACCACGCCGCGCGGCTCGGTACGCAGTTCGTCGACCGCCTCCTGTGCCGCGCGCGCTTCTTCCAGCACCGCGCGGCAGTGCTGGTAGAAGCGCGTGCCGACCTCGGTGACCATGAAGCGGCGCGTGGTCCTCTGCAGCAGGCGCACCCCGAGCCGCTCCTCGAGCTGGGCGATGCGCTTGCTCAGCCGCGACTTGGGCAGGCCCAGCGCGCGCCCGGCGGCGGAAAATCCGCCGTGTTCGACCACCGAGGCGAAGAAATACAGATCGTTGAGGTCGTGCAGGACGCCGTCCATCGTCGGGCTCATCGTTTCTTATTGCGAACGATCAGTGTACTTCATGCGGGCTAATCGCCGGATTGTTTCGCGCGTATCGTCTTCGTCATACCGCTACGCGGTCAACGCAAAGGACCTCCCATGAAACTCCTGCACATCGACAGCAGCGCGCTTGGCGCGCATTCCGTCTCACGCGGCCTGACCGACGCCATCGTCGCCGAGTTCGTCGCCGCGCATCCGGGCGTGGATGTCGCCTACCGCGACATGCATGCCGCGCCGCTGAGCCACTGGGCGCCGCCGGCCGGCGATACCGACCCGGCAGCCATCGAAAACAGCCAGGTGCTGGAAGAGTTCTTGGCCGCCGATGTCGTGGTGATCGGCGCGCCGATGTACAACTTCGGCATCGCCAGCTCGCTGAAGGCCTGGATCGACCGCCTCGCCGTGGCCGGCAAGACTTTCCGCTACGGCGCGACCGGTGCGGAAGGCCTGGCCGGCGGCAAGCGCGTGATCGTCGCGTCTTCGCGCGGCGGCATCTACAGCCCGGGAACCCCGGCGGCGGCGAACGATTTCCAGGAGACCTACCTGCGCGCGGTGTTCGGTTTCTTCGGTATCACCGACATCGCGTTCGTCCGCGCCGAAGGCGTGGCGATGGGCGACGATCACCGCAGCCAGGCGATCGGCGGCGCGATCGCCGGCATCGGTGGCTTGTTGCGCGAAGCCGCGTGATCGGCGACGTCGCGCGTAGCCGGAGTGTTTTCCGGTAGCGGGGCGGCGGGCAGCGGGAGCGGCCGGATGCAGATGCGCCCGCCCGTTCTCGCATACGCAACCCAGCGGGTGAGTTTCTAGTGCGGAGCGCTGGCGAGCGCGTGCATGGCCGCGATGGCGACGCCGCCGTATCGGCCATGCCGATGAAATCGAGATAAGCCCGTCCATCCGATGGCATCCATGCCGCTGCGCGTGGCCGTCGCCGGCGCTGGATCTGCTCTGTTGCGACGCTACCTGGCGTCGCCTTCGATCAGGCGCATGCCTTGCGGGCTGAGCGCGATGTCGCCGTCTTCGCCTTGCGCGGCGTAGTCTGCGCGCACGGCCCAGTTCGCCTCTTCTTCGCTGACGGGCTTCGTGGCATGGATGTCCTGCAGAATGCGCAGTTGTTCGTGGGTCAGTTGCATGGCGCACCAAGGTCGGCAATCGATGCCTCCACCGTACAGGCCGCGCGTGATGGGTATGTCGCCGGGGCGGCCTGGGCAGGCCGCAGTCCTCGAGCGGCGCGTCACCATGCCACGTGAATCGTGGGATCCGCAACGCAAAGGCCGGACACCGTTTCGCGCGTGTCGTCGTTCCGACACGCCGCGAGGACATCTTCCTAACAGTGCCTGCCGCATTCTTCCGTCACCAGCTGTGCGGCCGCGGATAAACATCTAGGGCTGCTTCAAGGATGCAGACATCCGCGGCTGGACCATCTTCCTGCGATGTGTCGCAGATGCACCCACCGCGGTGCGGCCTTGCGACCTTCAGCCAACTGCGCCGTGTGCTACCGGCGCTCATCGTAACGACCGGCAGCGCCTCGATCCGCTCATCTGCAGCGCCGCATCGAGGTGCTGAGCGATGGTTGTCGCTGCGAGAAGACCAATGGCATCGCAAGCACCCGGTGACAGATCGCACCAAGTCCGGAAACGCGGACGCCCGCAGACCCATCGCGCCGTGTGGGAAGGGCGCGTCTGTCGGCATCGGATACCAACAAAAAGGGCCGGATTGCCCTGGAATCCAGGAAAATCCGACCCTTGTCGTACGTCCGCCAAATCGCTGCGAACGTTCAGATGGTGGAGGTGGGCGGAATCGAACCGCCGTCCGAAGGCACTCCATCCCCGGCACTACATGCTTAGCTCATCGTTGGATCTCGCCCCGGAACAGCACGATGTGCGAAGCGCATCCCGGGACCAGCCTGCTTGATTTAGCCAATGGCTGACAGGCAGCCACCACCGGCGATTCCGTGATAATGACCCTACGTCGCGAGCACGGACACAAGCGATTTCGGGGCTAGGCCTTAAGCGGCCAGTGCGTAGTTGTCGTCGTTGGCAACTATAAGTTTGCGGCTGGATTTACGAGGAAAGCTGCCCCCTCGGCATGCGCCAAGCGATTTTGCAACCCCCGTCGAAACCAGTGCACCCCCGGGGAAAACGTAAAACGCTGACTCGCACAGTGTAGGGATCGGGGAGGGCAGTCACAAGTCTTGCGACTGCGGCGGCTTAAGCTGGCTTCACTCGGCGCGGCAGCTGGCGGTATGCGCCGACGGACCTCCCCCAGGCATGGAGCACCGCGATGGCAACCAGGCAACAGCGTGCGCGCGACGGCGGGCGCGATGGGAAACGAGCAGCCGCGGCGTCGGTAGCCGCAGCGAAACCGGCGAAAGCGCCCGCCCAGGGTGGCCGGGCGTCGCCCGACCGGCGCGGCGTTGCGGCGAAGAAGGCCAAGCCCGGGAACGCCGCGGCGCAGCGCGCCGGGGCGAAGACCGCGGAAAGGGCGGTCGCTCGGTCGAGCGCATCGGCGCGGCGCACTGCGGCGGAGCCGACAGCTGGCGGCAAGGCCGGAGCAGGCGCACGCAAGGCGGCCAAGGCCCGGACAGCCAAACCCAAGGCGGCCAGATCCGCGGCAGCCGAGCCGCAAGCCGCCGCCAAGCGTGCCTCCTCGTCTCGTGGCAACGCAGCTGCCGCCACCGCCGCCAGTGCTCATGCGCCTGGGCGCACCCTCAGGCCCAAGGCCACCGGCGCAAGCTCGCTGGCGCAGGGCCAGGCGCGCACGGTCGTCTACATCCACGGCATCGGCAACAAGCCGCCGGCCGAGGTGCTGCGCTGCCAGTGGGACCGCGCCCTGTTCGGCCGCGAGATGGGCGAGCGCACGCGCATGGCGTACTGGGTCAACCGCGAGCGCTATCCCTCGCCCGAGCCCGGCAGTTGCCAGGATCAGGATCGTGGGCCGGCCCTGAATCAGGCCGAGCAGCGCGTACTGGGCGCGCTTGGCGTTGTACCGCAACTGGCCGATCTGCGCCAACTGGCCGATTCGCTGGCCGCCAGCGAGACCGAACGTGCCTGGCTGCAGCAACTGCTGGACGAGGTGCAGGCGGCCGCGCCTGCGCCGGAGCCCACCGGCCTGCATGCGCAGGGGCCGATCGACGTACTGAACCGGATGCTGCTCAAGCTGATTTCCGCCGCGCTGCTGCAGGACGTGCACGATTTCTTCTTCGTGCCGGCGCGGCGCGAGCAGATGCGCGAAAGCCTGCTGCAGCGCATGCGCGCCGGTGGCGGTCCGTTCGTGGTGATCGCGCACAGCCAGGGGTCGCTGATCGCCTACGACGTGCTGCGCGAGTTCGAGGCCGAAGGCTGCGAGGTGTCGCTGTTGCTGACCCTGGGCTCGCCGCTGGGCCTGCCGGTGGTGCGCAGCATGTTCAAGCAGTGGACCGGCACGCCGAAGTTGCCGTTTCCGGCGTGCGTGAAGCGCTGGCTCAACGTCGCCGAGCGGCGCGATCCGGTCGCGCTGGACGAGGATCTGAGCGACGACATCGCCGATGCGCAAGGGCGCTTCTACAACATCGCCGGATCGCAGATCAACCCGGATTGGCAGCGCAATCCGCATTCCGGCTCCGGCTACCTGTCCATCCCCGAGGTCCGCGCCGAGGTGCGGCGCGCAGTGGGTGTCGGCTTCGACCAGCCGATCGCGCATCCGGTGTTGATCAAGGACCTTTCCGACCAATTGGAGGCGCACGCGCCCGACTATCGCCACGAGGTGCTGATCGAACTGGACCGCCTGTCGGACGCGCGCGAGCCGGCGCAGTTGAAGCGCGACCTGATCGCGGCGCTGCGCGAGCTGACCCAGGCGTCCACCGGATTGAACGGGGAGGCGCTGGACGCGGCGATCGAGCTGGAGGACACGCTGCAGCGTTATGTGTCGGCGCGCCTGACCCGGTTCGAGATCGAAAGCCTGCGCGAGCGCTACCGCACGCTGAGCCTGAAACGGCTGTGGCGCGATGCCGGCAAGCGCGCGCTGATCTATCAGTCGCGCAGCACCGTGCAGGTCGACGCGGCGCAGGTGGCGTACCGCGCGCTCGGTTCCGGCATCGGCTGGGCGGTGCTGGACAGCGGCATCGCCGCGGCGCATCCGCATTTCCAGCCGCCCGGGCTGCCGGAAACGGTGCTGGCGCAATGGGACTGCACCCAGCGCGGCCGCGCCCGCGAGCTGCGCGGCCACGACGGCGCCGGCTTCGACACGCTGGACGGCAACGGCCATGGCACCCACGTGGCCGGGATCATCGCCGGGCAGTGCGAGGCGCCGCTGCCCGGGGTCGCGCCGGCCACGCCGCTGCGCTTCGCCGGCATGGCGCCGCAGGCGCGGCTGTACGGGCTGAAGGTGCTGGACGACGACGGCAATGGCCGCGATTCGTGGATCATCAAGGGCGTGCAGCAGGTCGCCGAGATCAACGAGCGCGCCGGCGAGCTGGTCGTCCACGGGGTCAACCTGAGCCTGGGTGGCTACTTCGATGCGGAAAGCTACGGCTGCGGCTTCACCCCGCTGTGCAACGAACTGCGCCGGCTATGGCGGCAGGGCGTGGTGGTGGTGATCGCCGCCGGCAACGACGGCCTGGCCTGGCTGATGCAGGACGATGGGCAGGCCTACCCGATGAATCTGGACCTGAGCATCGGCGACCCGGCCAACCTGGAGGAGGCGCTGGCGGTCGGCTCGGTGCACAAAAGCAGCCCGCACAGCTACGGCGTGTCGTATTTCTCCTCGCGCGGCCCGACCGCCGACGGCCGACACAAGCCGGACCTGGTGGCACCGGGCGAGAAGATCGTCTCCGCCCACCATCGCTACGACGTCGACGACCCCGGCACCTGGATGGTGGAGATGAGCGGCACCAGCATGGCGGCCGCGCACGTGTCCGGACTGATCGCCGCGTTCCTGTCGGTGCGCCGCGAGTTCATCGGCTTCCCCGACCGGGTCAAACAGCTGCTGCTCGACCAGTGCCTGGACCTGCAGCGCGATCCCTACATGCAGGGCCGCGGCTTGCCGAGTCTGATGCGGATGCTGGGCGGGACGTGATGGAGCAGGGATTCGGGATTAGGGATTGGCAAAGGCGGAGTACCGCGAATCCCCAATCCCGTCATCCCCAATCACGCGTTCTTGTTGTGCCGCCGCATGATCCGCTGCTTGTCGCGGGCCCAGTCGCGGTCCTTGGCGGCGTCGCGCTTGTCGTGGTCCTGCTTGCCCTTGGCCAGCGCGATCTCGAGCTTGATCTTGTTCTTGCTCCAGTACATCGCGGTGGGCACCAGGGTGTAGCCGTCGCGCTCGACGCGGCCGATCAGCTTGTCGATCTCGTGCCGGTGCAGCAGCAGCTTGCGGGTGCGGCGGTCGTCGGCGACCACATGGGTGGAGGCCTGGATCAGCGGGGTGAACTGCGCGCCGAACAGGAACAGTTCGCCCTGGCGTACGAACGCGTAGCTCTCGCCGATGTTGGCGCGGCCGGCGCGGATCGACTTGACCTCCCAGCCCTGCAGGGCCAGACCGGCCTCGTAGCGGTCCTCCAGGTGGTATTCGTGGCGCGCACGCTTGTTCAACGCGATGGTCTTGTTGGCCGTCGCGCCGTTTGCTTTATCCTTGGCGGGTTTCTTGCTCATCTTGCTATTGTCTCCGATTCGGGGCCTCCCGAACGTCTTGGTCCACTTTCCCCGCACCGAATGCCTATCATCCGCCGCAGCGCCCTGGTCGAACACCCCGCAACGCGCATGTTCGACCTGGTCAATGATGTCGCCGCCTATCCGCGCCGCTTCGCCTGGTGCGATGCGGCGCACGTGCTCGAGCATAGCGACCAATCCCTGGTGGCGCGGCTGGACCTGGGCGTGGGCTCGTTCCGGACCTGGTTCACCACCGAGAACCGGCTGCAGCGCCCCGACCGCATCGATATGCTGCTGCGCGACGGCCCGTTCAAGCGCCTGCAGGGGCAGTGGGAGTTCCAGGGTTTCAACGAGCATGCCAGCAAGGTCAGCCTGACGCTGGACTTCGAGCCGGCCTCGCGGCTGCTGGGGCCGGCGTTGGCATTGGGCTTCCAGAGCCTGGCCGACCGCATGGTCAACGACTTCGTGCGCGTGGCCGACCGCGAAGACCCATGAGCGGGCTGCAGGTCGAGGTGGTGCTGGCCTGGCCGGACCGCTTCGTCGCGCGCACGCTGCAATTGCCCGAAGGTTCCACCGTCGCCGATGCGGTGAGCGCGGCGGCCTTGGCCGAGGCTGTGCCGGGCATGCCCTGCGCGATTCATGGCAGCGTGGCCGCGCCGACCCAGCTGCTGCACGACGGCGACCGGGTCGAACTGCTCAGGCCATTGCTGGCCGATCCGAAGGACGCCCGGCGGCGACGCGCGAAACCGCGCTAGCGCCGCCAGGCGCGTTGCCGGCGCTGCTTATTCGCTGCGGCGCTGCTTCTTCTTGTCCTTGGCCAGGTTGCGGCCGAACTGGCGCACGCTGTTCTTGGCCAGCTCCGAATCGTTGTCCGGGAAATAGTCGCCTTCCCAGCGGGTCACCGTGTCGTTGTCGAAGTAGACGACGAAATTCTTGATCTCGGTCCGGCCGAGGCGGTCGAGGCGCTCGGTCGAGGTGTAGTCCCAGCGCTGCGCATGGAACGGATCCGGGATCGACGGGGTTCCCAGCAGCGCGTTCACCTGCTGCTTGCTCTGGCCGACCTTGAGCTGATCGACGGCCGCCTGCTTGATCAGGTTGCCTTGGTAGATGGGCTGCTTGTAGATGATCCCGCAGCCAGCGGTGGACAGGGCAACAGCGGCGACCAGCAAGAGATTGCGCATCGGGGACAGTACTGAGGGAAATCGGGTCGATGATACACTCCCGACGACCGCCGCGACCCATCCCGAGGCAGCTGGCGCTAAACCAGCTATGAATGGAGACGCCATGGAATCCCACGATCTGCGCAAAGTCGGCCTGAAGGTCACGCATCCCCGGATGCGTATCCTGGAGCTGCTCGAGCAGAAGTCGGCGCGCCACCACATGACCGCGGAAGAGATCTACCGCCAGCTGCTCGATCACGGCGACGAGATCGGCCTGGCCACGGTGTACCGGGTCCTGACCCAGTTCGAGGCGGCCGGACTGGTGCTCAAGCACAATTTCGAAGGCGGCCAGGCGGTGTACGAACTGGACCGCGGCGGCCACCACGACCATATGGTGGACGTGGACACCGGCAACGTCATCGAGTTCGAAAGCGCCGAGATCGAGGAGTTGCAGCGCAAGATCGCCGCCGAGCACGGCTACGAGCTGGAAGAGCACTCGCTGGTGCTGTACGTGCGCAGCAAGCGCCCGACCAAGAAGGGCTGAGCTGGCGCCGTGCGGGCGTGGTCGCGTTTGACCTGAACCCATCGCCGCGGACCGCGGTTGAAACCGCTGCTATAGGTTGAACCGCCTCCTGCAGAAGGCGGGCGGACGACTCGCCGAGTGCACTGTGGGAGGGACTTCAGTCCCGACGCGGTCCGACCCAGGGATGTTGGGCATCTCCGCTAGTCGCGGCTGAAACCTCTCACAGTGAACTCGCGGCGAACCGGCCGGGTGCACTGTAGGAGGGGCTTCAGCCCCGACCCGACACCATCCGGCGCCCACAAGCTGCCTACCCCAAATCGCCGAGGGACATGGCTCCAGTCACCGGATGGCTTGAGGCTGCGCAACCCCCTACGCGATGCGGCGCTCGGTTACCGAACCAACGCCAAGCCCGGCTTGCCAGCCCGGCAAGCGCCGCCCACGACGCCTCAGCCCGCGCTCTGCAACAGCCGCTTGGCGGCCGCGCGGGCTTCCTTGCTGACCTCGACCCCGCCCAGCATCCGCGCCAGTTCTTCCTCGCGCTGCCGCGGCGCAAGCAGTTCGACCGAGCTCTGGGTCATGCCCTCGACCGGCGCCTTGCTGACCCGGTAATGGGCGTGGCCCTGCGCCGCGACCTGCGGCAGGTGGGTCACGCACAGCACCTGGCGCTGCTCGCCGAGCGCGCGCAGCTTCTTGCCGACGATGTCGGCGACCGCGCCGCCGATGCCCGAGTCCACCTCGTCGAACACCATCGTCGGCACCGCGTCCAGGCCCAGTGCGGCGACCTCGATCGCCAGCGAGATGCGCGACAGCTCGCCGCCGGAGGCGACCTTGCGCAGCGCGCGCGGCGGCTGGCCGGCATTGGCCGCGACCAGGAACTCCACGCGCTCGGCACCGGCCGGGTCGGGGCGCTCGGTCTCGTGCGGCTCGAGCTGGATCTCGAAGCGTCCGCCGCCCATGCCCAGTTCGCCGATCAGCGCGGTGGTATCGCGCGACAGCGCCTGCGCGCCGCGCCGGCGGGTGCCGCTGAGCGCGGCGGCGGCGTCGCGCCAGGCCTGGGTGGCGCGGGCGATCTCCGCATCCAGCACGTCCAGGCGTTCGCCGGCGCCGCGCAGGCCTTCGACTTCGGCCAGCAGCGCGTCGCGGTGCTCGCCCAGGGTGTCCGTGGTGACCCGGTGCTTGCGCGCCAGGTCGTGCAGCCGGCCCAGTTTGCGTTCCATGTCCTCGAATTGCGCCGGGTCCGCGTCCAGGTCGTCGCGGACCCGGTCGACCAGCGCCAGCGCCTCTTCCAGCTGGATCGTGGCGCTGTCGATCAGCGCTTCGACCTCGGCCAGGCGCGGCTCGTATTCGCCGACCTTGCCGAGTTCGTGGCGGGTCTGCTGCAGCAGTTCCAGCACCGCCGGAGCTTCGTCGCCGTTGAGCCGCTGTGCGGCGCCCTCGCAGGCGCCGATCAGCGCCGCGGCGTGGGCCTGGCGGCGATGGTTGGCGTCCAGCGCGGCGATCGCCGCCGGGTCCAGGTCCTCGCGCTGCAGCTCGGCCAGCTGGTGTTCGAGGAAGCCGATGCGGTCGGACACGTCGCCCTGCGCCAGTAGCGTTTCGCGCTCGGCCAGCAACGCCTGCCAGCGCGCGGCGGCGGCGCGCACCGCGGCGCGTTCGGCATCGTTGCGGGCGTAGGCGTCGAGCAGGCCCAGCTGGCTGCCGCGCGACAGCAGCGCCTGGTGTTCGTGCTGGCCATGGATCTCGACCAGGTGCCCGGCCAGTTCGGCCAGCTGCGACAGGGTCACCGGACGGCCGTTGATCCAGGCGCGCGAGCCGCCGTCGGCGCGGATCACCCGGCGCAGCTGGCACTGTTCGTCGTCGTCGAGCTCGTTCTCGCGCAGCCAGGCGCGCGCCGGCGCGGCGTCGGGTACGGCGAATTCGGCCGACAGTTCGGCGCGGTCGGCGCCATGGCGGACCACGCCGCTGTCGGCGCGCAGCCCGGACAGGAAGCCGAGCGCGTCCACCATCAGCGACTTGCCGGCGCCGGTTTCGCCGGACACCACGGTCATGCCAGGGCCGAATTCCAGTTCGGTGCCGCGGACGACGGCGAAATCCTTGATCGAGAGATGTCTGAGCATGGGGGTCGCAAATCCAGGGCCGCGCAACGCTAGCATGCGCGGGTAGGTGGGCCAATGACTTGCCAAGCCGGCATGCAGCCATTATCTAGTGTCCAGTCTCACGGATTGATTCAATGCGCGCCTCTCCGGTCCACTCTTCGCTCGACCCACGCGCCCGGCAGCTGTTGCGCACGCTGATCTCGCGCTACATCCGCGATGGCGAACCGGTCGGCTCGCAGACCCTGGCCCGCCACGCCGGACTGGACGTGAGCCCGGCGACGATCCGCAACATCCTCGCCGACCTGGAGGACGCCGGCCTGCTCAGCTCGCCGCACACCTCGGCCGGGCGCATTCCCACCGCCACCGGCTACCGGGTGTTCGTCGACAGCCTGGTGCAGATGCGCCCGCCCGGCGAAGGCGAGGTGGCGCGGCTGCGCGCGGAGATGAGCAGCGCCGCCGGCACCCAGGCGCTGCTCGGCAGCGCCTCGGAACTGCTGTCGGCGATGACCCATTTCGTCGGCGTGGTCAGCGCGCCCAAGCGCGAGCAGTTCGCGTTCCGGCATATCGACTTCGTGCCGCTGGACGCGCGCCGGGTGCTGGCGATCCTGGTGTTCGCCGACAACGAGGTGCAGAACCGGGTCATCGAACCGCGCAAGGCCTACGAGCCGGCCGAGCTGGAGCGGGTGGCCAATTACTTGAACGGGCATTTCGCCGGGCGCGCGCTGGCCGATATCCGCGCCAGCCTGCTGCGCGACCTGCGCCACGCCCGCGACGAGATGGAGCTGCTGCTGGCGCACAGCGTGGAACTGGCCGAGCAGGCGCTGGCGCCGGCCGGCGACGACATGGTGCTGGCCGGGCAGACCAAGCTGATGGGGGTGCAGGACCTGTCGGACCTGGAGCGGCTGCGCGAGCTGTTCGAGATCTTCGCCAGCAAGCGCGAGATCCTGCAGCTGCTGGAGCGCACCATCCGTGCGCCGGGGGTGCGCATCTTCATCGGCGAGGAAACCGGGGTAGTGCCGCTGGAGAGCGTGTCGCTGGTCACCGCGCCGTACATGGCCGGCGGCCAGGTGCTGGGCGTGCTGGGGGTGATCGGCCCCAAGCGCATGGACTACGACCGGGTGATCCCGCTGGTACAGACCGCCGCCGAGGTCCTCGGCGCCGCCCTGGACCCGACCCCGCCGACCGAGCGCTAGCGTGCAAGGCAGGGGCGTCCAACTGGCCCCGAAGCCGGGGTTGCCGCCCGCTTTTCCCATTCCCGATTCCCGTCTCCCCATTCCCCCAAATGCAACACAGCATCTTGAATCCGCTGCGCACGCCCACATAGGTGGTCCGGTAGGGCGGGTGCATCATCCGCCAGGGAACCGGAAATGAACCAAGACCACCCCGAATTCGATTCTGAACATCTGTCCGAGGCACAGCAGCCCGCGTCCGATCCGCTGCAGGCGGAGATCGAGACCCTGCGCAGCGAGCTGGCGCTGGTCAAGGCCGACGCGCTGCGCGAGCGCGCCGACCTGGAAAACCAGCGCAAGCGCATCGCCCGCGACGTCGAGCAGGCGCGCAAGTTCGCCAACGAGCGCCTGCTCGGCGACCTGCTGCCGGTGTTCGACAGCCTGGACGCCGGCCTGAGCGCGGCCGGCAGCGAACCCAGCCCGCTGCGCGACGGCCTGGAACTTACTTACAAGCAACTGCTCAAGGTCGCCGCCGACAACGGCCTGACCCTGCTCGATCCGACCGGGCAGCCGTTCAACCCAGAGCACCACCAGGCGATCAGCCAGGCCGAGGCCGACGGCGTCGCCCCCGGTCACGTGATCCAGGTGTTCCAGAAGGGCTACCTGCTCAACGATCGCCTGCTGCGGCCGGCGCTCGTGGTGGTCGCCAAGCACGATTGACGCGCCGCCGGCGGTCCGCGCCTGAATCGGGCGCGGCCGCGGCAGAACGCTAATTTGCGGTAATGGCTTGAATGGCCTGCGGCCATCCCTATATCCGAACCAGACCCCGGCAGCGGCCGGACACCAGAAATTTTCAGGAGTCATCCAATGGGCAAGATCATCGGCATCGACCTGGGCACGACCAACTCGTGCGTGGCGATCATGGACGGCGGCAAGGCCCGCGTCATCGAAAATTCCGAAGGCGACCGCACCACGCCCTCGATCGTCGCCTACACCAAGGACGGCGAAGTGCTGGTGGGCGCCTCGGCCAAGCGCCAGGCGGTCACCAATCCGAAGAACACCTTCTACGCGGTGAAGCGCCTGATCGGCCGCAAGTTCACCGACGCCGAAGTGCAGAAGGACATCGGCCTGGTTCCCTACGGCATCGTCCAGCACGACAACGGCGACGCCTGGGTGGCCACTGCCGACGGCCGCAAGCTGGCCTCGCAGGAAATCTCCGCGCAGGTGCTGGAGAAGATGAAGAAGACCGCCGAGGCGTTCCTGGGCGAGACCGTCACCGAGGCGGTCATCACCGTGCCGGCGTACTTCAACGACAGCCAGCGCCAGGCGACCAAGGACGCCGGCCGCATCGCCGGCCTGGACGTCAAGCGCATCATCAACGAGCCGACCGCCGCGGCGCTGGCCTACGGCCTGGACAAGGGCCAGGGCGGCGATCGCAAGATCGCGGTGTACGACCTGGGCGGCGGCACCTTCGACGTGTCGATCATCGAGATCGCCAACGTCGATGGCGAGAAGCAGTTCGAAGTGCTGGCCACCAACGGCGACACCTTCCTGGGCGGCGAAGACTTCGACAAGCGCGTCATCGACTACCTCGTCGAAGAATTCAACAAGGACCAGGGCATCGACCTGCGCAAGGATCCGCTGGCGCTGCAGCGCCTGAAGGATGCGGCCGAGCGCGCCAAGATCGAGCTGTCGTCCTCGCAGCAGACCGAAGTCAACCTGCCGTACGTCACCGCCGACGCGTCGGGCCCGAAGCACCTCAACATCAAGCTGACCCGGGCCAAGCTCGAGGCGCTGGTCGAGGATCTGGTCAAGCGCACCATCGAGCCGTGCCGCACCGCGCTCAACGACGCCGGCCTGCGTGCCAGCGACGTGACCGAGGTGATCCTGGTCGGCGGCCAGACCCGCATGCCGAAGGTGCAGCAGGCGGTGGCCGAGTTCTTCGGCAAGGATCCGCGCAAGGACGTCAATCCCGACGAGGCCGTGGCGCTGGGCGCGGCGATCCAGGGCGGCGTGCTGGCCGGCGACGTCAAGGACGTGCTGCTGCTCGACGTGACCCCGCTGAGCCTGGGCATCGAAACCCTGGGCGGCGTGTTCACCAAGATCATCGAGAAGAACACCACGATCCCGACCAAGGCCTCGCAGACCTTCTCCACCGCCGAGGACAACCAGTCCGCGGTCACCGTGCACGTGCTGCAGGGCGAGCGCGAGCAGGCCCGCTACAACAAGTCGCTGGCCAAGTTCGACCTGTCCGGGATCGAGCCGGCGCCGCGCGGCCTGCCGCAAGTGGAGGTGTCCTTCGACATCGACGCCAACGGCATCCTGCACGTGTCGGCCAAGGACAAGAAGACCAACAAGGAACAGAAGGTCGAGATCAAGGCCGGCTCCGGCCTGTCGGACGACGAGATCCAGCGGATGGTCGCCGACGCGGAAGCCAACCGCGAGGAAGACAAGAAGTTCCATGAGCTGGTGCAGGCGCGCAACCAGGCCGACGGCCTGCTGCACGCCACCCGCAGCGCGATCACCGAGCACGGCAGCAAGGTCGGTGGCGACGTGATCGGCAAGGTCGAGTCGGCGCTGGCAGACCTGGAAACGGCGATGAAGGGCGACGACAAGGGCCAGATCGAGGCCAAGACCAAGGCGCTGGAAGAGGCTGGGCAGTCGCTGTATGCGGCGGCCGCTGCTGGCGAACAGCAGCCGGGCGCCGCCCCGGGCGGCGCGCACGCCGCTGGCGACGACGTGGTCGACGCCGAGTTCACCGAGGTCAAGGACGACAAGAAGTAAGCCGGGATTCGGGATTGGGATTGGGGATTGGCAAGGCCCCTTGGCCTGCCGATTCCTGCTCCCATCCCTGTCCAAAGCAGTGCTTGCAAAAGCGGAAGAGCTCGGCTCTCCGCTTTTGCCTTGAACGAATCCCGAATTTCGAATCCCCAATCTCCGCCCTATGAGCAAACGCGACTACTACGAAGTGCTGGGCGTGGCCCGTACCGCCAATGACGACGAGCTGAAGAAGGCCTATCGCCGTTGCGCGATGAAGTTCCACCCCGACCGCAATCCGGGCGACCAGGCGGCCGAGGCGGCCTTCAAGGAGTGCAAGGAGGCCTACGAAGTCTTGTCCGACGGCAACAAGCGGCGCATGTACGACGCGCACGGCCATGCCGCGTTCGAGCACGGCATGGGCGGCGGTGGCGGTGCCGGCGGCCCGGACATGGGCGACATCTTCGGCGACATCTTCGGCAATATCTTCGGTGGTGCCGGCGGTGGTGGCGGTCGTGCGGCGCGGCGCGGGGCCGATATCGGCTACGTGCTGGAACTGGATCTGGAAGAGGCGGTGGCCGGGATCGAGCGGCGCATCGAGATTCCGACCCTGGGCGAATGCGAGCACTGTCATGGCAGTGGCTCGGAAGACGGCAAGGTCGAGACCTGTACGACGTGCCAGGGACGCGGCCAGGTGCGGATCCAGCGCGGCATCTTCGCGATGCAGCAGAGCTGCCCGCATTGCGCCGGGCGCGGCCAGATCGTGCAGAACCCGTGCGTGACCTGCCACGGTGCCGGGCGCGTCGAGGAAACCAAGGTGCTGTCGGTGAAGATCCCGCCCGGCGTGGACAACGGCGATCGCATCCGCCTGTCCGGCGAAGGCGAGGCCGGTCCGGCCGGCACGCCGCCCGGCGATCTGTATGTGGAAGTGCGGGTGCGCGAGCATCCGATCTTCCAGCGCGACGGCGACGACCTGCATTGCGAAGTGCCGATCCGCATCTCCCAGGCGGCGCTCGGCGACACCGTGCGCGTGGCCACGCTGGGCGGGGAGGCGGAGATCCGCATCCCGGCCGAGACCCAGACCGGCAAGCTGTTCCGTTTGCGCGGCAAGGGTGTGCGTTCGGTGCGCAGCCGCAGCGAAGGCGATCTGTACTGCCGCGTGGTGGTGGAAACCCCGGTCAATCTCACCGCCGACCAGCGCAAGCTGCTGGAGCAGTTCGAATCCACCTTCACTGGCGAAGACGCGCGCAAGCACTCGCCGAAGTCGGCGACCTTCATCGACGGGGTGAAGGGGTTCTGGGATCGGATGACGTCGTAGAGCCGGGATTTGGGATTGGAGATTGGGGATTCGCAACGGCGGGTCCCGAGCGGCGATCGAGATTGTCTGGGCCGATGGAAGAGGCACGTGCAGGCGAGAGCCCGATACGTGCCTTTTCAGTTTTCGGGATTGCGATCGATTGCTTGTGAATCGAATGCCGGTTGCGGGAGGGGACGCCGCGGTGCTGCTGTTACGGATCTCCAATTCTCCATCCCAATCCCAGCGCTTGAACTGCGGCGATGAAGGCACCCGCCGTGGGTTGAAGGGGTTCCGGGACTGATCCACGTGGCCCGCGCTGGCGCAATGCCGGCGTGGCCGCACCGGCGGCGCATCGCTAGCGTGCGCCGTCTGTGCCGTGGCGCAGTCCGGCATGCGAACATGCCGCCACGCCGATCGCGGCGCCTATCGTTTGCAGAGTCCGCCATGCAGATCGGCCGTTCCGTGCTTGCCCGCCTTGCCGCGCTGCTGTCGTGCGCTTGCCTTGCGGCACCCGCGCTCGCCAGTTCCGATGCCGGTTGCGATCCCAGCCTGCTGCTGGACTTCGGCGATTACAGCGGATGCCAGAACACCGCTGCGCTTGCGCCGGGCAACGATACCCGGGTGAATCTGTTGCTGTTGATGCGCGATGATGCCGCGCCCGCCACTGTGCCTGCCGACCCGCTCGAACCGGCGTTCACCTGGGAGGCGGCGGTCCAGGCGTTGCAACCGCCGCCGACCGATCCGGCCACTGCTGCTGACGGAACGCTCGACGGCGAAGCGGACCGCTGCAACAGCAATGCGCGCGGCGGCAGCGAATTCATCGCCGCATTGAATGCGAACACGCGCGTGCCGCCGGCGGAAAAAACCCGCTTGGCGCAGGCGCGGCCGGCGCAGTGCCCGGATGCGGAAATCGCCGTGGCCGATGGCGTGTCCTCGGCCGCAGGCAAGGACTTCGCGCGGTACCTGCAGGCCGCCAGCGCGTTCTATGCCGGCGCCTTCGATGCGTCCGCGCAGGGCTTCCAGGCGCTGGCCAAGGCGGCCGACCCCTGGCTCAGGGAGGCGGCGCGCTACATGCTGGGGCGGGTCGCGCTCAACGCGGGGCAGGTCGATGGCTTCGACGAGTACGGCGTGCAGCGCGATCCGCCGCAGTTCGACCAAGCCGCGCTGGCGCGCGCCGAGCAGGGATTCGCCGCGTACCTGCACGACTATCCACAAGGACGCTACGCCGCATCTGCGCGCGGCCTGCTGCGGCGCGTGTACTGGCTTGGCGGCGATACCGCGAAGCTGGCCGCCGAATACGAACGCTTGCTGCGCCTGCCCTCGGCGCAGCGCGGCCTGTCGGACCAGGCACTGGCCGAGGAAATCGACAACAAGCTGCTGGCCAACGCCGCTCCCGCGACGCTGACCACGCCGCTGCTGCTGGCGGTGGCCGATCTCAAGGCGATGCGCTCGGGCGACGGCCGCGATGGCCGTAGACTGGCGCTGGACGCGCTGCAGGCGCAGCGATCGCGTTTCGCCGACGAACCGGCGTTGTTCGCGCTGCTGCTCGCCAGCTACCAGTACTACGTGGCGCAGTCCCCGGCACAGGCGCTGCGCCTGCTGGACGCCGGCACGGGGCAGGGCAAGCGCGGCAGCGTCGCCTTCGCCGCGGCCATGCTCAAGGGCCTGGCGCTGGAAGACAGCGGCGCGCCGGCGTTGGCGGCCTACTGGCGGCGCCTGCTCGGCAGCGCCGAACCTGGGGTGCAGCAGCCGTTGGTGCAGTTGGCGCTGGCGCGGCGCCTGGAGCGCGACCGCGCGCTCGACCAGGTGTTCGCGGCGGATTCTCCGATCGTCAACCAGGCCATCCGCGACCAGTTGCTGATCTATGCCGCCGGTGCCGATCTGCTGCGCCGCCACGCGCTGACCCCGACCGTGTCGGCGCACGAACGCGAACTGGCCGCCTTTGTGCTGCTGTACAAGGAACTTTCGCGCGGCCAGCCCAAGGCGTTCCTGCAGGATCGCGTGCTGCTCGCCGAGGTGCCGCATGACAGCAGCGAGCCTCGGCGCGGGCCTTACTGGTTGCCGCAATCCTCGCCACCGCAGGCGGTGTTCTCCGGCACCTTCGAGCAGGGCGAGGATGCGTGCCCGGCGATCGAGACGGTGGCCAAGACGCTGGCCGCTGCCCCGGCCGACGCGCACGCGCAGCTGTGCCTGGCGGAGTTCGTCCGGGTCATGAACTGGGATGACTTGCCGATCAACGTGCCGCCGCCGGCCGCCGAGCTTGGCGGAGCGCCTTCGCAGTTTCCCGGTGCCGCGTATTTCCGTTTGCCGGTCTACCAACGCGTCATCGATGCTGCGGACGTGCCCGCCAACGACAGGGCGTATGCGCTGTATCGCGCGATCAACTGCTATGCGCCCAGCGGCTACAACCACTGCGGCGGCAAGGACGTGCCGGTGGGCGAGCGCAAGCGCTGGTTCCAGCGCCTGAAGCGGCAATTCCCGTCCTCGAGCTGGGCGCAGGACCTGAAGTACTACTGGTGAGCGCGGCCACGCTCGCGCGCTGCGCCGTGCTGTTGGCGCTGTGCATGACGATGGGCGCGGCCAACGCCGCGCCGGTGGAGGCGCGCCGCTACGACGCGTTCTGGCTGTGGGCCGGGGTGCGTCCGCAACCAGTGCTGGCCAGCGCTCGCCGCGTCTATTTGCTGCAGGCCGAGGTGCCGCTGGACGCCGGTGCGCCGGCAAGGCTGGTCGCGCAACGCGCGGCGGTGCCGCAACTGCGCCACTGCCAGGTGTGGATGGTGCTGCGGGTGGAGCGCATCGACTGGACGCCGGCCTTGTTCGACGCGGTGCTGGTGCAGTTGCAGCGCTGGCGCGCGGCCGGCAACGACGTGGCCGGCCTGCAGATCGATTTCGATGCGGGGACGCGCCACCTCGAACGCTACGTGGCGTTCCTGCGCACGCTGCGCGGGCGCCTGCCGGCCGACTACCGGCTCGGCATCACCGGCCTGCTGGACTGGAGCGTCAACGGCCGCGCCGAGGCCTTGGCCGGATTGCGCGGCGTGGTCGACGAGGTGGTGCTGCAGATCTACCAGGGACGCGCGGTGATTGCCGACTATCCCGTCTATGTCGCCAGGCTGGGTCGATTGCAGGTGCCGTTCCGCATCGGCCTGCTGCAGGGCGGCGACTGGCAGCCGCCGCGGGGGCTGCAGGACAATCCGTGGTTCCGCGGCTACGTGGTGTTCCTGCGCAACCCTTGAGCGGACCGATGCTCCGCCATCGATGGCCGCGGCCTAGAATGTGCCGATGAACGCATCCACTGCCAGCCATCTCCTCCACGGCCGCCGCCAGCGTCCGGACGGGCTTTCGCCGATCGACGTGATCTCGGTGCAGTCGCAACTGGTCTACGGCCATGCCGGCAACAGTGCGGCGGTACCGCCGCTGCGTGCGCTGGGGCTGCGCGTGGCCGAGATTCCGACCACCTTGCTGAGCAATGCGCCGTTCTACGACACGCTGCGCGGCAAGGTGCTGCCGTCGGACTGGTTCGCCGATCTGCTGCTCGGCGCCAGCGAGCGCGGTCTGCCGCAACGCGCGCGGATGCTGGTATCCGGCTATTTCGGCAGCGTCGGCAACGGGATTGCGTTCGCCGACTGGCTCGACGCCACGCTGCCGCAGTGCCCGGCGCTGCGCTACTGCCTGGATCCGGTGATCGGCGATACGCATACCGGGCCCTATGTCGAGCCGGGGCTGGAAGCGGTGTTCGCCGAACGGCTGCTGCCGCATGCGTGGCTGGTCACGCCGAACGCGTTCGAACTCGGCCGCCTGACCGGCATGCCGGCGCTGGTCCAGGACGAGGCGATCGCCGCGGCGCGCGTGCTGCTGGCGCGTGGGCCGCAGTGGGTGTTGGCGCACAGCGTCGGCGGCGACGCGGGCCAGCTGGTGACCCTGGCGGTGAGCCGCGAGGCGGTCTATCGCTGGTGCTCGCCGCTGTTGCCGGTGGACGTGGCCGGCACCGGCGACGTGCTGATGGCGTTGCTGGTCGCGTTCCTGCTGCGCGGCGAGGCCTTCGAGCAGGCGATCGGCCGCGCCATCGCCGGCGTGCATGCGGCGCTGGAAGCGACCCTGGCCAGCGGCTACGAGGAACTGGACGTGCTCGCCGCCGCGCCGGCGGCGCTGGCCACGCCGCTGCGCTTCGCCGTCGAGCGCCTGGCGTGAGCCTGCGCCCGGTCGTCGGCATCGTCGGCAGCGCCGGCGCCTATGGCCGCTGGCTGAGCCGGTTCTTCCGCGAGCGCATGCAGCTGGAGGTGGTCGGCCACGATCCGGCCGATCCGCAGTCGCTGGATCCGGACGCCTTGCTGCAGCGCGCGCAGGTGCTGATCTTCTCCGCGCCGATCCGGCACACGCCGGCACTGATCGGCGACTACGTGCGCCGCGCCGCCGGGCGCGAACGCGATCAGCTGTGGCTGGACGTGACGTCGGTCAAGCGCGAACCGGTGGCGGCGATGCTGGCCTCGCAGGCGGACGTGGCCGGCCTGCATCCGATGACCGCGCCGCCGAAATCGCCCACGCTCAAGGGCCGCGTGCTGGTGGTATGCGAAGCGCGGTTGTCCCGTTGGAGCGCGTGGCTGCACCAGCTGTGCACGGCGCTGGAAGCCGAATGCGTGCGCAGCACGCCCGATCACCACGACCGGGTGATGGCGTTGGTGCAGGCGATGGTGCACGCCAGCCATCTGGCGCAGGCCGGCGTGTTGCGCGAGCACGCGCCGACGCTGGGACCGCTGGAAGCGCTGATGCCGTACCGTTCGGCCTCGTTCGAACTGGATACCGCGATCATCGCGCGCATCCTGGCGTTGAATCCGGCGATCTACGAAGACATCCAGTTCGGCAACCCGCATGTCGGCGGCGTGCTCGACGGCCTGATCGCGCAACTGTCGCGGCTGCGCGAGCAGGTCGGCCGCGGCGACGATGCGGCGCGTGCGCAGTTCCGCGCCGATTTCCTCGACGCCAATCGCCAGGCACTGGGTACGACGGCGATCGCGCACGGCAACTACAGCTACGAACGCGTCGGCTATCTGCTCGCGGATCTGACCGAGCAGCTGACGCTCAGCGTCTATCTGCCCGAAGACCGCGCCGGCTCGCTGCGGACCTTGCTGTACGTGTTCGAGCGCCACGGTGTCAGCCTGGCCTCGATCCATTCCTCGCGCACGCCGGCCGGCGAACTGCATTTCCGCATCGGCTTCGATCCGGCCACCGTGGCGACGGCATTAGATGCGGCGGCGGCGGAAATCGATGCCAGCGGCATCGGCCGGGTGTTGCCGGGATAGTCCGAAGCGAAGGATCACCCTGTAGGAGCGGCTTCAGCCGCGACAGGCACTCACAGCGACTCCTTGTGCTCGGCGGTCAGCATGGCGTTCGACAGCTTCGCCTCCAGAGGGTTTCTGTCGCGGCTGAAGCCGCTCCTACAGGGTAGGGCGTCTGGCTGCGGCGATCGCCGTGCGTGCCACTTCATCCACAGGCAGTGTGGATGGAATGCGCGCAAACATGTGGATAAGTGTCTGCGCGCCTTGCTGGGCGGGCGTGTCAAGAGACCTGGTCAATAATTGACCACCCGCCCGCCGCGCGCACCGCGCAGCAGGCGGACAGATCGCATGCCGCGCGTCGCTGCGCGGCAGCGCGCGCTCACACCGCGGTCAGGGTCAGCTCGCCGCCGGTGGTGGTGAACTGCTGGCCGCGGCGGATCAGTTTGCGTCCGTCGGCCAGTTCGTAGCGCAGCGCCGGCGTAGACGGAGCGTCGTGCTGCGCCTGCTGCTGATGCTGCGCTTCGTCCTGGAACTCGGTGATCAGATAGGCCTCGCCGTCGGGACCGAGGGCGGGCAGTTGGCGAAAGGACATGGCGTGTCTCCTGTCGAAGGCGATTCGTCGAACCGGATGGCGCCGGAAGCGCGGCCGGCGCCTTGCGCCGTCGCCGTTGCGCGGGCGCAGCGGGACCGTAGCCCCGCCGGTGTTAGCGCGGCGTGCTCAGTCGATGAATTGCAGCCGCGCCAGTTCCGCATACAGGCCGCCTTGCGCCAGCAACTCGGCATGGGTGCCCTGGGCGACGATGCGGCCGTGGTCCATCACCACGATGCGGTCGGCCTTGAGCACCGTCGCCAGGCGGTGCGCGATGACCAGCGTGGTGCGCCCGGCCATCAGCCGCTCCAACGCCTGCTGCACGGCGTATTCGCTCTGCGCGTCCAGCGCGCTGGTGGCTTCGTCCAGCAGCAGGATCGGCGCGTCCTTGAGCAGGGCGCGGGCGATGGCGATGCGCTGCTGCTGGCCGCCGGACAGGCGCGCACCGCGCTCGCCCAGTTCGCTGGCGTAAGCGTCGGGCAACTGGCGGATGAAGCCGTCGGCTTCGGCGGCGCGCGCCGCGGCCTCGACCTCGGCATCGCTGGCCTCGAGCCGGCCGTAGCGGATGTTGTCGGCGGCGCTGGCCGCGAACAGGGTCGGATGCTGCGGCACCAGGCCGATGCCTTCGCGCAGCTGCGCCGGATCCAGCTCGCGCAGGTCGGCGCCGTCGACCCGCACGGCTCCCGACTGCGGATCGTGGAAGCGCAGCAGCAACGACAGTACGGTGCTCTTGCCGGCGCCGGACGGGCCGACCAGGGCCACGCTTTCGCCGGGCCGCACGTGCAGGTCGAAGCCGTCCAGCGCCGGATGGTCGGGACGCTGCGGATAGCGGAACACCACGTTCTCGAAGCGCACTTCGCCGCGCAGCGGCTGCGGCAGCGCACGCGGCTGCGCCGGCGCCAGCACCTCGGGGCGTTCGGCGAACAGTTCGGCGATGCGGCCCATGCCGCCGGCCGCGCGTTGCAGGTCGTTCCAGACTTCGGCCAGCGAGGCCACCGAGCCGCCGCCGAACATCGCATACAGCACGAACTGCCCGAGCGCGCCGGCACTCAGCTCGTGGGCCGCCACTTCGTGCGCGCCGGACCACAGCACCAGCACGATCGCGCCGAACACCAGCACGATCGCCACCGCGGTGATCAGCGCCTGCGCGCGCACCCGGCGCCGCGCCACGTCCACCGACAGGGCCAGCGCCTGGCCGAAGCGGCCGCGCTCGTAGGGCTCGCGCGCATGCGCCTGCACCGTGCGCACCGCGCCCAGGGTTTCGGCGGCCAGGGTGTTGGCGTCGGCGACGCGGTCCTGGCTGGCGCGCGAGATCTTCTGCAGGCGGCGCGCGCCGAGCACGATCGGCAACACCGCCAGCGGGATGCCGAGCAGCGCGTAGGCGGCCAGGTGCGGGCTGGTCACGAACAGCATCACGATGCTGCCGATCACCGTCACCGTGCTGCGCAGCGCCACCGACATGGTGCTGCCGATCACCCCGCGCAGCAGTTCGCTGTCGGCCGACAGCCGCGACACCAGCTCGCCGCTGCGGTTGCGGTCGTGGAAGCCGGCGTGCAGGCCGATCAGGTGCGCGTACAGGCGCCCGCGCAGGTCGGCGACGACCTTCTCGCCCAGCAGCGACACGAAGTAGAAGCGCAGCGCGGTGGCGATCGCCAGTACCACCGCCAGCGCGAACAACAGCGCGAAGGACTGGTTGATCCTGCTGCCGTCGCTGAAACCGTGGTCGATCATCTGCCGGACCGCCACCGGCAGGCTCAGCGTCGCGCTGGAGGACACCGCCAGCGCCAGCAGCCAGGCGCCGAACAGGCCGCGCTGGCGTTGCACGAACGGCCACAGGGTGCGCAGGCTGCCGAGTTTGCGCAGCGACTTGGCCTGGTCGGCCGACGGATCGTTCATGCGGGGGAGGTTTCCGAACAGCGGACCCTGTTCCGAGTGGCGTCGCGCAGCCGCGTTTTCAAGGCGTCCACGCGCTCGCTGGGCAGGCGCAGCTGCAGTTCGGCGCCTTCGGCGTCGAAGCGTTCATCGAGTTTTTCCGCGGCGCAGGCGCTCAACGCCGCATGGACGGTGCCCAGATCGTCGAAGCCGCAGTGCACGGTGATCAGGCTTAAGGCCAGCAGCGGCTGCCGCAGCGCCAGCCGCAGGCACTCGGCGGCGGTGCCGCCGTAGGCGCGGACCAGCCCGCCGGCGCCGAGCTTGATGCCGCCGTACCAGCGCGTGACCACCACCACCACGCGATCGAAGCCCTGGCCGTCGATCGCCGCCAGGATCGGGCGGCCGGCGGTGCCGGCCGGTTCGCCGTCGTCGCTGGAGCGGTAATCGTCGCCGAGGCGATAAGCCCAGCAGTTGTGGGTGGCGTCGGCCACCGCGACCCGCTGCACGAACGCCAGCGCCGCGCCGGCGTCGGCGATCGGCGCCGCCTGCGCCAGGAAGCGGCTGTGCTTGATGTCCACGCTATGGCTGACGAGGTGGGAGAGCGTATCGGGCATCGGCGCCATTCTAGACGAGGCACTGCGGCCGATTCGCCGCCGCCGCCGGTCCGATGCCCGTCGTCCTCCGGCGCGCTGTCGCGGGACGGCACGGCGCGCTGCCCCGGCGCCGCAGTCAACGGCGGCCGACCACCGCTGCGGGCGCAATTCCGGGCACCGGTGCGGGAAACGCAGGCGCGGCGAACGCCACCGGGTCCAGCGCAGCGTCCGCGGGCAGGCCACGGGTGTCGCCGTCGCGCAGGAATGCATAGACCTTGGCGGCGAGCTGCGGCCGGCTGCGCAGCAGGGCGAAGGTGCCGTTGTGTTGCGCGCGATGCAGCAGCACGGTGCGGCTGTTGGGGAAGTAGGGCAGCAGCGCCAGCGTGTTCTCCAGCGGCGTGGAGGTGTCCCAGTCGCCCTGCACGAACAGCACCGGGGTCGGGTCCAGGACCGGCGCGCGCAGCGCGTCGCCGGCGTCGGCGGTGGCCCATTCGCCCTTGGTCGCCAGATACGCGGCGAAGTTCCAGCGCCCGAGCAGCGGCAGCGCCGGGTCGCTCCACAGCAGGCGCTTGCGCGGCGCGCTCATGTCCAGGCCGATGTTGATCAGCGGATTGATCAGCGCGCGCATCTGCGGCGCGCGCCAGGCGATGGCGTCGCGCGCCCATGCGTCGTAATGGCCGTGGTAGGCCGAGAGCACGAAGCGCGGAAAGGTCGCGGCGTTCTCGGAATAGGTGACCAGCGCGAGCTGGTAGTCCTCCAACCCGAGCACCACCTGCTGCCGGGTGCCGTCGTGTTCCACCTCCACGCGGACCGGGCCGGCGGCCAAGCGCTCGCGCGTCGCCTGCATCGCGGCGATCATGCCGCCGGCGGGCAGGTACGGTGCCAGCGCGGGCGCCTGGTCGGCTTCGGCGGCGATGCGCTGGAACGCGGCGAACACCTGCGATGGTTGGTCGTAACCGGCATCCAGCGGTTCGGTGGCGGAGATCACCGCGCGCGCCACGCGCCCGGGATGGCGCTTGAGCACCGCGAAGGCCCACTGCGAACCGAAGCTGGCGGCGACCAGGCTGATCCTGTCGTAGCCCAGCGCCTTGCGCAGGTCGTCGACGTCGTCGGCGATCTGCGCGATCGAATAGCCGGAGAGGTCGGCGCGTGGATAGGCGGCCTGGGCGCGCCGCGCCAGGTCGCGGGTGATCGCGATGTCCTGCGCGGTGGTCATCGGCTGGTCCAGCGGCAGCGCTGGCGTGTCCAGTTCCATCCGGTCGCCGCGCAAGGTGTAGCCGCGTTGCTCGACCACCACCAGGTCGGCCACCTCCGCATAGGCCTGCCATGCCTTGATGCGGCGCCTGGCGGTGTCGTCGCGATCGAGCACGATGTCGAGCATCGTGGTGCCCGGCCCGCCTGCCAGCAGGAAGATCGGTGGCGCGCCGCTCGGGCGGCTGGCCTTGACCCGGGCGAAGCCGACCTGGATCGGGCGGCTGTCGGCGTTGTCGCGGTTCTCCGGCACGGACAGCGTGCCGATTTCGTAGGCCATCGGCGTGCCGTCGATCGCAGTGGCGACCGCGTGTTCCATGTCGATGCGCGCAGGTGGCGCGACCGTCTGCGCGCGGCAGGACAGCGCCCAGCCGAGCAGGGCCGCAAGCAGGGCGAGACGGGCGATCGGGCAGTGCATGGCGGGCGTCGCGGTGGACACAGCGGCAACATCCATCCGTGCTCGGCGACTGTCAAGCGGCTCGCCGGGACTGGCGCCGCCACAAATGTGTTGACCGTTTGCCGGGGCCGGTTGTTCGCTGCCCGCGGGTGGATCGGGCGCTTCTCGTCCGGGGGTCCTGGGGTAGCGAAGCTTGCGGTTCCTGGCGGTCGTCGGGTCAGGCTGGGCCTGTTCGGCCTGACACGGGCGGCCGGCGGCCAAGTACGGCTCAGTCGAGCAGGGCGCGAAGGTCGCCGGGGATGCGCGCGTGCGGATGCTCGCGCTGGAACCGCTGCAGGCTGGCCCGCGCAGCGGCTTGCTCGCCGGCGTCGCGGCGTTCGCGGATGCGCGCCAGCCAGCGACGTGGCGACAGGCGCGCATCGCTCTCCGCCGCAAGCGCCGGATCGGTGCCGGCGGCGCGCGCGGCTGCCGCCAACGGCGCGGTGTCCGCGGCGACCGGTGCGGCTGGCGCCGGTGCCGGTGGCGGCGCCGCGCCGAGGTTGCCTTCGACGCGCGCGTATCCATCCGCGTCCTGCGGCTGTGCGCTTGCCGCGTCGCTGCCGTCGCGCTCGGCGAGGGCTTCGCTGCGTTGCTGCAGCATGCGCCGGTCTTCGCGCTGCATGGCATTGGCCTCGCGCGTGCGCGCCGCCGGCTTCGCCAGCGCCTGCGGTGCCTGTGCGGGAGGCGTCAGCGCCTTCGCCGGCGCGGGCGGCGCAGGCGGTGCCGGGGGCGAGACCACGGCCGGCGTGGGCGGCGGTGCCATCATCGGCTCCGGCTCGGCCGCAATGGGGGCGTCCGCGGGTGCTGCCACTGGTGCGGGCGCGGCGCGCGGCGCGTCGTGGTCGTTCGCTGCCGGTGCCAGCTTCTGCACGGAGGCTGGCGGAGGCGGGGGCATGTCGGTGGGCGTCGGGGCCGTGCCGGACGCGGCCGCCGCGTCTTCGGCGGCTGCTGGCTGGGCCGCGGCGGTTTGCTCGGCCACCGCTTCGGCGGCGGCTGGCGCTGGCATGGCCGTGTCGGAAGCGACCGGCGCGGCCACCGGCGGTGTCGGGGTGCGCAACTGCCAGGCGATGCCCGCGGCCAGCGTCAACGATGCCGCCAGCCCGGTCCAGGCCTGCCAGCGTGCGCGGCGGCGCGGGACCGTGTTGGTACGGACATCATGGTCCGCTGGTGCCGATGCGGCTGCGCTCGCAACCGGCGCCGTCGCCGCTGCAGGTTCGGCGGCGGCGCCGTGCGGCGCGGACGCGACCGGCGCAGGCGTCACCGCGGCGCGCGCCGCGGCCAGGATTGCGGCGTCCAGCGCCGCCGACGGCGATGCCTGCCGGCCCAGCCGCAGGTGCTCGGCAAGGGCGCGTTCTTCCGGGGTCAGCGGTTCGTCGGCACTCATCCGCCCAGCCTCGCGCGCAATTTGTCCATCGCATAGCGCAGCCGCGACTTGACCGTCTCGCGGCCGACGCCGGTGATCTGTGCGATCTCCTCCAGGCTCAGTTCCTGTTCCAGGCGCAGCAGCAGCACGTCGCGTTGATCCTCCGGCAAGTCGTCGAGCGCCAGTTGCAGCTGGCGCCGCTGTTCGAACGCCGACAGCTGCCGCTCCGGCGTATCCGGGTCCGGCACGCTGGCGGTGCGCAGTTCGGCATCGGCCGGCGCGGCCGGACGGTGCTTGGCCGCGCGCCAGTGGTCGCCGAGCCGATTGTGGGCGATGCGCAGCAGCCAGGTACTGAACGCGGCCTGCGGTTGCCAGCCCTGGCGGGCGGCGATGACCCGCTGCCACACGTCCTGGAACATTTCCTCGGCCAGCGCCACGTCGCGCAGCTGGCGCAGCAGGTAGTGGTAGAGCCGGCTGCGGTGGCGCGCGTACAGGGTCTCGAACGCGCCGGCGTCGCCGGCCGCATAGGCCAGCATCAGGGCTTCGTCGCTCGTTTCGACCAGGGCGTCCACGGCGGCAAGCCTAAGCGTTCGCCGGCCCGGCGCATAGCATCGGGTGAGGGCTGTGGCGGCGGGCGGGGGCGCGATGGCTGCGGGCATCGTAGACAGAGAACGCGCCAGCGGCGCGTCCGGGGTCAGCGCGCGTGCGCCTGTTCACGTAAAAGGTATGCTGGCGTCTAAGGGGGAGGCGTGGGGCAGGTCCTACGTCATGCAGGAGTTGTTGTTGATGTTGTTCGAGCCGTCCTCCATCGACCGCCAGGATCACCCCGACGGCCACGCTGGCATGCAGACCGCGGTTGCCTTGTGCGGCTTGCTGCCGCCCGGTAGCGCGGTGGCCATCGCGTGCGGCGACGGCAGCGCCGGCGTGCGCCTGTTCGGCGCCACGCCGGATGCGCCGGCATGGCTGCCGGCGCTGGTCCGGAGGTGCCTCGCCGAGACCGTGCCGGCGCCTGCGGACGCCTTGCTGCACGTGCTGAAAACGCCCGACGGCGCCTGCGTGGCCGTGGCCGCCCGGCTGCAGCAGCCGCTGTCCGAAGCGCAGCGTAGCGCCTGGTGCGAGATGGCCGCCGCGTTCGGCCTGGCGCTGCTGGAAACCGAGCGGATGCGTGCGCGCATCGAGGGCCTGGAGAAGTCCAAGCAGCTGCAGCAGGCGCTGTACGAGATCGCCGACCTGGCCGGCACGGACCTGGAAATGGGGCAAATGCTGCAGCACGTGCATTCGGTGCTGGACTCGCTGATGTACGCAGAGAACTGCTACATCGTCGAGTACGACGAAGATCAGCAGAGCATGCGCTTCCTGTATTTCTCCGACCGGCACGACGATTTCGTCGCCGACCCGGAACGGCTGTACTACCAGCGCGACATGCCCAACAGCCTGACCTTCGCCCTGCTGCGCCACGGCCAGGCGGTGCGCGGGCCGTCGCCGCAGGTGCGCGACCGCTTGCGGGTGGACTACGACGCCCTGCACGGACCGGACAGCAAGGACTGGCTGGGCGTGCCGATGCTGCGCGAGGGTCGCGTCTGCGGCGCGATCGTGGTGCAGAACTACGACCGTGCGCTGCACTACACCGATGCCGACCGCGCGCTGCTGGCCTACGTCGCCCAGCACGTGCTGACCGCGATGGACCGGCGCCACGCGCAGGTGCAACTGGAGCGGCGCGTGCAGTTGCGCACCCAGGAGCTGCAGCGCGCCAACCACGACCTGCAGGACGAGATCCAGGAGCGCAAGCGCGCCGAGACCCTGCAACTGGCCCTGTTCCGCATCGCCGAGCTGGCGATCCGCTCGGAGAGCCTGCAGCAGTTCTACGCCGAGGTGCATGCCATCGTCGGCGGGCTGATCGATGCGCGCAATCTGTACATCGCGTTGCTGTCCGACGACGCCAAGATGCTGGAGTTCGTCTATTCGGTGGACGAGCACAGCCCGCGGCGCCCGCTGCGGCGGCGGGGCAGGGGCCTGACCGAGTACGTGATGCGCAAGCGCCGGCCGATCCTGCTGGAACTGGCGGAAATCGAAGCGCTGGTTGCGCAGGGCGAGGTGCAGGAATACGGCACGCGCTCGCACAGCTGGCTGGGCGTGCCGCTGTTCGACGAGGGCGAGGTGGTCGGCGCGATCGTGGTGCAGAGCTATACCACGCAGGTGCGTTTCACCGAATACGACCAGCGCCTGCTGACCTTCGTCGCGCACAATGTCGGCGGCGGCCTGGCACGACAGCGTGCGCAGGAGCGGCTGCGGCTGGCGCACGCCGAGCTGGAGCAGCGGGTGGCCGAGCGCACCCGCGAACTGGCCGAGGTCAACCAGCAGCTGCTGGCGCAGATCGCCGAGCGCTGGCGTGCCGAGCAGCGGCTGACCCACCAGGCGCTGCACGACGCGCTGACCGGGCTGCCGAACCGCTCGCATCTGCTGGACCGGCTCGGCGAAGCGATCAACCGCGCGCGCAACGGCGACGGCGTGGCGTTCGCGGTGCTGTTCCTGGACCTGGACCGGTTCAAGCTGGTCAACGACAGCATCGGCCACGCCGCCGGCGACGAAATGCTGGTGGAGGTGGCCAAGCGCATCGTCTCCACGTTGCGCAGCGACGATGTGGTCGCGCGCCTGGGCGGCGACGAGTTCGCGATCCTGGTCAGCTGCGAAGAGGGGCTGGAGGGCGTGCGCGAGTTGGCGCAGCGCCTGCTCGGCGTGCTCGGCCAGCCGATGTGGGTGGCCGGCCGCGAGCTGTTCCCGTCCGGCAGCCTGGGCATCGCCGCCTGGCACCCGCGCTATCGCAGCGGTGAGGAGCTGCTGCGCGACGCGGATGCGGCGATGTACCGGGCCAAGTCGCAGACCCAGGACCGCTGCGCGGTGTTTGACGAGGCGATGCGCGAGGCGGCGCTGCGCAGCCTGGACCTGGAGGCGGACCTGCGGCGGGCGATCAAGAACGGCGACTTCGAGCCGTTCTACCAGCCGATCGTGCGTCTGATCGACGGTGCGGTGGTCGGCCACGAGGCGCTGCTGCGCTGGCGCCACGAGAGCCGCGGCTTGCTGTTGCCCAGCCAGTTCATCGATCTGGGCGAGGACAGCGGCTTGATCGAGCAGGTGGACTGGCTGCTGTACGAGCAGGTGATCCAGCGCCTGGCCCGCAGCGGCACCGGCTATGTGTCGGTCAACGTGTCGCCGCGGCATTTCCGTTCGCCGGACTTCACCGAGCGGCTGTTCGGCTTGATCGACACCGCGGGCGCGGATCCGCGGCGGCTGCGGGTGGAGATCACGGAGGTGGCGCTGCTCGATGATGCGCCGCGCACGCTGACGATCCTGCAGGCGCTGCGCGAACGTGGGGTGTTGGCGCAATTGGACGATTTCGGTACGGGGTTTTCGGCGCTGTCGTATCTGCACCGGTTTCCGATTTCGGCGTTGAAGATCGATCAGAGCTTCGTCGCCGGGTTGCACGGCGAAAGCGGTGCGGGCAGTTATGCGCTGGTGCGCAGCATTCTGGCGTTGGCCAGTACGCTCGGCATCGAGACCATTGGCGAAGGCATCGAGACGGAGCAGCAATTGGAGACATTGCGTGAGTTGGGGTGCGACTATGGGCAGGGGTATTTGTTGGGGCGGCCTGCGCAGCATGATTGATGGTGAGCGTGCTTGTGCGTTGATTTAGTTCGCGTGCTGAGGCTGATGCGGTGCGGATAGTGCAGGGTTTATCCATTGCAGATGCTTTTTTGCTGTTTAAAGGTCTTAGATGCAAAGCAAAGCTTTCGCCTTGCGGCGAGTCACTTTTCTTTGCTCGTGCAAAGAAAAGTAACCAAAAGAAAGCACGCCCTGCCTTGCGCCCTCCGCGCTGCGCGCTCCGGGTCCGCGTCCATGACGGGGATTCGCGGAAGGGGCATCCTGCCCCTGCCGCGAACGGCGCACATCCATGTGCGCCGCCCTTCGGGTTTTTCCCCGCCATGGCCGCCGCTGCGGAAGGGAACCCGGTAAGTCAAAAGCAAAAGCAACAGCAAAGCACCAGCAGCAAAGCACCAGCAGCAAAGCACCAGCAGCAAAGCAACAGCAGCAAAGCAACAGCAGCAAAGCAACAGCAGCAAGCAACAGCAGCAAGCAACAGCAGCAAAGCAACAGCAGCAAAGCAACAGCAGCAAAGCAACAGCAGCAAAGCAACAGCAGCAAAGCAACAGCAACTGGCTTGGCGGAAGCCCTTTGTGGGAGCGACTTCAGTCGCGACGAACGGAGTGGGGAATCTGCAGGCTTCGATTCGGCCGGGCGGGGCTGAAGCCCCTCTACAGCGCACCAGTCAGCGCTCCGAAGTCCCTGTAGGAGCGGCTTCAGCCGCGACAGGCGTTGTCCGCACGCGGCCCACTGTGCGGTCTCTCGGAACTGAAACCGCTACGGAGTCGCTAGGCACGTTGCCACGCGCCCTGGGTTGCGGCTGGTTAAACGGCGGGGCTCAGCGCAACGCGTTGCGGCGCTTTTCGTCGATCCACTTCGATGCCTGCGCCGGCGTGTAGTCGTGCATCCACGCCAGCATGGTGTCGATGTCGTTGCCGTACCACAGGTCGGCGCGCTGGTCCGGATGCAGGAAGCGTTCGGCGACCATGCGGTCGATCATGCCGATCAGCGGTGCGTAGAACTCTTCCACGTCCAGGAACGCGCAGGGCTTGTTGCCGATGCCGAGCTGGCGCCAGGTCAGCATCTCGAAGATCTCTTCCATCGTGCCGAAGCCGCCGGGCAGGGCGACGAAGGCGTCGGAGAGGTCGAACATGCGCGACTTACGCTCGTGCATCGAGCCGACGATTTCCAGTTCGGTCAGGCCGCGGTGCGCCACTTCCCAGTCGGCCAGCTGCTTGGGGATCACGCCGGTGACCTGGCCGCCGGCGGCGAGCACCGCATTGGCCACGGTGCCCATCAGGCCGACGTTGCCGCCGCCGTAGACCAGGCGCAGGCCCTGCTCGGCGATGCGCGTGCCCAGCGCGGTGGCGCGCTCGGCGTAGGCGGGCTTGTTGCCGGCGTTGGAGCCGCAGTAGACGCAGATGCTTTTCATGGGATTGGGGAGTCGGGATTGGGGATTCGTAACGACGGGATGTTGCATGCGTGAGGGTTCACGGTGTCGGGAGCAGGACGTGCGGCCCGGGTCGACCGATTCGGCACCTTGTAGCGATCTGCAAAGAACGACGCCGGGCTTTCGCCCGGCGCCATGTCATTGCCGGAAAGAGGCGGGACGGGGGGCGGTCGCTTTTGCGAATCCCCAATCCCGGCTCCCGAATCCCAGCCTCAATTGGCCTTGTGGATCGCCCGCTTGCTGACCGCCATCGCGGCGTCGTGGATCGCCTCGGACAGGGTCGGATGGGCGTGGCAGATGCGCGCCAGGTCGTCGGCCGAGCCGTTGAACTCCATTGCCAGCACGCCTTCGTGGACCAGCTCGGAGACGCCGACGCCGACCAGGTGCAGGCCGAGCACGCGGTCGGTTTCGGCGTGCGCGATGACCTTGACGAAGCCGGCCGGCTCGCCCATGGCCACCGCACGGCCGATCGCCGCGAACGGGAAGCTGCCGGTCTTGTACGGCACGTTCTCGGCCTTGAGCTGCTGCTCGGTCTTGCCGACCCAGGCGATTTCCGGCTCGGTGTAGATGACCCACGGAATCGTGTCGAAGTTGACGTGGCCGGGCAGGCCGGCGATCAGTTCGGCGACCGCGATGCCTTCCTCGAAGCCCTTGTGCGCCAGCATCGGCCCGCGCACGCAGTCGCCGATCGCCCACACGCCGTCGACGCCGGTGTGGCAATGCGCATCGACCTCGATCTGGCCGCGCTCGTTGACCTTCACGCCGGTGCCTTCGGCCAGCAGGCCCTTGGTGGCGGCGCGGCGGCCGACGGCCACCAGCAGCTTGTCCACGGTCAGGCTCTTCTCGCCTTCGCCATCGGTATAGGTGACGACGACTTCCTGCTTCTTGCCCTTGCCGGTGACCTCGGTCTTGGAGACCTTGGCGCCCAGCTTGATGTCCAGGCCCTGCTTCTTGAATTCCTTCAGCGCGGTCTTGGCCACTTCCGCATCGGCCAGGGCCAGGAAGTCCGGCAGCGCCTCGAGGATGGTGACCTCGGCGCCCAGGCGCTTCCACACGCTGCCCAGCTCCAGGCCGATCACGCCGGCGCCGATCACCGCCAGGCGCTTGGGCACTTCGCTGAAGTCCAGCGCGCCGACGTTGTCGACGATGGTGGCGCCGTCGAACTTGGCGAACGGCAGTTCGATCGAATCCGAACCGGCTGCCAGGATCACGTTGGTGCCCTTGAGTTCGACTTCGCTGCCGTCGTGTTGCTTGACCTTGACCACGTTGCCCGGCTGCCCCGCGTTTGCTTGGAGCTCGCCGAAGCCGTAGTACGGGGTGATCTTGTTCGCCTTGAACAGCATCGCGATGCCGCCGGTGAACTGTTTGACGATCTTGTCCTTGCGCCCGACCATCGCCTCGACGTCGATCTTGGCGTCCTTGAAGCTGATGCCGTGCTCGCCGAACAGGTGGCCCATGTTCCAGAACTGGCGCGAGGAATCCAGCAGCGCCTTGGACGGAATGCAGCCCACGCGCAGGCAGGTGCCGCCCAGCGCCGGCTTGCCGTCCTTGCCCAGGGCCGCGTCGATGCAGGCGACCTTCATGCCCAACTGGGCGGCGCGGATTGCTGCGTGATAACCGGCCGGACCGGCACCGATGACGACGACGTCGAATTGTTCTTGTTCGCTCATTCTTCGCTCACGAGATTAGGGAGTAGGGATTGGGGATTCGTAAGAAGCAGGATGCTCGGGATCGGGGGGGCGCTCTCGCCAATCCCGAATCCCGAATCACCAATCCCGGCTTGCATCACAGACCGAACAGCATCCGGCCCGGGTTTTCCAGCTGGTTCTTGATGTCGACCAGGAACTGCACCGAGTCCTTGCCGTCGATGATGCGGTGGTCGTAGGACAGCGCCAGGTACATCATCGGCGCGATCACGACCTGGCCGTTCTCGGCGATCGGGCGCTCCTTGATCGCGTGCATGCCCAGGATCGCGCTCTGCGGCGGGTTGATGATCGGGGTCGACAGCAGCGAGCCGAAGGTGCCGCCGTTGGTCACGGTGAACGTGCCGCCCTGCAGTTCTTCCAGGCTCAGCTTGCCGTCGCGCGCCTTCTTGGCGTAGTCGGCGATGCCCTTCTCGATGTCGGCGAACGACTGCCGCTCGACGTTGCGCAACACCGGCGTGACCAGGCCCTTCTCGGTCGAGACCGCGATCGAGATGTCGCTGTAGCCGTGATAGATGATGTCTTCGCCGTCGATCGAGGCGTTGACCAGCGGGAAGCGCTGCAGCGCGTTGGCGGCGGCCTTGACGAAGAAGCTCATGAAGCCGAGCTTGATGCCGTGGGCCTTCTGGAACTCGTCCTGCAGCTCCTTGCGCGCGGCCGACACCTTGGCCAGGTTGACCTCGTTGAAGGTGGTCAGCATCGCGGTCGAATTCTTCGACTGCATCAGGCGCTCGGCGATGCGCTTGCGCACGCGGGTCATCGCCACACGCTCTTCCGGACGCGCGCCGGCGGCCTTGCCGGCACCGCCGTTCTTGGCGTAGTTGAGGATGTCTTCCTTGGTCACCGCGCCGCGGCGGCCGGTGCCGTCGACCTGGGCCGGATCCACGCCTTCGGTGATCGCCGAGAAGCGCGCGCCCGGGGGCAGGCTGGAGACGTCGCCGGCGGCCTTGGCCGACTCGACCTTGGCCGGCTTCGGCGCCTCGGCGGCCGCGGCCTTCGGGGCCTCCGGCGTCGGTGCGTCGGCGACCTTGGCCTCGGCCGGCGCCGCAGCGGCGCTCGCGCCTTCCTCGATGATCGCCAGGATCTGCGAGCTGGTCACGGTGGCGCCGGTCTCGAACTTGATCTCCTTCAGCACGCCGTCGACCGGGGAGGGCACTTCCAGGACGACCTTGTCGGTCTCCAGGTCCACCAGGTTCTCGTCGCGCTTGACCGCGTCGCCGGCTTTCTTGTGCCAGCTGGCGATGGTGGCATCGGATACGGATTCGGGCAGTACCGGAACTTTGACTTCGGTGGCCATTGCAGAGGGCGTCCTAGTGGGTCTTTTGGAAAGGGAAGGAGGGTTATTCAGCGACTTGGTCGTTGAACGGATTCAATAGCGCATCGGCGACCAGCTTCAGCTGCTCTTCCACATGCTCGGCGAAATGGCCGGCAGCGGGAGACGGCGAGCGCGGGCGGCCGGCGTAATGCAGGCTTTGCCCGTCGGCCAGGCAGGCCTGCAGGTGATGCTTGATCTGGTACCAGGCGCCCTGGTTCTGCGGTTCTTCCTGACACCAGACCAGGTCGGTGGCGTTGCTGTAGCGCTTGAGTTCCGCGGCCAGCAGCTCGCGCGGGAACGGGTACAGCTGCTCCACGCGCAGGATGGCGACATCGTCCTGGCCGCGCTTGGTCTGGTCCTCGAGCAGGTCGTAGTAGACCTTGCCCGAGCAGGCCACCACGCGCTTGACCCGCTTCGGATCGGCCTTGGCGTCCGGGATCAGGTGCTGGAACTCGCCGTCGGCCAGTTCCTCCAGCGTCGACACCGCCAGCTTGTGGCGCAGCAGCGACTTGGGCGTCATCACCACCAGCGGCTTGCGCGTGGTCATGCGCATCTGCCGGCGGATCATGTGGAAGCACTGCGCCGGCGTGGTCGGCACGCAGACCAGCATGTTCTCCAGCGCGCACAGCTGCAGGAAGCGCTCCAGGCGCGCGGAGCTGTGCTCCGGGCCTTGCCCTTCGTAGCCGTGCGGCAGGAACAGCGACAGCCCGCTGATGCGGCCCCACTTGGCTTCGCCGGCGGCGATGAACTGGTCGATCACCACCTGCGCGCCGTTGGCGAAATCGCCGAACTGCGCTTCCCAGATGCACAGCGCATTGGGATCGGTGGTCGAGTAGCCGTACTCGAAGCCCATCACCGCTTCCTCGCTGAGCAGCGAGTCGATCACGGTGGCGTCTTCCGGGTTCTCGACCAACTGGCGCAGCGGCAGGTAGTAGCTGTCGGTCTTCTGGTCGTGCAGGATCGCGTGGCGGTGGAAGAACGTGCCGCGGCCGGCGTCCTGGCCGACCAGGCGCAGCTTGTGGCCCTCGCCGAGCAGGGTGGCGTAGGCCAGGTTCTCGGCGAAGCCCCAGTCGCCCGGCAGGTCGCCGGCGGCCATCTTCACCCGGTCTTCGTAGATCTTGGCCACGCGCGGATGCAGCTCCACGCCGGCCGGGATTGTGGTGATGATCTTGGCCAACTGGTCCAGGGTCTTGCGCTTGACCGTGGTGTCGACCTTGTCGGCGAGCTTGCCGGACAGGTAGTTGCTCCAGTCGATGGCGAATTCGTCCGGCTTGCGGGTCGCCAGCTCGGTGGTGTATTCGCCCGAATCGAGCTTGTTGCGATAGCCGTCGACCAGCGCCTGCGCCTCGCCCGGCTGGATCACGCCTTCGCTTTCCAGCTGCGCGGCGTACAGCTCGCGGGTGGTCTTGTGCTTGCGGATGGTCTGGTACATCACCGGCTGCGTCGCCGCCGGCTCGTCGGCCTCGTTGTGGCCCCAGCGGCGGTAGCAGACCAGGTCGATGACCACGTCCTTCTTGAACTGCTGGCGGAAGTCGTAGGCCAGGTTGGCCACGAACGCCACCGCGTCCGGATCGTCGCCGTTCACATGGAACACCGGCGCGCCGATCATCTTCGCCACGTCGGTGCAGTACAGCGTGGAGCGGGCGTCGTCGCGGGCGCTGGTGGTGAAGCCGATCTGGTTGTTGACCACGATGTGCACGGTGCCGCCGACCGCGAAGCCGCGCGCCTGCGACATCTGGAACAGCTCCATCACCACGCCCTGGCCGGCGAATGCGGCGTCGCCGTGGATGATCACCGGCAGCACCGACTTGCGCGCGGCGTCGCCGTAGCGCTCCTGGCGCGAGCGCACGCTGCCGACCACGACCGGGTCGACGATTTCCAGGTGCGAGGGGTTGAACGCCAGCGCCAGGTGCACCGACTTGCCGTCGGCCACCGCCACGTCGGCGGAGAAGCCCATGTGGTACTTCACGTCGCCGGTGTGGGCGCGGTCGTCGTGGGCGTGCTCGAACTTGCCTTCGAACTCGTCGAACAGCTTGCGGGGGTTCTTGCCCAGGGTGTTGACCAGCACGTTGAGGCGGCCGCGGTGGGCCATGCCGACCACGATGTCCTTGACCGCATCGGCGCCGGCGCGGCGCACCACCACGTCCATCATCGGGATCAGCGCATCGCCGCCTTCCAGCGAGAAGCGCTTCTGGCCGACGTACTTGGTGTGCAGGTAGCGCTCCAGGCCTTCGGCGGCGGTGATCCGCTCCAGCGTGCGGCGGCGGCTGTCGGCGTCGGCGGCGATGTTGCCGCCGGCGTTCTCCAGCCGCTGGTAGATCCACTGGCGCTGCTCGAATTCGGAGATATGCATGAATTCGCTGCCGATCGACCCGGTGTAGGTCGCCTTCAGCCGCGCCAGCAGGTCGCGCAGCTTCATCCGCGGCTGGCCGCCGAGGCCGCCGGTGCTGAACTCGCTGCCCAGGTCGCTTTCCGACAGGCTGTGGAACGGCAGCCCCAGGTCCGGCGGGTTCACCGGCGGGGTCAGGCCCAGCGGGTCCAGACGCGCGCCGAGGTGGCCGCGCGAGCGGTAGGCGGTGATCAGGCGGCCGACATGGCGCTCGCGCTCGTCGCCGCCGGGGCTGGTGCCGCTATTGGCGGCCTGGCGCGCTGCGCTGGCGATGTGGGCGATGACCGCCGAGTGGGGAACGTCACCGGCATCGCGGCCCTGGAAGCCGTCGAAGTAGGTTTTCCACTTGGGGTCGATGCTGTCGGGAGAGACCAGGTACTGCTCGTACAGGTCTTCGATATAGGCGGCATTGCCGCCGGCGAGTTGCGATGACTGCGCAAACTGCTTTAGGAGATTGTCCACGATGGTGGGGTCGGGTCGCTTTGTGGGTTGGCTTGCGGTTGGAACCGGCGGACGCGAGGCCCGCGCGGGCGTAATCAAGCGAAAAAATTATACCCCCATGCGCAAGCCGGGGTGTGCATTTCGGATACACAGGGGCTACGCGGGGTTCATTCACCGCAGCATCGGCAGTGCCCGCACGCCGCTACCAGCCCAGCGCGCGCAGCTCGCTGCAGTCGCGCGAACGTTCCCAGACCCGCGCGAACGCCTCGCGCAACTGGCGCGCGCGGCCGCCGCCGAGCAGGTCGGTCTCGCCGTCGTAACGGTGACCCAGTGCACGGAAGTAGTAGCCGCCGCCGTCGTTGACCAAGTACGCGGCGGCATAGCCCTGGTCCACCGGATCGACCACTTCGCGGAAGCGGAACACGCTGGGCAGGCGTTGCGCCAGGGCCAGCAGCGGCGCGGCGGCGCGCTGCGGGGCGGCCGCGTCGTGCAGCAGCACGCGCACCTGCTTGTCGTGCGCGGCCACCGCGAAGCGGCGCAGTTGCGCGAGCAGCGGCGCGCTGTCCAGCAGGCCCGGATCCAGCGCGCGGCTGTAGATCAGCAGCTGGCGCCGCGCCTGCGCGACCACCGCGGCGCTGGCCGCGATCGCCGCGGCCGCATCCTCCACCGCGGCGGCGGCGCCGAGCAGCCGCCGCATCGGTTGCCGTTCGCCGCCGCCATGGGCGTCGACGATGCGCGCGCCGAGCGGCAGGAAGCCGTGCCGCGCGCAGAAGTCGAGCGCGGCCGGCGGCGCCTGCAGGTCCAGGCGTGGCCAGTGCAGGCGCCGTGCTTGCTCGATCAATGCGCCAAGCAGCGCGCTGCCGACGCCGCGGCCGCGCCAGGCCGGCAGCACCGCCATGCCGTCGATGCGCTGCTCCGGGCCCAGCCGTGCGCTGCCGAGCGGCTGGCCGTCGTCGGCGCGGGCCAGCACGTGGTAGCTCAGCGCATCCAGGGCCTGGCCAGGCGCATCCGCCGGCATCGGCACGCCGGCCTGCTCGCGCAGCGCGCGCAGTTCGCCTGCCTGGCGGGCAGGGTCGAGCGTTTCGATGCGAAAGCCAGGGGTGGCGGGCATGGCGGGCGGCTCAGTCCTGTGCGTCGGCATCCTCGTCGCCGTGGTCGGCTTCGTCCAGCGGCTGGTAGAAGCCGGCTTCGACCAGCTGCAGCAGGGTCTCGCGGCCGGCGGCGGACAGCGCCGCGTAGTCGCGGCCATCGAGCGTGTCGGCCGCGGCCAGGCGCTGCGCGTCCTTGATCGGCAGGGCGAATTCCAGGCCGCTGCAGAACAGGGTGGCGCCGCGCGAGGCCCGGCGCCAGGCCGGCCGCGCCCACGGATGGCGCTGCAGGAGCAGGCCCTGTTGCAGCGCTGCGACCACTTCCTGCGGCGCCGGCGGGTTGGCCGGCGGCAGGATCTCGCCGGCGGCGCGGTAGGTGGTGATGAAGCGGCCGAACCAGGCGCCGAGGCGGTCGGGATCGTTCATGCGCAGCGCGTTCAGCGCCTCGACCACGCGGCCCATCGCCGCCGCATCGATCTCGTACGGATCGGCCGGCACCTGCAGGTCCTCGTCGTGATAGCGCACGGCCTCGTCGGCGCCCTCGATCAGGGTATCCAGATAATCGCCGATCAGTTCGGCCGAGGACGGCGCGCGCGTGCCCACCGAGAAGGTCAGGCAGGCGTCTTCGGCGACGCCGTGGTGCGGCACCAGCGGCGGCAGGTACAGCATGTCGCCGGGGCAGAGCACCCAGTCGTGGGTGGGGCTGAAGCTGCGCAGCAGCTTCAGCTCGACGTCCTCGCGGAAGTCGGTCGGCGGCGCGGCGCGGCCCAGCGAAGCGCTGGCGTCGATCTGCCAGCGGCGGTGGCCGTGCGCCTGCAGCAGGAACACGTCGTAGTGGTCCACATGCGCGCCGACCGAGCCGCCGGGTGCGGCGAAGCTGACCATCACGTCGTCCACCCGCCAGCGCGGCAGGAAGCGGAACTGCTCGAGCAGGGCGCGGATGTCCGGGTCCCACTTGTCGACGTCCTGCACCAGCAGGGTCCAGTCGTGGTCGGGCATGCCCGGGAATTCGCTTTCCTGGAACGGCCCGCTGCGTACGCTCCAGCGGTCGTTCGCGCGGTCGTGCACGACCAGCCGCGACAGCGCGGCCTCTTCGCAGGCCAAGCCGGCCAGATCGCCCGGCTCGATCGGCGAGACGAAGCCGGGAAAGGCGTTGCGGATCAGCAGCGGACGCTTGTGCCAGTAGTCGCGCAGGAAGCGCGCGGCGGGCATGCCCAGCGGCAATTGCCGGGTGGCGTCGATTTCGATCGGGAACGAGGCAGGTTTCTTCATGGGCAGGCGGTCCGGCAGGGGCGAGGCCGGCGTGGAGGCCGGCGATGGCCGCCATTGTCGCCCAGCCCGCCGCACGCTGCCTTGTCCGTGCGCATGGCGGTGGGGGCGGCGGCGTGCTTGCGAATGCGCGGCTGGCGCGGCTGCCGTTCTTAGGTCGGGCCCGAAGGCGGTGGTGCCGCGCCGGCGCGGAGCCGGCGCGCCTTGCTCAGATCGCGCGCGCCAGGCGCTCGGCCAGGCCGATGTAGCCGCCCGGGGTCAACGCACGCAAGCGCTGCTTGGCGTCCTCCGGCAGGTCCAGGGTTTCGACGAAGGCCTGCATCGAGGCGGCGGTGATGCCCTGGCCGCGGGTCAGCGCCTTGAGCTGTTCGTACGGGTTGGGCAGGCCGTGGCGGCGCATCACCGTCTGCACCGCTTCGGCCAGCACTTCCCAGGCGGCGTCGAGGTCGGCATCCAGGCGTTCTGGATTGACGGTCAGCTTGCCCAGGCCCTTGGCCAGCGAATCCAGCGCCACCTGGCTGTGGCCGAACGCGGTGCCGAGCGCGCGCAGCACGGTGGAGTCGGTGAGGTCGCGCTGCCAGCGGCTAATTGGCAGCTTCGCGCTGAAATGTTCGAACAGCGCGTTGGCGATGCCGAAGTTGCCTTCGGCGTTCTCGAAGTCGATCGGGTTGACCTTGTGCGGCATGGTCGAGGAGCCGACTTCGCCTTCCTTGAGCTTCTGCTTGAAGTAGCCGAGCGAGATGTAGCCCCAGATGTCGCGGGCCAGGTCGATCAGGATGGTGTTGGCGCGGCGGGTGGCATCGCCGAGTTCGGCGACGTTGTCGTGCGGCTCGATCTGGGTGGTGTAGGGGTTGAACACCAGGCCCAGGCCTTCGACGAAGCGCTGCGCGAATGCCGGCCAGTCCACGTCCGGGTAGCTGGCCACGTGCGCGTTGTAGTTGCCGACCGCGCCGTTGATCTTGCCGGTCAGCTCGACCGCGGCGATCTGCCGGCGCTGCCGTTCCAGGCGTGCGACGACGTTGGCGATTTCCTTGCCCAGGGTGGTCGGCGAGGCGGTCTGGCCGTGGGTGCGCGACAGCATCGGCTGCGCGGCCTGGGCATGCGCCAGCGCACGCAGCGAATCGACCACGCCGTCCAGCGTCGGCAGCAGCACCTCGCGCCGCGCCTGCTCCAGCATCAGCCCGTAGCTGAGGTTGTTGATGTCCTCGCTGGTACAGGCGAAATGCACGAATTCCAGCGCCGGGCCGAGTTCGGCGTCGTCCTTGAGCTGCTCCTTGATGAAGTACTCCACCGCCTTGACGTCGTGGTTGGTGGTGCGCTCGATCTGCTTGACCCGCGCCGCGTGTTCGACGCCGAAGCCGTCGGCCAGCGCGCGCAGCCGCTGCGTGGCGGCCGCCGAGAACGCGGGCAGCTCGGCGATGCCCGGCTCGGCGCCCAGCGCCAGCAGCCATTCGATCTCCACCTTCACCCGCGCCTTGATCAGGCCGTATTCGGAGAAGATCGGCCGCAGGGCATCGACCTTGCCGGCGTAGCGGCCATCGAGCGGGGACAGGGCGAGCAGGGCGGAGTCGGACATGGTGGGGGGCGCTGGGGCGGTGACGGTGGGGCGGTCATTCTACGTTGCCGCGGCTTCGGCGGCCTGCTCCAGTCCCACCGTCACCGCCTGGATGCGGTGCCCGGCCATGCGTTTGACGGTGAACAGATGGCCGTCGACGGTCAGTTGCTCGCCCTCGCTGGGCAGGCGCTGCAACTGGTGCACGATCAGGCCGCCGACCGAATTCAGGTGCTCCGGTGCGTTCAGGTCGCGGCCGAGCAGGCGCTCGAGGCGGAAGATCGAGGTCGAGCCGGCGAGCAGCACGGTACCGTCGGCGCCGCGGATCGGGGCGTCCTTGACGACGTGCGGGTGCTCGTCCTCGATGTCGCCGACCACCACCTCCAGCAGGTCTTCCAGGGTGAAGTAGCCGAGGATGCGGCCGTGCTCGTCCACGCACAGCGCCAGGTGGGTGGTGCCGATGCGGAAGCGTTCCAGCACCAGCGGCACCGGTGTCTCCAGCGCGATCAGGTTGGCCGGGCGCAGCAGCGCACGCAGGTCGTCGCTGTGGCGGCCATGCGCGATCTCCACCAGCAGGTCCTTCATGTGCAGGATCCCGAGGACCTCCTCGCCATCGCGGTCGAACCACGGGTAGCGGCTGTAGCGGCTCTCGGCGAACTCCGCCATCACCGCGTCCGCGCGCGCGCCGTCGCGGAACGCGCGCAGATGGTCGCGCGAGCGCATCAGGTCGCCGGCGACCAGTTCCGGCAGCTCCAGCGCATGGCTCATCAGGGTCAGGTCGTGGTCGGGCGCGCCGCCGGCGGGCTGCTGGCGGCCGACGATCAGCTTCAGTTCCTCGCGCGAATAGCGGTGCGAGGTGTGCTCCACCTCGCCCCAGCCCAGCACCTTCAGCAGCCCGTTGGCGCTGGTGTTGAGCAGCCAGATCGCCGGGTACATCGCCCAGTAGAACAGGTACAGCGGCGCGGCGGTCCACAGCGCCATGCGCTCCGGGCGCCGGATCGCCATCGACTTGGGGGCGAGTTCGCCAAGCACGATGTGCAGGAACGAGATGACACTGAAGGCGATGACGAAGGCGCTCAGGTGCGCGGCCTCCTCGCTCAGTCCCAGCACGTCGAACAGCGGCTGCAGCAGGTGCGCGAACGCCGGTTCGCCGACCCAGCCCAGGCCCAGCGAGGACAGGGTGATGCCGAGCTGGCAGGCGGAGAGATAGGCGTCGAGGTGGCCGTGCACGTTGAGCAGCAGGCGGCCGCGCCAGCCGTGGTGCTCGGCCAGGCCGACGGCCTGGGTATGGCGCAGTTTGACCAGGGCGAACTCGGCGGCGACGAAGAAGCCGTTGAGCAGCACCAGCAATATGGCCAGCGCAAGCAGCAAAAGGTTGCCGATCATGCGCGTGTCCCGGTGAGCGGCGCGGGCGCGCGGCGGTGCGAGGCGGGGAATGCAAAAACGGATCGGAGCGCTGTTCGGCGCGTCGCGCGCCGGCATCTACAGTGAGTGTCGTCGCCCATGGCGGCGTGGTGGTTCCATCGTGATACGACCCGGCAGTCTAGCCGATGCGGCGCATCGCTTCCGACAGCGGGAGGCGCGAGCGAGGTGGCGTGCCGCTGACAGGCGAGGTCGTGCGCTGTGCCGCGTCCTCCCTAATGGCGGGCGGAAAAGAACCGCGATGGAGCGCGCATTTCGCCATCGTCGCATGGCGATGCAGTAGCGAATGCCTACGCACCGGTATGCCGACCGCGTGCGCTTCGACTCGGCCAGCGTGCATCGCGAGCGCATTGCCAAGCTCGACGCGTTTGCTAAAATGATCGGCTGTAATCGTTTTCAACAGGGATGTTCCCGAATGACTAGCTCTTTGCGTCTGGCGGCGCTGGCCGCCGCCGTGTCCATGTTCCTCGCTGCCTGTGGCGGCAAACCGTCGGCGACGCCGGCCGACCCGGCCGGGAGCCAGGCATCCGCCGCCGCCTCGCACGATCCGGATGAAGCGCTGACCCGCAAGCTCAACGCCTACATCGAGTGTTTCAACAAGGTCGACGCGGACATCCATCGCGGTGCCGAGTCCTATGTGCGCTGGATGAAGGATCCTGCCGCCGGACCCACCGGCAAGGAGACCAGCGTGTACGGGCCGGCGCAGATCGACGAATACGACATGAAGGTCTGCGACGCGCCGATGACGCAGGCCATCGCGGCCAAGCCGGCGTTGCCGGCACTGGATGCCGCCGCGAAGCGTTACGCGGCGGCATTAAAGACGCTGCAGCCGATCGGCAATCAGGTGCGCGATTACTACGAGCGCGAGGACTACCAGGACGACGGGTTCGCCAAGGGCAAGCAGCTGCATGCGCCGCTGATGGCGGCCCTGTCCGAATTCGCCGAGGCCAGCCATGCGTTCAGCGCCGAACTGGACGCGCAGAACGACGCCGCCCAGCGCGAGCAGCTGAAGGCGATGGAAAAGGCCGAGGGCCGCACCCGCGACTTCTATCGTCTGTCGATGATGCTCGAGGCCAAGGACATCGTCGGCCTGATGCAGGAGGACGAATTCGATACGGCCAAGGCCACGGCCTTGCTCGACGGCTTCAACAAGCTGTCCGACGAAGCGCACGCCAAGGTCGCCGACCAGGAGCCGGGCAAGCTGGACTGGAACAGTTTCGAGACCGCCGCGGAGAATTTCCGCAAGGAAGGCAAGGCACGGATCAAGCGCGTCGTCGAAAAGACCCCGTACAGCAGTATCGAACAGGGCTGGCTGGACAGCCCGACGCTGGCCCCGGAAGGCTCGCCGGGACGGCTGCTGAAGAAGTACAACGATCTGGTCTTCCAGAGCAATCGCCAGTAAACGCAGGTCGCGGCGGCCGGCAAAGCGGCCGCCGCTGCAGCGGGATCGCCGACCGACCGCGCGGCGCTGTCGCGCCGGTGCTGCCGAAGTGCGCGGCTGCGGGTCGATTCCCGGGCTCGATCCGATCCATCCGCGGCAGGCGCGCCGGGCGCGCGCGGCCGACGTCTGACGGCCACTTCCTGCGGTGGCTGTCCACGACGCCGGTCCCGCGAGGCCTGCATGCCGACAGCGGCGTGGCAGCGATGACGCAGTTTACGTCCACATCGGGGGGGGCCACGGTGCCGCGCCTCCAGGCCTTGCTAACAAGCGCTGGCGCACACTGCTGACAGCCGGGCGCTGTGCCGCGGATAATGCCTGCGCCAGCCGCAGCTCCGCCAGCCTGCCTTCCCGGACATCCCTCGCGACAGCGCCGGGTGGAATTCCTCTTATGCAGATGTGGAGATTGCGCAATGAGCGACAAATTCAGGGTCGAGCACGACAGCATGGGCGAGTTGCAGGTGCCGGCCGAGGCGTTGTGGGGGGCCCAGACCCAGCGCGCGGTGCAGAATTTTCCGGTGTCCGGACAGCCGATGCCGCGCGGCTTCATCCGCGCGCTGGGCTTGATCAAGGCCGCCGCCGCCGGGGTCAACGCCGACCTGGGACTGCTGCCCAAGGCCGCGGCCAGGGCGGTGCAGGCGGCCGCGCTGGAGGTGGCCGACGGCAGGCACGACGCGCATTTCCCGATCGACATCTACCAGACCGGCTCGGGCACCTCGTCCAACATGAATGCCAACGAGGTCATCGCCACGCTGGCCTCGCGCGCGTCCAAGCCGGGCGCGCCGGCGGTGCATCCGAACGACCACGTCAACCTCGGCCAGAGTTCCAACGACGTGGTGCCGACCGCGATCCGCGTCTCGGCCCAGCTGGCCACGCAGGAGCAATTGCTGCCGGCGTTGAAGCACCTGCGCAAGGTCATCGACAAGCGCGCCAGGCAACTGGACAAGGTGGTCAAGACCGGGCGCACGCACCTGATGGATGCGATGCCGCTGACCTTCGGCCAGGAGTTCGGTGCATGGTCGGCGCAACTGGCCTCGGCGCAGGAGCGGCTGCAGGACAGCCTCAAGCGGCTGCGCCGGCTGCCGTTGGGCGGCACCGCGATCGGCACCGGGATCAACGCCGATCCGCGTTTCGGCGGCAAGGTGGCCAAGGCCTTGTCCACGCTGACCGGCTGCGCGTTCGATAGCGCCGACAACAAGTTCGAAGGCCTGGCGGCGCAGGACGATGCGGTGGAACTGTCCGGCCAGCTCAATGCGCTGGCGGTGGCGCTGATCAAGATCGCCAACGACCTGCGCTGGATGAATGCCGGGCCGCTGGCCGGGCTCGGCGAGATCGAGTTGCCGGCGCTGCAGCCGGGCAGCTCGATCATGCCGGGCAAGGTCAATCCAGTCATTCCCGAGGCCACGGTGATGGTCTGCGCGCAGGTCATCGGCCACCACACCGCGATCACCGTGGCCGGGCAGACCGGCAACTTCCAGTTGAACGTGGCGCTGCCGCTGATCGCGGCCAACCTGCTGGAGTCGATCACGCTGCTGGCCAACGTGTCGCGGTTGCTGGCCGATTCGGCGATCGCCGGGCTGAAGGTCCGCGAAGAGCGGGTCCGCGAGGCCCTGGACCGCAATCCGATCCTGGTCACCGCGCTGAATCCGATCATTGGCTACGAAAAGGCGGCGGCGATCGCCAAGCGCGCCTACAAGGAGAACCGTCCGGTGCTGGAGATCGCGCTGGAGGACAGCGGCCTGGGCGAAGCCGAACTGCGCAAGCTGCTCGACCCGGCCGCGCTGACCAAGGGCGGCATCCACGCTGGCGCGGGCGGCGGCGGCTGAGGCGTGGCGCCCGCATGGTGCGGCGGGTGCCGTGCCATGCAGGGCAGGGCAGGGGCACTGCGTTTGGAGCGATACGGGGCGCCGGCGTCGCAGCGCGGATGCATCCGCTGCGATGGTGCGGCGAAGGGCCGGTGCTTCGGACGCAGTCTCGTCGGAAGGTTCGATGGCGCCGTTGGTCGCGGCTGAAGCCGCTCTACAGGGAAACCGGCAAGGGAGCGCCCGTGCGCGCTGTAGGAGCGGCTTCAGCCGCGACAGGATCTGTGGATTGCATGGCCATCCCCACCGCAGCGGTCGCGACCGATACCGCTGCTGCGGCAGGCGCCAGCTGCCTCAGCGCCGCTCCGCCTGCAGGTTGCCGAAGCTCTCCTGGTACGGCTGCAGCGACGGAATGTCGTGCAGCACTTCGCTCTGCAGGGCGCTGATTTCCGGCGTGGTGGCGAAGCCGACCGAACGCATGTTCGGGTCCGGCGGCGCGGTTTCCAGGGTGCGTTGGCGCTGCATCTGCAAGTGCATGAACAACTGTTGCAGCTGGGTGCGCTGCGCCTGCGGCAGCGGCAGTTCGATGTCGTCGATGCGCAGGCTGCCGTCGGGGCCGATCGAGGCGTTGGCGGCCGGCGCGCGGCGCAGCATCACGGTCATGCTGTCCACCGACACGCGCGGCTTGCCGCGTTCGGCGCGCGAGGACGAAGCGGCGCCGTCGCGCGCGCCGCACGCCGCCAGCAGCAGGCACAGCGATACCAAGGAAAACCAGGCGACTAGCGTCTTCTTCATCGATCGATTCGGAGCAGGAAGGTCCGGCCATTTTAGGCCGGGACCGCCGCAATTACTTGACCGATTTGTCGCAGTCGCTGATGTCGCTGGCGTCGAGGCTGGCGTAGGGACGGAATGCCGGCAACTGCTGCGCCAGCGTGTCCTGCGCCTGGCGCAGCGTCGCCACCTGCGCGCAGATCTTCAGCGCTTCCTGCTTGAGCTTTTCGGCCTGCGCCTCGATGTGCTCGCCGACATGGTCGGTGTTGCCGCTGATGACCCCGGCCAGCGCGTCGCCGGCCGCTTTCACGCCCAGCGCGGCGCCTTGCTTGCCGACCTCCAGGCCCTGCATGCCGACCGCGCTGAGTTGTTCGCGGTAGGCCACCAGCAAGGCGTGCTGCTTGGCGCTGACCGCGACCTGCTTGCCGTCGATCAGCAGGTCGCCGCTGCGGGTGATGGTCGCCGGCGGCTGGCCAGAGACCTTCAGCGTGATGTCGCCGTTGTCGAAGCTCAGGCTGCGTGCGCTGGGCGTGTTGCTGCTGGTCCTGTCGGACTGCGGCGTGGAGGGCTGGCAGGCGGACAGCGCCAATAACCCGATCAGGGCGATGCCGGCCAACGGCAGGGAACGATGCTGCATGGGTGTGTCCTCGATCGTAGCGAAGGGAGCGCCGCGGATCAGCGCGGCTTGGGCACGTTGACGCTGCCGCGCACGCCGCTGTGGTGGATGTCGCCGCTGCCGACCCGCTCCACGGTGAGGTTGCCGCCGACGCCATTGACTTCCAGGTCGCCGGAGCCGATCGATTGCAGCGCCACGCTGCCGCTCACGTCGCGCAGCTGCGCATCGCCGGAGCCGATGCTGCCGATCTGCACCGCGCCGCGCACGCCGTGCACGGTCAGGTCGCCGGACCCGACGATACCGATCTTGACGTCGCCACCGACCTGGCTCGCCTTGACGTCGCCCGAGCCCAGGTTCGGCAGGCTGAGGCTGCCGATGTCGCGCAGTTCGATGTCGCCCGATCCCACCGTGGCGCTGACCGCGCCGCGCACGCCGTGCGCATGCAGGTCGCCGGAACCGACCGTGGCGTCGAGCGAGGCCACGCCGCCGATATCGGCATCGCCGGAGCCCAGCCGCAGCTGCACGGGCAGGGAACTGGGCACGCTGCCGGCCAGGTCCAGGTAGGCGTAGCGGGTGCCCGAGCTGATGCCGTGGATCTTGCCGTCGTGCTTCAGGGTGACGATCAGGGTGTCGCCTTCGCGACGCTGACGCACGGTCAGTTCCTTCAGCATGTCCGCATCGGAGGCGCAGGCGCGGCCGTGCAGTTCGAACGCGCCACCGCCGGCGCCGGTCAGCTTGAGGTTGTTCTGCTGCGCGTCGAAGATCACCGTCTTGGCGCCTGCCAGGTCCAGTTTCAGGTCGCGCGGCTCGGAATGCCGGCATTCGTCCGCCAGCGCCAGGGCCGGGACCAGCAGCAGCGCGGACAGCAGCAAGGTCTTGCGCATCATCGTGAACTCCATATGCAAAGAAGGAATCGGAAAGGGCAGTGCAGTGCGCTGCGGATCAGGCTTCGTCGCGCCAGCGGCGCAGGTAGATCGCCGCAACGATGAAGGCCACGCCGACCGCCGCGCCGATCCAGATGTCGGCGCTCTGGAAGATGCGCCAGGCGTCGCTGAGCTGGATCGCGTTGGCCAGGTCCTGCGGCCCGTCGATCTGCATCGGCGGCGCGCTCTCGCTGAGCACCGGCAGCCAGGCGCCGGGCAGCACGCTCAGCAGGCCGCGGTAGACCACCGTGTACCAGATCGCGTTGTGGTTGACGTGGAGCATCGGCAGGATGCCCATCATGCTGCCCATCACGCAGCCCAGGATCGGGATCAGCACCGCCCACAGGAACGGCTTGGTGCGCGCCCAGGCCGAGCAGAACATCAGCCAGCCGATGGTCGGCAGCGACCACATCACGTAGATCGGCAGGTTCGACAGCACTCCGCCGATGATGCGCAGCGGATGCGAATGGGTGAATACGGCGCCGCTCTGCTGCACGCCGTTGACCGACAGGGTCAATGCGGTGATCACCCACAGCGCGATGCCGATCAGCAGACCGACGCCGATCGCCACGATCGGCGCCAGCAGCAGCGCCCAGGCGGCCTTGGACAGCACCGTGTTCAGGTCCGACAGCGGCAGCGACTTCCAGAACAGCACACTGCGGTCGCGGCGGTCGTCGTACAGCGAACCCAGCGCGTAGAAGAAGACCACGAAGGCCAGCACCACGCAGGCCAGGACCACGCCGGCGAGCATGGTGCCGTCGCCGACCGCGCCGATGATCTCGTTGACTTTTTGCGGGCCGCCGTCCCAGTTGATGCTGTTGGTGTCGTTGCCGTGGCCGGCCACGGTGCCGATCACCGCAAGCACGGCGTACAACACGGTGACGATGGAGCCGGCGATGACCGGCGCCCACAGGAAACCGCCGCGGTGCTCCCAGAACTCGCGCTTGAGCAGCCACTTGAAGGTGGACAGCGGGGAAATGGAGGTTGCGGGTGCGTTCATGCGTAGGTCCCCTTCATGATGGCGACGAACAGGTCGGCCAGGCCGGGATTGCGGGTTTCGCCGAGCGCGGCCAGTTGCGCCTGCGGCACGCCGTCGTACAGGAACACGGTCTTGCCGAACGGCAGGCCGCGCTCGTCGATCGGCTGCAGCGCGCGCGCCGCGTCGATGCGCTCGGCCGGCACCAGCAGTTCGGTATAGCGGGTGGCCATGTGCTCCATGTCGGCGCTGAGCACGATGCGGCCGTCGCGGATGAACAGCACGTCGGTGAGGATGTGTTCGATCTCCTCGACCTGATGGGTGGTGATGACGATGGTCTTCTGTTCGTCGAAGTAGTCTTCCAGCAGGCGCTGGTAGAACTCCTTGCGGTACAGGATGTCCAGGCCCAGGGTGGGTTCGTCGAGCACCAGCAGGCGCGCGTCGATGGCCATCACCAGCGCCAGGTGCAACTGCACGATCATGCCCTTGGACATCTCGCGCACGCGCAGCTTGGGCGTGAGCTTGGTGTTGGCCAGGAAACGCTCGCACTTGGCGCGGTCGAAGCGCGGATGCACCCCGGCGACGAAGTCGATCGCCTCGCGCACCCGCATCCAGCGCGGCAGCACGGCCACGTCGGCGATGAAGCACACGTCGTTCATCAGTTCGTTGCGCTGCTTGCGCGGATCCATGCCCAGCACGCGCAGTTCGCCCTCGACCGCGGTCAGGCCGAGCACCGCTTTCAGGGCGGTGGTCTTGCCGGCGCCGTTGGGACCGATCAGGCCGACGATGCGGCCCGGCGCGATCGCGAAGGAAGCATCGGCCAGCGCCGGCTTGTGGTTGTAGGTCTTGCGCAGCGAGCGCGCGGAGACGACGGATTCGGATGCGGCGACAGCGGCAGTCATGGTGTTTTCCCCGGTGGCAACAAGTCTTCCAATGTCAGGCCCAGGCGCTGGATCCGTTCCAGCACCAAAGGCCACTCTTCGTTGAGAAAGCGGTCGCGTTCGCTGCCGCGCAGCTTCTTGGCCGCTTCCTCGGTCATGAACATGCCCAGCCCGCGGCGCTTCTCGACCAGCGCCTCGTCGGCCAGTTCCTGGTAGGCGCGCGAAACGGTGATCGGATTGAGCTGGTATTCGGCGGCGACCTGGCGCACCGAGGGCAGCGCGTCGCCGGGCTTGATGATGCCGTCCAGCATCATCGCGATCACGCGATCCTTCAGCTGGCGGTAGATCGGAGCGCCATCGCTCCATTGGATATCGCTCATGGTCAGCTCCGCGGGCGCAGCGTGTGCGCGAAGGAGAAATAGGGCATCGACAGCGATGCACGCATCCGCCGTACCGGTGCGGGCGGGGCGCGGCTGTCTTCCTGCGGCTCGCTGGCGCCATAATCGGCCGACCGTCCCTGGCTGCCTTGGGCGCCGACCCAGCTCACCGAGAACAGGGCGCCGACGATGACCATGGCCGGAAGGCTGCGCTGCATGCGTTGGAGGTTCATCGTTTCCCTGCTCTGGGTGAGTGGTGTTGTATTTAACTATAACACCGTTACACGTCATGTCAACACGGTGACCGACCCAACTCATGGCCTAGTGCCTGCACGTTTTCCTTTCTTCCCATGGTGCCCCGATGAAACTATCCAAACGCTTGTTTTTCCTCGCGATCCTGGCCGCTGCCGGCACCGCCGGCAGTGCCTGGGCGGCGTCGCTGCTGGACCTGGACTACCGTCCGCTGGCCGGCAAGGACAAGGTGAATCTGAACAAGACCTACGGCGGCAAGGTGCTGCTGGTGGTCAATACCGCCAGCAAGTGCGGCTTCACTCCGCAGTACGACGGCCTGGAGCAGTTGCAGCAGCGCTATGCCGCGCAGGGCTTCAGCGTGCTCGGTTTCCCGTCCAACGACTTCAAGGGTCAGGAGCCCGGATCGGAGAAGCAGATCCAGGAATTCTGCACGTTGACCTACGGGGTCAAGTTCCCGATGTTCGAGAAGGTGCATGTGCTTGGCGCCGAGGCGACGCCGCTGTACCAGCAACTGACCAAGGCCACCGGCGTGGCACCGGGCTGGAACTTCCACAAGTATCTGATCGCGCGCGACGGACGCGTGGTCGCGCAGTTCCCCAGCAAGATCGCGCCGGACGATCCGGCCTTGCGCGCGGCCATCGAACGCGAACTGAAAGCGCAGCCGGGATCACATTGAATCCGGGTCGATATCGTTGCCGCGCATGCGACAATGCGGGCTCTGCGCCGTGGCGGCGCCTCTAATTCACTTCCAGGAAAGTAGCGAATGAAGATGGGAATGCGCGGCGCCGTGGCGTCGCTGTTGATGGGGATGGCGGTGGTGGCGGGCAGTGCGTCCGCACAGGCCCCGGCTGCGGCCAAGCCGGCGGCGCTGGGCAGCGAGAAGCAGAAGATCAGCTATGCGATCGGCATGGACGTGGCGCGCTCGTTCGAGCCCATCGCCCAGGACATCGATCTGGATGCCATGCAGCGCGCGATCGAGAACGCGTTCAAGGGCGGCAAGCCGCTGCTGTCCGACGAGCAGGCGAAGGCCACCGATACCGCATTGCGCACGCAGATGGCCGCACGTGCCGGGCAGCCGATGCCGGGCATGGCGCCGGGCACCCAGCCGCCGCCGGTGTCCAAGCAGAACGTGGGCCTGATGCTCGGCGATCGTGCGGTCGGCCCGTCGCTGGCGCGGATCCAGGACGAGATCGATCTGGCCACCCTGATGGGCGCCGTGCGCACCGTGTTCGCCAAGGGCGACACCGCGATGACCCAGGAGCAGGCGGCGGCGACGCTGCAGGCCTACAGCGCCTCCAAGCAGGCCGCTGCGGCCACCGAGAATCGCGAGAAGGGCAACGCCTTCCTGGCCCAGAACAAGACCCAGAAGGGCGTGATCACCACGCCGTCGGGCCTGCAGTACATGGTGCTGCGCCAGGGCAGCGGCGAGCGGCCGATGCCGACCAGCAAGGTGCGGGTGAACTACGAAGGCAAGCTGCTGAATGGCGAAGTGTTCGACAGCTCGTACAAGACCGGACAGCCGGCCGAGTTCTCGCTCAGCCAGGTGGTGCCGGGCTGGAGCGAGGGCGTGGCGCTGATGCCGGTCGGCTCCAAGTACCGTTTCTGGATTCCGTCGAACCTGGGCTACGGCCCGCAGGGCACGCCGGGCGGCCCGATCGGCCCGGATTCCATGCTCACCTTCGACGTTGAACTGTTGGGCATCCTTCAATAACCGAAAGGAGATTACATGCGTGTAGCGATATTCGGCACCGGCTATGTCGGGCTTGTCACCGGAACCTGTCTGGCCGAGGTAGGCCATCACGTGGTGTGCGTGGACATCGACCAAGCCAAAGTGGATGGGCTCAACAAGGGCGCGGTCCCGATCTACGAGCCTGGCCTCTCGCCGATGGTCAAGGCCAATCACGCCGCACGGAGGCTGTTCTTCACCACCGATGCGGCAAGCGCCATCGCGCATGGAGATATCGTGTTCATCGCCGTCGGCACGCCGCCGGACGAGGACGGTAGCGCCGATCTGCAGTACGTGCTGGCGGTGGCCCGCACCATCGGCCAGCACATCCAGGGACCGACCGTGGTGGTCAACAAGTCCACGGTGCCGGTCGGGACCGCCGACAAGGTGCGCGCGGCGATCGCCGCCGAGCTTGAGAAGCGCGGCGAGACGATCGAGTTCGACGTGGTGTCCAATCCGGAATTCCTGAAGGAAGGCGACGCGGTCGCCGACTGCATGCGTCCGGACCGCATCGTGATCGGCAGCAGCAAGCCGGGCACCGCCGCGCGCCTGCGCCGCCTGTACGCGCCGTTCAACCGCAACCACGACCGCATCGTGGAGATGGACGTGCGTTCGGCCGAGCTGACCAAGTACGCAGCCAATGCGATGCTGGCGACCAAGATCAGTTTCATGAACGAGATCGCCAACATTGCCGAGCGGGTCGGCGCCGACGTGGAGAAGGTGCGCCAGGGCATCGGCTCGGATCCGCGCATCGGCTGGCACTTCATCTACCCAGGCGCCGGTTACGGCGGCTCGTGCTTCCCCAAGGACGTGCAGGCGTTGGCGCGCACCGCGCAGCAGTACGGCCACGAGGCCAAGCTGCTGGACGCGGTGGAAGCGGTCAACGAGGCGCAGAAGGGCCACCTGTACGAGCTGATCCAGCGCCATTACGGCGGCCAGAGCGTGGCCGGCAAGACCTTCGCGGTGTGGGGCCTGGCGTTCAAGCCCAATACCGACGACATGCGCGCCGCGTCCAGCCGCCGTCTGCTGGCGCAGCTGTGGGACGCCGGGGCGACGGTGCGTGCCTACGATCCGGAGGCGACCGAGGAAGCCAAGCGCATCTTCGGCGAACGCGGCGATCTGACGTTCTGCGAGGACGCCTTCGCTGCGCTGGAAGGCGCCGACGCGCTGGTCGTGGTCACCGAATGGAAGCAGTTCCGCAGCCCGGATTTCACCCGGATCAAGGAGCTGCTCGGCGACGCGGTGGTGTTCGATGGCCGCAATCTCTACGATCCGCAGGAAATCGAGACCTTCGGCCTCGCTTACTATGGCATCGGCCGCGGGCGTTCGATCAGTGAAACATGATTTCTCCACCCAGGATCGATTGCTGGAGAACCGGTTGATCGAGCTGGAGACGCGCCTGTCCTTCCAGGAACAGGCGCTGTCCGAGGTGAGCGATGCGTTGGCCGAGGCACGCGCCGAAGGCCAACGCAACGCAACGCTGCTGCGCCATCTGCTCGAAGACCTGGGCAAGGTGCGCAGCACGCTGTACGCCGATCCCGCCGACGAACCACCCCCTCCGCATTATTGACAGCGATCCGATTCCGACACGATGAGCGATACCCTCCGCGACCAGCTGCTGGGCCTGGGCTTCAAGCCTGTGCCGAAACCCGAACGCCCAGAGCGCAATGCCACGCCCGCGCAACCCTCGCGCGGGCGGCCCGGTCAGCACAAGCCGTCGGGCGCGCGTGGCGAACGTCCGCACGCCGCCGGCAAGCCCGGCGGCGGCGCGCGCGCGCATGACGGCGCCGGCCGCCCGCGTGGCGATGGCGCCGCCCGTGCGCATGCGGCGGGCGACGGCCGCGGCCGAGCGCAGGGGGCGGGCAGGCCGCAAGGCGCGCCTGGCCAGCAACCGGCGCGGCCGCAGGGCGCACGGCCGCCGCGCACGCGCGAGGACATCGATCTGGCCAAGGCCTATGCGATCCGTGCGCAGCGCGAGAAGGACGAGCGCATCGAGGCCGAACGGCTCAAGCAGGAGCAGGCGCGGCTGCGCCGCGAGGCGCGGGCCAAGCTCGACGAACTGCTGAAGGACCAGGCGCTGAATCACGCCGAGGCCGACATCGCCCGCCATTTTCCTTATGGCGGCAAGATCAAGCGCATCTACGTCACCGCCGAGCAGCTCAAGGCGCTCAACGCCGGCGAGCTGGGCGTGCTGCAGCAGAACGGCCGCTACCTGCTGGTGACGGCCGCGCTGCTGGATCAGGCCGAGGCGATCTTCCCGGCGGCGGTGGCGCTGCGGGTCGATCCGAACGCCACGGCCGAAGAAGATCCCTACGCCGATCCGAAGTACCAGATCCCCGACGACCTGGTCTGGTAAGCATGGCACTCCCAGGGATGGGGACGGCAAGGGCCGAGCGCCTGCACACGTCATCGCCCGCACACGCGGCGGGCGGCTATCTGCCGTATGTGGACGGACTGCGCGCGCTCGCGGTGCTGGCGGTCATCGCCTATCACCTTGATCCGGCCTGGTTGCCGAGCGGCTTCACCGGCGTCGACGTGTTCTTCGTGATCTCCGGTTTCGTGGTCAGCGCCTCGCTGCAACGTTTGCCCGCGGCCGGCAGCTGGGGCGTGTTCGCGCAGTTCTATGCGCGACGCATGCGCCGCATCGCGCCGGCCCTGGTGGCCTGCCTGCTGACCACCGCGCTGGCCAGCGGCCTGTTCATCCCCGACTCCTGGTTGAGCGAAACCAGCGCCAAGACCGGACGCATGGCCTTCGTCGGCCTCAGCAACTGGGTGCTGGCCGCGACCGACAACGATTATTTCTCGCCCAAGGCCGAGTTCAATCCGTACACGCACACCTGGTCGCTGGGCGTGGAAGAGCAGTTCTACCTGCTGTTCCCGCTGCTGTTCCTGGCCTGGAACCGTGGCGGCCGCGGCCGCGTGTGGTCGGCGTTGCTGGTGGCGCTGGCGTCGGCTGGCTCGCTTGCGTATGCGCTGTTGCGCAGCCGCGGCGGTGGTGAGGCTGGCGACGCGTTCTACCTGACCACCGCGCGCTTCTGGCAACTGGGCAGCGGCGTGCTGCTGTTCCAGGCGCTGGCACTGAGCGGGCGCTTCGATGCCGGCCTTGCGCCTGCGCCGCGTGCGGCCTGGAACTGGCGGTCGCCGCTGCTGGCGCTGGCACTGGGGTTGGTGGGCTACGGGTTATGGCACGCACGACCCGGGCATTCGCCATGGCCCGATGGCCTGTGGCCGGTGCTGGGCACGCTGGGCCTGCTGGGACTGCTGCACGGCGCGCCTGCCGGCTGGATCAAGCGCGCGCTGTCGCAGCGTGCGGTGGTGGCGATCGGGCGTGTCTCGTATTCGCTGTATCTGTGGCATTGGCCGGTGTTCGTGCTGTTCCGCTGGACCGTGGGCCTGGAGTCGGCACTGGCGAAAGCGCTGGCGCTGCTGCTGGTGGCGGCGCTGGCGATCGCCTCGTACCGCTGGGTGGAGCTGCCGTGGCGCAGCGGCCGCATCGGCAGGATGCGCACCCCGGCGCGCACCATCGCCGCCGGGCTGGGCCTGATCCTGCTCGCCGCCGGCGTGCATGCGCTGCTGCTGGACACGCAGCGCTACTACTCGTTGAGCACGGTGAGCCGGCATCCGCTGGACTGGTATGCGTATGCCAAGGGCATGCGCAAGGAGTTCCCGCACTGCGCGCTGAAGACCGGACAGGCGCAGCTGCAGGTCGGCAGCGCCAAGCTGTTCGCGCGCGGCGACTGCGACCTGCACGATGCCCGCCTGGAGGTGCCGCGCCGGCCGACGCAGCTGTTCGTCGCCGGCGATTCGCATGCGTTGGCGTACAACGAACTGCTGCGCCGCTTCGCGTTGCGCAGCGGCGTGGCGGTGCGCCTGTACGGCGTCGGCGGCTGTCCGATCGTCGGCCTGCAGGCCTGGCAGGCCACGCACGCCGGTTGCCAGGCCTATGAGCGCAGCACCCTGGCCGACGTGCAGGCGCAGGCGCGCGACGGCGATGTGCTGTTCCTGCCCGCGCTGCGGCTGTTGCGTCTGGCCGAGCAGACCCAGCTGTTCGACGAGGCGGCGGTGATGGCCGAGCAGGACGGCGCGCAGGCGCAGGCAGTCCGCGCCGCCGGCGAAGAGGCAGCGGTGGCGCTGCTGCAGCCGCTGGCGCAACGCGGCGTGCGCATCGTGTTCGAGGCGCCCAAGCCCTTGCTGCGCGCGCCGCCGTACCGCTGTTCGGACTGGTTCAACCGCGGCAATGCGATCTGCGCGCGCGGCACGCAGATCCAGCGCGACACCATGGAACGCTACCGCGCGCCGGTGCTGCAGAGCCTGCAGCGGATCGCCGCGCGGTTGCCGCATGCCTCGGTGTGGGACCCGTTGCCGGTGCTGTGCGAGCCGACGCGTTGCGCCGGCATGCGCGACGGACGCCCGCTGTTCTTCGATGCCGATCACCTCAGCGGTTACGGCAATCGGCTGCTGTTGCCGAGTTTCACGGCGCACTTCAAGGCGGTGCAGGCAGAATCGGGCACGACGCCGTGAACCGCGGCGCTCGCTCTTGGGGAGGCAGTCCATGGCTACAGGCATTCCGGTTGCAGCATTGCGCATGCAGCCCGGCATCCGCATCGGGTGCGCCACGCGTCGCGCTGCGGCGCTCGTGCAGTGCGCGTTGACGCTCGGCGCTCTGGGCGCCACGCGCGTTGCCCATGCCGACGACGCGCCGGCGTTCGACCGCCCCGGCATCGGCTTCGCATCGCAGACCCTGCCGGTCGGCGGCGTCGCCTGGGAGCAGGCGTTGTCGGACGTGAGCTACGACCGTAGCGGTGGCGTGCGCAGCACCGAGTACGTGGCCGACAGCCGCCTGCGGATCGGCCTGAGCGCGCAGGCGGAACTGCAACTGGCCATCGACAGCCAGGTCTGGCAGCGCGTGCGCGGCACCGGCGAGGATTTCCGCGGACATGGCGGCGGCGATGCCAGCGTCGGCCTGAAATGGGCGCTGCCGAGTTCGCGCGACACGTTCTCCTGGGCGCTGCTGGGCGCCGCCGCCGTGCCGGTGGGGCGTGCGCCCTACGGCGACGACGGGCATCGCTACGACCTCGGCGTCAGCGCCGGCTGGGACCTGGCCGACGGGCGCAATGTCGCGCTGTACGCCAACGTCAGCGACAGCGACGACGGCCATGGCTGGACAGTGTCGCCGAGCTATACCTTCTACGCGCAGGGCGACCTCAGCGCCTATGCCGAAGCCGGCATCGGCGGCGGCGAGGACGAGATGCGCGCGCTCGGTACCGGGCTGACCTGGTTGATCGCCGAGCGCGTGCAACTGGATGTGTCGGTGCTGCGCGGCTTGTCCGCGCCGAGCTCGGATTGGCAGGGTGGCCTCGGCGTGTCGGTGCTGCTGCGCTGAACGCTGCAAGCCTCTCTCCCTGTGGGAGAGGGGCTGGGGTGAGGGTACGGCGCCAAGCGTCTCGCTGAGTTTGGGGCACGAGGTTTCGCCCATACCCTCATCCGGCCCTGCGGGCCACCTTCTCCCGGTGGGAGAAGGGAACACAGCCGTGGCGTGCGTTGCGCTAGGACAGGGACGTTGCGACGCCCCTCACTCCGGGTCGTAGTCCAGGTTCGAGGCCAGCCAGCGTTCGGCCTGCAGCAGGGGCACGCCCTTGCGCCGTGCGTAGTCGGCGACCTGTTCCTTGGTCAGGCGTCCGACCACGAAATACTGGCTCTGCGGATGGCTGAAGTAGTAGCCGGATACCGCCGCGGTCGGCAGCATCGCGAAGCTTTCGGTCAGGGTCATGCCGGCATTGCGTTCGGCGTCGAGCAACGCGAACAGGGTCTGCTTCTCGCTGTGCTCGGGGCAGGCGGGATAGCCGGGGGCAGGGCGGATGCCGCGGTACTGCTCGGCGATCAGCGCCTCGTTGTCCAGTGCCTCGTCTTCGGCATAGCCCCAGAATTCGCGGCGCACGCGCTGGTGCAGGCGCTCGGCCAGGGCCTCGGCCAGGCGGTCGGCCAGCGCCTTGAGCAGGATCGCGTTGTAGTCGTCATGCGCGGCCTCGAAGCGCGCCACGTGCGGCTCGATGCCGATGCCGGCGGTGACCGCGAACGCGCCGATCCAGTCCTGCTTGCCGCTGTCCCTGGGCGCGATGAAATCGGCCAGGCAGAAGTCGGGCCGCTCGACGGGTTTGTCGACCTGTTGCCGCAGGAAGTGCAGGAGATGCCGGGATTGGGGAGTGGGGATTGGGGATTGGGTGGGATGTTGCGAATCCCCAATCCCGACTCCCGACTCCCGGTGGTCCGTCAGGACCACCTCGACATCGTCGCCCACACTGTTCGCCGGCCACAGCCCGAACACCGCCTTGGCGGTCAGCCATTTCTCGGCCACGATGCGCTTGAGCATCGCGCGCGCGTCGCGGTACAGCTCGCTGGCCTGGCTGCCGACCACCGCATCGCTGAGGATCGCCGGGAATTTGCCGGCCAGTTCCCAGGCCTGGAAGAACGGGGTCCAGTCGATCAGGTCGATCAGCTCGGGCAGCGGATAGTCGTCGAATACGTGCAGGCCGGGTCGCTTCGGCGTCGGCGGGGTGTAGGCGTCCCAGCCGCCGTCGAAGCGCTGCGCGCGCGCCTTCTCCAGCGATACCAGGCGCTTGGCGTCGCCGCGGTTCTTGTGACGCTGGCGGATCTCGGCGTAGTCGGCGTCGTTGGCGGCGACGAACGCGGCGCGCAGGTCCTTGGAGATCAGCGACTGGGCCACGCCGACCGCGCGCGAGGCGTCCTTGACCCATACCGTCGGCGCGGCGTAGTGCGGGTCGATCTTGAGCGCGGTGTGCGCGCGCGAGGTGGTGGCGCCGCCGATCAACAGCGGCATCGAGAAACCCTGCCGCTGCATCTCGCGGGCGACATGGCTCATCTCCTCCAGCGACGGGGTGATCAGCCCGGACAGGCCGATGATGTCGGCGTTCTCGGCACGCGCGCGGTCGAGAATGGTCTGGGTCGGCACCATCACGCCCAGGTCGATCACGTCGAAGTTGTTGCAGGCCAGGACCACGCCGACGATGTTCTTGCCGATGTCGTGCACGTCGCCCTTGACCGTGGCCATGACGATCTTGCCGTTGGACTTGCCGGTGTCGCCGCTGCGCAGCTTTTCCGCCTCGATGTACGGCAGCAGGTAGGCCACCGCCTTCTTCATCACCCGCGCCGACTTGACCACCTGCGGCAGGAACATCTTGCCGGCGCCGAACAGGTCGCCGACCACGTTCATGCCGTCCATCAGCGGGCCTTCGATCACGTCCAGCGGGCGTGCGGACTGCTGCCGCGCTTCTTCGGTATCGATTTCCACGTAGGCGTCCACGCCGTGCACCAGCGCGTGCGCCAGCCGCGCGCGCACCGGCTTGTCGCGCCAGCTCAGGTCCTCGACGCTGCTCTGGCCCTTCTTGCCCTTGTAGCGCTCGGCGATCTCCAGCAGGCGCTCGGTGCCGTCGCGGCGGCGGTTGAGGATCACGTCCTCCACCCGCTCGCGCAGATCCGGATCCAGGTCGTCGTAGATCGGCATGCCGCCGGCGTTGACGATGCCCATGTCCATGCCCGCGGCGATGGCGTGGTACAGGAACACCGAATGGATCGCCTGGCGCACGGTCTCGTTGCCGCGGAACGAGAACGACACGTTGGACACGCCGCCGGACACATGGCAATGCGGCAGGGTCTGGCGGATGATGCGGGTGGCCTCGATGAAATCCACCGCGTAGTTGTCGTGCTCCTCGATGCCGGTGGCCACGGCGAAGATGTTCGGATCGAAGATGATGTCTTCCGGCGGAAAGCCGACCTGTTCGGTCAGGATCCGATAGGCGCGGCTGCAGATCTGCACCTTGCGCGCGCAGGTATCGGCCTGGCCCTGCTCGTCGAACGCCATCACCACCGCGGCGGCGCCGTAACGCAGCACCTTGCGCGCATGCTCGACGAACACCGCCTCGCCTTCCTTCAGCGAGATCGAGTTGACCACGCTCTTGCCCTGCAGGCACTTCAGCCCGGCCTCGATCACGCTCCACTTGGAGGAATCGACCATGATCGGGATGCGCGCGATGTCCGGCTCGGACATGATCAGGTTGAGAAAGCGGACCATCGCCTTCTCCGAATCGATCAGGCCCTCGTCCATGTTGACGTCGAGGATCTGCGCGCCGCTAGCGACCTGCTGGCGCGCCACGTCCACCGCTTCCTCGTAGCGTTCTTCCTTGATCAGCTTGCGGAACTGCGCGCTGCCGGTGACGTTGGTGCGCTCGCCGACGTTGACGAACAGCAGGTCCGGGGTCAGCAGCAGCGGTTCCAGGCCGGACAGGCGGGTAATGCGGACAGACATGGGGTCAGCCTTTCGGGATCGTTGCCGTGGCCGCGCAGGCGCGACCGACGGGCGCAGCGCACGCCGGACGGCGCGCGTGGACTGCGAATGCGTGAAGCGACAGTGGCTGCGCGCGCATCTCAGGCCGCCTGTGCCTGCGTCTGCGCCGCGAGCGGCACACGCGGACGCAGCCCGCGTACCGCCTCGGCGATCGCCTGGATATGCGCCGGCGTGGTGCCGCAGCAGCCGCCGACCAGGTTCAGCAGGCCGGATTCGGCGAATTCCTTCAGCGTCGCCGCCATTTCCTCCGGGGTTTCGTCGTACTCGCCGAAGGCGTTGGGCAGGCCGGCGTTGGGATGCGCGCTGACGTAGCCGTCGGCGATGCGCGCCAAGGTCTCCACGTGCGGACGCAGGTCGCTGGCGCCGAGCGCGCAGTTCAGGCCCACCGACAGCGGCCGGCCGTGCGCCACCGAGGCATAGAACGCTTCGGCGGTCTGCCCGGACAGGGTGCGTCCGGAGGCGTCGGTGATGGTGCCGGAGATCATCACCGGCAGACGCCCGCCGCGCGCGTCGAACACTTCCTCGATCGCGTACAGCGCCGCCTTGGCGTTGAGCGTGTCGAAGATGGTCTCCACCATCAGCGTGTCGGCGCCGCCGTCGATCAGGCCCTCGACCGCTTCGCGATAGGTGCCGCGCAACTCGTCGAAGCTGGTATTGCGGAAGCCGGGATCGTTGACGTCGGGGCTGATCGAGGCGGTGCGGCTGGTCGGGCCGAGCACGCCGATGACGAAGCGCGGCTTGTCCGGGGTGAGCGCCTCGACCGCGTCGCAGCAGTCGCGCGCGACCCGCGCACCGGCCTTGTTGAGTTCGTAGACCAGGTGTTCCAGGTGATAGTCGGCCTGGCTGATCGAGGTGGCATTGAAGGTATTGGTTTCCAGCAGGTCGGCGCCGGCGTCGAGGTAGGCGCGGTGGATGCCGGCGATCACCTCGGGCCGCGACAGCAGCAGCAGGTCGTTGTTGCCCTTCAGGTCGTGGCCCTGCGGCGCATGGTCGCAGCCGGGGCCGTGCACGTGCGCGCTGTCGTAGCCGGCGGCGAAGCGCTCGCCGCGGTAGTCGGCTTCCTGCAGGTCGTGGCGCTGGATCATGGTGCCCATCGCACCGTCGATGATCAGGATGCGTTCGGCCAGCGCCTGCAGCAGCTTCTGCGTGCGCTGCGGATGCAGCCAGGCGACTTGGGTCCGAGAAGAAACGTCAGAGATGGTCATGCGCCTGCTCCTGCTTTTGCCTTTGCGATTCCCGAATCCCCATTCCCGATTCCCGGCTTCACCGCAATCAACGAAATCACCTCGAAATGCGGCGGTCGCTTCTCGCGGGTCACGGTTTCCAGGCTGGACACGTCCAGCCCGGCCTTGTCCACGAACTTGCGCAGCTCCTTGGAGGCGAAGCCCAGGTTGACGTGGCCGTAGGCCTGCACCGCGGCCTTGTGTTCGTGGCGGGCGAGGCTGCATAGCAGCAGGCGTCCGCCGGGGCGCAGCACCCGCGCCGATTCGGCCACGGCCTGCGCCGGCTTGGCCGCGTAGGTCAGCGCGTGCATCATCACCACCAGGTCGAAGCTGGCGTCGGCGAACGGCAACGCGTGCATGTCGCCTTCGCGCACTTCCACATTGCCGAGCCGGCGCAGGCGTTCGCTGGCCGCGGCCACCACCCGCGCGCTGGTGTCGATGCACACGTAGCAGCGCGCATGCGGCGCCACCAGTTCGGCCAGCACGCCGTCGCCGGAGGCGATGTCGAGCACGTCGCCGGTTTCCAGCAGCGGCAACGCGGTGCGCGCCAGCGCTTCCCAGGTGCGCCCGGGCGAGTAGTGGCGTTCCATGTCGCCGGCCACCGAATCGGCCCAGTTCTGGTCGGCGGCGCGATTGGCCAGCACCGCGGCCACGCGCTCGGCGTCCTGGCGCAGCAGCGGATCGTCGCTGCCGGTACTCAGCGCCAGCCACAATGCGCGCTGCGCCGGGTCCAGCTGCGCCTCGTCGAAGCGGTAGTAGGCCGACACGCCGGCGCGGCGGTCGCGCACCAGGCCAGCCTCCTTCAGCTTGGCCAGGTGGGTGGACACGCGCGGTTGCGCCAGCCGGGTGATCGCCGACAGCTCGGCCACGGTCAGCTCTTCCTGCTCCAGCAAGGCCAGCAGGCGCACGCGGGTCGCATCGGCGAACACTTTCAGCCGGGTCGACCAGTCCTCCAGATCCATAATATCTTCCTATCGCGATATAGAGATATTTTGGTCCTGTGGGCCGGCCGGGTCAAGTCGTGCACACGCCAGCGTATGGTCTGGGTGGCTACAATGGCGCACCAGACAGCCCGGGAGGGGTTCTACGTGGATTTCAGCTTTACTGAAGAGCAATTGATGATCCAGGACGTGGCGCGACGCATCGCCCAGGAACGGATCGCCCCCAGCGCCGAGCATCACGACCGTACCGGCGAGTTCCCGCTGGACAACATCCGCCTGCTCGGCGAGAACGGCCTGATGGGCATCGAGGTGCCGGAGGAATACGGCGGCGCCGGCATGGACCCGATCGCCTACGTGCTGGCGATGGTCGAGATCGCCGCCGGCGACGCCGCCCATTCGACCATCGTGTCGGTCAACAATTCGCTGTTCTGCGCCGGCATCCTGAAGAACGGCAACGAGGCGCAGAAACAGAAATACGTGCGTGCGATCGCCGACGGCAGCCACATCGGCGCGTTCGCGCTGACCGAACCGCAGTCCGGCTCCGACGCCACCGCGATGCGTTGCCGGGCGGTGCGCCAGGACGACGGCAGCTTCGTGATCAATGGCAAGAAGAGCTGGATCACCTCCGGCCCGGTCGCCAAGTACATCGTGCTGTTCGCGGTCACCGATCCGGAGCAGGGGGCGCGCGGCATCACCGCGTTCCTGATCGACACCGACAAGCCCGGCTTCCATCGCGGCAAGACCGAGCCCAAGCTCGGCATCCGCGCCTCGGCCACCTGCGAGATCGAATTCCAGGACTACGTGGCGAGTCCGGACGAGGTGCTGGGCGCGCCGGGCGAGGGCTTCAAGATCGCGATGAGTGTGCTCGACGCCGGCCGCATCGGCATCGCCTCGCAGGCGATCGGCATCGCCCGCGCCGCCTACCAGGCGACCCTGGACTACGTGAAGGAGCGCAAGGCGTTCGGCTCGCCGATCGGCGCGTTCCAGATGACCCAGGCCAAGATCGCCGACATGAAGTGCAAGCTCGACGCGGCGCTGCTGCTGACGCTGCGCGCGGCATGGGTGAAGGGGCAGGGCCAGCGCTTCACCACCGAGGCCTCGGTGGCCAAGCTGACCGCGTCCGAAGCGGCGATGTGGATCACCCACCAGGCGGTGCAGATCCATGGCGGCATGGGCTATTCGAAGGAAATGCCGCTGGAGCGTTACTTCCGCGATGCCAAGATCACCGAGATCTACGAGGGCACCAGCGAAATCCAGCGGCTGGTCATCGCCCGCAACGAAACCGGGTTGCGGTGAGGCCGGGATTGGGGAGTCGGGATTGGGGATTCGCCAATTCCTGACCCCATGAGGGACACGCAGAAGCGGCCGCAAGGCCGCTTTTTTTGCAGGGAGGGTGGGCAGGTTCAAGTGGACTGCATCGGGGCGGAAACCCTGCGACGGCGCCAAATCCCTGCACTAGGACTCGTGCCCCGAGCCGTCTTGCCGAACTCCAGCCAAAAAAAGCGGCCTTGCGGCCGCTTTTTTTGGCGATGAGGAGTGGGGATGCGTGAAGCGGGGAAATCGAATCCCGAATCCCCAATCCCGGCACCTCACCGATCCGGCTGGTTCCGGTTCTGCCCTTCCTGCTGGATCGCCACGTATTCCTTCGACGGTTCGTCCAGCTTGTCGCCGAGCATGCGCCGCACCACCACGAAGAACAGCGGAATGAACAGCACGCCGAGCACGGTGGCGAACACCATGCCGCCGATCACGCCGGTGCCGATCGAGTGGCGCGCGTTGGCGCCGGCGCCGGTGGAGATCGCCATCGGCAGCACGCCGAGGATGAACGCGAACGAGGTCATCAGGATCGGACGGAAGCGCAGGTGCGCCGCCTCGGTGGCCGCTTCGCGCAGGGTCTTGCCCGCCGCACGCTGCTCCACCGCGAACTCCACGATCAGGATCGCGTTCTTCGCCGCCAGGCCGATCACCGTGATCATGCCGATCTTGAAGTAGATGTCGTTCGGCAGGCCGCGCAGCAGCGAGAAGGTGATCGCGCCGAGCACGCCGATCGGCACCACCAGCAACACCGAAACCGGGATCGACCAGCTCTCGTACAGCGCCGCCAGGCACAGGAACACCACCACGATCGACAGCACCAGCAGCAGCGTGGCGCTGTTGCCGGCGATGATCTCCTGGTACGACATGCCGCTCCAGTCGAAGCCGAAGCCCGGCGGCAGGTCGTTGTTGACGATCTCCTCCATCGCGCTCATGGCTTGGCCGGAGCTGCCGCCCGGGGCCGGGTTGCCGACCACGTTGACCGCCGAATAGCCGTTGTAGCGGCTCAGCGACGGCGAGCTGTAGATCCAGTTCGACTTCACCACCGTGCTCAGCGGGATCATCTGCGGCAGGCCGTCGCTGTCGGTGGCGCTGCTGCTGGGCACGTAGAAGTTGCGCAGCGACTCCGGACCGGTGCGGAACGGCGCGTCGGCCTGCATGTTGACGCGCTTGATGCGGCCTTCGTAGAAGAAGTCGTTGACGTACACCGGCGCCAGCATCATCTGGATCGACTGGTAGATGTCGCTGACCGACAGGCCCATCGACTGCGCCTGTACCCGGTCCACGCTCAGCTGCAGCTGCGGCGCGTTCTCCAGGCCGTTGGGGCGCACCCCGGCCAGCGCATCCTGGCGCGCGGCGGCCTTGCCGAGCAGGATGTTGCGGGCCTGGGTCAGCGCTTCCTCGCCGGCGCCGGTGCGGTCCTGCAGCCACATGTCGAAGCCGCCGAACTGGCCCAGGCCGTTCACCGTGGGCAGGTTGACCACGAAGATCTGCGCGCCCTTGATGCCGTAGAACATCCCGTTCAACTGCTGGATCAGGTCGGTAGCGGTGACGTCGCGGTCGGCCCACGGCTTGAGCCGGATGAAGCCCATGCCGACGTTTTCGCCGCGGCCCAGGAAGCTGAAGCCAGCCACCTGCAGCATGCCTTCCACGGCCGGCTGGTTTGCGAGCACGCCGCGCATCTGCGCGAACACCTCGTTGGTGCGGCCGACCGTGGCGCCCGGCGGCAACTGCACGATCGCCAGCGCGAAGCCCTGGTCTTCCTCGGGCAGGAAGCTACCCGGCATGCGCGTGAACAGGAACCCGCACAGCACCACCAGCAACGCGAACACCGCCATCCAGCGCGGCGCGCGGCGGATGGTGCCGCCGACCGCGCCGACGTAGCGGTTCGCCAGCTTGTCGTAGTACTTGTTGAAGTTGCGGTACACCCAGTTCGGGTTCTCGTTGTGGGTGGCCTTCAGGAAGGCAGCGCACAGCGCCGGGGTGAAGCTCAGCGCCAGGAACGCCGAGAACGCCATCGCCATGGCGATGGTGATCGCGAACTGCTTGTAGATCGCGCCGGCCGCGCCGGGCTGCATCGCCGAGGGGATGAACACCGCCGCCAGCACCACGGTGATCGCCACCACCGCGCCGGTGATCTGGGTCATCGCCTTCTGCGTGGCCGCCTTCGGCGCCAGGTGCTCTTCGGACATGATGCGTTCGACGTTCTCGATCACCACGATCGCGTCGTCGACCACGATGCCGATCGCCAGCACCATCGCGAACAGGGTCAGCTGGTTGATGGTGAAGCCGATCACCCACATGCCCAGGAACGTGCCCAGCAGCGCCACCGGAATGACCAGGGTGGGGATGATGGTGGCGCGGAAGTTCTGCAGGAACACCAGCATCACCAGGAACACCAGCACGATCGCCTCGGCCAGGGTCTTGACCACTTCCTCGATCGAGATCCGCACGAAGGTGGTGCTCTCGTACGGGGTGAACCAGCTCACGCCCTGCGGGAAGCTCGGCTGCAGCTCGTCCATCTTGGCCTTGACCGCCTCGGACACGCTCAGCGCGTTGGCGCCGGGCAGCAGCTGGATCGCGAACGCGCCGGTCGGCTTGCCGTTGTACTGGGTGTCGAAGCCGAAGCTGGTCGGGCCGAACGCGACCCGCGCCACGTCCTTCAGCCGTACCACGCTGCCGTTGCTGTCCGCGCGCAGGATGATGTTCTCGAACTGTTCGGGCGAACTGAAGCGGCCTTCGGCGGTGACCGTGGCGGTGAACGACTGTCCGGACGGGGCCGGATCGGAACCGATCGAGCCGGCGGCGAACTGCACGTTCTGCGCGCTGATCGCGTTGTACACCTGGCTGGGAGACAGGTGATAGCCCTGCAGCTTTTCCGGGTTCAGCCAGATGTCCATCGCATATTCGGCGCCGAACTGCTGGGTGCTGCCGACGCCGGGCACGCGCGAGATCTGTTCCAGCACGCGCGAGCCAACGATGTCGTTGAGCGCGCTACGGTCGATCGACGGGTTCTCCGAACGCAGCGCGATCACGCTGAGGAAGCCGGCGTTGGCCTTGGCCACCACCACGCCCTGCGCGGTCACTTCCGAGGGCAGGCGCGGCGTCGCCAGCGACACCTTGTTCTGCACCTGCACCTGGGCGATGTCGGCATTGGTGCCGGTCTCGAAGGTCAGGGTGACGGTGGCGGTGCCGCTGGAGGAGGACGAGGAGCTGAAGTACAGCAGGTGATCGATGCCGGTCAGCTGCTGCTCGATCACCTGGGTGACCGAGCGTTCGGTGGTGTCGGCGCTGGCGCCTGGGTAGGTCGCGGTGACGGTGACCTGCGGCGGCGCGATCGAGGGATAGGATTCGACGCCGAGGTTGAGGATGGCGATCACGCCGCTGAGCGAGATCAGGATCGCCACCACCCAGGCGAAGACCGGGTGTTCGATGAAGAACTTAGGCATGGCGGGGGTCCGTTACTGCTGCTCGGGCTTGGAATCGGCCGCGGCGGCCGGCGTGTCGCCGCTCGCTGCGCCCTGCGGTTGGCCGGCGGCCTTGTCCTGCGGCGCGGCGCCGGCGGGCGCCTGGCCCTGCGCTGCGGCGCCGCCCGGTGCCTGGCCCGGTGCGCCCGGGGTCCACGGCGTGGCCTTGGCCGGCGCGCCTTCCTTGGCCTTCTGCAGGCCGGAGACGATGACCTGGTCGCCGGCGGCCAGGCCGGAGCCGACGATCCACTTGCCTTCCTGCTGGCCGACCGTGACCACGTCCTTGCGCAGCACCTTGCCGTCCTTGCCGACCACCAGCGCGTAGGCGCCCTTGGCGTCGCGCTGGATCGCTTCCTGCGGAATCAGATAGGCGTTGTTGCGCTGGCCCAGGTTGGCGGCGAAGGTGACGAACGCGCCGGGCAGCAGCACCCGGTCCGGATTGGGCAGCAGGGCGCGCAGGGTCACCGAGCCGGTGCTCGGATCCACCGCGGTATCGGAGAAGTCCAGCGTGCCAGGCTGGGCATAGACGCTGCCGTCGCCGAGCTTGACCTGCACGGTGGACTTGCCCTCGTCGTTCAGCGCCACGTTGCCCTGGGTCTGCGCCTGGCGCAGCTGCGCCAGCTCGTCCGAGCTCATCGAGAAGTTCACATACAGCGGGTCGAGCTGGTCGATGGTGGTCAGCAGGGTGGTGTCGCCCTGGCCGACCAGCGCGCCTTCGGTGACCTGCTGCTTGCCGGCGCGGCCGGCGATCGGCGCGGTGACGGTGGCGTAGCCCAGGTTGATGCGCGCGGTTTCCACCGCGGCGCGCGCCTGCTGCACCGAGGCGGCCGAGGTGCGTTCGGTGGCCTCGGCGGTATCCAGGTCGGACTTGGACACATAGGCCTGCGGCGCCAGGCTGCGCGCGCGGTTGGCGGCGACCTTGGCGTTGGCGTAGGTGGCCTCGGCCGCGGCCAGCTGGCCCTGCGCCGACGCCAGCGAGGCGCGCAGCGGCGCCGGATCGATCTGGAACAGCGGCTGGCCTTCCTTCACGTCGGTGCCTTCGGTGTACAGGCGCTTTTCCAGCACCCCGGCCACGCGGGCGCGCACGTCGGCGCTGCGGTAGGCGGACAGGCGCCCGACCATGTCGCGCTGCAATGGCAGCGTCTGCGGCTTGGCTTCCAGCACGCCCACTTCCGGCGGCGGCATGGCCTGCTGTTGCTCTTGTTTCTTGCAGGACGCCAACACCACCACGACGGCGCAGGCCAGGGCGAGAGAACGCAACGGGGAGGTCATCGGGTGGTACTCCGGTCTGGTGTTGATAACGAAAGGGAAGGGGCAGGCGGCGCGGCGAACGCGCGCAGAAAACCGTCGACGGCGAATTCGGCCCAGGCGCGCTGCGCGGCGGCGTCGCTGCGATGGGCGGTATGGAAGCGTTGGCGCTCGAAATCCATCCCGACGATCATGCTCAACAACAGTTCGGCCATGAAGTGCGGATCGTCATGGCGCAGCTGGCCGGCGGTCACCGCCAGTTGCAGGCGTTCGCTCAGGCGCTGCATCAACGCCTCGGCGCTGTCGCGGAACAAGGCGCGGACCTGCTCGGGGAAATGCCGCGCTTCGGCCGCGATCAGCTGGCAGCTCTGCAGCACGCTGGGCTCGGACAATTGCTCCAGATGCTCGCGGGCGAAGCGCAGCAGGCTGCCGCGCAGTTCGCCCTGCGCCGGACCCAAGTGCGTGGCGCTCAGCTCGGTATGGTCCTGGAGCACCCGTTGCAGCAGGTCCTGCTTGCTGCGGTAGCGGCTGTACAGGGTCTGCTTAGAGCAGCCGGCGCGCGCGGCCACCGCATCCATGCTCAGGCGCATGCCGGTTTCGGCCAACAGTTCGCGCACAGCGGCGTACACGCGCTGATCGCGCGCCTGGGGCAGGCGGGACGGGGCAGGGGAGGCGCTCATCGAATATGGACTATACCGTCCAGTTTAGAATTGGAACAGCCTTGACATCGGCGCGCCGATCGCGACAAGTCCCCGGCATCGGCGACGCTCCGCCGGATGAAGTTAGGGCGGTGTGACGGCGGCGCGCATGCGACTTTGCCCGATATGGCGTGTCGTTTCGTTCCCCGGCCTGGTTTGCGCCATGCAGCAAGGTAGTTGAACGCGCCACCGGTACAATTCTGGCTTTCCCAATGAGCATCGTTGTTGCTCCCCGTCATGAAACCCAAATCAGACGCTTCCCGTTCCAGCACGTCCTCGGCCGCCGCCTCCCGCAAGTCCGCGTCCAAGCCAGCTACTCCCTCGTCCAAGGCGCCCGCCAAGCCGTCGGCCAAGCAGGCCAAGGCCGCACCGGCGGTCAAGCAGGCCAAAGCCGCACCAGCCGCGAGCAAGCGCGGCGCGGCGCGCGCCACCGCCAATTCGCGGGTGATCGACGCGGTGCCGGCCGCTTCCGCGGTCGGCTTCAGCCTGGAGCCGGTCTACACGGCGTTGCGCCAGCGCTATCCGGGCGGCCGCCAGGCCGAGGCGCAGGCCTTCGCCGAGGAGTTCTACAAGCGCATGGAGGAGGACGAGTTCCCCCACCACAGCGCGCAGGAATGGGCCGCGCTGGCGGCGTCGATGCTGGAGTTCGCGCGCAAGCGCAAGCCGGGGACGTTCAACGTGCGGGTGTTCAATCCGAGCGTGAAGGAAGACGGCTGGGAGTCCTCGCGCACGGTGCTGCAGATCGTCAACAACGACATGCCGTTCCTGGTGGATTCGGTGAGCATGGCGCTGTCGGAGCTGGGCATCGGCGTGCACGTGCTCGGCCACCCGGTGCTGCGCATGAGCCGCGACAAGGCCGGCAAGCTGGAGACGGTCGGCGAGGGCAAGCCGGAATCGCTGATGCTGCTGGAGATCGACCGGCAGCCGCCGGAGGACATGCCGCGCGTGGACGCGGCGATCCAGCGCATCCTCGGCGAGGTGCGCAACATCGTGCGCGACTGGAGCGGCATGCGCGAGAAGATGCTGACCTTGGCCGACGACCTGACCACGCGGCGCCTGCCGGTGGACGACAAGGGCCGGCGCGAGGCGCAGGAATTCCTGCGCTGGGCCGCGGCCGACCATTTCACCTTCTTCGGCTACCGCGAGTACCGGGTCGAGAAGCAGGGCGGGGAAGACGTGCTGGCGCCGCTGGAGGACAGCGGCCTGGGCCTGCTGCGCGGCCACGACAAGTCGCCGGCACGTCCGGTGCGCACGCTGGCCGCGCACGGCCTCAGCGAATCGGGCATCAAGGAAGCGCTGATCCTGACCAAGACCAATGCGCGCTCGCGGGTGCACCGCAGCGGCTACATGGACTACATCGGCGTGCTCGAATTCGACGCCAAGGGCCGCATCGTCGCCGAACAGCGCTTCCTCGGCCTGTTCACGTCCAGCGCCTACAACCGCCGGCCGTGGGAGATCCCGCTGGTGCGCGAGCGCTTCGACTACGTGATGCGCAAGTCCGGGCTGACCCCGAGCAGCCATAGCGGCAAGGCGCTGCGCCACATCCTGGAGACGCTGCCGCGCGAGGAGCTGTTCCAGTCCAACGAGGAAGAGCTGTACCGCACCGCGATGGGCATCCTCGGCCTGCAGGAGCGGGTGCGCAGCCGCCTGTTCCTGCGCCGCGACAAGTACGGCCGCTTCATCTCCGCGTTGGTCTACATCCCGCGCGAGCGCTTCAACACCGACGTGCGCCTGCGCATCGAGGCTTTGCTGAAGGACGCATTGCACGGCGAATACATCGACTCCAGCGTGGTGCTGGGCGAATCGCCGCTGGCGCAGCTGCACCTGATCGTGCGGCCCAAGCCCGGCGAGGCGCTGGAATTCGACACCACCGAACTGGAATCGCGTCTGGCGCACCTGCTGCGCAACTGGCAGGACGACCTGCGCGAGGCGTTGGTCGCCAGCCGCGGCGAGCGCGACGGCCTGCGCCTGGCCGCCAGCTACGGCCGCGCGCTGCCGGCCGGCTACATCGAGGAATCGACCGCGCAGATCGCCGCGCGCGACGTCGAACGGCTGGCCGCGCTGCGCGGTCCCGACGACCTGCACCTGAGCCTGCAGTCGCTGCGCCGCGACGGCGCCGACAGCCTGCGCCTGAAGCTGTACCGCCAGCGCGACGACCTGCCGCTGTCGGACGTGCTGCCGATGATGGAGAATCTGGGCCTGCGGGTGATCTCCGAGCGCCCGTACCGGCTCACCGTGGACGGTACGCTGCTGTACATCCAGGACTTCGAAGTGGAGCCGCTGGCCGGCAGTATCGACGTCGAGCGCGCCGACGCGCCGCTGTGCGAGGCATTCGTGCGCATCTGGCGCGGCGATGCCGAGAACGACGGCTTCAACCGCCTGATCGTCGGTGCCGGCCTGGGCTGGCGCCAGGTGGCGATCCTGCGTGGCTACTGCAAGTACCTGCTGCAGACCGGCGTGCCGTTCTCGCAGGCCTACGTCGAAGAGACCTGCACGCGCTATCCGCTGCTGGCACGGCTGCTGGTGGAGCTGTTCGAGGCGCGTTTCGATCCGGCCACCGGCACCGAGAGCAAGGCGCAGATCGCCGACGGCCAGGCCGCGCTGGCGGCGCAGCTGCAATTGCTGGCGGGCGGCGACGAGGGCGCGCTGAAGGCGCTGCAACCGGTGATCGACGCACGCCGCGGCGACCGCGCTGCGCAGCTGGATGCGGCCAATGCCGCGCTGCTGAAGCTGTTCGACCAGGTCGCCAGCCTCGACGAGGACCGCATCCTGCGCAGCTTCAAGGGCGTGATCGAAGCGACCCTGCGCACCAGCTACTACCAGACCGGCAAGGACGGCGGGCCGGGCCATTGCATCAGCTTCAAGCTCGATTCGGCCAAGGTGCCGGAGCTGCCCAAGCCGCGCCCGTACCGCGAGATCTTCGTGTACGGCCCGCGCGTGGAAGGCGTGCACCTGCGCTTCGGCGCGGTGGCGCGCGGCGGCCTGCGCTGGTCCGACCGGCGCGAGGATTTCCGCACCGAGGTGCTGGGCCTGGTCAAGGCGCAGATGGTCAAGAACACGGTGATCGTGCCGGTCGGCGCCAAGGGCGGCTTCTTCTGCAAGCGCTCGCCGGGCGGCGGCGACCGCGACGCGGTGCTGGCCGAAGGCATCGCCTGCTACAAGCTGTTCATCCAGGGCCTGCTCGACATCACCGACAACATCGTCGGCGGCAAGATCGTGCCGCCGCCGCAGGTGGTGCGCCACGACCAGGACGATCCGTACCTGGTGGTGGCCGCCGACAAGGGCACCGCCACGTTCTCCGACATCGCCAACGGCCTGGCGATCGACCACGGCTTCTGGCTCGGCGACGCCTTCGCCTCCGGCGGTTCGGTCGGCTACGACCACAAGGGCATGGGCATCACCGCGCGCGGCGCCTGGGAGTCGGTCAAGCGCCACTTCCGCGCGCTGGGCCGCGACTGCCAGAGCGAAGATTTCAGCGTGGTCGGCATCGGCGACATGTCCGGCGACGTGTTCGGCAACGGCATGCTGCTCTCGAGGCATATCCGCCTGCTGGCCGCGTTCGACCACCGCCACATCTTCCTGGATCCGAATCCGGACCCGGCGGCCTCGTTCGCCGAGCGCGAGCGCCTGTTCAAGCTGCCGCGCTCCAGCTGGGCCGACTACGATGCCAAGCTGATCAGCGCCGGCGGCGGCATCTATCCGCGCACGCTGAAGTCGATCGAGATCAGCGCGCCGGTGCGCGAGGCGCTGGGCCTGGAGGCGGGCGTCAAGCAGCTGTCGCCGAACGACCTGATGAACGCCATCCTCAAGGCGCCGGTGGACCTGTTCTGGAACGGCGGCATCGGTACCTACGTCAAGGCCGCCAGCGAGACCCATGGCGACGTCGGCGACCGTGCCAACAACGGCCTGCGCGTCAACGGCGGCGAGCTGCGCTGCAAGATCGTCGGCGAAGGCGGCAACCTCGGCCTGACCCAGCTCGGTCGCATCGAGGCCGCGCAGGTCGGGGTGCTGCTCAACACCGACTTCATCGACAACTCGGCCGGCGTGGACACCTCCGATCACGAGGTCAACATCAAGATCCTGCTCAACGACGTGGTGCAGGCCAAGAAGCTGACCCTGGACGCGCGCAACAAGCTGCTGGCGTCGATGACCGACGAGGTCGCCGAACTGGTGCTGTGGGACAACATCCGCCAGAACCAGGCGCTGAGCCTGATGGAGCGGATGAGCGTCAAGCGCCTGGGTTCCAAGCAGCACTTCATCCGCACCCTGGAAGCGCAGGGCCTGCTCGACCGGCAGATCGAATACCTGCCGTCGGACGCGGAGATCTCCGCACGCAAGGCCCGCGGCCAGGGCCTGACCCGGCCGGAGCTGGCGGTGCTGCTGTCCTACTCCAAGCTGGTCGCGTTCCAGCAGCTGCTGGAATCGGACATCCCCGAAGACCCGTATCTGTCCAAGGAACTGCAACGCTACTTCCCGCAACCGCTGCAGAAGAAGTACGCCGATGCGATGGAGCGGCACCGGCTCAAGCGCGAGATCATCGCCACCGCGGTCACCAACACCACCATCAACCGCATGGGCGCCACCTTCCTGATGCGCATGCAGGAAGACACCGGGCGCAGCATCGGTGAGGTCGCCAAGGCGTACACGATCAGCCGCGAGACGCTGGACGCGCGCGCGCTGTGGACGCAGATCGACGCGCTGGACGGGCAGGTGCCCGAGTCGGTGCAGATCGATGCGCTGGAAGTGATCTGGAAGCTGCAGCGCGCGTTCGTGCGCTGGCTGCTGTTCCGTCCCGGCCCGATGCCCGGCATCACCGCGGCGGTGGAGCGCTACCACGAACCGTTCAACGACATCCGCGTCGCGTCCGGCGTGCTGTCGGACTCGCAGCGTCCGCTGTACGAGGCGCTGGTGCAGGAATGGCAGGACAAGGGTCTGCCGCCGGCGCTCGCGCAGCAGCTGTCGGAACTGCGCTTCCTGGAGCCGGCGTTCGACATCATCGAGATGGCGCGCACCCGCAAGCTCAAGCCGGTGGAGGTGTCGAAGGTGCACTTCCGCCTCGGGGAGGCCCTGCAGCTGCCGTGGCTGTTCGAGCAGATCGACGCGCTGGAGGTCAACGGCCGCTGGCATGCGGTGGCCCGCGGCGTGCTGCGCGACGAACTGGCCAAGCACCACAGCGCCCTGGCCGGGCAGGCGCTGGCGTTGCCGGGCGGCAATGCCGAGGCCAAGGTGCAGCAATGGCTGCAGCGCGACGACAGCAGCCTGCGCTTCACCCTGAACATGCTGCAGGAACTGTCGGCGCAGAAGACGCTGGATTACCCGACGGTGTCGGTGGCGGTGCAGCGCCTGGGGCAGCTGGCGGCGCACGGGGTGTGACCCGTGCACGGACCCGCGTTGCGGGTCTGGTGCGCAGGTCGGCAGCGCCGGGCCAGGTGGCCCGGTCGCTGCGGCTGTCGCGATGCCCGTTCCACCGGAGCGGGCGTGGCGCAGGCGTCGTGCTCGTCGCCATGGCCGCTGCGCGCATGATGCCGAAGGCCACGCCTCCAGCCGCGGTGCCATTCGCCCTGGCGCCTGGCGATCCGATGTCACGCGTGCAGTCCGCCTCGCGTTCTGCGGCATCGCGCTGGCATAGACCATGATCTACCTTCTCATTCCCGCGTTCGTCGCGCTGCTGCTGGTGCTGCTGGCCCGGCGGCCGTCGCTGGACGCGCGGCTGCAGCGTGCGCTGCAGGAACAACGGCAAGGCAACCTGGCGCCGCTGCGCGCGCTGTCTAGGGCGTCGTTGGGCGATGCCGCGTACGCGTGGTTTCTGCACCTGGACGCGATCGGCGAGCAGGGCGCGGCGCTGGCCGCATTGAAGCGCGCGGTCTACGCCCGCACCTGGCTGGACAATCGTTTCAGCGCCGCCTACCGGGAGTACGGCCGCCGCTGCTTTCTCGGCGTGGGCACCGAAGCGGATCATGCCGCGCTGTTGGCGCAATGGGGCGCGCGCGGCTGGCGCGAGGGCGCGGGCTGGGAGCCCGAACTGGCCTGGATCCAGGCCTTTGGCCCGCAGCAATGCAGGGATGTGGCACGCGCCTGGTACTGGTTGTGTCTGGCCGATGCGCGACAGGCCGAGGGCACGGGCGACATCCAGTCCGCGCAACTGGCGCAGCAGGTCCGCGAGCACTTGATCGCCGTCGTGCCGGAGTCGGTCCGCCAGGAGATGCAGGAACAGGCCGTGCGCACCGTCTACAACGATTACGCGTCCGGACGCTGACGCCGGCAGCACCTGGATGGCAGCGCGCGCGTAACGGCGTGCCGGGTATGATCGGCGCATGAACGTTCCTGTCCTGCCATCTTCTCCCCGCATCTGTTTCCTCGCCAGTACGGCGCCGGCCGCGCTCGCGGCGCGCGATCAGCTGATCGCACGCTATGGCGACCACGCCCCGGCCGACGCCGACGTGCTGTGCGCGCTCGGCGGCGACGGCTTCATGCTGCAGACCCTGCACCGCCATGGCGGGCTGGGCAAACCGGTGTTCGGCATGAAGCTGGGCACCGTCGGTTTCCTGATGAACCAGTCGCTGGACGACGACCTGGTGGCGCGCCTGGCGCAGGCCGAGCCGGCCAAGCTGCGGCCGCTGGAGATGCTGGCGCAGACCGAGTCCGGCACCACCACCGGTTCGCTGGCCTACAACGAAGTCTCGCTGCTGCGGCAGACCCGCCAGGCCGCACACGTCAGCATCGACCTCAACGGCCAGACCCGCGTCGACGAACTGATCTGCGACGGGGTGATGGTGGCCACGCCGGCCGGCAGCACTGCCTACAATTCCTCGGCGCACGGCCCGATCCTGCCGCTGGGCTCGCACACGCTGGCGCTGACCCCGATCGCGCCGTACCGGCCGCGGCGCTGGCGCGGCGCGATCCTCAAGGCCGACACCGAAGTGCGTCTGCGCGTGCTCGATCCGTACAAGCGCCCGGTCAGCGTCACCGCCGATTCGCACGAAACCCGCGACGTGGTCGAAGTCACCATCCGCGAATCGCGCGACCGCCTGGTCACCCTGCTGTTCGATCCGGAGCACAACCTGGAGGAGCGGATCTTGAGCGAGCAATTTATGGTTTAGGGCGGGGAATGGGGAATCGGGAATGGGGAATCGCAGAAGCGGTTTCCGTGTTTTTCGTTTTCCCCATGTCACGTCCACGCCTGTAAATCGCTTTTACCTATTCCCCATTCCCGATTCCCCATTCCCAGCCCCCAAATGTCCGACAACTCCCCCCGCCTGCTGACCGTCGCGATCACCTCGCGTGCCCTGTTCGATCTGGAAGAGGGCCATGCCCTGTTCGAGCAGCAGGGCGTGGAGGCGTACAGCGCGTACCAGCGCGAGCGCGAGGACGATGTGCTGGCGCCGGGCGTGGCGTTTCCGGTGGTGCGCAAGCTGCTGGCGCTGAACCAGGGCACGCCGCCGGAGACGCCGCCGGTGGAGGTGATCCTGCTGTCGCGCAATTCCGCCGACACCGGGCTGCGCATCTTCAATTCGATCCAGCATTACGGGCTGGGCATCGTCCGCGCCACCTTCACCTCCGGCGAGCCGACCTGGCCGTACGTCAAGCCGTTCGGCACCGACCTGTTCCTGTCGGCCAATCCGGAATCGGTGCGGCGCGCGCTGAGCCACGGCATCGCCGCGGCCACGATCCTGCCCAAGCCGCCGGGCGAGCGTGCGCAGGAAGCCGCCGCGGCGGCCGGCGCGATCGATTCGGAGCGGCTGTCCACGCAGCTGCGCATCGCCTTCGACGGCGATGCGGTGATCTTCGGCGACGAAGGCGAGCGCTTTTCGCGCGAGCAGGGCGTGGAGGCGTTCGGCCGCCATGAGCGCGAGAACGCGCGCGAGCCGCTGACCGGCGGGCCGTTCCGCAATTTCCTGTCCGCGTTGCATGCGCTGCAGTCCGCGTTCCCGGCCGGCGAAGCCTCGCCGATCCGCACCGCGCTGGTCACCGCGCGTTCGGCGCCGGCGCACGAGCGGGTGATCCGCACGCTGCGCGAGTGGGGCGTGCGCCTGGACGAGGCGCTGTTCCTGGGCGGCCGCCACAAGGGGCCGTTCCTGCAGGCGTTCGGCGCCGACATCTTCTTCGACGATTCGCAGCACAACATCGACAGCGCCGCACGCGAGCGCGTGGCCGCCGGGCACGTGCCGCACGGCGTGGCCAACCTCATCGCCAAGCCGTGAGCGCGGCCTCCGGCGGCAGCGGCGGCGCAGGCGGTCGCTGGGCCACGCTGCGCCAGCTGCTGCGGCCGGGCCGCGCGCAGACGCAGGCGCTGCGCCCGGGGCGGCCGTATGTGGAACGCGGCTGGCGCTACACCAGCCTGCAGTTCAAGGGCGAGGTAACGCAGAGCCGGATGCTCACCTGGTGGCCGCACGTGCTGGAGGTGGGCTACACCCGCAGCATGCTCGGCGCGCTGTTGCTGCGCCCGCAGCCGCACCGCATCGGCATCGTCGGCCTGGGCGGCGGTTCGCAGGCAAAATTCTGCTACCGGCACCTGCCGCAGGCGCAGATCGAGGCGATCGAGGCCGATGCCGACGTGCTGGCGTTGCGCGATGCCTTCCAGATCCCGGCCGACGACGCACGGTTCCAGGCGCTGCACGGCGACGGCGCGCGCCTGTTGCCGCAACGCCGCGGCCGCTACGACCTGCTGTTGCTCGATGCCTACGATGCCGACGGCATCCCGGCGGCCTTGCGCTCCCGCGGTTTCTATGAGGATTGCCATGCCGCGCTGACGCCCGGTGGCGTGCTGGCGGTGAACCTGTACGACACCGACACCCGCCAGCACGTGGCGCACCTGCGCAAGGTCTTCGGCGGCCGCGTGCTGCGCATGGACGAGCCGGAGCTGGACAACCACATCGTGTTCGCCTGGACCGGCGATGTGCGGGCGCTGGATGCGCGCGCCGCGCTGGCGCGCCTGCCGTGGTCGGCGCGCTGGCAGTTGCGGCCGACGTTCCGGCGCCTGCAGCGGGCATTCGAGACGACCGCCTGGCGCCGCTGAGCGGCGCGACGCGGCGACATGCTGCCGGTCATTGTGGCGCCGGCTTCAGTCGCGACAAGCAGAGGCGGAGACCCTCCATGCGCCGGTTTGCTGCTGCGGATGCATCGCGCAGTCGGGACTGAAGTCCCTCCCACAGTGCACCCAGCCGGCTTGCCGCAAGTTCTTGTGGGAGCGACTTCAGGGCACCTCTAATAGCCCCTAAAAGCATGTCGATGCACTTGCAAGACGCCGACATGCCCAGCCGGCAGGTTCGGCATCGACACGTTTTAGATGCCATGGAGTGGCAAAGGCGCATTGGCGGTAGACGGTGGGCGTTGCGGCCGCGTTTTCCATGGACGCCTTGGCATCACGGCCGCTTCGTCTTCCTGTCGCGGCTGAAGCCGCTCCTTGTATCTGGACATGGCGTCGTGATGGCGTTATGTCTTCCGACTGATCATCGGAGCAGTGCGGGAAGCCCAGTCGCTCCTGAAGCTACGAGCTTGCATTGTAGATTGGCTCCCGCACCGCACATGCTGGCCCATTGGTGTCCGCACGGTATCCAGAGTCCGCCGCTGGCGTGAACTCGCATCCACAAGGCAGGACCGGGCGCAGCGATGATCGTGTTCATCCCACGATGGAGGAGTCGTCCATGTCCCCAGTCGTCGGTATCGACGTCGCCAAACGCAGTTTCGACCTGGCCATCGACCTGGCCAACGGCAAGTACCGCACCAAGGCCAAGCTTCCCAACGATCCGAAGGGATTCCAGGCCCTGCGGACGTGGTTGCAGACCCATGCGCAGGCAGACAGCTGGATCGTGATGGAAGCCACCGGCCCCTACCACGAGGCCCTGGCCGAGTTCGTGTACGCATTGGGCTACCGCGTGTGCGTCCTCAACCCGGCGCAGATGGCGCTGTATGCACCCAGCCAGCTGACCCGGGTCAAGACCGACCACAGCGATGCCAAGCTGATCGCCAGCTACGGCCTGCGCCATGCGTCGCAGTTGCGGCCTTGGCAGCCCGATCCGCCGGCGCTCAAGCATCTCAAGGCGCTGGTGCGCCGGCGCGAGGACCTGCTGCAGATGCTGCAGATGGAGCGCAACCGCCTGGACGTTGCCGCGTCGGTGGTACGCCACTCGCTCCTGGAGCACATCGCCCAGCTGCAGATGCGCATCGCGCAGATCGAACGGGCCATTGACGACCAGATCGACCAAGATCCCACCCTGCGCGGGCAGCGCGAGCTGCTGGTCAGCATCGACGGCATCGCCGAGACGAGTGCGGCGCTGTTGCTGGCCGAGCTCGGCAACGTGGAGCGCTTCTCACACGCCTCGGCGGTGACCGCCTTTGCTGGGCTCAATCCACGGCTACAGGAGTCCGGCAAGCGCCAGGGCCAGGTCTGCATCTCCCGTACCGGCTCCCCACGCCTGCGCGCCGGCCTGTTCCTGCCGGCCTTGGTCGCCATGACCCACAACCCGGTCGTGCGGGCACTGAAACACCGTCTGCGCGAGCGTGGCAAAGCCAACAAGCAGATCATCTGCGCCGCCATGCGCAAGTTGCTGCACATCGCCTACGGCGTGCTCAAATCGCGCACGCCCTTCGACCCTCAAAAGGCCCTTGCCTGGTAGGGGGGAAGACGGTATCTACAAGAGCACAGCGCGCATGTGTAGGAGCGGCTTCAGCCGCGACAGAAAAAGGGGCACGCCATCGACACGGCGCAGCGTGCAGCTTCAGAAATGGAATTATTGGAGGTGCCCTTCAGCCGCGACAAGCGGAAGCGGAGACCCTCTAGGCGCCGGTTTGTTGCTGCGGATGCATCGCGCAGTCGGGACTGAAGTCCCTCCCACAGGCACCCAGCCGGCTTGCCGCAAGTTCTTGTGGGAGCGACTTCAGGACCCTCTAATAATTCCCAAAAGCATGTCGATGCACTTGCGAGACGCCGACACGCCCAGCCCGCAGGTTCCGGCATCGATACGTTCGCGATGCCACGGAGCGGCAAAGGCGCATTGGCGGTGGACTTGGTGGTGTTGCGGCCGCGTTTTCCATGGACGCCTTGGCATCACGGCCGCTTCGTCTTCCTGTCGCGGCTGAAGCCGCTCCTACAAGAGCACGGCGCGCATGTGTGGGAGCGGCTTCAGCCGCGACAGAAAAAGGAACACGCCATCGCCGCGCGCAGCGTGCAGCTTCAGGAATGGAATTATTGGAGGTGCCCTTCAGCCGCGACAAGCGGAGGCGGAGACCCTCTAGGCGCCGGTTTGTTGCTGCGGATGCATCGCGCAGTCGGGGCTGAAGTCCCTCCCACAGGCACCCAGCCGGCTTGCCGCAAGTTCTTGTGGGAGCGACTTCAGTCGCGACGAGCGGAGTTGGAAGCCGCTATGGTTTCGGCAATCCATGGGCGGTGTAAAGCCTGTGCACCGACCGGGTCGGTCGCAAGCTTCCTGCAGGAACTCCGGGTGGCCTCGGGCCATCGGATGTTTCTTCCGGCGCCGGTGTCGCGGCTGAAGCCGCTCCTACAGCGGCAGCAGGATGTTGCTGAGCTTCCAGCGCAACCCCTCGCGGGTGAAGACGCAGGGCACCGCGGTACCGTCGGCGGTGTGGATGGTGGCGACGAAGCGCGAGGTCGATTCGAAGCGGTGTTCGGCCTGGCGCAGCGGCTGCGGCGGGCGCGGTGCGGCGTAGGTGTCGCCGCCCACGGTGTCGCCGCTGGCGCGCTTCCATAGCGCGTCGCCCTGCAGCAAGGCGCCGATCCCGGCCGGGGTGACCATCGCATCCACGCCCATGCCGCTGACGCTGCCGGCCAGCGACAGCAGCGCGCCGCCGAACAGGCCGGCCTGCAGGTCCGGCCCGGCGCGGCGCAGCAGCGCGTCGTCCACCTGCGCCTTCAGATTGACCCGCAGGGTGGGGAAGTCGACGTAGCGCTCCAGCGCCGCCGCATCGCGCTGTTCCAGCGCCTGGCTGATGCCGCGGATCGCCAGGTAAGGCCCGGCGACGACATAGCCGCCAAGCGCGAGCAGGGCGAGGAACAGCAGGGCCAGCCATTTCTTCATGGGATGCCTCGGTATGGAACCAGCTTTTGTAGGAGCGGCTTCAGCCGCGACAGAACCTGCGGAGGGCACCTGTCGCGGCTGATGGCCCGAGGCCACGTAGAGCCGCTCCTACAGGGCGCACTATGCGCTCAGAATTCCAGATCCAGCGCCGCGCACAGGTAATCCACGAACGGGGCCAGCGTCTGCAGGTCGGCTGCCACCAGCGCGCGCAGTTTCGGCCCGGTCATGGTGGCATCGTCGAGCTGGCGCCAGAACACCCAGTTCTTGTGCTTGAGGTCGTCGATGAACTCGAACTCGGCGGGGAAGCCGCGCGGCGGCCGCACCAACACTTCCGTGGCCTCGAAATCGAAGCGGCGGCGCAGCTTCGGCGCATGCGCGGCAGCCTTCCAGCTGCCGGGATTGTCGAAGATGAACTGGCGCACCTTGCGCTGCGTATCCGGTTCCGGATGCCACAGGCCGGCGCCGACGAAGCTCTCGCCCGGCTGCAGGTGGATGTAGAACGAGGGCGCCGGCACCTGCTTGCGCCGCTCGTGGAACAGGCGCGCGCCCTGCCAGGTCTTGTACGGCGATTTGTCGTGGGAGAAGCGCGCATCGCGATGGATGCGGAACAGCGAGCCGCCGACGCCGCGCGGGTCGGCGCGGAAATGTTCGCTGACCTGGGCCAGGTCCGGCTGCAGGTCGGTGATCAGGCGCAGGAACGGCTGGCGCACGTGCTCCTCGTACTTATGCCGGTTGTCGTTGAACCAGGCCTTGTCGTTGTGCCGCGCCAGGGCACGCAGGAACTTGAAGCTGGCGTCGCTGAAATAGGAGGTCATAGGGTGCGTTGCAGGTCCTGGCCCCAAGCGGCCAGCTGATCGAGCAGGGCTTGCTTGGTAGCATCATCGGAGTGAGCCAGACGTAAATCGGCGAGCTGCGCGTAGTAGCCGTCGAAACCCAGTTCGGACAGGCCGCTGTCGCCGTGCAGGCGCTGGCGGCGGTAGTCGTCCCAGCGGCTCTGTTCGACGATGGACAGCGTCTGCGGCCAGTTGCGTGCGCGGTAGCGGAACAGCAGCTCGGGCAGGCGCGGATCGCGGAAGCCCGATTCCAGCGGCGCCAGCTGCGCCGGCGGGGTCGCCCGCACCTGCGCCATCGCACGCTTGTCGGTGTCGGCCAGGAAGCCGTCGTACAGCGAGGCGTCCACGTCGGGCGTGGCGGACGCGCGTTCGTTGCCGAACACACGGCGGACCTTCTCGGCCAGTGCCGGCCCGGCCTCGCGCAGGCGCGCGGCCTTGGCCAGGATCTGCGCCGGGTCGAGCTGCAGGCGGGCGAAATCCGGATCGCGCAGATGCGACCAGGCGACCAGCGCCGGCGCCTTGTTCAGATGCACTTCCTTCAACGGGATGCGCTGCTCGCCCTCGGGCAGGTCGGCCTGCGGCGTGTACAGGCGGTCGGCGATCTGCTCCGGGGTGTAGCGCAGCAGCGGTTCGATATCGCCCTCCAGGTCGAACACCAGCACCCGGCTGTCGATCCGTGGATGCCGCGCCAGCGGCAGCACCGGCGCCGCGCACAGGCGTGCGGCCGGATAGCGCATCGACACGTGCAGCACCGGCTGCATCGCCACGATGTCGAGCAGGCCGCCGCAGAAGCGCTTGTCGCGCAGTTTCAGCGCGTAGTCCCACAGCCGCGGCTGCCGCTCGCGGAACAGCCGTGCCATGCCGATGGTGGCGTAGACGTCGGACAGCGCCTCGTGCGCGTCGCCGTCGCGCACGCCGTTGGCCAGCGCCAGCTGCTCCAGCTTGAACGAGGTGGCGCCGTCGTCGCGCTGCGGCCAGACCACGCCGTCCGGACGCAGCGCGTGCATCAGCCGCAGCATGTCCAGCAGGTCCCAGCGCGAGTTGCCGTTGCGCCACTCGCGTTCGTAGGGATCGTGGAAGTTGCGGAACAGGCCGTGGCGGACGAACTCGTCGTCGAAGCGCAGCGAGTTGTAGCCCAGGGTGCAGGTCTGCGGCCGCGCCATCTGCTCGGCGATGCGTGCGAACGCGTCGGCCTCGTTGACCCCGTCGCGCAGCGCCTGCTGCGGCGTGATGCCGGTGATCAGCGTGGCGATCGGCGAGGGCAGCAGGTCGTCGGCCGGCTGCACGAAGAAACTGATCGGCTCCTCGACCACGTTCAGAGCCGCATCGGTACGCACCGCCGCGAACTGCGCGATGCGCGTGCGCCGCGGATCGGCACCGAAGGTTTCCAGGTCGTAGAAGAGAAAGCTGTCGGGCATGGTCGGGGCGGAACGGTGTGGAAGATGGTACAACGCGGACTGGTTTTTGTAGGAGCGGCTTTAGCCGCGACAGGCACGATCGGTAACGCGTCGCGGCTGAAGCCGCTCCTACACACGGCGGCCTGCCCGGCTCAATGCGCGCCGTCCAGCGGCGCCAGCCGCGCGTGCACGATCCGCTCCAGCCGGGCCCAGTCGATCCGCGACAGGTCGCTGTGGCCCTGCGTGGCCTGCACCAGGATCTGGCGCTGGATCTCGCTGCGCTCCAATGCCAGCGCGTACGGCGTGCGCAGGAAGGTGACCATCGTGTAGTGCGGCACGAAGCGCGTCGGGTAGCGGGTCTGCAGCGCCTGCTCCAGCTCGCGCTGCAGCAGGAAGCCGGCATCGCCGACGCGGTCGCGCATCTCGATGTAGTTCTCCAGCGCCATCTGCTGGATCGCGCTGGCATTGGGTTTGCGCTCGGCTTCGAATGCGGCATAGGCGCGGCCCAGGTCCGGTTCGCGCTGCAGGTGCGCGGCCAGCGCCACGCAATCCTCGAACGCGCAGTTCATGCCCTGGCCATGGAACGGCACCATCGCGTGCGCGGCATCGCCGAGCAGCACCGCGCGCCCGTCCAGATGCCAGCGTTCCAGGCGCAGCGTGCCGAGCAGGCCCGGCGGGTGCTGTTCCCAGTGTTCGGCCAGTTGCGGCATCAGCGGCAGCGCATCGGCGAAGTCGCGCTCGAACAAGGCCAGGGCTTCCGCGCCGCTGCGGGTGGTAGCGAAGCTGGGCTCGCCCTGGTTCGGCAGAAACAGGGTGACGGTGAAGGTGCCTTCGTCGTTGGGCAGCGCGATGCACATGTAGTGGCCGCGCGGCCAGATGTGCAGCGCGTTGGCTTCGATACGGAAGCTACCGTCGGCGTTGGGCGGGATCTCCAACTCCTTGTACGAGTGGTCCAAGAATTCGGTGTGCTCGGCCATCGGCGACTTGCGCTGCATCGCCGCGCGCAGCGCCGAGCCGGCGCCGTCGGCGCCGATCATGCTGTCGAAGCGGATGTCGTGCGGCTGGTCGTCGCGGTCGTCGATGAAGCGCGCATAGCCGGCGTCGAAGTCCACCGTGTGCAGGCGCCGGTAGAAGTGGATCTGCGCGCCGGCCTGCTCGGCCAGCTGCAGCAGGGTGATGTTGAGGTCGTTGCGGTGCACCGACCAGATCACCTCGCTGTCGTCGCGGCCATAGCGCTGCAGCTGCTGGCGGCCGTCGGCGAAGTGGACCATGCGCCCGCGCATCATCACCGCCTTGGCCATCACCGCGGCGTCGGCGCCGGCGTGGCGCAGCGCGTGCAGGCCGCGCTCGGCCAGCGCCAGGTTGATCGAGCGGCCGCGCTCGTAGTCCTGGATGCGCGGGTCGCCGCGGCGCTCGTAGACGGTGACGCGCCAGCCCTGGCGCGAGAGCAGGATGGCGAGCAGGGAACCGGCCAGGCCGGCGCCGATCAGGGTGATGCTGCGGGGGGAGGCGCTCAAGGAAAGGTCCGGCATGGCGCGCGGCCGCGGCCGCGCAGGAGGGGGCGGCTCAGACGCCGGCCCAGGTTTCCACTTCTTCGACGAAGCGGTAGACGTCGCGATAGCGGGTGTACAGCGGCACCGGGCTGATCCGGATCACGTCCGGCTCGCGCCAGTCGCCGAGCACGCCGACCGATTGCAGGTACTCGAACAGCGCACGGCCGCGTTCGCGGCCGCCGGCCACGCGCAGCGACAGTTGGCAGCCGCGTTGCGCCGGATCGGCCGGGGTGAGGATCTGCAGGGTCTCGGCCAGGCGCGCGCGGATCAGCGTTTCCAGATAGCCGGTGAGCTGCAGCGACTTGCGCCGCAGCGCCGGGAAGCCGGCGCGCTCGAACAGCTCCAGCGACGCGCGCAGCGGCGCCATGCTCAGAATCGGCGGATTGCTCAGCTGCCAGCCCTCGGCCCCGGGCGCGGCGACGAATTCCGGCCGCATCTGGAAGCGGGTGCGCTTGTCGTGGCCCCACCAGCCGGCGAAGCGCGGCGTGTCGCCGTGGCCGTGGCGTTCGTGCACGAAGGCGCCGGCGACCGCGCCGGGGCCGGCGTTGAGGTACTTGTAGTGGCACCACACCGCGAAATCGGGCGCGGTGTCGTGCAGGGTCAACGGGATGTTGCCGACCGCATGCGCCAGATCGAAACCGACCGCGGCGCCGGCCGCGCGCGCCAGCCGCGCCACCGCATCCAGGTCGAAGGCCTGGCCGGTGCGGTACTGCACGCCCGGCCACAGCACCAGCGCCAGGCGCGGGCCGTGTTCGGCGATGGCACGCTCGATCGCGGCCAGCGACACGGTGCCGTCGGCACCGTCTGGCTGCACTTCGATCAGCTCGGTGGCCGGATCGAAGCCGTGGAAGCGGATCTGCGAGGCGACCGCATGCTGGTCGGACGGGAACGCGCCGGCCTCGATCAGGATCGCCGGGCGCTCGCGGGTGGGGCGGTAGAAGCTGACCATCAGCAGGTGCAGGTTCACCGTCAGCGTGTTCATCGCCACCACTTCGTGTGGCAGCGCGCCGACCAGCTGCGCCAGCGGCGCCGCCAGCAGTTCGTGGTAGGTCATCCACTGCGTGTCGCCGGTGAAGTGGCCTTCCACCGCCAGCGTCGACCATTTGTCCAGCACCTCCTGCACCGCGGCGCGCGCGCCGCGCGGCTGCAGGCCGAGCGAATTGCCGACGAAGTAGGCCTGGTCGGCGCCCTGGTGCTGCGGGAACAGGAATTCGCGGCGCAGCTCGCGCAGCGGGTCGGCGGCGTCAAGCGCGGTGGCATGGGTGCGGGTCAGGATCTCGTTCATCGGCAGCAGGTGACAGGACGAAGGCACAGTCTACCGGTCGCGGCGTAGCGCTTCGTCGGCGACCGTCGCGGCGGCCGGCAGCATCGCGCTGCGCAACAGGTGGGTGAGGGTGCCGACGCTGTCGGCGACGCGGTCGCCGGTGTCGGCCAGCGCGGCCAGCGCCGAGCCGTCGCTGGCCTCCTGCAACTGCGCGGCCAGCGCCTCGGCCAGGCGCCGTTCGTCGTTGCGCAAGGTCGCCTGCGCCGGCGCGGTGCCGCTGCCCAGGCTGTCGGCCAGTTGCGTCAACGCCGCATGCGCCTGGCGCCGGAACTGTTCCAGCTCCGGCAGCGGCGGCAGCGCGGGGCTGTCGCGCAGCACCGCCTCCAGCGCCAGCGAGGCGCGGATCAGGCGGTTGCCGTTGGCCAGCACCGACTCGGCCAGCTTCAGTTCGCGCAGGTTGCGCTTGCGCCGCGGCTCGCCGCGCAGTCGCTCGATCGAGGCCTGCACGTTGGTGCGCGCGGTGCGCGCCGCAGCGCGGGTTTCCGGCAGCGCATGCAGCCTGCCTTCGAGCAGCGCGGCGAGGTGGTCGCGATAGGCCAGCAACAGCTGCGCCAGGGTGGCGCGGATATGCCGCCGCTCCCAGGTCGGCCACAGCGCGTAGGCGACCAGCGCCAGCGCGCTGCCGAGTACGGTGGCCTGGATACGTTCGCCGATCGCCTCGCCCGGGGCCATGCCCTCGAACGACAGCAGCAACACCAGCATGCCGGTCAGCGAGGCCACGCCGAGGCCGTAGTTGACCTGGGTCAGCAGGCGGAAGCCCAGGCAGAACACGGTCAGCAACAGCAGCCGCACCACCGCGCCGTCCATCGTGAAGTGGGCCAGCACGGTGGCCAGCACCAGCCCGGCGAAGGTGCCGGCCACGCGCAGCGCGCCGAAGCTGAGGGTGCCGCCGAAATCCGGCTTGAGCACGATCGCGGTGGTCATCGGGATCCAGTAGCCGTGCGGGATCGCCTGCCAGCGTTCGAACAGCACCGCCAGGCTCAGGCACACGCCGCAGCGCAAGGCATGCCGGAACGCGACCGAGGAGAAGCCGAGGTTGGCGCGCAGGGTCTGCAGCGGCGCCAGCGGGCGCAGCGCCGCCGGCAAGCGGGCCTCGGCCAGCTCGGCCTGGATCTCGCCGCGGCTACTGGCCCAGTGGCCGTTGCGCACCAGCGCGCGCAGCTGCCCGCCCAGGCCCTGCGCGCGGGTCACGGCGATGCGCAGCAGGCGCCGCTCGCGGGTGTCCTGCGCTTGCGCCTGGGCCTGCGCCAACGCCTCGGCCAGATCGTCGAAGCCGGTCATCGAGGCCTCTGCCGCGGCCGGGTCTTCGGCGTTGTCCAGCGCGTGGGCGAGCTGGTCCAGCACCACCGCACTGCGTTCCAGCACGCGCTCGATCGGCAAGCGCGCGACGGAGGCCTCGTCCAGGCGTCCGTGCAGGTCGGTCAGGGTCAGCAGTTCCAGCCGCGCGCGTTCGCACAGCTCGGCGATGATTCGGAACGACTGCACCGCCAGCCCGCGCGAGCGATGCTCGCCGTGCAGCATCACCATCGCCTCGAGCACCGCTTCGGTGGCCGGCGGCGCCAGCGTCGCGCTCGGCCGCTGGCGGGCGATGCCGGCCAGTTGCCGCATCAGCTCGGCCAGTGCGAACCGCTCCGGGCGGTAGCGCTGCAGCGGCCAGGCGGCCAGCGCCATCAGCATCTGCAGCACGCCGCCGGCGAAGATCAGCGCGGCCACGCCGACGCTCTGCGCGGCCGGCAGGCGCACGTCGGCGCTGACCACCAGCAGGATCATGCTGGTCAACCCGACCCGTGCCGCGACCGGGCCCAGCGCCACCAGCAGGCCGCCGCCCAGGCCCAGCAGCAACGCCGCCAGCGCCAGCGCCGCGGTGTGCGCGCCGATCAGCATGCCCAGCAGGGCGGCGCCGCCGGCGGCCAGCGCGGCCATCAGCATGCGTTGCATACGCGCCCGGTACGGCCCGGGCTGGTCGGAGAACATGGTGTTCAATGCGCCGGTGGCCATTGCCAGGCCGAGTTCGGCATGGCCGCTGGCCACGCCCACGGCGAGCGGGGCGACCACCGCGAAGGTGTTGCGCAGGGCGACGCGCAGCGGAACGTCGCGCGGCTTCAGCGCGATCAGGCTATGCAGCATCGCGGTCCGGCGCGACGGTCGGCGAGGGCGCGCTCACGGCGCGGCGGCGGGCGCCGGCACCGGATGCACCTGTCCGCAACGGCCGCAGGTGCGCAGCGCCTCGGAGGCGTAGAAGCGCGCGAACACCGGCGGAAAATCGGTCTCGATGTCGCGCAGCGGGAAGTACTCTTCGTACAGCAGATGGTTGCAGTGCTCGCAATACCACTGCAGGCCGTCGTTCTCGTGCGGCAGGCGGCGGCGCTCGATCACCAGGCCCACCGACTCGGGCAGCCGCTGCGGCGAATGCGGCACCTTCGGCGGCAGCAGGAAGGTCTCGCCGGCGCGGATCGGGATCTCGCGCACCGCGCCGTCCTCCTGGATCCGCAGCACCATCTCGCCTTCGAGCTGGTAGAACCACTCCGGGCCCTCGTCGTAGTGGAAGTCCGAGCGCGCGTTCGGTCCGCCGACCGCCATCACGATGAAGTCGCCGGCGTAGATGCACTTGTTGCCCACCGGCGGCTTCAACAGATGCCGGTGTTCTTCGATCCAGGCGTGCAGGTTCAGCGGAGCGGGAAGCATGCGGTGTCCTTGGAAGTCGTGTCGGCGCGGGTGCCGCTACCGGCTCAGCGGTCCTCGCGGTCCTCGCAGATCCTGGCCAGCGCGGCATCGTAGCGCGGCGCCAGGTCCTCGATCCGCTCCAGTTCCATGCCCAGGTCGTGCACGCGGCCGTCGCGCAGGCTGTAGACCCAGCCGTGCACGGTCAGTTCCTGGCCAGCGGCCCACGCGTCGCGCACGATCGAGGTGCGGCTGACGTTGACCACCTGCTCGAGCACGTTGAGCTCGCACAGGCGGGCGTGCTGCAGGGTCACGTCGCCGGCCTGCTGCAGGCAGCCTTCGTGCTTCTCGGCCACGTCGGTGACGTGGCGGATCCAGTTGTCGACCAGGCCCAGGCGTGCGCGGGTCAGCCCGGCATGCACGCCGCCGCAGCCGTAGTGGCCGACCACCAGGATGTGCCGCACCTTCAGCACCTCGACCGCGAACTGGATCACCGACAGGCAGTTGAGGTCGGTGTGCACGACGACATTGGCGATGTTGCGGTGGACGAACACCTCGCCCGGCGCCATGTCGATGATCTGGTTGGCCGGCACCCGCGAATCCGAGCAGCCGATCCACAGGTATTCCGGGGTCTGCTGTTTCGACAGGCGGCCGAAGAACTCAGGATCCTCGCGATTGATCCGCTCGGACCAGGCGCGGTTGTTGTGCAGTAGCTGATCGATTTTGCTCATAGCCGCGCATTATTCCAGAAGCCGGCGCGCACATGGGCGCGCCGCGGCGGCGCCGCGGACACACGCAGGCGTACGTTGGGTCGGGAGAAGGCGACGCGCCCGCGTCCGCGATCGTGCGTGGACGCCGGCCAATCAGCGCCGCTGCAGGCGCTCGCGCATCAATGCGGCCACCGCCTGCGCGCCAGGATCGGCCTGCGCCTGCAGGGCCTGGCTCACCGCCGCCACGTTCGCGGCCGGGTGGTTCTGGCTGAGCTTGAACTTCAGTTCCACCCGTTGCGGCTCGAAACGGAAGCCGACGATGCCGCGCAGCTGGCGCCGGTGCGCGGCATTGTGCGGCTCGTAGCGCCAGTCGCTGCCGAGCGCGCGCTCGTGGCGTTCGCTGAGCCGGGCCACGATGTCGGCCAGCAGCGCTTCGTCGTCGCTGACCTGCAGCTGGCCATGCAGCTGCGCGGTGGCGTAGTTCCAGGTCGGCACCCGCGCCATCGCCTCCTTGTCCGGATACCAGCTCGGCGACACGTAGGCCTGCGGGCCGTGCACGATCAGCAGCGCCGGACCGCGGTGCTGCGCCTGTGGATTGGCGCGCGCCCAGTGGCCTTCGATCACGATGCGCGCGCCGTCGCGCCGGTACAGCACCGGCAGCGGGGTGGCGCAGGGCAGGCCCTCGGCGACGGTGACCAGGGTCGCGAACGGGTCGCGCGCGATCAGCGCGTCGAGCGCATCCAGGTCGGTTTCGGCGAACGCCGGCGGGACGTACATCGGCCGCTCAGGCGCGCGCGCCCAGGGTCTGGGTCATGCGTCCGCGCAGCGCGGCATCGCTGTCGGCCTGCGGCGGCGCCACATCGCGCAGCGAAAAACCGCGCGCCAGCGCGTCGTCCTCGTCCAGGCCGTCGTAGGCGACGAATTCGGCGTCGAACAGCGCCGCTTGCGCGGTGTCCTCGCTGTCGTAGCTGAGCGTGTTGCCGTCGCTGTCCAGCACCTCGGCGGTGCCGGCGTCGCGCACGCGCAGGCGCGCCCACACCAGGATGCGGCCGAGACTGGCCAGGTACCACCGATCGGCGGCGGGTGCGTCTGAAGTCATGGAATCACCAGGGAAAGCAGCCAGAGCAGGGCCGCCATGCCCAGGCCGAAGAAGATGGTCAGCAGCGACAGCCAGGCCGGCGTCGCCAACCCGGACAGCGAGCGGTCGCCGAGCGGGCGGTAGCGGCGCCCCAACAACCAGCCCAGCGCCACCGGCTTGAGAAACGCGCCGGGACCGAACGCCGCCACCAGCGGCGGATGCCGGTCGCGGATATGCACCAGGGTCAGCGGCCAGAAGATCAGGAACGCGCTGAGTCCGGCGATGGCCACGCCGACGAAGCACAGAGCGAAGAACAGGATCATGGCGCGGCCTCCTCAGCCGGCGCATCGAAACGTGCGACGATCTCGATGGGGCCGACGATATTGTCGTTCAGCGCATCGAGCGCCTCGGCCGGGATCCACCATTCGGTGTGGTGCGCGCCGCCCACTTTCTGGATCGGATAGGGCGCCAGGAACGTCGCGCGCACGTCGAACCGGGCCACGTAGCCGACACCGCTGTCCTTGACGTTCCAGCGCCCGGCGATCTCCTCGGCGTAGCGCTGGTTGGTTACCGGATAGAAAATCGGCTGTTCCGGCAGCCGCGGCGGCCAGCGCCGGAACCCGGAGTCGCGCACCAGCGCGAACTCCTCCGGTCCCAGCGGGCGGTACATGGTCACCGTGGCGTTGGCGTCTGCCATCGCCTCAGAACTCGGCGCTGCCCGGCGCGCGCGGGTAGGGGATCGCATCGCGGATGTTGCTCAGCCCGCAGATGTAGACCACCAGGCGCTCGAAGCCCAGGCCGAAGCCGGCGTGCGGCACCGTGCCGTAGCGGCGGAAGTCGCGGTACCAGCCGTAGTGCTGCGGGTCCAGGCCGAACTGCACCATGCGGGTGTCCAGCACGTCCAGGCGCTCCTCGCGCTGGCTGCCGCCGATGATCTCGCCGATGCCCGGGGCCAGCACGTCCATCGCCGCCACGGTCTTGCCGTCGTCGTTCAGGCGCATGTAGAAGGCCTTGATGTGCTCGGGGTAGTTGGTCACCACCACCGGGCGGCCGACATGCTGCTCGGTCAGCCAGCGCTCGTGCTCGGTCTGCAGGTCCAGGCCCCATTCCACCGGGAACTCGAACTTGTGCCCGGACTTCTGCAGCAGGGTGATCGCGTCGCCGTACTCGATGCGCTCGAACGGCGAGTTGATGAACGCCTCCAGCTTGCTGATCGCGGTCTTGTCCACGCGTTCGGCGATGAACGCCAGGTCGTCGCCGCGCTCCTCGAGCACCGCGCGGAACAGGTACTTGAGGAAGTCCTCGGCGACCCGCGCGTCCTCGGCCAGATCGGCGAAGGCGATCTCCGGCTCGATCATCCAGAACTCGGCCAGGTGGCGGGTGGTGTGGCTGTTCTCGGCGCGGAAGGTCGGGCCGAAGGTGTAGACCTTGCTCAGCGCGAGGCAGTAGGCCTCGACATTGAGCTGGCCGGACACGGTCAGGAAGGTCTCCTTGCCGAAGAAGTCGCGGCCGAAATCGACCTGGCCCTTGCCGTCGCGCGGCAGGTTGGCCAGGTCCAGGGTCGACACGCGGAACATCTGCCCGGCGCCTTCGGCGTCGGAGGTGGTGATGATCGGGGTGCTGATCCAGTTGTAGCCGTTGTGGTGGAAATAACGGTGCACCGCCTGCGCCAGGCAGTTGCGGATGCGGGTCACCGCGCCGAACAGGTTGGTGCGCGGGCGCAGGTGCGCGACTTCGCGCAGGAATTCCAGCGAATGCGCCTTGGGCTGGATCGGGTAGGTCTCCGGGTCCTCGACCCAGCCGACCACGTCGATCGCCTCGGCCTGGATCTCGAAGCTCTGGCCCTGGCCCTGCGAGGCGACCAGGCGCCCGCGTGCGATCACCGCGCAGCCGGCGGTCAGCCGCTTCACTTCCGTCTCGTAGTTGGGCAGCTCGGCCGGCGCCACCACCTGGATCGGCGCGAAGCAGGAGCCGTCGCTGACGTTGACGAAGGACAGCCCCGCCTTGGAATCGCGCCGGGTGCGGACCCAGCCGCGTACCGTCACCTCGCCGCCCGCCGGGATCTTCCCGGCCAGCGCATGCTCAACGCTCACCACCGTCATGACTTGAATCCTCGCCGCAGCGACTCGATATGGAACGGGCAAGTGTACTGGCTGGACCGCAGCGCTTGCGAGGCGTGGCGCGCAGCGGCCGTCGCGCTTCCTCCCTATAATGACCGTTCGCTGTTCCCGGAGTCGTTCGCCATGGCCATCCGTCTCACTCCTGTCGCCTTCGAGCGCGTGCAGCGCTTCGTCGCCCAGACCCCTGGCGCGCTGGGCCTGCGCTTCGGCGTCGAACGCACCGGCTGCTCGGGCTGGGGCCACGTCACCGACCTGGCGCGCGAAGCGCACCCCGACGATGCGGTGTTCGAGCAGGACGGCGTGCGCATCTACGTCGACGCCGCCAGCCTGCCGCTGGTCGATGGCACCGAGATCGATTTCGCCAAGCAGGGCCTGGGCGAGACCTTCATCTTCCGCAATCCCAATGCCACCGCCGAATGCGGCTGCGGCGAGAGCTTCACCACCGACGCCGAGCATGCGGCGGCCGCCGCGCGCTGAGCGCCGGCGCCGCGCTCACCACGCGCAATGGGTCAGCACCAGCTGCGGATCCAGGTCCAGCCGTGCGTAGCCGATCTCGCAGGTCTGCCCTTCGACGAACTGCGCGCATAGCGTCTCAGTGAGCCGCAGGCGCAGCCGCTGTCGCGCCGGATCGACCCCGCACACGCGCGCCGCGGCGAAGTCGAAATAGCGCCCGACCGCGCCGAACGCGGCCTTGAACAGGCTTTCCTTGGCCGAGAACAGCGCGGTCAGCAGTGCGTCGTGCGACCACGCTGCAGTGGCCGCGGCGGCCAGCAGGTCGGCTTCCTGCGCATCGATCGCCACGCCCAGCACGGCCTCGCGCGCTGCCGGCGCGAGCAGCCGTTCCAGGTCGATGCCGATGCCATGGGCCTGGCCGGCCGGCAACGCCACGGCCGCCGCGCAGCCGTCGCTGTGGGAGATGCTGCCCAGGCTGCCGGTCGGCCAGCGCGGCTCGCGCGTCGCGCCGATCGCGATCTCGGCCTGCGCCGGCACAGGCCCTAGCGCCTCGCCCAGCGCCAGCCGCGCGGCCAGGCGCCCGAACAGGAATTCCGCCTGGCGCTTGCGCACGCTGCGCGCGACGCTGTCCGGACAGGCGATCGCCGCGGCGGCGAAGGCCTGCGGCTGGAAGCGTTCGGCCGCGAAGGCCAGCGCGTACAGCGGCCTGCCGTCGTCCAGCAGGTAGCGGTGTGCGCTGCGCAGGGCGGTGGCGACTGCTGGCGGCAGGTCCAGCTGCAGCGCCTGGCCGGCGCGCGGGGCAGGGGCGACGTGCAGGCTGGCGCTCAATGCGCGTCCCCGGCGGACCTGCCGCAGGAGCGTGCGCCGCCGCATGGTGGCGCTGGATTGGCCGCAAGGTCGCGGCCGGCAGCAGCGGCCAGGGCGAGCGGTTGCGCGCAACGCGGCATGGCGTCGGTGGCTGAGGGCGCGGGCAGGCTGTGGTTCACCCGGCCAGTGTCGCAAAACCGGCGCCGGCGCGGCAGCGACGGCCCCGGCCGGCGCATCGTTTGCAGCAGGCGGCACCCGCCGTGCATGCGCGTACGGCCGCCAACTTGCGGTGCGGCGCCTGCGCTGCCATACTTTCCGGCTTCCTGCGCCCGTCGTGGCGGGATCCCTTGCCCCACCGCACCCGTCCTGGGCCTGGCGGGGGGCTGTCCGGCCCTCGGGCCACATCCGAAAGGTATAACCACATGAGTCGTCATTACGAAATCGTGTTCCTGGTCCATCCGGACCAGAGCGAGCAGGTCCCGGCCATGATCGAGCGCTACAAGTCGCTGGTCGAGAACGGCAGCGGCACCATCCACCGCCTGGAAGACTGGGGCCGCCGCCAGCTGGCGTACCCGATCCAGAACCTGGTGAAGGCGCACTACGTCATGCTCAACATCGAAGTGGACCAGGCCATCCTGGCCGAACTGGTCGAGAGCTTCCGCTTCAACGACGCCGTGCTGCGCCACCTGGTGATCAAGCGCGACGGCGCGGACACCGAGCAGTCGCTGATCATGAAGAGCAAGGACGAGAAGGGCGACAAGCCCGAGCGTAGCGAGCGTCGTCGCCGCGACGACGAGGAAGGCGATGCGCCTGCCGCCGCCACCGATACCGACGGCGACGCCGCCGAAGCCGCCTAAGGAGCACTGCCATGTCCAAGTTCTTCCGTCGCCGCAAGTTCTGCAAGTTCACCGCCGAGGGCGTCAAAGAGATCGACTACAAGGATCTCAACACCCTGCGCCAGTACCTCACCGAGAACGGCAAGATCGTGCCGAGCCGCGTGACCGGCACCAAGTCCAAGTACCAGCGCCAGCTGGCCACGGCGGTCAAGCGCGCGCGTTTCCTGGCGCTGATCCCGTACACGGACAACCACGATATCTAATCCGAGTCCCTCGGAAGAGCCCGCACATCCATGTGCGGGGATCTAACGAACAGCCCGCGTGGGCCGGCATAGACGGCCCACGCAGGCGACTCTCTCCCGTCCTATTCGGACAGCAAACGTTGCGTCGGCGAGCCGGCGCTAACGAATAACGGAGCAAAACCATGCAACTGATTCTTCTGCAGAAAGTGACCAACCTGGGTGGCCTCGGCGACAAGGTCGACGTCAAGCCGGGCTACGGCCGCAACTACCTGGTGCCGCAGGGCAAGGCCGTGCCGGCCACCGCCGCCAACATCGCCGAGTTCGAGGCCAAGCGCGCCGATTACGAAGCCAAGGCGAAGTCGATCCATGCCGACGCCGAGGCCCGTGCGGCCAAGCTGGAAGGCGCCAGCGTGACGGTCAAGGCCAACGCGTCCACCGAAGGCAAGCTGTACGGCTCGGTCGGCCCGCGCGACATCGCCGAGGCGTTCACCGCCGCCGGCCTGCCGCTGGAAAAGGGCGAAGTGGTGCTGGGCGAAGGCGCGTTCCGCAACATCGGCGAGTACGAGGTGCTGGTGCGCCTGCACGCCGACGTCGAGACCACGGTCAAGGTCGTGGTCGAAGCCGAAGCCTGATCCACGGCTTCATGCTGTACCGAAACGGGCACCGCAAGGTGCCCGTTTCGTTTGCGCGCTCCGGCCCCGGCCCCCGCTGGGTGCCGTTATACTCATCGGTTCGTGCCCGTTTCATGTCCGGCGATCGTAGGTGTATCAAGGACTTGAAAGCGGGACTTCACCTGGATATTCATTAGCGGCAGCGCGTGCCGGCCCGGCGGCCGCCGCCTGCCATGGATTGCCTGCCTCATGCGCCTGTCGACCATCAAGCTGTCCGGCTTCAAGTCCTTCGTCGATCCGACCACGCTGCACTTGCCGACCAACATGACCGGCATCGTCGGTCCGAACGGCTGCGGCAAGTCGAACATCATCGACGCGGTGCGCTGGGTGATGGGCGAAAGCTCGGCCAGCCGCCTGCGCGGCGACTCGCTGACCGACGTGATCTTCTCCGGCTCCTCGGCGCGCAAACCGGTGTCGCAGGCCACGGTGGAGCTGATCTTCGACAACTCCGACCACACCATTTCCGGCGAGTACGCCTCCTTCAACGAGATCTCGGTCAAGCGCCAGGTCAGCCGCGACGGCAGCAGCAGCTACTACCTCAACGGCACCAAATGCCGGCGCCGCGACATCACCGACCTGTTCCTGGGCACCGGCCTGGGCCCGCGCAGCTACTCGATCATCGAGCAGGGCATGATCAGCCAGATCATCGAGGCGCGCCCGGAAGACCTGCGCGTGTACCTGGAAGAGGCCGCCGGCATCTCCAAGTACAAGGAGCGGCGCAAGGAGACCGAGACCCGCATCCGCCATACCCGCGAGAACCTGGAGCGGCTGGGCGACCTGCGCGAGGAGATCGGCAAGCAACTCGAGCACCTCAAGCGCCAGGCGCGCCAGGCCGAGCAGTACCAGGCGCTGCAGGAAGAACGCCGGATCAAGGACGCGCAGTGGAAGGCGCTGGAATACCGCGGCCTGGACAGCAAATTGCAGGGCCTGCGCGAGGCGCTGGGCCAGGAAGAGACGCGCCTGCAGCAGTTCATCGCCGAACAGCGCGACGCCGAGGCGCGGATCGAGACCGGCCGCGTGCGCCGCGAGGAAGCCGCCGAGGCCTTGAGCAAGGCCCAGGCCGAGGTCTATCAGGTCGGCAGCACCCTGGCGCGCATCGAGCAGCAGATCCAGCACCAGCGCGACCTGTCGCAGCGCCTGCACAAGGCGCGCGACGAAGCGCAGCTGGCGCTGGCCGAACTCGGCCAACACATCAGCGGCGACGAGGCCAAGCTGGCGCTGTTGCGCGAGTCGGTGGACGTGGCCGGGCCGCAGCTGGAGCAGTTGCAGGAAGACAACGAATACAAGCAGGAAGCCCTGCGCGAGGCTGAGGCCAGGCTGGCCGACTGGCAGCAGCGTTGGGAAACCCATCAGCGCTACACCGCCGAGGCCTCGCGCGCCGGCGAAGTCGAGCGCACCCGTGTCGATTACCTGGACCGGCAATCGCTGGAGGCCGAGCGCCGCCGCGAAGCGCTGGCCGCCGAGCGCGCCGGGCTGGACCTGGACGCGCTGGCCGCCGCCTTCGAACAGGTGGAGCTGCAGCACGAGACCCAGCGCGCCGCGCTGGACGGGCTCAACGAACAGGTCGAAACCCGCAAGCAGGCGCTGACCGCGCTGCAGGAACAGCAGCGCGGCGCGCAGGCGGAACTGGCCGAGGTGCGCAAGCAGGCGCAGGCCGCGCGCGGCCGGCTGTCGTCGTTGGAAACCCTGCAGCAGGCCGCGCTCGGGCAGGAGCAGGGCGCTGCCGTGGCATGGCTGAAAGCGCGCGGGCTGGATTCGGCGGCGCGCGTGGGCGAGCGCATCAGCGTCGAGAGCGGCTGGGAAAACGCGGTCGAAGGCGCGCTCGGGCAATTGATCGAAGGCGTGCTGGTCGATGCGCCGGAGACCCTGGTCGACGCGCTGGGCGAACTCGGCGAAGGCCGCATCGCCCTGGTCGGCAGCGACGAAGCGGGCGGCGACTTCGCGCCGACCTCCCTGGCCGCCAAGGTGCAGGGCCCGATCGCGATCCGCCGGCTGCTGTCGCGGCTGCATGCGGCCGAGGACCTCGCCGCCGCGCGCGCCTTGCTGCCGCAGCTGGGCGAGGGCGACTCGGTCATCACCCGCGACGGCGCGCGCCTGGGCGAGGGCTGGCTGCGCGTGTCGCGCTCCGGCGCGGCCAAGCAGGGCGCCTTGCTGCGCGAGCGCGAGATCCAGGCGCTGCGCGGCCAGATCGACGCGCTGCAGGACCGCGAAGCCGAACTGGATCAGCGCCTGGCGAGCCTGCGCGAGCAGTCGCTGGCCGCCGAGCAGCAGCGCGAGGAAGCGCAGCGCCAGCTGTACCAGGCGCACCGCAGCGTGTCCGAACTGGCCGGGCAATTGCAGAGCCAGCAGGGCAAGGTGGACGCCGCGCGCACCCGCATCGAGCGCATCGAGACCGAAATCGCGCAACTGCTGGAAACCCTGGACAGCAGTCGCGAGCAGGCGCGCGAGGCGCGCTCCAAGCTGGAAGACGCGGTCACCAGCATGGGCGACCTGGAAAGCACGCGCCATGCGCTGGAGAGCGAGCGTCGCCAGCTCACCGAGGCGCGCGACCTGGCCCGCGACGCCGCGCGCCGGGTGCGCGAGGCCTCGCACGCGCTGGCCCTGACCCTGGAATCGCAACGCACCCAGATCGCTTCGCTGAGCCAGGCGCTGGAGCGCATGGGCAACCAGCGCGGGCAACTGGATTCGCGCCTGGGCGAACTCAGCGCGCAGCTGAGCGAAGGCGATTCGCCGGTGCATGCGCTGGAAGCCGAGCACCAGGCCGCGCTCAGCGAACGCGTGCGCACCGATCGCGCGCTGGGCGAGGCGCGCGCGCTGCTGGACGGCATCGACAACGAATTGCGCGCCCTGGAACAGACCCGCCAGCAGCGCGACGAACAGGCCCTGGCGCAGCGCGAGCGCATCGCCCAGCGCCGCCTCGACCAGCAGGCGCTGGTGCTCAGCGCCGAGCAGCTGTCGGCGGCGGTGGTCAAGGCCGGTTTCGTGCTCGAGGAGGTGATCAACGGCCTGCCCGAGCACGCCGATCCGGCCGAGTGGGAGCAGGCGGTGCAGCAGATCGACGGACGCATGCGCCGGCTGGAGCCGGTCAACCTGGCTGCGATCAGCGAGTACGGCGAGGCCGCGCAGCGCGCCGAATACCTGGAAGCGCAGGACGTGGACCTGAACACCGCGCTGGAAACGCTGGAGGACGCGATCCGCAAGATCGACCGCGAGACCCGCGGCCGTTTCAAGGACACCTTCGACCGGGTCAATTCCGGCGTGCAGGCGCTGTATCCGCGCCTGTTCGGCGGTGGCCACGCCTATCTGGAACTGACCGGCGAAGACCTGCTCGACACCGGCGTGGCGATCATGGCGCGGCCGCCCGGCAAGCGCGTGTCCAGCATCTCGCTGCTGTCCGGCGGCGAGAAGGCGATGACCGCGGTGGCGCTGGTGTTCGCGATCTTCCAGCTCAATCCCGCGCCGTTCTGCCTGCTCGACGAGGTCGACGCGCCGCTGGACGAAGCCAACGTCGGCCGCCTGGCGGCGATGGTCAGGGAAATGAGCGAGAAAGTGCAGTTCCTGTTCGTCAGCCACAACAAGGCGACGATGGAAGCGGCGCACCAGCTCAGCGGCGTCACCATGCGCGAACCGGGCGTCAGTCGCCTGGTCAGCGTGGACCTCGAGGAAGCCGCGCGTTTGGCGGGCGCGGCCTGACGTGACATGCTAAATACCTTGTCTTCCCCCTACGCACCCCTGCCGGAGTAACCCCCGAATGTCCGACATGGCAATGCTGCGCATTGGTATCCTCGCCGCCGGTCTGTTGCTGATCGCGGCGATCTTCCTGTTCGGCCGCCCGAAGAAACCGACCCAGGGCCGGCGCGTGGAGCCGGCCGACCCGGCCGCGCCGCGGCGCGAGCCGTCGCTCGGCGATGCCGCGCTTGCCGCCGAGGGCGACGCGATCGCCGCGCCCGACCTGGACGGCGCCCTCGGCCAGCCCGAACTGGGCCTGTCCGCCGCCGAAGCGGCCAATGCCGAACTCGGCAAGCGGCCGAGCCAGGACTTCGACAAGATCGTCTCGCTGTACGTCGCCGCGCGTGCCGGCCAGGTGCTGCGCGGCGAGGACATCGTCGTCGCCGCCGAGAAGACCGGGCTGGTGTTCGGCCACATGAGCGTGTTCCATCGCCTGGTCGAAGGCCATCCCGAGCGCGGGCCCATTTTCAGCATGGCCAGCATCATGAAGCCGGGCAGTTTCGACATGGCCCACATCCGCGAGATGGAGACCCCGGCGATCGCCTTCTTCCTGACCCTGCCGGCGCCGCTGACCGCGCTCGATGCCTGGGAAAAGATGCTGCCGACGGTGCAGCGCATGGGCGAACTGCTCGACGGCGTGGTCCTGGACGACAGCCGCAACGCCCTCGGCCGCCAGCGCATCGCCCACATCCGCGACGAACTGCGCGCCTACGACCGGCAGCATCAGGCGCCGCCGTTGACGAAGGCGCCGCGCTGGTAGGCGCCGCGCCAGCGGCGCGGCGCTGGGATTAGGGATTCGGGATTGGGGATTCGTAAAAGCGAATCCGCTGGCGTTTTCCTTCTCCCTGCGGGAGAAGGTGCCCCGAAGGGGCGGATGAGGGTACGGGCGAAGCCTAAGGTATCAACCCCAGGCTCTTACGAATCCCCAATCCCGAATCCCCAATCCCGGCGCGCAAGCTACTTGCGCGCCTTCAAAAACGCCTCGCGAAACCGCAGCATCTCCGCCTCGGTGCCGACGGTGACCCGTACCTGCTTCGGCCAGATCGGCCAGCTGCGGCCGATCATCACCCCTTGCTTGGCCATCGACGCGGCGAACGCCTTGCCGTCGCGCTTGACGTCGACCATGAAGCAATTGGATTGCGACGGCAGGCACTTGTAGCCCTTGCTCTGCAGCCAGGCGATGGTCTCGGTGCGGATCCGCGCGTTCTCCGCGCGCCGCGCCGGCACCAGTTGCACGTCGCGCAGGCTGGCGATGCCGGCGGCCACGGCCGTGATCGCCACCGGGTTCTCGCCGAACGCGGCCAGCTTGGTCAGCAGTCCCGGCGAGGCCACCGCCAGGCCCAGGCGCAGCCCGGCCATGCCGTACAGCTTGGAGAAGGTGCGCAGCACCAGCAGGTCCTGGCGCTGGCCGATCAGGTCGATCACCGAAGGCTGTTCGCTGTAGTGGATGTAGGCCTCGTCGACCAGCAGCACGCTGGAGGCAGGCTTGTTGGCCAGCAGCCATTCGATGTCGGCGCGCGCGGTGATCGAGCCGGTTGGGTTGTTCGGGTTGCACAGGTAGATCAGCCCGGCGTTCGGATCGGCGCTGGCCATCGCCTTGACGTCGTGCGCGCCGTCGGCGCGCAGCGGCACGCGTTTGACCGGCGCGCCGTGCGCGGCGGCGACATCGGCCACCGCCTCGAAGGTCGGATCGGCCACCACCACGCCGGCGCGGGCCGAGGTGAACGCGCGCGCGGCGCGGTTGAGCGGGTCGCTGGAGCCGGGATAGACCGCGACGTGGTCGCTGGGCAACTGCTGCTCGCCGGCGAACAGCGCGATCAGGTCGTTCTGCAGGTCGAACAGATAGCGGCCGGCGCGCGGCAGGATCGCCTGCGCCGCGTCCAGCGCGGCCGGTGCCGGACCCAGCGGACATTCGTTGAAGTTCAGATACACCGGGCCTGACGCCGGCGCCACGCCGGGCGTCGCGACCGCAGCCGCCTTGCGCTTTGCCGCCTCCGCAGCGGGCGCCAGGCCCAGCGCGCCGACCGCCAGGCCCGAGGTGGCGAGGGAAAGGAAGGAACGGCGCGAAACCGGTAGCGACACGGGGACTCTCCAACGAACGGGGCAGGGAGGCAAGCTAATGTCTCCTTAACGTTTCGGCAAGTTTTCTGAATCGCGCACAAACACGCCGCGGAACGCCCGCGGCCGCTTCAGTCCCTCTCCCGCCGGAAGAGGGGTTGGGGTGAGGGCACGCCCGCCGCCGCACCATCGGTCCCAGCGTCAGGCCCTCGATCCCAACCCCCGATCCCCCAATCCCGGCCGCATCCGCATTTCCCCTCACCAGGCACCCAGTTACTATCGCCCCCTCTCCGTTACCCGATTCCGCCGCGCATGCCCGCTCCAGCCGATCTCCAGCAGCGCGTCGCCGAGCTGCGCCAGCGCATCGAAGACGCCAACGACCGCTACTACGTGCACGACGATCCATCGATCACCGATGCCGAGTACGACGCGTTGATGCGCGAGCTGGAAGCGCTGGAAGCCGAGCACCCGCAGCTGGCGCGCGAGGACTCGCCGACCCGCACCGTTGGCGCGCGGCCGGACGGCGGCTTCCCGGAAGTGCGGCACGCGATCCCGATGCTGTCGCTGGCCAACGCCTTCGAGACGCCGGGCGTGGCCGAGGAGGCCGACGACCGCGAGCGCTTCGCCGAAGTCGCCGATTTCGAGCGGCGCATCGAGCGTGCGCTGGACTTGGCCGCGCCGGTGTTCTCGGTCGAGCCGAAACTGGACGGCCTGGCGATCAGCCTGCGCTACGAGGACGGCGTGTTCGTGCAGGGCGCCACCCGCGGCGACGGCAGCACCGGCGAGGACGTCACCGCCAACCTGCGCCAGGTGCGCTCGGTGCCGCTGAAGCTGCGCGACCTGGGCACGCCGTTTCCGGCCGTGCTCGAGGTCCGCGGCGAGATCTACATGCCGCGTGCGGCCTTCGCCGAGTGGAACGCCAAGGCGCTGGAGCGCAACGAGAAACTGCTCGCCAATCCGCGCAACGGCGCCGCCGGTTCGCTGCGCCAGCTCGATCCGGCGGTCACCCGGCGGCGGCCGCTGGCGTTCTTCGCCTATTCGGTCGGCGAGGTGCGCGGGCTGGAACTGCCCGAGACCCATTCGCAGACCCTGGCGCTGCTGCGCCGCTATGGCTTCCCGGTGGCGCCCGAGGTCGCGACGGCGACCGGCTTCGACGGCCTGATCGCGTATTTCCGCCGCATCGGCGCCAGGCGCGACGCGCTGCCGTACGACATCGACGGCGTGGTCTACAAACTCGACGACTACGACCAGCAGGCGGCGATGGGCTTCGTTTCGCGCGCGCCGCGCTGGGCGCTGGCGCACAAGTTCCCGGCGCAGGAGCAATCCACCGTGCTGCGCGCGATCGAAGTGCAGATCGGCCGTACCGGCGCGGTCACGCCGGTGGCGCGGCTGGAACCGGTGCAGGTCGCCGGCGTCACCGTCACCAACGCGACCCTGCACAACGCCGACCAGATCGCGCGGCTGGACGCGCGCGAAGGCGATACCGTCATCGTGCGCCGCGCCGGCGATGTGATTCCCGAAGTGGTGCGGGTCATCGAAGAACGCCGTCCCGCCGGCACGCAGCCGTGGACGATGCCGGCGACGTGTCCGGTGTGCGGCTCGGAGCTGGTCAAGGAAGAAGACGCGGTGGCCTGGCGCTGCAGCGGCGGGCTGGCCTGCGCAGCGCAGCGCAAGGAGGCCGTGCGCCATTTCGCCTCGCGCCGGGCCATGGACATCGAAGGCCTGGGCGACCGCCAGGCCGATGCCCTGGTCGAATTCGGTTTCGTGCATTCGCTGGCCGATCTGTACGCGCTGAGCGTCGAAGACCTGGTGCGGATGAAGGCGGCGCTGGACGCGGCGACGGCCGCCGACCTGGTGCAGGCGGTGAACGACAGCAAGGGCGCGCTGACGCTCGACGCGCAGGCGCAGGCCTCGCTGGCGCGGGAAACCCCGGACTGGAAGCGCGCCGACTTCCTGCGCGCGCACCTGGCCGTGGATCTGGGCGGCAAGCTGGCGACGAAATGGGCGGAGAACCTGGTCGCCGGCATCGGCGCCAGCCGCCACACCACATTGCCGCGTTTCCTGTTCGCGCTGGGCATTCCGCACCTGGGCGAAACCACCGCCAAGGCGCTCGCGCACTGGCTGGGATCGCTGGACTTCGTGCGCAGCACGCCGGCGGTGCTGCTGCAGGCGCTGCCGGATATCGGCGGCGAGGTGGCGCGTTCGATCGCGACCTTCTTCGAACAACCCGGCAACGCGGCCGTGGTCGATGCGCTGGTCCAGGCCGGCATCCGCTTCGCCGACGAGAGTGCGCCGCCGGCGCAGCTGCGCGAGCGGCTCGACCTGGCGCACCTGCTGACCACGTTGCCGGTGGACAAGCTCGGCGGCAAGAGCGCGCAACGGCTGGCCGCGACCTACGGCACGCTCGATGCGCTGCTGCGCGCCAACGAGAGCGGCTGGACCGGCGCCGGCTTGTCGGCGGCGGGCGCGGCCAATCTCGCCGCTTACCTGGCCGATGAAGCCAGGCTGCAGGCCTTGCGCCAGGCCGACGCGGCGATGCGGCGGCTGCTCGACGCGGCGCCGGCGCAGGCCGAGCGCCGCGCCGCGCCGCTGGACGGGCAGACCGTGGTGCTGACCGGCACCTTGCAGCAACTCAGCCGCGACGCGGCCAAGGCGCGCCTGGAAGCGCTGGGTGCGAAGGTCGCCGGCAGCGTGTCGAAGAAGACCAGCTTCGTCGTCGCCGGCGCCGAGGCCGGTTCCAAACTGGACAAGGCGCAGGAACTGGGCGTTGCGGTATGGGACGAGGCGCAGTTGCTGGCCTTGCTCGGCGAGCAGGAGCAGCAGGGGTGAGCGGCGCGCACGCGGCAGGCCGGACCTGCGGATCGCCGCGATGAGCGACGCGGTGGACATCGCGGCGCTGCGCCTGCGCGCCGCGCTCAACGCGCGCATCCGCGCCTTCTTCGCCGCGCGCGACGTGCTCGAGGTGGAGACGCCGATGCTGTCGGCGGCCGGCAACACCGAACCCAACATCGACAGTTTCCAGACCCGCTTCAGCGGCCATGTCGATGCCGGCCCGGCGCTGCGCTGGCTGCGCACCTCGCCGGAATATCCGCTGAAACGCCTGCTGGCCGCCGGCGTCGGCGATTGCTACGAACTCGGCCGGGTGTTCCGCAACGGCGAGGCAGGCGGCCGCCACAATCCCGAGTTCACCATGCTCGAGTGGTACCGGGTCGGCTGGAACCACCTGCAACTGGTGGACGAGACCGTGGCGCTGGTGCGCGAGGCGCTGGCGCTGGTGGCGCGCACGGCGACGCTGCAGGTCGTCACCTACCGGCAACTGTTCCTGGATACGCTGGGCATCGATCCATTGCTGGCACCGCTGGACGCGTTGCAGCAGCCATTGCGCGATGTCCATCTCGACGCTGCAGGGCTGACCCGCGACGACTGGCTCGACCTGCTGATGACCCATCGCCTGCAACCGGCATTCCCGGCCGACCGCATCACCGTGGTCCACGACTGGCCAGCCACGCAGTGCGCGTTGGCGCGCATCCGCGACGAACAGCCGCCGGTCGCCGAGCGCTTCGAGCTGTACCTGGGTGGCTACGAGCTGGCCAACGGCTACCACGAGCTCAACGATGCGGCCGAGCAGCGGCGCCGCTTCCTGCGCGATCACGCGCTGCGCCGCGAGCGCGGCGCGCAATTGCCGCCGCTGGACGAGCGCTTGCTGCAGGCCTTGCCGGCGCTGCCCGATTGCGCCGGCGTCGCGGTCGGCGTGGATCGCCTGCTGATGGCGATGCGCGGCACCGCATCGATCGGCGACGTGCTCGCCTACGATTTCGCGCGAGCCTGAACGGCGCTGCGTTCATGTTGCGTCTTCTTGCTTTGTCGACACCGATGATGGTTTGATCCAGCCCAGCATGCGGTCGATGCGTGGTGTCGATGGAGTGGTCTTCGTTGTTCAGGTTCTACGCATAGGGGCAGAGCCAAGCATGAAGTGGTCGTACGGGCTCGGTGGCTGGTGTTGGCTGGGATTGGCGGTATCCGCATGTCCGGCGAAGGCGTTTGCGCAGGCGCCGGACGGCTACGACGCCGCGGTGGTGCGCTGCGAATCGCGCGACATGAGCTGGGTGCATTGCCCGATGCCGGTCGATCAGGGCGTCGAACTGGTCCGGCAACTGTCCGACAACGACTGCATTCGCGGCAGCGAATGGGGGTCGGACGCCACCGGGGTGTGGGTGACGCTGGGCTGCCGCGCCGAATTCCGTTCCAATCCGCCGCAACCCACGCGCAGCGCGATGCGCCGCGTATTGCGCTGCGAATCCGACGGCCGGGTCGAGAGCTGCCCGGTCATGCTGCGCGGCGCGCCGGTGCGGCTGATGCGCCAGCTGTCCTCGGTGCCGTGCCGCGAGGAGCGCAGCTGGGGCGTGCGCCGCAACGAGATCTGGGTGTCGCGCGGCTGCCGCGGCGAGTTCGAGATCGGCGCCAGCGACGGCTCCGGCTTTCCGGTCGGCGCGCGGCCGGTGCTGTGCGAATCCAAGGGCCGAACGCGGCGCCGCTGCGGGGTCAGCATCCACGGCAGCGTGCAACTGCGCAAGCAGCTGTCCGGCACCGCCTGCGTGCAGGACGAGAGCTGGGGCTGGGACCGCGACGGCATCTGGGTGGACAAGGGTTGCCGCGCGGAATTCAGCGTCAACTGAGCGCCGCCAGCAGGCCAGGCGTACGCCGCCATCGCCTTTGCGACCCGCTTTTCCACAGCCGTATGGCTGGTCATCCCCACTCCCCAATCCCCACTCCCCAATCCCCAATCCCCACTCCCCACTCCCCAATCCCCAATCCCCAATCCCCAATCCCCAATCCCCGCCGTTAAAATAGCCGGATGAACCCCGACCTCGATATCGATTACGCCCGCTACGACCATATCCGTCCGATCCTGTGGACTGGCGATGCGCTGGAGCTGCTGGACCAGCGCAAGCTGCCGTTCGTGGTCGAACACGTGCAGTGCACCGACAGCGACCAAGTCGCCGACGCGATCCACACCCTGGCGGTGCGCGGCGCGCCGGCGATCGGCATCGCTGCCAGCTGGGGCGTGGTGCTGGCCGCGCGCGATGTGCAGGCCGACGACGGCGCGCAGGCGCTGGCCAAGCTGGAACCGGCGCTGCAGCGGCTCAATGCGGCGCGGCCGACCGCGGTGAACCTGGCCTGGGCGCTGATGCGCATGCGCAAGGCGCTGGCCGCGGCCGGCGCCGACTGGCGCGAGGCGATCGCGCACGAGGCGCAGGACATCGCCGAAGAAGACCTGGCCGCCAACCGCCACATGGGCGCGCTCGGCGCAGGCCTGATCGCGCCCGGCAGCGGCGTGCTGACCCACTGCAATACCGGATCGCTGGCCACCGCCGGCTTCGGCACCGCGTTGGGCGTGATCCGCGCCGGCATGGCCCAGGGCCGCATCGGCAAGGTGTTCGCCGGCGAGACCCGGCCGTGGCTGCAGGGCGCGCGGCTGACCGTGTGGGAACTGCAGCAGGACGGCATCGACGCGACCCTGATCGCCGATTCGGCGGCGGCGCACCTGATGAAGACCGGGGCGGTGCAGTGGGTGATCGTCGGCGCCGACCGCATCTGCGCCAATGGCGACACCGCCAACAAGATCGGCACCTACCAGCTGGCCATCGCCGCCCGCCACCATGGCGTCAAGTTCATGGTGGTGGCGCCGTGGTCCACCGTGGACATGGACACCGCCGACGGCGCGCAGATCGAGATCGAACAGCGCGACCCGGGCGAGCTGTTCGGGGTGGGCGGGGTGCGCACCGTGGCCGAGGGCATCGCCGCCTGGAACCCGGTGTTCGACGTGACCCCGGCCACGCTGATCGACGCCATCGTCACCGAGCGCGGGGTGATCGAGCGGCCGGATCCCGAGCGCATGCGCGCCGCGTTCGGCAGCTGAGCCGAGGCGACCGCGGCGGACCCGCACGGTCCGGCAAATCCACGCAAGTGCTTGTTCGGGCCGGCAAAAACCAGGCATTCGCGCGCCTGTCATGGTAGAATCGGTCGGTTCGATCGACCGCTGCGCGCCGTAGATTTTCGGTGCCGGCAGGCCTGCTTGCCGCGGGCCGGCGTCCTGGTCGATTAGCCACCAGACTTACGGAACCCGAATGGCAGAATCCGCCAAGGAAATCATCCAGGTCAACCTGGAAGACGAGATGCGCAAGAGCTACCTCGATTACGCGATGAGCGTGATCGTGGGGCGTGCCCTCCCGGATGCGCGCGACGGCCTCAAGCCGGTGCATCGCCGCGTGTTGTTCGCGATGAACGAGCTGGGCGCGCACAGCAACAAGCCCTACTACAAGTCGGCGCGTATCGTCGGCGACGTCATCGGCAAGTACCACCCGCACGGCGACCAGTCGGTGTACGACACGCTGGTGCGCATGGCGCAGCCGTTCTCGCTGCGCTACCTGATGGTGGACGGGCAGGGCAACTTCGGCTCGGTCGACGGCGACTCCGCGGCGGCGATGCGCTACACCGAGGCGCGCATGTCGCGCCTCGCCCACGAAATGATGGCCGACATCGACAAGGAAACCGTCGATTTCCAGCCCAACTACGACGAGAAGGAACTGGAGCCGACGGTCATGCCGACCCGGTTCCCGAGCCTGCTGGTCAACGGTTCGGCCGGCATCGCGGTGGGCATGGCGACCAACATTCCGCCGCACAACCTGACCGAATCGATCAATGCCTGCCTGGCGCTGATCGACAATCCGCAGATCGACGTCGACGGGCTGATGGAATACATCCCCGGTCCGGATTTCCCCACCGCCGGCATCGTCAACGGCACCAGCGGCATCGTCGCCGGCTACCGCACCGGCCGCGGCCGCGTGCGCATGCGCGCCAAGGCCGAGATCGAGATCCAGGACAACGGCCGCGAGGCGATCGTGGTCAACGAGATCCCGTACCAGGTCAACAAGGCGCGGCTGATCGAGAAGATCGCCGAGCTGGTCAAGGAAAAGAAGCTGGAAGGCATCAGCGAACTGCGCGACGAGTCCGACAAGGACGGCATGCGCATCTACATCGAGATCAAGCGCGGCGAAGCCGCCGATGTGGTGCTGAACAATCTGTACCAGCAGACCCAGATGGAGTCGGTGTTCGGCATCAACATGGTGGCGCTGGTCGATGGCCGCCCGCAGCTGCTGAACCTCAAGCAGATGCTGGAGGCGTTCGTCCGCCACCGCCGCGAAGTCGTCACCCGCCGCACCATCTTCGAACTGCGCAAGGCGCGCGCGCGCGCACACATCCTCGAAGGCCTGACCGTCGCGCTCGCCAACATCGACGAGATGATCGAGCTGATCAAGACCTCGGCCAACCCGACCGAGGCGCGCGAGCGGATGCTGGCCAAGACCTGGCAGCCGGGTCTGGTCGGCGCGCTGCTCGGCGCGGCCGGAGCCGAAGCCTCGCGGCCGGAAGACCTGCCGATCGGCGCCGGCCTGGTCGCCGGCGGCTATCAGCTGACCGAAGTGCAGGCCACCCAGATCCTGGAAATGCGCCTGCACCGCCTGACCGGGCTGGAGCAGGAGCGCCTGACCGAGGAATACAAGCAACTGCTGGAGGCGATCGCCGGGCTGATCCGGATCCTGGAAAACCCCGACGTGCTGCTGCAGGTGATCCGCGAGGAGCTGATCAGCATCCGCGAGGAATACGGCGATGCGCGCCGCACCGAGATCCGCCACAGCGAGGAAGATCTTGACATCCTCGACCTGATCGCGCCGGAAGACGTGGTGGTGACGCTGTCGCACGCCGGTTACGCCAAGCGCCAGCCGGTCAGCGCCTACCGTGCGCAGCGCCGCGGCGGCCGCGGCCGCAGCGCGGCGGCGACCAAGGAAGAGGATTTCATCGACCAGTTGTGGCTGGTCAACACCCACGACACGCTGCTGACCTTCACCAGCAGCGGCAAGGTGTTCTGGTTGCCGGTGTACCAGCTGCCGGAGGCCGGCCCGAACGCGCGCGGCCGCCCGATCATCAACTGGATTCCGCTGGAGAACGGCGAGCGCGTGCAGGCGGTGCTGCCGGTGCGCGAATACGCCGACGGCCGCTACGTGTTCTTCGCCACCCGCAACGGCATGGTCAAGAAGACCCCGCTGAGCGAGTTCGCGTTCCAGTTGCGCCGCGGCAAGGTCGCGATCAACCTCGACGAAGGCGACGCCCTGGTCGGCGTGGCGCTGACCGATGGCGAGCGCGACGTGCTGCTGTTCGCCTCCAACGGCAAGACCGTGCGCTTCTCCGAACGGCCCAAGGACGACGAGGCCGAGGACGGCGCCCTCGACGAAGGCACGGGCGAGGACAACGGCGACGATGAGGTCGCGCTGGCCGAAGCCGTCGAGGACGGCGACGACGCGCGCAGCCCGCGCCGCAAGAGCCGCGGCGGGGTCAAGCCGACCGGCCGCAGCAGCCGCGGCGTGCGCGGCATCCGCCTGGCCAAGAGCGAATACGTGGTCAGCCTGATCGTGGCCGAGCCGGCCCTGGGCCAGGACGAGGATGCCGAAGACATCGAGACCGCACCGGAGACGGAGGCCGACGTCGATGCCGAGGCCGTGGTGCGCAACGGCGACGAGCCCGATGCCTACATCCTCACCGCCACCGAGAACGGTTACGGCAAGCGCACGCCGCTGGCCGAATACCCGCGCAAGGGACGCGGCACGCAGGGCGTGATCGGCATCCAGACCAGCGAGCGCAACGGCAAGCTGGTCGGCGCGGTGCTGCTGAGCACCAAGGACGAGGTGTTGCTGATCTCCGATGGTGGCACCCTGGTGCGCACCCGCGCCTCGGAGATCTCCCGCGTCGGCCGCAACACCCAGGGCGTGACTCTGATCCGCCTGTCCAAGGGCGAGAAGCTGCAGGCGGTGGAGCGGCTGGACGGTTCGCTGGTCGAAGAAGAGCCGGTCGAGCCGATCGTGGGCGAGGACGGCACGGTCGAGGTCGCCAGCGAGCTGCCGCCGGAAAGCTGATCGCGCCAGCGAGCGGCATACGACGACGCCGGCACAATGCCGGCGTCGTCGTTTCTGCAAACCCGCAAGTGCAGCATCCTTCCTTCGATCGCCTACGGATTGGCCACGAGCAGCGCCCACGCGTGATCGCTATCGGTCTGATGCAGCGCGGTCGCCTGGTGAGTCAGGAAGGACTGGTAGCCGTCGGCGCCGTTCGGTGCATGGACTTCGTCTTGCCGCTACCACTGCACGACGTGCACGCACCGCATGTATCGGTAGGAACTGCCGCGGCGGCGCGACGTGCTGCTGTTCGACAGGACTCGCCCGGGTCACGCGCCTGACCGGAGCGGTGACCACCGACCGTTGACGACTTACTTGAAGCCGCCGCCGGCCTTGATCTGCTCGCCGGTCACCCAACGGGCCTCGTCCGAGGCCAGGAACACCGCGACCGCAGCGATATCGTCCGGCGCGGCGATGCGGCCTAGCGGCGTGCGCGCCACCAGTTGGGTCTGGAAGTCCGAACCGACGAAGCCCGCGGCCTGCGCGCCTTCGGTATCGACCATGCCGGGGTTGATGCTGTTGACGCGGATGCCGCGCGGGCCCAGCTCGGCCGACAGCACGCCGGTGACCGCGTCCAGCGCGCCCTTGGTGGCCGAGTAGACCGCCATGCCCGGCGGGGTCAGCACGCTCACCAGCGAGCCGATATTGATCACGCTGGCGCCAGTCCCCAGGTGTTTGGAGGCGGCCTGGGTAACCTGCAGCGGGCCCAGCACGTTGATGTCCATCTGCCGGTGGAAGTGCGCCGGCGTTATGTCCTCCAGCGGCGCGACCTCATAGACGCCGGAGTTGTTGACCACGATGTCGAGCCGTCCGAAACGTTCCAGCGTCGCGGCGATCAGCGCCTGCGCCTGTTCGGCCTGGGCCACGTCGGCCTGGACGGCCAGGGCTTGACCGCCGGCCTTCACGATGCGCTCCACCACCGCGTCGGCACCGCTGCGGCTGGAGGCGTAGTTCACCACCACGGCGGCGCCTTCGGCCGCCAGGGCCAGTGCGATCGCCGTGCCGATCCCCTTGGATGCGCCGGTGACCACGGCGACTTTACCTGCGAGCTTGCTCATCTTGATGCGTCCTGAAAGAGAGGGAAGAACGCGCCCTGGCCCAATGCCGGTGGCGTGTGCAGCAAACAATGGGGCGCATGGGGCGGCCAAATAAGCCGGTCATCCAGGGAGAGTGCATCCCGTTTGCGGGACAAGCCCGAAGGCAATCGAGACCGCCGCACGTCTGGGCTTGCAGGGCTATCTGTCGATTAACTTCCTGCCCAACGCCGTGTACGAGCCGGTCACCTGCATGGAGCTGACCCTGCAGGCCGCGCAGCGCTACAGCTTCCCCAGCGAACGCCCGGCCTTCGAAACCGCCGAGTCAGAGCAGGTGCGCGATGAAACGCACCTGACCCGCATCTTCCAGGGCTGTCGCGAGCGCGGCTTCCTCATCGCTGTGGACGATGTCGGCGCTGGCTATGCCTGCCTGAAACTGCCGGCCGATTTCCAGCCCGACCTGATCGCGCCCTGGCGCGCGCGCGTTGGCATCCTGATGGAACGCAGCATGTCGCCTTTTTTGCCGCGATAGAACGCGCAGCGTTCACTTCCCGCTTGGGATAACGGTCCGCGGCGCGACGCGCTCATGCCGCTGCGGATGTTCCGCGCGGTGCTTCCTGCGAGGAATTTTTCATGAACGATCTTGATCAAACACAACGCCGCGGCGGTTGGCCGCTGCGGCTGCTGGGCGGCGCATGCGCGCTGATCGGCTTGGTGCTGGCGGCGGGCGGCGCGTGGCTGCTGGCGCTGGGCGGTTCCTGGTATTACCTGTTCGGCGGCTTGGGCCTGCTGCTGTCGGGCGTGCTGCTGGCGCGCGGTAGGCGCAGCGGTGCGTGGTGGTTCGCCGCGACCTTCGCGCTGTCGCTGCTGTGGGCGGCGTGGGAATCCGGCGCCGATTACTGGCGCTGGGTGCCGCGCATGGGCCTGATGGTGTTCCTGGGCCTGCTGCTGGCACTGCTGTTGCCGCGGCTGGACCGTCCGGTGTCGCGCGGCCTCTCGCGTGGCCTGGCCGGTGCACTGGCGCTGGTCTTCGTGGTTGCCTTCGCGCTGGCCTTCGTGCCGTACGGCGTCACCGAGGCCGACGGCATGCTCGCACACGCCGCCGGCATGGCGGCGGCGGTGACCGTGCCGCGTGCCGGGGCGCAGCCGGCCGAGGCGCCGGCCGAAGCGGACTGGGCCGCCTACGGGCACGACAATGCCGGCAGCCGCTACACGCCGCTGCGGCAGATCACCCCCGACAACGTGGCGCAGTTGCGGACCGCGTGGACCTTCCGCACCGGCGACCTGCCGGCCAAGCGCTGGGGCGCGGAGACCACGCCGCTGAAGATCGGCGACAGCCTGTACCTGTGTACCGCGCGCAACCAGCTGATCGCACTGGATGCCGCTACCGGCAAGCAGCGCTGGCGCTACGATCCCAAGGTGGCGGACAAATCCATTCCCTACACCGCGGCCTGTCGCGGCGTCAGCTACTACCAGGTTCCTGACGCGGCGAATGCAGCGCCTGCGCCGGGCGGCGGCGGGGCGCCGGCCGCGCTGGCAGAAGGGCAGCGCGCCTGCCGCAGCCGCATCATCGAGGGCACCCTGGACGGCCGCCTGATCGCGGTCGACGCCGCCAGCGGCAAGCCCTGCGAGGACTTCGGCACGCATGGTCAGGTCGACATCACCGTCGGCATGGGCGACACGCCGCCGGGCTATGTCTCGATCAATTCGCCGCCGACCATCGTGCGCGGCGTGCTGGTCACCGGCCATCAGGTGCTGGACGGGCAGCAGCGCTACGAGCCGTCGGGCGTGATCCAGGGCTTCGATGCGGTGACCGGCCAGCTGCGTTGGGCCTGGGACATGACCCATCCGGACTGGAACGGCGCACCGCCGCCGGGGCAGAGCTGGACCCGCGGCACGCCGAACATGTGGACCTCGGCGGCGGGCGACGAGCAGCTCGGTTACGTCTACCTGCCGATGGGCAACTCCAGCGCCGATTACTGGAGCAGTTCGCGCACCGCGGCCGAGGACCGCTACGCGACCTCGCTGGTGGCGCTGGACGTGACCACCGGCAAGCCGGTGTGGAACTTCCAGACCACGCATATCGACGTGTGGGACTACGACCTGGGGTCGCAGCCGACGCTGGTGGATTTCCCGCATGACGGCGGCAAGGTGCCGGCGGTGATCCTGCCGAGCAAGCAGGGCGAGATCTACGTGCTGGACCGGCGCAGCGGCAAGCCCTTGGTCGGCGTGGAGGAACGTGCGGTACCCGGCGGCGGGGTGGAGCCGCAGCGTCGCGCCAAGACCCAGCCGTTCTCGCTCTACCACTCGCTGCGCAAGCCGGATCTGACCGAGCGCGACATGTGGGGCATCACCCCGATCGACCAACTGGTGTGCCGCATCCAGTTCCGCAGCGCCAGCTACAAGGGCATCTACACGCCGCCGGAGGTCGCTCGCCATTCGATCGAGTATCCCGGCTATAACGGCGGTTCGGATTGGGGCAGCGTTGCGGTGGATCCGCAGCGCGGCGTGATCGTCGCCAACTACAACGACATGCCTAACTACAACCGGCTGGTTCCGCGGGCCAAGGCCGACAAGCTGGGCTGGGCGCCGCGCGACCAGGTCCGTGGCGATGCCGGCGGCGCCGAAGGCGCGGGCGATCCGCAGGCCGGCACGCCGTACGCGATCAACGTCAACGCCGGCTGGCGGCTGCCGTTCACCGGCCTGCTGTGCAAGCAGCCGCCCTACGGCGGCATCCGCGCGATCGATCTGGCCAGCGGCAAGACCCTGTGGGATCGCCCGTTCGGCAGCGCCCGTGGCAATGGCCCGTTCGGCATCCACTCCGGCCTGCCGATCGAGATCGGCACGCCCAACAACGGCGGCGCGGTGGTTACCGCCAGCGGCCTGATCTTCATCGCCGCGGCCACCGACGACATGATCCGCGCCATCGCGCTGTCCACCGGCAAGACCGTCTGGCAGGCCAAGCTGCCGGCCGGCGGCCAGGCCACGCCGATGCTCTACGCGGTCGGCGGCCGCGAATACCTGGTGATCGTGGCCGCCGGCCATCACTTCATGGAGACCAAGAAGGGTGACTACGTGATCGCCTATGCGCTGCCGGCGTCATAGGCTTCGCCAAGGCAGCGCGGGCGTGCGGGGTTCGTCCCGCCGTCGCCTGGTGTGCGGCGCGCGGCGTGCCATGTGCGGCGGATGCATTGCCGTACCTGGCGTGTCGCATGCGGGTGCGGCAAAACCGAGGGACGGTGAAGCCGCACGCGATGGCATTGCGGGCGGGTTTCCATGGATGTCTTGGCATCACGGCCACTTCGTCTTTCTGTCGCGGCTGAAGCCGCTCCTACAACAGGCGCACCGCGCTTCTGTAGGAGCGGCTTCAGCCGCGACAGGAAAAACGCCACGCCATCGACACGCGCTACGCGTAGCTTGCGGACTGAAGTTGTTCGAGTGCCCTCCAGCCGACAGGCATTACCGCTAGCGCCGGTCGCGGCCGAAATTGCGCCTACCTATGTGTCTGCGCGCGAACCGCGACGGCTCGTGCCGGCGCCGCGCTACTCCAACTGCTCGCGCGCGAACGCCGCGTCCAGCGCTTCCATCGCGTCGCGCGGCTTGAGCTTGGCCGCCTTTTCGAATGCGCCGGCGGCGGCGTCCTCGCGCTTGTCGCCGTGCAGCAGCAACAGCACGTTGGCGTATTCGACATGCGCGATCGGCGCATCCGGGGTCAGCTTCAGCGCTTGCTGGATATGCTGCTCGGCGGTCGCGGCCTTGGCCCCGTAGGTGAGGCCGCCGATCATCGCGCCGACCTTGCCGATGATCTCGGCGTGGTACAGCGCCAGCGCCATGTGCGCCTCGGCGTGCTTGGGTTCCAGTTCCAGCGCGGCCTCCAGCGATTGCCGCACCTTGCCGGCGATGCCTTGCTTGAGCGCCTTGACGATGCTCAGCCCCTGGCTGTAACGGCCCAGCGCGAACGCGTGGCGATAGTGGCTGTTGGCCTCGTCCGGCAGCGCGGCGATCGCCGCTTCGGCCAGCGTCGCGGCCTGCTGCAGGCGCTGCAGTTTTTCCTTGTCGTCGTCGACCAGGTAGCTGGCGTGGATGCCCAGCGCCTTGACCGCGACCGAAGCGCCGAACACGCCCAAGGCCTGTCCAGCGGTGTAGGCCTGCTGGAATTGGCCCTGATGGAAGGCGCGCCAGGCCTCGATCAGCGCCGCCGACAGCGTCTGCGCATCGTGGCCCTTGCCGGCCTTGCCGGCGGCGGCGAGCAGCGCCTGCGCGCGGGCCAGATCCGGGTACGGTTCGCGGTCGCCGGCGTGCAGCTTGGGCCAGGCTTTCTTCAGCGCCTCGCCCGGATAGGCGTAGGCGGTGGCGTCGTACGGAAACGGCGCCCATGCGGTCGGTTTTGCTGCCATGCCTGGCCTCCCTGAAGTTCGCGCCGAGCATGGCGCCGCGATCGCTGGCTGGCAAGCTGCACTGCGGATAGTGTGTTTGCTCAAGCCGCTGCCGCCAGCATGCGTCGCATCGGTGCCGCTGTCGGCACCTCAAAGGAGAGCTGCGATGGCGACCAAGAAGCGTTCCACCTCCGTCCGCCGGTCCGAGGCCCTGGCGCCGCGGCATCTGTGGCTGGCCGGCCTGGGTCTGGTGTCGTTGACCCGCAAGCGTGCGCTGGCTGCGGCCGCCGATGCCGCCAGCGGCGCGAACACCTTGAAAGCGCTGGTGGCGCAGCTGGCCGACGACGCCGAGAGCAGCGTGCGCGAAGGTGCCGCGGCGCTGCGCGGCCAGGTGCAACCGTTGAGCGCCGAAGTCGAGGCGCGGCTGCAGCCGGTGCTGGTCAAGCTCGGCCTGCAGCCCAAGCCGCGGGCCACGTCGCGCAAGCGGCCGGCGGCGACCAAGACCGCCAAGCGGGCGAGCAAGAAGACCGCTGCGCCGCGCCGCGCGGCGAAGCGCAGCGCACGCGCGCAGTAGCAGCGAACGGCACCGTTATCGGACGCGGGAGCGCTTCGGGTGCGGCGCCGTAGTGCGGGTGACGCGGCGTGGAGTCTGTCGCGGCTGAAGCCGCTCCTACAGGGGCTTGCGGCAGGCAGTAACAGGGCTGCCCGTTCGATTCACCAATATGCCGATAGATGCTGGCGACAACGTCGGCGAGCTAGCGCGGCGTCCGCACCATGCGCTCGAGCAGATGTTCGACCACGCGCTCGGGCTCGGTGGTGCGGCCGACATGCGCCGAAGACATCTGGATGATGGAGCTGCGTCGCGCGGTCAGCCAGTGGAAGCGCGCGCGCGGCGGCAATTGTGCGATCGGGCCGGCATCGGCGTCGCCGCGGCAGATCGCCGGGATCGCATCCAGGTAGGGGCGCAGGCGTTCGATGTCCAGGGTCGGGTCCAGTGCGTGCAGCCGCGCCGGCTCCAGTTCGATCGCGGCATGCAGCAGCCTGGAGGTCGGGCACGACACGATCACCCCGACGTTGACGAATTCCTCGCGCTCCACCCGCGGCACCACGCGGATGATCGCGTAGTCATACGTGTGCAGCGTGGGCACGGAGCGCCTCCTCGACGAATGCGGCGCGCAGCGCCAGCCGCCGTTTCAGGTAGTCGGCATAGGCCTGGCGGTGCGCGTCCACGTGCGCGAAGCTGGCTTCGGCCTGCAGCCACGCGTCCGGGATCTGCGCCACGATGGCGTCGATGACCGCATCGGTCAGCCGCGGCGCCAGCGCCGCGTCGGCCTGGGCGATGGCGCTGGCGTAGGGCAGCAGCACATGGTCGCGGATGCGCGCGAACGGCGAGGCGCAGGCGCTGCCGGCGTGCTCCCAGTCGTGGTGGAAATACAGCGCCGCGCCGTGGTCGATCAGCATCAGCTTGCCGTGCCAGACCATCAGGTTGGTATTGCGCGCGGTGCGATCGACGTTGGTGACGAAGGCGTCGAACCAGACGATCGCCGAGGCCAATGCCGGGTCCGGACGCAAGGCCGCCGGATCGTAGTTGATTGCCCCGGGCAGATAGTCCAGTGCCAGGTTCAGGCCCTCGCTGGCGCGGATCAGATCCTGGATTTCCGGATCCGGCTCGGTGCGCGCGAATTCGCGGTCGAGCAGCGCGAACACCAGTTCCGGCATCGGCAGGCCCAGCACGCGCGCCAGCTCGCCGCCCAACAGTTCGGCGATCAGCGCCTTGGGTCCTTGTCCGGCGCCGCGGAACTTCAGCACGTACAGGCCGTCGTCGTCGGCCTCGACCACCGCGGGCAGCGAGCCGCCTTCGCGCAACGGGGTTACGTAGCGGGTGGCGACGACGGTTCTCACGCGGATTCCGGGTGGCGAGGGCGGGGCGGCAAGCCTAGCCGATGCCGGCGGCGCTTGGCGAATCGATGCGCGCGGCGCAGCAGCCATTCTGCGTCGCCGCCGCCCGCCGAGAGCGGGTCCCGCGCTCAGTCCAGATAGGCCTGCATCAGCGTGGCCAGGTGGGTGCGCTCGGTCTCGCGCAGGAACGGGCTGATCAGCAGCATCACCTGCACGATGCCCTGGCGGATCGCCAGTTGCTCGTCCTTCTCGCCGCGCGCGGCGGCGTAGTTGAGCCAGAACGTGGCCACCACCAGCACGTTGGTGGCGATGCCGCCCAGTTCCTGTGCGGTGGCGCGCATCGCTCCGGCCTGCGCCAGCCCCTGGAACACCGCCTGGGTGCTGTCGTCGGCACGGCGCAGGATGCGCGCGAAGCGCAGGCGCAGGCGCCGGCTGCGGCTGAGGATCTCGTTCAGATCGCGATACAGGAAGCGGTAGTCCCAGATGCACTCGAACACCAGGTGCAGTTGCAGCCAGATGTCCTCCAGCCCGGGCAGGCGCGCGCCCGGCAACTCCAGCGCCGCGTCCATGCGCTCCTCGTAGCGCGCGAACAGGTGCTCGATGATGTCGTCCTTGTTGCGGAAGTGGTAGTACAGATTGCCCGGGCTGATCTCCAGCTCGTCGGCGATATGGTTGGTGGTGACGTGTGGCTCGCCCTGCGCGTTGAACATCGCCAGGGCCGTGTCGAGAATGCGCCGGCGGGTGTCGCGCGCCATCAGGCCAGCAGCTTCTTCACCAGGTCCACGTACTTCTTCTGCGCCTCGGCCTGCGGCATGCCCTTGAGCTTGGCCCAGGCCTCGTACTTGGCGGTGCCGACGAAGTCGAAGAAGCCCGGCTTGGCGCCGGCGACGTCGCCTTCCGCGCCCTGTTTGTACAGCGCGTACAGGCGCAGCAGGGTGTCGTTGTCGGGACGCTCCTCGCGCTGCTTGATGTCCTTGGCCGCTTTTTCGAAGGCCGCCTTGATGTCTGCCATGTCGTTGCTCCCGCCCTGACCGGGACGCATCACAGCACGCGCGCACGGTCCGGTCAACGCGGGCGCCGGACTCGCCAGTCCGCCCGCTGGCGGAGCTTCAGGCCACCGGTGCCGGCTGCAGCGCTGCGATGGCCTGCGGCTGCGCCTGCCGCGCCAGCGACGCCTTGGCGGCGATCGAGCGGATCGCGTCGGTCACGTCGGCGAGCGGAACGTGGCTGCTCAGCCGCTGGAAGGTGTCGCGGCTGTTGTAGCCGGAGCCGTCCTTCAGGTATTGCTCGTACATCGACAGCAGCTCGGTGCAGGCGGCGGTCAGGGTATCCACGTTGCCCCTGGCCAGGGCGTGACCGATCTGGTCCAGGCTGTGCAGGCAATCGGAGAGCCAATGCAGGTCGTAACGCGCGCTGCTCAGCTCCGGTCCGTTGTGGCCGCGGCTGTAGGCGCTGTAACGGCGGATGCTGCGGGCGACCCGTGCCACGTGCGCGAGCAGCGTGCCGATCTCGGCGGAGATGTCCAGATGTTCCATCACCAGGATCGACACCGGTGGCCGCTCCACGGCCTGCTCGGCCGGCGCCGCTTCCTGCGTCTGCAGTTCCAGCGTCTTCCGCAGGCTCGCATAGGCCTGTTGCAGCGTCTCCAGCTCGCGCGCGCTGATGGCCGCGCGCGCCTTCATCTGCGATAGCGCGGCCTGGTGGCGGGCGAGGCTGTCCTGCACGCTCGCCTGTTGTTGTTGCTCGCGGCGCAGGCGGCCGAAAAAGATCCAGGCGAGAACGCTGGCGGTGATCGCCCAGAGCGCGACGGCGGGAGTCAGGTAGATCAGGATGCCCATGAAGGCTCCTCGAAACGTTGCATCCTTTGTCGGCGCCGGTTGGGCGATCTTGAGCCCGACTGTCGCGATGCGTGACGGCGTTCCGGCTACGCGCCGGCCGGTGTGTTTTTCACCGCGTCGGGTTCGCTCGAACGCGTGGGTGGCATGCGCCGCATTGGGCGGAAGGCTGGCCCGCGGCGGGCGATTGTCGAGCGAGCGTTGTTCTCTACGGAGCGGGCTTGGACAGCGCCTTCGACTTCGCGTACAGCGCCTTGGCGATCTCGGCATCGCCCAGCGCAGCGTGGCATTCGGCCAGGCTGTCCCAGGCGTTGGCCGAGTCCGGATACAGCTCGGTGTTCAGGGTGAATACCTTCAACGCCCTGCCTGCACCGAGGCTCTCGCGGATGGCGTAGCCGCTGGCATTGATCGCGCGCTCCCGTTCGTTGGCGGGGACGCCGTCGCTGTCGCGCAGCCACGCATGCATGGCGTCGGCAGCGTTGGCGCTTTCGTCCATCGCATAGGCGATCAAGCGTTCGGACAGGACCGCATGCGGGAACTCCTTCGGCGCGACCTGCGCCATCGTGCTTTCCACCAGCGTGCTGGACCAGACATTGCGGGCGCTGCCGTTGGTGAAGTACACGAATATCCAGTAGCCGTTGGCCAGGCTGCCCTTGTAGGCGAGTCTCGCCCGCACGCGGGTGCCGCCATCGTGGCCGACCTGGGTGTAGCCATCGCTGCGGGTGGTATCCCAACCGGTGGAGAAGAAGTTGCTGCCGCCGCCGGCCAGCGTCTGCGGTTGCCACAGTCTTTCCAGGGTCGCCGTGCGCACCAGCTTGCCGTTGGCCAGCGCCTGCAGGAAGCGGTTCATGTCACCGACGGTGGTCTGCAGATCGGCGTGGCCCCAGCCGTAGCTCGGCCAGGGGTCTTCATCGGCCGGCTGCAGCGTGCCGTCCTTGCCGAGGTACGGCACGGCCGCGCGATCCCGCGGGACGCCGGCCAGACCCCACGACGTGCTGCGCATCCGCAGTGGCTGCAGGATGCGTTCGCGTGCGATGGCGGGGTAGGGCTTGCGGTAATGCGCTTCCAGCAGGGCAGTCAGCACCAGATAGTTGGCCTGCGTGTACTGCACGCGGCTGCCGGTGGCGAACTGCATCGGCGCCGCGCCGGCAACCTTGAATGCAGCGGCAAGGTCGGGCGCCACCCCAGGGTAGCCCTTGCTCACCCAGCGGTTGTCCACACGCTCGTAGTATTCGGCAATGCCGGAGCTGTGATTGAGGAAGTCGCGCACGTGGATCGCCTGCCATGCGGCCGGCAGGTCCGGGACGTAGCGGCTTGCCGGGGCATCCAGCTCCACCGTGCCCTGATCCACCAGTTGCATCACCAGCGTGCTGGTCAACAGCTTGGCCATCGACTGCGCGGCGAAGACGGAATCGACGGTGGCCGGCGCATGGGTAGCCCGATCGCGTTCGCCGCTGGCGCCCCGGTAGAGCACCTGGCCGTTGTGTGCGACCAGCACCGCCTGACCGGCGATGCCATAGCGTTCGCGGTTGGCCTGCAGCTGGGCGTCCAACTGCCAGGCGAGGTCGTGCGAGGTGTCCCGAGCCGAAACAGGCAGGCTGCCGAGCAGGGTGCAGAGCAGTGCGGCAGCAAGGGCGCGATACATCGCGGTGATCCATCGGCGGCGATGGCGCATCATCTTCACGACAGCGGACAGGGTCAAGCGTGTGTAGCCGCGCCGTTGCGGCCGCTCTTGTAGCAGGCATCGTGCACGCGGACCCATTGAGCCGAGCATGCTCGGCGCTACACAACGCAGGCGGGTGCCGTTAGTGACCGGCACCCGTCCAAGCGGCACGCGATCAGCGCAGAATTCCCGGCAGATCCAGCCCTTTCTCCTTCGCGCATTGCACCGCGATCTCATACCCCGCGTCCGCATGCCGCATCACGCCGCTGGCCGGGTCGTTCCACAGCACGCGGGCGATGCGCTTGGCGGCGGCTTCGCTGCCGTCGCAGACGATGACCATGCCGGCGTGCTGGGAGAAGCCCATGCCGACGCCGCCGCCGTGGTGCAGCGAGACCCAGGTCGCGCCGCTGGCGGTGTTGAGCAGGGCATTGAGCAGCGGCCAGTCGGAGACTGCGTCAGAGCCGTCGGCCATCGCCTCGGTCTCGCGGTTGGGCGAGGCGACGCTGCCCGAATCCAGGTGGTCGCGGCCGATCACCACCGGCGCCTTCAGTTCGCCGTTGGCCACCATCGCGTTGAACGCCAGACCCAGCCGGTCGCGATCGCCCAGGCCGACCCAGCAGATGCGCGCCGGCAGGCCCTGGAACTTGATCTTCTCGGCGGCCATGTCCAGCCAGCGGTGCAGGTGCGGGTTGTCCGGAATCAGTTCCTTGACCTTGGCGTCGGTCTTGGCGATGTCCTCCGGGTCGCCGCTCAGCGCCGCCCAGCGGAACGGGCCGATGCCGCGGCAGAACAGCGGGCGGATGTAGGCGGGCACGAAGCCGGGGAAGTCGAAGGCATTCTCGACGCCTTCTTCCAGCGCCATCTGCCGCAGGTTGTTGCCGTAGTCCACGGTCGGCACGCCCAGCGCATGGAAGGCGAGCATGGCGCGGATGTGGTTGGCCATCGAGTCGCGCGCGGCGGCCTCGACTTCCTTCGGCGCGCTGGCGCGCTTTTCGTCCCACTGCTCGACGCTCCAGCCCTGCGGCAGGTAGCCGTTGACCGGATCGTGCGCGGAGGTCTGATCGGTCAGCAGGTCCGGCTTGACCCCGCGGACCAGCAGTTCGTCCAGCACGTCGGCGACATTGCCGAGCAGGCCGACCGACAGCGGCTTCTTCGCCGTGCACGATTCCTCGATCAGGCGCAGCGCTTCGTCCAGGTCGTCGGTCCACGTATCCAGATAGCCGGTGCGCAGGCGCATGTCGATGCTGCTCTTGCGGCATTCCACCGCCAGGCACGAGGCGCCGGCCATCACCGCGGCCAGCGGCTGCGCGCCGCCCATGCCGCCCAGCCCGCCGGTGAACAGCCACTTGCCGGCCAGGCTGCCGTTGTAGTGCTGGCGGCCCATTTCGACGAAGGTTTCGTAGGTGCCCTGGACGATGCCTTGCGCGCCGATGTAGATCCAGCTGCCGGCGGTCATCTGGCCGTACATCGCCAGGCCCTTTTTATCCAGCTCGTTGAAATGGTCCCAGGTGGCCCAGCGCGGCACCAGGTTGGAATTGGCGATCAGCACGCGCGGCGCATCGGCGTGCGTGCGGAACACGCCGACCGGCTTGCCGGACTGCACCAGCAGGGTCTGGTCGTCGTCCAGGCGCCTGAGCGCGGCCACGATCGCGTCGAAGGATTCCCAGTCGCGCGCGGCGCGGCCGATGCCGCCGTACACCACCAGTTCCTGCGGGCGTTCGGCCACGTCCGGGTGCAGGTTGTTCATCAGCATGCGCAGCGGCGCTTCGGTCAGCCAGCTCTTGCAGGTGAGGGTGCTGCCGGTGGGCGCTTGGATGGTGCGGGTGGTGTCGAGGCGGGTCATGCGGATTCCTTGATCTGAAAGTCCGCACATGCCGGTGCGGGGTTTGCGAAGGATGCGCAGCGTCAAGCCTGCGTGGGGAGCGGTGCGGGTGCTGGCGGGGAGCGCGCGAAGTCCAGGCATGCCAGCAGCACCTGCTGCAGCACCGCGCGCAGCGGCGCGGCGTACTCCGGCCGCCAGGGCGAGGGCCAGTTGTCCGGCGACACCTCGGCCGGTTCGTGCATGTAGCCGCGGCAGGCCAGTTCCATCTGGATCGCATGCACGCCGCGCTGCGGTGCGGCGTGGTGGCGCGTGCTCCAGCCGCCCTTGAAACGGCCGTTGCGCACGTGGCTGAAGCCGCTGCCGGCGCAGACCCGTTCGACCGCATCGGCCAGCGCGGGGGCACAACTGGTGTCGTTCGCGCCGGAAGGTCCCGCGCTGCCGATATTGAACTGCGGCAGTTCGCCGTCGAACAGGTGCGGGATGCGCGAGCGGATCGAATGCGCGTCGTAGACCACGATGGCCGGATGCTGCGCGCGCAGGCGCTCGATCTCCGCATCGAGCGCGGCATGGTAGGGATCGAACCATTGCGCGCGGCGCGCGGCGATCTCGTCCGCGTCCGGCTCGGCGCCGGGGCGATACAAGGGTTGCGCGTCGAAGGTGGTCAGCGGGCACAGGCCGGTGGTGTTCTGCCCGGGATACAGCGAGGCGCCGCCGGGATCGCGATTGACGTCGATGACCGAACGCGAGATCGCGGTGCGCAGCGTGGTGGCGCCGAGCGCGGTGGCGAAGGCGTACAGCTGATCCACCCACCAGTCGGCATCGCGTTGCGCCAGCCACGGCGACACGAAACGCTCGGCCAGCGCTGCCGGCAACTCGGTGCCGGTATGCGGAAAGCTGAGGATCAGCGGCGCGTCGCCGCGGTGCAGGGTGAGCCAGTCGGGCAGGGTGGTCATGTGGGGCCTCGCTTTTCTGTAGGAGCGGCTTCAGCCGCGACCGGGCGTCACCGGTAAAGCCCGGTCGCGGCTGAAGCCGCTCCTACAGGGATCATGATCCGGACGTCGCATCCGGGAGGGACACGTCCACCGCCTCCGCCAGCGCGCCATCGCGCACCAGCGCCGTGGCGGCCAGCATGTCCGGATGGAAATAGCGGTCGTCCTGCAGCGCCGGTACCTGCGCGCGCAGCAGGGCGCGTGCCGCTTCCAGCGCGGCGCTGGAGCTCAGCGGTGCATGGAAATCGCAGCCCTGCGCGGCGGCAAGCAATTCGATGCCGACCACGTTGGCCGCGTTCTCGGCCATCGCCAGCAGCCGCCGCGCGCCGTGCGCGGCCATCGAGACGTGGTCTTCCTGGTTGGCCGAGGTCGGAATCGAATCGACGCTGGCCGGGTAGGCACGCTGCTTGTTCTCCGACACCAGCGCCGCGGCGGTGACCTGCGGGATCATGAAACCCGAGTTCAACCCCGGCTTGGGGGTCAGGAACGCCGGCAATCCGGACAGCGCCGGATCCACCAGCATGGCGACGCGGCGCTCGCTGATCGAACCGATCTCGCACACCGCCAACGCCAGCATGTCGGCGGCGAAGGCCACCGGCTCGGCGTGGAAGTTGCCGCCGGACAGCGCCTCGCCGGTATCGCTGAACACCAGCGGATTGTCGGATACGCCGTTGGCTTCGATCGCCAGCGTGCTCGCGGCCTGGCGCATCACGTCCAGCGCCGCGCCCATCACCTGCGGCTGGCAGCGCAGGCAGTACGGATCCTGCACGCGCACGTCGTTGTCGCGATGCGAATCGCGGATCGCAGAACCCTGCATCAGCGCGCGCAGCGCCGCGGCGGTGGCGATCTGCCCGTGCTGGCCGCGCAGGGCGTGGATGCGCGGATCGAATGGGGTGTCCGAGCCTTTCGCCGCCTCGGTGGACAGCGCGCCGGCGACCAGGGCGGCATGGAACACGCGCTCGATCTCGAACAGCCCTGCCAACGCGTAGGCGGTGGAAAACTGGGTGCCGTTGAGCAGCGCCAGGCCTTCCTTGGCGCCCAGCGCCAGCGGCTGCAGCCCGGCCTGCGCCAGAGCCTGCGCGGCCGGCATGCGCTTGCCGCCGACGAAGGCCTCGCCGACGCCGATCATCACCGTGGCCAGGTGCGCCAGCGGCGCCAGGTCGCCGGAGGCGCCGACCGAGCCCTGGCACGGCACCACCGGGATTACGTCATGGCGCAACAGCGCTTCCAGCAGCGCCAGCGTGGCCGGTCGCACGCCGGAGGCGCCCTGCGCCAGGCTGGCCAGCTTCAGCGCCAGCATCAGCCGCACCACCGGCAGCGGCATCGGCGCGCCGACTCCGGCCGCATGCGACAGCACGATATTGCGCTGCAAGGCGTCCAGGTCCTCGCGCTCGATGCGCACGCTGGCCAGCTTGCCGAAACCGGTATTGATGCCATACACCGGCGCGCCCTTGGCGACGATCGCTTCCACCGTCTGCGCGCTGCGCAGCACCGTCTCGGCGCAGCCGGCATCCAGACGCACGCTGGCGCCGCGGTACACGGCGCGCCATTGCGCCAGGCTCACTGCGCCCGGGCGCAGCACGATCTCGTTGCTCATTGTCCCCTCCAGATGCGCGCATGCAGCGGGTTGAAGCCCATGCGGTAGACCAGTTCGGCCGGTTGTTCGATGTCCCAGATCGCCAGGTCGCACTGCAGTCCGGCGCGCAGTCGGCCGACCTGGTCCTGGCGTGCGAGCGCGCGTGCCGCCTCGCGGGTGAAGCCGGCAATGCATTCGGCCACGCTCATGCGGAACAGCGTCGCCGCCAGGTTCATCGCCAGCAGCGGGCTGGTCAGCGGCGAGGTGCCGGGATTGCAGTCGGTGGCCAGCGCGCGCGGCACGCCGGCGGCGCGCAGTGCGGCGATCGGCGGCAGCTGCGTGTCGCGGGTGAAGTAGAACGCGCCGGGCAGCAGCACCGCCACGGTGCCGGCCGCGGCCATCGCCGCGATGCCGGCGTCGTCGAGGTATTCCACGTGGTCGGCCGAACGCGCGCCGTAGCGCGCCGCCAGCGCCGCGCCGCCCTGGTTGGACAACTGCTCGGCATGGATCTTCAGCGCCAGGCTGTGGCGTTGCGCGGCCTGGAACACCTGCTCGGTCTGCGCCGGGGTGAAGGCCAGATGCTCGCAGAACACGTCCACCGCCTCGGCCAGGCCTTGCGCGGCGACGGCAGGGATCATCCGCTCGCAGACCTCGTCGATGTAAGCCTGCGCCTCGGCACCGGGCGGCACCGCGTGCGCGCCGAGGAAGGTCGGCGATACCGCGACCGGACGCACTTCGCCCAGGCGCCGCGCCACGCGCAGCATGCGCAGTTCGTCGTCCAGGGTCAGCCCGTAGCCGGACTTGATCTCCACCGTGGTCACGCCTTCGGCGAGCAGCGCATCCAGCCGCGGCAGGCTCGCGGCAAGCAGCGCGGCGTCGTCGGCGGCACGGGTGGCGCGCACGGTGGAAACGATGCCGCCGCCGGCGCGGGCGATGTCGGCGTAGCTGGCGCCGAGCAGGCGCTGCTCGAACTCGCCGGCGCGGTTGCCGGCGTAGACCAGGTGGGTATGGCAGTCGATCAGGCCCGGACCGATCCAGCGCCCGCCACAGTCCACGCTGTGCTGCGCGGACAAGGGTTCCGGCAACCGCGCCGCGGCGCCTGCATAGACAATGCGTCCGTCGCGGCAGGCGACCACGCCGTCGCGGACCAGGCCCAGTCCGCCGTCGTCGGCGTCCAGGGTCATCAGGTGCGCGTTGTGCCAGAGCGTGTCGCAGGGCATGGTCACGGGCGGGCTCGTCGGTTATTTTGTATATACAATATTGTGGTCGACGGAGGGTGTCCAGTGCAGACCCTGGCGCAGCAACAGGTGGGCGGGAACGAGCAGGCGAGCGCTTTCTGGTGCGCACAGGCGCTGCTGCCGGACGGCTGGGCACGCGACGTGCGGATCGAGGTGCGCGGCGGGCGCGTCGCCACGGTGCAGTCCGGCGTGGCCGCGGCGTCGGGCGACCGCACGCTGGCGATCGCCGTGCCCGGGCTGGGCAACCTGCACAGCCACGCCTTCCAGCGCGGCATGGCCGGGCTGACCGAGGTCGGCGGCCGCAGCGGCGACAGTTTCTGGAGCTGGCGCGAGCTGATGTACCGCTTCGTGCAGCGGCTGGATCCGGACAGCATGCAGGCGATCGCCGAACAGGCGTATGTGGAAATGCTCGAAGCCGGCTTCACCCGCGTCGGCGAATTCCATTACCTGCACCACGCCGCCGATGGCCGGCCGTATGCCGATCGCGCGGAAATGGCGCAGCGTCTGGCCGCCGCGGCGCGGACCAGCGGCATCGGCCTGACCCTGCTGCCGGTGTTCTACGCGCATGCCGATTTCGGCGGCGCCGCGCCGAACCCGGCGCAGCGGCGGCTGATCCACGACCTGGACGGCTACGCCGACCTGCTCGACGGCAGCCGCCGCGCGTTGCGCGGCCTCGACGACGCGGTGCTGGGCATCGCTCCGCACAGCCTGCGCGCGGTGACTCCGGACGAGTTGGCCGGTCTGCTGCCGCTGTGCGACGGGCCGGTGCATATCCACATCGCCGAGCAGACCCGCGAGGTCGAGGCCTGCCTGGCCTGGAGCGGGCAGCGGCCGGTGCAGTGGCTGCTCGCGCATGCGCCGGTGGACGCACGCTGGTGCCTGGTCCATGCCACCCATGTCGAAGCCGGGGAAGTGCAGGCCATCGCCGCCAGCGGCGCGGTGGTCGGCCTGTGCCCGATCACCGAGGCCAATCTTGGCGACGGGCTGTTCCCGATGCGCGCATTCGTCGAGGCCGGCGGGCGTTTCGGCGTCGGCTCCGACTCCAACGTGCTGATCGACGCGGCCGAGGAACTGCGCCTGCTCGAATACGGCCAGCGCCTGCAGCTGCGCGGGCGCAACGTGCTCGCCGGCGACGCCGCGCAGTCCAGCGGCCGTTTCCTGTTTCAGTCCGCTGCGCACGGCGCGGCGCAGGCGCTGGGCGTGACACAGGGCCTGCAGATGGGCGCGCCGGCCGATCTGGTCGAACTGGATCCCGCGCATCCGGCGCTGTGCGCGCGCAGCGGCGATGCCTGGCTGGACAGCTGGATCTTCGCCGCGCGGCGCGGCGCGGTGCGTTCGGTCTGGCGCAACGGCCGCGAACTGGTGCGCGATGGCCGCCATCATCGCCGCGATGCGGTCGCCGCAGCCTATACGCAAGCGCTGACCGCGCTGCTGGACGCGTGATGTCGCGTCGTCAGACCGCCGTGCAGGAGCGCCGATGAGCCAGTCCCCGCGCGCGGCGACGCTCAACCACCGCATCCGCAGCGACATCGAAGGCCGCATCCGCAGCGGCGAATGGCCGCCCGGCCATCGTATTCCGTTCGAGCACGAACTGATGGCGCACTACGCCTGTTCGCGAATGACGGTCAACAAGGTGCTGGCGATGCTGGCCGACGCCGGCATGATCGAGCGCCGGCGCCGCGCCGGTTCGTTCGTGGCGCGGCCGCATCCGCACATGGAACAGGTGGCGCTGGAGATTCCCGACATTCCGGTCGAGGTCGCCGCGCGCGGCCATGCCTATCGTTTCGAACTGCTCGAACGCTGCCAGCGTGCGCCGCATGCCGCGCTGCCGCAGGAGGCCGACGTGGCTGCCGCCGGCACGCTGCTGTCGCTGCACTGCCTGCACTACGCCGACGGGCGCCCGTTCGCGCTGGAGGAGCGGGTGATCAATCCGGTGGCGGTGCCGGAAGCGCTGCAGATGGATTTCGCGGTCGTCGTGCCCGGCAGCTGGCTGCTGCAGCACGTGCCGTGGACCCGCGCCGAACATCGCATCAGCGCGGTCGGCGCCAGCTCCGCGCAGGCGACGCGGCTGCGGGTGGCGGCCGGCACCGCCTGCCTGCTGATCGACCGCCAGACCTGGCGCGGCGAACAGGCGGTGACCTTCGTGCGCCAGGTGTTTCTCGGCGACACCTACGACCTGGTCGCGCGGTTCTCGCCGGGCACGCGTTGAGCGCCGCACTGCAGGGAAACACGCTGTAGCGCGCGCCGCCGATGCTGCGTTGCCGCACGCTGCGCGCAGGCGCCATACCGCGGCGTGCGTTTGTCCTACCTGCCGCTCTCTGGCAAGTTAGCGCCCAGGACGGGGCGAGGGGCCGCGGCCGCAGCACGAGGGATGGTTCGGCATGACGTATTTCGTTACGGGCGCCACCGGTTTCATCGGCCGTTATCTGATGGCCAACCTGATGCGGCGCAAAGGCCTCATCCACGTCCTGGTCCGCAAGGAGTCGCAACGCAAATTCGATGCGCTGGTGCGCGAGCAGGGCTGGGACGCCAAGCGCCTGGTCGTGCTGCACGGCGATGTCGGCGCCGACTGTTGCGGCCTGGACCAGGCGCAGCGCAAGGCGCTGCACGGCAAGGTCAAGCACTTCTTCCATCTGGCCGCGTTGTACGACCTCACTGCCAAGGCCGAGGCGCAGCGCGTGGCCAATCTCGACGGCACCCGCAACGCGCTGGAGCTGGCGGCGCAACTTGGCGCCGGCGTCTTCCACCACACCAGTTCGATCGCGGTGGCCGGGCTGTACCCGGGCATCTTCCGCGAGGACATGTTCGAAGAGGCCGAAGGCCTGGACGACCCGTACCTGCGCACCAAGCACGATGCCGAAGCGCTGGTGCGCGCGGAAACCCGGATCAAGTGGCGCATCTACCGCCCCGGCATGGTGGTCGGCGATTCGCGCACCGGCGCGATCGACAAGATCGACGGGCCGTACTACTTCTTCCCGCTGATCAAGAAGCTGCGCCAGCTGCTGCCGCCCTGGGCGCCGATGCTGGGCATCGAAGGCGGGCGCATCAACCTGGTGCCGGTGGATTTCGTCGCCGATGCGATGGACCACATCGCGCACAAGCCCAAGCTCGACGGCCACACCTTCCACCTCACCGACCCGGAGCCGTTGCGCGTGGGCGAGGTGCTCAACACCTTCTGCCGCGCCGGCCACGCGCCGGAAATGACCCTGCGGGTCGATGCGCGGATGTTCGCGTTCGTGCCGTCCGGCATCCGCGCTGCGGTCGGCGGGCTGCCGCCGATCCGCCGCTTCACCGGCATGCTGCTGCGCGATTTCCGCATCCCGCGCGAAGTGCTGAAGTTCATCACCTATCCCACGCGCTTCGACAGCCGCGAGACCGAGCGCGCGCTGAAGGGCAGCGGCATCGCCGTGCCGCGGCTGGAAGACTACGCCTGGCGCCTGTGGGACCACTGGGAACGGCACCTGGATCCGGACCTGTTCGTCGACCGCACGCTGAAAGGCAAGGTGCGCGGCAAGGTGGTGCTGATCACCGGCGGTTCCTCGGGCATCGGCCTGGCCACCGCGCAGCGCGTGGCCGAAGCCGGCGCCACCACCATCATCGTCGCCCGCGGCGAGCAGGAGCTGTTCGCTGCGCGCGATGCGATGAACGCCAAGGGCGGCAAGGTGTTCGCCTATACCGCCGACCTGTCCGACCTGGCCGGCTGCGACGCGCTGCTCAAGACCGTGCTCGAAACGCACGGCCACGTCGACGTGCTGATCAACAACGCCGGCCGCTCGATCCGCCGCTCGATCGAACTCAGCTACGACCGTTTCCACGATTTCGAGCGCACCATGCAGCTGAACTACTTCGGCAGCCTGCGCCTGATCATGGGCGTGCTGCCGGGCATGACCGGGCGGCGCAAGGGCCACATCATCAACGTCAGCTCGATCGGGGTGCTGGCCAATTCGCCGCGTTTCTCCGCCTACGTGGCGTCGAAGGCGGCGCTGGACGCATGGAGCCGCTGCGCGCAGGGCGAGCTGTCCGGCAAGGGCATCAGCTTCACCACGGTCAACATGCCGCTGGTGAAGACGCCGATGATCGCGCCGACCAAGATGTACGACAGCGTGCCGACGCTGAGCGTGGAGGAGGCCGCCGACCTGATGGTCAAGGCGATCATCGAGCGACCGAGCCGGGTGGCGACGCGGCTGGGCATCTTCGCCGCACTGGTCAACGCGGTGGCGCCGAAGGCCTACGAGCTGGTGATGAACACCGCCTTCGAACTGTTCCCGGATTCGGCCGCGGCCAAGGGCGACCGCAAGGCGCTACGCGAGGCAAAACCCAGCCAGGAACAGATCGCGTTCGCGGCGTTGATGCGTGGCGTGCATTGGTGAGGAGCCGGGATTGGGAATTCGGGATTGGGGATTCGCAAGAGCGTTAGCTTCTGCGAGTCCATCGTTCCGCTGCTTGCGTCCGGCACGGCAAAGTCGCTTTTACCAATCCCGAATCCCGGCTCAATGTGAGCGGGGATTGGGGATTCGGGATTGGGGATTCGCAAGAGCGTTAGCTCCTGCGAGCCCGTCGTCCCGCCGCTTGCGTCCGGCGCGGCAAATCCGCTTTTACCAATCCCGAATCTCCAATCCCCAATCCCGGCTCAAAACGTCCTACATTGCCGCCAGCGCACCGGCTCGTCGTGGTCGGGGCGCGGGTTGAGCTGGATGCGGACGGTGCGCAGCGAGGGATAGCGCTCCACTTCCTTGCAGATGCGCGGCCACACCTGCGCATCGTCGCCGCTGCGATCGATCACCAGCGTCATCTGGGTCTGCCAGATGCCGCGGATCACCCCGGGCGTCTTGGCCAGGGCCTTGGACACCGACTGGCGGTAGTCGGCCTCGGTGGCGGCGTCGGGTGCTGCGCTGACCGGTTCGGCGTCGGCTTCCGCCACGGTTGCCGGCGCTGTCGCGGCGGCGGGCGGTGCGGCTGCCGGCATGGGGTGCGCAGGAGACGCGGCAGGGAGCGCCGCGACGGAGGCCGCGTCGGCGCTGCGCTGCTGCAGCGCCAGCCCGCCCAGTCCCACCAGCAGGCCCAGGGTCACCGCGGCCAGTGCGGCGATCGCGATATGCCGCTGCGCACGCCGCCGGCTGGCGCCGATCACGCCGTCCTCCAGTTCGCTGGGCAGGTAGCGCTTGAGCATCGGCCAGATGCGGCGGCCATCGAGGATCTCCACCGACTGCTTGTCGGCCGCGGCGATGCCGTCGCGCTGCACCTTGCCCTCGGTGACCAGGATGCCGCCCTGCGCGCCCATCAGCCGCGCCGCCGCGCCCAGTTCGTTGACCGCGGCCGAGCCGATTCGGTAGGCGCGGCCGTGCTTGCACGACAACAGCCAGCGCCCGTCGCCGCGGGTCATCACGAAATCGCTCTGCGGTTCCTGCGAAGCGTCCTCGTCGGCCACCGCGTCGTGCAGGTCGCGTTGCTCGCGCATCGCGCGCCGCACCATGTGCGAGAAATCGCGCCAGTGCAGTCCGGCCAGGGCATGCAGCCCGGCGGTGGTCTCGTTCTCGCGGCGCCGAACCACCCACAGGTAGAGCGTGGCAGCGAGCCATGCTCCCACTGCCAAGACCGTTGCCACTATCCAGGAAAACATGCTCGCACCCGCGGAACGCTATTCGATGACGCCAGTTTATCGCCAGCGTGTCACAGCGCCGGCAAGGCGACAGCGGGGAACGGCGGATAGGAGAAGACCCGCCAGTCCGAAGCCGAGAGGGGAGGGGAGCAAACGGTCTTCAGATGGACTGGCGGGTCCGTCCCGATTGTCGGAAAAAAACTGCTGCTTTGCAACAAAACCTCAATCCGCCGCTGCCGGCGCCGCTGCGCGCTTGCGGCTGGCGCGTTTCGGCGCGGGCGCGGCGCTGGCCACGACCGGACCGGCACGGCGGCGCGCCGGCGCCGCCTGCTTGGCCGGGCGGGATTTGGGTGCGGCGGTCTTTGCCGCCTTCTTGGCTGCCGGCGCCTTGGCCGGCGCCTGGCGTGCGCGGCGGCCGCTGCCGAGGTTGCGCAGTTCGGCGTTCAAAGCGTCTACGCGATCGACCAAGGTGCCGAGGTCTTCGCGGCTGGGCACTTCCAATCTGCGCAACGCGCGTTGCACCCGGTCCTCGAACACCTTCTCCAACCGGTCCCAGGTATCGGCGGCGCGTTCGCGCGCCTGGCCGACCCGGTTCTCCACCACGTCGCGCACCGCATCCACGCCGCCGCCGGCCAGCTTGCGCGTGCTCTGTTCCAGGGTCAGGCCTTCCTTGACCAGGGTTTCGAACAGCTTGCCGCCTTCGGCCTGGGCGCGGCCGAACGCGCCGACCCCGGCCAGCCACACCTGCTGCGCGGATTCGCCCAGGCGCTTGGACGGCTTTTCCGCCTGCGCCTGCAGGCCCTCGTCGGCGGCGGCAGTCTTCTTCTTGCGTGCGGATTTCTTCAGGGTGGCCATGACGGTGCGGTTCCTTCGGCGGTTGGGTGGCTGGATTCGAGACTCACGGCGTTGGTTAGAGTAATCACACCAACGGCGGCGTCTCAGTCGGCGGAAAGCGGCGGTGCGCGCCGCGTGCGGCGGGTGGCGCGGCGCCGGGCGATGACTTGGTCGACGTCGTCGAGCGCGCGACGCAGGCGCGCGGTGGTTTCGGTGGTGCGCCCTGGCTGCACGTCCACGCCGTCGAGGAAGGTGCGTTGGCGATCGTTGAGGATGTCGTGGCGCAGCGCGATGCCGTGCGCGGCCAGCATCGGCTCCAGCACGTCGGCATTGCGGCGCAGGTCGGCGAGCGTGTTGCGATAGGCCAGCTGGCACACGCGGTGGCGTGCGGCATAGCTGAAAAGATTGGTGAAGAACAGTTCGCTGTTGTCGGCGTTGGGCTCGAACACCAACTGGTCCACCCGCGGATACTGCCGCGCGTATTTCTCCAGCCCGACCTGCATGCGCGATTGCAGCAGGGTGCGGAAGGTCTGCGACAGCACCGCCGGCAGGCCGCCGTTGAGCAGCCGCGCACGGTCGATCTGGCCATTGCGGCGCGGCGCGTGGGTGGCGTCGTAGGGCACCAGCGGGTTGATCCCGATCATCAGGTCGATGCCGCGCTCCAGCAGGGTGGAAGCGTGCATCGTGCGCCGCAGCGCGCCGTCGACGTAGTGGCGGCCGCCGATCTCCACTGGCGGATACAGCCCCGGCAGCGCGGCACTGGCCTGCACCGCCAGCGAGATCGGCACCTGGTCCATGCCGGATTCGCCGAAACGCACGGCGCGGCCGCTGTCCAGATCCACCGCGACCACGAACAGATCGGTGTCCAGGGCGCGAAAGTCGTTGCTGCGGCCGCGCCGGCTGAACACGTCCTGCATGAAGCGCTCGACTCCGGCGTTGTCGAACAGGCCGCTGGGCACCAGCCCGCCGAAGCGGGTGATCAGGTCCGACCAGCGGGTCTTGCGCGGCTCGGTCAGCAGGTCGTGCCACCAGCCGTAGGCGAGCTTGGGCAGGGTCGCGGCGCGGCGCAGGTATTCGTAGACGTTGGGGCGCAGGAAATCCTCGGGCCGGAAGTGCGCATCGTCGCTGTTGCCGGTGACGAAGATCCGGCAGATCTCGGCGCTGCTGATGCGATTGGCGAGGCCGGCGGTCAGAAACGCGCCAGAGCTGACGCCGACGTAGCAATCCAGCCGGGTCAGGTCGAGCCCATCCAGGGCTTCGTCCAGCGCGCGCAGCGCGCCGAGTCCGTACATGCCGCCGATCGGGCCGCCGCCGGCGATGGCCAGGCCGATACGGCCGTGGGAACGGGGGCGTGGCGAGGCGCTGTGGAGGGAAAGCATGCGCGGTCCGCGAAGGGCGTTGGCCGGAGTGTAGCCGAGCGGCATGATGCTTGCGGTCACGCGCGACGACCAGCATCATCGGCGCTCATGGCGCGCAGCAATCCCGTCCTGGAACGACTCGGCCGCCGTCTGGCGTGGCATCAGGCCGTGCACGATCCGGTGCACGAGCCGCGCAATGCGCTGCGCTGGCTGCAGGAACTGCGGCGCTGGCAGACGCAGCGGCTGGAGCGCAGCTTCGAGCACTTTCTGGAGGACCCGCAGCGGCGCCCGGCGGCGATGTTCTTCCTCACCGACGTTTATGGCGACCGCGATTTCAGCCGGCGCGATGCCGACATCGTCAAGGTGCTGCCGATGATGCAGCGGCTGATGCCGGCCACGCTGCTGGACACCGTCGCCGACGGCATCGAGCTGGGCGTGCTGACCCACGCGCTGGACCTGCGCATGGCCGAGGCGCTGCAGGCGCTGGCGCCGCGCCGCAAGCGCCTGGACGACGAGCTGTACGCCGAGGCATACCGGCGCACCGGGTTGCGCCGCCTGCGCCTGCATCAGATCGACCTGATCGCCAGCGTGGGCCTGGGCCTGGCCGCCGCGGTGCACACCCCGGGCGTGCGCATGCTGCTGCGCTTTGCACGCGGCCCGGCCAAGGCGGCGGGATTGTCGGAACTGCAGGGGTTCCTGGAACGCGGTTTCGACGCGTTTTCCAAGCTTGGCGATGCCAAAGGTTTCATTGGCGATATCGAGACCACGGAGCGCCAGGTCTCGCGGCGCCTGTTTGCGGGACACCCGGAGCCGTTCGCTTTCGACTGAGTGGGCGGGACCATGGCCCCCTTTTCGGGGGGAAGGTGCCCCGAGGGGCGGATGAGGGCACAAGCGAAGCCTCGTGCACCCAAACTCCGCGAGACGCTTTCGCGCCGCACCCTCACCCCAACCCCTCTCCCGGTGGGAGAGGGGCTTTTGCTGCTCAGCCTAGCTTTTCCGCCAGCACGCGGCGGATCTCGCTTTCCACCGTGCCCTTCAGCGCCGACAGCAGGAACCCCAGCTCGGCGGTGACATGCACCTGCTTGGGCAGCAGTTCGATGCGGCCGTCCACGCCGGAGCGCGAGAACAGCAGCGCGTCGCCCTCCCAGCGCGATTCCAGGTCGAAACGTTCGGACAGCTTCTTGGCGGCGTCTTCGATCGCCTTGCGCGCCTGTGCGGGGGTCTTGCCGTGGTCGTGGCGAATGTCGATGCTGGACATGCTGGCTCCTGTGCGGGCATGCGGCCCGCGGAAAAGATCAGGCATTGTGCGTGTGCGCGGAGTGTTGTCCAGCGGTGGCGCGCTTCTTCAAGCGCGGGCAACCTGCTAGGCTCCCCGCCGTGCCCGACCTGCAAGTCCATTTCAGCAACCGCCAGCAACCCGACCGGCCCCTGCGCGCGGGCGTGCACCGCATCGTGCGGCAGGCGTCCGGGCATGTGCGCGTGGTCGACGACACCCAGGGCGCGCTGCTGCTGGCGCAGTTCTGCCTGGACCGGCGCGGCCTATGGCTGCAGGTGGCCAATGGCGCCCGCGGCATCCACGTGAACGGGCGGCCGGTGCGGCGCATGGCGCTGTTGCGCGCCGGCGACGCGGTCTATGCCGACGGCGTGGAAATGGTGGTGTGCGGCGTATGCGAGCCGCTGCAGCGCCTGCCCGATGCGGCGGAAGGCGAAGGCGACGATCCGCGGCTGGTGCTGCGCGGGGTCGGTGGCCAGCACCATGGCCGCAGCTACACCCTGGACCGGGTGCGCAGCATCGGCCGCCTGCGCGACTGCGACATCTGCATCGACGATCCGGCCTTCGCCGAGCGCCATGCGCGCCTGGAGCGCCATGGCGACCGCGTGCTGCTGCGCGGGCTGGGCGACGCGCAGACCCAGGTCAACGGCCATGCGGTACGCGATTGCTGGCTGCAGCCGGGCGATCAGCTGGTGTTCGACACGCAGCACCGCTTCGTGCTGGAAGTGCCGCAGGCCGCACCCGGCGAGCCGCTCAAACACGATCCGGCGAGCGCCCCGCTGGCCGCCGCAGCGGAGCCCGCGCCACGCCCGGCCACCGCGTTGCGCTGGCCATGGCTGCTGCTCAGCGCCTTGCTGCTGGCGGCCGCGCTCAGCGGGCTACTGTGGTTCGGCGCGCGCTGAGCGCCCGCCAGCCGCGCCAGCCCAGCAGCAACGCCAGGATCGCCGCGTACAGCAGCGGCTCGCGGATGTCCGATTTCACCAGCCACCAGAAGTGCAGCACCGCCAGCACGCCGATCGCGTAAATCGCCTTGTGCAGCTTGCCCCAGTTGCGCTTGAGCCGGCGCATCCAGCCCTGGGTGGAGGTGATCGCCAGCGGGATCAGCAGCAGCCAGGCGACGAAACCGACGGTGATGTAGGGACGCTTGACGATGTCCTCGAAGATCTGCGTCCAGTAGCCGCGCAGGTCCAGGCCCAGATACACGCCAAGGTGCACGCAGGCGTAGAAGAACGCATACAGCCCGAGCATGCGCCGGAACCGCAGCAGTACCGATTGCCCGCTCAGCTGCCGCAGCGGCGTGATCGCCAGCGTGAGCAACAGCAGGCGCAACGCCCACAGCCCGGTGCGGTGTTCGATCTCGGCCACCGGATCGGCGCCGAGCGCATCGCTGCCGCTCTGCCACACCTGCCAGAACTGCCAGCCCAGATAGGCCAATGGCGCCAGCGCGAGCGCATGCAGCAGCGTCTTGGCCGCGATCAACGAAGCGGATGTCTTAGCCATGCGGTCTCAGCAAGTCGGCGGCGGCGAGGCAGATCGGACGCGAGCGCGACGGCCTCACAGCCGCCGCGCGCTTCCAATCCCCAATCCCGAATCCCCAATCCCGGCTCAATACCATTTCTTCAGATCCATCCCCGCATACATCCCCGCCACCTGCTCGGCATAGCCGTTGAACGGGCGGGTCGGGATGCGTTCGGCGAACAGCTTGCTGGCCTTGCCGGCGATGCGGCGTTCGGTCTTCTGGCTCCAGCGCGGATGGTCCACCGCCGGATTGACGTTGGAGAAGAAGCCGTATTCGGAGGCCTGCAACTCGTGCCAGGCGGTCTCGGGCATGCGCTCGACGAAGCGGATCTCCACGATCGACTTGATGCTCTTGAAGCCGTATTTCCACGGCACCACCAGCCGCAGCGGCGCGCCGTTCTGCTGCGGCAGCGGCTTGCCGTACAGGCCGGTGGCGAGCAGGGTCAGCGGGTTCATCGCCTCGTCGATGCGCAGGCCTTCCTTGTATGGCCAGTCGATCGAGCGGTAACGGATGCCAGGCATCTGCTGCGGATCGGCCAGCGTGGTGAACGCCACGTACTTGGCCTTGGCGGTCGGTGCGAAGCGCTTGAGCACAGCGGCCAGCGGCACGCCCAGCCACGGAATCACCATCGACCAGCCCTCGACGCAGCGCAGCCGGTAGATTCGCTCTTCCGGGGTGTTGCCCTTGAGCAGGTCGTCCAGCGCCAGCGTGCCGGGCTTTTCGCATTCGCCGGAGACCTTTACCGACCACGGCGCGGTACGCAGGGTCTTGGCCGCCTTCGACGGATCGGTCTTGTCGGTCCCGAACTCGTAGAAGTTGTTGTAGCTGGTCACGTCCTCGTAGCGGGTCAGTTCTTCGCTGGTACGAAAGCCGCTGCGCGCCTGTTCCGGCGTCACCACGGCCTTCGGCGGTGCCGGCGGCTCGGCCTCGGCGCAGCCGACCAGGCTTATCGCCGGCGCCAGCGCCAGGGCCTGCAGCAGGCGCCGCCGGTCGCGGTAGACCGCCTCGTCGGTGATCTCGCGGCTGGGGATGTTGAGCGCATCGCGCAATGACATGGCTGACTCCTGGAGGGGAAGGGCGACCGCTGGTGACTTCTGCTAAAGACTACGCTTGCGCCGGGCCAATGGATGCAAATGCAACCTAAATTGCCCGGGCCGCAAGCTGGTGCGCTGCGGCATACTAGGCGTCCTGTCCGATAGGTGCCCCATGACACGCGCGTTCAATTTCAGTGCCGGCCCCGCTGCATTGCCGGAATCGGTCCTGCGCCAGGCGCAGGCGGAGATGTTGGAGTGGAACGGCGTGGGTGCCTCGATCGTGGAATTGAGCCACCGCGGCGCCGAGTTCATGGCGGTGGCGGCCGAGGCCGAGGCCGACCTGCGCCGCCTGATCGGCATCTCCGACGACTACGCGGTGCTGTTCCTGTCCGGCGGCGCCACCACCCAGCAGGCGCTGCTGGCGCTGAATTTCGCCGCGCCCGGGCAGACCGTGGACTACGTGGTGACCGGGCACTGGGGCAAGACGGCGATCAAGCAGGTCACCCCGTACGCCAGCGTGCATGTCGCCGCCAGCAGCGAGGCCGGCGGCTTCCATGACATCCCGCCACGCGCGAGCTGGCAGCTCAGCGCCGATGCCGCCTACGTGCACATCACCGCCAACGAGACCATCCACGGCGTGGAATTCCGCGACGCGCCGGACGTGGGCGAGCTGCCGCTGTTCGCCGACTTCAGTTCCAGCATCGCCGCCGAGCCGATCGACGTGTCCAAGTACGCGGTGATCTACGCCGGCGCGCAGAAGAACCTGGGGCCGGTCGGGGTGGCGGTGGTCATCATCCGCAAGGACCTGTTGCAACGCAGCGGCCAGCCGCGCGCCGACATCTTCGACTACCGCTCGCATGCCGCGCGCGATTCCATGCTCAACACGCCGCCGACCTGGAACTGGTACCTGGCCGGGCTGGTGTTCAAGTGGATGCTGGCCGAGGGCGGGGTGGAGGAGTTCGCGCGCCGCAACCAGGCCAAGTCGGCGCTGGTCTATGCGGCGATCGACGGCTCCGGCCGCTTCTACCGCAACGACGTGGTGGCCGATGCGCGCTCGCGGATGAACATCCCGTTCTTTCTGCCGGACGACACGCTCACCGCGCGCTTCGTCGCCGAATCCAAGGCCGCCGGATTGCTGGCGCTGAAGGGCCACAAGGCGGTCGGCGGCATCCGCGCCTCGCTGTACAACGCGATGCCGGTGGCCGGAGCGCAAGCGCTGGTGGACTTCATGCGCGACTTCCAGCAACGCAACGGCTGAGCCGTCCCCACTGTAGGAGCGGCTCAAGGTGGCCTCGGGCCATCAGCCGCGACCGGATGCCTCATGGGCGCTCCGGAACATCGAGGAACCACGATCCATGGCCGCAAAGCCGAACAAATCCCGCAGCGCCGACGCCGAATCGAGCAAGCCTGGCAAGGTGACCAAGCCGACCAGGCCGGGCAAGCCGACATCGACGGCCGTCGCCAAGCCTTCCGCTGCAGCGCCGGCGCTGGCCGACGTGCGCGCCAAGATCGACGAGATCGACCGCACCATCCAGGCGCTGATCGCCGAGCGCGCGCAGTTCGCCCACCAGGTCGGCAAGGCCAAGGGCAAGCTCGCCGCGGCGGTGGACTATTACCGCCCCGAGCGCGAGGCGCAGGTGCTGCGCATGGTGGTGGACCGCAACCAGGGGCCGCTCAGCGACGAAGTGCTGGTGCATGTGTTTCGCGAGATCATGTCCGCGTGCCTGGCGCAGCAAGAGCCGCTGAAGATCGGCTATCTCGGCCCGGAAGGCACCTTCAGCCAGCAGGCGGTGCTCAAGCATTTCGGCCGCTCGGCGGTGGGCCTGCCGATGGCGACGATCGAGGAAGTGTTCCAGGAAGTGGAGAGCGGCAACGCCGATTTCGGCGTGGTGCCGGTCGAGAATTCCGGGCAGGGCACGATCCAGGTCACGCTCGACATGTTCCTGACCTCGAATCTGAAGATCTGCGGCGAGACCGAGCTGCGCGTGCACCAGTATCTGCTGTCGCGCACCGGCCGGCTCGATGCGATCGAGCGCATCTATGCGCATCCGCAGTCGTTCGCGCAGACCGCCGGCTGGTTGCGCGCGCATCTGCCGAAGGTGGAGAAGATCCCGGTGTCGAGCAATGCCGAAGGCGCGCGGCGCGCGCGCAATGCGGAGGATGCGGCGGCGATCGGCGGGGAGAGTGCGGCGCATGTGTATGCGCTGAAGAAGGTGATCATGAAGTCGATCGAGGACGACGACGACAACACGACGCGCTTCCTGGTGATCGGCCGGCAGATCTTTCCGCCGTCGGGGCACGATCGTACGTCGGTGTTGGTGTTCATCCACGACAAGCCGGGCGCGCTGTTCGATGTGCTCAGTCCGTTCGCGCGGCATGGGATCAGCATGAACCGGATCGAGTCGCGGCCGTCGCATCAGGCGAAGTGGGAGTACGGGTTCTTCATCGATCTGGCCGGGCATGTGGAGGATGAGGCGATGAAGCAGGCGCTGGCGGAATTGAAGGCGCATTCGGCGCAGATCAAGGTGTTGGGGTCTTATCCGGTGGCGGTGCCTTGAATCTGATGGTTTGGTTGTGCGGCTGAAGCCGGAAGCTAAAGCCAGAGCCAGAGTCAAAATCTAGAGCCAGAATCTAGAGCTAGAGCTAAAAGCAAAGGCTTTCGCGCGGTGCGCGACTTACTTTTCTTTGAACGGCCAAAGAAAAGTAAGCAAAAGAAAGGCCGCCCCAGTCAGGTCGCCCCGCGCTGCGCGCGGGGTCCGCGAGCAACCTGGGATTTTTCGATGGCACATCCATGTGCCAACGAAAAACGACGCGCATCCTGCGCGTCGCCCCTGCGGGGTTTTTCCCAGGCCGCTCGCCGACCCTCAATGGGGACCCCTGAAAAGCAAACTGCAACAGCAACAACACAAGCAAAGGCAAGGCAAAGGCAAGAGCAGTAGCAGCAAGGTCAACAGCAACAGCAACGGCAACAGCAACGGCAACGGCAACGGCAACAGCAACGGCAACAGCAACGGCAGCGGTAGCCCGCGGGGCGATGGCTGGCACTTTCAGGAATCGTGATGAGCAACGCGCAATACTGGATCGCAACCAAGGGCTCTGCATTGCAGGGGACGTTGAATGTGCCGGGCGACAAGTCGGTGTCGCATCGGGCGGTGATGTTCGCGGCGCTGGCCGATGGGGTGTCGCAGATCGATGGGTTCCTGGAGGGTGAGGACACGCGGTCGACCGCGGCGATCTTCGCCAAGCTCGGGGTCAGGATCGAAACGCCGTCGCCGTCGCAGCGGATCGTGCACGGCGTCGGCGTCGATGGGCTGCAGGCGCCGCACGGAGAGTTGGATTGCGGCAATGCCGGCACCGGGATGCGGTTGCTGGCCGGTCTGCTCGCGGCGCAGCCGTTCGACAGCGTGCTGGTCGGCGACGCGTCCTTGTCCAAGCGGCCGATGCGCCGCGTGACCGAGCCGCTGGCGCTGATGGGCGCGCGGATCGATACCGATGCCAACGGTGTGCCGCCGCTGCGTATCCACGGCGGGCAACAACTGCACGGCATCGCGTTCGCCTCGCCGGTGGCCAGTGCCCAGGTCAAGTCGGCGGTGCTGCTGGCCGGGCTGTATGCCGATGGCGTCACCTCGGTGCAGGAGCCGCATCCGACCCGCGACTACACCGAGCGCATGCTGTCCGCGTTCGGCGTGGAGATCGCGTTCGAACCCGGTCAGGCACGCCTGCGCGGCGGCCAGCGGCTGCGCGCCACCGACATCGCGGTGCCGGCCGATTTCTCCTCGGCGGCGTTCTTCATCGTCGCCGCCAGCATCGTTCCCGGCTCGGACATCACCCTGCGCGCGGTCGGCCTCAATCCGCGCCGCACCGGGCTGCTCGCCGCGCTGCGGCTGATGGGCGCGGACATCGTCGAGCACAACCACAGCGAACACGGCGGCGAGCCGGTGGCAGATCTGCGCGTGCGTTACGCGCCACTGCGCGGCGCGCAGATCCCCGAAGCGGTGGTGCCGGACATGATCGACGAGTTCCCGGCGCTGTTCGTCGCCGCTGCGGCCGCGCAGGGCCAGACCGTGGTCACCGGCGCGGCCGAGCTGCGGGTCAAGGAATCCGATCGCCTGGCTGCGATGGCCACCGGGCTGCGCAGCCTGGGCATCGTGGTCGACGAAATGCCAGACGGTGCCACGATCCATGGCGGCAAGCTGGGTGGCGGGGTGATCGAAAGCCACGGCGATCATCGCATCGCGATGGCGTTCGCGATTGCCGGCCAATTGGCCGACGGCGAGGTGCGGATCAATGACGTGGCCAACGTGGCGACCTCGTTCCCAGGCTTCGACGCGCTGGCGCGCAATGCCGGATTCGGGTTGGTCGCCGCCGATTGAGACATGGCCGCGGCCTGAAAGCAGGCCGCGGCGTCGATTGTGCGTATCAGGTCGCCACGCGAGTGGCGAATCTGGCAAGTGCGCGGCTACGGAGCGCGCGGCGGATCGTTGGCAGGCGTTGCCGGCGCCGGGGAATTGGCGGGAACTTCGTTGCCGCGATCATGGCTTAGCCACGAGCCACCGGCAGCCAGCACCAGCGCGACCACAAGAATCCAGGCCCAAGGCGATCCGCGATGGGCACGCGAACGCACTCCGGCCTCGGTATCCCGCGTGTACAGCTCCTGGGTCTCGTGCGGTCTGGACATGGTCGTGCTCCTGCGTCTTTGGGACGCGACCAGTCTTGCCTCGATCCTGTTCAAGGTGTGTCAGCCGCCCGTGAACGCGCGGCGCGCGCCGCACGTTGGGTTCAGCTTACTGAGCCGGCTTGAAATCGAACGGGATCTCGAGGCTGCCGGCAACCGCCTGGCCCTTCTGCTGCGCCGGGCGGAAGCGCCAGCGGCGCACGGCCTCCATCGCGGCACGATCCAGGTCGCGCGAGCCGCTGCGCTTGACCAGAGCCACGCCGCCGGGATTGCCGCTGGCGTCCACTTCGACCCGCACCACCACCGTGCCGCTGTCGCCGCGGCGCAAGGCCGCCGACGGATAGCGCGGCGGCGGTTGCCCTTCCAGCGGCACCGGACGGTCGCCCGGCGCCAGCGCGGTGGCATTCGTTCCCGCAGCCGCGCCGTCGATGCTGCCGGGGGCCGGCGCCATCGCGTCGGCGGGGGGCGGGGCAGCAGGCGGTGCCGTCTCGACCAGTTTCGGCGCATCTTCTGCTGCCGGCGGCTTGGCCTGCGGCATGTCGCTGGCGCCGCTGCCGGCGGGCAGGGGCTCGGGCAGCGGCTTGATCTCGGTCGCATCCTGCTGCACCTGCGCCGGCTGCGGCTTGTAGAAGTCGTTGTCCTTGCGCCCGACCAGCCACACCGCCAGGAACAGCAGCAGACCCGCACAGAAGGCGATGCTGACGATCACGAGGAGGCGGCGCGGCAGGCGCAGCACGATGCCGGTATTGGAGGACGGAGGCGACGTGGACATGGGACTCACCGTGGGGAACCACTGGATTCTGGCATAGCCGCGGTTAATCGGGTGCGCAGCGGGGCAGGGCATCTCCGTTTCGGCAAAAGCGCGGCCGACAGGCGATAATGCGCGGCTCCGATCCATCCACGTGCCGCGCCCATGCTCGATCCCGTCCTGCTCCGCCAACAGCCCGCCGACCTCGCCGCGCGCCTGCGCACCAGCCGCGGCTATGCGCTGGACGTGGAAGCCCTGGAAGCCCTGGAGGCCGACCGCAAGCGCATCCAGGTGCGGACCCAGGAACTGCAGAGCCTGCGCAACAGCCGTTCCAAGGCGATCGGCCAGGCCAAGGCCAAGGGCGAGGACGTGGCCGCGCTGATGGCCGAAGTCGCTGGATTCGGCGACGAACTGAAGGCATCCGAGCAGCGCCTGGACGAGATCCGCGCGCAGCTGGAGACGCTGGCGCTGGAGATTCCCAACCTGCCGCAGGCCGACGTGCCGGCCGGCAAGGACGAAGCCGACAACGTCGAGGTGCAGCGCTGGGGCACGCCGCGCACCTTCGATTTCGAGGTCAAGGATCATGTGGAACTCGGCGCGCGCCACGCCTGGCTGGACGGCGAGACCGCGGCCAAGCTGTCGGGCGCGCGCTTTACCGTGCTGCGCGGACCGATCGCGCGCCTGCACCGCGCGCTGGCGCAGTTCATGCTCGACCTGCATACCGGTCCGCACGAATACCAGGAAACCAATGTCCCGGTGATCGTCAACGCCGACAGCCTGTACGGCACCGGCCAGTTGCCCAAGTTCGAAGAGGACATGTTCGCCACCCAACTCGGCGAGCAGAAGCGCTACCTGATCTCCACCTCGGAAATCTCGCTGACCAACCTGGTCCGCGACGAGATCGTCGAGGCCGAGCGCCTGCCGCTGCGCATGACCGCGCACTCGCTGTGCTTCCGCTCCGAAGCCGGCAGCGGCGGCCGCGACACCCGCGGCATGATCCGCCAGCACCAGTTCGAGAAGGTGGAACTGGTCAGCATCTGCCGTCCCGAGGACAGCGCCGCCGAGCACGAGCGCATGACCCGCTGCGCCGAAGTGGTGCTGGAGACGCTTGGGCTGCCGTACCGCAAGGTGCTGCTGTGCACCGGCGACATGGGCTTCTCGGCGACCAAGACCTACGACCTGGAAGTCTGGTTGCCGTCGCAGCAGACCTACCGCGAGATCTCCTCGTGTTCCAACTGCGGCGACTTCCAGGCACGACGCATGCAGGCGCGCTGGCGCAATCCCGCCACCGGCAAGCCGGAGCTGCTGCACACGCTCAACGGCTCCGGCACCGCGGTCGGCCGCGCAATGATCGCGGTGATGGAGAACTACCAGAACGCCGATGGCTCGATCGACGTGCCCGAGGCGCTGCGTCCGTACATGGGCGGGATCGACCGCATCGGTTGAGCCTCGGGCCTTGCGCACGCAGGCGCGCGGTGACCGGTCTTGCGGCGGTATTCGGCGCTATCCGGGGCGACTTCAGCCGCGACGAGCGTTGCCGAGAAAGCTTGGTCCGACTGAGGTCGATCCCGCAGATACCGCTCGTGGGCGAAAATCGCTGCGGTTTTTGGCGCCCTTTGTTTAGCCGCTGTGCGGACGCCATGGCGGCGTTCGTCCACTCCAGACAATTTTCCAATCCGACCTGTTATCCCAGGCACCTCGTACGCCTGCATTCGGGACCAGATACGTCCGTGCACATATCCGCGCACTGGCAACCAAGACGCCCTTTGCCGCTCCATGCTTGAATCGCAGCAAGCTGACCTGGCAGCCATTTGCCGACTCAAAGCGCATGGACGGGGCAGGGCGCTCGCCTGATCGAAGCGCAGGCCGCCGCGTCGTTGCTGCCGGAACGCCACCCCGGCTGCGCTCGGAACGCGCTGTGACTGGCCGGCGGCCGGTTGCACAGCCAGAATCGTTGTAGGCGTAGAATGACCCCAACGCGATCTCATCCATCGTTCTAAATATCGAAAGAACATGCACGATCTCAACGACCTGTACTACTTCGCGATGGTGGTCGATCACGGCGGTTTCGCCGCCGCCGAGCGCGCCCTGGGCATTCCCAAGTCGCGCCTGAGCCGCCGCATCAGCCAACTGGAAACCGATCTGGGCGTGCGCCTGCTGCAGCGTTCCACACGCCGTTTCGCGGTCACCGACCTGGGCATGAGCGTGCACCGCCACGCGCAGACGATGCTGGCCGAGGCGCAGGCCGCGCGAGAGGTGGTGGACCGGCTCAGCGCCGAGCCGCGCGGCCTGGTCCGAGTCAGCGTGCCGGTATCGCTGGCGCAGATGCAGCTGCCCAAGCTGCTGCCGATGTTCCTCGACCAGTACCCGAAAGTGCGCCTGCAGTTGAACATCAGCAACCGCCGCGTGGACATCATCAACGAAGGCTACGACGTCGCGCTGCGCGTGCGCTCGCGCCTGGACGACGACGGCAGCCTGGTGATGCGCAGCTTCGGCCAGGTGCAGGAACTGCTGGTCGCCAGCCCCAAGTATCTGGACCGCGCCGGCCGTCCCAAGGATCCGGAAGAACTGGCCTCGCATGTGACCTTGAGCATCAGCGAAGACGAGGCGCGGCAGCGCTGGGAATTGCACGGGCCGGCCGGCGAAGTGCGCCGCGTCGACCTGCAACCGCGTGTGGCCGGCTTCGACTTCCCGCTGCTGCAGTCGATGGTCAAGGACGGCTTCGGCATCACCTTGTTGCCGGAAACGGTCTGCGCCGAGGCCGTGCGTAACGGCGAACTGGAAGTGGTGCTGCCGGAATGGTCGCTGCCGCAGGGCATCTGCCACGCCGTGTTCGCCTCGCGTCGCGGCCTGCTGCCGGCGGTACGCGTGTTCATCGACTTCCTCGCCGAGCACCTGCCGCGCCAGATCGAGGCCTCGCGCCTGGACTGCAGCGGCTGCCCGGAGCGGATCAAGGTCAAGCACTCGACCCTGGGCGCGATGGCGGTCGAGGCCGGCTGAGCAAAACCGGCGCGGCCGTGCGAAAATGCGCGGCCGCAGCGTCGCAGGCAACGCGGCGCGCCGCTCTGAAGTGCAGGCGTCCGCCAGGCAATCTGGCGTACGGCGTCGGCGGTCGATGTAGGTGCAATCGGAGAGATGGCCGAGCGGTTTAAGGCACCGGTCTTGAAAACCGGCGAAGGGTCAAACCTTCCGTGGGTTCGAATCCCACTCTCTCCGCCAATGCGTTACCTTCCGCGCATCTTCGTCCATGTTGCGTGTCCCTGCATCGGGCGTCGGTCGTCGATCCGCTGCGATGCAGGCTTGCAGATAGTTGCGGCGTGCGACGCGGTTATTGCCGGGAGGCAAAGGCGGCAATCGTCGGGAAATTCCTATTCGACGCGTTACTCGCCCAGTGAATGTATGTCCGGATTCCGGACAGGCCGGGTAAGGAAAATCTGACCCGATATCAGGCTTTGCCCTGATATCGATGTCGCTCGCCGGACCGGATACTGCGCCTGCCTGACGCAGGTACCGCCGCGCTTTCCTAGAGGAGCGAACAGGCTGGTCACTCGCCCTGCGTGCCGAGCCTTGAGTAAGCTCGGTGTGGTGTTTTTTCAGCAGGATGACAACGCAGCGCTGCTAGCTGAGCAGGCTGTGAAATTCACATGATTTTGTCTACAAATTTCGGTTGCCCTGAATAATTCACGCCGCTAGTCTGACTATGCGGCGTTCGCTGCGTTGGGGTTATACGAGATGGCCATTAGAGTTTTTTTGGTCGACGATCACGCTCTTGTCCGTACCGGCATGAAGCTGATCCTTTCGAATCAGACCGATATCGAGATCGTCGGTGAGGCCGAGAGTGGCGAGACCGCGCTGCCGCAGATCCGCCAGCTCAAGCCGGACATCGTGCTCTGCGATCTGCACATGCCGGGCGTCAGCGGACTCGAGGTCACCGAGCGCATCGTCAAGGGCGACCACGGCACCAAGGTCATCATCGTGTCGGTGCTGGAAGACGGTCCGCTGCCCAAGCGTCTGCTCGAGGCGGGTGCGTCCGGCTACGTGGGCAAGGCGGGCGATGCGCAGGAACTGCTGCGCGCAGTGCGCGACGTGGCAATGGGCAAGCGCTATCTCGGCGCGAACATCGCGCAGAACCTGGCGCTGGCCAATCTGGAGGGCGGCGGTTCGCCGTTCGATGCGCTGTCCCCGCGCGAACTGGAAGTCGCGCTGCTGCTGACCCGCGGGCTGCGCCAGGAAGATATCGCCAAGCGCCTGAGCCTCAGCGCCAAGACGGTCAATACGCACAAGGCGCGGCTGTTCGAGAAGGTCGGCATCCACGACAACATTGCGTTGGCGCGGCTGGCGACGCAGTACGGTCTGCTGGATCCGGCGCACCCGTTATAAGCGCAAGCTTTCCAGTTGGAGTTGAAAAAAGCGACCTGATGGGTCGCTTTTTTTGTGCTGCACCGTCGGCGACTGCCGCGGCTGGGCGATGCGTTGACGGTTGTATTCCTGGTTGGATGGGGGGCTTTTCCGTTGCTTGTTTGAGTCATGTGGACTCGATTCGGTCACGAGTGGTGCTGTGCTGCAAGGCCTGTGTCCTTGCAAAAAGCTGGCACGCCTGCGAGGTGGTGCTTGCGGATGGCGTGTGTCGCGGCTGAAGCCGCTCCTACAGGATCGGGCGGTGCCTTCTTCGGCGCTTGTTGGGCGCTGTGGATGGGTGCGACGTGGCTTGTCGGTGTCGGCGCCTTGCCCATGCGTTCATCGATCCTGCGTTGCGCAGACGAAGAATCGCGCTCAAGCCGCGTCTGCAACGTTCGCTGGAAAGCTGCAAGACGCGCCGGTGGCGCAAAAAAAAGCGGCCCGAAGGCCGCTCCTTTGTGCTGCGAAGACCGGCGCCGATCAACTGGCGCGGTCCTTGTGCTCCTTGTCGTCGTTTTCGCCTTCGCCTTCGCCGGGCTTGCTGGCGTGCGGCTGGTGCTGGGCGACGATGACCGGCGCGTCCGCCGGAGCGGCGGGCGGCGCATCGAACAGGCCGTTCCCAGCCGCTGCGACAGGTGCCGGCTCGGCATCGCCGATCTGGCGGCTTTCGGCGCCATCCGATACCGGAGCGGCGGCGACCGGCGCGTGCACCGGCGTCGGTTCGGCCGCGGCGGCCGGCTGCTGTTCCTGGAAGGCGTCCAGCAGGGTGGTCTGCACCGGCATGTAAGCCGGCTTGCTGGGCGCTTGTTCCTCGGCGAGCGGTTGCTGCGTCGTCGTGGCGTCCTGCTGCGGCTCGCTATCCGTCGTGGATGCCGTCACCGGCTCCTCGACCGGCACGGCCGACGCTGCAACAGTTTCCATTCCGGCGTCGCGCTTGGTCGTGGCGACCGGGACGGGCTGCTCGACGATCGGCGCCGCCGTCGGCTGCAGGACGTCCTCGATGGTCTCCGGTGCCGCCGTTTCGGAAACGGCCGACTCGGTGACGACCGGCGACGGCGCAGGCTTCGCGGCAGGCACCACCTCGGAACGCGCCGCCGGTGCCTCGCCGGCGGACGGCAGCGGAGCCGCCGCTACCGGTGCCACCCTCTCTGCCTGCGCGGTGCCGACCGGTGCCGCGTCGACCGCTGCCGATTCGGCGACGGAAGGCGCAGTTGCGATCGCTGCGGCCGCAGCCGGCGGCGCGGCCTGCACCGGTACGGTGTCGTGCTCGGCCTGTGGCGCTGCGGTTGCAGCGACCGGTGCGGCCTGCGCCGGCGCCACATCGCCTTCGACCTGCGGCACTTCGGTTGCAGCGGCGACGGCCGAAACCGGCGCGCCAGCGTTCTGCTCGTGCCGCGGTTGGCGCGGCTCGCGCTTCTCACGCGGCGCGCGCGGCGCTTGCTGCGGCTTGGCCTCGGTGGCCTCGGCCGGCGCTGCGTCGTCGTCGAAGTCGAACTCCGGCTGGCTGCGGCTCGGCACCGGCGCGGTTTCGCCGTCGCTGTCGCTGTCGCCTGCATCCAGGTCGTTGTCGTCGAACGCCGCACCTTCGCTGCCGCTGCCGGCTTCGCCGTTGCCACGACGACGGCGACGGCCGCCACGACGACCGCGACGGCGACGGCCACCGGCCTCGCCATTGGCGTCGTCGGCGTCGCCGTTCTCGCCGACCGGCACCGCCTGCGCGGTTTCCGCTGCGCTTTCGCGCGCATCGACGCTAGCCGGCGCCGGGTTCGGCTGCGCTGCGACCGGAGCCGAGGCCGTGGTGTTGGCCTCGCTTGCCGGCGCATCGTTGCTCAGCGCGACGGCACCGCCGGCCACGGCCGCGGCCGCGATCGTGGTGGCGTCCTGCGCCGCGGCGGCAGGTGCGGCGACCGGTTTGGCGGCGACCTCGTCCTGGCGCGGCTGGCGCTGCGGCTTGTCGCTCGGCACGGCGGCCTGCGCCGGGTCCTGCTGCGGCTTGGGCTGACGCGGCGGGTTCTGCGGCTGCTGCTGCTTCGGTGCCTTCGGCTGCTGTTGCTGCGGGTTCTGCTGCTGCGGCTTGGCCTGCTGCGGCGCCTGCTCGTTGCGCGGCGGCTTGGGCGCAAGGTTCTGCTGGCCGCCCTGCGCGTTGCCGCCACCGTTACCCGGACGACGCTCGTCGCGGCGCACGTTGCCGCCGTTGCCGCGCGCGGCATTGCCGCCCTGGCCACCGTTGCGGTTGCCGCCGTCGCGACGCGCATTGCGGTCGCCGCGGTCGTTGCGGTTGCGGTTGCCGTCGTGGGCGCGCTGGCGCTGCGCCGGCTCGTTCGCCACCGGGGCCGGCGCCGGGCTTTCGCCGGCACCGAAGATCCGCTTCAGCCAGCCGACCACACCGGTGGCCGGGGCCGCGACCGGCGCGGGGGCCGGAGCCTGCACCTGCACGGGCGCAGCAACCGGTTCCGGCGCCTCGACCACTTCGCGCACCGGGGCCGGCTGCGAGTGCTTCACATTGGTCACCGCGGGCGCCGGAATGTTCAGCTGCGCCTTGGTCAGCGCATGCACCGGCAGCTTGCGCGGGGTATTGCGCTGGTAGCTGGGCTTGGCGCTTTCCTCGCCGAGCTCGTTCTCGCGCAGGCGGGTCACTTCGTAGTGCGGGGTGTGCAGTTGCTCGTCGGCGACGATGACGATCGGCGCATCGTGGCGCTTCTCGATCTCGCTGAGCGCGCGGCGCTTCTCGTTGAGCAGGTAGTTGGCGATCTCCACCGGGGCCTGCACCAGCACCTGTCCGGTGTTCTCCTTCATCGCATGCTCTTCGGCGACGCGGATGATCGACAGCGACATCGACTCGACGCTGCGCATGCGGCCATGGCCGTCGCAGCGCGGGCACACGATCTGGCTGGACTCGCCCAGCGACGGACGCAGGCGCTGGCGGCTCATTTCGAGCAGGCCGAAGCGCGAGATGCGGCCGATCTGCACCCGCGCGCGGTCGTACTTGAGCGCGTTCTGCAGGCGGTTCTCAACCTCGCGCTGGTGCTTGTTGGAGGCCATGTCGATGAAGTCGATGACCACCAGGCCGCCGAGGTCGCGCAGGCGCAGCTGGCGCGCCACCTCTTCGGCGGCCTCCAGGTTGGTCTGGAACGCGGTGTCCTCGATGTCGCTGCCCTTGGTCGCGCGCGAGGAGTTGACGTCGACCGCGGTCAGCGCTTCGGTCTGGTCGACCACGATCGAACCGCCGGAGGGCAGGCGCACGCTGCGCTCGTAGGCCGCCTCGATCTGCGATTCGATCTGGAAGCGATTGAACAGCGGGATGTCGTCGGTGTAGTGCTTGAGCTTGCGCAGGCTCTGCGGCATCACCTGCTGCATGAACTCCTGGGCATCGCCGTACATCTCGGGGGTATCGACCAGGATCTCGCCGATGTCGGCGCGCAGGTAGTCGCGCAGGGCGCGGATGATCAGCCGCGATTCCTGGTAGATCAGGAACGGCGCCGGCTTGGCCAGCGCGGCCTCGGCGATCGACTTCCACACCTGCAGCAGGTAGTCCAGGTCCCACTGCAGTTCTTCGGCATCGCGGCCGACGCCGGCTGTGCGAATGATCACGCCCATGTCGTCGGGGATGTTCAGCTTGTCCAGCGCTTCCTTCAGCGCGGCGCGGTCCTCGCCCTCGATCCGGCGCGAGACGCCGCCGGCGCTGGGCGAGTTCGGCATCAGCACCATGTAGCGGCCGGCCAGCGAGATGAACGTGGTCAGCGCGGCGCCCTTGTTGCCGCGTTCTTCCTTGTCCACCTGGACAACGACTTCCTGGCCCTCGCGCAGCAGTTCGCGGATCGTCGCCTTGTTATGGTCGACGCCGGCCTGGAAGTAGTCGCGGGAGATTTCCTTCAGCGGCAGGAAGCCGTGGCGCTCGCCGCCGTATTCGACGAAGGCGGCCTCGAGCGAGGGTTCGAGCCGCGTGATCCGGCCCTTATAGATGTTGGACTTCTTCTGTTCCTTGGACGGCTGCTCGATGTCGATGTCGTACAGGGTCTGGCCGTCCACGATGGCCACACGCAGTTCTTCCGCCTGCGTGGCGTTGATCAGCATTCGCTTCATTGTTGCGTTCCTCGCGCTGCTACCGCGCGGAACGCCATGGGGTTTCGCTTCTGGTCACGCTTCGCCGCCCATCGCGCAGGCGCGGGGAGGGCGGCTTGGGTTTCCAGCGCTACGACACCACGGCGAGCCGCGGGAGCGCTTCTTTCTTTTAGGTGGTTCAGGACCGGCGGCGACTCCAGCCAGGCTGGGCGCCGCACGGGGCATGTTCAGCGCGGACGCTTGTGGCGTCCGGCGATGGCCGGGTAGGCCGGTGAGCCGCTAACATGGCCGCCCCGGGGGCGGTGGTCGCGCACTGTGCCGGAATCGTCGCAAGCCGGGCTTCTGGCCCTGAGCTAACTTCCAACGAAATCAAACCCTTATCTCGCCCCCCGAGTGTAACAGAATAAACTGCCTGATGACTTCTTCCCCGATCCCTCCCAAGCCGCGCGACGTCGCGACCAGCGCGGTGCGCATTCTCAAGGTCCCGGAAGACAGGGCTGGACAGCGTGTAGACAATTTCCTGCTCGGTGAGCTCAAGGGCGCCCCGCGCAGCCTGATCTACAAGCTGATGCGCAGCGGCCAGGTCCGGGTCAACGGCGGCCGCACCAAGGCCGAGCGCAAGCTGGAGGCGGGCGACGAGGTGCGCATCCCGCCGGTGAAGCTGCACGAGGAGGGCGAGAAGACCGCGCCGCCGGACGCATTCATGGCCCGGCTGGAGGCGGCGATCGTCTATGAAGACGCGCGCCTGCTGGCGCTGAACAAGCCGTCCGGGGTCGCCAGCCATGGCGGCAGCGGAATCAGCTTCGGTGCGATCGAGACCCTGCGCGCGTTGCGCCCGAACCAGACCCTGGAACTGGTGCACCGGCTGGACCGCGACACCTCCGGGTTGCTGATCGTGGCCAAGAAGCGCTCGGCGCTGACCGAGATGCAGGCGCTGATGCGCGAGGACGACCGGGTCGAGGGCCGCGGCATCAGCAAGCGCTACCTGACCCTGCTGGTCGGGCGCATGCCCGACGGGGTGATGAGCGTGGATGCGCCGCTGCACATCGGCCTACGCCAGGGCGGCGAGCGCCACGTACAGGTGAACCCGGGCGGCAAGGCGTCGTTGAGCCATTTCCGGGTGCTGGAGCGGCGCGGCGGGCATTCCTATTGCGAGGTGCGGATTGAGACCGGCCGTACCCACCAGATCCGCGTGCATGCCCAGCATCTGGGCCATCCGGTCGCCGGCGACGACAAGTACGGCGATCCGGCGGTCAACAAACGCCTGCGCGAGCAGATCGGGCTCAAACGCCTGTTCCTGCATGCCGCGTCGCTGGAATTCACCCTCGACGGCGGCAAGACGCCCTATCTATTGAATGCGCCGCTGGCCGATGAGCTGGCCGAGGCGCTGAACCGCCTGGGCGGCTGACCCGGGCGCGGCCGGGCGGCGCTGTCGCGCGCCGCCCGCCGGTGCCGGCTATCCGTTGTGCTTGTCGTGGTCGTGCTGGTGGTGCGGCTCGGAATGGGCTTGTGGCGGATGCGGAGCGGGCCGCGGCTCGGCCGCGTGCATCGGCTCCGGCCGCGGTGTGGCGATCCGGGCCATGCGCTGCTCCTGCATCGGCGGGCGCTGCTGTGGCTCCTGTCGCGGCATGGCCTGAACGCGCTCAGGAAACTCCCGCATCGGTGCTTCCCGATGCGCAGGCGCCTGCTGCTGCGCAGTGAAGGCGGCGACCTGGCGCGGCGCCGGCCGTGACGGCTCGGGCTGTGCGTAGCGGGCCTGCTGCGCACGCGGATCCTCGCGGCGCGGTTCCGGCATGGCCATCGGCCGCGGCTGCGCCGCATGCGCCATCTGCATGGTTCCCGTCGGCATCGGCGCGTTGGCGCGCGGCGCCTGCGGCATGTCGCGGCGCTGTGCTGCGGCAGCGTTGGCCATCGGCATGGCGTGGCGCGGATCGGCCGCGGACATCGGCATCGGTGCGCGCGGCGATTGCGCGAACGGCAGCGGCGCACGCGCGTCGCGTGCGGCAGCCATCGCGGTGGGGCCGTTCGGTCCGGGCAGCGGCGGCCGTTGCGCCGCGTTCGCGACGACGGGGCGGCCCGGTTGCAGCATTCGTTCGTTGAAATGCGGCGCTGACAGCTGTGCATAGTCGACCGGGCGGCGCGGCGCTGCCGCCGGCGCGAACTGCGGCGCGGGGCCGCGCGCGTTCTGCGCCAGATGCGGGGCCATGGCGGCGGCCGCTGCCGCTGCAGGCATCGCCGCCAGTGCCGCCTGCTGCGGGAAGCTGCGGCTGTCGTTGTGCACGAAGCTGCGCGCGTCGATCCGGTTGTTGGTGATGGTGTTGTTGATGATGGTGGTCCGCGGCGCGTAGACACGGTTCTGGTAGACCACGTAGTGCGGCGCCGACGGCGGGGCGTTCCAGTTCATGCCCCAGCTGTTCCAGCCCCAGCGGTGCCAGGCCGGTTGCGGTTCCAGCCAGCCCAGTGGGCCGTGGTGGTGGTGTTCCAGCGCGTCGCCGACCAGGATGCCGACGCCGAAGGAGATGATGCCGGCGGTCACCAGGTCGCCTTCGCTGTAGTAGTGCGGACGGTAGCGATACTCGCGATACACGTCGACCGGCGCGCCGTAGACCACGTCCGGATCGTAGCGCGGCACGTAGACGACATCCGGCTGCGCCGGTTCGATGACGATGGTCTGGCGCGGCGGGGGGATCCGCTCGTCTGCGTAGGCCGGTTCCACCACCGTGCGTTGCACCACCTGCACCCGTTGCTGCGGCGTGCTGCGCAGATGGCCCTGCGCCTGCGCGCGCCCGCGCATGACCTGGATCGCGTCCAGCACCTCGTTGGGATCGTGCGCATAGGCATCGCCGAGCGCGCGGGTCCAGTCGCTGTTGCTGGCCAGTTGGTCGACCACGTCGGGAAAGGCGATCAGCGCCTTGACGCTGGGATCCCAGGGCTGCGACGCCGCCGCCTGCAGGCGGTCCGCCGCGGCCAGGCCGCTGTTGCTGCGCAGCCAACCCTCGGCATCGCCGACCTGGTCCGGATACACCGAGGCGGCCAGAGTCTGCGCGAGCAGCTTGTCGGGAAACAGCGCGATCGGCGCGACCAGCTTGTACAACTGTTCGGCGCTGGGCGGCACGTAGGGCGCTGGTGCAGGTGCGGCGGCGGTTGCGGCCGGTGCCGGTGCAGACGTCGGTTGCTGTTGGCACGCACTCAGCGCCAGCATGCTCACGGCGGTGACCAGCGCCAGCGTCAACTTGGTTGATGGCAGGGAGCGGATATCCATGCTGCACCTTTTCGACGTGGCATTCGGAAGTTGCGCGCAGGATGCGCCGTGTTGCATGTCTGCAAGCTTTCTGCGAAGCGCCGCAATACGGCCGCGCCAGCATCGGTTCAGCCAGCCGCCGCCGTCGGCTCAGGGCGTGGTGGACAGGCGGAACAGCACTAGGCTCAGCGCCAGGGTGGCCATGCCGGCGACCAGGCCGTACACGGTTTCGTGGCCCTTCGCGTAGCGCTTGGCCGCCGGCAGCAATTCGTCCAGGGCCAGGAATACCATCACCCCGGCGATGACCCCGAACACCGAGCCGAAGATCGCCTCGGAGAGGAACCGCGACAGCGCCACGTAGCCGATGATCGCGCCGATCGGCTCGGCCAGTCCCGACAGCAGGCTGGCGGCGAAGGCATAGGATTTGCGCCCGGTGGCGTAGTGCACCGGCACCGCGATGGCGATGCCTTCGGGAATGTTGTGCACGGCGATCGCGAACGCCAGCGGCATGCCGACGGTGGGGCTTTCCAGGGTGGCGAAGAAGGTCGCCAGGCCTTCGGGAAAGTTGTGCGCGGTGATCGCCACCGCGGTCAGCAGGCCGACGCGCTTGACGTAGGCGCGGTTGTCGGCACGGAACAGCGGATCCTGGGCATTGAGGCTTTCGTGCGGATTGGGCACCAGCCGGTCGATCACCACGATCAGCGCCACGCCGGCCAGGAACGCCAGCGTGGCATAGGCGTAGCCCAGGCGCGGATCGAAGGCGTGGCTGAAGGAGGCGATCGACTTGCCGAGGATCTCGGTCAGCGACACGTACACCATCGCACCGCCGGCGAAGGCCAGGCCGAAGGCGAGCAGGCGCGGATTGGGGCCTTTGGTGAACAGCACCAGCACGCTGCCCAGGCCGGTGGCCAGACCGGCGGCCAGGGTCACCGCCAGGGCGACCCAGACGTTGTGCCACGGAATATCCAGCATGCGCCAGGCGGCTCCTGTGTCGAGACGACAGATGAAAGCGGGCGCGGGGCTGGCGCAGTGTGAAGGCGGCGCCGCGCCGCGGTCGGCGCTGCGTGCGCAAACGGCCGGTGGCCCGCTCAGTTGGCGTGGTGCGCCTGCGCGTCGAGCGCGAAGCAGCGGTCCGGCCGCGGTTGCGGCGGGTTGAAGTTGACCGGCACCTGGATGGTGCGCGGCACCGGCTTGCCCTCGCGCGTGGCGGGCTTGAAGAGCCACTCGCGCACGCGCTGCTGCGCCGAGGCGTCGAGCTTGGGCTGGCCGCTGCTGCTGACCAATTGCACGTCGGTCGGCTTGCCCTGCACGCCGACCACCACACTCAATACCGCCTTGCCGCCGAGCCCGGCGCAGGCCAGTTCGATCGGGTAGTCTGGCGGCGGGGTCTGTACCGCGGCGACTTCGGTCGGCGCGGCGACCACGCTCTGGGTCTGCGATTGCCCGGACTTGCCGCAGCCGCCGAGCAACAGGGCGGCGGCGACAGGCAGGCAGGCGGCGAGGAGGGAACGGCGGGAGGCGGCGGGCATGAGGGTCATTCCGGTAGGGCCGAGGCTTTGGCGGCGCAGATGAAGTCGTTTTCGCTGAGGCCGCCGACGTCGTGGGTGGAATAGCGCACCACCACGCGGTCGTAGTGCACGCCCAGGTCGGGGTGGTGGTCTTCGCGGTGGGCGATCCAGGCCAGCGCGTTCACGAACGCCAGGGTGCGGTAGTAGTCGGGGAAACGGAACGTGCGGCTGATCGCCATGCCGTTCTCGACCAGCTCCCAGCCTGGCACCTGCGGCAGCAATTCGGCCAGACGCGCCTGGGTGAGCTTGTACTCGCTGCCCTTGCAGGGCGAGCAATGGGCCTGTGCCAGCGGGATCAGATCGTTCATTCTTGTAGCCTCTGCGGCAGGGCAGCTGAACGCGCCGCCGATTGGGAAAGTTCGCGATGAGCCGGTCGCGTGGAAGCGCTAGAATAACCGCATGATCCAGATCTCCGACAACGCGCAGACCCATTTCCGCAAACTCCTCGAACGCGAGGCCGTGCCCGGCATGGGCGTGCGCCTGAGCGCGGTCGACCCCGGTACCGCACGCGCCGATGCGCGGCTGGAGTTCGCCGAACCGGCGGACCTGGCCGGCGACGAATGGGCGATCGATTGCGCCGGCTTCACCCTGTATGTGGCCGCCGACAGCGTCGGCTGGCTGGACGGCGCCGAGATCGACTACGTCACCCAGGGCACCGGCCAGCAGTTGACGATCAAGGCGCCGAAGATCAAGGGCGAGGCGCCGGGCGAGGCCGCCTCGCTGGTCGAGCGGGTGCGCTGGGTGGTCGAGAACGAGGTCAATCCGCAGCTTGCCCAGCACGGCGGCCGCGTGGCGGTACAGGAAGTGTCGGCCGAGGGCGTGGTGCTGCTGCGCTTCGGCGGCGGATGCCACGGCTGCGGCATGGCCGACGTGACCCTGAAACAAGGCATCGAAAAGACGCTGATGGGACGGGTGCCGGGCATCACCGCCGTGCGCGACGCCACCGACCACGACAGCGGCAGCGCCCCGTACATCCCGCGCGATTCCGCGGCCTGATTCCTCCGCCACGCCGGTGACGCGCGCCGCCGACATCCTCGCCGCGCTGTTGGCGCGCTCGCCGCGCAAGCTGCTGCGCGATCGCCGCACCGGCCTGCCGTACGGCTGGGCGCACTGGATCTCCTCGCAGCCGGCCAGGCCGCGCCCGTTCGTCGCTTCCGAGTTGATAGCGGCGCTGCCGCAGCCGGCACCGGCGCCGACCGCGCGCCTGCCGGCACTGAGTCCGTGGCAGGCGTTTCGCCGCCTGTGGTGGCAGCACTGGGATCCGGCCCCGTACGACCAGCGCTGGTGGCGGCGGATCGCGGCGCTGGTCAGCCTGGCCTTGCATCTGTTGTTCGCGCTGTTCCTGCTGTGGGTCGCCTTCGTGCGCCTGCTGCCGCCGCGTCCGGACGCGAGCGAGGCCGGGCGCGTGCAAGTGGAATTCGTCGGCCGCGGTACCCCGGCCGAGACCGGTGGCGGCGCCGCCGAGCAGGATCCAGCGGCCGCAGCCACCGCGCAGCAGGCCGCAGCGGCAAATGCGCAGCGGGCCGCTGCGACGACTGCTGCCACCCCGCCCAAGACCGCAGCGGCGGCGCCTGCCGCTTCCGCCACGCCGGCGGCGAGCGCTGCGCAGGCCGTGACCAGTCCACCGCCGCCGCCCCCGGATCAGCCGCTGCAGGTCACCGAGACCGCCCAGCCGAGCAGCGATTTCGTGCTGCCGCCGCCCAGCATGCGCGAACCGACGCTGACCGTGCGCGAGATCGCGCCGCCGAGCGTGCAGGTGCCCGAGCGCGAAGTCGAAGTGGTCACCGAGGTGCCGCGCGTGGCGCAGATCCAGCCGCGCGAGCTGCCGGTGCCGCGCCCGTCCGAGCCACAGGTGCAGATACGCGAGCGCGAAGTGCCCGAACCGCTGCCGCAGGTGCAGGTGCAGATGCCGCAGATCCGCACGCGTGATCCCGCACCGGCGCTGCGTACGCCGGCGGCGCCGCAGGTGCGACAGATCGAGCTGCCGACGCCGGCCACTGCGGCGACGCCGACGCCCACCGCAGCGGTTCAGCCCGAGGCGACGGCCAGTGCACCGGCGGCCGGCGCGGCCTCGGCGCAGACGGCGGCCCCGACCGGTACCGTGGCGCAAGGCAAGACCGAGACGCGAACGCCGGCTGGCAGCGGTGCCGCGCCGCCTGGAAGCCAGGCGACTGCGCCGGGCAGCGGTCCGGCCGCGGTCGCGCACGACGGCGGCTGGGCGACGCCGCAGCGCGGCGACGACTGGGGGGCAGCGTCGCGCAACCGCGCCGGCGACGCGGGTGCCGGCGCCAGCCAGCGCAACGGCATGTTCAACGGCGATGGCAGCGTGCGCGTGCCTGGCGGCGAAGGGCAGGGCAAGGCACCGCCGCGCGGTGCGCCCGGCAGCGAGACCGACAGCTGGTCGCGCGACCAGATCGCCAATGCCGGGCAGTGGCTCAAGCGTCCGCCGTACGACTACACGCCGACCTCGTTCGACAAGTATTGGTTGCCGAACGCGACGCTGCTGGAAGAGTGGGTGCGGCGCGGCATCAAGACCGTCAACATCCCGATTCCCGGCACCACCAGCAGCATTTCCTGCGTGGTCTCGATCCTGCAGCTGGGCGGCGGCTGCGGCATCACCGATCCGAACCTCAACGATCAGCCCGCCGGCGCGCGGCCGCCACCGGCGGTACCGTTCAAGCCGGGCCTGCAGGAAGACAACGGCAGCGTAAAGTAGGCGCGGAACCGCACACATTTGCGCGGTGGCTCCAGCCAGCGGCAATTGCCGCATGCATGCGGCAGCAATCCGCCGGCATGCCGACGCCTGCAACTGCAGGTGCGGCCATTCTGCAGTTAGGCTTTTCAGCGCAGCAGAAGCTATCGGTAACGCGACAGATTGCCGAAACCGGCGTAACGCCGCATTGCGCTCGCCGCGTCTAGAGAAGGAAGACTCGCTGCCGACACGCGGCAGATCGTGCTCAGCCCAATGGGCGTACAGCGCTTCTCGGCAGGCCGGCACGAAGCTCGCCATCTGACGCCGGCGATTCCACGTTTGCCGCACCGACCAGCGGCGAGAACCGACGCCGGCGAGACGCCGGCGCCTCGCGGTCACTTCAGGCCGTGCAGATCGTGCAGCTGAGTGGCGCGCGATCCGAAATACGCCGCCAGGTCGGCGATGTCCTGGTCGCTGAGCGGCGCCGCCTGCGGGGTCATCAGCGGGTGCTGGCGGTCGCCGGCGCGGTACGCCTGCAAGGCGTGCGCGACATAGTCGCCGTACTGGCCGCCCAGCTTGGGATAGCTCGGGTCGATCGGCGCGTTGCCGTCGGCGCCGTGGCAGTCGATGCAACTCTGCCCGGTGGCCTTGCCCTTGGCAAGGGCCAGTTTCTCGCCGGCGGCGGCACGGCCGCTGGGCAGGCCGGCGGACGAGCCGGACCCATGCTCGCCGCTGGCGTGGCCGGGATCGCCGGCGGACTGGCTGGTGGATTCCACCTGCGATTGCGAACACGCCCCCAGGCACAGGGCAGCAAGCAGGACGATGGCGGGACGCAATGCGTGCGCGGCTTTCGGCATGGGATGGCTACTTGAGGGTGGTCAGGTAAGCGGCGATGTCGGCGATATCCTGGTCGGAGAAGCTCTCCGCCTGGGCCTGCATGGTCGGATGCTTGCGCTTGCCGAGCCGGTATTCGGTCAGCGCCTGGGTCAGGTACTGCGCCGACTGGCCGCCAATCTTGGGAACGCGGTAGCTCGGGTAGGCATTCTTGTAGCCGGTGATGCCGTGGCAGCCCTGGCAGGTATAGGTCAGCACTCTGCCGTTGTCGGCATGGCCCACGGCGGCAGCGGGCGCGGCCGGTGCGGCGGCTGGGGCAGGGGCGGCGGGCGCCGGCGCGGTCTGCGCCACGGCCGGGACGACCCCGAGAGAAACGAGTACGGCCAAAGCAAAACAAGCGGCTAGCGGCTGCGTGCGCATGGTTTCGTGGTCCGGAGGACGGGACTGGGAGTTCCGGCGTGGGGGAACACGGAACGACCCGAGTATAGCCTGGCCTTTCGCGGCTCCGAAACAGGCCGTCGAGATCCTCCATGCACGCGGCATGCGATGGGCCATGACCTGCACCATGACCTTTGGCTCATTCACCTTGGCGTCAGCAGGTGATCTACTTACCTACAACACCATTCACGCCATCCACCAGGGACACGACGATGACGCGATATTCCACGCGCCGACGCACCGCCAGCTGCGCCGCCGCGCTGTTGATCACCTCCACATTGCTGCTCGGTGGCTGCAAGCCGGCCGCCGGCGATGCGCAGGCCAAGGCCAAGGAAGCCGAGAAAGCGCCCGACGCGGTGCCGGTCGAGGTGGCCAAGGCCAGCCGGCGCGCCGTGGCGGCCAGTTACAGCGGCACCGCGGCGCTGGAGGCGCGCGCCGAATCGCAGGTGGTGGCCAAGACCTCCGGCGTGGCGCTGGCGGTGCTGGCCGAGGAGGGCCAGCAGGTGCGCGCCGGGCAGCCGCTGGTGCGGCTGGATCCGGACCGCGCGCGGCTGGCGGTGGCGCAGAGCGAGGCGCAGCTGCGCAAGCTGGAGAACAACTATCGGCGCTCGGAGCAGTTGGTCGGCCAGCAACTGGTCAGTGCCGCCGATGTCGACCAGATTAAGTACGACCTGGCCAACGTGCGCGCGCAGCATCAGCTGGCGTCGCTGGAACTGTCCTACGCCACGGTGGTCGCGCCGATCTCCGGAGTGATCGCATCGCGTTCGATCAAGACCGGCAACTTCGTGCAGATCAACACGCCGATCTTCCGCATCGTCGACGACTCGCGCCTGGAAGCCACGCTCAACGTGCCCGAGCGCGAGCTGGCCACGCTCAAGGCCGGGCAGCCGGTGACGCTGCAGGCCGATGCGCTGCCGGGCAAGCAGTACCAGGGCAAGGTCGATCGCATCGCGCCGGTGGTGGATTCGGGCAGCGGCACGTTCCGCGTGGTGTGCGCGTTCGAGGAAGGCGCCGAAGCCTTGCAGCCGGGCATGTTCGGGCGCATCCGCATCGACTACGACCAGCGCGCCGATGCGCTGGTGGTGCCGCGCCTGGCGCTGCTCGACGACGGCGATCCGGCGGTGTTCCGGGTCAGCGCCGGCAAGGTGACCCGGGTGCCGGTGAAGCTGGGCTATTCCGAAGGCCCGTGGGTGGAGATTCGCGACGGCCTGCAGCCCGGCGACCAGGTGGTCACCGCCGGCAAGGTCGCCCTGCGCGACGGCAGCCGCGTGCAGGTGATCGCGCCGCAGCGCGAGGTCGCCGAGGTCGGCGGCGGCGCCGCGGTCGGAGCGCACTGATGACCAGCGCAGGTTCCGATCACGGCAGCGATCCGCACGAACACTCGCCGCCTGGCGTCCGCGGCGGCGGGCTGGTCGAATTCGCCACGCGCCGCCGCGTCACCATCGCGATGGCCACGGTGACGCTGCTGCTGTTCGGCGTGATCGCGCTGAACAGCCTCAAGGTCAACCTGCTGCCCGACCTGAGCTACCCGACCCTGACCGTGCGCACCGAATACACCGGCGCGGCGCCCTCGGAGATCGAGACGCTGGTGACCGAGCCGGTCGAGGAAGCGGTCGGCGTGGTCAAGAACCTGCGCAAGCTCAAGTCGGTGTCGCGCACCGGGCAGAGCGACGTGGTGCTGGAGTTCGCCTGGGGCACCAACATGGACCAGGCCAGCCTGGAAGTGCGCGACAAGATGGAGGCGCTGGAGCTGCCGCTGGAAGCCAAGGCGCCGGTGCTGCTGCGCTTCAATCCCTCCACCGAACCGATCATGCGCCTGGTGCTGGCGAGCAAGGCGACGCCGGCCAGCGACGCCGATGCGGTGCGCGCGTTGACCCAGTTGCGCCGCTACGCCGACGAGGACCTGAAGAAGAAGCTGGAGCCGGTGGCCGGCGTGGCCGCGGTCAAGGTCGGCGGCGGGCTGGAAGACGAGATCCAGGTCGATATCGACCAGCAGCGGCTGGCGCAGCTGAGCCTGCCGATCGACAACGTCATCACCCGGCTCAAGGAAGAGAACATCAACATCTCCGGCGGGCGCCTGGAACAGGGCTCGCAGCGCTACCTGGTGCGCACGGTCAACCAGTTCGCCGACCTGGACGAGATCCGCAACCTGTTGCTGACCACCCAGGGCGCGGGCAGCAGTGCCGCCGATTCGGCGTTGCAGCAGATGTACGCGATCGCCGCCTCGACCGGTTCGGAAGCGGCGCTGGCCGCGGCCTCGGCCGCGCAGAGCGCCTCGTCCAGTTCCACCACCACCATCGCCAATGGCATGCCGGTGCGGCTGAAGGACGTGGCCGAGGTGCGGCAGGGCTACAAGGAGCGCGAGGCGATCATCCGCCTGGGCGGCAAGGAAGCGGTGGAGCTGGCGATCTACAAGGAAGGCGACGCCAACACCGTGTCCACCGCGGCGGCGCTGCGCAAGCGCCTGGAGCAGCTGAAGACGCAGATCCCGCCGGACGTGGAACTGACCACGCTGGAAGACCAGTCGCGCTTCATCGAGCACGCCATCGGCGACGTCAAGAAGGACGCGGTGATCGGTGGCCTGCTGGCGATCCTGATCATCTTCCTGTTCCTGCGCGACGGCTGGAGCACGTTCGTGATCAGCCTGTCGCTGCCGGTGTCGATCGTGGCCACGTTCTTCTTCATGGGCCAGCTGGGCTTGAGCTTGAACGTGATGTCGCTGGGCGGCCTGGCGCTGGCCACCGGCCTGGTGGTGGACGATTCGATCGTGGTGCTGGAGAGCATCGCCAAGGCGCGCGAGCGCGGCCTGAGCATCCTCGATGCGGCGATCGCCGGCACCCGCGAAGTCAGCATGGCGGTGGTGGCCTCGACCCTGACCACGATCGCGGTGTTCCTGCCGCTGGTGTTCGTCGAGGGCGTGGCCGGGCAGCTGTTCCGCGACCAGGCCCTGACCGTGGCGATCGCCATCGCGATCTCGCTGGTGGTGTCGATGACCCTGATCCCGATGCTCAGTTCGCTGAAGGGACGCCCACCGCTGGCCTTCCCGCCCGAACCGGAGCAGCCGCACTGGCAGCCGCAGCGCGGCTGGCTCAAGCCGGTGGCCTGGGGCCGGCGCGGTGCCGCCGCGGCGGTGCGCGGCGGCTTCTTCGGCGCGGCGTGGCTGGTGGTGCGGCTGTGGCGCGGCGGCGTGGCGGTGGTCGCGCCGGTGATGCGCAAGGCTAGCGACCTGGCGATGGCGCCGTACGCGCGCGCCGAACGCGGCTATCTGCGGCTGCTGCCGGGTGCGTTGGCACGACCGTGGCTGGTGCTGGGCCTGGCGGCGCTGGCGTTCGCGGCGACGCTGGCGGTGCTGCCGATGCTCGGTGCCGACCTGATCCCGCAATTGGCCCAGGACCGCTTCGAGATGACGGTGAAACTGCCGGCCGGCACGCCGTTGCGGCAGACCGATGCGCTGGTGCGCGAACTGCAGGAAACCCACGGCAAGGACGCCGGCGTGCAGGCGCTGTATGGCGTCAGCGGCAGCGGCACCCGGCTCGATGCCAGCCCCACCGAAAGCGGCGAGAATATCGGCAAGCTGACCATCGCCATGGCCGGCGGCGGCAGCGCGCAGTTCGAGGCGCAGCAGAGCGAGCGCATGCGCGCGACGATGCGCCAGCATCCGGGCGTGCAGGTCGGTTTCAGCCGCCCGGAGCTGTTCAGTTTCTCCACGCCGCTGGAAATCGAGCTGCGCGGGCAGGATCTGGAGACCATCCAGCACGCCGGGCAGAAGCTGACCGCGATGCTGCGCGGCAACGGCCACTATGCCGACGTGAAATCGACGGTGGAAGAAGGCTTCCCGGAAATCCAGATCCGTTTCGACCAGGAGCGTGCCGGTGCGCTGGGCCTGACCACGCGGCAGATCGCCGACGTGGTGGTGAAGAAGGTGCGTGGCGATGTGGCCACCCGCTACAGCTTCCGCGACCGCAAGATCGACGTGCTGGTGCGCGCGCAGCAGAGCGATCGCGCCAGCGTCGACAGCATCCGCCGGTTGATCGTCAATCCGGGCAGCAGCAAGCCGGTGACGCTGGACGCGGTCGCCGACGTGGTCGCCACCACCGGTCCCAGCGAGATCCACCGCGCCGACCAGATCCGCGTGGCGATCGTGTCGGCCAACCTGCGCGACATCGACCTGGGCGGCGCGGTGCGCGAGGTGCAGGACATGGTCGCGCGCGAGCCGCTCGGCGCCGGCGTCGGCATGCACATCGGCGGGCAAGGCGAGGAACTGGCGCAGTCGGCCAAGTCGCTGCTGTTCGCGTTCGGCCTGGCGATCTTCCTGGTGTACCTGGTGATGGCCTCGCAGTTCGAATCGCTGCTGCACCCGTTCGTGATTCTGTTCACCATCCCGCTGGCGATGGTCGGCGCGGTGCTGGCGCTGCTGCTGACCGGCAAGCCGGTGTCGGTGGTGGTGTTCATCGGCCTGATCCTGCTGGTCGGGCTGGTGACCAAGAACGCGATCATCCTGATCGACAAGGTCAACCAACTGCGCGAGGAAGGCGTGGCCAAGCGCGAGGCGCTGATCGAAGGGGCACGCTCGCGCCTGCGCCCGATCATCATGACCACGCTGTGCACGCTGTTCGGCTTTTTGCCGCTGGCGGTGGCGGCAGGCGAGGGCGCCGAAGTGCGCGCGCCGATGGCGATCACCGTGATCGGCGGCCTGCTGGTGTCCACGCTGCTCACGCTGGTGGTGATCCCGGTGGTCTACGACCGCCTGGATCGCCGCGCCGACGGCTATTACGCCGAACGCGGGCAACGCGCGCGGCGGCGCCTGCAGGCGCTGGGCCACGGCACTGGCGATGGCGCGGGTGAACCGGCATGAGCGTCGCCGAGTTCAGCATCCGCCGTCCGATCACCACCATCATGTGCTTCGTGTCGCTGGTGGTGGTCGGATTGATCGCGGCGTTCCGGCTGCCGTTGGAGGCGCTGCCGGACATCTCCGCACCGTTCCTGTTCGTGCAGTTGCCGTACAGCGGTTCGACCCCGGACGAGGTCGAGCGCAACCTGGTGCGGCCGACCGAGGAAGCGCTGGCGACGATGACCGGGATCAAGCGCATGCGCTCGACCGCGACCGCCGACGGCGCCAACATCTTCATCGAGTTCTCCGATTGGGATCGCGATATCGCCATCGCCGCCTCCGACGCGCGCGAGCGCATCGATGCGATCCGCGCCGACCTGCCCGACGATCTGCAGCGCTACCACGTGTTCAAGTGGTCCAGCAGCGACGAGCCGGTGCTGAAGGTGCGCCTGGCCGGCGCGGCCGATCTGACCGGCGCCTACGACATGCTCGACCGCGAGTTCAAGCGGCGCCTGGAACGCATCCCCGGCGTGGCCAAGGTGGAGGTGTCCGGCGCGCCGCCGAACGAGGTCGAGATCGCAATCGCGCCGGACCGGCTCAGCGCGCACAACCTCAGCCTCAACGATCTCAGCGAACGCCTGGGCAAGCTCAATTTCTCGCTGTCGGCCGGGCAGATCGACGACCACGGCCAGCGCCTGCGGGTGCAGCCGGTCGGCGAGCTGCGCGACCTGCAGGAACTGCGCGACCTGGTCATCGACAACAAGGGCCTGCGCCTGGGCGACATCGCCGAAATCCGGCTCAAGCCGACCCGGATGAACTATGGCCGGCGCCTGGACGGGCGCCCGGCGGTGGGGCTGGACGTGTACAAGGAGCGCAGCGCCAACCTGGTCGAGGTGTCGCGCGCGGTCTTGGCCGAGGTCGAGCAAATCCGCAAGCAGCCGGCGCTCAGCGACGTGCAGGTGAAGGTCATCGACAACCAGGGCAAGGCGGTGACCTCGTCGCTGAGCGAGCTGGCCGAAGCCGGCGGGGTCGGCCTGCTGCTGTCGGTGACGGTGCTGTTCTTCTTCCTGCGCCATTGGCCGTCGACGCTGATGGTGACCCTGGCGATCCCGATCTGCTTCACCATCACCCTGGGTTTCATGTATTTCGCCGGGGTGACCCTCAACATCCTGACCATGATGGGCCTGCTGCTGGCGGTGGGCATGCTGGTGGACAACGCGGTAGTGGTGGTGGAGAGCATCTACCAGGAACGCGAGCGCATGCCCGACCAGCCGCAGCTGGCGTCGATCATCGGCACCCGCAACGTGGCCATCGCGTTGTCGGCCGGCACCCTATGCCACTGCATCGTGTTCGTGCCGAACCTGTTCGGCGAAACCAACAACATCAGCATCTTCATGGCGCAGATCGCGATCACCATCTCGGTGTCGTTGCTGGCCTCGTGGCTGGTGGCGGTGAGCCTGATCCCGATGCTGTCCGCGCGCATGCGCACGCCGGCGCTGGTCCGCTCCGAGCGCGGCCTGATCCCGCGCCTGCAGCGCCGCTATGCCGGGGTGCTGCGCTGGTCGCTGGCGCATCGCGGCTGGAGCGTGGCCGCGATCGCGCTGATCACCGCGCTCAGCGTGGTGCCGATGCTGCAAACCAAGAAGGACATGTTCGGCGGCGACGGCGGCGAGCAGATCTTCATCGGCTACCAGTGGAAGGGATCGTATACGCGCGAGCAGCTGTCGGCGGAAGTCGCCAAGCTCGAGCGCTTCATCGACGCGCGCCGCCAGCGCTACCACGTCACCCAGGTGTATTCGTGGTTCAGCGAAGTGGAAGGCAGCAGCACCACGCTGACCGTGGACCTCAAGCAGGTGCGCGACCTGCAGGCGTTGATGGAGCAGATCCGCAAGGAGCTGCCGCGCTCGGCGCTGGCCGATTACAGCGTCGGCAGCAATGGCAACGGCAATGGGCAGGGCAGCGGCGCGCAGAGCGTGCAGGTGCAACTGGTCGGCGATTCCACCCAGACGCTGCGCGCGATCGCCGACGACGTGGTGCCGCTGCTGGCGCGGCGCAAGGAATTGCGCGACGTGCGCGTGGACACCGGCGATCGCACCACCGAACTGGCGGTGCGCGTGGATCGCGACCGCGCAGCGGCGTTCGGCTTCAACGCCGAGCAGGTCGCCAGCTTCGTCGGCCTGGCGCTGCGTGGCGCCTCGTTGCGCGAGTTCCGCCGCGGCGACAACGAGGTGCCGGTGTGGGTGCGCTTCGCCGGCGCCGAGGAGACGACGCCCGAAGATCTGGACAGCTTCAACGTGCGTACCAAGGACGGGCGCAGTGTGCCGCTGCTGAGCCTGGTGGACGTGCAGACGCGGCCGGCGGCGACCCAGATCGGGCGCACCAACCGCCAGACCACGCTGACCGTCACCGCCAACCTCGGGCTCAAGGTCACGCCGGCCGAGGCCAAGCAGGCGATGGAGGACACGCTGAAGGGCGTCAGTTTCCCGGCCGGCTACCACTACAGTTTCGACGGTGCCGATGGCCAGGACGAGGACAAGGCCGGCCAGCAGATGATGTTCAACCTGCTGATCGCGTTGTTGATGATCTACGTGGTGATGGCCGCGGTGTTCGAATCGCTGCTGTTCCCGGCGGCGATCATGAGCGGCGTGCTGTTCTCGATCTTCGGCGTGTTCTGGCTGTTCTGGATCACCGGCACCAACTTCGGGATCATGGCCTTCATCGGCATCCTGGTGCTGATGGGCGTGGTGGTGAACAACGGCATCGTGATGATCGAGCACATCAACAACCTGCGCCGGCGCGGGCTGGGCCGCACCGAGGCGCTGGTGGAAGGCTCGCGCGAGCGCCTGCGGCCGATCATGATGACCATGGGCACCGCGATCCTGGCGATGGTGCCGATCTCCTTGACCACCACGCAGATGTTCGGCGACGGCCCGGCCTACTACCCGATGGCGCGCGCGATCGCCGGCGGCCTGGCGTTCTCCACCGTGGTCAGCCTGCTGTTCCTGCCGACCATCTATGCGATCCTCGACGACCTCAGCACCGGCGTGGCGCGGCTGGTACGCCGCGCCCGCGGCGGCCGCGGGGTGCCGGCGCCGCTGTTGTCCTGATCGGCGGAGCGATGCCGCGCGCCGGAATGGCCGGGCGCGCTGGTCGTCCGCTGCATCGCGCGGAAAACGTTGTGGGAGGGGCTTCAGCCCCGACGCCTCTACCGAGAAGGCGTCGGGGCTGAAGCCCCTCCCACATGTTTAACGTCACGGGTGGCGATGCAACGGGCAGGGCGCATGGCGCTGCCGCCGCGGCGGCTCAACCGGCCAGCTTGCCGAAGATGCGGAACCCCGCAAGCCACACGCCGACCATGCTGCCGAGGTTGGTCAGCAGGAAGGTCAGCACCACCCGCGAGACGCGGTTGCGGTACCAGCCGCGCAGGTTCTGCGCGTCGTCGCGCAGCGCCAGGAAGTCGCCGTACGCCGGCTTGCGCATGTGCACCTCGACCAGTGCGCTGAACGCACCGGCGGGCACGCCGGGCCGGAACGGCTTCAGCGGCGCGGCGATGGCGCCGGCGACGATGCTCAGCGGATGTCCGCCGGCCAGCAGGCAGCCCAGCCCGGCCAGGCCGCCGGTGAACAGCACCCACTGCAGCAGCAGGTCGGTGCCCAGCGCGAATCCGCCACGCCAGTAGCCCCAGGCGACGCCGCCCAGCACCAGCGCGGTCAGGGTCAGGGTGATCCACGGCACCTTTTTCTTGGTCGGCACGTCTTCCAGCGCCTTGCGCAGCGTGGCCGGATCGTCCTGATCGTCCTGCAGGTGCCTGGCCAGGCCGGCCAGATGGCCGGCGCCGACCACCGCCAGCACCTCGCGGATGCCGTCGGCACGTGCGCCGTCGAGATAGTCCGGGGTCGCGATCGGGGTCTGGCTGGGCGCGGCCCGCTGCGCGTGTTCCTCGCGCAGGCGAGTGGCCATGTAGCGGTCGCGCTCGGCGATGATGGTGTCGTACAGCGCCGGGCTTTCGCTGGCGAAGTCGCCGAAGCTGGCCTCGAGCATGTCGCCCTGCTTGAGCTTCTCGATCTCCGCCTCGCCGACCTCGTCGGAGGCGAACAGGCCGCCGAGCAGGCCGCTGCCGAGCTTGAGCTTGCCGAAGAAACCGAGCCGGCCGGAAGCGCGCTTGAAGGTCAGCCCGACCTCGCGGTCGATCAGGTACACCGGCAACTGCCGCTCGCGCGCCAGCAGCACCGCGCGCTTGAGTTCGGCGCCGGGTTCGATGCCCAACTGTTCGGCCAAGCGCCGCTGGTAGGCGGCCAACGCCAGGTTCGCGGCGAACAAGGCGACCCGGCCCTTGCGGATCACCTGCACCAGGTCCAGCTTGGTCAGCGCGTCCGGATCGGTGAGCGCCTGCAGCCGCTGCGGGTCCAGCTCCACCGCGACCGCGTCGAAGCGGCCGCTGTCGATCGCCCGTTCCACCGCAGCGACGCTGGCCAGCGAGACGTGGGCGGTGCCGAGCAGGGTGTAGCGCACGCCATCGCGCTCGACGATGCGGTACGGCTGGCCGGCGAACAGGGCGTCGTCGCCGGCCTGGGAAAGTTCGTTCATTCCATCACTCATCGAAGGGCGCCTGGTCGGCGCCGGGGTGCGGCGGGTCTTGGGCTTGCAGCCGCCGCAGGTGCGGCGCGTCAGTCGATATAGCGCTTGAGCAGATCGCCATAGGCGTCGATGCGACGGTCGCGCAGGAACGGCCAGATTCGCCGCACGTGCTCGCTGCGCTGCAGGTCCACGTCGCAGACCAGCACGGTCGGTTCGGCGCCGGCTTCGGCGACGAACTCGCCCTGCGGGCCGAGCACGTGGCTGTTGCCCCAGAACTGGATGCCGGCCGCGCCGACCACGCCATCGGCCGCCAGTGGCGAGGGCTCGTGGCCGACCCGGTTGCAGCTGAGGACCGGCACGCCGTTGGCCACGGCATGGCCGCGATGGCTGAGAATCCAGGCATCGCGCTGGCGCTCCTGCTCGGCCTGCTCGTCGCTGGGATCCCAGCCGATCGCGGTCGGATACAGCAGCAGTTCGGCACCGGCCAGCGCCATCAATCGCGCCGCTTCCGGATACCACTGGTCCCAGCACACCAGCACGCCGAGGCGGCCGACCGAGGTCTGGATCGGGGTGAAGCCGAGATCGCCCGGGGTGAAGTAGAACTTCTCGTAGAAGCCCGGATCGTCCGGGATATGCATCTTGCGGTACTTGCCGAGCAGGTTGCCGTCCTTCTCGAACACCACCGCGGTGTTGTGGTACAGGCCGGCGGCGCGGCGCTCGAACAACGACGCGACCAGCACCACGCCATGGCGCTTGGCCAGCGCGCCGAGGCGCTCGGTGCTGGGGCCGGGAATCGGCTCGGCCAGGTCGAATTCGTCCACCGACTCGTGCTGGCAGAAGTAGGCGCCGTTGTGCAGTTCCTGCAGCAGCACCAACTGCGCGCCCTGCGCCGCGGCTTCGGCCACGCGCGATTCGATGACCGCCAGATTCGCCGCGGCATCGCCATGGTTGCGCTCCTGGATCAGCGCGACGGAAAGAGTGTTTCGGCTCATTGCGGAAGGATGGTCGGCGAAAACGCGCATGGTAACGCGGATGGTGCCGCGGCAGGTTCCCGGCAGATGAATGCCGCCCGGCGTGGCGCGGACAGGGTTTGTAGCTCGGCGTCGAGCGCCAGCGCGATGCGGCGCCGATGCAGGCGGGTGCCTGAGTTCCGTTAGGGGCCGGATGCCGGTGGTCTGCCGCTATCGCCGCCTGGGAAGCGATGTCCTCCGACGGCGCGTATGGCGATTGCTGCGGGGGCGTGCGAGGCCGCGAAAGCCTGCAGCCGTTGTGTACGCCTTCGCTCGGACGCGGATCAGGCGGCGAGCGCGCCCTCGGGCAACTGCATGGTGATGCAGTGCAGGCTGCCGTTCTGCCAGATCAGCGCACGGCACGGAATCGGCACGATCTCATGCTGCGGGAACGCCTGTGCCATCACCGCCTGCGCCTGCGCATCGGCCGCATCGCCATAGGCCGGCATCAGCACCGCGCCGTTGACGATCAGGAAGTTGGCGTAGGACGCGGCCAGGCGCCGGCCGTGGTCGATCACCGGCTGCGCCCACGGCAGCGGGAACAGGCGGTACGGGCGACCGTCGGCGGTGCGCAGCGCAGCCAGCTCGGCACCCATCGCCTGCAGCTCGGCGTAGTGCGAATCGCCGGCGTCGTCGCAGGCCTGGTAGACGATCGCGTCCTCGCTGGCGAAGCGGGCGAGGGTGTCGATATGCGCGTCGGTGTCGTCGCCTTCCAGGTAGCCGTGGTCCAGCCACAGCACCCGCTGCTGCGCCAGCCAGTCGGCCAGATCGTGGCTCAGCGATTCGCGCGAGCGCTGCGGATGGCGTTCGTGCAGGCACTGCCAGGTGGTCAGCAAGGTGCCGGCACCGTCGCTGTCGATCGCGCCGCCTTCCAACGCGAAATCGATGCTGCGCACCTCGCTGTCCTTGAACAGCTGCTGCGCCGCCAGTGCGCTCACCAACTGGTCGTCGCGGCTGGCCTGGAACTTGCCGCCCCAGCCGGTGAAGCGGAAGTCCAGCAGACGGAAACCGCCGCCGGCGCGGGCCAGGGTGATCGGGCCGGAATCGCGCAGCCAGGTGTCGTCGTACTCGGCCTCGACGAACTGCACGCGCTGCATGTCCACCCGCGCCGAGCGCAGCCGCGCCTCGGCGTAGATCTGCAGGTCGGCATCGGCGACGCAGATCAGCACGCGCTGGTAGCGCACGATCGCCGCGACCAGCGCGATATAGGTTTCCTCGACCTCGGCCAGGCGCTCGGCCCAGTCGGTGCCGGCATGCGGCCAGGCGATCAGGATGGCGGACTGGGGCTCCCATTCCGCGGGCAGGCGAAGGCGATCAGTCATTGCAACCATTACTCACATGCTGCCCAAGCCAAAGCTCAGGCTTTTCATTTTTGATCCCCGCACATGGATGTGCGGGCTCTTGCGAGGGACTCGCATACCGACTCGCACTAACGAATCGCAGGCTTGGGCCCAACCTCGTTGGCATCGGCCTTGTTGGCGACCACGTCGACGACCTTGTGCTTCTCGAAGTACACGGTGAAGGCCGGATACACCCAGCGGTTGATCGTCGGCCACTGCCGCTTCTGCCCGCCGCGCGGTTCCAGCTTCTGCTGCGGGGCGCCGTAGCGCGCCTCGACCTCGCCCATGCTCAGGCCGCGCGCAGGCATCGCCGCCACGGGTTCCTGCTTGACCCGCTCGACCAGCAGGGTTTCGGCGTGGGCGCTCCCGGCCAGGCCCAGGACGACCAGCAGCGGCAGTGCGGACAGACGGTGCTTCATCACGGTGTGCTCCCCAGAGGACGAACGGCGATTACAGCAAATTTCGGCAACAAAAAACCGCCCGAAGGCGGCTTTCGTCGATGGCCCGCAACCGTGCGCGCGGTGCCGCAGGGCGGGCCGTCGTCGGATCAGCGCTGGCGAGCCTTGAAACGCGGGTTCGACTTGCAGATCACGAAAACCTTGCCGCGGCGGCGGACCACCTTGCAGTCGCGGTGACGGGTCTTCGCCGACTTCAGGGAGGACAGGACTTTCATGGCACACCTCGGCGTAAACTTGTTGATTGGAGAAGGGAACGGCGTGGCGAAACCACGTCGCTGGATCAGTAAGCCGGCGAGTATAGCCTGGTTTTCTTCATGGTTTCAACTGCTTGCGCCAGTCCGGCCGGCGCCGGGGCTACAATGCGCCGCCCCCCGTCCGAGGAACCGCATGAACGACCCCGCTCCCGTCCTGACCATCGATGGCCCTTCTGGGGCCGGCAAAGGCACCGTCAGCCGCATCGTCGCCGCCAAGCTGGGCTGGCACTACCTGGATTCGGGGGCACTGTACCGGGCGGTCGGCGTGGCCGCCAGCTGGGCCAACCTGGACATTTCCGATGCCGCGGCGCTGGTCCGCTGCACCTTCGATACCCGTGTCGCCTTCGAGGAAGTGGCCGGCGGCGGCCTGCGGGTCAGGATCAACGAGGTCGACGCCACCGACGAGCTGCGGCTGGAGACCACCGGTGCGGTGGCCTCGGCGATCGCCGCCATTCCGGAGGTGCGCGCAGCGCTGAAGCAGCGCCAGCGGGCGTTCCGGCGCCCGCCGGGGCTGGTCGCCGACGGTCGCGACATGGGCACGGTGATTTTCCCGGACGCCCCGTACAAGGTGTTCCTGACCGCCAGTGCCGAGGAGCGCGCCATGCGCCGGCATAACCAGTTGAAGGAAAAAGGAGTTTCCGTTATATTCGACGACCTGCTGCGCGAGATCATGGCCCGCGACGCACGCGATGCCCAACGTTCGGTGGCGCCCCTGAAGCCGGCAGACGATGCCGTCCTCCTCGACACCACCGGCATGGACATCGACCAGGTGGTCGGCCGCGTCCTGGAATTGCTGCCCGCCTGAGGGTCGCGCCGGGAGCAGGGCAGCAGCATGGGGCCGCTTCGGCGGCATCCAGGCGATGTACCCGCAATACGCTTCACCCGTAGTGCCGCAATACCGTTGTTCCACGCTCCGCCGCGCAATGTCGCGCTGCGGTTTTTCCCATTTCACACCCGGCCGCGGTTTGGGCCGACTAACCAGGTGGGCGGTTGCTGTTTCCAGAAGAAACGCGCTGTCCGTGTGTCCACTAGAGTAATTTCAAATGACCGAATCTTTTGCCGAACTGTTCGAAGCCAGCCAAACCAATCTGGCCAAGCTGAAGCCGGGCTCCATCGTCACCGGTACCGTCGTGGAAGTCCGCGGCGACGTGGTGGTGATCAACGCCGGCCTGAAGTCCGAAGGCATCGTGCCGATCGAACAGTTCCGTAACGACGCTGGCGAGATCGACGTCGCCGAAGGCGACCTGGTCAAGGTTGCCCTCGACTCGCTCGAGAACGGCTTCGGCGAAACCGTGTTGTCGCGCGAGAAGGCCAAGCGCGCGATGGTGTGGGACGAGCTGGAAGAAGCGTTGGAGAAGAACGAGACCATCACCGGCCGCATCAGCGGCAAGGTCAAGGGTGGTTTCACCGTGGACATCAAGGATGTCCGCGCGTTCCTGCCGGGTTCGCTGGTCGATGTGCGCCCCGTGCGCGACCCGGCCTACCTGGAAGGCAAGGAGCTGGAGTTCAAGCTCATCAAGCTGGACCGCAAGCGCAACAACGTGGTGGTCTCGCGTCGTGCGGTGGTCGAGAGCGAGCACTCGGAAGAGCGCGAGCAGCTGATGGACAAGCTGCAGGAAGGCGCGATCCTGAAGGGCGTGGTCAAGAACCTGACCGATTACGGCGCGTTCGTGGACCTGGGCGGCATCGACGGCCTGCTGCACATCACCGACATGGCCTGGAAGCGCGTGCGCCATCCGTCCGAAGTCGTGAACGTCGGCGACGAGCTGGACGTGCGCGTGCTGAAGTTCGACCGCGAGCGCAACCGCGTGTCGCTGGGTCTGAAGCAGCTGGGCGAGGATCCGTGGGACAACATCGCGCGTCGTTACCCGGCCAACAGCCGCGTCTACGGCAAGGTCTCCAACGTCACCGATTACGGCGCGTTCGTCGAGATCGAGCCGGGCGTGGAAGGCCTGGTGCACGTGTCGGAAATGGACTGGACCAACAAGAACGTCAACCCGTCCAAGGTCGTGCAGGTCGGCGACGAGGTCGAGGTCATGGTCCTGGACGTGGACGAGGAGCGTCGCCGCATCTCGCTGGGCATGAAGCAGGTCGCCGCCAATCCGTGGGAAACCTTCGCGGCCACCCACAAGAAGAACGACAAGGTGTCGGGCCAGATCAAGTCGATCACCGATTTCGGCATCTTCATCGGCCTGGACGGCGGCATCGACGGCCTGGTGCACCTGTCGGACATCAGCTGGAACACTACCGGCGAAGACATCGTGCGCAACTTCAAGAAGGGCGACACGCTGGAAGCCGTGGTGCTGGCGGTGGATCCGGAGCGCGAGCGCATCAGCCTGGGCGTCAAGCAGCTGGAGCAGGATCCGTTCGGCCAGTACATGGCGGCCAATCCGAAGGGTTCGAAGGTCGAGGGCGTGGTGCGTGAAGTGGACGCCAAGGGCGCCACCATCGACCTGGCCGACGGCATCGAGGGCTACGTCGCCGCGCGCGACATCGCCAACGAGCGCGTCGACGATGCGACCCAGCACCTGAAGGTCGGCGACAAGATCGAAGCCAAGTTCGTGGGCATGGACCGCAAGGGCCGCACCCTGCAGCTGTCGATCAAGGCCAAGGACGATGCCGAAATGCGCGAAGTGCTGGAGGAATACCAGTCCGCGTCGGGCGGCACCACCCAGCTGGGCGCGCTGCTGCGTGCGCAGTTGAACGGCAACAAGTCCGAGTAATCCGCCACACGCAGCGTTTCTGGCACGGCCCGGTCGATCCGGGCCGTGCCGGGTTGCGACCCCACCGCACGAATCCGAATGACCAAGTCCGAACTGATCGAAATCCTGGCGCGCAAGCAGGCGCATCTGAAGGCGGACGACGTCGACCTGGCGGTGAAATCGCTGTTGGAAATGATGGGCAGCGCGCTGTCCGGCGGAGACCGCATCGAGATCCGCGGTTTCGGCAGTTTTTCCCTGCATTACCGGCCGCCGCGCCTGGGACGCAATCCCAAGACCGGCGAATCGGTCGCGCTTCCCGGCAAGCACGTGCCGCACTTCAAGCCCGGCAAGGAATTGCGCGAACGCGTCAGCGGCGTCGTTCCGGTCGAGTCCGATACGCCCTGATACGCCCCGAGCCTGCGCCGTCGCGTCCCGGACTTTGCCGGAACCTGCGCCTGTTCGGCTAATCTAGTGTCTCCCGACGCTGGAGAGCTTCATGAAAATTGCCCGTCTGCTGATATTGCTGGTGTTCCTGCTGGCCGGTCTGGTCATCGGATCGCTGAATTCGCAGCAGATCGTCATCAATTTCGGTGTCGCCGGCATCAACACCACCTCCGGCATCGCCATCATCGTCTCGCTGTTCGCCGGCGTGGTGATCGGCGCATCGCTGGTGTTGGCCACGTTGGTGATCCCGCTGTACGCCAAGCTGCGCCGCGCCAACAAGGCCGCGATCGCCGCTGCCGCGCCGGTCGTCGCACCGGTACCGACCTATACCCCGCCTGTGGACGGACGCTGATCTTCGATGGACTTCCTGACCGAGTGGTTCTGGTTCTTCCTGTTCCTGCCGCTGGCGGCGCTGAGCGGATGGGTGATCGGCCGCCGCGGTGGCCAGCGCCACGGCGACACGCAGGTCAGCCGGCTTTCCAGCACGTATTTCCGCGGCCTGAACTACCTGCTCAACGAAGAGCCGGACAAGGCGATCGAACTGTTCCTGCACATCGCCGAGCTGGACAAGGAAACCTTCGAGACCCAGGTCGCGCTCGGGCACCTGTTCCGCCGCCGCGGTGAAGTCGACCGTGCGATCCGCCTGCACCAAGGGCTGGTGCAACGCTCCGATCTCAGCGATCCGCAGCGCGTGCAGGCCTTGCTGGCATTGGGCGAGGACTACATGAAGTCCGGCCTGCTGGACCGGGCCGAGACCGTGTTCACCGAGCTGGCGCAGATCGACCAGCGCGCGCCGCAGGCGCTCAAGCACCTGATCGGCATCTACCAGGCCGAGCGCGACTGGGAAAAGGCGATCGACAATGCCACCCGCTACGAAGAAGTGACCGGCGAGCCGATGGGCAAGCTGATCGGGCAGTTCGAATGCGAACTGGCCGACCGCTATCGCGCATCCGGCAAGCCGGAATTGGCGCGTGAAGCGATCGCGCGCGCCTACCAGGCCGACGCCACCTCGGTGCGCGCCGGCATCCTGGAAGGACGCATCGACGTGGACGGCGGCAACGACGAGGCGGCGATCCGCGCCTTCGAACGCGCCGCGCGCCACGATCCTGACTATCTGCCGGAGATCATGCCGGCGCTGATGGACTGCTATCGCCGCCGCGGCAACGATCTCAGCGGCGCGCGCGCGTTCCTGTCGGAGATGACCGAGCACTATCGCGGCATCGCCCCGGTGCTGGCGCTGACCCGGCTAATGGAGTCGCAGGAAGGCGTGTCTGCGGCACGCGCCTACCTCGGGCGCCAGCTGAAGGATCGGCCCTCGGTCCGCGGCGAGTCGGCGCTGATCGACCTGACCCTGGCCGAGGGCGCCGATTCCACCGCCACCCTGCAGGATCTGAAGCACATCACCGATCAGTTGCTGGTGCGCAACCCCAGCTATCGCTGCACGCGCTGCGGCTTCGGCGCGCGTACCCATCACTGGCAATGCCCGAGCTGCAAGGAGTGGGGCACGGTCAAGCCCTTGCTCAACTACGCGGTGGTGTGATGCAGGGAGCAGGGTGGGCGCTGCTCGCCACGCTGGCGACGTTCAGCGCGGTCGGGACCTGGTTGTCGCGCCGCTATGCCCTCAAGCGCAAGCTGATGGACGCGCCCGGCGAGCGGCGCAGCCACACGGTGGCGACGCCGCGCGGGGGCGGTGTGGCGATCGTGGCCACGGTGCTGGCGGGGTGCGCGTATGCGACGCTGCTTTGGCCGCAACAGGGCGTGACCATCGCGGCGTTCGCCGGCGGACTGGTATTGGTTGCCGGCATCGGCTGGTGGGACGATCACCGTCCGCTGTCGGCCGCGCTGCGGCTGCTGGTGCATGCGCTGGCGGCCACGTTGCTGGCTGGCCTTGTCTACCGATTGCACCAAAATGCCTGGCTCGCCGCGCTGACCTGGCTGGCGACGATCTCGCTGATCAACATCTGGAACTTCATGGACGGCATCAATGGCTTGGCGACCAGCCAGGCGATGCTGGTCGCACTGGGTTTCGCTCTCTTGTTGCCCGTGCCGCTGCGCTGGCCGTGCTGGGTGCTGATCGTGGCCTGTGCCGGCTTCCTGCCGTTCAACTATCCGCGGGCACGCATCTTCCTCGGCGACGTCGGCAGTGGCGCATTGGGATATCTGGTCGCGGCGCTGTTTGCGCTCTGCAATGTTGCGACCGAGCTCACGGCATGGTTGCTGTTGATACCGATATCCGCATTCGCCATCGACGCAGGCTTCACGCTGCTGTCGCGCATGCTCGCCGGCGAACGGTGGTGGCAACCGCATGCGCAACATTTTTACCAACGGTGGGTACATACAGGCAGGAGCCACACGGTTGTGACCTTCGCCTATGCCCTGTTCAGCATTGTCGCGATTACAATCGCCTGGTTCGGTGGAACGTTAAGCACCGCGGGGCAGGTTGGGTTGGCGTTTGTCTGGTACCTGGCGGCGAGCGCACTTTGGCTGACTTTGCGTAAGGGATTGCGCTGAACTCTCATGGATAACTGATGCTTTCGATTCGCGACCGCTTTACCGAGCTATTCCCCAAGGTCTCCGTGGTCGTGCACGATCTGGCGATCGTCTGGATCTGCTGGCAACTGCTGCATGCGGCGCGCTATACCATTCTGCCCGGCGAGCATCCGTTGCCGTTCTGGAACCTCAATACCGCCATCGTGCTGCTGGCGCAGGGGCTGGTGTTCTGGAAGGTGGGGCTGTATCGCGGACTATGGCGCTTCGCCAGCGTTCCGGACTTGTTGAATATCTTCAAGGCAAGCTTTTACGGGCTGGTCGCGATCGTGCTGGGGCTGGCGTATAGCCGCTTCGATTCCATTCCGCTGTCTGTGCTGATGGTCTACCCGTTCGCGTTGTCGGCATTGCTCGGCGCGCCGCGGCTGCTGTACCGCGCATGGAAGGATTACCAGATCGCGCATTCGGACGAGACCGCGCGGCGCGTGCTGATCGTCGGCGCCGGCCGTGCAGCTGAGGCGCTGGTCCGCGACCTGCGCCGTTCGGGCGCTTACAACCCGGTCGGCTATGTCGACGATGCCGGCCATCTGCATGGCGCCAAGCTGCAGGGCCTGCCGATCCTGGGCCGGATCGACGAAGCCGGCGCGATCGCCAAGGAAACCGCGGCCAAGCTGCTGGTCATCGCGATCCCCTCGCTGGATGCAGCCGGCATGCAGCGGGTGGTGGCGGTCTGCGAAAGCACCGGGCTGCCGTTCCGCACCGTGCCGCGCCTGCTCGACGTGCTCGAAGGCCACTTTCTGCCGGGCGAACTGAAGGAAGTCGCGATCGAGGACCTGCTCGGGCGCAAGCCGGTGACGCCGGACTGGAAGCTGATCAAGGGTTGGCTGTCCGGACGTACGGTGATGGTGACCGGCGCAGGCGGATCGATCGGTTCGGAGTTGTGCCGGCAGTGCGCGCGTCATGGCGCACGCAAGGTGGTGCTGCTGGAGATCGACGAACTGGCGTTGATCACCATCCACGCCGATCTGCATCGCACCTTCCCGGACCTGGAGATCGAGTGCGTGCTCGGCGACTGCGGCGATCCGGCGGTGACCCGCCATGCGATGCGCATCGCCGAGCCGGACGCGGTGTTCCATGCCGCCGCCTACAAGCAGGTGCCGCTGCTGGAGCGGCAGTTCCGCGAGGCGGTCCGCAACAATGTGCTGGCCACCGAGAACGTGGCCCGCGCCTGCGTCGCCGCCAAGGTCTCGACCTTCGTGTTCATCTCCACCGACAAGGCGGTGAATCCGGTCAACGTGCTGGGCGCCTCCAAGCGCTATGCGGAGATGGTGTGCCAGTCGCTGGACGACCAGGCGGTGGGCACGCGTTTCGTCACCGTGCGCTTCGGCAATGTGCTGGACTCGGCCGGCAGCGTGGTGCCGTTGTTCCGCGAGCAAATTCGCCAGGGCGGCCCGGTCACCGTGACCGATCCGCAGGTGACCCGCTATTTCATGACCATTCCCGAAGCCTGCCAGCTGATCGTGCAGGCCGCGGCGTCGGCCTCGCACGGCGCGATCTACACGCTGGACATGGGCGAGCCGGTGCCGATCCGCCTGCTCGCCGAGCAGATGATCCGCTTGGCCGGCAAGCAGCCTGGGCGCGACATCGCCATCGTCTACACCGGGCTGCGCCCGGGCGAGAAGCTGCACGAGACCTTGTTCTATTCCGACGAGAACTACCGTCCCACCTCGCATCCGAAGATCCTGGAGGCCGGTGCGCGCAGTTTCTCGCGCGAGAGCGTGTTGCAGGGCCTGCAGCAGCTGCGCGCGGCGGTGGCCGACTACGACAGCGATGGCATCGAGAAAGTGCTGCGCACCACCATGCCCGAATTCGCGCCGCTGCGACAACAGGCTGGTCAAGATAGCTCCGCTACAATCGTCCCATTCCCCGCACGCGAGGCCAGAAGGCTCTGATGAGCAAGAGAATCCGCAAAGCAGTTTTTCCGGTTGCAGGTCTGGGTACCCGCTTCCTTCCCGCCACCAAGACGGTGCCCAAGGAAATGCTGCCGATCATCGATCGGCCGTTGATCCAGTATGCCGTGGACGAGGCGATCGAGGCCGGTTGCGACACCCTAATCTTCGTCACCAACCGCTACAAGCACGCCGTTGCGGATTACTTCGACAAGGCCTATGAGCTGGAGCAGAAGCTCGAGCGCGCCGGCAAGCTCGAACTGCTGGAAATGATCCGCAACGTGCTGCCCCCCGGCGTGCGCGCTGTCTTCGTGACCCAGGCCGAAGCGCTGGGCCTGGGCCACGCGGTGCTGTGCGCCAAGTCGGTGATCGGCGACGAGCCGTTCGCGGTGCTGCTGCCCGACGACCTGATCTGGAACCGCGGCGACGGTGCGCTCAAGCAGATGGCCGATCTCAACGAGGCCAGCGGCGCCAGCGTGATCGCGGTGGAGGACGTGCCGCACGAGAACACCGCCAGTTACGGCATCGTCGCCACGGACGCCTTCGACGGCCGTAAGGGCCGCATCGCCCAGATCGTCGAAAAGCCCAAGCCGGAAGACGCTCCCAGCGATCTGGCGGTGGTGGGCCGTTACGTGCTCAGCCCGAAGATCTTCGAGCTGCTGGAAAGCACCGGGACCGGTGCCGGCGGCGAGATCCAGCTGACCGATGCGATCGCCGCGCTGTTGAACAGCGAGCAGGTCGACGCCTATCGCTTCGAAGGCACCCGCTTCGATTGCGGCACCCACCTGGGCCTGGTCGAGGCGACCATCCGTTTCGCGCTGGAGAACAAGAAGCTGGCCAAGCCGGCGCGCGCGAAGCTTACGCAGATGCTTGCCGAAGAGTGAGCCTGGCGCCGTGGCGGCGCATCCTGCTTGAAAACGAAAAAGGCAGCCGGGAGGCTGCCTTTTTCGTTCCGACGTATTGCATGTGCCCTGGCTACGATCCCGCGTGAGTGGGGGCGCCGCTAGTCCCGATGCGTCACACGCAGGCTGGCGGCGCGGCGCTGGTATGCGTTCGCGCCGCCCCATGGGTGCGGTTACAGCGCCTCGATGATCCCGGCCGCGCCCATGCCGGTGCCGATGCACATGGTGACCATGCCGTACTTCTGCTGGCGGCGGCGCAGGCCGTGCACCAGGGTGGCGGTGCGGATCGCGCCGGTGGCGCCGAGCGGATGGCCGAGCGCGATCGCGCCGCCGAGCGGATTGACCTTGGACGGATCCAGGCCGCTGTCGCGAATCACCGCCAGCGACTGCGCGGCGAAGGCTTCGTTGAGCTCGATCCAGTCGATCTGGTCCTTGCTCAGCCCGGCCTGCTTGAGCGCCTTCGGGATCGCCGCGATCGGGCCGATGCCCATCACTTCCGGGCGCACGCCGGCGACCGAGAAGCTGACGAAGCGGGCGAGGGGAGTCAAGCCGTAGTCCTTGATCGCCTGCTCGGAGGCCAGCAGCACCGCGCCGGCGCCGTCGCTCATCTGCGAGGAATTGCCGGCGGTGACGCTGCCGCCGAACTGGCCGTTGCGGAACACCGGGCGCAGTTTGGCCAGGCCTTCGATCGAGCTGTCCGGGCGCGGGCCTTCGTCGGTATCGACCAGGCGCTTGCGCAGCGCGATGACGTTGCCGGCCAGGTCGGGCTGATGCGACAGGATTTCGTAGGGGGTGATCTCGTCGCGGAACTCGCCGGCGGCGATCGCGGCGATCGCCTTCTGGTGCGAGGCGAGCGCGAACGCGTCCTGGTCCTCGCGCGACACCTTCCACTCTTCGGCCACCTTCTCGGCGGTGATGCCCATGCCGTAGGCGATGGCGACGTGGTCGTCGGCGAACACGCTCGGCGACAGCGCGACCTTGTTGCCCATCATCGGCACCATCGACATCGACTCGGTGCCGCCGGCCAGCATCAGGTCGGCGTTGCCCAGGCGGATCTGGTCCGCGGCCAGCGCCACGGCCTGGATGCCGGAGGAGCAGAAGCGGTTGATGGTCTGGCCGGCGACCGAATTCGGCAGTCCGGCCAGCAGCACGCCGATGCGCGCCACGTTCATTCCTTGCTCGCCCTCGGGCATCGCGCAGCCGATGATCGCATCGTCGATGCGCGAGGTGTCGATGCCCGGCGCCTGCGCAACCACCGCGCGCAGCACGTGCGCCAGCATGTCGTCCGGACGGGTATTGCGGAACACGCCCTTGGGCGCCTTGCCGACCGGGGTACGGGTGGCTGCGACGATGTAGGCTTCCTGGATCTGTTTGCTCATTTGGCTATCTCCGATAGCCGGGATTGGAGATTCGGGATTCGGGATTCGTCAGAGCGGATCCCGGTGCCCAAATGTTTCCTGCCCGGCGGATGAATTTGTGGGAGGCGAGAATCGTTGGCAGTGGGGATCCGCTGTTGCGAATCCCCAATCCCGAATCCCGAATCTCAGTTCCTCAACGGCTTGCCCGTCTTGAGCATGTGCCCAATCCGCGCCTGGGTCTTTTCCTGCTGGGCCAGCTCGACGAAGTGCTTGCGCTCGAGCTTGAGCAGCCATTCCTCGTCCACCAGCGCGCCGCGATCGACTTCGCCGCCGCACAGCACAGTGGCGATGCGGGTGGCGATCTCGTAGTCGTACTCGCTGATGAAACGGCCTTCCAGCATGTTGACCAGCAGCATCTTGAAGGTGGCGATGCCGACGTCGCCGGCGACCTGGATGCGGCGTGCCGGCAACGGCGGACGGTAGCCGCTCTCGGCCAGCGCGCGCGCTTCGGCCTTGGCGATGTACAGCGCCTCGTAGCTGTTGAACACCACCTTGTCGGTGCCGCGCAGCAGGCCCAGTTCCTTGGCGTTGACCGCCGAGGTGGACACCTTGGCCATCGCCACGGTCTCGAAGGTCTTCTTCAGCTCGGCGAACACGTCGCCGCCGGGACCGGCCGCCTGCGAGGCGCGCACCGCGATCTCCTTCAAGCCGCCACCGGCCGGCAGCAGGCCGACGCCGGCCTCGACCAGCCCGATGTAGCTCTCCAGCGCGGCAACGGTCTTGGCGCTGTGCATCTGGAATTCGCAGCCGCCGCCCAGGGCCAGGCCGCGCACTGCCGCGACCACCGGCACCAGCGAGTACTTGATGCGCTGGCTGGTGGCCTGGAAGTTGGCCACCATCGCCTCGAACGCGTCGACCTTGCCGGCCTGCAGCAGGCCCAGCGCACCGGCCAGGTCGGCACCGGCGGAGAAGGGTTCCTTGTGCTGCCAGATCACCAGGCCCTTGAAGTCCTTCTCGGCGCGGCCGACCGCTTCCTGCAGACCGTCGAGCACCTGGTCGGAGACGGTGTTCATCTTGGTCTTGAAGCTGACCACGGCGATGTCGTCGCCGTCGTGCCACAGGCGCAGGCCGTCGTTCTCGAACACGGTCTCGCCCGGTGCGAACTTCTCGCCCAGCAGCGGATCCGGGAAGCGCTGGCGCTGGTACACCGGCAGCGCCGAGCGCGGCAGCTTGGCGTTGCGCGCCGGGCTGTAGCTGCCCTCGGCGGCATGCACGCCGTCGCGGCCGTCGAACACCCAGTCCGGCAGCGGCGCGCTGGACATGGCCTTGCCGGCCACGATGTCGTTGGCGATCCACTGCGCCACCTGCTTCCAGCCGGCCGCCTGCCAAGTCTCGAACGGGCCCAGCGACCAGCCGTAGCCCCAGCGGATCGCCAGATCCACGTCGCGCGCGGTTTCGGCGATGTCGGCCAGATGGTAGGCGCTGTAGTGGAACAGGTCGCGGAACGTCGCCCACAGGAACTGCGCCTGCGGATGCTGGCTTTCGCGCAGCTTGGCGAACTTCTCCGCCGGATTCTTGATCTTCAGGATCTCGACCACTTCCGGCGCCGCGCTGCGGTCGGCCGGGCGGTAGTCCTGCTTCTCCAGGTCCAGCACCACGATGTCCTTGCCGACCTTGCGGAAGATGCCGGCGCCGACCTTCTGCCCGAGCGCGCCCTTGGCGATCAGCGCGTCCAGCCACTTCGGCGAGGCGAAGTACTGGTGCCACGGATCGTTGGGCAGGGTGTCGGCCATGGTCTTGATGACGTGGGCCATGGTGTCCAGGCCGACCACGTCGGAGGTGCGGTAGGTCGCCGACTTCGGCCGTCCGACCAGCGGGCCGGTCAGCGCGTCCACTTCGTCGAAGCCCAGGCCGGACTGCGCGGTGTGGTGGATGGTGGACAGAATCGAGAATACGCCGATGCGGTTGCCGATGAAGTTCGGGGTGTCCTTGGCGTAGACCACGCCCTTGCCCAGGGTGGTGACCAGGAACGCCTCCAGGCCTTCCAGCACCGCCGCATCGGTCCCCTTGGCCGGGATCAGCTCGGCCAGGTGCATGTAGCGCGGCGGGTTGAAGAAATGCACGCCGCAGAAGCGGTGGCGCAGCTGCTCGGGCAGCACGTCGGACAGCGCATTGATGCCCAGGCCGGAGGTGTTGGAGGCCAGGACCGCGTGATCGGCCACGAACGGGGCGATCTTCTTGTACAGGTCCTGTTTCCAGTCCATGCGCTCGGCGATGGCTTCGATGATCAGGTCGCAGCCGCGCAGCTGCTCCAGGCCGCTGCTGTCATCGGGCGTGCCGTAGTTGGCCGGGGTGATCGCCTCGGCCAGCGTGGCGCTGGCGAGCGGGGCGGGGCTGAGCTTGGTCAGGTTGGCGATGGCCTTGAGCACGATGCCGTCGGGATGGCCATCCTTGGCGGGAAGGTCGAACAGGACGGTGTCGACGCCGGCGTTGGTCAGGTGCGCAGCGATCTGCGCGCCCATCACGCCCGCGCCCAGGACGGCGGCACGGCGGACTAGCAGGGGGTTGGACATAGCGATCAGCCTCTGTGGGTCAACGATTGCGGGATGTGGGAAAAAGGGGTGTTGCGGAATTACGGCGCGGCGCGGGCCAGAAAGCCCGCCTCGGCGAAACGGATGAGTTCGCGCGCGGCGTGGGCGCGATGCGCGCCTTCGCTGACGCCGGCGGGGCGCTTGATCAGGCCGAAGTCGGCCATGGCATAGGTCAGGGCGCCGGCCAGGAAGTCCAGGCGCCAGTAGAGTTCTTCCTTGCTCAGGTCGGGCACGCAGACGGCGATGGCCTTGCCGAACTCGCGCAGCACGTGGCCATAGTGGTCGGACAGGAACTGACGCAGGCTGTCGTTCTTCTCCGCATAGGCGCGGGCGATCACGCGCACGAAGGCACCGCCGCTCTGGCGGTCCTGGGCCATCGCCAGCGCCGGCTCCACGAATGCGGCCAGCACCGGTCCGAGCTGGCCCGGATGCTGGCGCTGCGCGGCTTCCAGTTGTGCCAGGCGCGCGGCGGTCATCTCGTCCATGCGCCGCCGAAATACCTCGTTGACGAGGTTTTCCTTGGAACCGAAGTGGTAGTTCACCGCGGCGATGTTGACGTCGGCCTGGCTGGTGACCTGGCGCAGCGACGTGCCGGAAAAGCCATGCTGGGCGAACAGTTCCTCGGCCGCGCTGAGGATGCGGTCCTTGGTCGAGAAGTGCGCTTGCTTTGCCATGCGGCCGCCAGAATCAATCAAACGATTGTTTGAGTCTAGGCCTGGCGTCCGGGCGCGTCATGTTGCGATGCAGCACGATTCAGCCGGCGGCCGTGCAAAGCCCGCTGCGATTGGATAGAATTGTCCATCGCAATTCTGGCTAAGCCCGCGTTTTGACGCGGGTTTTTTTCATGCTAACCTCGGGCCGTCTCGTCTAGTGGCCCGCCCAACGGAGAAATCCCCATGGCGCTGGAGCGCACCCTGTCCATCATCAAGCCCGATGCCGTCGCCAAGAACGTCATCGGCGAGATCTATTCCCGTTTCGAGAAGGCCGGCCTGAAGGTCGTGGCCGCCAAGTACAAGCAGCTGTCGCGCCGCGAGGCCGAGGGCTTCTACGCCGTGCACCGCGAGCGTCCGTTCTTCAACGCGCTGGTCGAGTTCATGATCTCCGGCCCGGTGATGATCCAGGCGCTGGAAGGCGAGAACGCCGTGGCGGCGCACCGCGACCTGCTCGGCGCCACCAATCCGAAGGACGCCGCGCCGGGCACCATCCGCGCCGATTTCGCCGACTCGATCGACGCCAACGCCGCGCACGGTTCCGACTCGGTCGAGAACGCCGCCAACGAAGTGGCGTATTTCTTCGCCGCCACCGAAGTGGTTTCGCGCTAAGAGGTCATCGTGAACGAGGTCGTCCACACTCCGTTGGCGCTTGCCGATCCGGTCCGGACCGGCGGCGCGACCAAACAGAATCTGCTCGACCTCGATCGCGAGGGTCTGGAGCGTTTCTTCGCCGACACGCTCGGCGAAGCACGCTACCGCGCCCACCAGGTGATGAAGTGGATCCACCATCGCTACGTCACCGACTTCGACCAGATGACCGACCTCGGCAAGGCGCTGCGCGCCAAGCTGCAGCAGCATGCCGAGGTCGTCGTCCCCAACATCGTGTTCGACAAGCCTTCCGCCGACGGCACCCACAAGTGGCTGCTGGCCATGGGCAGCGACGGCAAGAACGCGATCGAGGCCGTCTACATTCCCGACAAGGGCCGCGGCACGCTGTGCGTGTCCTCGCAGGTCGGCTGCGGGTTGAACTGCACGTTCTGTTCGACCGCCACCCAGGGCTTCAACCGCAACCTGTCCACCGCCGAGATCGTCGGCCAGGTATGGGTCGCGGCGCGGCATCTGGGCAACGTGCCGCACCAGCAGCGCCGTCTCACCAACGTGGTGATGATGGGCATGGGCGAGCCGCTGATGAATTTCGACAACGTCGTGCGCGCGATGAGCGTGATGCGCGACGACCTGGGCTACGGACTGGCCAACAAGCGGGTCACGCTGTCGACCTCCGGCCTGGTGCCGATGATCGATCGCCTATCCACCGAGAGCGACGTGTCGCTCGCGGTCTCCTTGCATGCGGCCGACGATGCGCTGCGCGAGACGCTGGTGCCGCTGAACAAGAAATACCCGGTCGCCGAGCTGATGGCCGCATGCGCGCGCTATCTGCGTGCCAACAAGCGGCGCGAATCGGTGACCTTCGAATACACGCTGATGAAGGGCATCAACGACCAGCCCGAACATGCGCGGCAGCTGGCGCGGCTGATGCGCCAGTTCGACAACGCGGTGCAGGCCTCGAACGCCGGCAAGGTCAATCTGATCCCGTTCAATCCGTTCCCGGGCACGCGCTACGAGCGTTCCGGCGAGACGGAGATCCGCGCTTTCCAGAAGATCCTGCTCGATGCGCAGGTGCTGACCATGGTGCGGCGCACGCGCGGCGACGACATCGACGCGGCCTGCGGCCAGCTCAAGGGGCAGGTGCTGGATCGCACCCGGCGCCAGGCCGATTTCCAGCGCCAGCTGCAGACCCGGGCGGATCGGGATGCGGCCGCCTAAGCATCCTCTGGCCATCGTTGCGTTGGCCGCGATGCTGCTGGTGTTGGCGGCGTGCGCCGGCCACGGCACCAAGGTGGGCAAGCTGCGCAACGTCGAGCAGGTGGCGCCGGATTACGATTTCCGCGACAGCGGCGAGGTCAAGGCGCGCTACGCGTTGCAGGAGCAGCTCGGCCTGGCCGGCAACCGGCTCAACGGCGGCGATCTTGCCGGCGCCGAGGAACATGCGCGCAAGGCGCTGGCGATGGCCCCGGATTCGGTGCAGGCGCACACGCTGCTGGCGGTGGCCGCTGGCCGCCGCGGCGATACGGCCACTGCCGGCGAGCATTACCGCAAGGCCGCGGAGCTGGCACCGACCCGCGGCGATGTCTTGAACAACTACGGCGCCTGGCTGTGCGCGAACGGCGCTGGTAGCGAATCGTTGCAGTGGTTCGATCGCGCGCTGGCGGCGCCGGGTTATGCCACGCCGGCGTCGGCCTTGGCCAATGCCGGCGGTTGCGCATTGCAGGTCGGTCAGCGCGAGCGCGGCGAACGCGATCTGCGCAAGGCGCTGGCGCTGGAGCCGGGCAATGCCTACGCGCTGGAAGCGATGGCGCGCAACGAAGCGGCGCATGCGCGCTTTTTCGAGGCGCGGGCCTTCTCGGAACGGCGTCTGGCGGCTGCGCCGGCCACTGTATCCGTGTTACAACTTGCTATTCAGATTGAACAAGGGCTGGGCGACATGGCTGCTGCCGGCCGTTACCAACAGCGGTTGCGCAAGGAGTTTCCCGATGCGACCACGACTCCCGGGGCTAGTGCATTGTGAGCAGTGATTCCAATCCGAACGCTTTCGACGGCGCCAAAGGTTGCGGGCAACAACTCCGCGAAGCGCGCGAAGCGGCGGGCCTGAGCATCGACGAAGTCGGCAGTCGCTTGCGCATGCCGGTGCACGTGATCGCTGCGCTGGAAGCGGAAGAGTGGCAGCGCCTGGGCGCGCCGGTGTTCGTGCGCGGTCAGCTGCGCAGCTATGCGCGCCTGCTTGGAGTGGACCTGGAACCGCTGCTGGCCAGTGCGCAGATCGCGCCGGTGCAACCGGTGGAGCTGATCAGCCATACGCATACACCGCCGCTGCGGCGCATGCTCGAGAGCGCGACCCGGCGCATGGTGTACGTGGTGATCACGGCCGGCCTAGCGGTCCCGGTCTGGTACGCGACCCGCACCCATTTCGCCGACGACGGCCCGAACACCGCGTCGCTGGACGTGGTGCCGGCGTCTCCTGGCGATGCCGCGCAGTCCGCGCCCGCCGGCGGTGGCGGCACCCCGGCACCGGCCGCCGCGTCGGGCAATCGCCCGGCGCCGCCCGCGGCGCCGTACATCGCTTCGCTGACGCCGCTGCCGCGCACCGCCTCCAGCGAGCCGGAAAAGCCTAGCCTGAGCCTGTCGTTCCAGGGCGACAGCTGGGTCCAGATCATCGCCCCGGACGGCACCCCGCTGGAAAAAGCGTTGCTGAAAGCCGGCGAAAAGCGCGACTACGCGCCGGGTCAGGTGGGCCGCATCGTGCTCGGCAATGCGTCGGCGGTCCAGGTTCAGCAATCCGGTAGTACCGTGGATCTGACACCGTACAAGCGCGCGAACGTGGCCCGCTTTGCGGTATCCTCTGACGGTTCCGTGGTGCCAGCGTCCGAGTGACGGCGGCGCGGTTCCTCAATCTCAACATTCCATGTCCCGTCGTTGCGGCGGGGCGAGAGTACGCATGGCGATCGACGACCTGCTCGACGAGCACGAACAAAGCGAACGCGTCCGCACTTGGCTCAGGAAAAACGGCGCCGGCCTGATCGGCGGCATTGCCCTGGGCATCGGCGCGATCATTGGCTGGCAGTGGTGGACCAAGCAGCATTCCAACGACCTGGCGTTGGCCAATTCCCGCTACGACGCCGTGCTCAAGAGCATCCAGGCCAAGCAACTGGAAAAGGCCAGCAAGGACATGGCGGCGCTGCAGCAGGGTCCGGCCAACATCTATGCCGAGCTGGCCGCGCTGCGCCTGGCCAAGGCGCAAGCCGATGACGGCAAGTACGATCAGGCCCTGGCGACCCTGCGCGGCCTCAAGGCCGAGGGCGAGCTGAAGCTGCTGATCGACCAGCGCGTGGCGCGGTTGCTGATCCAGACCGGGAAGAGCGAGGAAGCGCTGAAGCTGCTGGCCTCGGCCGACGACAACCAGAGCCTGGAGATCCGTGGCGATGCGCTGATCGCGCAGGGCAAGCGCGACGCGGCACGCGAGGCCTATGCCAAGTCGTTGACCACCCTAGACGTGGCGGCGCCGCAACGGCGACTGCTGGAAACGAAATTGATGGATGCGGGCGGCACCGTGCCGAATCCTGCGGAGCCGATCTGATGAAGGTAGTCATGTTCAAGCGCATCGCGACCGTCGCGCTGCTGGGTCTGGCGCTGTCCGGTTGCAGCACCGTCAAGGGCTGGTTCGCGGGTAAGGATGCGGCTGCCAAGAAGGCCGCCGAGCCGGCCGAGCTGGTCGATTTCAAGCCGTCGGTGAAGGTCGTCAAGCTGTGGTCCACCGACGCCGGCAAGGGCGAAAAGCGGATCGGCGTGCGCCAGCATCCGGCCGTGGCCGACGGCAAGGTGTACCTGGCCGCCGCCTCCGGTTCGGTCTACGCGCTGGACCTGCAGACCGGCAAGACGCTGTGGGAATACGACGCCAAGAGGGCGCGCAAAGAGCGCCTGTCGCAGGTGCAGGAACAACCGGAGAGCCAGGTCGAGGGCGAATCCAGCAAGGGCCTGACCAAGGACGAGCGCGCCGCCTACAAGCAGCGCCTGCGCAACGAGAAGCAGCAGGCCAAGGAGCGCAAGCGGCTGGAGAAGAACCGTCCGCTGCCGCGCTTCGCCGGCGGTCCTGGCGTGGGCGACGGGCTGGTCGTCGTCGGCGGCCTGAATGGCGAAGTGGTCGCGCTCGACGCCGCCAACGGCACCGAGAAGTGGCGCGCCAAGGTGCCCAACGAAGTGATCGCCGCGCCGGTGGTGGCGCAGAACCTGGTGTTCGTGCGCAGCAACGACGGTCGTGTCACCGCGTTCGACGCCGGCACCGGCCAGCAGCGCTGGTTCCACTCGCAGGAACTGCCGACCCTGACCGTGCGCGGCAATGCGCCGTTGGTGGCCGGACCGGGCGTGCTGTTCATCGGCAACGACGACGGCACCCTGTCGGCGTTGGCGATGGCCGACGGGCGCGAGCTGTGGCAGCAGACCATCGGCGTGCCGGAAGGCCGCACCGAACTGGAGCGCATGGCCGACGTGGACGGCGCGCCGGTGCTCGAAGGCACCACCCTGTACGCGACCAGCTTCAAGAACCAGACCCTGGCCCTGGAAGGCCCCAGCGGGCGTCCGCTGTGGACCCGCGATCATGGCGGCGCCGGCGGCGTGGGCGTCAGCTCCAGCAGCGTGGTGGTGGCCGACAACGCCGGTTCGGTGTGGGCCTTGGACAAGGCCTCCGGTTCGGCGACCTGGTCGCAGCCGGCGCTGGCGCGGCGTTCGCTGACCGGCGTGGCGATCCAGGGCGACTACGCCGTGGTCGGCGACTACAAGGGGTATCTGCATTGGTTGAAGCTCGACAACGGCGAGATCGCCGCACGCGAGCGGGTGGGACGCAAGGCGCTGGTAGCGCAGCCGGTGGTGGCCGATGGCATCCTGCTGGTCCAGAACACGAAAGGCGACCTGACCGCGTTCCGGTTGGGTCAATAAGGGAAGGAATTCGCGATGCTGCCGCTGGTCGCCCTGGTTGGACGGCCGAATGTCGGCAAGTCCACGCTGTTCAACGCGCTCACGCGCAGCCGCGACGCGCTGGTCCATGACCAGCCCGGCGTCACCCGCGATCGCCACTACGGGGTGTGCCGGCTGGAGCCGGAAACCCCGTTCGTGATCGTCGACACCGGCGGCATTTCCGGCGAGGAAGAAGGCCTGGCCGGCGCCACCGCCGACCAGGCGCGCTCCGCTGCCGGCGAGGCCGACCTTGTGCTGTTCGTGGTCGATGGCCGCGAAGGGTCGTCCTCGCTCGATGACGAGATCCTGGCCTGGCTGCGCAAGCTGGCGCGGCCCACGCTGCTGCTGATCAACAAGATCGACGGCACCGACGAGGACCAGGTGCGCGCCGAGTTCGCGCGCTACGGCCTGGGCGAGGCCATCACGGTGTCCGCGGCGCATCGCCACGGCATCGACGACCTGCTCGAGGAAGTGCTGTCGCGCTTGCCGGAAGAGGGCGCCGGCGAGACGCTGGACACCGATCCCAAGCGCATGCGCATCGCCTTCGTCGGTCGCCCCAACGTCGGCAAGTCGACGCTGGTCAACCGCCTGCTGGGCGAGGAGCGGATGATCGCGTCCGAGGTGCCGGGCACCACCCGCGATTCGATCGCGGTCGATCTGCAACGCGACGAACGCCTGTACCGGCTGATCGACACCGCCGGCCTGCGCCGTCGCGGCCGGGTCGAGGAGGCGGTGGAGAAATTCAGCGTGTTCAAGACGCTGCAGGCGATCGAGCAATGCGAGGTCGCGGTGCTGCTGCTCGACGCCACCGAAGGCGTCACCGACCAGGACGCCAGCGTGCTCGGCGCGATCCTGGACGCCGGCCGCGCCCTGGTGGTGGCGGTCAACAAGTGGGACGGACTCACCGATTACCAACGCGAACAGGCCGAGGCGCTGCTGGCGCGCAAGCTCGGCTTCGTGCCGTGGGCCGAAGCGGTGCGGATCTCGGCCAAGCACGGCTCCGGCCTGCGCGAGCTGTTCCGTGCAATCCACAACGCGCACGCCTCGGCGATCCGCGAATTCAGCACCAGCGAAGTCAACCAGGCGCTGGAAGTGGCCTACGAGACCAATCCGCCGCCGAGCATCCGCGGCCATGTCTCCAAGCTGCGCTACGTGCATCCGGGCGGCAGCAATCCACCGACCTTCATCGTCCACGGCACGCGCCTGAAGGTGCTGCCGGAGTCGTACAAGCGTTATCTGGAAAACTTCTTCCGCAAGCGCTTCAAGCTGGTCGGCACGCCGGTGCGCTTCATGTTCCGCGAAGGCGCCAACCCGTACGAAGGCAAGAAGAACGTGCTGACCGAGCGCCAGATCGCCAAGAAGCGGCGCTTGATGAAGCACGTCCGCGGCAAATAGCCGATGGACGCGCGGCGCGAGGTCACGCTGGGCATCCTTGCCGGCGGCCGCGCGCAACGCCTGGGCGGTTGCGACAAGGCCTGGCTGCAACGCGACGGACAAGCGTTGGTGCAGCGCCTGGCGCAGGCCTTGGCGCCCTCGGTCGCCGCCGTGCTGGTCAGCGCCAACCGCGACCTGCCGCGCTACGCTGCCGCTGGACTGCACGCGCTGCCCGACCGCATCGCCGCGCCGCCCGGCGCCGAGCGCTCGCTGGGGCCGATCGCCGGCCTGGATGCGCTGGCCGCGGCCTGCGCCACGCCGTGGCTGCTGACCTTGCCGGTGGACCTGTGCCGGCTTCCGCCGGCCTTGCTGGACAGGTTGATCGCCGCCAGTGGCGATGGGGATGGCGCCTATGCCGAGGACGGCGACGGCGTGCAGCCGCTGGTGGCACTGTACCGCGTCGCCGCACTGCGGCCTGCGTTGGCTTCGGCGCTGGATGACGGTCGCTACGCGCCGCGCGCCTTGCAGCAGCAGTTGGCGATGGTCCGCGCACGCGTGCCCGGGGAGACCTTCGGCAACCTCAACACGCCGCAGGACCTGCGCGCAGCGGGTATCCTGCCGGCGCCATGAACGACTATCCCTCCCGTATCGCCTATTCCGACGCGCTGGCCATCGTCGCCGCCGTCGCCCAGTCGCGTCCATTGCCGGCCGAACGCCTGGCGTTGCCGCGCGCCGACGGCCGCATCCTGCTCGAGCCGCTGGACGCACCGATCGACCTGCCGCCGTTCGCCAACAGCGCGATGGACGGCTTCGCGCTGCGCCATGCGGATCTGCATCCGGATGCGCCGACCATGCTGCGCCTGGCCGGCGAGCAGTTCGCCGGCGAGGACCTGCGGCAGGCGATCGGCGTTGGCGAATGCCTGCGCATCACCACCGGTGCGCCGCTGCCGGCGGGTGCCGATACGGTGGTGATCAAGGAAAACGTCATCGAGCGCGACGGCCAGGTGCAGGTGCCGGCCGCGCCGGCCGCTGGCGCGCACGTGCGTGTGCGCGGCGAGGACGTGCGCGCCGGCGAGCGCGTGCTTGAAGCGGGCGTGGCGTTGACGCCGTCGCGGATCGGCCTGGCCGCCGCGCTTGGCGTGGCGCAGCTGGCGGTGGCGGCGCGACCGACCGTGGCGGTGTTCGCCACTGGCGACGAGCTGGTCGAACCCGGCATGCCGCTCAGGCCTGGGCAGATCTACAACAGCAACCGCGACATGCTGATGGCGCAGTTGCGCCTGCTCGGCCTGGAGCCGACCGCATGGCCGACGCTGCCGGACGATCCGCAGCGCATCGACAGCATGCTCAGCGATGCGGCCTCCGCGTTCGACGTGGTGCTGACCTGCGGCGGCGTCTCCGCCGGCGAGAAGGATTACCTGCCGCGGCTGCTGGCCGAGCGCGGCCGCATCCATTTCTGGAAGGTGCGCATGCGCCCGGGCATGCCGCTGCTGTTCGGCGAGCTGGATCGCGCCCTGTTCCTGGGCCTGCCGGGCAATCCGGTGTCGGTGCTGGCCACGTTCATGGCGATCGGGCGGCCGCTGCTGGACGCGCTGCAGCGGCGCGCCGAGCCGCGCCCGCACTGGCGCGCGCGGCTGGCCTCGGGCTGGGACAAGCGCCACGACCGCCTGGAATTCCTGCGCGGGCGCATGCGCTGCGACGCGGACGGACAGCTGTGGGTGGAACCGAACCCGGCCGATGGTTCGCACCGTTTGCGCGGCGCCGCCGACAGCGACGTGCTGCTGCGCCTGGACGAGGGCGCGCGCCGCTTCGATGCCGGCGATGTGGTCGAAGTGTTCGCGTACTGAGCCGCGCGCCTGCGCGCTCCGTGGCTAAGGACGTGCCGCGGGTTTGCGCCGATAATGCACGCATGAGCATTCGAGAACTGACCCCGCAGCAGGCGCGCGAGCGCATCGCCCAGGGCGCGCGGCTGATCGACGTGCGCGAAGAGCACGAGCGCGCCGCCGGCATGGCCGAAGGCGCGCTCGGCGTGGCCCGCGCGCAGCTGCAGGACGATCCGGCCGCCCATGTCGGCGCAGCCGATGCCGAGACGATCCTGATCTGCCAGAGCGGCAAGCGCTCGCACGAGGCGGCGCTGTTCCTGCAGCAGGCAGGGTACTCCGCGGTCGCCTCGGTGCTGGGCGGCACCACGCGCTGGCAGCGCGACGGATTGCCGTTGCAGCGGCCGGCGCTGGCGCCGGAACAGCAGGAGTTCTTCGAGCGCTATTCGCGCCACTTGCGTCTGCCCGAAGTCGGCATCGACGGCCAGCGGCGGCTGCAGGCCGCACGCGTGCTGCTGGTCGGTGCCGGCGGGCTGGGATCGCCGGCGGGCTTCTACCTCGCCGCGGCCGGGGTCGGCCAGCTGCGCATCGCCGACGACGATGTGGTCGATCGCAGCAACCTGCAGCGGCAGATCCTGCATAGCGAAGCGCGCGTCGGGCAGCCCAAGGTGGCGTCGGCGGCCGCGGCGCTGGCCGCGCTGAATCCGGGGGTGCAGGTCGAGCCGGTGCGCGAACGGGTGACTTCGGCCAATGTCGAACGCCTGTTGCAGGACGTGGATGTGGTGCTCGACGGTTCGGACAATTTCCCCGCGCGTTATCTGCTCAACGACGCCTGCGTAAAGCTGGGCAAGCCGCTGGTGTACGGCGCGGTGCAGCGTTTCGAGGGCCAGGTCAGCGTGTTCGATGCCGGTCGCCGGCGCGGACAGGCGCCGTGCTACCGCTGCCTGTTCCCGGAGCCGCCGCCGCCGGAGTTCGCGCCCAGTTGCGCCGAGGCCGGCGTGCTCGGCGTGCTGCCCGGCATCGTCGGCCTGCTGCAGGCCAATGAAGTGCTGAAGCTGCTGCTGGAGATCGGCGAGCCGTTGCGCGGCCGCCTGCTGTACTTCGACGCGCTGGCGATGCGCTTCCGCGAAACCCGCCTGTCCGCCGACCCGCAGTGCCCGGTATGCGCGCCGGGTCTCGCGTTCCCCGGCTATATCGACTACGCGAAGTTCTGCGGCGCGGCGCCTTAGCCGCCGCCAGGCCTTAAGCCCCTCTCCCGCCGGGAGAGGGGTTGGGGTGAGGGTCCGGCGCGAAGCGTCTCGCGGAATTGAGTGCACGAGGCTACGCCCGTACCCTCATCCGCCCCTGCGGGGCACCTTCCCCCGAAAAGGGGGCTATGGTCCCGATGGGAGAAGGGGACAGCCGAGCCCCTCTCCCGTCGGGAGAGGGGTTGGGGTGAGGGTCCGGCGCGAAGCGTCTCGCGGAATTTGAGTGCACGAGGCTACGCCCGTACCCTCATCCGCCCCTGCGGGGCACCTTCCCCCGAAAAGGGGGCCATGGTCCCAATAGGAGAAGGAATAGCCTGCTGGTGCCGGTGGGAGCAGGGGGCATGTCGCGATTGGGAAGCAGCCTTTGCGCTATCCATCGCCTTGATGTCTATCGTCCAACGGCGCCGCACACATGCGTCACGCCGATCGCCGCGCCGTGTCCCATGCGCACACCGATGCATGGGGCCGCCGCGGCCTTGTGCGTAGAATCGGCGCATGACCAGTGCAGCCGACAGCAATGAATTGATCAAGGTGGTGGCCTTGCTTGGTGCCGCGGTGGTGGCGGTGCCGGTGTTCCGCCGCCTGGGCCTGGGCTCGGTGCTGGGCTATCTGGCCGCGGGCCTGGCGATCGGGCCGTTCGGATTCGGCTGGTTCGCCGATCCGCAGGCGATCCTGCACGTGGCCGAGCTGGGCGTGGTGATGTTCCTGTTCGTGATCGGGCTGGAGATGCGGCCCTCGCACCTGTGGAGCCTGCGCAAGCAGATCTTCGGCCTGGGCACGGCGCAGATCGTGGTGTGCGCGACGGTGCTGACCGGGGTCGGGCTGGCGCTGGGGTTGCCGCTGCCGGTGGCCTTCATCGCCGCGTCCGGCTTCGTGCTCACCTCCACCGCGGTGGTGATGCAATTGCTCGGCGAGCGCGGCGATATCGCGTTGCCGGCGGGGCAGAAGATCGTCGCGATCCTGTTGTTCGAGGACCTGCTGATCGTGCCGCTGCTGGCCGTGGTGGCATGGATGGCGCCGGTGCCGGCCGCCGCCGATGCGCCCTCGCGCTGGATCGGCATCGGCATCGGCGCGGCGGCGATCGTCGGCCTGCTGGTGGCCGGGCGCTGGCTGCTGAACCCGCTGTTCCGGTTGCTGGCCGCGGCCAAGGCGCGTGAGGTGATGACCGCCGCGGCGCTGCTGGTCGTCCTGGGCGCGGCCTTGCTGATGCAGCTCGGCGGGCTGTCGATGGCGATGGGGGCGTTCCTGGCCGGGGTGCTGCTGTCCGAATCCACCTTCCGCCACCAGATCGAGGCCGACATCGAGCCGTTCCGCGGCATCCTGCTTGGGCTGTTCTTCCTCGGCGTGGGCATGGCCCTGAACCTGGCGGTGGTGGCGGCGAACTGGACGCTGATCCTCAGCGGCGTGCTCGCCTTCATGGCGGCCAAGGCTGCGTGCATCTACCTGGTCGCGCGGCTCACCGGCAGCGGCCATGCGCAGGCGCTGGACCGCGGCGTGCTGATGGCGCAGGGCGGCGAGTTCGCGTTCGTGCTGTTCGCTGCCGCAAGCGCGGCCGGTGTCATCGACGCGCAGGTCAATGCCAACCTGACCGCGATCGTGGTGCTGTCGATGGCGCTGACCCCGCTGTTCGTGCTGCTGTACCGGCGCTGGGCGCCGGTGGAGGCGCCGTCGCTGGACGGCGTGGAGGCGGCCGACGGGCTCACCGGCAGCGTGCTGATCATCGGTTTCGGCCGCTTCGGCCAGGTCGCCAGCCAGTCGTTGCTGGCGCGCGACGTGGACGTGACCATCATCGACAACGACATCGAGATGATCCAGAGCGCGGCCGAGTTCGGCTTCAAGATCTACTATGGCGACGGCACCCGGCTGGACGTGCTGCACGCCTCCGGCGCGCACAGCGTGCGCGCCATCGCGGTGTGCATCGACAACCGCGAGGCGGCCAACCGCATCGTCGAACTGGCCACACAGGAGTTCCCGCACGCCAAGTTGTTGGTGCGTTCCTACGACCGCGAGCATGCGTTGAAGCTGATCGCCGCTGGCGTGGACTATCAGATCCGCGAGACCTTCGAATCGGCGGTGGAGTTCGGCCAGGCCGCGCTGATCGAACTGGGCATGGCCGAGGACGAGGCCGCGAGCATCGCCCGCGAGATCCGCCGTCGCGACGCCGAGCGCCTGGAGCTGGAAGTCGCCGCCGGCGACGTGCGCGCGGGCAGAAACCTGATGTACGGAAACGCGGTCCCGACCGTGCCCAAGCCGACCCCGTTCACCACGCCGCGGCGCGAGAGCCGCACGCTCAATCCGGAAGCGGTGCCGGCGGCGGAAGCGGCGGACGAGCGTCGTAACGACTAGGGCGCCTTAGGTCTGTAGGAGCGGCGTCAGCCGCGACCTGGCGTCACCGGAAACGTTCTGTCGCGGCTGAAGCCGCTCCTACAGGGTCTACGGATGGCGAGCGCGTTTCAGCGCAAAAACACCTGCAATGCCTGCGCATAGCGCGGGTCTGCGCTGATGTCGTCGTGCCCGGCGCGCGGTATCGCGACCACGGTGGGCGTTTGCGCCAGGGAATCGAGCAGCCGCTGCGTGCTCGATGCCGGCACCACCTGGTCGCGGCCGGCGCGCAGCACCAGCAACGGCCCGCGGTAGGCGCGCAGCGCGCTGGCCGAGTCGTAGCGGTCGCGCAGCAACCAGCGCACCGGCGCCCATGGATAATGCGCCTGGGCGGCCGAGGCCAGGCTGTCGAACGGGGTCACCAACACCAGGCGCGCCAGCGGCCGCCGTGCCGCCACCTGGCTGGCCACGCCGCTGCCCAGGCTGCGCCCGAGCACCGCGATCTCGGCGTTCGGCTGCGCGGCGCGCACATGGTCGTACAGCGCCAGCGCATCGCCGACCAGCGCCGCTTCGCTGGGTGTGCCGTCGCTGGCGCCGTAGCCGCGGTAGGCCAGCAGGTACACGCTGTAATCGGGCAGCAGCGGCGCCAGCTGCGCGCGCGCCTGGCGCAGATCCTCGGCGTTGCCGCCGAAGTACAGCAACACCTTGTCGCGGCCGGGATTGACCTGCCAGCCGCGCAGGCGCAACGCCGGGCTGCGCTGCAGGGTGAAATCGGTCTGCGCCGCCGCCACGCGTGTGGCTTGCGGGAAATACAGCAGCTCGCGCTGGCCCAGGTAGAGCAGGGCGCAGACCACCAGGTAGGCGGCGACCGCGATCGCCGCGACGATGCCCAGGTACCGCAGCATCTAGCCGTGCCGGCGTTGCGCGTCGGCGAAGGCCGCCAGTTGTTCCGGCGTGGCCTCGGCCTGGAACTGCGCCTTCCAGTCGGCGAACGGCATGCCGTAGACGCGTTCGCGCGCCTGCTCCTTGCTCAGCGTTTCGCCTTCGGCGGCGGCGGCCTCGCGGTACCAGTCGGCCAGGCAGTTGCGGCAGAAGCCGGCCAGGATCATCAGGTCGATGTTCTGCACGTCGCTGCGGTCCTGGTTGAGGTGCTGCAGCAGCCGCCGGAACGCGGCGGCCTCGATGCGGGTGGTGTCGGTCATGGCGGAATCGGGGACAATAGGGGTCCCCAGACTCTACACCCGCTCGCCTCGATGACCGATTCCGCGCCCGTCTCCCCCGTTCCGGCCCGCATCCTCGACGGGCGGCGCATCGCCGACGAACTGCTCGACCAGCTCAAGCTGCGGGTCGATGCGCGGCTGGCGGCCGGGCAGCCGCGGCCGGGCCTGGCGGTGGTGCTGGTCGGCGGCGATCCGGCGTCCACGGTGTACGTGCGCAACAAGCGCCGCGCGGCGGAAAAGGTCGGTATCGAGGCGTTCGACCACGATCTTCCGGCCGGTACCGGCGAAGCCGAACTGCTGGCGCTGATCGACCGCCTCAACGCCGATCCCAAGGTGCACGGCATCCTGGTGCAGCTGCCGCTGCCGGGCATTCCCGACGCCAGCCGGCTGATCCACCGCATCGACCCGCGCAAGGACGTGGACGGTTTCCATCCGGAGAACGTCGGCCACCTGGCGCTGCGCGAATTCGGCCTGCGCCCATGCACCCCGCGCGGCATCGTCACCCTGCTCGGACACACGGACCAGCCGGTGCGCGGCCGCAACGCCACCATCGTCGGGGTCAGCAACCATGTCGGCCGGCCGATGGCGCTGGAACTGCTGATCGCCGGCTGCACGGTCAGCTGCTGCCACAAGTTCACTCCGGCCGACGTGCTGCAGGCGCGGGTGCGCGACGCCGACATCCTGGTGGTGGCGGTGGGCCGCCCCGGCCTGATCCCCGGCGAGTGGGTCAAGCCCGGTGCGGTGGTGATCGACGTGGGCATCAACCGCCTCGACGACGGCCGCCTGGTCGGCGACGTCGGCTTCGACGCGGCCGCGCAGCGCGCCAGCTGGATCACCCCGGTCCCGGGCGGGGTCGGGCCGATGACCGTGGCCACGCTGATGCAGAACACCATTGAGGCCGCTGAGGCGGCCGGCGTTCGGGATGCGGGATTCGGGATTCGTTAAAGGCAGTGGCCGGGATTCGGGAGTCGGGATTGGGGAATTCGTTAAAGGCAACAGGAAAAGCGCATGCACGGCCTATCCGGGTTGCATCCGGGATCGGCCGGCAATCGGCATCCTGACAAACAGGCAAACGGCAGGCCGGTGCAAGGCTTCGCCGTTGCGAATCCCCAATCCCGAATCCCCAATCCCGGCCCCAAATGCGTTAAAATGCCGCGCTTCCCCACATTCGGGTCCGCCGATGCTGCGCATCCAGGCTGAAGCTTTAACGTACGACGACGTTTCGCTCGTCCCCGCCCACTCGATCGTCCTGCCGAAGGACGTCAGCCTGGAAACCCGGCTGACCCGCGACCTGCGCCTGAAATTGCCGATCCTGTCGGCGGCGATGGACACGGTGACCGAACACCGCCTCGCGGTGGCCATGGCCCAGCTCGGCGGCATCGGCATCATCCACAAGAACCTGACCCCTGCGCAACAGGCGGCCGAAGTGGCCAAGGTCAAGAAGTTCGAAGCCGGCGTGATCACCGAGCCGTTCACCGTCGGTCCGGAAACGACCATCGGCGAAGTGCTGAAACTCACGCGCGCGCGCAACATCTCCGGCGTGCCGGTGGTCGACGGCAGCGAGCTGGTCGGCATCGTCACCAGCCGCGACATGCGCTTCGAGAAGAAGCTCGACGATCCGGTCCGCCACATCATGACCAAGAAGGATCGCCTGATCACCGTGCGCGAAGGCGCCAGCGACGAGGAAGTGCTGCAGCTGCTGCATCGCAACCGCATCGAGAAGATCCTGGTGGTCAACGACAGCTTCGAGCTGCGCGGCCTGATCACGGTCAAGGACATCCAGAAGAAGACCGACAATCCCAACGCCGCCAAGGATGTCTCCACGCGCCTGCTGGTGGGCGCGGCGGTCGGCGTCGGCGGCGATACCGAACAGCGCATCGAGCTGCTGGCCGCGGCAGGCGTGGACGTGGTCATCGTCGATACCGCGCACGGCCATTCGCAGGGCGTGATCGACCGCGTGGCCTGGGTCAAGAAGACCTATCCGCAGCTGCAGGTGATCGGCGGCAACATCGTCACCGGCGATGCCGCGCTGGCGCTGATGGATGCCGGCGCCGATGCGGTCAAGGTCGGCGTGGGCCCCGGCTCGATCTGCACCACGCGCGTGGTCGCCGGCGTGGGCGTGCCGCAGATCACCGCGGTGGACATGGTCGCCGAGGCGCTGCAGGACCGCATTCCGCTGATCGCCGACGGCGGCATCCGCTACTCCGGCGACATCGGCAAGGCGCTGGTCGCCGGCGCCTCCACGGTGATGGTCGGCGGCCTGTTCGCCGGCACCGAGGAAGCGCCGGGCGAGGTCGAACTGTTCCAGGGCCGCAGCTACAAGAGCTACCGCGGCATGGGCTCGCTGGGCGCGATGGAGAAGGGCAGCAAGGACCGTTACTTCCAGGACGCCTCCGACGCCGACAAGCTGGTGCCGGAAGGCATCGAAGGCCGCGTGCCGTACCGCGGCCCGCTCAGCGGCATCATCCACCAGCTGATCGGCGGCCTGCGCGCCACGATGGGCTACGTGGGCTGCGCGACCATCGAGGAAATGCGCACCAAGCCGAAGTTCGTCACCATCACCGGTGCCGGCCAGCGCGAGAGCCACGTCCACGACGTGCAGATCACCAAGGAACCGCCGAACTACCGCATGGGCTGATGCCCATGCGCGGGAGTGGGGATTCGGGATTGGGGATTCGTAGGAGCCCGCCGCGTTTCCACCGGCAGTGCACATCGCCGCTCTCCCGCTGTTGCGAATCCCTAATCCCGTATCCCCAATCCCGGCCCCAATGACCAATATCCACAGCGACAAGATCCTCATCCTCGATTTCGGCGCGCAGTACACGCAGCTGATCGCGCGCCGCATCCGTGAGTTGGGGGTGTACTGCGAGATCTGGGCCTGGGACCACGATCCTTCCGAGATCGCCGGCTTCGGCGCCAAGGGCATCATCCTGTCCGGCGGCCCCGAATCGACCACGCTGCCGGGCGCGCCGGCCGCGCCGCAGGAAGTGTTCGACAGCGGCCTGCCGGTGTTCGGCATCTGCTACGGAATGCAGACCATGGCCGCGCAGCTGGGCGGCGCCACCGAGGCCGCCGACCAGCGCGAGTTCGGCCATGCCGAAGTGGACGTGGTGGCGGCCGATGCCTTGTTCTCCGGGTTGACCGACCATGCCGGCGCATCGCGCCTGAACGTGTGGATGAGCCACGGCGACCACGTCTCGCAGGTGCCGCCGGGCTTCACCATCAGCGCCGTCACCGACCGCATCCCGGTCGCGGCGATGGCCAACGAAGCCAAGCGCTGGTACGGCGTGCAGTTCCATCCGGAAGTCACCCACACCCTGCAGGGCCAGACCCTGCTGCGCCGTTTCGTGGTCGATGTGTGCGGCTGCGCCACGCTGTGGACCGCGGCCAACATCATCGACGACCAGATCGCGCGGGTGCGCGCCCAGGTCGGCGACGACGACGTGATCCTGGGGCTGTCCGGCGGTGTCGATTCGTCGGTGGTCGCCGCGCTGCTGCACAAGGCGATCGGCGACAGGCTGACCTGCGTGTTCGTCGATACCGGCCTGCTGCGCTGGCAGGAAGGCGACCAGGTGATGGCGATGTTCGCCGAGCACATGGGCGTCAAGGTGATCCGGGTCAACGCCGCCGACCGCTATTTCGCCGCATTGGCCGGGGTCAGCGATCCGGAAGCCAAGCGCAAGATCATCGGCAACCTGTTCGTGGAGATCTTCGACGAAGAGTCGAACAAGCTGGCCAACGCCAAGTGGCTGGCGCAGGGCACGATCTATCCGGACGTGATCGAGTCGGCCGGCAGCAAGACCGGCAAGGCGCATGTGATCAAGAGCCACCACAACGTCGGCGGCCTGCCCGAACACATGAAGCTGGGCCTGGTCGAGCCGCTGCGCGAGCTGTTCAAGGACGAAGTACGGCGCCTGGGAGTGGAGCTCGGCCTGCCGCGCACGATGGTCTACCGCCATCCGTTCCCCGGTCCCGGCCTGGGCGTGCGCATCCTCGGCGAAGTGAAGCGCGAGTACGCCGAACTGCTGGCCAAGGCCGACGCGATCTTCATCGACGAACTGCGCAAGGCCGACCTGTACGACAAGACCAGCCAGGCCTTCGCGGTGTTCCTGCCGGTCAAGTCGGTCGGCGTGGTCGGCGACGCGCGCGCCTACGAATGGGTGATCGCGCTGCGCGCGGTGGAGACCATCGACTTCATGACCGCGCACTGGGCGCATCTGCCGTACGATTTCCTCGGCACGGTGAGCAACCGCATCATCAACGAACTGCGTGGCGTCTCGCGGGTGGTCTACGACATCTCAGGGAAGCCGCCGGCGACGATCGAGTGGGAGTGAATTTGCGTCCTTGACGCATGGACGTCGGAGGGAGCGCATCTGGGGATCGGCCGAGCAGTTGCGCGTCGTCACGTCGCGGGACTGAAGGTGCCAGGAGTTTGTGGGAGAACACGGGCATCCGCTCAGTGCATTGGTGCCATCCTGATTGGGGGCGGCGATGACCGCGCCGGGCCCGATGGGCAGGGCGGGGGGGCAAAAGCGTTGCCACGGTCGTCGTGCCTGGGTGCATGAACTCAGGTCCTTTCGGGGGGCGATCGCCAGTGGCCAAAGCATCGCCGCAATGGGCTGATCCGATCCGACCGGTGTTCGCTGGCCTGGAAGAAACCCCAATCCCGCTCTCCCGCCTCCGTTCGGGGGCGGCAGGGCAGGCAAGAGGGATGCTTTATGCAAGCACTGGCAGGGGATTGTCGCCGGCGCGGGCATCGCTGACGTTGTGCTCCCAGCATAGATCGCCGTTGTAGCGCCACGCCATTTGGCCCTCGTCGTCCAGCGCGAAAAGATGCAGCCACCGGTTGTCGAACAGCGCGCAGACCTGCGGGTGACGTTCGAGGACGCTGGCGATCGCGTCAGGCGGTGCCTCGATCAGCACCGAGAGCCGCAGCGGTTCGTGGATCAGCCGTTCGCCGTCGTGCACCGACTGCCACGGCAGTCCGCCGCGCAGCAGGCCGCCATTGCCCTCGACCACGCCGATGCCGCCGGTGACGTTGTGCAGCAGCTTGTTGCCCGCGCCGAAGGTGTCGGGTGCGACGGTCGATCCGTAGTACTGCAGGCTGATCCAGCTGGCGACGACGACCGGCGCGGTCAGGATCAGCTCCAGCACGCCGAAACCTTCGTCGCGCCGCCAAGCGTAGTCGTGGAGGAAGGCGCGTCCGGCCAGGTCGCGCCCGGCCGTGCGCGAGCGTGGCGCGGCGATGAAGGCCTGGCAACCGGCCAGCGCCCACTCCGGGCGCAGTTCGGCCCAGTCGCGGGCGCGATGCGCGATGTCCTGGCTGCGCTGCGCGCGCGACAGGCGCAGCGCCCGCTCGCCGCGCGCGAGTGCGCCGGCGGAATGCAGCCAGCGCGCCGCCTGGTCGATATCGGCATCGTGGCCGGGCGAGGGACGGTCTGCGCTGTAGAGCGTGACCGTATCGGTCGTGGTGTCGTGCAGCGCGGCCAGGAACAGCGTGTCTGCGGGAATCGCGATGCCGCGCTCGGCGAGACCGGCGCGCACCTCGCGATCGTTGAGCAGCGCGGCGAGCAGCCGCGCGTTCACTTCGCCCGAATAGCCACCGCAGGCGCCGCACTGCAATGCGCTGGCATGCGGATTGTTGACCACGTTGGCGCCGTGGCCTGCGAGCACGACGAGCCGGGCGAAGTCGGTGGTCAGCGACATCGCCTTGAGCACGCGCGTGGCCATGCTCAGCCGCGTGTCGAGGTCGAGGCCGTCGACCGGGCGTGGCGCGGGGTCGTTCGGCGCGCGATGCCGCTTCAGCGCCAGCCCATCGCGTAGGAGCTTGGCGACATAGATCGGGCCCATGGCCTCGACGAAGGCGAGCGAGGAAATGGCGGCCAGCTTGAAGCGGCCCCAGGCACGCTTGGCCCGCGCCGTGATCCGCGCGCTCAGGTCCGAGGCCGCCACCGATGGCGTTGCCGCTCCCGCGCATGTGGCAACACCCGGGGTCAGCAGCACGGGAAGGCGCGCCTCGACCACGTCGGAGGCGAAGCGCCGATGGCCGATGCCCAGGCCGAAGAACCCGGCGAATCCCAGTGTCTGGATGCCGGAGTCGAGGCTTTCCAATGCGCGGCGGAACACTTCCGAACGCACGTCGATGCAGAAGGCCATTTGCAGCGTCGGGCCGCCAGGCGCGGCCGGGGACGAAGAGGGTGCCGCAAGCAAGGTATCGAGCCGCCGCTGCGCCGCCCGTTCGGCGGCCTCCTGCAGGATGCTGTCGACGACGTCCTCCGATGTCGCGACGACCGGAATGGCGTAGGCCGCGATGGCGGTTCGCCATTGAGGCGCGAGTGCCGAACCGAACTTCTCCAGCAGCGCCGCTTCCCAGGTCATGCGGATGATGAGCAGGTCGGTGACGGAAGCGTCGGTCGCGCCGCTCAACTCCGCTTGCCAGAGCCGATAGCGGGCGAGTTGCGCCCAGCCGCCGAGCGTCGTGAGTAGCCGATGGAAGTAGCTTTCCAGCGCCTCCGACGGGAGTCCAAGCTGGGCGACGCAATCGACGATCATGGCCTCGGCGTTCGCCGGCGCATCCGCCACGCGCTGTGCGAACCCTGCGAGGCCTGCGATCTCCGGTGTCAGGTCGTGGGTCGCGATGAGGCGCCAGGTGGCGTAAGCACCGCCGGATTGGCCAGCGACCCACAGCGCCTGGCCCTGATCGAAATAGCCGGACGCCCAATGCCCGATGCGCTCGGTGACGATGCCCGGCCAGTCGATCGCAGCGGCCTCGCATGCCAGATCGGCGACGGTCGGGATCGCCTGCGGAGCAGGGCGCGCGGCTTCAGCGGCGTGCTTGAGCGCGGACAACGTCGGCGGTCGCAGCGCTGCCGGCGCGTTCTGCAAGGCCGCCTGCAGATCCTCCTCGGCGATCTCGCCGGAATGCAGCCGCTCCGCATACCAGGAGCGAGGCATGGTCAGGGCGATGCCTGCCGCGCGCCGCAGCCGTGCTGCCGCGATCGCCAGCGGCTCGCCGGTCTGGCCGAGGAAGGGGTTGACTGCAACGCTCGAGGCGAGCGGCCAAAGCGGGGGAATAGCGCGCGCCGCACGCTGCGCGGCGGCGATGATCGCAGCGTGGGATAGGGGCGGTGCGTCGGTCGCGGTCATCGGCATGGGCGGGTCCTGGAGGTTGTGGGTCACGGCGTCTTGCGGACAGACCAGCCGTCAAGCAGGCGATCGATCGTGGCGTTGGCATACAGGCCGTTGGAGAGATGGACGCGGAGTCCGGCGGCAGCGGGATGCGACGCCCACAGCGGGAACAGCGCCTGCGCCACCGCCACCAATCCGAAGCTCAGCACCGCGAGCGCCATCAGCGTCCACTCCAGCCGTCCCGGCGCGGGCGTCGCCGGCAAGACCCCGGCGGTCGCCCATTCGGCGGCGGTCTGCAGGGCGAAGTAGCCGATCGCCGCGGCGCTGGCGTAGAGCGCGGTCCTGCGGGAGAGCGGTCGCGGCGCCGCATCGGCAAGGCCCTGGGCCAGCAGATACGCGACACCGAAGATCAGGATGGCGCCCAGTGCCAGCGCCTGCGGCGACTTGTGCTCGAACCCGACCGCGAACCCGAAGGCCGCGCCGATCCCGACATAGATCGCCACTGCGATCAGGAAGGCGCGGCCGACCGCCGATCCGTTGGGAACGGCCACCGGCCCGGGCCGGCGAATGGCCGCCACCTGCTCGACCGCGCCGCCGGAGGCGAGGAACGCATGCGCCTTGTACAGCGAGTGCGCGACGATGTGCAGCAGGGCCAGCGGGAACAGCGCAAGACCGCACTGGAGCATCATGAATCCCATTTGCGCGACCGTCGACCAGGCCAGCGAGGTCTTGACCGCGGGCTGGGTCAGCATCACCAACGCACCGAACAGCGCGGTGAACCCGCCCAGCATGGCCAGCACGGCGAGCACGCCGGGTGCCGACAGCATCAGGTCCGCAAAGCGGATCAGCAGGAAGCCGCCGCCATTGACCACCCCCGCGTGCAGCAACGCCGACACCGGCGTGGGCGCCTCCATCATCTCGGTGAGCCAGCCATGGGTCGGGAACTGCGCCGATTTCAGCATCGCGGCCAGCGCAAGCAGGGCGGCCGCCGCCACCAGCGACCAGGAGTGCTGTCCGCTCGCGGCCAGCGCATTGATCGTGGCGATATCGGTCGTGCCCATATTTTTCCAGAGAAGCACCGCTGCGCAGGTCAGGGCGATACCGCCGGTCGTGGAAAACAGACGCTTCTTGCGCGCTGCACGCTGCGCCGCCACGCGTTCGGGATAGAACAGCAGCAGGCGATGCAGCGCGACGCTGGTCGCGATCCAGGCGAGGACGAGCTGGACGAGATTGCCTGCCTGGACGAGCAGCAGCACCGCTGCGAGCGCACTGCACAGCCAGCCGGTGAAATAGCCCTGGCGCGCCTCGCCATCCAGATAGGTGCGGGTGTAACGCACCACGATCCAGCCGACGAACGCGACCAGGAGCAGCATCGTGGCGCTCACCGCATCGAGCCGTACCGACAGGCCGACGCCGCTCCAGCCGGCCAGGCCGCTGTCGCCGGCGCCTCGGGCGATCAGCAGTACCAGCGAGGCGATCGCGATGAGCAGCGCGCCGAGTGCGGCACCTTCGGCGAAGACGGGCAGCAGATTGGGACGTCGGCCGCTGCGGACAAAGCCGAACACGGCGGCAACCAGCAGCAGGAACGGCGCGGAAAGCGGCAGCAGATAGAGCGACAAGGCAATTCCCTCGGATCGGGCGCGGCGGCGGGCGGCGCCACGATAGCGATCGGTGGGGACGAAAAAAAATTCATTCTTTTCACTGATCCGTTCGTTAATATCGAACGATATGGCCGCCCTCAACTACAATCACCTGCGCTACTTCTGGGCCGTTGCCCACGACGGCAACCTGACCCGCACCGCGGAGCGGCTCAACCTCACCCAGTCGGCCTTGTCGGTGCAGATCCGCAAGCTCGAGGAACGGCTCGGCCACGCGCTGTTCGAACGGCGCGGGCGGCAGCTGCATCTGACCGAGGCGGGGCAGATCGCGCTCGATCATGCCGACGCGATCTTCGCCACCGGCGACGAGTTGCTGGGCACGCTGCGGCAGACCGGCGCAGCGCGGCAGGCGCTGCGGGTCGGTTCGCTCGCCACGCTGTCGCGCAACTTCCAGATGGAGTTCCTGCGACCGCTGCTGGGCCGTACCGACATCGATCTCATTCTGCGATCGGGCAGCGCCGGCGAACTGCTGCGCGCGCTCGAGGCGCTCAACCTCGACGTGGTGCTGTTGAACCAGGCCCCGGCCGGCGATGCGCTCACCCCGTTCGTCACTCATCGGCTCGCGCAGCACCCGGTCAGCCTGGTGGGAACGCCGGACCGGTTGCGCCGCGCCGCCAGCATCGCCGATCGCCTGCGCAGCCATCCCATCATCCTGCCGACGGTGGACAGCAGCGTGCGTATCGGCTTCGACGCCCTGGCCGATCGCCTGGGCGTGCGGCCGCAGATCGTGGCGGAAGTGGAGGACATGGCGATGATGCGACTGCTGGCGCGCGAGGACCTCGGCCTGGCCGTGCTCCCGCCGATCGTCGTCAAGGACGAGATTGCCGCCGGCGTGCTGATGGAAGGGGATCAATTGCCGGACATCGTGGAGGCCTTCCACGCCGTCACCATGGCGCGGCGCTTCCCGAATCCGCTGCTGCGGCTGCTGCTGCAACCCACCGCCGCGCCAGCAGACCCGTAACGCCACCGACGGACGAAGCAGCGCCGATCCGTCGCCGGGGTGTCAAGCGGGCTGGCCGGCGCGTCAGGGCAAGCGAGGGCCCGTGTCGAAGCTCGGCAGCCTGCCGTGGGCAGCACTTGGCGCTAGGCAAGGAGCAAGCTGGGTATCTGTTATTTGACAGCATGCTGTCAAATGGACAGGATGATGCATGGCTTCCGACCAACTTCGATTGCTGATCCGCGAATTGGTTCTCGCGGTGTTCGCCACCAACGGCCGCCTGGTCGACATGGGCAACCAGTTGGTGCGGCCGATCGGGCTGACCACTGCCTGGTGGCAGGTTCTCGGCGCGCTGGGCTATTCGGCTGTGCCGCTTCCGGTTGCGCATATCGCCCGCAACATGGGGTTGACCCGGCAGGCGGTGCAACGCGTCGTGGAATTGCTGGCCGAACACGGGTTCGTCGTGTTCCAGACTAATCCGCACCACGCGCGCGCGAAGCTGGTCGTGTTGACGCCTGAGGGGCATGCCACCTTGCGCGCCGCCGAGGCCGCGGTCGCGGCGCTCGACGCGCACCTGATCGAGCGGCTGGGCGCCGAGCGCGTCAGCAACGCCATCGCGGTGCTCGTGGAAATGCGCGACGCCCTCGACCAGTCGCTGGCCGACTGAGGCGCACACGCCTGCGCCCCACACGATCCATCACCCAGGAGAAAGCATGGCCCTTGCCCCACACGCAGACGGCTGCGATACGGACGTCATCATCATCGGCGGCGGGCCGGTCGGCCTGACCACCGCCTGCGCGCTGGCGCACCATGGGGTGCGCTTCCGGATCTTCGAGCAACGCACGCAGCCCGAGCCGCATTCGCGCGCCAACAACTTGTGGGCGCGCCCGCAGGAGTTGCTGGCGAGCATCGGCATTCGCGATGCCCTGGCCGAGCAGGCGTACCGGATCACCCACATCAACACCCTGTTGATCGGCAAGACGGTGGACCCGATCGCGATTGCGCAGGTCGCCAGTCCGTATCCGGAGGTGTTGTACAGCGGCCAGGACGTCATCGAGAAGGTGTTGACGCGGCAGATCGAGGCCGGCGGTGCGGCGCTCGAACGCGGCCGCAAGGTGATCGGCTTTGAGCAGGATGCCGAGGGCGTCAGCGTGACGATCGCGACGGTGAACGACGACGGCGAGCAGGTCGAAGGGCGCCCGGTCGAGCGCCTGCGCTGCCGCTACCTGGTTGGGGCGGACGGCGCCGAGGGCTTCGTACGCAAGCAGATCGGTGCGGACTTCGCGACGGAGAAGCTGCCCCACTGCATCAATCGGCAACTGGACGCGAAGCTACGCTGGCGCCGCTCCACCGCATTCGACCACCTCTGGTTCTTCTATTACCCCAAGGGCTTCTGCGGCGTGCTGCCGGTGTGGGAGGGCTATCACCGGCTGTTCTTCCTGTCCGACGACGAGGGCATTCCCGATCGCGATCCGACGCTGGAAGAGTTGCAAGCCATCGCGCGCGAGGTCACCGAGGACCAGACGCTGGAGCTGAGCGATCCGATCTGGATCACCCACAGCCGGTTCCAGCATGGCGTGACGTCACGCTATGCCGAGGGGCGCGTGTTCCTGGTGGGCGATGCCGGCCATCTCACGCTGCCCGCCGGCGGCCAGGGCATGAACGCCGGGCTGCAGGATGCGATCGGTCTGGCCTGGCGGCTGGCGATGGCGCTGGGCGGCAAGGCGGCCCCGGTGCTGCTGGAGTCCTATGCCCTGGAGCGCGGCTGCGAGCACAGCCGGCTGGACGCGCAGCAGGAAAAGGGCTTCCGGAACAGCGTCTATCGGGGTGTCATCAAGGATGCCGCCATGGGCATCGCCGCCAGCTTTTTGCCCAACATCGGTGCGCTGATCCAGGGCACCGACGACCTGCAGCAACTCTCCGTCGCCTATCCCGACAGCCCCTTGAACGAGAACCATCTCGATGGATTGCGGGACGTCGTGCGTCGGCGCGCACCGCATCCGGGCGAGCGCGCGCCGGATGTGGCGGTCATCGCGCACGACGGTGCGGGCACGACGCTGTTCGCGCACCTCTACAACCCCGATGGCGTCACCTGGGGATGGACCTTGTTGCTGTTCGACGCACGGCGCCAGGACGCCCTGGACGCGATGCGGCGTGCGCTGGCGCAGGTCCGCGATTGGGAGTGGGTGCGTCCGCGGCTGATCCTGGGCAAGTCGGTGCCGGAGGCAGGCGATGCCACGGCACTGTTCGATCTGGATGGCGTCGCGCATGGCGCCTACGGCATCGAGGACGTCCCGGCGCTGGTGTTGGTCAGGCCCGATGGCCACATCGCGTTTCGTGGTCCGTGCGACAGGCCGGAATTGCTGCGCGCGTACTGCAGCCGGATGTTTGGCGCGTAAGGTGTCCGAGCGCATTGCGCCGTTGCGCAAAACTATCGCGCGATCGTGTTGCGACGTGCCGGAGAATCGACACCTCAGCGTTCGGGCTTAGAGCCGATCGAACGGTTTGCGATCCAGCAGACAGTCGATGAACGCACCCAGCAGGGCGGGGCGATGCTGCCTGCTCGGGTAGTATAGGAACAGCCCCGGGCGCGAAATCGACCAGTCCGGCAGGACCTGGACTAGTCGCCCCTGGGCCAGGAGCTCGCCCACCGCCACTTCGAGGCGTTGCCCGCGCTTCTTGAACTCCCAGCGGTAGTGCCTGCCGTCCATCTGCAGCCGCCAGTTGATGCATGCATGGTCGTGCAGCTCGGCAGGCGACTCGGGTGTTCCTCGACGCGCGAGGTAGTCCGGGGAAGCCACGGCCACCATGTTCAGGTCTGGCGTGAGGCGGACGGCCGCCATGATGTCCTTCTCGAGCTGCCCACCCACGCGGATGCGTGCATCGAAGCGGCCAGCGACGATGTCGGCAAGCGCGTCGTCGACCACGATGTCCGGGACGCAGCGCACTGCCCGGCGCCACGGAACGGAAGTAACACGTTCCACAAAAAATTAACAAATAGCTGGCTATTTTTGAGGTCGATTTCACCGCCCAGTCTGGCTTGAATGCTTACTCCGCTCGCAGCCGAAGCAGACCGACTGCTATTGCAGAGCGTGACCGACTACGCCATCTACATGCTCGATCCGGAAGGCTACATCCTCAGCTGGAACACTGGCGGCCGCCACATCAAGGGCTACGAAGAAGCCGAGATCGTCGGCCAGCATTTTTCCAAGTTCTACACGCCGCAGGACGCCGCCGCGGGCCTGCCGCGCAAGGGGCTGGACGCGGCCAGGCGCGAAGGCCGCTACGAGGCCGAAGGCTGGCGGGTGAGGAAGGACGGTTCGCAGTTCCGGGCCAGCGTGGTCATCGATCCGGTCTGGAAGGACGGCGCGCTGGTCGGCTACGCCAAGGTCACCCGCGACGTCACCGAGAAGTTCAATGCCACCGAAGACCTGCGCAAGGCCGAACGCGCCCTGGCGCAAGCGCAGAAGGTGCAGGCCATCGGCCGCCTGACGCTGGGCATCGCCCACGATTTCAACAATCTGCTGGCGGTCATCGTCGGCAGCCTGGACTTGCTGGCCAAGACCCGGGACGACGCGCGCAGTCAGCTGCTGATCGGGGCGGCCACCGATGCGGCGGAGCGGGGCAGCCGGTTGTCGCAGCAGATGCTCGCCTTCGCCCGCGGCCAGGACCTGACACCCGAGCCCAACGACGTCAACGCACTGATCGTCGAGGCCGCCGAGCTGTACCGGCGCGTGGCCGGCGATGCCGTGACCTGCGAGTTCGCCTTCGCCGAGACGTTGCCGACCGTGGTGGTCGACGCCAGCCAGTTCGAAGCGGCGCTGATGAATCTGGTCGCGAACGCACGCGACGCGATGCAGCAGGGCCGGATCGTGATCTCCACGCGGCTGTGCCGCTCCGACCTGTCCCTGCATGCGGAAGCCAGGCCCGGGCAGGACTACGTATGCGTGGCGGTGCAGGACGACGGCCCCGGCATGTCCGAGGAGGTGCGGCTGCGCGCCATGGAACCGTTCTTCACCACCAAGGATGTCGGCAGCGGCAGCGGCCTGGGGTTGAGCCAGGTGTTCGGGTTCGCCGGCCAGTCCGGCGGGTTCGCCGGCATCGAAAGCGGGCAGGGGCAGGGAACCCTGGTCACCATGTACATTCCAGTTGCGCCGACGCCATGACCGCCAGGAAGATCCTTTATGTCGAGGACGATGCGCTGTTGCGGATGGTGACGGTCATCGCCCTGCAGGACGCCGGCTTCGATGTCCTCGAAGCGGTCAACGGCCTCCAGGCGCAGGCGGAACTGGCCAGCGGGCAGTTCGACTGCGTGATCAGCGACATCAGCATGCCCGGCGGCGTCAGCGGCATCGAGGTCGTGCGCACCGCGCAGGCGAGGAATCCGGCCTGCGTGACGATCCTGTTATCCGGCTATGCGCTGTCGCAGTTGCCGCCGCTGCCGCCCACCGCGCGTTTCCTGGCCAAGCCGTATCGCATGCACGAACTGTTGGAGACGCTGGATCCAGAAGGCCGCGCATGAGCGTCGCCGACGCGTGGGGCCGCGCTCGCCGGACGTTCCAGGTCCTGGCGGATCGCAGGCGGCTCGGGCAGATGGTTTCGGCGCCAGGCAACGCGTTCGTACCATCCCGGCCCGCCTCGTCGATCGCCGCGGTTCGCTGCCTGTTGCTCCACGTTGCGCGGACGCGGGCGATGCCTACACAAAAACATCACTTTGCCGAACGTAGTGTGTTTTGGCCTCACGAACCGTGAGCGTTGCGACACGTCCAGGTGAGCGGGCGGTCGCGGCAATGCAGCAAGGCGTGCTGGCGAGAGCGAATTGATGCGGGTTGCCGTGCACGGCCCTTACGAGAAAGCGGCAACACGTTACGTTCACTCCACACGCAATCTTCAAGGACACCTATGACCCCTCACCGGCAGCCCGATCACGCGAACGGCGACGATCCGCCGCGCATCTCGACCGGCAGTGCGGGCCTGGACAATATCCTTGGCGGCGGGGTGGACCCCAATCGCCTGTATCTCTACGAAGGCCGCCCCGGCACCGGCAAGACCACGATCGCCCTGCAATTCCTGCTGGAGGGCGCGCGGCATGGCGAACGGGTGCTCTACATCACCCTGTCCGAAACCCAGCGCGAACTGCGCTTGGTCGCCAGCCGCCACGGCTGGAGCATGAACGAGGTCGACGTGTTCGAACTGGTGCCGCCGGAGACGGCGCTGGACCCGGACCGCGAACTCACCGTGTTCCACCCGGCGGAACTGGAACTGACCGAGACCACCAAGCTGATCTTCGACAAGGTCGAGCAGCTCAATCCCTCGCGCGTGGTGCTGGACAGCCTTTCCGAACTGCGCCTGCTCGCGCAGAGCCCGCTGCGCTACCGCCGCCAGGTGCTGGCGCTGAAGCATTTCTTCGCCAGCCGGCAGTGCACGGTCATCATGCTCGACGACCTGTCCTCGCAGGAAAACGACCTGCAGCTGCATTCCATCACCCATGGCGTGGTGTTGCTGGAACAGCTGGCCATCGACTACGGCGCCGAACGCCGGCGCCTGCGCGTGGTCAAGATGCGCGGCATCCAGTTCCGCGGCGGCTACCACGATTTCACCATCGAGAAGGGCGGCCTGGAGATCTATCCGCGCCTGGTCGCGGCCGAGTACAAGCACCACAACATCGCCGAAGTGGCCCCCAGCGGCAACGACGAACTGGACCGGCTGCTCGGCGGCGGGCTGGAGCGCGGCACCAACGCCTTGCTGCTGGGCGCGGCCGGCGTGGGCAAGTCTTCACTGGCGCTGTCCTACACCATCGCCGCAGCCGAGCGCGGCGAGCACAGCGTCTTCTTCGCCTTCGACGAAGGCCGCAGCACGGTCGAGGCCCGCGCACGCACGCTGGGTATGCCGCTGGCGGAAAAGCTCGACAACGGCATGATCCGCTTCCAGCAGATCGATCCCGCGGAGATGTCGCCGGGCCAGTTCGCGGCGATCGTGCGCCGCAGCGTGGAACTGGAGGGGGCGCGGGTGATCGTCATCGACAGCCTCAACGGCTATCTCAACGCGATGCCGGACGAGCGCTTCCTGATCCTGCAGATGCACGAATTGCTCAGCTATCTGGGGCAGCAGGGCGTGCTGACCATCCTGGTGCTGGCCCAGCACGGTTTGATGGGTCCCATGGAAACGCCGCTGGACCTGAGCTACCTGAGCGATTCGGTGCTGATGCTGCGCTATTTCGAGGTGGACGGCGCGGTGCATCGCGCGCTGTCGGTGGTGAAGAAGCGCAGCGGCAAGCACGAGAACGCGATCCGCGAATTTCGCCTCAGCAGCAACGGCATCGACGTCGGCCAGCCGTTGAAGGGATTCAGCGGCATCTTCTCAGGAACCCCGAGCTACAGTGGAGGAGAGCAGCCGCTGCTCGACACCGGCGCATGAGCAGCAGCGATGCGAGCGAGAGCCGGGTCCTGGTCCATGCGCCGATCGGGCGCGACGGCGGGGCGTCGGTGGAACTGCTGCGGCGCGGTGGCGTGGTGGCGTGTCACTGCCCGGACCTGGACACGCTGGTGCGCGAACTGCAAATCGGCGCCGCCGCGGTGTTCGTCGCCGAGGAAGGCCTGTTCGGCAAGGACACCGCCGCGCTGTTCGCCTGGGCCGACGCGCAGCCGGCCTGGTCGGACCTGCCGTTTGTGGTGCTGACCAGCCACCAGGAGCAGCCGACCGTGGTGACCTGGCGCCGCAACCTGGTGGCGGCGCTGCGCAACGTGGCGCTGCTCGAGCGGCCGGTGCAGGCCATCACCTTCACCAGCACCATCAAGGCCGCGCTGCGCGCGCGCGCGCGCCAGTACGAGGTGCGCTCGCTGTTGCGCGCGCAGGCGTCGGCGGCGCAACAGCTGGAGGCGCAGGTGGTGGCGCGCACCCGCGAACTGGAAGAGGCCAATCGCCTGCTGCGCACGCAGATGGAAGAGCGCGCGCGGGTCGAGGAAACCCTGCGCCACGCGCAGAAGATCGAGGCCATCGGGCAGTTGACCGGTGGCGTCGCGCACGATTTCAACAATTTGCTGATGGTGATCTCCGGCGGCCTGGCGATGCTCGACACCCAGGCCGATCCGGGCGTGCGCAAGCGGCTGATGGATGGCATGCAGAAGGCCGCCCAGCGCGGCGCCGGGCTGACCCGGCAGTTGCTGGCGTTCTCGCGGCGGCAGGAACTCAAGCCGGAACCGGTCGATCTGACCCGGCAGATCGGCGGCATGCGCGAGCTGCTCGACCGCAGCCTGCGCGGCGACGTGCACGTGGATTTCGATTTCGCCGACGGCCTGTGGCCGATCGAAGTGGATCCGGGCGAGCTGGAACTGGTGGTGCTCAATCTGGCGGTCAACGCCCGCGATGCGATGCCCAGTGGCGGCACCATCGTGGTCCGGGCGGAGAACGTGCCGGGCGCGAGCAAGACCGAGCCGGATTTCATCCGCCTGTCGATCGTCGATACCGGCGTCGGCATGGCGCCGGAAGTGAAGGCGCGGGTGTTCGAACCGTTCTACACCACCAAGGACATCGGCAAGGGCTCGGGCCTGGGCCTGGCGCAGGTGCACGGATTCGTGCAGCAATCCGGCGGCTCCATCCACATCGACAGCGAACTCGGACAGGGCACCGCGATCCATCTGCTGCTGCCGCGCTCGTTTCGCGCGCCGGTGCCGGAGGAACGGCACCTGTTGGACCTGCAGCAAGTGGCGCGCCGCGCCCCGGGCGACGCTGGCTACGTGCTGCTGGTCGAGGACGACGACGAAGTCGCGGCCCTGGTCGGCGAAATGCTGCGCCAGCTGGGCTACCAGGTCACCCGCGTGGCCAGCGCGGCTGCCGCGCTGGGCGCGTTGGCCAACGAGCGGGTGGTGGACATCGTGTTCTCCGACATCATGATGCCCGGCGGCATGAACGGCCTGGAGCTGGTCCACGAGATCCGCATGCGCCGCGAGGCGCTGCCGATCCTGTTGACCAGCGGCTATGCGGAAGCGGCGAGATCCGCCGCCGAGGCGGAAGGCGTGCAGATCCTGTCCAAGCCCTACCGGCTGGACGAACTGGCAACCGCGCTGCAGCAGGTGCGGGCCAATCCCGGCGCCCAGGACAGACCGGAAGCGGCGCCCCTGTATTCGTGAGCGAAGGCGCCGTTGGCGCGCGGCCAGCGCCTCGCCGATTCGCGCCGTCCGCGATGTCAGCGTGGCGCCCCGGTTCTTGCGCCGGCTCAGTGCAGGAAAGTGTCGCCGAGCAGCTTCACGTTCAGCACCACGATCAGCGCGGCGATGACCCACGAAAGCCGGACCAGCCAGCGCGGCGCCACCAGGGCGCCCATCTTGCGTTTGTCGGCGACGAAGCGCACCAGCGGAATCACCGCGAACGGCAGCTGCATCGACAGCAGGACCTGGCTCAGCACCAGCAGCTTGGCGGTGCCTTGCTCGCCGTACAGCCAGGTCACCACCACCACCGGCACGATCGCCAGACCGCGGGTCAGCAGGCGCCGCGCCCAGGCCGGGATACGCAGGTGCAGGAAGCCTTCCATCACGATCTGCCCGGCCAGCGTCGCGGTCACCGTGGAGTTGATGCCCGAGGCCAGCAGCGCCACCGCGAACAGGGTCGAGGCCAGGCCGACGCCGAGCATCGGCGCCAGCAGTTCGTAGGCCTGCTCGATCTCCTGCACGTAGGTGCGGCCGTGCGCATGGAACACCGCCGCGGCCAGCACCAGGATCGCGGCGTTGACGAACAGCGCCAGGCTCAGCGCGATGGTGCTGTCGGCCAGCGCCCAGCGCAGCGCCGAGCGGCGGCCGGCGTCGCTGCGCTCGTAGGCGCGGGTCTGCACGATCGACGAATGCAGGTACAGGTTGTGCGGCATCACCGTCGCGCCGATAATGCCGATCGCCAGGTACAGCGCGGCCGGATTGGTCACCACCTCGGCGCGCGGGACGAAGCCGGCCAGCACCGCGTGCAGCGGCGGCGCGGCCATCGCGATCTGCACCACGAAGCAGGCGAAGATCACCAGCAGCAGCGCGATCACGAATGCCTCCAGCGTGCGGAAGCCGCGCCGCATCAGGTACAGCACCAGCAGCGCATCGATCGCGGTGATGATCGCGCCCAGGGTCAACGGGATGCCGAACAGCAGTTTCAGCGCGATCGCGGTGCCGATCACCTCGGCCAGGTCGCAGGCCACGATCGCCGCCTCGCAGGCAAGCCACAGCAGGACGTTGACCGGCTTGGAATAGTGTTCGCGGCAGGCCTGCGCCAGATCGCGGCCGGTGGCGATGCCCAGCCGCGCGGCCAGCCCCTGCAGCACGATCGCCATCAGGTTCGACAGCAGGATCACCGACAGCAACAGATAGCCGAAGTGCGAGCCGCCGGCGAGGTCGGTGGCCCAGTTGCCCGGATCCATGTAGCCCACCGAGACCATGTAGCCCGGCCCGAGGAAGGCCAGGAAGCGACGCCAGCCCCACCCGCGACTGGGCACGGCGACGCTGCCGTTCATATCACCGAGGCTGCGCCGTGGCGCGTCGTCGGCTTGCGGCCAGGCGGCCTTGGATTCGGGCAGTGGCAGGGGATCGGCCATGGCGGACACGCAGGTGGAGGGTGCATGGCGAGTATATAGCACCTGCTATTTTCTTTAGCATTGGCGAATCGAATCGCTGCGATAGGCGCGATTTCGGCCAGAATAGGCAGCGGCTGGCGTTCGCCGGCACCGGACAAGGGCGTTGCGATGCACAAAAGCGGGAAGTCGACGGCGCCGGGGGCGGCGCTGCTCGACGCGCGGGTACAGGTCGAGAGCTTCCGCCAGGTGCGCGAGGCGCACCGCCTGGAGCTGATCGAGGACTACGTGGAGCTGATCTCCGACCTGCTGGCCGACGGCGGCGAGGCGCGGCAGGTGGATATCGCCGCGCGCCTGGGCGTGGCCCAACCGACCGTGGCGAAGATGCTCAAGCGGCTGGTCAAGGGCGGCTGGGTGATCCAGCGCCCGTATCGCGGCGTGTTCCTGACCCCGGATGGCGAGGCCCTGGCGGCCGCCAGCCGGCAGCGCCACCAGACCGTGGAGCAGTTCCTGCTGGCGCTGGGCATCGACGAGGACATCGCGCGGCGCGATGCCGAGGGCATCGAGCACCACGTCAGCGAAGCCACGCTGGCGGTGTTCGCCGAGTTCGTGCGCAAGCACGCCGCGGCGCGATGAACGCCGACAGCGAGACCGCCGCGCGCGACGAGCGCTGGATGCTGCACGCGCTGGCCCTGGCCGACCGCGCCGAGCGCGAGTTCGACGAGATCCCCGTCGGCGCGGTGCTGGTCTCGGCCCAGGACGAGGTGCTGGGCGAGGGCTGGAATCTCAACATCGCCGAGCACGATCCCAGCGCGCACGCCGAGATCGTAGCGCTGCGCCAGGCCGGGCGCCGGCGCGGCAACCACCGCCTGGTCGGCAGCACCCTGTACGTGACCCTGGAGCCGTGCGCGATGTGCGCGATGGCGGTGGTGCATGCGCGCGTGGCGCAGTTGGTGTTCGCGGCCGCCGATCCGAAGACCGGCGCCTGCGGCAGCGTGTTCGACCTGCTGGCCGATCCACGCCACAACCACCGCGTGCAGGTGCGCGGCGGGGTGCTGGCGGCGCCGGCCGGATTGCGCCTGACCAACTATTTCCGCGCCAAACGCGGCAAGCCGCCGCTCGGCGGTTGAGTCCCGCGGCGCGGCGCTGGCGGACGTGAAGCCGCCGCGTGACGCGCGGTATCATGCACGACCGATACTAAACCCCCGCGCCGGCAGCGCCGCCGCGAACGACTGGATGGTGATATGGCGGAACCGCACGTGGACAACGATCGTCTGATCTGGATCGATCTGGAAATGACCGGATTGGATACCGACAATGATTCGATCATCGAGATCGCCACGGTGGTCACCGACGGCCAGCTCAACGTGCTGGCCGAGGGCCCGGAATTCGCCATCGCGCATCCGCTGCAGACGCTGCAGGCGATGGACGAGTGGAACCGCAACCAGCATCGCCATTCCGGGCTGTGGCAGCGCGTGCTCGACAGCCAGGTCACCCTGGGCCAGGCCGAGGCGCAGACCGTGGCGTTCCTGGCGCAGTGGTGCAAGCCGGGCGCGTCGCCGATGTGCGGCAACTCGATCTGCCAGGACCGGCGCTTCCTGCACCGGCAGATGCCGCGGCTGGAGCGCTTCTTCCACTACCGCAACCTGGACGTGTCCACGCTGAAGGAACTGGCGCGGCGCTGGGCGCCGGGGATCGCCTCGGGGCTCAACAAGACGTCCTCGCACACCGCGCTCAGCGACGTGCACGATTCGATCGACGAGCTGCGCTACTACCGCCCGTTCATGGGCACCCTGGGCGGGCAGGGCAGCGGCGCGCGCTGAGCCACGCGGCGACGCGAAGGCCGCGCCCGTCCGGCGCGGCATGAAGCAGGGGCCCGACTCAACGGGCCAGCGGCGGGCCCGGCTTGGTGTCGCCGTCGTCGGTGATGCCCTTCAGCAGCAACTCTGCGATCGGGCGGCCGTCGGCATCGTGGTGGTACACGTGCAGATCGCGCTGCGGGTAGGGAATGCTGAGCCCGTTCTCCAGCAACTGGTTGCGGATGTTCTCCAGCGTGCTGCTCTTGGCCGCGCCGAAGTCGCCGTTCCTGGCATAGGCGAACAGCATCAGGTCCACCGTGCTCTCACCCAGGTTGGTGACCTGCACGAACGGCGCCGGCGTCTCCAGGATGTTCGGATTGTCCTTGGCGATCTGCAGCAGCAGTTGCTGCGCTTTCTTCAGATCGTCGCCGTAGCCGACGCCGACGGTGATCTCCAGGCGCCGGTTGGGCAGGGTGCTGTAATTGACGATCGGCGCGGTGGTGATGGTGCTGTTGGGCAGGGTGATCATGCGCTCGTCGAAGGAACGGATGCGGGTCTGGAAGATCCGGATCTCGTCGACGATGCCTTCCTGGCCCGCCACCACCACGTGGTCGCCGTCGCGCATCGGCCGCAGCACGATCAGCATCACCCCCGAGGCGATGTTGGACAGCGAATCCTTCAGCGCCAGGCCCACCGCCAGGCCGGCCGCACCGAGCACCGCGAACAGCGAGGTCGGCGGCACGCCGATCTTCTGCAGCGCGGTGACGAATACCAGCACCAGCAGCAACGCATAGGCGACGTTGCGCAGGAAATTGCTGAGCGTGGTCTCCACCCGCGCGCGCAGCAGCGCACGCTGCAGCCACAGGCTCAGGCGCTTGGCCAGCCACATCCCCAGGACCAGGATGACCAGCGCCACGCCCCAGTTGAGCGCGTACTGCGCCCAATCGAGGTCTCTCCAGTTGAACGGCTGCTGGGTCCGCGCCGCCGGGGCGGCGGACGTGGCCGCCGTGACCGCCGCCAGCAACGTGGTGGCCGTACCCATCAGCTGGCGGCTTTCAGCTTGGCCAGGCGCAGCCAGGTGTCGACTACGGTGTCGGGATTGAGCGATACCGACTCGATGCCTTCCTGCATCAGCCACTCGGCCAGCTCCGGATGGTCCGACGGCCCCTGGCCGCAGATGCCGACGTACTTGCCCTTGGCGCGCGCGGCCTTGATCGCCATCGACAGCAGCTTCTTGACCGCGGCGTTGCGCTCGTCGAACAGGTGCGCGACGATCGACGAATCGCGATCCAGGCCCAGGGTCAGCTGGGTCAGGTCGTTGGAACCGATCGAGAAGCCGTCGAAGATCTCCAGGAACTCGTCGGCCAGCAGCGCATTGGACGGCAGCTCGCACATCATGATGATCTTCAGGCCGTTCTCGCCCTGCTTGAGTCCGTTCTTCTCCAGCACCTCGACGACCTTGCGGCCTTCTTCCAGGGTGCGCACGAACGGGATCATCACCCACATGTTGTCCAGGCCCATCTCGTTGCGGACCTTGAGCACGGCCTTGCATTCCAGCGCGAACGCGGCCGAGAAGCTCGGATCGACGTAGCGGCTGGCGCCGCGGAAGCCGATCATCGGGTTCTCTTCGTGCGGCTCGTAATTGCTGCCGCCGATCAGGTTGGCGTACTCGTTGGACTTGAAGTCGGACAGGCGCACGATCACCGGGTTCGGCGCCACCGACGCGGTCAGCGTGGCGATGCCTTCGGCCAGGCGGTTGACGTAGAAACTGACCGGGTCGGCGTAGCCGGCGATCTTCTCGTCGATCTTCTTCTTGGTCGCCGCGTCCTGCTTGGCGTAGTCCAGCAGCGCATTCGGATGCACGCCGATGTGCGCGGCGATGATCATTTCCAGCCGCGCCAGGCCGATGCCGGCGTTGGGCAACTGGCCGAAGTCGAACGCGCGCTCCGGGTTGGCCACGTTCATCATGATCTTCAGCGGCGCCGGCGGCATGTTGCCCAGATCGGTGGTGGTGCGCTCGAACGGCAGCACGTCGGCGTAGATGAAACCGGTGTCGCCTTCGGCGCAACTCACCGTCACTTCGCGGCCGTCCTCGATCAGCTCCATCGCATTACCGGTCCCGACCACCGCCGGCACGCCCAGCTCGCGGGCGATGATCGCGGCGTGGCAGGTGCGGCCGCCGCGGTTGGTGACGATCGCCGAGGCGCGCTTCATCACCGGCTCCCAATCCGGATCGGTCATGTCCGCGACCAATACGTCGCCGGGCTGCACCCGGCTCATGTCGTCCAGGCTGCGGACCACGCGGGCGACACCGGCGCCGATCTTCTGGCCGATGGCGCGGCCTTCGGCGATCACCGTGCCGCGCTGTTCCAGCGCGAAACGCTCGATCTGGGTGGCGTGGCCGCGCGACTTCACCGTCTCCGGGCGCGCCTGCACGATGAACAGCTTGCCGCTGACGCCATCCTTCGCCCATTCGATGTCCATCGGCCGCTGGTAGTGCTTTTCGATCACCAGCGCCTGCTTGGACAGTTCCTGCACGTCTTCGTCGCTGATCGAGAAAGTGTTGCGCAGCGCGGCGGGGGTGTCTTCGATGCGCACGCGCTCGCCCGGCACATCCGAATACACCATGCGGATCAGCTTGCTGCCCAGCGAACGGCGCAGGATCGCCGGCTTGCCGGCATTGAGGGTGGGCTTGTAGACGTAGAACTCGTCGGGATTGACCGCGCCCTGCACGACCATTTCGCCGAGGCCGAAGCTTGAGGTAACGAACACCACGTCGCGGAAACCGGATTCGGTGTCGAGCGTGAACAGCACGCCGGAGGCGCCGACGCCGGAGCGCACCATCAACTGCACGCCGGCCGACAGGAACACGTCCTCGTGCTTGAAGCCGTGGTGCACGCGATAGGCGATGGCGCGGTCGTTGTACAGGCTGGCGAAGACTTCCTTGACCTTGTGCAGCACGTCGTCGGCGCCGGTCACGTTGAGGAAGGTCTCCTGCTGGCCGGCGAAGCTGGCGTCGGGCAGGTCTTCGGCGGTGGCCGAGGAGCGCACCGCGACCGCCACTTCACCGCCGCCGTTTTCGGCGCACAGCTGAGCGTAGGCCTCGCGGATCGCCTGGTCCAGCTCCGGCTGCAGCGGCGCATCGGTGACCCAGCCGCGGATTTCCTTGCCGGCCAGGGTCAGCGCGCCGACATCTTCCACGTCCAGCGTGGCCAGCTTGTCGAAGATGCGCTGATAGAGATTGTTGTGGGCGACGAACGCCTTGAACGCTTCGGCGGTGGTGGCGAAGCCGCCGGGTACCGAGACTCCCAAACCTGCGAGGTTGCCGATCATTTCGCCGAGGGAGGAGTTCTTGCCGCCGACACGGGCCAGGTCGGTCAGGCGCAACTCGTGCAACCAAAGGATGTTCTCGTTCAAGCGCGATGCTCCGTAGGGCCATCGCCCGAGGCGGGCAGAATGGCCGCGTCCGTAGGGGAAGAAGCCGATATCATGCAGTGCGCACCCGAGTCGGCACAAGCGCGGCCGGGCGCATCCGTTGGGTTTCAGCAAGGAGAATCCAGGCAATGTCGACGATCCGACCGGTGTTCTACGTGTCCGATGGAACCGGTATCACCGCTGAAACCATTGGGCATAGCCTGCTCACCCAGTTCAGCGGTTTCAGCTTCGTCACCGACCGCATGTCGTTCGTAGACGATCCGGAAAAAGCGCGCGAGGCGGCGCAGCGCATCCATGCCGCCGGCGAGCGCTATCAGGTGCGGCCGATCGTGGTCAACTCCTGCGTCGATCCGCAACTGAGCATGCTGCTGTCGGAGAGCGGGGCCTTGATGCTCGACGTGTTCGCGCCGTTCATCGAGCCGCTGGAGCGCGAATTGAACGCGCCGCGGCATTCGCGGGTAGGGCAGGCGCATGGCCTGGTCGATTTCGAGACCTACCACCGCCGCATCAACGCGATGAACTTCGCGCTGACCCACGACGACGGCATCGCGATCAACTACGACGAAGCCGATCTGATCCTGGTGGCCGTCTCGCGCGCCGGCAAGACGCCCACCTGCATCTACCTGGCGCTGCATTACGGCGTGCGTGCGGCCAACTATCCGTTGACCGAGGAAGACCTGGAGCACGACCGGTTGCCGCCGCGCTTGCGTCCGTACCGCAGCAAGCTGTTCGGGCTGACCATCGATCCGGACCGGCTGCAGCAGATCCGCCAGGAGCGGCGGCCGAATTCGCGCTATTCCAACCTGGAGACCTGCCGGCGCGAAGTGTCCGCGGCCGAGACCATGTTCAGGATGGAGCGGATCCCGACCCTGAGCACCACGCATACCTCGATCGAGGAGATTTCCAGCAAGGTGCTGGCGACGCTGGGGCTGCAGCGCGAGATGTTCTGAGCGCGGCGGCGCGGATCGGGGCGGCTGCGCGAAATCGGCATTTCGGCGAGGCGGTCTGCCTTCGTGCCGAGACTTCCAAGGTAGGCCTGCGCGGGCGATCCGTCAATGCTGCCGCGCCGGCCTTGCAGCGTGTAGCATCGGCTCCATGCAGCACGCCCTGACCCGCAGCGAACGCATCCCCCGGCTGAGCCGATTCGGCTGGCTGATGGGGCTGTACGCCGAGAACTTCGTCCACCTGAACCGGCTGTTCGTGCCGTCCGATCTGGCCGAGGGCAGCTACCTGTCCTCGGTCGGCGACGGCCTGGACCTGCGCCTGGACGTGATCGAGCACCACCGCTACACCGTGGAACTGCGCATCACCTACGACCTGTGCGACCCGCTCACCGGCGAGCCGGATCCGTCGGCCTACGTGCGCCTGTACCGCGACGCGCGCCAGGCCGAGACCACGCATTGCTATGTCGGCCGCCGCTGGCAGGACGTGATGGGGCTGTATCCGCCGCCGGCGGAACTGATCAGCCACCGCATGCGCATGAACACCTTCCTCAGCAAGTGGCTGGAATACCTGGCCGAGCGCGGCCATGGCGTGGCCACGCTGAAGCCGGCCGGGCCGCTGCGGCGCCCGGCCGAGGACGCGGCGACGCCGGCACTCTGATCGGCCCCGCTGGCGGATGCGGCATACTGCGCGCCCGCCGACTCGCCCGCCTGCCGCATGCCTTACACCCCGATCGTCGCCACGCTGGGCTACGTACTGTCGCCCGACCGCTCCAAGGTGCTGCTGATCCATCGCAACGCGCGGCCCGGCGACCATCACCTGGGCAAGTACAACGGCCTGGGCGGCAAGGTCGAGGCGGACGAGGACGTGCTGGACGGCATGCGCCGCGAAATCCGCGAAGAAGCCGGCATCGAATGCGACGCGCTGCAACTGCGCGGCACGATCAGCTGGCCCGGTTTCGGCAAGCATGGCGAGGACTGGCTGGGCTTTTTGTTCCTGATCAGCGCGTACAGCGGCGAACCGTTTACCGAGAACGCCGAGGGCAGCTTGGCTTGGGTGCCGGTGGCGGAGATGGAAACGCTGCCGCTGTGGGAGGGCGACCGCCACTTCCTGCCGCTGGTGTTCGACGCCGATCCGCGCCCGTTCCACGGCGTGATGCCGTACCGCGACGGGCGCATGCTGTCGTGGCGCTACTCACGGGTCTGAGCGCTCGCGCTGAGCCGCAAGCCCCTCTCCCGTCGGGAAGGGTTGCGGTGAGGGTCCGGCGCGAAAGCGACTCGCAGCGTTTGGGTGCGCGAGGGCTTCGCCCGTACCCTCATCCGCCCCTTCGGGGCACCTTCTCCCGGTGGGAGAAGGGAACGGCGCCGCCCAGTCGAACACCTGCGCGACGCCGCGTCCGGCTTGTCCACAGCGGCTGTGGATCGATCCTGCACAAGCCTGTGGGCAAGCGTGGCAAGTCGCTGAAACTGCTGACCGATTTTGACGACTGGTGAAAAATTCGCCATTGCCGGCTGCGCTTCTCCACAACGTATGTGGATGGAATCGGCCAAACGCTGTGGATAAGGCCTCGATCGCGTTGCAGGGCAACGCCTGGCACCAGGCTGGCGAAAAATTCGCCAGCCTCGCTCGCGCTACCGGCCTGCGCACGTCCTGCCGGAACGCCTCGCGTCGCTACTGCGCCGTCCAGCCACCGTCGATGGCGATGGTCTGCGCGGTGATGTTGCGCGCCGCCGGCGAGGCCAGGAACGCGACGCAGCCGGCCAGTTCGTCGTAGTCGATGAACACGCCCTTGGGCATCGGCTTGAGCATCACCTGCGCGACCACGTCGGCTTCGGAAATGCCGCGGGTACGCGCCTGATCGGCGATCTGCTTGTCCACCAGCGGCGTTTTCACGTAGCTGGGGCACAGCGTGTTGATGGTGATGTCGGTATCGGCGGTTTCCAGCGCCACGGCCTTGGAGAACCCGACCAGGCCGTGCTTGGCGGCGACGTAGGCGCTCTTGTACGGGCTGGCGACCAGCGAATGGATGCTGCCGATGTTGACGATGCGGCCGAAGCCGCGCTCGCGCATGCCCGGCAACAACGCCTGGGTCAGGCGCGCCACGCCGGTCAGCATCACTTCGATCAGCAGGCTCCACTTGGCCATCGGGAAGTCCTGCAGCGGCGCCACGTGCTGCAGCCCGGCGTTGTTGACCAGCACGTCCACGGGCCGCGAGATCGCCGCCAGCGCCGCGCCGATGCTGGCCTCGCTGGCCACGTCCAGCGCCACCGCCTCGGCTGAGCCGCCGGCCTCGCGCAGGTGCGCGGCCACCGCGGCGGCGGCTGCCGCATCCAGGTCGCTGACGACGATGTGGCGGCCGCCGGCGGCCAGTTCGTGGGCGATGCCGGCGCCGATGCCGCTGGCGGCGCCGGTGATCAGGACGGTCTGCATGGGAAGCACCTGTCGGGAAGGAAGACGCGCAGCGTAGCAGCGCAGGGTGGCGGCGCCATGGCGCCGGTCCTCGCCAGTGCGGTGGCGCCACGCTACCCTGTGCCGGTCGCACCCTTCTCACGCCGGATCCGCCACGCTATGCCGATGAAACGCCACTTTTCGATGCTGCGCGAATTCCAGTTGGCCGACTGGTTCACCCTGGCCAATGCCTTCTGCGGCACCGGCGCGGTGTTCGCGGCGATGCGCTTCCTGCAGGAGGGCCGGCGCAGCGACCTGCTGATCGGCATGGCGCTGATCCCGCTGGCGTTCGTGTTCGATGCGCTGGACGGACGCGTGGCGCGCTGGCGCAAGTCCTCGTCCACGCTCGGGCGCGAACTGGATTCGCTGGCCGACGTGATCTCCTTCGGCGTCGCTCCGGCGGCGCTGGCCTATGCCTGCGGCATGCAGGGCGGCTGGGACTGGCTGGTGCTGAGCTTCTTCGTGTGCTGCGGGGTCAGCCGCCTGGCGCGCTACAACGTCACCGCCGAGCAGCTGGCCGGCGAGGGCGACAAGGTGCCGTATTTCGAAGGCACGCCGATCCCGAGCAGCCTGGCGCTGGTGATCGTGCTGGCGGTGGCCGCGCACCTGGGCCATCTCGGCGATGCGCTGTGGTGGGGCGAATGGCGGCTGGGACCGTGGCTGCTGCACCCGCTGGTGCTGCTGTTCGCGCTGTCCGGTTCGCTGATGATCAGCAAGACCCTGCGCATTCCCAAGCCTTGAGCGGCGGCAGGTTGCTATCATCCCGCTCTGACCTGGGAGGGTGGCGATGAAGGCTAGCGGCGGCGGTGCCGGCGATTTCGAAGCGTTGGCGCGGCAGTACTGCGGCGCGTGGAGCGATGCGCTGCGCCAGGGCGGCGGCGCAGCCGCGCAAGCGCCCGCCGACGGCGCCGGCCACGGTTCGTGGCGCGAGGCGATCGAGAGCTGGGCGCAGTGGTTGCCGCGCGGCACCGGGGCGCAGGCCGAAGATGCGGTGTCGCAGTTGCAGCAGCAGGCCGGCGAGTGGTTCGGCGCGATGCAGCAGGTGGCGGCGCAGTTCGCCGGGCGCGATGCCAGCAGTGCCGACGTGGCCGAGGCCTGGAAGCAGCAGGTGCAGGGCCAACGCGAGCAGATGCTGCAATGGCTGCTCGGCACCGCGCGCGGCGCCGGCCAGGCCGGCGTAGATCCGTGGCTGCAGCAGGCGGCGCAGTGGCTGCAGGGCTGGCAGCGCGACAGCGGGCCATGGCTGCAGATGCCGGGCTTCGGTCCGGGCCGCAACCACCATGCGCGCTGGCGGGCGCTGGCCAAGGCGCAGCAGGACTATCAGGCGCAGTTGCAGGCCTACCTGAGCCAGCTACAGGGGGCGATCGACCGCGCCTTCGGCGTGTTCGAGGCCAAGCTGCGCGAGCACGAGGATCCGGGCCGACAGCTGACCAACGCACGGGCGATGTTCGACCTGTGGATCGATGCTGCCGAAGAGGCCTACGCGGCGTCGGCGCTGTCGGAAGAATTCCGCGAGGTCTATGCCGGCTTCGCCAATGCGCAGATGCGCCTGCGTGCGCTGCTGCAACGCGAGACCGAGCAGCTGTGCGAACAATTGGGCCTGCCCACCCGCACCGAGCTGGACGCCGCGCATCGGCATATCGCCGATCTGGAACGGCGGTTGCGCCGGTTGGAGCGCGGCGCTGCGCCGGCTGCTGCGGCGGAACCGGCCGCGAGCGGCAGGGGTGCGCCGCGACCGCCGCCGCGATCCAGGCCAACGAGTGCTGCAGCATCCAAGGCAGCGCCAGCTGGTGCGACGGCAAAGACTTCTGCCAGGCAGTCCGGCGCGCGCGCCGCTTCGACGCCCAAGTCGCCGGCCAAATCCAAACCTGCCGCGAAGCCGGTATCCAGCACGCGCTTGAAGTCCAAGCCTGCTGCGAAACCCAAGCCCGCTGTCGCCAAGCCGGCACGTGGCAAGGCGGGCGCGGCGCCACGCCGGAGCCGCGCATGAAAGGGCCGTTGAGCTTCAGCAGCGACGACCTGCTGCAGGAAACGCTGGAACTGCAGCGCAAGCTCATGGAAGGGCTGCGCGTGCTGCCGGGGCTGGACGACGTGCAGTACGGCGTCACCGAGCGGCAGGAGGTGTGGCGCGACGGCAAGGTGGTGCTGTACCGCTTCATTGGCGAACGGCCGCCCACCGCGAAGGTGCCGCTGCTGATCGTCTATGCGCTGGTCAACCGCCCGTACATGGTCGATCTGCAGGCCGACCGCTCGCTGGTCAAGGGCCTGCTGGCGCTGGGCGAGGACGTCTATGTGCTGGACTGGGGCTATCCCGACCGTTCCGAGCGCTACCTGACCCTGGAAGACTATCTGCTGCGCTACATCGACGGCGCGGTCGATCACCTGCGCGACGCCGCAGGAGGCTCGCCGGTCAACGTGCTCGGCATCTGCCAGGGCGGCACCTTCTCGCTGTGCTATGCGGCACTGCAGCCGCACAAGGTGCGCAACCTGGTGACGATGGTGACGCCGGTGGATTTCCATACGCCGGACAACATGCTGTCCAACTGGGCGCGGCAGGTGGACGTGGATCTGTTCGTGGACACGCTGGGCAACGTGCCGGCGGACCTGATGAACGCCAGTTACCTGATGCTCAAGCCGTTCCGTCTGAATCTGCAGAAGTACGTGGGGCTGCTGGACATCCTCGACGATCCGCGCGCCCTGGAAGATTTCCTGCGCATGGAAAAATGGATCTTCGATTCGCCCGACCTGGCCGGCGAAACCTTCCGCGAATTCGTCAAGCAGTTCTACCAGGACAACGCGCTGGTGCATGGCCGCGCGCGCATCGGCGAGCATGCGGTGGACCTGGCCAAGGTCGCCATGCCGGTGCTCAACATCTATGCCGAACAGGACCACCTGGTGCCACCGGATGCCTCGCGCGCGTTGCGCGGCCTGGTCGGCAGCGACGACTATGCCGAGCTCAGTTTCCGCGGCGGCCATATCGGCATCTACGTGTCCGGCCGCGCGCAGCGCGAAGTGCCGGCGGCGCTGCACCGCTGGCTGGCCGAGCGCGATGGCGGCGAGTGAAGGCATGACGCGGCGCGCTGCGCCATCACTGCGCCGGCGCGGTGCGCGCGTGCTTGCGTTCGTCCTGGCCTGCGTGTGCACGGTCGCCGCGGCAGCTGCGCCACCGCCGGTCGCCGAGCGCGAAATCGCTGCGTTGCTGGCGGCCTTGCAGGCGTCGCCGTGCCGGTTCCAGCGCAACGGCAGCTGGTATCCGGCGGCGGAGGCCAGGGCGCATCTGCAGCGCAAGTACGACTACCTGCGCAAGCGCGACCTGGTCGCCAGCGCCGAGCAATTCATCGCGCGTGGCGCCAGCCGCAGCAGTAGCAGCGGCAAGGCCTACCGGGTGGCCTGTCCGGGCCAGCCGGAGCAGGATGCGGCGACCTGGTTCGCCCAGCAGTTGGCCGCGCTGCGCCGTCACGCAGCGTCCGCGGCGCCGCGCCCAGACTGAGCGCGCCTTCGCCGCAGGAACCGCCGCCATGTCCCAGTCCACCACTCCTACGCTGTCGCGCTCGCTCAACGACCGCATGCTCGCCGGCGTGATGGGCGGCATCGCACATCGCTTCGGCTGGAACGCGACGCTGCTGCGGGTGGTCTATGTGGTCGGTTCGATCGCCTCGGCCGCGTTTCCCGGCATCCTGGTCTATCTGATCCTGTGGCTGCTGATTCCCAACGAAGCCGACTGACCCGGCCGGCGCTGGCCGCATTGCGCTCGGCCGGTTTCGCGCTCGGCGCGCTGTGGACCTCGCCCAATACGCTGCTCGGCCTGGTCGCCGGATGCGCCGGCATGCCGTTCGGCGCGCGCGCGCGGATCAGCCGGCGCGAACTGGCCCTGGTGTTCGACCGTTTCCCGTGGGGCCCGCGCGGGGCATTGACGCTCGGCAACGTGATCCTGGTCAGTGCCGACCATCTGGACGTGGCGTGCGCCACCTACGAACATGCCGCCGGCCGCTGTCGGCAGCCGAGCGTGCGCCTGGGCGACCACGAGCGCGCCCACGTGCTGCAATACCTGCTGCTCGGCCCCTTGTTCCTGCCGGTGTACTTCGCCTGCGGCGGGGTCGACGTGCGCAACCCGCTGGAGCGCGCGGCCGACCGCTATGCCTTGCACGGCCACGGATGGTGGCCGTGGCGGCGGTGACGCTTAATCCAGCTGCGCCAAATCGAACGGGTGCTTCGATGGGGAGCGCGGCGCTGGGCCGCCGTCGCCGTAGAAGCGCTCGGCCATAGCTGGATTCGGTTAAACCAACGTGAGGCAAACGTAAGTCATTCGCAGGCAAACAGCCGCGATTAACCTGCGTGGAGAAAACCCTCACGACGCGCTGTGTAGGCTGCGCGCCAGTTCCACGAATTCCCAGCAGAGGAAACGTCATGTCGGTCGTTCTGTATATCGGTGGCAGCAAGGATGGCCAGAAGGGCGTGATGCCCTACGGCTTCAGCAAATCGATGAAGGAGACCGAGCAGGGGCCGGAGATCTACGTCGAGCGCGTGCTCGCGCTGTCCGATCGCCGGGTCCGGATCATGGCGTTGGAGTCGCTGCAGGACGAGATCGTGGTGGAGCGCCTGCACCAGTATTATTCGCGTTGACACCGGCATGCGGACCCCGGTGTGGTCGCCCGCCTAGACGGGCCAGCAGCGGTTCGCATCGATCTTTCCTCGACCATGCCCGCACCAGACCCCAGCAATCCGTCGCGCGTCACCGTCCACGAGAGCACCACCGCCGATCTGTCCGAGCACCGCAGCGACATCTTCTTCGCCGCAGTGGAAACCACGCGGATGCCGATGATCGTCACCGACCCGCGGCAGGCGGACAACCCCATCGTGTTCGTCAACCGCGCGTTCCTGGAAATGACCGGCTACAGCAGCGAAGAACTGATTGGCACCAACTGCCGTTTCCTGCAGGGCCCGGACACGGATCGCGATACCGTGGCCAGCGTGCGCGAGGCGATCGCCGCGCGCGACGAAGTGGCGGTGGAGATCCTCAACTACCGCAAGGACGGTTCCAGTTTCTGGAATGCGCTGTTCATCTCGCCGGTCTACAACGAGCATGGCGAGCTGGTCTATTACTTCGGCTCGCAGCTGGACGTCAGCCGCCGCCGCGATACCGAAGACGCCTTGCGCCAGGCGCAGAAGATGGAAGCGCTGGGCCAGCTGACCGGTGGCATCGCGCACGACTTCAACAATCTGCTGCAGGTCATGTCCGGCTACCTGGAATTGATCGAGCATGGCCTGGAGCGCGAGCCGCTGGATCCGGCGCGATTGCGCAAGAGCGTGGAGCGCGCGCGCGACGCGTCCGGCCAGGCCGCGCGGCTGACCCAGCAGCTGCTGGCCTTCGCCCGCAAGCAGAAACTGGAAGGGCGCGTACTCAACCTCAACGCGCTGGTGGCCGGCATGAGCGATGTGGCCGAGCGTACGTTGGGCGACGGCATCGCGTTCTCGCTGGACCTGGCGCCGGACCTGCGCAACTGCCGGATCGACCCGACCCAGGCCGAAGTGGCGCTGTTGAACATCCTGATCAACGCGCGCGACGCGATGGCCGAGCAGCCAGCGCGGCGGCTGGTGATCCAGACCCGCAACGTCTCGATCCGCGCCGACGAACCCACCACCTACGACAACCTGCTGCCCGGCCACTACGTCTGCGTGTCGATCACCGACAACGGCAGCGGCATGTCCCCGGACGTGCTGGCCCACGTGCTGGACCCGTTCTTCACCACCAAGGAAGAGGGCAAAGGCACCGGCCTGGGCCTGTCGATGGTCTACGGTTTCGCCAAGCAATCCGGCGGTGCCGTGCGCCTGTATTCGGAGGAAGGCCATGGCACCACGGTGCGGCTGTACTTCCCGATCGACGACAACGTCGAGAACGCGGCGCCGCGCGACTCGCGCGCCCGCCGCGCCTCCGACCGGCAAGGCGACGAGACGATCCTGATCGTGGAGGACCGCCCGGACATCGCCGAGCTGGCGCGGCTGTTCCTGGAAGACCAGGGCTACACCACCCACGTGGTGCACAACGCGCGCGAAGCGCTGGAACTGGTCGACCAGGGCCTGCAGGTGGATCTGCTGTATTCGGACCTGATCATGCCCGGCGGCCTCAACGGGGTGATGCTGGCGCGCGAAGTGCGGCGGCGTCGGCCCAAGATCAAGGTACTGCTGACCACCGGCTACGCCGAAACGTCGATCGAGCGCACCGATGCCGGCGGCACCGAGTTCGATGTGCTGTCCAAGCCCTACAACCGCCAGGAGCTGGTCCGCAAGGTGCGCATCGTGCTGGACGGCCCCACCGGCGTGAGCTGACGCCGACAGGTCGGCGCGCCCCTGTCAACGGGTTCCCCGACGGCGCCGGCGCTGCGAAAATGGCGTTTTCCGCAAGGCGGCTTCGGCCGGATGCAATGCACGACACTCAGCTCGCCCAGCAGATCGCCAACACCATCGCCGCCGAGATCGGCGCGCAGCCGGCCCAGGCACGCGCCGCCATCGCCCTGCTCGACGAAGGCGCCAGCGTTCCGTTCATCGCGCGCTACCGCAAGGAAGTCACTGGCGGCCTCGACGACACCCAGCTGCGCAACCTGGAAACCCGCCTGATCTATCTGCGCGAGCTGGAAGACCGCCGCGCCGCGGTGCTGGCCAGCATCGACGAGCAGGGCAAGCTCAGCGCCGAATTGCGCGCGGAGATCGTCGCCGCCGATACCAAGTCGCGGCTGGAAGATCTGTATCTGCCATACAAGCCCAAGCGCCGCACCCGTGCGCAGATCGCGCGCGAAGCCGGCCTGGAACCGCTGGCCGACGGCCTGTTGGCCGATCCGTCGCTGACCCCCGAGAGTTTCGCCGCCGGCTTCGTCGACGCCGACAAGGGCGTGGCCGACGTCAAGGCCGCGCTGGAAGGCGCGCGCGCGATCCTGATGGAGCGCTGGGGCGAGGACGCGGCGCTGGTCGGCGAACTGCGTGGCTGGCTGGCCGAGGTCGGCGTGATCCGCGCGCGCGTGGCCGAAGGCAAGGAGCAGGAGGGCGCCAAGTACCGCGACTATTTCGATCACGCCGAAGCATTGGCCAAGATTCCCTCGCACCGGCTGCTGGCGCTGTTCCGCGCGCGCCGCGAGGAAATCGTCTATCTGGAGCTGGACCCGGGCAGCGATGCCGAGGCGGGCCACCAGTACGCCGAAGGCCGCGTCGCCGTGCGCGCCGGCATCGCCAACCAGGGCCGTCCCGGCGACCGCTGGCTGCTCGATGCGTGCCGCCTGACCTGGCGCGCCAAGCTGCACATGCACCTGCTGCTGGACCTGTTCAACCAGGCGCGCGAGAAGGCCGAGGCCGAGGCGATCGCGGTGTTCGGCGACAACCTGCAGGACCTGATGCTGGCCGCGCCGGCCGGCGCACGGGTGACCCTTGGCCTGGATCCGGGCATCCGCACCGGCTGCAAGATCGCGGTGGTCGATGCCACCGGCAAGCTGCTCGCCACCGACACCATCTATCCGCACGAGCCGCGCAAGCAGTGGGACCAGTCGCTGCACACGCTGCGGCAGCTGTGCACGCAGCACGGCGTGGAGTTGATCGCGATCGGCAACGGCACCGCCAGCCGCGAGACCGACAAGCTCGCCGCCGACCTGATCAAGCAGAATCCGCAGCTGAAGCTGGAGAAGATCGTGGTCAGCGAAGCCGGCGCGTCGGTGTATTCGGCGTCCGAGTTCGCGGCCAAGGAATTCCCGCAACTGGACGTGTCGCTGCGCGGCGCGGTGTCGATCGCGCGACGCCTGCAGGACCCGCTGGCCGAACTGGTCAAGATCGAGCCGAAGGCGATCGGTGTGGGCCAATACCAGCACGACGTCGACCAGTACCGCCTGGCGCGGGCGCTGGATGCGCGGGTGGAGGACTGCGTCAACGCGGTCGGCGTCCACGTCAACACCGCTTCGGCGGCGCTGCTGTCGCGCGTGTCCGGGCTGTCGGCCAGCGTGGCCGAGAACATCGTGCGCCACCGCGACGACAACGGCCCGTTCAAGCGCCGCAAGGACCTGCTGAAGGTGCCGCGGCTGGGCGACAAGACCTTCGAGCAATGCGCCGGCTTCCTGCGCATCGCCGATGGCGACGAGCCGCTGGACGCCTCGTCGGTGCATCCGGAAGCGTATCCGGTGGTGGAGCGCATCGTCGGCGCCACCGGCAAGCCGATCAAGGCGCTGATCGGTGATGGCGGATTCCTGCGTTCGCTCAAGCCGGACCAGTTCACCGACGAGAAGTTCGGCGTGCCGACCGTGCGCGACATCCTCAAGGAACTGGAGAAGCCCGGCCGCGATCCGCGCCCGGAGTTCAAGGCCGCGCGCTTCGCCGATGGCGTGGAGGACATCAAGGACCTCAAGCCGGGCATGGTGCTGGAAGGCGTGGTCAGCAATGTGGCCGCATTCGGCGCCTTCGTCGATATCGGCGTACACCAGGACGGCCTGGTGCACATCTCCGCGCTGTCGGACAGCTACGTCAAGGATCCGCGCGATGTGGTCAAGGCCGGCGATATCGTCAAGGTAAAGGTGCTGGAAGTGGATGTCGCGCGCAAACGCATCGCGCTGACCCGGCGCCTGGACGATACGCCGGCGGCGGCCTCGGCGCGCAACGGCGAGCGCGATGGCGGCGCGCGTCCGGCGCCGGGCGCGCCGCGGCGCGAGCGCGATGCGCGCGGCGGCAATGGTGGCGGCGGCGGTGGCAACGGCAAGCCGCGCGCACCCGCGGCGCCGCCGTTGAACAGCGCCTTGGCCGATGCGTTCGCCCGCGCCAAGCGCAACTGAGTAGCGGCGTGCCGCGGCGCGCGTTCGGTGCCGCGGCGGGCGCCGCGCCGGCTCAGGCCGGTTCGGCTTGCGCGTTCGGGTCCTGTTCGGTGGCGCTCAGCGGCTGCGTCAGCGAGGCGGCCAGCGCGATCAGTTTGACCGGGTCCACCGGCTTGCCCAGATGCGCGTTGAAGCCGGCATCCAGCGCCAGCGAACGATCCTCGCCGCGCACGTAGGCGGTCAGCGCGATCGCCGGAATGCGGCTGGCCGCGCCGGCGCCGCGCGCGCGCACGCTGCGGATCAGGCTGTGGCCGTCGCGTCGCGGCATGCCCACGTCGCTGACCAGTAGATCGTAAGGACGCTCGCGCAGCAGCGACTCGGCGTCGTCGGCGGACACCGCGGCCTCGACCACGGCACCGGCTTCCTGCAGAAAACGCTGGGTGACACCACGCGAGTCCATGTCGTCGTCGACGACCAGCACGCGCATGCCGTCCAAGCGGATCGCGCCGCGCTGCAACGAGGCAACGGCGTTCGCGGCGCCACCGGTGCGCCGTGCCGGGTCGAGGCGCTGCGGATCGTTGCGCGGCAGCAGCAGGGTGAAGGTAGTGCCCATGCCGACGCCTTCGCTGCTCACCGACAGCTGGCCATGGTGCATTTCGGTCAATTGCTTGGCGATCGCCAGGCCCAGGCCCAGGCCGCCGGCGCTGCGCGTGCTGCTGGCGTCGGCCTGGCGGAAGCGGTCGAACACATGCGGCAAGAACAACGGATCGATGCCGACGCCGCTGTCGCTGACGGTGACCCGCAGATGGGTGGCGCTGGTGTCGAGCGTCACGGCGATCTTGCCCCCGCTGGGGGTGAACTTGATCGCATTGCCGATCAGATTGGTCAGCACCTGATGCAGACGCACCGCGTCGCCGACATAGGGCAGCACGGGCGCGTCGCTGCATGGGGTCAGGGCGATATCGATGCCTTTGCTCTCGGCACTGGGCCGCGCCGCATCGATCGCCTGGCCAAGCAGCGCGCACAGATCCAGTTCGGTGGCTTCCAGCCGCACCTTGCCGGACAGGATGGCGCTCATGTCCAGCAGGTCGTCGATGATCTGCGCCTGCGCATGGGCGCTGCGTTCGATCACTTCCAGGCCCCGGTTCAGGTCCTTCTCGCGCACCGCATCGCCCTGCATCAGCCGCGACCAACCCAGGATCGCATTGAGCGGGGTGCGCAGTTCGTGGCTCAGCGTGGCCAGGAATTCGTCCTTCATGCGGCTGGCGCGCTCGGCCTCGCCGCGCGCGCTCTGCTCGGCGGCGAGCAACTGTTGCAGGCGCTGATCGGTTTCGCGGCGCTCGATGATGATCCCGGCCAGGTGCGAGGCCGAGCGCGCCAGCTCCTGCTCGTGCACGGTGGGGTAGTGCACGAACGGGTGGTACAGCGCGACCACGCCCAGCACCTGGCCGTCGCTGGCCAGGATCGGCGTGGAGCAGCAGGCCACGATGTCCGCTTCGGCGGCCGCCACCAGATAGTCCTGCCAGCTCGCGTCCACGCGCACGTCGCTGCACAGCACCTGCCGGCGCAGGAACGCGGCGCGACCGCAACAGCCGCTGCGTTCGCCGATCGGCAAGCGATGCACCATCTTGCGGAACACCGCGGGCATGCTCGGCGCGGCGCCTTCCAGCAGGCACTGGCGGTGTTCGTCGACCAGCATGATGGTGCAACGCAGGCCCGCGTCGCTCTGCGCCTCGATGCCGCGCGCGATCGCTTCGAGCACCGCACTCAGCGGCTTGCCGGTGGTGATCATCTCCAACGCCGCACGCTCGGCGGCGGTGGCGTTCTCGATGCGCTTGCGCTCGGCGATGTCCAGCAGCGAGCCGATGAAGCCCAGGAACTGGCCCGACGAGCTGAAGCGCGGCGAGGCGGTGTCCACGCACCAGCGGTACTCGCCGTCGTGGCGGCGCAGCCGGTATTCGATGGTGAAGGCGCGGCGGTCGGCGGCGGCGCGGGCCAGCGTGCGTCCGACCGCCGCGGCGTCGTCGGGGTGGATCTTCTCCATCCGGCCCGACCCCAGCGCCTCCTGTTCGGTCTGCCCGGTGAACAGATACCACTGGCGGCTGACGTATTCGCAATCGCCATCGGCGTTGGCCATCCAGATCAGCACCGGCGCGTTGTCGCACAGGTTGCGGAAGCGCAGTTCGCTTTCCTGCAGGCGTTGCTCGACCACGCGACGATCGTGGATGTCGGTATTGGTGCCGATCCAGCGCACGATCCGGCCGCCGTCGTCGCGGATCGGCAGCGCGCGGCCCAGATGCCAGCGATAGCTGCCGTCGTGGCGGCGCAGCGGGTATTCGATTTCGTAGGGCTGGCCGGTGCGCACGGCCTCCGGCCAGGCCTGCATCGCCCGGGCCAGGCCGTCCTCGGTATGCACCCTGCGCCAGCTGTCGTAGCTGGAGTCACCGATCGGCAGGCCGGTGTATTCGTACCAGCGCCGGTTGAAATAGTCGACGTCGCCCTCGGGCGTGGCGGTGAACACGATCTGCGGCATCGCATCGGCCAGTTCGCGCAGGCGCGCCTCGCTGCGCGCCAGGTCGGACTGCGCGCCGGCACGCTCCATCGACTCCCAGCAGCGCGCCGCGACCAGGCGCACCAGTTCGATTTCCGCCGAGGTCCATACCCGCGGCCGCGTCTGGTGCACGCCGACCACGGCGACCAGGCGGCCGGCCTTGTGCAAGGGCGCGCTCAGCAACGCGCGCATGCCCAGGCGCCGGTAGCCGCCGGTGTCCAGCTGCGGCGGCGGCGAATAGGTCTCGCTGTCCTGCACCACCCAGGGTCGGTTCTCGCGCATGCATTCCAGCAGGTCGCTGCCGAAATCGCTGAGGCGCGAGCGCCCGGTCAGATGCGCGGTGCCGTCGGCATAGTCGGCGCGTACTTCGAAGGTATCTTCGTCGGCATCGACGATCGCGTACGCGCAGCGGTTCGCCTGCAGATGCCGGCCCAGCAGTTCGGCGCCGGTCTCGCAGATGGCTTCGGCACTGCCGAGGTTCTGCAGCGCGTCCTCGAGCATCAGCAGGAAGCTGTCGTGGGCCTGGGCGCGCGCCTGCTCGGTGCGGTCGATGCCGTGGACCAGGACCCCGGTGACCTTGCCTTCGGCGTCGCGCATCGGCTGGTACACGCATTCCAGCGTGGTCTCCGAAACCGTTTCGTGCGGCGTGCGACGCAGGTTGAAGGTCATCGACTCGCCGGTGAAGGGCAGGCCGCTGGCGCGGACGTTGTCGAGCAGGCGGATGAATCCCTGCTGCTGGATCTCCGGGATCGCCTCGGCCAGCGGCTTGCCGACCACCTCGCGCGGCCCGACCAGTTGCTGGTAGCGCCGGTTGACGCTCTCGACCACATAATCCGGACCGCGCAGGATCGCCAACGCCGCCGGCGACTGCTCGAACGCGTCGGCCATCTGCGTGCGCTGCGCATCCAGCGCCTTCAGCAGCGCGTCGCGCTCGCGTTCCAGCTTGATCCGGGCGGTGTCCTCGGTGCAGACGCACAGCACGCCGCCGATGCCGCCGTGGTCGTCGTACAGCGGGCTGTAGGAAAAGGTGAAATACACCTCTTCGCTGTAGCCGTTGCGCATCATCATGAACGGAACGTGCTCGTTCCAGGTCGATTCGCCGGTGGCCATGACCTGTTCGGCCTGCGCGCCCACCGTCGGCCACACATCGGGCCACACCTCGGCCACCGCGCGCCCGAAGGCGAAGGGGTGGCGCATCCCCAGGATCGGAATATAGGCGTCGTTGTAGAGGTTGATCATCCGCGCGCCCCAGCGGATCACCATCGGGAAGCGCGAACTCAGGCAGATCGAAAGCGCCGAACGCAGACTCTGCGGCCATCCCTGCATCGGCCCCAGCTCATGGCTGGACCAATCGATGGCGCACAGCAAGTCTGCCGTGACGCTGTTGGCGGGCAGCCAGACAGGGGGAGGCGATCGGTCATGAGCGTTGATGGCGAAATCCCTCGAATCGATCCCTGCGGGGCAGGCTCCCTGTGCGGGATTGTCAAGGGCGGGCGGTCATTTTCGCGTGAGCATCGCCCAGCGCCTTGATCAGCTGTTCCGACAGATAGGGCTTGGTCAGCACCACGCCGGCGGCGAAACCAGCAGGGAGCGAGTCGGCCGCGACGCCGGTGGCCAGCACGAACGGGATCGCACGCTCGGTCAGCATCCGCGCGACCGCCTCGCTGGTCTCGCCGGCGGCAAGGCGGAAGTCGAGCACCGCACGATCCGGCCGCTCCTGTTCGATCAGCAAAAGCGCTTCCTGCACCGATTCGGCCGGACCGATCACGTCGGCACCGGCTTGGTCAAGCTGCAATTCCAGCAGCGTGGCATTCATTTCGTCGTTCTCGACCACCAGGATACGCAGGCCCCGCAATGCCGACATCGCTTGCTCGTTAAGGTTTGGGAACGGAAAGTATAGCGGCAGCCACGCGGGCCCTGGTTGGACCGCGATCCCAACGAAGATGAAGGATTTAGCTGATGGCGCCGCGGAATGCCGGTGCACAGCGCCAGGCACGATCACACAAAAACAAACGGCAGCCGAAGCTGCCGTAGGTCCTGGTGCCGAAGGTGGGACTCGAACCCACACGCTTTTAAGGGCGGCGGATTTTGAGTCCGCTGCGTCTACCGATTCCGCCACTTCGGCGCGGCCGCGAAGTATAGCCGACCGCAACCGGCTGCGACAGGGGGAGGGGCGGCGACCATCCAGCCGGCATCGAGGGCCCGTGTTTGCCTAGGCGGGCAGGGCATCCCTCTGCCTGCAATCGATATGTCCCTGGAGCTGGGCGCGATGGCCTGTGCCGGTCCACGCTGCCGCGCCGGCAGACCATTGCGAACAGCCAGTGGCGACTTCGCCTTTCTTGTCCTTCTTATTAGGGTGCGTGCATTGGCGTGCTATGCGATTCGGCCAGACTGCCTGGCTTGGCACAACGACGGTGATTGGGTGTCGGCAATCGCATGCGATCCAACGGGACTGCATCGATGCGATGGATGCACGCGATCGGCATGTACCGCAGCGATCACCGAATTCGCCTGCGCCGCGGTGTTAAAAAACTTCAAAAAACGCTTGCGCAGGCGGGACACCGTCGCTAATATTCCGCTCCTCGCAGCACACGTGGGGCCATAGCTCAGCTGGGAGAGCGCTTGCATGGCATGCAAGAGGTCGCCGGTTCGATCCCGGCTGGCTCCACCAACTTTTCCGGGCACTAGGCCGTCCGCAAAAGCTAATCGTTATCAGCGTCCCCATCGTCTAGAGGCCTAGGACATCACCCTTTCACGGTGGCGACCGGGGTTCGAATCCCCGTGGGGACGCCATTTTATTTGCAAGAAACCTGAAGTCCGGCGATGCCGGACTTTTTTTGTGCGGGGTTTGTACATCTCGCCAGAATCGAGTAAGATTCCGCTTCTGCCAGTACACGTGGGGCCATAGCTCAGCTGGGAGAGCGCTTGCATGGCATGCAAGAGGTCGCCGGTTCGATCCCGGCTGGCTCCACCAACTTTTCCGGGCACTAGGCCGTCCGCAAAAGCTACATCGTTATCAGCGTCCCCATCGTCTAGAGGCCTAGGACATCACCCTTTCACGGTGGCGACCGGGGTTCGAATCCCCGTGGGGACGCCAGCTACAGGAAGACACCCGGCATCGCCGGGTGTTTTTTTGTCTGCGCTTCTCGCGCCGCTTCGCATCTGGTCGGCAGCGTTGTCGCTTCAGCGCAGCAATTTGCGGTTCGCGAGAATGGCCCGCGGGTTTCCTGCACGCTGTGCCCGGAGGCGATCACGGTTTCCGACGCCGCGCCGTCCAGGTGTGCGATCCAGTAAGGCACGAAGCCGTCGGCGATTGCGCCAGAGGCACGCGCGGATCGCGGCGGGCGACGATCGAGTGATAGGTCACCTGGGGCGAAATTTTCAGGTCCGCGGCGGCCTCGACGCGTTGAGGGTGTCCATGCTGGTCGGCAACTTGCCGTGCAGGCCGGCGCTGGCGACGTCCTGGAACTGCTCGAGAATGCGCGCGGGCATGCCGATCAGGCGACCCACGCGCTCAGTGGCGCGTCGCTGCGCGGCTGGCGCTTGACCAACTGCAGCGCCGCCTGCAGCCACCGCTCGGCGGCCGTCGCCAGTTTGCGTTCCTGGGCTACGCCGTCGTTGTCGCGCAGTCGCTCTGCGCAGCGCTGCGGGTGGGCGTTGCAGGCGCATTCGTTCAGGCCGAGCACGCTGAGCGTTTCGATCGCCGCGGTGCTGAGCTGGCCACTGCCGAGCGGGTCGCCGCGCTTGGCCTGGATGTACTCGGCGGCGCTCACCGGTTTCAGCTTCACCGTGGCGCAGCCGCCACCGCCTCCGCCGCACGCGCTTCGCGGCGGCTTTCGCGCTGCGAGAACAGCAGGTCGTACAGCACCGGGATCACGCCCAGCGTGACCAGCGTGCCTAGCGCCAGGCCGCCGATCATGGTGATCGCCATGCCGGTCCACAGCGGTCCGGCGAACAGCATCAGCGGCACCAGGCCGACGATGCAGGTCAGCTTGGTCATCACGATCGGGCGCAGGCGCTTGACCGCTGCTGCGATCACCGCCTGGTGCCGGTCCAGGCCGTCGGCCAGTTCGGCGTCGATGCGCTCCAGCAACAGCACCGCGTTGTTGACGATGATGCCGGCCAGCGCGAGCAGGCCGAAGGTGGCCATGAAGCCGAACGGATAGCCGGTGAGCAGCAGCGCCAGCGCCGCGCCGATCAGCACGAAGGGAACGCTGGCGACGACGATCAACAGCTTGCGGAACGAGTTGAATTGCCAGATGAACAGCAGCAGGATCGCGCCCAGCGCATGCGGCATGTACTGCAGCAGGGCCTGGTTGGCCTCGGCCGAATCCTCCAGTTCCCCACCCATCTCGATCCGGTAGCCCGGCGGCAGGCGCAGCGCGGCGACCTTGTCGGCCAGCGCGGCGACAACCTCGTCGGTGGTCATGTTCGGGTTGTGCCCAGTGACGGTGATGGCGCGGCTCAGGTTGCGGCGCTGGATCGCCGAGGGTTCCGACGACAGCGCGATGTCCGCGATCGCCGCCAGCGGCACGGCAGCGCCGCCGGCCTGCGGATAGAGCAGGGTGGTGCCCGGATCGCTGGCCGCCGCCCGTTCGTCGGCGCCGCCGCTCAGCACGATCGGCACGTTGACGCTGTCGTCGCGGATCATCGAGGCATCGATGCCGCTGTAGCGCAGTTGCAGGGCCTGGGCGATATCGTCGCTGCCGATCCCGACGCGGCGCGCCTTGGCCTGATCCACGCGGACGTCGTAACGGGGAATGCGGATCTCCCAGTCGTCGCTGACGTCGATGGTGCCGGGCAACTGGCGCAGTGCCTGCGCGATCCCGGCGGCGATGCGCCGCAGCTGGGTTTCGTCCGACCCGACCACCCGATAGATCGCCACGCCGGATTCGGTCGAGCCCATCGAGAAGCGCTTGGGCTCGGCGCGCACGGCGGGGTAGCCCTGGCGGATGTGTTGGCGAACGCGGGCGATCAGCGCGTCGAGGTCGGTGCCGGGGCGCACGCTGACGGTGAAGTAGGCGATATTGGCGGCGGGCTGCGGCGGATTCAGGCCGAGCACGATGCGCGGCCCGCCGTCGGCGACGTAGCCGATGCTGTCCACGATCTCGGGGTTGCGCTTGCGATCGGCCAGCCAGTTGCTGATCGATTGCACGGTGCGCAGGGTCTGGCGCGCGTCGCTGCCCGGCTGCAGGGTCACCGGCATCTGGAACTGCAGGCGGTCGGACTTGGGCAGGAAGCTGTAGGGAATCGAGCCCAGGATGGTGGCCGCTCCCGCCAACAGCAGCAGCATGCTGCCCAGGAACAGCGCCTTGTGCCCGAGCAGGGTTTCGATGATGTGCCGGTAGCCGCGGTACAGCCTGGAATCGTAGTGGTCGGCAGCGCCGTCACCGTCGGCATGCGCGGTGCGGTGCGCTCGCGCGAAGTACATGCACAGCAGCGGGGTCACGGTGACGCTGAGCAGCCACGAGCCGAGCAGGGTCACCGCCAGCACGATCGCCAGCGAGCGCATGTATTCGTTGGTGCTGGTCTGGCCGAAGAAGAACGGCGAGAACGCGAGCACGATGACCAGCGAGGAGGTCAGCAACGGCAGTGCCAGGGTGCGCCCCGCGGCTTCGCAGGCGTGCCGGCGCTCTTCGCCGGCGGCCAGGCGGCGCTCGATGTCCTCGGCGATGACGATGCCGTTGTCCACCAGCAACCCCAGCGCCAGGATGATCGCGGCGATCGACACCGTCTGCAGCTCCACGCCCAGCGCACGCATCACGATCAGCGTACCGAGGATGGTCAGCGGCACAATCGCGCCGACGATCAGGCCGGTGCGCCAGCCCAGGAACAGCATCACCACCGCCATCACGATGAGCACGGTCTCGCCCATGACGTGGTGCATCTTGCCCATCTCGCGTTCGACCACGTCGGCCTGGAACGTGACCACGTGCTGCGAAAAGCCGACCGGCAGCATCCGCGCGGTCTCGCCGAGCTTCTGCCGCAATGCCTGGCCGACTTGCGCCACGTTGTAGCCGGGCGCCATCGACACCGCCACCACCACCGCCGGCTGGCCCTGGTAGATCGCGGCGCTGTCCGGCGGATCGGCCGGCATCAGTTCGACGCGGGCCAGCTGCGACAGCGGGATCTGGCGCGCGCCGTCGGCGCCGGGAGCGGAGATCAGCGTGTTGCGCAGCTCGCCCAGGGTGCGGATTTCGCCGGACGTGGTGACGGTCATCGCCAGCCCGGACGCAGCGATCTGGCCGCCGCTGGCGACCACGTTCTGGGTGCGCAGCTGTTGCGCGACCGCGCCGGGGGTCAGGCCGGCCTCGCTCAGCCGGGTCCGCTCGAAGGCGACATAGATGCGGTCCTCGCGCAGCCCGTGGAAGCTGACGCGTTCCACCCCGGGCACGGTGTACAGCTGTTCGCGCATCTGCCGCAGCGGCGCGCGCATTTCGCTGGTGGTGAAGCCGGGCGCGGTCACCGCGATGGAGGCGGTCGCGACACGGCCGAAATCGTCGTCGACGAACGGTCCTTGCGTGCCCGGCGGCAACTCGGCGCTGGCATCGGCGGCCTTGGTGCGTACCCGCTGCCACAGCGCGGGCAGGTCGTCGACGTCGTCGCGCGCGGTCAGCTGCACGATCGCGCTGCCCGGGCGCACCGTGGTGACGATCTTCTTGATGCCGGTCAGTTCGCGCAGGTGCTCTTCGAGCGGGCGCGCGATCATGTTCTCGACGCGCTCGCTGGGCATGCCGGGAAACGCGACCTGCACCAGCGCATCGCGCACGGTGACGCTGGGCTCCTCCTGCGATGGAAAGCCGAGAAAGGTGACGATGCCGCCGATCAGGATCAGCGCGGCGGTGACCAGCGCGAAGCGGCTGGACGCGAGGGTGGCGCGGGTCAGATTCATGGGCTGGCGGTGCCGGTCAGACGCGTTGCGGGCTGGAAGGGGACGACGGTCTGGCCGTCGCTGAGGAAGGCCGCGCCGGCGGCGACGATGCGTTCGCCGGCGTTGAGCCCCTGCCGCACCTGCACGCGGTCGCCTTCGGCATTCCCGACGACGATCTGGCGCCGGCGCACGCTGGCGTTGCTGGCCTGGTAGACGAACACCATCGGCTTGCCGTTGGCCATGCTCGGCACCAGCGCGCTGAGCGGGACGCTCAATGGCCGTGCCGCGTCGCGGGGCAGGGCCAGCAGCAGGTTCTCGCCGCTGCGTAAGCCGGCATCGGCGTCCGTGGCACTCTCGAACAGCGCCTGCACGGTGGCGCCGCCGTCCAGGCGATCGGACACGCTGCGCAGTCGCAACGGCAGCGCCTGCTCGGGCGCGCCGGCGCGATAAGCCGTCGCCGCCTGGCCGGGCTGCAGCGACACCGCCAATGCCGACGGCAGCGCGACCGTCACCTGCGCCCGTCCGCAGCCTTCCACCTGCAGCACCGGCTGGCCCGCGGCCACGTTGGCGTCGGGTTGCTGCAGTCGTGCCACCACGCTGCCGTCGAACGGCGCGCGCAGTTCGGCCTGGCGCAGGCCGCGGCGCGCCAGCGCCAGGTCCGATCGGGCGCTGCGCACGCGCGCCTGCGCGCCGGCGAAGGCGGTCTTGGCGGCGGTCAAGGTGGTGGCGGACGCGGCGCCGTCCTCGAACATGGCCTGCTGCTGGGCCAGTTGGGTCTGCTGCTGTTGCAGGTCGGCGGCAGCGATGCGGACGTTCGCTTCGGCCTGCTCGACGCGCAAGCGGTTCGGCTCCGGATCCAGCCGCGCCAAGACCTGGCCCTGGCGCACCGTGTCGCCGACATCCACCTCGACCGAGGCGATGCGGCCGCCGCCTTCGAAGCCGAGTTCGGCACGCTGCGCCTGGCGCACCTGGGCCACCAGGCGATCGTCGCCGCCGCCGCCGGCGCCGCTGCCGACGGCCTCCAGCTTCACCGCGCGCGGGGCTTCCGCGGGCGGCGCCGCGTCGCGGCTGCAGGCGGTCAACGACACTGCTGCCAGCGGCATGCAGGCGCAGAAGAACATCGCAAGACTCGGTTTCATAGGGGTGTCTGTGGCGGGTCAGAAGGTGTAGGTCACGGCGCCGATGGCGCTGGCGAAGGCGCGGCGCTGCACGATCGGGCTGCCGTCGGCGTTGTCGACGTAGCGCGTGCCGGCGACGGTCAGCGAGGTGCTCCAGTGCTTGGACAGGGCATGGTCCCAGTTGGCGCCGACCGAACAGGCATACAGGCCGGAGCCGGCGCTGTAGGCGGCAAACCGGCTATGTGCGCTCTGCGCATCGGTGACCCCGAAATAGGCCTGGTTGTAGCGGCGGTCGCCCCAGTGCGCGTCCAGGTTCATGGTCAGCGTGTCGCGGTCGTTCTGCAGCAGGGTGAACTTGGCGCCGGCGCGATAGGTGTTGCGGCGCGCATCGTCCTTCAGGGCGAACTCGGCTTCGGCATCCAGCATCAGATACGGGGTGAACTGCTGCGCGATCATGGTGCGGCTGGTGATCGAACCCGGCACGCCGCCCATGCCGGCCAGGGTTCTGGAACCGGGACGCCAGTTGCTGTTGCGGTCCAGCCGGCCCAGGTCGTAGCCGAACGACTGGCTGACGTAGAAGCCGCCATCGCTCTGGAATTGCGCGCCGAGGCCACGCACGCTGTCGAAGAACAGCAGGCCGCTCTGTGCGGCGATCACCGGCGCGAATAGCACGCGGTCGTCCTTGGAGCCGAAGTAGCGCGGCGCCGCCACGGCGGCGGCGCCGACGCTGAGTTCGGTCTGGTGGCCGAACAGGCGGAAGCCGGAGGCGTCCGCATCGGCGGCGTGGGCCGCCAACGGCGATACGGCGCAGGCCAGGAGCGGGAACAACGCGATGGTCTTCATGAGCGGTCTCTTCGACGTGGGGATCAGGAGGCGTGCGGCAGATGCACGCCATAGAACGCGCGGAACAGCGCGATGCGGTTGAGGAGCAGTTCCTGGCGGGCCTGCAGGTGATCCAGTGCGGCCTGCTCGGCGGCGATGCGTTCGCCGAGCAGTGCCGGGCGATCCTGCAGGCCCTGCGCGACGCGCCGTTCCATGCGCTGGATGCGTTGCTGTTCGCGATCGCGGTTGGTGCGTTCGCGCTGTTCGCGTTGCTGCAGGACCGGGCCGGCGTCGAGGGCGTCGGCCACCTCGCGGAATGCGGATTCGATCGCTTTCTCGTAGTCGGCGATGCCGGCCTGCTTGCGCAGCTGGGCGATGTCCAGATTCGCCTGATTGCGGCCGAAATCGAAGATCGGCATGGTCAGTTGCGGCACGAAGCTCCAGGTGCGGCTGCCGGCGGTGAACAGGCCGCTGAGCACGTCGCTGGCGGTTCCCAGCGACGTGCTCAGCCTGATCGACGGGAAGAACGCGGCACGCGCGGCGCCGATGTCGGCATTGCGCGCGCGCAATTCGGCTTCGGCCTGCTGGATGTCCGGGCGCTGCAGCAACACCGCCGAGTCCAGGTCGCGCAGCGCCATCGTGTCTGGATTGGTCGGCAATAGCGCCTCGATGCTGCCGGCGCTAGCCGCCGCGTCGTAGCCGGCGACCAGTTGCAGGGCGCGGCGCGCGGCGGCATGGTCGCTGGCCGCCTGCATCGCGCGGACCCGCGCCTGGTCGGCCTGGTGGCGCTGGCGGTCGAGCGCGTCGCTGGAGATCAGCCCGACATCGTGCTGGTCGTCGGCGACTGCCAACAGTGCGTTGCTGTCGTCGGCGATGGCCTGGAAACGCGTCTGCGCCTGGGCGGCGGCGCGTTCCAGCGTGTAGGTCCGCAATACTTCGGCCACCAGCGCGCCGCGCGCGGCCAGCTGCCCGGCGCTGGACGCCAGATAGCGCTGCTGCGCGGCAGCGGACAACGCGGCCAGCTTGCCGAACAGGTCCAGTTCGAAGTTATCGATGCCGACCGCTGCGGTGACCAGCTTCTGCCCGTAGCGCTCCTGCTGCCGCGCATCGTCATAGCTCTGTCGGGCCTGCTGCGCGTCGATACCGAGTTGCGGCATCTGTTGCGCGCGCTCGATCCGGTATTGCGCACGGGCCTGCTGCACTTGCAGGACGGTGTTGCGGAAATCCGGATTGTGCGCGAGCGCCTGCTGCACCAGCGGCGCGAGGTCGTGGTCCGGCGAGAAGTCGTGCAGAAACCGCTGTTCCTGCTCCGACAAAGCCACTGCGGCGACCGCGCTCGCCTGTGGTGCCGGCGTGGCAGATACGCCGCCCAGCGTGCTCGGTACGGTGGCCTGGGGGCGCTCGTAGACCGGTGCCAAGGCGCAGCCACCGAGCAGTACCGCCAGCGCGGCGGCGAGGAGGCGAGGGCGGTACGGGCGCTTGCCTGCGGACGATACAATCATGGGGGTCGGTCGGGGTGGCCAATCTCGAGTGATAGAGTCGGCCGGCGAGTTCAAGCTGGCTTTCAGGAATCTTCAAGATTTCGTCAAGACGCGCGACAAGGGCGGCACAAGACATGAGTTCCAAGAAGATTCTTGTCGTCGAGGACGACGCCGACAGCGCCAGCATCCTCGAGGCCTATCTGCGCCGCGACGGGTTCGACGTGGCCATCGCCAGCGACGGCGAACGTGCGATCCAGCTGCATGCGCAGTGGAGACCGGATCTGGTGCTGCTGGACGTGATGCTGCCCAAGCTGAGCGGCACCGAAGTGCTGTCGACGATCCGCCGCAGCAGCGACACCCCGGTGATCATGGTGACCGCGATGGGCGACGAGCCGGAAAAGCTCGGCGCGCTGCGCTACGGGGCCGACGACTATGTGGTCAAGCCCTACAGCCCGAAGGAAGTGGTCGCGCGCGTGTACGCGGTGCTGCGCCGCGCCGGGCCGGCCAGGACCAGCGAGGAGCCGCTGAAATACGAACGGCTCACCGTGGACACCAACGCGGTGCTGGCCACGGTGCAGGACGCCAACGGCCACGACGTACCGCTGGACCTGACCCCGACCGAATTCAACATCCTGGCCACCTTGCTGAAGACGCCGTTCAAGGCCTACACGCGCAGCGAACTGCTGGAAATCTGCCTGCCGGACAGCGATGCGCTGGAGCGGGTGGTGGACGCCCATGTGCACAACCTGCGCAAGAAGCTGGAAGGCGAGCGCATCACCGGCGTGCTGGTGACGGTGCGCGCGATCGGCTACCGCTTCCGATGAAATGGACCTGGCCATTCGCGCGCCGCGATGCGCACGCGCCGCTGTGGCAATGGGTCGGCCTGCGCATGAGCGCGCTGGCGGTGGTCACGGTGCTGGTGATCGCGTTCGGCATGTGGTTGCGTTTCGCGATCTGGGATATCGCCACCCTGTCCAAGCTGCCGCCGGCCGCGCGGCAGGACATGCTGGCGCTGCGCGAGGACCCGCACAGCAATGCACAGCGCCTGTGGCAACTGTTCGAGCGCTATTACGACGTCGCCGACTTCCTGCCGGGATTGGCCAATCGCGACTGGTTGCTGCTGGCGGCCTTGTTGGTCGCCTCGATCCCGGTCATCGTGGTATGCGGACTGCTGGCATCGCGGCCGTTGTCGCGCCAGTTTTCCCAGGTGGCGGAGGCGGCTCGGCGCATCAGCGATGGCGACTTTTCCGCGCGCGCCGAGGTGATTCCCTCCGCGCCGGACGAACTCGCCAGTTTCGCGATGGACTTCAACGGCATGACCGCGCAGCTGCAGCGGTACGAGCGCGAGGTGCGCGATTCCAGCGCGATGCTGGCGCACGAGCTGCGCACGCCGTTGAACGCGGCGATGGGCCGGGTGCAGGGCATGCTGGACCAGGTGTTCCCGTGTAGCGACGAACAGCTGCTGATGGTCCACCGGCAGCTGGAACAGATCAACCGCCTGGTCGGCGACCTGCATCTGCTGTCGATGGCGCGTGCCAATCAGCTGATGCTGGAGCCGCACACCTTTCCGATCGACGTGCTGATCCGCGAGCGCCTGGCCTGGCTGGCGCAGTCGCTGCAGGCGGCGCAGATGGAGGTGGAGGTACGGGTGCCGGGCGGCGTGGCGATCAGCGCCGACCGCGACCGCATCGGCCAAGTGCTGTCGGTGCTGATCGACAACGCGCTGCGCTATGCCGCGTCCGGCAAGCGCCTGCTGATCGAAGTGAGCACCGAGGGCAACGACATGCTGATCTGCGTCTGCGACCGCGGGCCGGGCGTGGCGCCGGACCTGTTGCCGCAGATGGTCGATCGCTTCTGGCGCGCCGAGGATTCGCGTGCCCGGCACTCGGGCGGCAGCGGCCTGGGCCTGTCCATCGCTGCGGCGATCTGCCATGCCCACGACGGCGCACTGGAATTCGGCAACCGCGAAGGCGGCGGGCTGTGCGCGCGGGTGCGGTTGCCGCGGGGAGCATAGATCGCAACCGGCGGCTCGGGACGCTGCGTCGACCGGCCGGGGGAGCGCGCCTTGTCCACGCACTCTAACACTGTTAGATTTCGCCAACTAACAGCGTTAGGGTACGCATGCGCAAGTCTCTCGGGCGCGAACAGATCGTCGACGCGGCCTTCCAGCTCCTGGACGAGGCCGGCATCGAAGGCGTGAGCCTGCGCAAGGTGGCCTGCCAGTTGGGCATCCGCGCGCCGTCGCTGTATTGGCACTTCAAGAGCAAGCAGGCCTTGATCGACGCCATGGCCGATGCCTTGATCGAGCAGGTGGCCCGCGACGTTCCTGCCGGCCAACCGTGGCGGGCGACCCTGCTGCAGGTCGCGCATGAGTTCCGATCCGGCCTCAAGGCGCACCGCGACGGCGCGCGCGTCTATGCCGGCACCTACATCGCAAGCGAGAACGTGCTGCGCGTCGGCGAGGCCATGATCAAGGCCTTGGCCGAGGCCGGCGCGCCCATCGGCTTCGCCGCCACTGCGGCGATGGACCTGGCCTATTACGTCATGGGTTTCGTCATCGAGGAACAGGCGCTGCCCGACTATGGCCACGTCGAGGACGTGGGCAAAGCGTTCCTGGCGTTGTCGCAGGCGCGCTTTCCCTATTGCTGGCAGGCCAGGCATGTGATGACCGAGCCGGATTTCGATCGGCGTTTCGACCAGGGCCTGGGATGGTTGCTGGGCGGCATCGAGCACTGGCTGGCCCAGGCCGACGCACAACGCGACCAGCACGGAGCTGCCCAGGCGCGCACTGCAGCTGCTTCATGACCGCCATCGCATCCCGCTTCTCCTCCCGCCAGCCATCGCCAGCGTCCACTCTTCCAGCGTCCGTCCACTACGGGCTACAGGCGTCCTCCATGCGTATCCACCTCCTGCGGTGTTCCTCCCTGATCCTGATCGGCGCGCTGCTGTCGGCCTGCGGCGGCGCGGACAAGAAGCCCGACGAGGCGGGCACCGCGTCCGCGCTCGCGGTCACCGTGGCGGCCGCGCAGACGCAGACGCTGGCACGCACGGTGGTCGTGTCCGGCCCGGTCTCGGCCTACGAGGAAATGCAGCTCGGGGTCGAACTGTCGGGCCAGCGGGTGACGGCGTTGAAGGTGGACGTGGGCGAATGGGTCAAGCAGGGCCAGGTGCTGCTGGAACTGGACCATCGCACCCTGGACAGCGAACTGGCGCAGGCGGACGCCGCGCTGCACCAGGCGCAGACCGCGCAGGAGCTGGCGCGGCTCAACTACGAACGCGGCGCGAAGCTGGCCGCCGAGCGGCTGGTCAGCGCCAGCAGCCTGGACGAATTGCGCGCCACACGCGTGGACGCCGAAGCGCAGACCGCCACCGCCCGCGCCAGGCGCCAGGCGGCGCAACTGCAGCGCGACTTCGCGCAATTGCGCGCGCCTGCCGACGGGGTGATCTCCAAGCGTCTCGTACAAGCGGGGCAGGTGGTCGCGGCAGGCAACGAACTGCTGCGCTTGATCCGCGATGGCAGGCTGGAATGGCGTGCGGAACTGTCCGAGGAGCAGCTCGCCGGTGTGGCCGTTGGCAACCCCGTCGAGCTGCCGTATGCCGGGCAGACCATCGCCGGCCGCATCCGCGCGGTCAGCCCCGGCGTCGATGCGCAGACGCGCACCGGCACGATCTATGCGGATCTGCCCGCGCCCGGCCCGCTCAAGCAGGGCATCTATGTGGAAGGGCGCATCGTCACCGGCGATGGTCGGGCGCTGACCATTCCCAGTGCCGCGATCGTGCAGCGCGACGGCCACAGCTATGTGTTCACCGTGGATGCCAAGCAGCACGCGCAGCGCCGGCGCGTGCGCAGCGGCCAGACCATGCAGGGGCGTACCGAGATCGTGGAAGGATTGAAGGAGGGCGACCGGGTGGTGGTGGACGGCGCCGGTTTCCTCGGCGAGGGCGACCGCGTGCGCGTGGTCGCCGATGCGAAGGCGGCCGCGCGATGAATATCTCCGCCTGGGCGATCAACCGCCCGCTGCCCGCGATCCTGGTCTTTTTCGTGCTGTGCGTGGCCGGCCTGTGGGGCTTCCACCAATTGCCGGTGGCGCGTTTTCCGGATATCGCCTTTCCGATGACCACGGTCACGGTCACCCAGCCGGGCGCCTCGCCCAGCCAGCTGGAAGCCGAGGTCACGCGCAAGATCGAGGATTCCGTGGCCACGGTGACCAACGTCAAGCGGGTGATGTCCACCGTCAGCGAAGGCGTCAGCACCACCACCATCGAATTCCAGCTCGAGGCCGACCTGGCCACCGCGCTGGACGACACGCGCGATGCGGTGACGCGCATCCGCACCGACCTGCCGCAGGACATCCAGGAACCGGTGATCTCCAAGGTCGACATCGGCGGTTCGCTGATGACCTACGCACTGGTGGCGCCGAAGATGACCCCGGACGAAGCCAGCTGGTTCGTCGATCGCGAGATCGCACGCGCCATGTACGGCGTGCCGGGCGTGGCCCGGGTCACCCGGGTGGGCGGCGTGCAGCGCCAGGTGCGCGTGGATCTGGACCCCAACGCCTTGCTCGCCTTCGGTATCACCGCCGGTGATGTGTCCAAGCAGCTGGCGCAGATCCAGGTGGAGCGGGCAGGCGGCAAGGCCGAACTCGGCGGCGCGCAGCAGACCATCCGCACCCTGGGCACGGTGGGCGATGCGCAGGCCCTGCGCGATTTCTCGATCAGCCTGCCCGACGGGCGCGCGGCCCGCCTGTCCACGCTGGCGCGGATCACCGACGCCGCCGCCGATCCCGCCGAAGCGGCCTTGCTGGACGGGCGCGACGTGGTCGCGTTCTCCATGTCGCGTACCCGCGGCTCCAGCGAGATCAAGGTGGAGGCGGGCGTGCACAAGGCGCTGGACGACATCAAGGCCGCGCATCCGGGAATCGACTTCCGCCTGGTCACCACCGCCATCGACGAGACCCACCGCTCCTACGAATCGTCGATGACCATGCTCTACGAAGGCGCCGCGCTGGCACTGCTGGTGGTGTGGCTGTTCCTGCGCAACTGGCGCGCGACCTGGGTCTCGGCGCTGGCGCTGCCGCTGTCGATCATTCCCACGTTCGCGGTGATGCATCTGTTCGGTTTCACCTTGAACATGATCACCTTGCTGGCGCTGTCGGTGGTGGTCGGCATCCTGGTCGACGACGCCATCGTGGAAATCGAGAACATCGTGCGCCATCTGCGCATGGGCAAGCCGCCGCTGGAAGCGGCGCGCGACGCGGCCGGCGAGATCGGCAACGCGGTGATCGCCACCTCGCTGACCCTGGCCGCGGTGTTCGTGCCGGTGGCGTTCATGCCCGGCATCGCCGGCAAGTTCTTCCGCGAATTCGGCTGGACCGCGGCCACCGCGGTGCTGTTCTCTCTGCTGGTGGCGCGCCTGCTGACGCCGATGATGGCGGCCTACCTGCTCAAGCCGCATGGCGAAGAGCAGACCGACTCGCGGCTGATGCGCTGGTACCTGGGCTGGGTCGACGCGGCGCTGCGCCATCGCGCGCGCACCCTGTGGATCGCCACCGGCCTGTTCGCCGCCTCGCTGGCGCTGGTGCCGCTGATCCCGGCCACCTTCATCCCGCAATCGGACCTGGGCCGCAGCAACTTGAACCTGGAGCTGCCGCCCGGCACCCGGCTGCAGGAAACCGTCGCCGTCGCCGAGCATGCGCGCGCATTGCTCAAGGACATTCCCGAACTCAAGCAGGTCTACACCGCGGTCGGCAGCGTGCTGGATCTCGGCGATCCGAACGCCACCGGCGTGGGCGAGCCGCGCAAGGCCACGCTGGTGCTGGATTGGGGCGTTGCCGACCACCGCGAGCGCGACCAGCGCGTGCTCGAGCGCGATGCGCGCGCGCGGCTGGCGGACATGCCCGGGGTGCGCGTGAGCTATGTGAGTTCGGAACCGGGCAACCTGTTGCAGCTGGTGCTGGCCGGCGACGACCCGCAGCACCTGCAGGATGCCGCCACCGCGCTGGAGCGCGACCTGCGCGGCATCGCGGGACTGGGCAGCGTCACTTCCACCGCGTCGCTGCTGCGGCCCGAGATCCAGATCGTGCCCGACTCGGCGCGGGCGGCGGACATGGGCGTGGCCACGGCCACCATCGCCGAGGCCGCGCGCATCGCCACCGCCGGCGACTACGAGCAGCGCCTGGCCAAGCTCAATCTGCCCGACCGCCAGGTCCCGATCCGGGTCGGCTTCAGCGAAGCCACCCTCGCCAATCCGGCCCTGATCGGCCAGCTGCGCGTGCCGGGCCGCTACGGGCCGGTGCCGCTGGCCGCGGTGGCGGAGATCCGTATGGGCAGCGGCCCGTCGCAGATCTCGCGCTACCAGCGCCAGCGCAACGTCACCCTCACCGCCGAGCTCAACGGCCGCCCGCTGGGCGAAGTGATGGAGCAGGTGCAGCAGCTGCCCAGCGTGAAGCAGTTGCCGCCGGGGGTCAGCTTCCTCAACACCGGCGACGCCGAAGTGTTCGTGGAGCTGTTCGTCGGCTTCATGCTGGCGATGGCCGCCGGCCTGGTCTGCATCTACATGGTGCTGTTGCTGCTGTTCAACCACGCGCTGATGCCGATCACCATCCTGGTCGCGGTGCCGCTGTGCGCCGGCGGCGCGTTCGGGGCCCTGCTGCTGACCCAGAACATGCTGTCGCTGCCGGCGCTGATCGGTTTGCTGATGCTGATCGGCATCGCCACCAAGAACTCGATCCTGCTGGTGGACTACGCGGTGATGGCCGAGGACGAACACGGCATGAGCCAGCACGACGCACTGATCGACGCCTGTCGCAAGCGCGCCCAGCCCATCGTCATGACCACCCTGGCGATGGGCGCGGGCATGATGCCGATCGCGCTGGGCTTCTCCGGCGATTCCAGCTTCCGCGCACCGATGGCGATCGCGGTGATCGGCGGTCTGATCACCTCCACGCTGCTGAGCCTGATCGTGATCCCGGCTGCGTTCACCCTGGTCGACGACCTCGGCGAGTGGATGTCGCGGCGCTTCCGCCACCGGTCGTCGCATTCGGCTGCCGGTTGAGCGTGTGGCCCCGGCGCGCTGCGCGCGCTCGCGTTCGCGCGGCGCACGACGTCGGTGCGCCCCGCGGTTGCAACAGTGGCCGATCGTGGCGGATTTGGCGGTAAAGTTGTGCCTGGCCGGGCAACCGGCCAACCTGGATTTCCACGACCGGACAATCGCATTGACTGCCAAGCGCCACGCCGGCCCGACCGGCACGACCCGTTCACAGTGGCTGGAGATCGAGCGCGCCGCTGCAGAAGAACTGCAGCGCCGCACCGACGCAGCGCACGCGGCGATCCTCGAATTGCTTCGGCGCCATGCCCAGGAGTTCAGCCCGCGGCAGATCGCGGGGCTTCGGCGGCGCTTGCGCAAAGGGCGTTGAGCGGCTGGCACGGGCGGGACCGATCGGCGCGGAACGTCGCGCGCCGCATGGATGGTCGCATCACGGCGCCAGAGCACCGGCCGCACATCGGCACGCTTGCTGGCTGCCTGGCGTGGCGCGGCATGGATCCGGACCGCGCCTAGCCGGTGTCGCGTTGCACCCGTGCCCGATAGTCGTGCACATTGTCGCCGCTGATGTGCCGGGCCCGGGTTCCCGTCACCGTGCCGACCTTGCGGTCCGAACCGGTCACCGGCTTGGCCTCGACGCGCGTCTCCCGCTCGAAGGCATGCGATTTGTCGGTGTTGCGGTAATACCGGTACAGCGCCCAGTACAACGCGCTCGCCCCGGCCGGGCCGGCCAGCAGCAACCAGATTCCATTGTCGTCGCTCATGAGGTGGTCACCAGGATCCAGAGGACGATGGCTTCGATGACGCTGCCGGCAGTGAGCGCGGCCAGCAGCAGCTTCCACTGCTGCACTGGCACGCTGCCCATGGTTTCGCCGGTGCGGCCGTTCACCGCGATGTAGTGCAGCATGCCGCCGTTGCGGCCGGGCTCGTGGTACGAGTACAGCCACACCGGCAGATACATCGACACCCAGCGCGTGCCGTGGACCTCGAGCCGCTCCTGCTCCCAGCGCACGCCGCGGTCGTAGCGGTCGACGGAGTCTTCGACCTGTGCGCGGGCGATCGACAGCAGCTGGTCTTCCAGCCGCGGCCGCAGGTGCTCGACGTCGCGGTTGCGCTTTTCCGAGGTGAAGCCTGCCAGGTACGACGCATTCCACTGCACCGCGTTCTTGGTGTCGAACGGCAGGATGGTGTTGATGATGTTGTTGGTGTTGGCCTGGGCGTCCAGGTTGCCGCGTTCGGAGGACGATTCCAGCGGCAGGTCGTCCACGGTGAAATCCACGTGCCGTTCCACCTGGTACACGTCGGCGTCGTAGTACGTGGTCTTGTTCTTCTCGGTGGCGCGCGTGTACTCGCGGGTCTTGATCTCGCCCTTGCCGGCCACGCTGGCGCTCACGTTGCCGTCGACGATCATGTAGGGCAGGAAAACCCCGACCACATTCTCCGGCGTGAACTGCTCCTTGAAGGCCTTCAGCGCGAACAGACGACGCTTGTCCACGAACTGGCGGATGCGCGCGACCGCGTCCTCCTTCTTGATGTGGAAGGGCAGCACCGCATCGGGCACCGCGCCGTTGGCGACCTGCTCGTTGACGCCGAACACATGCCGGCACCAGTGGCAGCGTGCAGTCATCGTGCTCTCGGTGTTGACCGTGACCTCGGCACCGCAGCCGCTGCACTTGAAGCTCATCAAGCTGGCGGCGTCGGCGGCGATGTCGCGCGCGCCGGAGGCGATGACCGTGCCGCGCAGCTCGCCGATGCCTGCGCCGAACCCGAATACTTCCTCGACCCGCGCGCCATGCCATTCGTTGCGGCAGTACTGGCAGACCAGCAGGTCGGTGCCGAGCTTGGGGCGGATGTCGGTGGCGCCGCATTTCGGGCAGCGGTTGAGGCCGTCCTTCAGCTCCTGGGCCGCGGTATCGATGGCGAGCGGATCGGGCGCCTGTAGTTCGTCGCGGATCGGAGCGGGCAGGGTGGCCGGATCGAGCGGAAAACTGCCGGGCAGCGGCGGCACGTCCTGCGGCGATCCGGGTCCGGTCGCTGCCGCCGCAGGCAAGGGCGGTGGCACCGGCGGCAGCGGTGGCGGGGTTCTGGAGTCGGACATGAGCGCGGCGTCCGGCGGCTTACAGACCCAGCGCCTTGGCCTTGGCCGCGTCGTAATCGCTTTGGGTGATCAGGCCCAGGTCCAGCATCTCCTTGGCCTTCTTCAGCTTGGCGACCGCGTCGTCGGCGGCCGGTGCGACCGGCTGCTGCAGACCGCCCACGCCGCCGACCATGCCCGTGGCCATGCCCACTCCGACCAGGCCCGCCGCGCCGCCATGCTCGCCCGCCGACTGGATGCCCTGGGCGACGCTCGCCTGCAGATTGGAGTTGCCGCGCGCACCGGCCAGCGCATCCGCGCGTTGCACGGTCTTGAGCAGTTCCCGCGTGTTCGCGTCGTATTCGATCGACACGATCGCGGTCTTGACGATGGCCAGGCCGCGCTCGGAGCGCCACTGGTACGCCTGCTCGACCGCATCGGACAGGCTCTTGGCGAAGCCGAGCGAATCCTGCTGCAACTTGGTGATGCGGTTGCCCTTGCCAGGGTCGTTCGTATACAGGCTGAAGGCCGGCGCCAGCGACCCCACCACCTCGTTGAACAGCTGGTTGGCGGCGGCGTTGTCGAGATCGGTGAAGTCGAACACCTGGCCCGGCTGCAGATAGCGCGCCGGCACGAAGTTCTTCACGAACAGGATCGGATCGACGATCTTCAGCGTATAGGCGCCGCGCGTCACCGCGCCGACCTGGGTGCCGAGGAAACCGTCGTCCCAATAGATTTCGGACTGCGTGCCGAAGCGGTTGTCGGGCAGCTCCTTCAGCGAGACGAAGAACGCGGCCTGCTGCGACCCCGGCTGGCCGCCGAACTTGAAGCGCTCCCAGCTCTGCCGGATGAGCGGCCCGACCAGGCCATTGCCGGCGAAGATCGACTGCGAATTCGGATCGTCGGAGCGCCATTCGTAGCCGCCCGGCTCGGCGACGAAGCCAGTGATCGCACCGTCCTGGAGCAGCAGCAGCCCATAGCCTTCGGGGACGACGATCTTCGACCCGTTGCTGATGATGTTCGAGGATGCACCGGTGTTGGAGCCGCGCCCGGCGTTGGTGCCATGCGGCACGGCGGCGAACAGCGCCGCCGTTGCCGGCAGGCCGGCCGGCACGGTGTAGAAGTCCTTCCACTGATCGGCGAGAACGCCGCCGACCGCACCCGCCACCGCCTGTACCAGACCCATGCCAACTCCCTGTGATGCGTGGACGGGCACCATGCCCATCGTTCTCGCCGGACTATATCAGCAGCGGGCAACAGGTGAAGGTGGGGCATGGCCTTGTCCCGGCTTATCGCCAGCGCCGTGCCGAAGCCGCCATCGGGGCCGGCGGCACGCCGAAAAAAGCCCCGCGAAAGCGGGGCCTCGTTCGGGTTAGGGGCTTCAAGGCGCGGACTGCTCCGGCGCAGGCCACAGTGTTACGGCAGATTGCACTTGAGCTTGCCTTCCACGTAGTAGGGCTTGGGGACATCCGGATTCTGGCTGGTCTTCTCGAACACCACCTCGAACGACTCCATATCCGGCGTGCCTTTGCGCGACGTGCAAGCCTCCTGCAGCTTCTTCTTCACCGCGGCGATGCCGGCGTCGCGATTGGCCCCATCGGCGCTGTTGCTCAGGTTGACGACTTCGGCGGATGCCAACGGGCTCAGGCAGAGCAGGCAACCGGCGAACACGAGTACATGCAGCTTCTTCATAGGGTCTCCTTTGCGATATCGATGTCCGTTGACGGCCGGCGACGTGGTCTGCTCTCCGCAATCTGCGCGTAGGCATGGCAAGCCTTGTCCGGCGCGTCGGTAGGATAGGGGCAGCGGGTTAAGGCTTCGTGGTGATATGAGCGCCGGTGGGATGGCCCTTTGAGCCGCAGGCCGGGTCTCTATGCATCGGATCGACCGGCGAGTCCTTGCCAGACGCTGACGTCGCCCAACGTGGCGGCATCCGCCCCGAAGAAGACATAATCCTTGAGCCAACGAACGACCCAGAGACCGCAATGGACACCGTCGTTTCAGAAACGGGCAAATCCTTGCAACAGGATCCTGGGCTACCCATTCCCACACATGCTCGTGTTGCCGCCATCGACGTGCTGCGCGGCGTAGCGCTCTTCGGCGTGCTCTCGGTCAACCTGATCACCGAGTTCCGGGTTTCATTGTTTCAGCAGTTTCTTCCATCGCCAATGGAGGGATCCCGTCTGGATCGGATGGTGGATGCGATTGTGAGCATCGGCATGGAATCGAAAGCGTTTGCGCTGTTCTCCCTGTTGTTTGGGATCGGACTCGCCATTCAATTCGAGAGGCTCGCCGCCAAGAAGCAGCGCCTATCGCTCCTGGTGAGGCGACTGCTTGTTCTGCTGGGATTCGGCATCCTGCATCTGTGCTTCGTCTGGAATGGCGACATCCTCACGGAGTATGCGCTGGTAGGGTTGATTGCCCTCCCGTTCCTGCATGTCTCGAACAGGACCCTGGTCGCCGCATGCGCAGTGGCATTGCTGGTCTATGCGGCGATGCCGTCCTGGCTTCCAGATGGTTTCCTTGGGCCCGACGAAGCGGGACTTCGACGATACGTCCACGTTGCTACGTCGGTCTATGCGAGCGGAACCTGGAGCGAAATCGTCCGCTTCAACATCGCCGAGATACCTCGCATTGTTCCGCTGCACGTGCTGGTAGCTCCCAGGACGTTCGCGCTGTTCTTGCTTGGCATGTTTGTGTGGCGGACCGGCCTGCTTCGCAACCCGGAAAAGCACAGCCATCTGCTCGTCGGCACGGCCCTGCTTGGCTTGGTCCTTGGCTTAGGCATGAATTTTCTGGAGTTGCCTGATGCAGGGGCTTCTTGGCGGCTCTGGACGCTCGTCGTTTCGGCTCTGAAAACGTTGGGCCCGGTCGTGCTTGCCATCGGCTATGGTGCCACCTGCGTAGCAGCTTATACATTCACCGGGGCCAACCGCGTACTGGGTTTGCTTGGTCCTCTTGGCCGAATGGCCTTCAGTAACTACCTGGCCCAATCGCTGGTCTTCGGTTGGATCTTCTTTGGATACGGGTTAGGTCTGTTCGGCCGTCTGGGCGCATCGCAAGCGATGTTGCTAGGCATGGCTGTTTACCTTGCCCAGGTTCTGATCAGCCTTTGGTGGCTGAAGCATTTTCGGTTCGGTCCCATGGAGTGGTTGTGGCGAACGCTCATGTATGGCGTTCGGCAACCTTGGCGGGTGAGGAGGCCATGACCGCAAACGAAGTTGCGTCGTTGTTCAAGGGTAGGGCGGGCCTAATGGCACAGTCCGGTTAGGATCCAGAGCGGACGCTGGCGCACACCCTCGTGTCCCAGCGCGTAGCAGCAACGGGTTCTCGGCTATCATCCTCCGCAATCTGATGTGAGCACGGATATGGAAGTGCGACTCACGCGCGAGCAGGTGCTCGCGCTTGCGCCTGATGCGTCATCGAGCAAGGCGGCCGGCGGTTTGGCCACAGACGGAAAGTGGGGCCTGCTCGGTGCCGATGCCGAAGCCCTGTGGGGGGAATGCCAGGGCAGCGGCGCCAAGCCGTACCAGACCCAAGTGGAGCTGGCCACGCTGGTGAGCCGCTGCTCGTGCCCCAGCCGCAAGTTCCCTTGCAAGCATGGCCTGGCCCTTATGCTGCTCTATGCCGCCGGCAATTCGCGCTGCGTGCCAGGCGCGCGCCCGGCCTGGGTGGACGAGTGGATGCAGGGCCGTCGCGCCCGTGCGGTCCGCAAGGAGGAAGCTGCCGCCAGCGTGCCCCCGTCCGATCCGCAGGTGCAGGCCGCCGCTGCCGCCAAGCGCGAACAGGCGCGCTGGTCGCGCATGGAAACCGGTGCGGCGGAACTGCAGCGCTGGGTGGCCGACCAGTTCCGCCAGGGGCTGGCCAACCTGGGCGCAGGCTTCGAGCAGGAAGCGCAGCGCATGATGGCACGCATGGTGGATGCCCAGGCCCCGGGATTGGCCAGTCGGCTGGAACGAGCGCTCGGCGAGGGCGGGCGCGACCTTGCCCAGCTGGCCGAACTGGGTGAGTCCCTCGGGCTGCTGCAACTGCTCACCCAGGCGGTGCCGCGCATGCAGACCTTCAGCGCAGCGCGACAGGCCGACCTGCGCACCGCGCTGGGCTGGCCGATGGAGCGCGAGGCGGTGCTGCGGGAGGGCGAGGCCGTGCGCGACCGGTGGCACGTGCAGGGTCAACATGTGATCGAACAGCCGGGCAACTTGCTGGAACGCCGCGTGTGGTTGCACGGCCTGGAGAGCGGGCGGGCCGCGCTGCTGCAGGACTACAGCCACGGTGGGCGCGCCTGGGAACAGCACTGGCGCAACGGCCATGTGCATGCGGGTACGCTGCATTTTCACGCAGGCACGGTACCGCTGCGCGCGGTGCCGGGCGAAGTGCAAGCGGGCACGGACGCCGGTACGGCGCTGCCGCGCGAAGACACGCTGGACGCCGCCGCGCAGGCGTACGCCATCAACCCATGGCTACCGCAGGTGCCCATGCGCCTCGGCGAGGCGCACGTCGCACACGATGGCCACAACGCCTGGGCGCAGCACGCCGAAGGCACGTTGTCGCTTCGGCTGCCGATGTCGCAGGGCTGGGCGTTGATGGCATTTGCCGGTGGCCACCCGCTGTGCCTGATGGGCGAATGGGACGGCCAGGCACTGCTGCCGCTTACCGCATGGAATGCGGCGGGCGAACGCTGGGAAAGGAGCGCGGCATGAGCGAGGCATGGTTGAAGCCGGCCCTGCTGGGCATAGACCGCCCGCAGCCCATTCCCGCCGAAGGCGCGCTGGGCGAAGTGCTCGCCGCCGTGGCCACGCAGGAAGACGCCGCGCTGGGCTACAGCCGACAGGTGGGCGTCCTGGCCGCCTGCCGGCGCGCTGCCTTGCGCATGGCCGCGCCGGTGGCCCTGCCGCCGCCTGCGGAGGTCGATCCTCTGGTGTTGCCCATCGGCCATGCCTGGGTACCGCTGTTGAAGGATCTATTCGGCAGTGCGCAGCCGTCGCCATGGATGAAGCGCGCCCGGTACGAGGCCTGCTTGCAGTTGGCCGCATACAACCGGCACCTGCCGGTGGCGGTGCTGCCGCAGGCGCTGGAAGCAGGTGTCCGCCTGAGCGCGCTGCGCCCTGTCCTGCGCCCGGTGCTGGGTGCGCGCGGCCGCTGGCTGGCATGCTGCAACGCAGACTGGGCCTACGCGGCAGATTCGGCGATCGTGGCGGGGGTACCGGCAGACCTGGAGCAGATATGGAACGAAGGCGCGTTCGATGCGCGCCTGCGGGCCTTCCAGCACTTGCGTGCGCACCACCCCGAGGACGCCCGTGCGCGTTTGCAGGGTGCGTTGAAAGACCTTTCCGCGCGCGAGCGGGTGGACTTCGTCGCTGCGCTGCAGCTGCAGCTGAGCGAGGCCGACGCGCCGCTGCTGCAGCCGCTGTTGAAGGATCGCAGCCGCGAAGTGCGCATGCTGGTCGGCCCGATGCTGGCTCGGCTGCCATCCACGCCGCACGCGCACTATGTGCGGGCGCAGATGCTCGCCCTGCTGCAGCACCAGCCGGGCGGGCTGCTGCGCCGGATGAGCTGGAAACTGGAAGCACCGTCGGCGGCGGATGCCGGTTGGACGGAAGCCGCCATCGACAGCAAGCGCCCCAACAACGATCCGTTGGGTGAGCGTGCCTGGTGGCTCTATCAGCTGGCGCGCCAGCTGCCGCTGGCCTGGTGGCGCCATATCCTGGAAAAAACGCCAGCGCAGGTGCTGGCCTGGGCGCGCACCACGGACTGGTATGACGCGCTGTTGCGCGCCTGGCTGGAGCGGGTGGACGCCGGCGAACCGGAGTGGGTGGAAGCCCTCATCGGTGCCGAGCAGCGACACATGAGCCTGAGCGACCTGCTGGCCATGCTCCCGCCGGTGCAGCGCGAACGGCATTGGCCCACCAGTGCGGCCGAACTTCAGCAAAAGCGCCTGTTCGGCGAAGTGCTGGGCAGCACAGGCCCTGGCCAGACCCTCAGTGCCGCTTACTCGCGGCAGCTGGCTGCCGGGCTGGGTGCGCTGTTCGGCGAAGAGTCGCTGCGTTACGACTACAGCCTGCGCGACGCATTGCTGGAACTGCTGGCCGTGCTTCATCCCTCCGCGCTCTCGCAGGTACGGGTGGCCGATGCACCGGCCGACGCCACCGAGGCCATGCGCGACTGCGTGCAGCAGGCACGCCAGCTTTTGGCCCTGCGTCAGACGCTGCATTCCGCTTTCTGATCATCACGACCTTTCATTGGAGCCAACATGAGCACTGCCGTCCTGCGCCAGCACGCCGAACACCAATACGCGGAAGAGTTGGAAGAACTGCGCCGCCAGGACACCCGCCAGCGCCCGGCCAACTGGGTCCTGTCGCCGTGGGCGGTGGTGACCTATCTACTTGGCGGCACGCTGGAAAACGGCTTTGTGGTCAGCCCCAAGTACATCGGCGACAGACGCCTGATGGAGGTGGCCGTGGCCACCATCGCCACCGACCGGGCCCTGTTGCTGTTCGGGGTGCCGGGCACGGCCAAGTCGTGGGTGTCCGAGCACATGACCGCAGCCATCAGCGGCGACTCCACCCTGCTGGTGCAAGGCACGGCCGGTACCAGCGAAGAGCAGATCCGCTACGGCTGGAACTACGCGCAGCTGTTGGCCCACGGTCCCAGCGAGAAGGCGCTGGTGCCCAGTCCGCTGATGCATGCCATGCGCCTGGGCAAGATCGCTCGCATCGAAGAACTCACCCGCATTCCGGCGGATGTGCAGGACGCGCTCATCACCGTGCTTTCCGAAAAGACCCTGCCGGTGCCGGAACTGGGCAGCGAAGTGCAGGCCGTGCGCGGCTTCAGCGTGATCGCCACGGCCAACAACCGCGACAAGGGCGTGAACGAACTGTCCAGCGCGCTCAAGCGCCGCTTCAATACGGTGATCCTGCCGGTGCCCTCCAGCGAGGAAGACGAAGTGGCCATCGTGGTCAAGCGCGTGGCCGAAATGGGCGCGGCGCTGGACCTGCCGGCCGAACCGCCGGCGCTGCAGGAAGTCGCGCGGGTGGTCCGCATTTTCCGCGAACTGCGCAACGGCGTGACCGAAGACGGCAAGGCCAAACTGAAGAGCCCCACTGCCACGCTTTCGACCGCTGAGGTCATTTCGGTGATCAACAACGGCATGGCCCTGGCCGGGCACTTCGGCGATGGCGTGCTGCGCCCGGGCGACATGGCCGCCGGCATGATCGGTGCCATCGTCAAGGATCCGGTGCAGGATGCGCTGGTCTGGAAGGAATATCTGGAAACCGTGGTGAAGGAACGCGACGACTGGAAAGACCTGTACCGCGCGTTCCGCGAGCACAGCTGAGCGACACGCGCCAATGAGCGAAGGTATCTCCCTTTTCGGCATCCGCCACCATGGCCCAGGCTGCGCACGCAGCCTGCTGGCTGCGCTGGAGGCACTGCAACCGGACTGTGTGTTGATCGAAGGCCCCGCGGGTACCGAAGCGCTGCTGCCGTACGTGTTGGAAGCGGGCATGCAACCGCCGGTGGCGTTGCTGTCCTACAGCGTGGACGATCCGCAGCTGGCGGTATTCCATCCCTATGCGCTGTACTCGCCGGAATGGCAGGCCATGCTCTGGGCGCTGCGCAAGGATGTGCCGGTGCGCTTCATGGACGTGCCCCCGGCGCTGACCCTGGAGTGGCAGGCGCAGGCCCGCGCGGATCGCTCGGCAGCGAAGCCCGCCGAAGCACCGGACGCAGAGGATGAAACAGCGGCGCCCCACGGCGACGCCACATCCGCTGCCGAAGACGATACCGAAACCCGCCCGGCCGACCCACTGGACTGGCTGGCACGCGCTGCAGGCCACGCCGACGGCGAGGACTGGTGGAACCACATGGTGGAAGAGCGGGGCGACGGGCAGGGGCTGTTCGACGCCATTGCCGAGGCCATGGCCGCCGTGCGCGAGCACACGCCGGAACACCCTGGCCTGCGCGGCGAGCACGAGGCCGTACGCGAGGCGCACATGCGCGCCGCGCTACGCGGCGCCAGCAAGGAATTCGCGCGTGTCGCCGTTGTATGCGGCGCCTGGCACGTTCCGGCGCTGCAGGCGGACGCACTGCGTGCCAACACCGCTACTGGCGACAATCGCCTGCTCAAGGGCATGCCCAAGCGCAAGACGCAGAGCACCTGGGTACCGTGGACCTATCGCCATCTGAGTGCCGAAAGCGGATACGGTGCCGGCGTGGACGCGCCCGGCTGGTACGACCACCTGTGGCGCAACGCCGGCTCGCACGAGCAGCGCGCCGTGGGCTGGTACGCCCGCGTGGGCCGCTTGCTGCGCGAGCATGGAATGGATTGCTCCCCGGCGCATCTCATTGAAGCCACGCGCCTGGCCGACACCCTGGCCGCGCTGCGCGGCCATCCCTCGCCGGGGCTGGAAGACATTGCCGAAGCCAGCCGCGCCGTCATCTGCAATGGCGACGACGCGCCCATGCGGCTCATCCGCGAACGCCTCATGGTGGGCGACGCGCTGGGGCATGTGCCCGACAGCGTGCCGGTGGTGCCGCTGCAGCGCGACCTGGAAGCCGAGCAGAAACGCCTGCGTTTGAAGCCCGAGGCTCTGGAAAAAACCCTGGATCTGGACCTGCGCAAGGAAAACGACCTTGCGCGAAGCCACTTGCTGCATCGCCTGCAGCTGATCGGCATCGACTGGGGCAGGCTTGCGCGGACGGGGCACTCCGTGCGCGGCACCTTCCACGAAATCTGGCAGTTGGCATGGCAGCCGCATTTCCTGGTGGATCTGGTGGAAGCCAGCCGCCATGGACAGACCCTGCTGGACGCCGCGTCCAACAAGGCCATCGCGCAGGCGCGCAAGGCCGAGGCGTTGCCGAAACTTTCCGCACTGGTGGACCAGGTGCTGCTGGCCGATCTGCCGCAGGCGGTGCGCGCCATTGCCGCCGAGCTGGAAGCGCGCGCAGCGACGGATGCCGATCCGCTGGCACTGCTCGGCGCGCTGCCGCCGCTGGCCAACATCCACCGCTATGGCAATGTGCGTCAGACCGAAGGGGTGCAGGTAGCGCAGCTGTTCGACAGCATGCTGGAACGCGCCGTCATCGGCCTGCCGCTGGCCCTTTCCAGCCTGGACGAAGCGCGCGCCGAGCTTGCCCGCAACGTGGTGCTCGATGCCGACCGCGCCATCGGCCTGCGTCACCACGCGGACGGCAGCGCTGGCTGGCAGCAGGCGTTGCAGCGGGTGGCGCGGTCGTCTTCGTGCAGCGCGCTGCTGCGCGGCGTCGCACTGCGCCTGCTGTTCGACACGCAGGCGGCGGAGGCGGAAACGGTGCACGTGCAGCTGCAGCAGGAGCTTTCGCCGGGTGCCGAGCCGCTGCAAGCCGCGCAGTGGCTGGATGGCTTCCTCAACCGAAACGCCACCGTGCTGCTGCACGATGACGCGGTGTGGCGGATGATCGACGAATGGGTGGTGGCGCTGGACGAAGTGCAGCTGGTGCGCGTGTTGCCGCTGGTGCGGCGTACCTTTGCGGCCTTCGAGGCCGCCGATCGCCGTGACCTGGGGACGCGTGTGAAGCGTGCCCCAGCGCAGAAAACCGTGGCCGTGCTGGCTCCGGACTGGAACGCGGCACGTGCCGAACGCGCGTTGCCGATGCTGCGTGAGCTGCTCGGGTTGCCCACATGACCGATATCACCGAAGCACCGAACACCCCCACCTCGCGCGAGCAGCGCTGGAGATTGATCCTGGGTCAGGAGGCCGATCGCAGCTGCGGCGCGTTGCCTGGCAACCTGCAAGGCATCGACCAGGCCCTGGCCGCACTGTACGAACCTGATGGCCCAGGCGGCCTGGGTCGCCGCGGTGGGCGCGGGGCGTCTTCCCCGAATGTGGCGCGCTGGCTCGGCGACATCCGTCGTTACTTCCCCTCGTCCGTGGTCCAGGTGATGCAGCGCGACGCCCTGCAGCGGCTGGACCTCACCCAGATGCTGCTGGAAAAGGAAATGCTGGAGCAGGTGCAGCCCGACGTGCACATGGTGGCCAACCTGATCGGGCTGAGCCGGGTGATTCCAGACGAGACCAAGGAAACCGCACGCATGGTGGTGCGCAAGGTGGTGGACGACCTGCTGCGCCAACTCGAGGAGCCGATGCGCTCCGCAGTGACGGGGGCACTGGACCGCGCCCGCCGCAACCGCCGCCCGCGCCTGGCCGAAATCGACTGGCACCGCACCATCCGCAGCAACCTGCGCCATTGGCAGCCGGAACTGCGCACCGTGGTGCCGCAGGAGGTGGTGGGCTATGGCCGCAAGGCAAGGAAGCCGCAGCGGGAAGTGCTGCTGTGCATCGACCAGAGCGGCTCCATGGCGGCATCGGTGGTGTATTCGAGCATCTTCGGCGCGGTGATGGCCTCGTTGCCGGCGGTGGCCACACGTCTGGTGGTGTTCGACACCGAAGTGGTGGACATGAGCGAGCAACTGGACGACCCGGTGGACCTGCTGTTCGGCGTGCAATTGGGCGGCGGCACCGATATCCACCGCGCGGTCAGCTATTGCCAGGGCATCATCCGCGAACCGCACAACGCCATCCTGGTGCTCATCTCCGACCTGTACGAGGGCGGGGTGGAAGACAACCTGCTGGCCCGTGCCCGCGAGTTGCTGGAGGCTGGCGTGCAATTCATCGTGCTGCTGGCACTCAGCGACGAAGGCACACCGTCCTACGATCGAAACCTGGCCGGCAAGCTCGCGACACTGGGCGTACCGTCGTTCGCCTGCACACCGGACGCATTTCCGGGGCTGATGGCCGCTGCGATCCGCCGCGATGACATCAACCAATGGGCAGGCGGGCAGGGACTGTTGACGACACGTTGAGGTGCGCGCAATGGTGCGCACATCATTGGCGCGAGCGTCGCGACGATGGGTTTGCTCACTGTGCTCTTGAGCTCATGGCAACACTGGCGTCATGCGGTCTCCGCGACTGGCGCTTGCGAGCGCCCGCGCCGACAGCGCGCCGAAACCGCTGGATGCGCCGGTGACGAGGATGATGTGCTTCGGATTTGCATTCATGGGGACTCTCCGATGTGCGCGCTTGCGTTACGCAGGAGGAGGAATCGTGTGATCAGGCGTAGCCGCCGTTGACGCGTAGCACTTGGCCATTGACCCAGCCGCCATCCGGCCCGGCCAGGAACGCGACCGCGGCAGCGATCTCCTCGGGCGTGCCGAGGCGTTCGAGCGGCGCGAGCTTGCTGATGTGCGCAATCTGCTCCTCGGTCTTGCCGTTGAAGAACAACTCGGTACCCACCGGCCCCGGCGCGATCGCGTTGACGGTGATGCCGCGGCCACGCAGTTCGTTGGCGAGCACGGGCACCAAGCCCTCGACACCGGCCTTGGAGGCGATGTAGGGCCCGTAATTGGGGAAGGACTTGGCGATCACACTGGTGGACAGCGCGATGATCCGGCCGCCTTCGCCCAGGTGATGTGCGGCTTGCGCCAGCATCAGGAAGCTGCCGCGCAGGTTGACGGCGATGACCCGATCGAAGTCGGCGAGGCTGGACTCGGCGATGGGCGCCATCGGCATGATGCCCGCACTGTTGACGACCACATCGACACGGCCGAAGGCCTTTTGCGTCGCCGCGAACAGGTGGGCCACATCTTCCGGCTGGCTGACATCCCCCTGCACAGCGATGGCATTGCCGCCGTCGGCGCGGACGTCTTGCGCGACCGCTTCGGCCGCTGCGGCGTTGCCGGCATAGTTGATGACGACGGCAAAACCATCGGCTGCGAGGCGACGCACGATCGAGCGGCCGATGCCGCGCGAACCGCCGGCAACGATGGCGACCCGCGCAGCGGGGTCGGGGAGGGATGGCTGATGCTGGGTTGGACGGGTGGTGTTGGTCATTTCATGCTCCCTTGGACGGGGAAGGGGGGACGGAGAAGCATTCTTCTCGTTGTCACCAGTTGAATAAACTGGCCAGAACTGGCAATTGAATTCAAAAATCGACAACAATAAAGGAATGGATCGCTTCGACTCCTTTCGACTGCTCACCCGAATCGTCGAACTGGGCAGCTTCACCCGTGCCGCCGGGGAGCTCGGGATCCCGCGCGCCACCGCCACCCATGCAATGAAGGAGCTGGAGGCGAGGCTGGGCACGCGTCTGCTCGAACGCACCACCCGCCAGGTGCGGCCGACCCTCGATGGCCAGGCGTTCTACGAGCGCTGCGTGCAGCTGCTGGCGGACCTGGACGATGCCGAATCCTCACTGCGCACGGTCGCCGCGAACCCGCGTGGCACCTTGCGCCTGGATCTGCACGGCACCCACGCGACGCGGATCGTATTGCCACGCATCGATGAGTTCCGCAACCGCTATCCGCAGATCGATCTCGTGATCAGTAGCGGCGATCGCCTGGTTGACCTGGTCCGCGAGGGAATCGACTGCGTGGTGCGTGCCGGCACTCCAAAAGATTCGTCATTGGTGGCGCGGCGCCTGGCTGTCTTGCCTGAAGTCATCTGCGCTAGCCCGGAGTATCTGCAGCGCTTCGGCACGCCTGAATCTCCCGGTGCGTTGTCCTCCCACAAGGCCGTGGGGTTCTTTGCCAGCAGCCATGACCGCAGCTACCCATTAGAACTCGTCGTCGATGGTCAGGTCCGCGAATTCGAGTTGGGCGCCTGGATCACGGTCAACGATGCGGAAAGCTACGTGGCATGCGCGCTGCGCGGCTGCGGCCTGATCCAGTTGCCTCGGTTCCATGTCGAGGATGAGCTGCGCGATGGTCGGCTGGTGGAAGTCCTGGGAGATTGGCCGAGCACGGGGTTACCCGTGTCGGCGATGTACCGTCGCATCGCCAGTTGTCGCCACGCGTGAGAGTCTTCATCGACTGGGTAGCGAAGGTGTATGAGGATCGCTTTGGAGCGCAGCCTTAACTTTCGAGCGGTGGGAGCGCTATAGAGCGCTGATCTTGTAGGCGGCGCGCTGGGGGCTGCTTTGCCAGATGCAGATGTCAGGGCTAGGCGATTAGGGATGTTTATCGGGGGTAGGGGACATGGCAGCTTCCGACCCAAAGCGGACAGGCCAAGTCGAAATGAGTCCAAGAGCGGGCAGGTTGCCTGTCTCGCATCAACACGCGAACTCTGTCGGTAATCGGTAGGCTACACTCGCTGTGGGCTACACAAGCGACCGCCGGAAAGCAAATGATCAAGCTAATCGTTCTCGTAGAAGGTAACTACGATGCTGTATGGGTTAATGCGCTTCTTCATAGAGCGATTTCCCGCAGCGACGTCGCCATTGTGACTCGGTCGTGCAAGGGGAAGCAGGCCGTCTACAGAGATCTGGTCTCCAGCACGGGTCAAGTCACCCCACTTTATGAGGAGACAGTCGTTGTTGGCGTCGTCGATTCTGATTCTCCCAGCATCGCAGACGCGCGCGCTCAGGTGGATTCACATCCACTTCTATCGCGAATCTCTGACCGAATTTTCTTCGCGGTCCCTACGATCGAGGCGTGGTTATTCGCTGATATTGAGGCCGCAAGGCGCCATCTTGTCCGTTACGACACCTCTGCGTTGGAGCGAATCTCATTCCCAGAGGAGATGCCGCTGCCTAAGTACTTCGCAATGCAGATTTTTGGAGGTCGTAGAGGACTTGAAAGCGCTGGTCTAAAGATCATGCAAGAAATGAGCATCGATCGTGCGATTAGTCGCTCTCCATCGATGCGCGAGTTTCTCGCGGGGGTCTCCCGATTGCTTGGTCAAGCCAGCAATTTTGAGACCATACCTGATGCGGAAAAGCTTCTCGGACGCAGGCTGCTGGGCTCTCTAATTGCAGAGACCAATCCGAGTGAAAGGATCTTGTACAGGACCATGGCAGGCGAGCGAGTCTCTGCGAAGCAGCTAACAGATGCAATCAAGGACGGCACTCCGCTTGCCAGGCAATACGCGGCAGATTTATTGCGAGTAGCAAGGGAGCTGCTCGCTCAGGAATCGGACGAATCAGAAGGGGGCGCTGAATGATAATATTTGCCCCAGCTTACGACGAGCAGACTGAAGCATGTGCTCAGGTTGCCCAGCACGTCTCAGCATCCGTTCCCGGAAAGAAGTTGATTGCAGCTGATGCCAATAGAGGTGCCATCTTAAAGGAACTAGCTGCAGCGGACGCCTGCATGATTTTTAGTCATGGCGCTCCCGATATAATCTGCGGACAAAATGACTCTCCAGCGTTGTATCCGGAGGATCTCCCGGCGATCAATCACAAGGCTCCAATCTACGCATATGCGTGCTATTCCGCGTTTTTTGGGCGGAACTCTGGTGATTCGACCCGCGTTTGGTGGGGGTACGACAAGAGTATGGTGCCGCCTCCCCTTGGCATACTGAAAAGGGAAGACATCGTGGGCGTATTTCGATACATCTCGCACAGATTCTCTCACTGCGCTTCAATCAAAGATGTAGAGCAACTGGTGGAAGAGATTCACGTATTGTGTGAATCACGAGTGGCGCTCTATAGGCGAAACGGTTCGGCCAGCATGACGAGCATGGTGTTCTTTATGCAGCTATGGACGCGACTTAGAGTCTTGACACCATGGAGTGACACGCCGGTCCTACATGCAGAGTCCTGGCAAGGGGACCTAGATGAGGTGATTTGAAGCTGGCTTAGAGCTTGGAAAGTGGGCTTACGCATGGGGCTATATGTCCGCTTCTGGCCGGAAGCGGACATCGGCGGGCCAGGGGATAAGGGAGATTTATCGAGGGTGGAGCATGGCAGTTTTCGACCCAAAGCAGGCGCGCCGAGCACCCTACGCTTCATCTACCGGAATTGTCCCTGACACAATTAGTCAGCGACCATGCATTGCGAAGGCGGCGTTTCGAACGGGTCGACGGGTGGCTCAAGATCCCAGAGAGCCAGACCATGCCCGAGGGAGCCACGTCGGGCTAGCACACTGGCTTTCTTGATTCATTCACCAGTACTGGAAGGATGCAGATGCAGGATCCCCCCGAGCGCCCCACACCGTCGCAATTCATGCGCACGTTGCGACCGGAGCTGTACTCGGACTCGGCGTCGCGTATCCGGTACCGCCTCAACGCGGAGGTACTTTCGCACCACCTAGAAACCATCACCGAGCGAAACCGGACACACGACTTCGAGCTGTTCTGTCGGAAGCTATGCGAGCGAACGATTTGCCCCAATTTGCGTCCCGCAACGGGCCCCGAAGGCGGCGGTGACAGCAAGGCCGATACTGAAACGACGCCGGTCGCGGAGGAAATCAGCAAGCTCACCTACGTTGGCGCGGCCAACAGCGGCAGCGAGCGCTGGGCGTTCGCGTTCAGCGCTAAGAAGAGGTGGACCGAGAAGGTCCGATCAGACGTGGCCGGCATCGCCGCCACCGATCGCGGCTACAATCGGATCATCTTCGTGACCTCGCGCGCGGCCCGCGCCAAAGACCGGGCCGCGCTGGAAGACGCCCTCTCCAACGAGTACGGCATTCCCGTCACGATCCACGACCGCTCCTGGATCATCGAGGAAGTCGTCGAAAAGGACCGTCGCGACCTGGCGTTCCACTACCTGGGGATCGGCGAGGAAACCAGTGACAAGGACCTGGGGCCGTCGGATTACTCCCGTTCCCGGCAGCTGGACGAGATCGAACGGGAGCTCGCGGACCCGACGGCGTTTGTCGGCATGCCCATGCAGCGAGCCGCCGACGCCTTGGTGGCTGCCAAGCTGGCGCGCGGCGTGGAGTTGCCCCGCACAGACGTAGAGGGTCGCTTCTTGCGGGCGATTCGACTGGCCGATGGCGGCGGTACGCATCGCCAGCAGTTGGTGGCCCGCTATGAGGCGCTCTGGACCGGGGTTTGGTGGTACGACGACATAGCCTCCCTGCTGTCGGGCTATGACGCGTTCGAGGCCCTGGTACTCGACGACACCCAGGCGTCCAATTTGGAGTTGCTGTGCAATCTGGCGCAGGTTCTTTTCACCACAGTGATCACCGGTCAGATGACACCGGAACAGGTGCAGCTGGAACCGCGAATCCGGCGGTTGTCCTCCAGGCTGGATGCGCTGGCAAAGGACGCGGAGCGACCGAACAACGCCCTCGAGGCGACGACGTCGCTCTTGGTCGTACGGGTCAGTCTGGCGGTGCTCGCGCAGGATCGGACGACGCTCGCGTCGCTGTGGCCCCAGTTCGGTGAAGTACTTTCAAAGGCGGAAGAGCTGGGCGAATTCGACGCCGCACGGCTGTCTCAGTTGATCGAGCGCTTCGGCGACGTCGCTGGTGACGATCAAGGCTATCGCGATCTGGTCGATCAGTTGGCCGACTTCACCACCAAGCGCACGGGCGAGTGCGAAGGCGCGTTAGTCCTGCTGCGCCGTGCACGGCAGCTCAACTTAGACCAAAACATGGAGATGATCCGATTGCTGGGTCGTGCGGCGCGGCTGCTCTCCAAGAAGGAGCATGCGCAAGAGCAGGTGAGGGCGCTGGCGGAGCTCTCCGTGGCGTACAAGAGCGCCGGGTTGGCGTGGGCCGCCCGGGCGAGCGCGACATCTGCGGCGGTGACGATGTTCGTCGACGCGGAGGATGGGAGTGAACTTCCCGCCAGCGTCTTCCCGATACTCATGAACGTCGCGTGGATGGCACTGGCGCTGAAGTACCTGCCCGAGGTGCTCGACACCATTCGCGTGGCTCGCGGCTGTCTGGCCGGACTGCCATTTGACGAGGAGTCCGCAGCGCGTGCCCGCGAACAGCTGCAGGAGTTCGACCTGTTGCTTGCCTGCCAGCTGGGCACACTGTCGGAGCCGGAACTGTCGTGCTTGCCGTCGGTGCCGGACGTCCTCCGTGGGCTGGACTTGCTTCACAGCTGGTCTGCCTTGATGTACCGACTGGGCTACGAGGACAAGCTCCGGGCGGAGGGGTATGTTCCCGCCAGTGAATCGGCGGACGACGTCGCCAACCTCTTCTCGCAGATGGCAGGGCAGCCCACGGGCGTGGCCCGCTGGCGGCCGGCGGTACTCAATGGCGAGTCGACACAGACATTTGCCACGGCCGTGTTAGGCGTGCGAATCGATGTGTCGCACGAGCCCACCGACACCGCCATCATTGTCGCCGAAGCCATCGCGGGCTCGATCGAGGCGTTCTTTGCGACCGCGTTCGAGTTGCATGCGTTCGGCCACGTCGAGCGATTCGATGTGCGGGTGGTGGAATCGGACACCCGCAACTTCGTCGTCGAGACCGATCTCGACCACATGCGAATGACCGTGCATTGCCCCCAAGGGACGTTCCCCGGGTCGCCCGGTGTCTATGCGGACTTCCAGCGCATGTTGTTCGAAGTGGCAACGAGGATTTTCTGGGCGACCTGCCACACCAAGAGCCACGGAGATGCAGCGGATCGTCTCTTGGGGGCCGATTCGGCCGCGGACCGGCTCGCGATGATTGCGTCCTTGTGCTTGAGCCGGCATCGCATGTTTGGGGGCGTGGCGCGGCTGAGCAAATGGGATCAGTACGCTCCGCAGAAGTACGATTTGCGTTCCGATCGTCCCAAGGTGGTGGCGCAGGCCCCGGCTGCGCGCCCAGTCGGGAAGGGCAGCACTGACGAGGGTGCGCCACCGAAGGTCACCAATCACGACGATGTCGCGGTGCGGTCGGTGATCGATCTGCACCTGTGGGATCGGGCCGGTTGGACAGGGACGGCGTTCGGCAGTTTCGGTGATGCGGCGCCGCCGTTTCTGGCACTGATGTTTAAGAAGCAGGATGCCGCGACCAAGATCTTCGAGCGCTGGCAGGAGCGATTCGGAAGCATGGACGACTCCGACGAGATCTACATCAGCATCGTTCGACAGTATTCAGCCAAGCATCCGGCGCACTACGGTATGGTGGTAACGTCCCGGCTCCCGGACGATGGCGACTCGGGGACGCAACTCTCCACCCTGGTCTCGCGATCGTTGTCGATGGAGCCCGACAATGACGTGAACCTCAGCCGGTTCCTGAAGGATTACGAACGCGTCGGCGCCTACTTGCTGATGCCGATGGTGTTGGAGGAAGGTCAGGCGCAACCTGCGCTTCTCCGGAATCTGTTCGTGCTCAAGCGCACGCTCCATGTAAAGCGGGCCGCCGACGTGGGGCCCTTCGATCCTGAGAACCTGTTCCTAGGGCCGCGGGGTCTGGGTCCATTGAAGCCTTAAACCACGCATCGCGCCGGCACAAGCCATCAGAAGACGACGGCCTCGGCCCGGTCGGCGTAACGCGTCTGGAGGAGTTCGTGGTGCTTTTCCACGCTGAAGCGCCAGCTCTCGAAGACCAGCGTTCTCGCGCCGAAATCATTCGTGTAGTTGATAGGGTCAAGCGCCGCGAACTGCTCACCTGCGAGACCATGGCGGCCCAAGTAGCGATTTACATCGGCCGTTGACAGCGAATCGCCTTCCCAGAAGCGAAAGATCGTACCGAGGCTGTTGATCTTCCCGCGCGCGATCACGTTGATGAACTCGTGCGCTTGACGCACCGGGTGGCCTTGGATCGTCGAGCCCGTGAACACGCGATTAGCGGTCAATACGAGCGTTCGGGTGGCTGTGGGAGCGGCAACGTTCCACCCGAGCACCTTCCAGACCTTCGTTTGGTAAGCAGGATCGGCAAACATCTGCTCCCGCAACGTGAGCTGCTCGCCGGCCTTGCGAATGTGATCGTAGCTGTTGCGCATCTCGTGTGCATTGCACGGATGGTAGGCGTTCTTGCATTCGATCAGGTACAGCGTTCCATCCCGATAGGCGACCAGGTCCGTGTCACCAGCCTTTCGGTTTCCTTTTACCTCGACGCCGACATGGAATCCCGCGTCGCGTAATGCCTGCTCCACCGCTGATTGCATGGGATCGGCCTCGCCGGCGAGGCGCTTCTCATTGAGGCCATTGGCAAAGGCGATGTTTCGCACGAGGTTGGCGTGCGCGATCACCGAAGGGGCGAGCAGGTAGTAGCCATCGACCTTGAGGAACGGCGTGTACTGCAGGTCCACGAATTCGCGGGAGTCGTCGAGCACCAGCAGCGAGATGACCTTCTCCGCCGTCTCGACAGGGAGCACGGTACTGAGGAAAGCCAGAAGCTGCTCGTGCCGGAACACGGCGATGATGGAATGCAAGGCGAGCCGTTCCCGCTCTGCGGAGTCGGTGATGCTGGTCAGCTGGTGCTGGTACAAGAATTCGACCAAGGCGAACAGGCGGCTGATGCGGAACAAGTCAGTGGAGCGAACACCGGGAGCCACCTCGAAGGGTTCGAGTTCGAGGTCCTCGTAGTCATCCACGTCCAACTGCAGCAGTGCGAGGAAGTCTTCGCGGAACGCCCGCTCTTCGGCGAGCGGATCGAACAGACCGGGCATGTCGGGGATGCCAAACGTGATGCGGCGAACGGGCTTGTCCTTGATCTGCATGAATTGCGAGATGATGGGCGCATAGATCTCTTCGAACAGCTTGGTCAAGGACATCGGGGAAGGCGACTTGGCCCAAACCTCTTCGATACCCACCTGGCGGATCAGCATCTGCATCTCCATCTGGACGTAGCCGAGGCGCACGGACTTTTCAAGGTCCGGATCGATCGAGCTGACGAGAACCAAGTTGTCGAGCGTGCGCGCGCAATAGGGCAGCCCATCAATCAAGGTCTCAGCGCGGCACAGTTCATCCAGACGGAAGGCGGTGTGCAGGTCCTCCAGGTAGGAAGCACGGTCGGCCTTGAGCGCTCGCTCGTCGGTGTAGGAGAAGTCGGTCATGTGCAGTCCGCCGGCCTCTCGGGCGATGGTCAGTACGCGCGACACCATGCTGGCGATGTCTTCCGTACTCAGGCCATCTAGGGCATGCGCGATACTCGACTCGTCGATCTCGGCATCGATCGGCACCCTGGTACGGGCGGCAAACGCCTGGTTGGCGATGACCAGGAAGGTCTTGAGTGCGCGACCCCGTCGCTTCGACAGCCGCGCCAGCAGGGCGTGCCGAAGCCGCTTGGCGTCCGCCGCTAGGTAGTGGAGGGCATCGACCGATGCCAGGTAGTCGCGCCAACGAGGCTCAAGCCCCAGCGCGTCGTGCAGGCGGTCCAAGATGCGCACCATTTCCCGCAGCGCTCCGATTCGAAAGTCGTATCGGGAGGCGCGCAGCAACCCCTGGCGGCGCAGGTCGGCCATCAGAGAATTGCCGCTCGCACACACGGCCATGGCGAGCAACAGCGCGGCCGCGTCTTGACGGTGGTTCTTCCGGATCAACTCCTTGAGCCGCGCGAAGTCGTCTCGAGACACCTTCGCAGGTCTGGTGGAGCAGACATTCGCGCGCACCCACGCTTCCTTCTCAGCGATGGTGGGGCAGCCTTGCAGAACTTGTTCGATTGATTGGAGGCTCATAGGTGCGAACAATGGGGGTGTACAGGTAGCAGCTCGGACCGCCGACATAACGGAGTTCCGCCCCCCGAACCAGCAGTCCTCACCGGGCTTAGTCCGGTGCCTTTTCCCACTAGCAGAAATTTGGGTCTTGATCCCGTCGTCTTGCCATTTTTTGCCAATGTCCGCTTCTGGCCGAAAGCGGACATTATTAGGGAAGGGGATAAGGCAAATCTATCGAGGGTAGGAGAGGTCTGTAGACTCATCGCCCGCTCGATGAGCGATGCCGTCGCGTCTTTGGGCGAAAATAGCTTGAGGCATTGACGGTTCTTTTATCGAGATCCAGTGTGATACTTCTAGCTTCGGAAGTGTTTAACTCAAGCACGCGCTCGAAGATGTAAGCGCCGAGCTCTTGGTGCGGCGCCGCCATCTCCTGCAGTCGAAGGGAAACGGTGAGCAGGTGCTCTGTGAGGGAATAGCGCGATGAGTTGTTGTCGAGGAAATCGTCGTCGACCGCCTCCAACAAGGATCGCACGACGTTGGCGACGATCAGAGGCGCGGCTTCCAGCATCGAGACCAGGCAGTCCCCCAAATTATCGTCGGCAATCTGCTTGAGTAGGTTGGGGCGAGCCGCTATGTGTTCGAGCAACTCGCGGCTGGTGGCGTCCGGCTTCAGAAGTCGCCGGGCGAACACCCAGGCCGCTGCTGCCACTACCTTGTCGTCGTCTGAGTCCAGCAGACGCAGCAAGTAGGGCTGCATCCGAGCGCGGAAGTCCGCCTCCTGCCAAAGCTCGGCGGTGGCATAGGCGATGCCGGTGCGGCATTGGACCAGGAAGGGCTCAGCATCCGTGTCCTTCAAGTGTTGCCCCAGCAGTTCCTGCACATCTGGTTCGGCGTCGCCCTTCAGGGCGAAGCGAAGCATGAGGATCTCACCCGCGGCTTGGGCAGCAAAAGCTGTCTGCGTTGCGTACAGCGCATTCAGTAATGTGTGGGCAGTTGCCGTCGAAATCCAATGCTGGCTGTTTGCGAGGAGCACTGCGCCGGTCTTGAAGTTGCAGAGCCCGGGGTAGGATTGAAACAGTTCCAGAAGGAACCGCTGTGCGCGTTCATGATCGGCGCATACCAGCCATCTCAGGTCGTGGGCCAGGGTTCCCCAGACCTTTAGCTGTTCTTCGCGGCCGAGATGTGTCTCGAGCAGGGACAACCACGCATCCCAAAGCGGAGGTTCCTGTGAAAGGCAGGCGTGGGTCAACGCAGAGAGAATGGGATAGTTGCCGCTAGGCATGATGACGAAGCCGCCGTGGCTCCACAGGATGCTGCCGGATGGATCCTTGTCTTCGGCATCGTCTTCGGTCTGGGTGCCGTCGTCGAGATCGTCCTGCAGCCATGAGGTCAACAGCTCGAACAGATCCTGTGACAGTGGCGTATCGGCACTCACGACCGCGCCAGCGGCATACGCCGCATCCCTGCGGAACTCCACACCGTCAAAGCCCTTGTGGTTCAATTCCAATATGAGCGAATGTAGCGCGGTAGCGTCGTGCTTGCTCTCTCCGAGCGCTCGCAGCACGGCGCCGACCGCGATTTCGTTGTTGTTCGGATGCATCTGGCGGATGAGGCGGATGGCCTTGTCCGGTACGACCTTGGCGAGCTCAGCCAGTGCACGGCTAGCCTGTATTACGCCGCCACGCATGTGATGTCTTGGATGGTCCCACTGCGTCTGATCGGTGAGTTCGGCAAACAGGCTGAGAATGTCTTCCTCCGACGCCCGTTGCATGCGCGTGGCGTCCATGGGGCTGTCGATCCTGCTGAATCCGGAAATGCGGACATCAGCGTCGTCCAGACCGGGGAATGCCCGCTCCTCCTCGGCGACATGGCGGCGGCACGCCACGCTCATGCGTTCCGGCGGGATGGCCCGCAGCAGGCGCAAACGATGCTGGCGCGTCCATTGCAGGCGGTGAAGACGCGTCTTTGCATCGTCATCGGGTAGGTAGATGTATCGGTTCCAGCCAAGGATGGCCCGTTCCAGTTGCTGGATCTGTTCTTCGTCGAGGTGCGGCGAGACCGCACGGATGAGGCGTTTTGTGTCGCCATGTGCATCGCGGTAGCTACCGATCACCAGACGCCTGGGATCCTCGAGTAGGAACTCAAGCGCTTCTGCAGGGTATTGCGCGGCCACCCGCTGCAGGCCCAGCGCAAGCAGCCGCTGGACGGGCATCAGGTCGGACTGTCGATTGGACTGCAGGAGATCAAGGAAGTCTTCGGGGTGACGTTCTGCTAGCAGTTTGATTCCGACGATCACAGCCGAGATGAAAGGTTTCTCGCGACGCAGCTCTTCATCGTCAAGATCGGGAAATCTCATGTCGACGCTTCTGTACCCGACGACGAAATCATGCGCATCCTGGGCCAGGAGCCGGACCGACTTCAGCACCCAAGACCAAACCGTCGCCATGAACTCTCGCGGTGCGGCTTCGGCGAGTGCCCGTAGGTCGTGCAGTTCTTGCCCGTTCAATATCTCTGCGAGACGCACAGCCTCTTCAGCGGGCTGCTGCACGTCGGCAGTCTTCTGCCGCAGCCAGGCATCGAGCAACAGCGGCGCCTGGCTAGGATCCGCGCCACTGACGACGCTGAGCATGTGGTTGGCCTGCCAGCCCGAGATCTCCGTCCTGGCAAGAATCTGCCGGCATAGGGCGATGCAGTCCGCGTCCCAGGCCGGTAGTTGCTCCAGCACGAACCAAGTCAGCGGGTCCTTCTCCGCACTGGCTTGCCAATGGTCCCGGATCAGGTCCAGTGCGCGGGCTTGCCGGGAAGGCAACGCCCGCCACAGCACCGGCAGCGCGACGCGGGCGTCCTCGACCGGCAGTCGCATGATCTCCACAAGGTGGTCGTTCGCCAGCCAGTCGAACCAGCCGGGGCTTCCGGGAACCGTGGCGAGGATGCGGCGCCGGTACCAGCCGTCGTCCCACTTCTCTGCGACCAGGGCCGTCTCGTTGGGGTCGGGGTCCTGCAGTTGGCCGAGGAACTCTATCAGCAGCATCTTCAGGTGCGGGCGAAGATCGGCGTGCCAGAGTCGCTCGATCTCCCGGGAATAGGTTGTACGGTCGACCGCACGCATGTAGGCGACCGAGTGCCACAGCAGCGGTCTAATCCGCAGGCTGTGCTGGCGCTCCAGCACGGTATCGGTGAGCTGCCCGGGCGCGTCGACGAAGCTCCGTGCGCGGATGTACTCGTAGAGCGTTTGGTGGCGGAAGCCGACGCGGCCACCCTCGCAGAGCAGGATGCCGGATCGCGAGAGTCGTTGCAGTTCGTTGTGAAAGGCATCGAACAGCGCCTCCGGCAACCAGAGAACTTCCCGGTCTGCCATCCGCGCAGTGATCTCGTACAGCGCCGTGCGCGAGCGCCCGCTCGCATCGGACAGCACCTCCTGTTTCCACAACTCTCCGAGCATGTGTTGGTACCCGAGCAGCAGATCTGCCTCTTCGGTGGTACCAATCAGCTGCAGGAACAGGTTCAGGGTCTGGGGCGATCGCAGGTCCTCACAGATCGAGGCATTCCATCCTTTGGCGTGGATGCCGTATTTCCCGAGCGTCGCCTCGACGTTATCCCATGTGGGCAGATCGAGCGTCATCGTCTCTGCATCGAGATTCCGCAACCGGGTGTCGTGCCGATGCTCGAATACTCGGCAGGAGGCCACGATGTGAACGTTCTGCACGCCCGAAAGCCCGCGAATCAGGTCCATGGGCGCACGCAGGCGCGTGGAGTGCTGGACGACCAAATCCGCAAGCGCATCCAGCTGGTCGACAAGAACGAGTACTTTCGTGGACTTGGCCAGCGCGACCACGCAATCGATCGGATCGGCGGGCAGGTTCAGATGATCGCCAAGCGAAGGCGTGTCGATGACGTCCTCGGACAGGTAATCCGCCTTGATCGCGAGGACAGGGATGCCGAGCGCGGCCTGCTCCCGAGCCAGCCTGGCGAGCAGTGCGGATTTGCCGCAACCCGGCTCGCCGAGTACGAGCGTTAACCAGGCCGGCTCGTTGGCGATTCGTTCGCAAAGCGCGTCCAGCTCGGGCCGCTCCAGCCAGTCGTCTTTAGGCAGCGTCGTCTTCCAGTCGGTTAGGTCGGCGGACGCCGCGGCAAAGCTGTTGGACACTTGGACCGGATCCAGCGAAATGGCGTTGCGAATGAAGCCGACACCACGCTCATCCAGCGCCTGCACGATCTGGTCGCGGTCCAGCGGTCCGGGAGGAGCCCGCAGCCCACTCTGGTTGCCACGCGCCATTCCGGTGAGCACATCGACGGCGGTTTCGGGGTCGTCGACCTGAAACTGTAGCGCTGAGAGGTTGACGGCTTCCCAGCCTTCGAAGTTGTGCGCGCTGCCGATCCGTGTGTGCCTGACCAGATCGAAAGCGCTATCACCGGAACAGTCCAAGACACCTTCGAGCTTGGCAAGAGCTGTTTTGAGTCTGGAGCTGGCCTGCGCCTCGAATACGTCGTGACTGGCGTAGTCACGGGTACTCTCGACCAGAGCTGCCAAGTCGCCAAACGGCGTGTGCGAGCAGAACTCGATAATCGCATCCGGCGTCTTCTGCAGTTGTCGGCGCGCTTTGACCAATTCTTCCTTCAGATCCGAATCCGATATCTGCCAGCTACGGTGGTTCGGTTGATTCTTCTTTGCCTGTATGTGTCGGGTCGTGCCGCTACCATAGGTAACGACGATGTCGTCCACATCGATGGTCTCGGACGCCCCAGGAAGGGCGACGGCGTCCACTTGCACGGAGGCGATGTTCGGGTCGGACAGCAGCCTGATCAGCCAATGCACGGCGACAGCGAGCTGGTACTCGTCTCCACGGTGGGATCTTCTGGCGGCGATGCTCATGTGTCAAACCGATATGTAAGGCAAAGACGGTCTTCTCAACTGTCAGCCGGGTGGAAGTAGATGACAAGGATCTATTGACGGAGTCATCACGGTTAGAAGTGATCTCGCGCGCGTAGAAGCGACATGTAAGTTGAATCGCGCGGATCGCTCCGAGTCGGGTCCTCGTTGAACAAAGTAGCGTTGGAACGGCCCCTCAAATACGATGACCTCGTCGAACTCTTTACCTTTGGATTTGTGTATTGTCATCACCGATACGCCTTGGTGAGCGCGACCTGTCGCTGCAAACTGATCCTCTACGACTGCTGCACGCAGGAGCGACCTCGCTTCGACATAAGCACTGTGTGCGCGCCAGGCGTCGGCCAAGACCGCCTCAATCTGTGCGCCACGGTGTAGCAGTCGCATGTGCCGAGCTTCTTTCGCGGCGGATTGGAGTTCAGCTCGGGAGCTCGCTGCCATTGCTGCTCGCACCGCTCGCCAATCCGACACTGGGTCGCCAGTAAGTTGGAGTTGTGCCACCTCGGCAACTAGCTGGCGGACTCCCGGTCCAATGCCTGCTGCTCCGTAGCCCCTGTCGCCTCGTGTCCGGACTGCGGTCGCCAGAGTGCGCATCCGTCGAGATCTGGTGATCGCAGTATTCGAAGCGTTCTCGGTGCGCCCGACCTCAAATGCCGCGAGTGCTTCAAGAACGGCAGCGCCAAGTTCAATTTCGGAGCTTCTGGGCTCCAGGAGCAGCGCAATCAGCATGCCGGCCAGCATAGGGCCCTCGGCCGAGACAACAATGTCGATGGGATACCTAGGAAGCCCGTGCTCTGCACCGTACATGTAATCAAATACGGCTGCGGCTAGGGGGTTCGACGGCACAAGAACTGCCAACGACCAGGTTTCCCGTCGCCTTAGTCGGTTTGCAGTTTCAAGCACCTTCTGCTTCAAGGGCCTGAGGCTGCGACCTGCGTATCGAATCACAGAAACACCTGTGTAGTGCTGCTGGCGGAATGCCCCATCAAGAATCGCATCCGCGAATGCAGTGATATCAGTGCCAGCACTGCGATTGTTTTCGCTGAGGAAATCGAATTCGGTTGGGGCGAATGCTTCAATGAAATCATTGAAGCGCCGAGGACTCGCACCCTTGAAGTCGTAGATGCGCTGCTTGGGGTCGCCCAGTGCAATCAAACGGCTGTGCTGTCCTAGGCGGGAGATCATTGCCCATTCTTGATCATTCGTGTCTTGGAATTCATCCACGATGATCGTTGGATAGGCATGGCCGAAGGCCTGAGCCAAAACAGGTAATTTTTCCAGCAACTCTGTTAGCAGAATTGGGAAAAGATCGAAAGCAACCAATCCTTCTTCATCAAACAGCTGCCTTTGGCGCGCGGTGCGTGCACCGCCAGCGAGTCCCGCAAGGCGCTCTCGTGCCTGGGCGGGAAGTAGAAGCGAAACTCCGGGTTTCGTGCCTAGCAGATACGCATGACTCTTCAAGACCGACCACGCGAAGCCATGGTAGGTGTTGATTTCGATGCGGCGCAGCTGATCTTTGGGGAGCGTTGCCGTAGCCTGCTCGGCGACGCGGGCAATCGTGGCACGGGCGAAACTCAGGAATAGCGCCTTCGCCGAATTTCCTATGCGCCCGGCCGCAAGGTCTTCGCAGGCTTTGGCGAGTGCGATCGTTGTCTTGCCTGACCCAGCACCGCCTCGAACTATGATGTGGCCATCCGTTCCAAGTAGGCGTTGCCGTTGTTCGCAGAGCACCAAAGGCATGGCGCTATATCCTCTGCTTAGATGACTGGAATTGGAAGCAGAGGCAATAGGATAGGCTGGGGAGGAAGCGCGGGTGGTGGTTCAACCATCGCTCTTAGTGCGCCGAGGATCCTCATGATGGTTGGAGGGAGGTGCTCGATCTGACACTGGTCAAAAAACAGGGTGAGGTAGTCATTGCCCTTCTTGTATCGAAGAATTTCAAAAAAGGGAGCGGCATAGGCCTGGTCCGGCGAGTTTTCAGGAGGGAGCTGATTTTGCAAAGCTTGCGGCCACTCGCCCTGAACTGCGAGCCATTTGACGAACCAACTCTGCATGGCAGGCGGAACCTCGGCTCGAAGGAGCTCTTCGAACCCCACGTAAGGCTGCTCAAAAGCTCGGTCGCTCGCCTGCTCGATCGTAGCTCTTGCGGCGGGCTGCTGCTGGTCAAAGATCGTTGCCACTGTCTTGCCAAGTCCGCGGAAGAATGTGGCAAACGGTGCGACCGCGGTATCTCCAACCGCATCAAATGGAACCCAGCCAAGCGAATCGAGACGCTTGTGCGCAGCGGGCGCAATTTCAGCGGCACGCCGTGATACCGCACTGTATGCAACGAACTCAGTCTTTCCTTCGACCACAAGAACCCGCCGCGCGAGAAGCGCTTCGCAGAAGCGCGTCCGGAAGCCATCTCGGAAGATTTTTAGTTTGAGATTGGCGGGCAGCACCACGGGCGTGGCCGACATGTGTCCGGTAGCATCCCTGCGCACGACCGTCATCTGCTCGGGCTTGAACTGCTCGATGACATAGGGGGAGTGCGACGTGAAGAGAGCTTGGGATGCAAGCCCCCGCACCTTGTCGACTACCCGCTGCTGGACGTGCGGTGGAAGCGAAAGCTCGGGCTCCTCCATCGCAAAGATCACGCGACCTGCACGACGTTGCGCGATCAATCCCAACATGGCCAGCACCAGCGCGTTGATCGTTCCCGAACCTTGGTGCTGGAAGGGTGCCGCGTAGCCAGGCACACCGGTAGCAAGGAACGATTTCAGGACTCGTCGAAGATCCTCGCGCGTGAGCTCTGAAACCCGAAGGTGCGGGGCGTCCGCCCACTCGCCGGGAACGATCTCCCGCATTGCATCCCGGATGGCGGTCAGGATCTGGCCAAACTCCGGATCCTGATCACCGACCACATCAAGCACGCGCAAGCGATCCAGGAGTCCCTCCCACATCCGCGTCCGAACCTCGTAGGTCCGGAGGATCACATCAAGCAACGACCCCCGTTCCATCGACAGCGCACGGCTTCCGGTGCGAAGCGCGCGAAGATGGAGGAACCCAAACTCCCGCTTGTCCGAGGAACGGCATTCGCTCGTAGGAACATCGTCGACATTTCGAGGAACGGCGAACCATGTCTTAGCGGTGAATTCGTCGGCTTCCTGGTCGTATTCGCCTTCGAACCTGATCCGGACCGCCGGTTCGACTCCGGCCTGTGCTGCCTGTGCGGCCCCGCCAGGTCCGATCAACACGCCGTCCCCCTCCCGCCAGAACTCCAAGTTGTTCCGAAAACGCTCGCAATGCTGTGCGTCGAGCCCTGCAATGACCACTTCGACAACAATCTTGGGGCCCGGATGCTCGTCATCCCCCCGGTAGGCGCCACCAAAGAAATCGTGCTCGTCGATGACCTGACTTCTGGCTAGCCTGTCCGCACCGATGGCGAGTTCGACGGCTTCGAAAATCGTGGACTTGCCGGTGTTGTTGTCGCCAAGCAAGACCGTCGTTCCGGCAAAGCGTAGGTCGGCCAGTCGAATGCCACGGAAGTTTTCGATGTGAACGCGAGCAACGCGCATGGCTCCTCCCGAACCGAGACGTTGAGCGAGACTTAATGTGCTCTCCCCGAACAACGGAGGATAGGGCTTAAGGTCACATTTGTCGCCTCCGCAGCTAAAACGGCGGGAAGTGACATGCCGCGCCTTGCAAATTGGCGATTCTTAGTTTTCGAGAAGGCGAGCAGCTGGATTGTTCGTTGCTCCGCCGGTCTGAAAATACCCCATGACACTCGACACCGACCGGTGTTCGGTCAGCTGCATAATCGCCGGCAGCGCAATCCCTTGGCGGCTGGCCTCGGTCACGAACCCTGACCTGAGACTGTGCCCGCCAAAATCTCCCTCCAGTCCGGCCAGTCGCGCCCGCCGCTGTACGATCTCGCCTACCGCGGCCGGAGACAGGGCAGGGCCGACGCGCTGCTTCCACAGCCGTCGGAAGATCGCCCCTTCGGTGATCCCGGCTGCGTCCAGCCAGTCCTGCAGCGCGAGGGCGGCCCGATCGAGCACCGGCTTGTCCGGGGTCGAGCTCGCGGTGACACCGGCCTGCTGGGTCTTGCTGTGTTCCAGGCGGTAGATATAGCCCAGGTCGCCGATTCGGCGCAGGTCGCGCAGATCGGCAGCGGCGATCTCGCTGCGCCGGCGGCCGCCGCTGGCAAACCCGAAGCAGAGTAGGGCGCGATCCCGTATTCCTTCCAGGCTGTCGTCGCAGGTAGCCAGCATGGATTCCAGCTCGGGCAGGGTGATGGCGGTCTTCTTGCGCGGCCGCTCGCCGCGTTTGACTGCGGCTCGGGCGGCGCGGCTGAGCACGGTGCGGATCGCTGGCTGTTCGCAGGGATTGGTCGCCTGTTTGAGCCTGTGCGCGGTGGACAGCACGGCGACCCGATGCCGCACGGTTGCCAAGGTCCAGGGCCCAAGCTTGGCCTTCAGGCCGGCCGCCACCAAGGCCTGGTCCACGATCGGCGGCAGCTCCCACACCAGTTCGCCCTCAGCCGAACGGCGTTGCACATGGTCAACGACGAACTGCAGCACGGTGGCCTCGGGTACCGGCAATGCCAGCTCGATGCCATAGCGCGCCGCATGCCAGCCGGCCCAGTAGCGCAGGGCACTGGTGTAGCTGCGAGTAGTGTTCTCGGCCGCTGCTTCGGCCAGCAGCTCGCGCACCGCGTCCGCCGTCTGTTGCGCCAGCTGTTCGGGCAGTACCAGCTGGTGGACGGTCTGGACTAGGGCGGCACTAGTGGAATTAGCATTCATAGTATGTAATATACGCTACGAATAAGCAGGCGTAGCCACGATAATCATCACTTATCGAGAGTAGGTCAACTGCAGGGCAGGGCGCCAATCCGGGAGGCACTTCAATGGCCAGAGGCATCACAGAATCAGATGTTCACGCCGCCGCCGACGCGCTTGTCGCGCTGGGCGAACGTCCGACCGTGGAACGCATCCGTGCTCATCTTGGCACTGGCTCGCCCAACACCGTGGTTCGCTGGCTGGAAACCTGGTGGGGAAGATTGGGTGAGCGGCTGACCGCGCAGCAGGTCAAACTTGAGCTACCCAATGCCCCTGCGGAGCTGGCGACCTTGGCCTCACAGTGGTGGGAGCATGCGCTGGCAGCCGCACAGCGCCACGCTGACGCCAACCTGGCTCAACAGCGTGCCGACCTCGTCGCACTAGAAGATGACTTGGGCAATCGGGAGGCCGCTTGGCAAGCGCAGATTCATCAGCATTCCGTTGCTGCCAACCAAGCTCGGCAGTCGCTGGTTGTCGCCGAACAGCGGCTGGCCGATCTCCAGCGCTTGTGCGATCAACAGCTTACTCAAATTGCCGACCTGACCACGCAACGCGAGGACTTGCGTGACCGCTGCACCCAGATGGAACAAGAGCTTGGTGCGCTGCAGGGCCGCTACAGCGAGCGTGAGGCAGTGATCACCATCGAGCGCAATCGTCAGGCCGACCACGTGCGTGCAATTGAAGATAGGGCGCACGCAGAGATCGATCGGGCACGGCAGGAAGCTCAGGCACTTCTAAAGCAACTTACGAGCGCACAACGGGAGCGTCAAACGTTTGAACAGCACGCTCGCCAGCAAGAAGACAGTACCCGTCAGGCGTTGGCTGAGGCGCTACGAGAAGCTGCCGTCGAGCGAACTCGAGCCGACACCCTGGCAGCAGAGTTACAACGTATCGTCTCAGCGAGGCCCACATCGCGCCAGAAGTCGGCCGCACCGGCGGCACGCAAGCCGCGCCGCGCTGCACGTTAGACAACAAGCGCATGGTATGCTCAAGCCATGAGTGCCTACCACCGCTACGAGCCCGGCTTTCGAATATCGGCGTGATCGCAACGATCACGCCCCTGTAGCTCAATTGGTAGAGCAGCGGATTTATATCCCGTCAGCGCCAGATAAGCGGCAAGTGCCGGTTCGAGCCCGGCCAGGGGCACCACCTGTTCGCGTCGTTGCAGATGACGCGTTGAACTGAGCCTTGCTTCTACCCAGGCATTTAATTGATGCGCTTTTTTCTGGATACCGAGTGGGCCGACACCCTAGGCTCTGAGCTCGTCAGCATCGCCTTGGTGGCGGAGAACGGCATTGACTACGTCTACGCCGAGCGAGAGATATTGCCGGCGCGTCCGACTGACTTCGTTCGCAGCGTCGTCTATCCACTGCTGGATCGGGACAAGTCTACCCTGACCGATCAGGCAATGACCATGCGCGTACGCGGTTTTCTGAACTGCACAAGTGCTCCAATGATCTTTGCGGACTACGCCAACGATCTTCAACTTCTGCACTACGTGCTCGCGGGCTTCGATCTACCCGATACCCAAGTCTCTGCGTGCGGCCCGACACCTCGGGCAGTGGATGTGCAGATCATTCACGACAGGCAGACGGCAACATTGGTGGAAGCCTACTTTGAGGCTCATCCTGCAGTTCGGTCCAAACGACACCATGCCTTGGTCGATGCAGAGGCACTGCGAGTGGCATGGCATGTCTCTACCGGTCGCATGCCATGTCCCGCATGGGCCGTTGATGCTATGGCACGCGTAAGCCGCGCACCTTAGCTGGCGATCGCCGCTTAGGTGAGTCATTTGCCTTGCAACTATCAGTAACGCAACTACATCGTGCTGATCCAGGAAACGCCTATGACCATCACAACCCTATCAAGCCGGGAACTGAATCAGGACGTGACGCGGGCAAAGAAGGCCACCAAGAGCGGCCCGGTGTTCATCACGGACCGCGGCAAGCCTGCGCACGCACTGTTGAGCTTCGAGGACTACCAACGGCTGACCAGGCAGCGGCGCAACATCGCCGATGCGCTGGCGATGCCGGGCATTGCAGACGTCGAGTTTGAGCCGCCGCGCGTGACGATTGGAGCCCAGCCGGCTGATCTTTCGTGATGTACGTGCTCCGACGTCCCCTCGCTTTCAGTAGCGGGGCTATTTAGAGTCCGGGTTTTAACGTGATCCACGTGTTTACGAATTTGAGTCCACCGAGACCGCCGAGGACTACAACCGGTGGTTCCGGGCGAAGATCGAGTGCGCCGTGGCCGACACGCGGCCGACGATTCCGCACGACCAAGTGATGGCGTGGGCGCACGCTGCGATAGAAGCCGCCGCGAAGGGTCAGAAGCTCGCTGATGAAGATCACCATTGAGTGGGTGGGAAAAGCACTGGGGGTGCTGCGTAAGAGCATCCAAGAGTGCGCTATCCACCGATGCCGCACGGTGGCCAGCGTCCAAGGCCCAAGTTTGGCCTTCAAGCCACATGCTGACGAATTCTCCGCGTTAACAGTAAAAGTGGGCACTCGAGAATGCGGGGCCAGGAAAACTTGGCACTCGATGGTGCGGCTGCAGATGACGATCACTTATGAGTGCGTGGGAAAAGCATTGGGAGTGCTGCGTAGGAGCATGCAAGAGTGCGTTGTCCATGCATAGCGACACCGGCACGAAGAGCGTCCACGCGTTACTTTGGATCGTGTCCTTGGAGAGGGAAAAAAGCCTTTGAAATCAAGCAGGGGCACGATCCAAGCGAAAAGGACACGAACTAAAGAAACTGACACTGGGCAAGCAAGACTTGATCCACAGCCAGATCCAGCGCGCCCGCGCCCGTAGTACATTTCGCATAATGTATATTATGTAAAGGCAGAACGCTGCGGCGCTAGGTCGCCATAGCCCTTACTGGCCAAGCTGGATCGATTGCAGGACAAGTGTCGACAGCTTCTAGCCCCAACCCCGCTCATCGACCAATGGATATCGCCGGCAACTCGACAGAGGGTCTGCAGCGCAGATAGTTCCGCTGCCGATCGAGCGCTTGCTCCCAGCCATTGCCTACCCGGCGGATCACACGGCCCTCGGAACACGAGACGCCCGAAGCCTTGGCGTCAGCGGTACCCAGCGCAGGGATATCTAGAAGAACCGGCGATGGCCGAGGACGCCCCCAGGCGCGGGACATGTTGTCCTGCATCACGAAGTCGACCTGCTCGCAATAAGCATGGACCCATGGCCGAGGATCGCTAGCGAGGAGCTTGCGACAATCCAGCTTCGGAACCGCAGCCACATTGCGATTCGGATTCACACGCTCGCTGCCGCGGCCGGTAGCTGTGCGCGTCTGCGCAGACGCAGACAAGGCGAACGCCGCCGACAGCAAGAACAGCCCCAAAATACGAACATCCATGCTCACCCCCGTGGCAGAGAGGATATGCGAGAGGTGAAGCGCACGCTTAGACAGTTGCGAGGTCGGTACGCCGGGAGACATTCGGCAGTTCGACCAAGCGCCGTCCACCAAACAACGCAATCAGGGTCTCACGCCCGAAAACAATGTGCATATTGCACTCTTTCCTGAAGAGGCATACGCTGCCGCCCAGTTAAGTGCATTTTGCACATATGGAGGCGGCATGAACGACGACGGCAAGCCATTGGATGTCTTGATCCGCGGCGCTGGCGCGGCGGGCCTCACGATCGGCATGACCGCGCAGGTCGGCAAGCTGCAGGCGCTTGCCGGTTACCTGGCGGCGGTCGGACTCTAGCCTGCGGGAGCTTTGCCTTTGAGGTCGTCGGCGAACTTGCACATGAGCCGGACCAATTCTTCGATATCCCGCTCCTCCCACTCGGCGAAGACGGCGACGCCGATTCGCTTGCGCGCTTCGTCGACCCGGTCCGTCATCGCCTTGCCCTCGCTGGTGATGACAGCCTCGCGAATGCGGCGGTCGCTGGCGCTTTCCCGGCGATCGACCAGGCCATGGCCTTCCAGCTTCGCGACCTGGCGGCTGACGGTGGTGTAGTCGCGCCCCACCCGATCGGCCAACTCGACGACCCCGATCGGCCCGAGCCGTTCCACCAGCACCAGCAGCGGGAACAGGGCGCGTTCAAGGGAGATTCCCGCCTCCCGAATCATCGCCTCGTCGCGCTGCGGCCTGTTCATGACGCCGACGATCTCGAGCAACGCTCCGTGCAGCTCACGGAATCGATCGTTGCGCTGTGCCTGTTTCGCTTTCTTCATCGCCCCGGAATCAGCTTGCGTTTGATGCCTGCATGCTACACCCATGCACCTGGGAACAACGCCTCAGACGGCATGCACGGCCAGCGTTCGTACCAGCACCGCAAGCAGCGCCAGATGCCCAACGTAGTAGATGTAGAACGCCCAGCGCGTCCGCGGAATAGGGAAATCGCGGTTGGCCAACAGCGCCACCACCGGCAATGCCAGCAAGGCCCAGCCGTTGCCGTTCCACCAGCACAGCGGTCCGAACGCCAGGACGAGGATGGCGATGCGGGCATGGCGGTGTTCCACCGCGTGGCGGAAGCCGTGCTGGGGCGCACTCTGCTGCGTCGCGTGCGGCATCGCGCGCAGGCGGAACACCCACCAGGCGGCCAGCACCAGGATCAGTCCGGCCCAGTTGTAGTCCACCAGCGGCGGCGCGGCCAGGACGCACATGCCGAGCAAGGTCCACTGCCGTCGCTGGATGCTCCAGATCGCCGCTGCCGCCAGGGCGAAGCTCAGCAGCACATTGAATGGCCACCAGTAGCCGAACGCCAGTCCGAATGCCGGCTGGGCCAGGATGCCCCACAGCAATAGCCTGCGCACGGACTTGAGGACATCGGCGCCGGGCTGGGCCAGGTTGTAGGCCATGACCAGGGCGAACAGCGGGAATGCGACGCGACCGAGTTCGGACACGACCGGGATATAGCCGTGGACCAGCGTCTTTGCCACGTGATCGCCGGTCATCAGCAGCACGGCGATCCATTTCAACAGTTCGCGGGCACTGCTGGTCATCGTGTCGTTCAAAAAGCCGCTCCTTGCGGCCAAGTGTCCGCCCTGCCCCGTCTGCCGCCATCGCCGGTGGCGGCGGTTCGGCGAGCAGCAGGCGCGCATCGCTGTCGAGGCCATGGACGGTAGACTGTTCCGCGCAAGTCGGCAATACGGCAGAGTGCGTGTCCCGGAGCGGCGTGCCGCCGCCGCGTCCCGCTCGCTGCGACGCTCAGTGCGGCTGTCGCGCCAGCGAACGTGGCACCTCTGCCTTGCGCGCCAGGTGCAGGCAGCGGTCGGCCACCGCGGACAGGCTGGTCCGGTGCGACACCACGACCAGCGCGGTGCGCGGCAGGCGTTGCCGCAGCGTCGACAGCACGTGCTTCTCCGAAACCGCGTCGAGCGCGCTGGTGGCTTCGTCAAGCAAGGCGATCCGCGGTTGCCTGAGGATCACCTGCGCCAGCAGCAGGCGCTGCAGCTCGCCGCCCGAAAGTTTGGCAGTGGCGCTGTTCAAGGTGGTGTCCAGGCCCTGCGCGCCGGCCTGCAGGCGCGCAGCCAGGCCGACGTCGCGCAAGGCCTGCCACATCGCCGCGTCGCCGGCGCCCGGCTCGGCCCAGGCGAGGCAGTCGCGCACCGTGTGCTGCCACGGGCGCACGCTCTGGCCCACATAGGCGCCATGCCGCACCAGGGCACGATACGCGGCGAAATCCAGCGTTTGCCCATCGCACTGCGCCGCGAACACGCGCGGTTCGACCATGCCGGCGAGTACGTCCATCAGGCTGCTCTTGCCGGCACCGGAGTGTCCGCAGATCAGGGTCATGCTGCCGGGCGCCAGGATCAGCTCGCCGATCGCGACCGCAGCCAGTGGCGGCGCCAGACCGAGCCTGTGGATGCGCAGCGGGCCATGCATGGGTGCGGCCGCGTGCGCTATTGCGTGCACCGCCCTCGCCGTCCCCAGGCCGACATAGCGCTGCCAAAGCTCCAGCGCCGGTGCCGCCGACCGTAGTTGCTGGAAGCTCTGCCGGGTCGAGACCAGATACGGCAGCAACCGCCCCAGCAGCAGGCCGACGGTGATCAACGCGCCGCGGTCGATGCCGTGCCAGAGGCCTGCCAGCAGCATGATCGCGGCGATGGCGGCGACGGCGCTGAGTTCGAGCAGCAACCGGCCCGAGGCGACCAGCGCCTGCTGTCGCCAGTAGCCGTGGCTGAGTCGGCTGGAGATCGCGTCGTAGCCGCGTTTCTCCAGGTCTTCGCGTTCGAACGAGCGCACGTGGCGCAGGCGCCGCGGGAAATCCTCGCTGAGCCAGAACAGCCGGGTCATGTCGGCGACGTACTGGCGGCTCACCCGCGCCTGCTCGTGGCCGGAGATGCGGAACGCGAGCAGTGCCAGGCCCAGCAGCGGCGGCAGCGCCAGCACCAGGGTCGGCGACACCAGAAACGCGATGCCCAGGCTGACGCCGGCGGTAATGGCGGCCACCAGCAACTGCAGCAATGCGCTGAAGCCCTGGACGATGATCTCGATGTTGTAGGTGAGCACGTTGGCGATTTCCGCCGAACTGGCGTCGGCCAGCGCCGGCAGCGGCGCGTCGAGCAGGCGCGCGTGCACCATGCGGCGCAGGCGCAGCGCATGGCCGCTGGCCAGATCGGCGGCCAGTCGCGCACCCGTCCAGCGCAGCAGGGCGAAAACGGCACTGGCGACGACGAAGATCGTCGTCTGGGCGAGAACGCCGTCGGGCAACGCGAGCACGTGGCCGCCGAGCGTCAATGCATGCCCGGGTTGCACCAGCGGCACCAGGGCGACCGTGGCCACGGCCCCTGCCAGCGCGCAGACCAGCGACAGCACGACGTAGAAACAGATGCGCAGCCGTTCGCCACGGTCCAGGGTGGCGACGAAGCTGCGCAGCAGCGGCGGCGCCGGGTCGGAGGCGGTGCTGCGCGCGGTCATTGGGGACGGCCTGCGGACGGTGCACGTTCGCCGATCGGTGTGGCGGACTGCGACGCGCCTGCACGCCGCGCCGGTGCGAGCATGGCGCCGCGGCGGCCCTCGCCTGCGCGCGCGGCGTCCGTTCTCATGGCCGGCATATGGTCGCCGCCGCCGCACTCATCGCAGCAACTGCAGTACGGCATCGACCGAAGCATCCGCATGCGTGCCGCGTTGCAGTTCGTACACGCCCAGCCGTTGCAGCTGGCGCGCGAACAGCGACCATCCCGGCTGCGCGGCGGCGTAAGGCTGGTCGGCGGTCAGGCGCTGAAGCACGTCGTGTTCGGCGATGGGCCGCAACAGCTGCCGCGAATCGGCGGCAGCGGTGCTGGAGACGAACACCGCACCGGCGAGCTGCAACGGCGCGGGCGCAAGGAACGCGCGGCCGTTGCGGATATCGACCTCGTGCTTGACCGCGCCGCTGCGGCGCCGGATCGTCGGTGCGGCGGCGATCCAGTCGCGGGTCTGCCCGTCGACCAGCCGCAGCAGATCCGGTCGCAGGTGCAGGAAGTTGCCGATGCCGGTAGCGAGCATGCGCTGCGGCTCGACGAACAACGCGTCCTCGGCAAGGAACTGCAGCCCGCGCAGCAGGCTGTGCAAGGCCAGCGTGGACTTGCCCGCACCGCTGGCGCCGAGCAGCAGCACGCCGCGCTCGCCGGCGCCGACGCAGGCGCCGTGCAGCGGCACCAGGCGCATCGCGCGCGCCGCCAACACGAACACCGCGAACTCGATCAGTTCGTAGCGCACATGATAGGGATGGGCGAGCATGTCTTCCGATACCACCAGCAACGCCCTGCGCTGGTCCGGCATCAGCACCATGTAGTTGTCGGCGTCGATGACTCCGCACAGCGCGCCGGCGCCGGAATGGGTCCGCACCGGCGGCGGCTGCAGCGCGAACACATAGGGCGCGTCGTGGCGCGCGACCAGGTTCAGTTCGATATGGAAGTCGGCGCCCTCCGGCAACCGATGCGGCGGCACGCCGCCGAACGCCGCGTCGACCAACTGCAGCAAGGCCTCGCTGTTGCTTTCGAAGCGGAAGCGGCCGCCCAGCAGTTGCTTGTCGAGGACATGGTCGCGCCGCAGGCGGTCGTGGAACGGATCGACGGCAGCGCCCGCCTGGGTGGCGTCGGTACTGGCCACAGGCTCCCAGCGTTGCGTGCGCACGGTCGAGAGCTGCATTGGCGATGGGTCCGTGGATTCGATGCGCGTGGGTGCGTGTAGCGGCGGGAAAGGTTGCGCACATCGCGCGTGATGCCGTGCCTGCGCAGCGCGCACAACCAAAGACGGCGCCGGCGGCACTTACCGGCACGGCCACCTGTGCGCGGCCCCTGCTGCATGCGCCGCGGCATCCGTTGCCGGCGCCGAACGAGACCCTTCCGCCGATGCCAAAGATCCAGGTCAGCCACTCCTACTTCCTGCGCTACGACCCCAAGCAGTGGGAGCGCGGCAAGCCGTATCCGCCGTTGGCCACGCTGCAGGTGGCTACGCTGCTGCGCCGGTACGGGCACGAGGTGACGCTGTTCGACGCGATGCTGGCCGACGGCGTGGAGGACTACCAAGGCTCGCTGCGCGCCGCGCAGCCGGATCTGGTGGTGTTCTACGAGGACAACTTCAATTTCCTGACCAAGATGTGCCTGAGCCGGATGCGCGAGGCTGCCTGCCGGATGATCGCCGAGGCGCGTGCCGGCGGCAGCCGGGTGATCGTGGCCGGCTCCGACGCGTCGGACCACCCCGACGCGTTCCTGGCCGCCGGCGCGCATGCGGTGCTGATCGGCGAAGGCATCGCGCCGCTGCTGGAACTGGTCGAACGCCTGCAGCGAACGCCCGACATCGATGCCGCAGCCTGGGTAGCCGACGTGGCCGATGTCGCCACTCCCGCCCTGCCGCAGCTCAAGCGCGCGCAGATCGGCGCGCGGCCGCCGGATCCGCGCCTGTCCGGCCTGGCCGCCTGGGACCTGGTGGATATCGAACGCTACCGGCGCCTGTGGCTGCAGCGGCACGGCTACTTCAGCCTGAACATGGCGGCCTCGCGCGGCTGCCCGTTCCGCTGCAACTGGTGCGCCAAGCCGATCTGGGGCAACCACTACAAGCGCCGCACCGCGCCGGAGGTGGCGGCGGAAATGATCCACCTCAAGCGCGCCTTCGCCCCCGACCATATCTGGATGGCCGACGACATCTTCGGCTTCCACATCGACTGGGTGGAAGAATTCGCCGCGGTGCTGGCCGCGGCCGATGGCTCGATTCCGTTCACCATCCAGACCCGCGCCGATCTGGGCAGCGAACGCATGGCCGCCGCGCTGGCCCGCGCCGGCTGCGCCGAGGCGTGGATCGGCGCGGAAAGCGGCAGCCAGCGCATCCTCGACAAGATGACCAAGGGCACCGCGGTGGAGGACGTGATCGCTGCGCGCCAGCGCCTGGGCGCACACGGCATCCGCGTCGGCTTCTTCCTGCAGCTCGGCTATTTGGACGAACAACTGGACGACATCCTCGCCACCCGTGCGCTGGTGGCGAAGGCGCGTCCGGACGACATCGGCGTCAGCGTGTCGTACCCGCTGCCCGGAACCAAGTTCTACCAGCAGGTGAAGAACCAGCTCGGCCGCAAGACCCATTGGCAGGACAGCGACGATCTGGCGATGATGTTCCATGGCGCCTACGACTCGGAGTTCTACCGGCGCGTGCGCGATCTGCTGCATCGGCAGGTGGACCTGCAACGCAGCGAAGCCACGCGGTCGCCGCAGGACCATGCGCAGGACTGGGCGGCCCTGGATGCGCAATGGGAGGCGTTGATCGCCAGCGAGGGCCGGCATCGCACCGAGGCCGCCGTGCCTACCGCAGCCACCGTCTCTGACCGCCGCATCCCGCTGGCGCAACGCCAATGACCGCGCAGGCGACGCCGCAAGCGCATGCGCCCTCCTCCACCGATCCCATCACCGAGCGCGGGATACAGCCCGCCTTGAAGCAGGTCGGCAAGGGCTTGCGGCTGGCGACCGAAACCCTGGCGCGCGAGCTGGCGCGGCCGGGCGACGCGATGCCGCAGTGGAACCGTCTGCAGTGGCAGCTGGCCGCGGCGGCGACCGCCGCGCACGGTATCGGTCCGTTGCTGAGCCGGCTGTCGGTGTGGCCCGATCGCGACTGGAGCGCGTTCCTGGCCGAGCAGCGCGAGCATGTCGCGCATCGCTACCGGCGCATCGCCGCGCTGCTGAAGCGGATCGATGCGCTGGCCCAGGCCGCCGGCGTGGCGATCGTGCCGCTGAAGGGCGCGGCCTTGCATGCAAAGGGCCTGTACCTTCCTGGCGACCGGCCGATGGCCGACATCGACCTGCTGGTACGCGCCGAAGACGCAGCACAGGCAGGTGCGCTGCTGGGCGAGCTCGGCTATGTGGCCGAGTTCGCGCAGTGGAAGCACCAGACCTTCCGCCCCGCGCAGGCGCACGCGGTCGCCGGCCTGGGCGAGCATCGCGACACGCCGATCAACATCGAGCTGCACCTGCGCATCCAGGAGCGGCTGCCGCTGGCCACGGTCGATATCAGCGAGCGTATATTTCCGCGCGACAGCCGACCAGGGTTGAACCCCTACCCGTCCAATGGCGCGCTGATGAGCCACCTGCTGCTGCACGCGGCCGGCGGCATCTGCAGCCGCAGCCTGCGGCTGATGCATCTGCACGACATCTCGCTGCTGGCCACGCGGATGGGCGCCAAGGACTGGCGGGTGCTGTGCGACACCGCCGATGGCGCCCCGTGGTGGGCGTTGCCGCCGTTGCAGCTGGTGCTGCGCTACTACCGCACGGCGATTCCGAAGGCGGTGCTGGCGCAGTTGCGCGCGCAGTGCCCGCCGCTGCTGCGGCTGGTCTCGCGCCGGCTGGACCTGACCCGCGCCTCGTGCTCGCAGCTATGGCTGCCGGCGCTGCCCGGGATCGAGTGGGCGCGCTCGCTCGGCGAGGTCGTGCGCTATCTGCGGCAGCGGCTGCAGCCGTCGCGGGAAAGCCGGCAGGAGCGCGCCGACATGATCCGCACCCAGCTGTGGCTGCAGGGCCAGCCCTGGGTCGCTCTGCCGCAGCGGCGGCGCCTGCTGCGGCGCCTGCTGCGGCCGGTGCCGCGGATGGATACGCTGTATGCGGTGCGCAGCGCCCTGCAGGGCTATCCGGCGGCGCGTTGAGAGGGTAGACCTCTGTAGGAGCGGCTTCAGCCGCGACAGGCAGGTTCCGGCTGCGGATGGTTTCTGTCGCGGCTGAAGCCGCTCCTACGTTGAATTCATGCGCTTACTCGCGCTTCGGACACAGCCGGCGGTACAGCGTGTTGAAGCTGCGCACGGTGTGCTCTGCATCCTCGCGCACCGCGCGACACTGCGCGGACCAGGCCAGGCGCAGGCGCAGTTCGTCGTCGGCCAGGACCTGGCGCAAGGCCTCGGCCAGGCCCGCCCAGTCGCCGGGCGGCACCGCCAGCGCCGCCGACGGCGCCCATTCCAGCAGGTGCCCTACCCCGGTGCCGACGGTGGGCACGCCGGCCACCGCCGCTTCCAGCAGCACCATCGGCCCGGCTTCGTGCAGCGACGACAGCACCAGCAGATCGGCAGCCTCCACCAGCGGGCGCAGTTCGCGCTGGGTCTTGAAGCCGAGGAAGCGCACTTGTTGCGACAACCCGAGCTGCGCGACCAGGCGCTGGATCTCGCCGTCCAGCGTGTCCACGCCGACGATATCGATCCGGAACGCGACCCCGGCACGCGCCAGCGCCGCCAGTGCGCGCAGCAGCGTCGGCTGATCCTTGACCCGGTTGAGGCTGGCGACGTGCAGCAGCCGCGCGGTGCCGCCATCGCGGCGGCGCGGCTCGCGCTGCGGCCAGGCGCGCAGGTCCACGCCCAGCGGCACGCGTTCGGCGGCGATGCCCAGCGCCCGCAGCGCCTCGACGATCGGGTCGCTGGCGGCAGTGACCGCGTCGGCCAGCCGCAACACCAATGCCTCGCGCAACCGGCCTTGCCACTTGCGCCGCCCACCGTAGCCGATGGCATGCAGTGCGACCAGTTCGCCGCCGGCGATATGCACCAGGCTCGGTCGCCGCAGCAGGCGCGCGGCGGCCACCGCGATCAGGCTGCAGTGGCCGGAGAAGATCGATTGCACCAGGTCGAACGGCGCCAGGCGGTGCTCGGCGCGGATCGCGGCGACCGCGCGCAGGCGGGTGCGGCCGTTGCCGATGTTGTGGATGCGCGCGCCGAGCAAGTCCCAGTTGGCCGGCGCAGGTTCCTGGTGCAGCACGAACACATGCACCTCGTGGCTGCGCGCCAGGCGTTCGATCAGGGTCATCAGCACCGGGATCACCCGGTACTCGCCGCTGCGATCGACCCCGCCGGGCACCACCAGCGCCAGCTTCATGCCTCGCTCCGCGCGGCGTGCTCCAGCAACTGCGCATAGGCGCGCGACCAGCGCCGGCCCACCGCCGCGAACGACAGCTGCGCATCGAAATGGGCGCGGACCTGCGCCGGCGACGGCCGTTCGTCGGCGGCGTGCACCAGCGCTTCGGCGAGCAGGTCGGCATCGCCGCACGGCCACAGTTCGCCGACGCGGCCATAGTCGGTGAGCGCCCGGAACGAAGGAATGTCGGTCAGCACCGGCAGCGTGCCGCAGGCGAAGGCTTCCAGCGCCGCGTAGCCGCAACTTTCGGCCAGGCTGCCCGACACGAACAGATCGGCCGCACGCATCAGCGTCTGCACCTGCGCATGGTCGACCTTGCCGAGCAGATGCACGCTCCCGCGCAGGCGCGGATCCTGCTGCACGCGGTGCTGGACCGCCTCCAGCAACGGCGCGCTGCCGAACGCACAGAACAGCTGCAGTCCGGGCAGCCGCGCGACAGCGCGGGCCACGCCTTCGAGCACGGTCAACGGATCCTTGCCGGCGCTGAGGTGCCCAACCCACAGCACGCAGGGCGCGCCATGCAGGCCGCTCTCGCGCCGTGCCTGGGCGCGATCGCCGAGAGTGAAGCGGCAGCTGGATTCGGGAATCGCGAACAGGCGGGTGGACGGCGCGAACAGCCCGGCATGCACGAACGAGCGCGCCAGATCGAGCGAGGTGAAGGCGATCCCCGCTGCGGCCGCATACCATTGCCGCCACTGCGAACGTCGCCACCAGCGCGGCGGGCGATTGGCATGGTCCTGCAGCAGGATCGGCACCTGCGGCAATTGCCGCGCCATCGCGCAGGCCTCGCGCGCGAACTCCAGGCCGTGCACGTGGACCACGTCGGCGCCGATCGCGTGCACGATGCCGGCGATGCGCCGCGCACGGCTGCTGGTGCCGGCTTCGCCCGGATCGGTGAAGTGATATTCCACGCCGTTGCGCAGCAACTGCTCCGAGGCATCGGCGGCCTGGATCACCGACACGCGGGTGCCGGCGCTGGCCACCGCCTCGGAGATGTCGGCCAGCGACGGCCAGTGCGCGAACACCTGCGCCGGCGCCACGCCCTTCGGTGTGCGGACGAAATTGATCTGGGCGACGTGCATGGGTTTTCCGCTGGAACGCGTCATGCCTAGATGCCGGAGACCTGCGGCCGGCGCAGGCGCACCAGCCAATTGGCCAGGTTCAGTTCCCACGGCCGGTCGTAGCGCCGGTAGCGGTAGCGCCACGCCGCCATCGCGCTCAGGCCGCGCTTGGCCCAGCGCGGCGAGCGCAGGTCCTGCGCGGTGGGATAGCGGCAACCCAGCACGGTGACGAAGTCGCGGATGCGCTGGCGCAGCGCGTCGTCCAGCCAGGGCGCGTCGGCGTGACAGGCGTAGTCCACCCATTGCGGCTGGGTCCACTCTTCCGGCGTGCGCGGGAACACCACCGGCGCGCCGTGCAGGTCGCGCAGCGGCATCGATGCGCGCTTGCCGCGGTCCTTCTCGTGGCGGCTGGCCTCCGGCAGCGGCGTGTAGACGTAGACGATGATTTCCGATTGCGGGTTGATCCGCTTGAGCTCGCGGATGAACTCGAAGGTCTGCTCGGTCTCGTGCACGGTGTCCTGCGGAGGCGCGACCATGAACGACAGCTCCGGAATCACGCCGTTGCGCCGGCACAGCTCGGCCACCTGCAGGGTCTGGTCCGGGCGCGTGCCCTTGCGGATTTCCTTGAGCATGGCCCCGCTCGGCGATTCGGCGCCGATATAGGCCATGCGCAACCGGCTCTTGCGCACCAGCGCCCAGGTGCTCTCGGACAGGTTGAGCAGCGCGTCGGCGCGCGCATAGCACCACCACGGCATCTCCAGCTTGGCCATGACCTCCAGCAGCGGGATCATCTCCGCCTCGCGGTCGAAGAAGTTGTGGTCGAAGAACTGGATCGAATCGGCACCCAGTTCCTCTTTCAGGTAGCGCAGCTCGCGCTCCAGCCGCGCCGCGGTGGGCAGCGCGGTGGCGCCGCCGAACATCGCCGCCACGCCGCAGAAAGTGCAGCGGAAACGGCAGCCCAGCGCGGCCTGGTGCGAGGCGGTACGGCGGCCGAGGAAGCTGCGGCCCAGGTATTGGCGCGGGTCGCCGAGCTTTGCGTACGGCAGCGCCGGCGCCGCCTCGCCGCGGCTGAAGCCGCGATTGCGGTTGTGCACGATCGCGCCGTCCTGCTTCCACGACAGGCCGTCGATCTGCGCCAGGCCGGGACCTTCGCCGCGCAACGCCGCGACCAGTTCCGGCAGCGTGTCCTCGCCCTGCGCGCGGATCGCGTAGTCCACGTACGGCGCGCTCAGCGCGGTGTCGGTGTACAGGGTCGGGAAATAGCCGCCCCAGACGATCGGCATGGCCGGGAAGCGTTCGCGGATCGCGGTGGACAGCGCGATCGACGGCGCGATCTGCGGCCCGCCCATGACGCTGATGCCGACCGCGTCATAGCGCTGCTCTTGCAACGCCTGCAGCGCAGTGTCGATGAAGCCGCGATCGACGTTGCCGTCGATGATGCGGCTGTCGCCGCTGCGGTCCAGCGCCGCGGCCAGATTCAGCAGCGCCAACGGGAAGCGGGCGTTGCCGCGCGAGGTGATGGTCGGATTGACCAGCAGCGTGTTCGGTGTGGAAGGCATGGAAGGAGACCGCAAGGCGAGGCTCACGGCAGGCGCCGCAGCCGGAACACCAGCGCCACCGGGACCTGCAACGCGGCAGGATCGAAGTGCGCGCCGGCGGGAATGTCGGCAGGATCGAGCATCGGTTCGCGCACCGCCTCGATCGCCAGCCCGAGCGCGGCGCAGGCCGCATGCCAGTGGCTGTAGAGATGCTGCGTATGGCGCACCGCATAGCGCTCGCCGTCGGCCTTGAAATCGCGCTTCCAGCCCAGCGCGTGGCCGATCGGGTGCACGTCGCTGCACAGCACGCTGCCGCCCGGGCGGGTGGCGCGGCGCAGTTCCGCCAGTGCCGGCTGCAGCTGCGGCAGATGGCCGACGACCAGGGCGCAGATGCTCAGGTCGGCGGCGGCATCGGCTACCGGCAACGCGTCCAGGCTGCCCTCGCACAGCGTGTAGCGGTTGCCGGCGCCAGCCGCATCCAGTTCGCGCGCGGCGCGGCCGAGCATCTGCGGCGACAGGTCCACGCCGGTGGCGTGAGCGGCGTGGCGCTGCAGCGCATGCAACAGATAGCGTCCGCTGCCGCAGCCGGCATCGAGCACGCGCTGGCCGTGCAGCGCGGACGGCAACAACGCCAGCATGGCGCGCTGTTCGGCCTGCATCACCGGGTTGTGCGCGTGCGCCGGATAGCTCGCCGCCCACAGCGCATACGCGTCGAAGGGCTCCAGGGTCGGCATGGCGCTCATGCGCGGCGTGCCTGCAGCGTGGGCGGCGCGGTCGTGCGCAACGCGTCGCCTTGCAGCTCCAGCCCGGGTTCGAGCGCGAGCAGTGCGGGGTCGGCCAGCTCCGCGGCCAGCAGCTTCGGCGCGCCGTCCAGGGTGACCGGCACCGCCGCCATGCCGGTGGCCTCGAACCAGTCCGCGAAATCGGGATCGGCGATGCGCGGGCGTCCATCGCGCACCACCGCACGCAGCTCGCTGCGCGCCAGCCCGACCAGGCTGTGCGCCGGATCGCCGCCGCGGTCGCCGACGATCAGCAGATCCGCGGCTGCGCCGACCGCGAGATTGCCGCGTCCGGGCAGGCGCAGGATCCGCGCCGCGGCAGTGGTCGCCAGGGCCAGCGCCTGCGCGGCGTCCAGGCCGTGGTCGCTAGCCACCTGCAGTTCCTCGAGCAGGTCGCGCGCGCCGCTCAGCCGCGAATCGCTGCCCAGTGTCAGGCGCCCGCCCGCATACAGCCGGCGTGGATCCAGCGTGCGCCCCAGCAACGCCAGGTTGCTCGACGGGCACCACACCACGGCCGCGCCGCAGGCAAGCACGCGCTCGATATCGGCGCTGCCCAGGCCGACGCCATGAATCAGCACGCTGTTGGCGGCCAGGTAGCCGCGCCGGTCCAGTTCGGCCAGCTCGCCGGCGGCGAGCGCATCGGTGCCTTCGGCCAGGTGGATCATCCACGGGCGGTCGGGGGCGGTCGCGGCGAAGCTCTGCGCCAGCGGCGGGCCGTAGTCGGGGCCGTGCAGGGCGTAACTCCAGCCGAACTCGCGCAGCAACGCGACCGGGAAGTCCGCCGCGTCCAGTTCGGCGTGCCAGGGATCGTGGTGGGCGACGCAGGTGACGCCGGCGAGCAGGTTCTTCAGCGCGCCGTGGCGCAGCCGCAGGGCTTTCGGCAATTGCAGCGCGGCGGCGACGGCAGGGTCGCAGAAATGCGCGGCGAACGCCTCGATCCACGCGTAGCTGCTGGCGAACGGTGCGGTCTGCGGCAGCGGCGGCACCGCGTTGACCTGCAGGTGCTCGTGCGCATTGATCAGCCCCGGAAACACCAGATGCCCGTGCAACGCGATCCGGTACGCGGCGGTGGCCGGCGCAGCGGCGATGCGTGCGCCGCGCAACGCCAGGGAGGCGCGCACCGCGCCGGCCGGCGTGGCCAGGCGTGCGCCGTGCAGGCAGGTCTCGGCGGCAGCGGAAGGCGCGCGCATGGTTCAGCGCTTGCGCATCACGATCAGGAAGTGATCGCCCATGTCGCGCAGCAACGGCCAGCCGCCGATGCGGTCGTCCAGCCGCCCCAGCCGCTCGCCCATACGCGGGTGGCGGCGATAGTGCTCGACCAGATACGGCGGCGGCAGGCACAGGCTGAGCGCGCGATAGGAGTCCAGTTCGAAATGCGCGGAAAAGGCGCGGTAGAACTCGCGCGGCAGGTAGTACCAGGTCCAGATCGTGTGCCCGTTCATGCCCACCGCGGTGACGCCGCGCGCTCCACGCACCGCTGCGCGGCGGAAGCGCCCGCGCAGCGCGTAATGGCCCACTTCCCACGGGCACAGGCGCCCGATCACCGAGAACACCAGGCGCCCGTCGCGGCGCAGCAGGCGCGCGCATTCGGCGGCCACCGCGGGCAGATCCGGTGCGCAGTTGAGCGGGCCGAAATTGGAATACATGCCGTCGAACTCGCCGTCGATGCGCTCCAGTTGCTGGATGCCGACATGCGCCACGCTGAGCCGTCCGTGCAGCGCCGGGTCCTGCGCCCGCTGCCGGGTGCGCTCCACCATCTGCGGCGACCAGTCGGTGGCCAGCACGCGGTAGCCGCGCTGCGCGAACTCGTGGGCGTCCAGGCCGGTGCCGCAGCCCAGGTCGATCAGCCGCGCGCCCACAGGCAACTGCGCGGCCACCGTGTCCCACAGGGTGGTGCGCATGCGCTGGATCAGCTCGTTGTTGCCGCGCGGACCGTCGTAGTCGGCGGCGACGCTATCGAAGGCGCGCTGGGTCTCCAGCAGCCGCGCCGGATCGATCGTCGCCGCGTGCGCAGCGGCGCCGGGCTTGCCATTCGCAGTCACATCCACTCTCCACTCGCCTGCCGTCGTCGTCGGGAATTGCCGTGCCGGCCGCAAGCGCGGATCGCACGGTATGCCAGTGAGTGCGGGTGGCGGGCGGTTTGGTTGAATCGCCGGCAGCGGCGGCGTGCGTGTTCGCGCTTATGCGCCGCTGGCGGCTGGCGCAGGCGGCGGCATGCGTGCGGCCTGTCGGCGTCGCAGCGCGTTGCGCACGATCGCGGCGAACACCCCAAGTCCAACGCCCAGCATCAGCCCCACCGCCAGCACCAGCACCGGATTGGGAAACGCGGGGCGTTCGGGCACATAGGCTGCCCAGGGCGCAGAGGTGTCGTAGGTATAGCGCGCGCCGAGCCGGGCGAGCAGATCGTCGCGCTCGGATTTCAGACTGCGGATGGTCGCGTTCTTCTCCGACAACAGCATGTTGCCGAGCAGCTGCTGCTCGACGCTGCCCTTGCCCTCGGCTTGCTGCTGCAGCAAACGCGCGCGCTCGACCTGGGTCGCGGCCAGTTCGCTGCCGATGTCCTGCAGGCGTTCGCGCGTCTGCTGCATCAGCACGGCTTGGATGCGCCGATGCAGCGCCTGCAGCTGCGCCGTGGTCGCCGTGGCCAGGGCGCGCGCCTGCTGCGCCGAGCCGGCACGCAGGCTCAACTCGATCAGGTTGGCGTAGGGATCCGGGTCCAGTTTCAGACTGCTGCGGTACAGCGCGGCCTCGCGCCCGTTCAACGGCAGGCCCAGGCTCTGCAGCACCTGGTCCTGGAACAGCCGGGTCTTGATCCGCTCGATCACGCGCTGGAACGGTTCCAGCTTGGGGTCGCGCCCGGCCGGGGTCGGGCCGAATTCGCCGACCTGCACCCATGCGGTGGCCTGCCACTGCCGGGTGGCGACCTGCAGAAAGGCGAACGCCAGCGCCAGCACGGCGAGCAGCGGCAGCACGCACCAGGTCCACTCGCGCCGCAGGATCCGCCACAGGTCGATCAGGTAGATTTCGTCTTCTTTCATGGCAAGGCATTTCCCGGAGAAAAAGGTGGCGACGGCGCCTGCCCCGCCCTGCCCGGCGCTGCCGCCAGCGCCGCGCGCCGGTTCGGCAACAGCGCGCTGCAGGCGTGCAGGACCAGGCACAACGCGACGAAGCCGGCGTTGGTCCAGATGAAGGCCTGTGGCGCGAACGGCGACATCAGGCAGGCATAGGCGATGCGCAGGAACACCAGCAGGTTGAACAGCGACACGTTGCTGCCGAGCAGGCGTACGCTCCACAGCAGCGCCGCATACAGCGCCAGCATCGCGGCCAATGCGGCGCCGGCGCCGCCGGCCAGCAGGAACGGGAAGAATTCGGTGCCGACGTTGATGTTCGGCGCATCCAGCGGAATGCCGGTGCCGGCGGTGGCGATCGAGCCGCTCAGCGGCACCAGCTGGTTGATCAGGAAACTGGCGTTGACGTAGTCCTTGGCCAGCATCGCGCCGAAGTTGTACGGGCCGGCGCCGATGTACAGCAGCAGCCACTTGATGCCCTGCGGCGCGGCGCGGTACAGCGCGCCGAACGGCAGCGTCACCGAGTCCAGCGAGCCCGAGCGCAGCGTGCCCAGCAGCGAGAACGCCGCGCCGCCTGCCACCAGCAAGGCCATGACCGACTTCCACGGCAACGGCCGCGCCGGATCGCGCCGCAGCAACAGCAGCAGCGCGAAGCTGAACAAGCCGGCAAAGATGCGGTTGCGATCGATCACCAGCACCGGGAACACGAAGCCGGCGACGATCATCGCGTTGCGCAGCGCCTTGTCGCGCACGCACAGCAGCGCGATCGGTGGCAGGATCCAGCACATGTTGGACAGGTGCCGCACGTGCGCGTGCAGCGGGGTCAGGTCGGCGTACGCGGAAGGATTGGTGAACAGCGGAATCGGGAACAACGCCAGATCCAGCACGCAGAACACGCCGACCAGCGCGGCCAGGCACAGCGCGACGAAGGCCTCGCGGGTGCCGGCATAGCGACGCGCGCGAAACGCGGCCAGCGGCGGCAGGCGGATGCCGTGCAGCGCATCCAGCAGCAGCGTCGTTGCCGCCGCGGCGGCGAGCAAGGCAATGCCGGCGGCATAGCCGGGCGGTAGATCGAAGCTGAGCAGGGTCAGCGCGCAACTGAACAGCAACGGCAGGCCGAAATAGCTCGACGGCAGGCGCAGCAGGCGTTTCATGCGCGCTCCGCCAGCGGCGCCGCTGCGGCCGGCCGCATGCGCGCCAGCAGCGACAGCCAGGCGTGAGCCAGCAGGTGCCCGCCCAGCGCGGCTGGCTGGCGCCGCAGGAACGCGATCTTGGCCGCGATGTAATGCGCCTGCGCATGCAGCAACGTGCGGCACGGCGCATCGAACAGCGCCGCGCGGCGCAGCGCCACCTGCCGCGACTCGGTCAGATTGGCCAGGCGGCTGGGCAGGTGCCGGGTCCTGCTGGCATTGGCGCCATGCAGCCGGTACGCGCACACGCCGACGTCGATGAAGCCCAGCGCGTCGCGCGCGACCAGGCGCAGGAAGAAATCCCAGTCCTCGATATGCAGCTCTTCGTCCCAGGCCACGGGCGCCTGCAGGGCGCTGCGCCGGACCAGCGCCACCGCCCCGCTCACCGCCCAGTGCCGGATCACCGCGCGGCGGATGCCGGCATCGCTCAGGTACAGGCGTTTGTCCACGCCGTGCAGGTCGCGCATGCTGCTCTGATGCAGCAGGCGTCCGTCCGCATCGACCACCACCGCATCGCCGATCACCGCGGTCTTGCCCGGCGAGGCGCGCAGATAGGCGACCTGCGCGGCCAGGCCACCCGGCAGCAGGTAGTCGTCGCTGGCGCCCAGGCGCAGGAACTCGCCGCTGGCCATCGCCACCAGATGGTTCAGCGTGGCGGCGATGCCGCGGTTCTCGCGCGGCCAGAAGCGGACCGGGATGCGCTGCCCATGCAGCGCGATCCACTCGGCGATGCGCGCGGCGGTGGCGTCGCTGGAGCCGTCGTCGACGATCACCAGTTCCTTTTTCGGATACGGGTCCTCCAGCACGCTGTCCAGGCAGCGCTGCACGAAGCGTTCGTGGTTGTACGCCGGCACCAGCACCGACACCAGCGGCATGTCGCCGCACAGTCCGCGGTCGTCCATCAGCGCACCCCTCCCAGATAGCGCCGCACCACCACGACGTTGAACGCCAGGTACAGCGCATAGTTGACCGCGAATGCGTAGGCCGCCCCGATCAGGCCCATGCGCGCGGTGAGCAGATAGACCAGCCCCAGATAGCTGGCGGCGAACACGCATTCGGAGAGCACGAACAGCCGCGTCATCGCCTTGGCTAACATCAGGTACGACAGGACGAACGAGGCGATCTTGATCACGTCGCCGACCAGCTGCGGCGCGTACAGCGGCGCGGCGGCGGCGAAATCGGCGGCGAACAGCAGCCGCGTGAGCCAGTCCCGGCACAGATAGATCGCCGCGGCCGATGCGGTCACCGCCGGCAGTACGTAGCGGTAGGCGGTGCGCAATTCCAGCAGCAGCCCGGCGCGGTCGCGCAACGCCGCCAGCTTGGGCAGGTAATAGACGTTGATCGCGGTGGTGAAGAACAGCAGATACGCCTCGGAGACCTTGCTCACCGCCTGCCAGTAGCCGACCTGTTGCCAGCCGAAGCGGACGGCCAGATGATCGCGCACGCCAATGTTGACCAGCAGCGGCAGCAGCGCCGAGGTCAGGGTCATCACCGAGAACGCGGCCAGGCGCCGGGTCATCTCCTTGTCGAAGCGCATGCGCAGCATGTCGCGGCGGAAGTACGGGCTGCGCCACAGCGCCGGCAGGCCGGCGCACAGCCACAGCACCTGCCCGGCGACCAAGGCCAGCAGCGCGCCGTACAGCTGCAGCCAGCGCGACAGCCACAGCACCACCAGCACGCTGAGCACCGAGCCGGCGACCTGGATGAAGGCCAGCCGGCGCACGTCCATGAAACCGTTGACCACGGCCAGGATGTAGTTCACCAGGGCGATGCCGAGCTGGGCCACGGCCAGCACGCAGATCAGGCTCTGGTACTGCGGATCGCCGAGCAGGCGCTGCGCGATCTGGCGGCTGAACAGCAGCGCGACCAGCCCCATCACGCAGGCAGCGCAGCACGCATAGCCAAGCGCCGCGCCCAGCAACCGCGCCAGTTTCTGCGCATCGTCGCGGTACTCGGCCACGTACTTGACGATGCCGGCGCCGATGCCGCCGCCAGCCAGCACCGCCAGCAGCGACATCAAACTGGTGAACTGGCCGAGCCGGGCCACGCCGGCCGGCCCGGCATAGACCGCGACCAGCTTCAGCACCAGCAACGCCGCCAGCAGCTTGGCCGCGGTCGCTGCGCCGCTGTACAGGCCGCTGCGCAGCACGTTCATGCCGCGCCGGCCTCGAACGCCAGGCAGGCGGCGATCACCTGCTCCACCGCGTCCGCATCCAGCATCGGCCCGATCGGCAGGCTCAACACCTCGCGGTGCAGCTGCTCGCACAGCGGCAGGCTGAGTCCGCTCAATGCGGCATAGGCCGGCTGCCGGTGCGGCGGCAGCGGATAGTGCACCAGGCAGTGGATGCCGCTGGCCAGCAGATGGCGTTGCAGCGCATCGCGCCGGGCGCAGCGGACCACGAACAGATGCCAGGCGTGCGCCGCCTCGTCGGCCACCTGCGGCAACTGCAGTTGCGGATGCACGATGCCGGCGCGATAGCGCCGCGCCACGTCGCGGCGCAGGGCGATGTCGGCATCCAGGTGCTTCAGCTTGACCCGCAGCAGCGCCGCCTGCATTTCGTCCAGGCGCGAGTTCATGCCCTGCACCAGGTGCCGGTACTTGATGTCCGACCCGTAGTTGCGCAGCATCCGGATCCGCGCCGCCAGTTCAGGATCGTCGGTCGTCACCGCGCCGCCATCGCCCAGCGCGCCGAGGTTCTTGCCCGGGAAGAAACTGAAGCCGGCGGCGTCGCCGAAACTGCCGGCGTGGCGCCCGTGCAGGCGCGCGCCATGCGCCTGCGCCGCGTCCTCGATCAACAGCAGGCCATGCTGCCGCGCCAGCGTGCGCAGCGCGACCATGTCCGCCAGCTTGCCGTACAGGTGCACCGCCATGATGGCCCGCGTGCGCGGGCCGATCGCCCGTTCCACGCTGGCCGGATCCAGGTTGAAGCTGACCGGGTCCGGCTCCACCGGCACCGGCAGCAACCGGTTCTCGCTGATCGCCAGGAAGCTGGCGATGAAGGTGTTGCCCGGCACGATCACCTCGTCGCCGTCGCGCAATTTGCCCAGGTCGCGGTAGCCGCGCAGGATCAGGGTCAGCGCGTCCATGCCGTTGCCCACGCCGATCGCATGCCCGCTGCCGCAATAGCCGGCGAACTCGCGCTCGAACGCTTCCAGCTCCTCGCCGAGCACGTACCAGCCCGAGTCGATGACCCGCGCGGCCGCTGCCTTCAGTTCGTCGGCATGGCGGGCATTGAGCGCGCGTAGATCCAGGAACGGCACGCTCATCGCAGGTCCCAGACATAGAAATCGTGGACCACGCCGCGCGCGCCGAAGCGCTCCTTCTGCGTGACCAGGCCGTCGTTGAGCACCCGGCCCTGCTGCTCGGTGGAAATGCCGAGGCTGAAGTAGTCGCGCTGCGCGTAGCGGTTCTCGATCAGGTCGGCCAGTAGCAGGCTCAGCGCGTCCACGCGCCGGCCCTGTTCGGAACAGGCCAGGTATTGCGTGTGCACCACGTGGCCGAAGTCGTACAGCACAGTGCCGGCCAGCAGCGTGGCGCCGTCGCGGACCTCGTACAGCAAGATCTGCTCGGGAAAGCGCTCGCGCAGCAAGCGCAGCTCGTCCAGGCTGTGGGTCGGGGTGGCGCCGTGGCGCTGCAACACCTCGACCAGCAACGCATGCAAAGGCGCGGGATCGTCGCTGCGTTGCACGTGCAAACCGGCCTTGCGCGCCTTGCCGATCGAGCGGCGGCGTTCGGCGGCGAAGGGCGGCCGCCCGCGCAAGGCGATCGCCGAGGACAGGTCGCGGCGTTGCAGCCGCGCACCGAGGCGATGCAGCGCGTAGAGATCCTCCTCCGCCGGCGAGCTGTGGAACAGATGCGGCACGGCCTTGTACACCAGTTCGTGCGCGCCTTCTGCGCGGTAGTGCGCGGCGATCTGCTCGAACACGTCCAACGTCGCCACTGCGCGCAGTCCGTGCACGGACAGCAGCCCGGCATAGCTCAGCCCGGCGTGGCTGACCACGCGCGTGCCTTCGATGTTGGCCGGGAACACCGCCACCGGCGCGCCGCCGCGTTCGACCAGCAGCGAGGCGTCGACGAAGCGCTCGGCGTGGTAGTCCATGTAGCCGCGCCGGTGCAGCAGGTTGCCGTTGCGGGATGCGGCGATCACCGCGTCCCAGGCCGGCGCGTCCGCGGCGCGATACGCCCTAACCGAATACATCGCCGCTCCCCGCGCCCGCATCCTGCGCGAGCGGCGCCACCGCCACGCCGAAGCCGTCGCGGCCCATGTCGTTGCCGTTGTAGAACATCAGCACGCGGTCGCGGTGCCGGATCAGCGCCGGGTAGCACAACGTGCACGCGTCCCAGCCACCGGGCGAAAGCGCCAGGCCGAACACCTCGTCGCAACGTTGCCAGTGGCGGCCGTCGGCGCTGCGCGCGACGCCGGGGAAGTACGCGCCGTCGACGTTGCCACGGGTGAAGTACATCAGATAGCCGCCCTGGCAGCGGTACACGCGCGGGCGGCCGATGCGGTATTCGCTGCCCTGCGGTTGCAGGCACAGCGTGTCCTGGCGCGGGATCGCCTGCAGGTCGTCGGTCTCGGCGTAGCGGATGTGGTAGCGCGGGAACGGGGCGCCGTCGATCTGCTCCCAGTCGTCGCCGACCGCGTACCACAGCCGCCAGCGGCCGTCCTCGTAGCGCGCCGAATGCACCGCGGCGATGGTGCTGCGCCCGGGCGCGCGGTCCAGCAGCGGCGTGTCCTGGCGGCGCTGGAAGGTCTCGCCGCCGTCCTGGGACACCGCCAGCCCGGTGAAGGCGAGGAACTTGGCCTTGGCCACGCGCTGGAAGCCGACATAGAACATGTACAGCCCGTCCGGCGCGGCGACCACGTCGCCGAGGATCATGCCGTTGTCGTCGAAGCAACCATCGCGGCCGATGTCCAGCACCGGCACGGCGCTGACCCGCACCACCCGGGTCGGATCGTCGCCGCGCACGTCGACGTAGCCGATGCGGCTGACCCCGGCGGCGTCGCGAAAGCCGGCGTAGACCCGGATCAGCTCGGCGTCCAGGCGATGCGGCGTCGGCGTCAGCGCCGAATGCCGCATCCAGCCGCCGACGCCATCGCGTGCGGTGGCGAACGCCAGGCCGCGCTTGCTCCAATCGAACATGGCGTCAGAGCGTCACGTCGAAGCTGGACTTGCCGGCCACCGCACGCGCCGGCGCACCGACGTAGACGCGGCCCGGTTCGGTATCGCGGGTGACCAGCGCGCCAGCGCCGATCACGTTGTCCGCGGCGACCTTGACCCCGTCGCTGAAGGTGGCATTGACCCCGACGAAACTGCTCTGGCCGATCTCGCAATAGCCGGAAATCACCGCATGCGAGGCGACGAACACATGGTCGTGGATCAGCGTGCGGTGGCCGATATGGTTGCCGCTCCACAGGATGCAGTTGTCGCCGATGCGGGTGAATGGCTGCACCACATTGCCTTCGAACACGAAGCAGTTCTCGCCCAGTTGCGCGTTGCGCCAGACGAAGGCGCGCGAACTGACGTAGCTGGCCAGGCGATAGCCGCGACGCCTGGCGTCGAGGAAGAAGCGCGTGCGCAGGCGGTTGAGGCCGCTGGCGGGAATCGCCACGAACGCCTCGACCTCGCCAGGCGGATACAGCCGCTCCAGGTCTTCGTACGCCACCACCGGCCGCTCGGCCAGCGTCGGCGCGGCGATGTAGTCGCGCTCGGCACTGAAGGCGAGCACGTCGTAGTCGCTGTCGTGGCTGAAGTACTCGCAGGCGATCTGGGCCAGTTCGCCCGCGCCGATGATGACCAGCGGCTTCGCCATGGCCCTATGCCTCCTGCCTGCGTTCGCCCGCGGCTTCGCGCAGGAACTCGTCGTAGTCGAGGATGTAGTCGGCCGGATCGTAGGCCTGGTCGGCCAGCACCATCAGCACGCAATCGTCGCTGAAGTCGTAGAGATCGCGCCATACCATATTGCCGAGCAGCAGGCCCTGGCACGGGTCGTCGAGCACCACCTGCACCGGACCGCTGCCGTCGTCGAGCAGGAACGACACCGAGCCGTGCAGGGCCACCGCCAGTTGATTCAGATGGCGGTGCGCGTGCTGCCCGCGGTGCACGCCGTGCTTGGTGGCGAACAGGTAATACACGCGCCGGATGTCGAAGGGCACGTCGCGTTGCTGCTCCAGGGCCACGAGCAGACCGCGCTCGTCGCCGTGCGTGCGCAACTGGATTCGTTCGATTGCCATAGTGTGTCCGACACGGACTCCGACGCGGAGTTACCAGGCTGAGTGCCGCCGGTCGTCGCAAAGGTTGCGCCCTGCCATTCGCAGCACCGATGCAGGCCGTTGCCACGCCGACGCAACCTTTCGCCGCGCCCCCGGCACCCATCTGCGACCACCACTGCGCCAGCCCCTTGCGCTGCCAGCGGGGTAGCGCAGCACGACGCCGCGAACGGCAGCGCGCATTCCATCGACACGACCTGGACAGGGCTCGCCACCATGACTTCATCCACGCAGGCCGACGACGGCATCCTTCTCCCCGACGTGGCGGAGCATCCGCCGCGCACCGCCGCGGCTGCAGGCTTGCCGCGGCCGATGGTGCTGCTGCACTGGCTCACCGTGCTGTGCCTGGTGCTGGCGGCGGGCCTGATCCTGCTGCGCGAAGAGGTCGAGGGCCGCGCCGTGCGCCAGTGGCTGCTGGAGGGCCATCGGCATTTCGGCCTGTTCGTGCTCGGCCTGTTCTTCCTGCGCGTGGCGCTGCGCCTACGCCTGGGCAAACGCCAGGACCCGGACGCCACTTCGCCGCTGCTGCGCGCGCTTGCCGGGCTCACCCACGTGATCATGTACGCGCTGCTGCTGACCCTGCCGGTGCTGGGCTGGGCGCTGAGCCAGTCGATGGGCAAGCCGGTGCATCTGTTCGCCGCCACGCTGCCGGAGCTGGTCGCCCCCGATCCGGAGCTGGCCGACACGCTCGGCGCCTGGCACGTGTATGCCGCCTGGGCGCTGCTCGGCCTGATTCTGCTGCATATCGGTGCCGCGCTGTGGCACCACTTCGTGCGCCGCGACGACACCCTGCGGCGAATGCTGCGCTTCCGCCGCGGCTGAGACGCGCCTGCACCCCTCCCCCGTCCGCCGCCCTTCCCTCGTCCGCGCACCGCACCGACCCGCTCAAGGACCCATCCCATGCAGACCGCCCAGTCGCTCTCTTCCTTCTTCCGTCCCGGCCCGCTGCGTGGCGCCGAGCAGGTCCTGCTGTGGACCACGCTCGGCTCGCTGTTGCTGCTGGTCAGCCCGCGCGCCGCGGCGGTGCCGGCGTTCGCGCGGCAGACCGGCTCCTCCTGCGCGGACTGCCACATCGGCGCCTACGGCCCGGCACTGACCCCGTACGGCATGCGCTTCAAGCTCAACGGCTATACCGACAGCGACGGCAACGGCACCAAGATTCCGGCCTCGGCGCAGCTCACCGGCACCCGCAGCGTGCCGGTGCGCGGCAAGACCAACAACCAGCTCAGCGAGGGCGATCTGTACCTGGCCGGACGGGTCAGCGACAACGTCGGCGGCTACATCAAGGTGTCCAGCACCAACAACGGCAAGGACAAGTTCACCACCAAGCTGGACAACGTGGACCTGCGCTTCGTTGCCAAGACCTTCAAGCTCGGCGGCAAGGACGCGCTGCTCGGGGTCAGCGTCAACAACAACCCTGGCAGCCAGGACCCGATCGGCGTGCTGCCCAATGCCTCCGGCCTGGGACCGGCCTCGGCCTATGCCGGTTCCACCACTCTGCTCAACCAATCCTCGCTGTCCAACCGGGTGATTGGCACCAGCCTCTACGGCGTGTACGACCGCAACTGGTACGGCGAGATCGGCACCTACAACGCATTGCCGGTCTCCACCCAGGACGACCTCGGCTACGCGGTCGGCGGCGACCCGGGCAAGCTCAGCGACACCGGCTATCTGCGCCTGAGCTACATGAAGGACATGAAGAAGCAATTCTTCTCCGCCGGCGTGGTCGCCCTGACTACCCATCGCCAGCTGCCGCGCAGCACCGGTCCGCGCGACGACTTCACCGACCTGGGCTACGACCTGAACTACCAGTTCCTCGGCACCCGCGAGCACATCCTCAAGCTCGGCTATCTCAACATCTACGAGCGCCGCCGCTATGGCAGCGCGGCGATCGACCCGGACGACCCGAGCGTGGCCGGGCTGCGCCGCGGCAGCATCCGCGACCAGTCGATCAACGTCAGCTACACCTACCGGCAGACCTACGGCCTGCTGCTGGCGCACTTCATCAACACCGGCTCGGCCGACCCGTTCCGCTACAGCCCGTACGGCACCCCGGACACCACCAGCAACCTGATCAGCGCCTCCTGGGCGCCATTCGGCAAGGACGATTCATTCACCTCGATCGCCAACCTGCGCCTGTCGGCCACCTGGTTCCGTTTCAGCAAGTTCAACGGCACCACCGGCAACGTGTTCGGCGCCCTGCCGGTGACCCGCCCGCACGACCTCAACCAGTTCTCGCTGGCGCTGAGCCTCGCGTTCTGAGCACACCTTCCCCCAAGCACGGATCGTCATGAAACCAGCCAACCCATTTCCCCTGTGGTGCACCCTGATGGCCAGCCTGCTGCCGTTCGGCGTCGCCCTCGCCCCCGCCGCGCAGGCCGGCGGCGGCCTGCCTGGTGCCGGCGTGTTCGCGACCGAATGCGCCGAATGCCATAGCGCGGCGCCGGGCAAGAACAAGAAGGGCCCGACCCTGTTCGGCGTGGTCGGGCGCAGCGCCGGCAGCGTGCCCGACTACCGCTATTCGGATGCGATGAAGAAGACCCAATGGACCTGGAGCGACGACAAGCTGCGCAGCTACCTGGCCCAGCCCGCGTCCAAGGGCATTCCTGGCGCCAACATGAAGTACGACGGGCTCGACGACAGCAAGCAGCTCGAGGACCTCATCGCCTATCTCAATACCCTGCATTGAAGTCGGCCCCCGGCCCCGGCATAGTCGAAACTGAACCCGGCGCCCGACGCCGGGTGGGTGCCGTGTCGCCGCCAGTCCGCAATGCCGATAATGGCGACCGTCCACGTGGCGAGCGCTCCAGCGTTGCCGCTGCCACCCGCCCCGGCGTTCCCTGCGATCCGATCCGCGACCATCGAGCGACCGTGCACAACCGTCCTTCCGCCGCCGGCTCCGTGTTCCCGACCGCTCTGCCCGCGACCGTGCCTCCAACCCGCACGGGCCGCCGGCGCGCGCAGCGCCATGCATGGGCATCCTGACCGGCATGACCGCGGCCGCGGCTGACCTGGCGCAATGTGCCGCGCGCCTGCGCCCGCTGCGCGGCACGCTGGCGCTGGCGGCGGCGCTGGGCCTGCCGGGCACGGCGCTGGCGGCCAATCTGGGCGGCGCGGTCGGGCTCAGTTCGCAATTGGTCGATCGCGGCATCGCGGTGACCGCCGACACCCCGTCGTTGCAGCTGGCCGGCTACTGGCTCCCCGCGCCGGGCTGGTCGCTGGGCGCGTCCGCCAGTACGGCGCTGGACGCGCCGGGCCAGCAATTGCTGACCACGATCGAGCTGTCGCGCAGCTGGACCCTGTCCGACAGCTGGCAGATGCAGGCCACGCTGCTGCGCTACGACTATCCCGGCAACCGCATCAACCGCCTGTTCAACCGCAACGAGGCCAGCATCGGCTGGTCGTACCGGGACCGGCTGAGCATGTCGCTGGCCGTGTTCGAACTGCCCGACAGCTACCGCGGCAGCTGGTACCGCGCCGCCGACCTCACCGTGCACCAGCCGCTGCCGGGGCGGCTGTCGCTGTCGGCCGGGATCGGCATCAGCCAGGCCCCGCCGGCGCTGTACGGGCTGGACTACGCCGACCACTACAGCTACGGCCACGCCGGGCTGATGTGGAACGCCGGCGCCTGGAGCGTGGAGGTCGACCGCGTGTTCAGCGACGCGCGCAGCATCTACGCCAGGCGCGGCAACGGGATCTGGCCGTGGGTGGTCACCGTGTCGCGCGCCTTCTGATCCGCACGCAACCTTTCCGTGCCGAACCGGCACATACCGGTGCCCGTTGCCAAGCCCGCCCTCCATGACCGACACCGATCCACTAGGCGATGCCACCGACCGCATGCTGCTCCGGCGCATGGCCGGCGGCGACCGCGATGCGCTGGCCACCCTGTACCGCAACTACCATGGGCGCCTGTGCCGGTTCCTGTCGCGGCTGACCCGGCGCCCGGACATCATCGAGGAAGCGATCAACGACTGCTTCTGGATCGCCTGGCAGAAGGCCGGCGATTTCCGCGGCGACTCGCAGGTCTCGACCTGGATCATGGGCATCGCCTACCGCTGCGGGCTCAAGGCGATTCGCCACCACAGCGACGAGGCGATCGAGGACGGGGTGAGCGCCGAAGAGCATTTCTCGTCCGCCTCCGCCGCCGACCCGGACGAGGACCGCGAACTGCGCGACTGGCTGGGCAAGGGCCTGGAGCGGCTGTCGGCCGACCAGCGCCTGGTGGTCGAACTGGTCTACGGCCTGGGCCACAAGCTGGAAGAAGTGGCGGCGATCATGCAGTGCCCGGTGGGCACGATCAAGGCGCGGCTGTTCCATGCCCGGGTCAAGCTGCGCAACGTGCTGCCGGGATTGGCCGGCGGCGCTTCCCCTCTGACGGAGAGCATGTCATGAAGACAGGCTTCAACGAGCCGGGCAACGAGTGCTCGCATGCCTGGGAACTAATGCCGTGGGTGCTGCAGGCCAGCGCCACGGAAGAACAACACGAGTGGCTGATCGCGCATCTGGCCAAGTGCAGTTTCTGCAGCGCCGAGTTCGCGCAGCAGAGCCGGCTGCGCATGGCGATGTCGCTGCCCAGCGACGTGCCGGTGGATGCCGAGGCCGGGCTGCAGCGCCTGCTCGGCCGCCTCGACGCGCCCGAGCCGCAGCGCCTGCCACCGCGCGTGCGCTCCAGCTGGACCACGCGGGCGCTGGTCGCCGCGGCGCTGGTGCAGGCGGTCGGGCTGGGCGTGCTCGGGGTCAGGCTGTCCGCCAGCGACCAGGGCCAGGGCGCCGGCTACCGTACCCTCAGCGACACCGCGCAGCCGCTGGCGAGCGACGCGATCCGCGTGGTGCCGGACGCGCGCATGACCCTGGCCGACTGGGACGCCACGCTGCGCAAGCTGCAGCTGCGCGTGGTCGGCGGCCCCAATGGCGCCGGCGCCTACACCGTGGTGCCAATTCAGGCCGGCTCGTCGGCGCAACCGCAGCGCAGCGTGCAGCAGCTGCGTGCGACGCCCGGCATCCGCCTGGCGGAGCCGATTTCCGCACCATGAGCCTGCGTCGCGCCTGCCTGCTCGTCGCCTGCCTCGCCCTCGGCGCCTGCGCCCATGGCGGGCGCAATGCCGCCGATGCGCCGGTGGCCGCCGCTGCGGCGCCGGCGAAGACGCCGACTGTGGACGCTTCGCCGGCCTTGGACAGCCAGCGCCAGATCGTGCTCGCGGTGGCCAACCCGATGGCCGCCCCGGGCCGGCATGCCGGCTCCAACCTGATCGGCTATGCCTCTTCCAAGTACTACGGTGCCGGCACCCAGGCGGCGGCGACGCTGGACGCATTGACCCAACGCTACCGCCTGCGCCAGGTGACCGGCTGGCCGATCAAACCGCTCGGCGTCTACTGCGTGGTGCTGGAGCCGGCGCCGGGCGTGGAACGCGACGCGTTGCTCGCCGAGCTGGCCAAGGACGAACGCGTCACGCTGTCGCAGCCGCTGCAGGAGTTCGCCACCTACGCCGACGCCCCGTCCCCCGCCCAGTCCGCGCAGCCGCTGCGCTACAACGATCCCTACGTGGACATGCAGCGCGGCTTCGTCGCGACCAACGCCGCCACCGCGCAGGTGCTGAGCCAGGGCCAGGGCGTGGGCGTGGCCATCGTCGATACCGGCGTGGACACCGCCCATCCCGACCTGAAGGGCCGGCTGCGCGACGTGCGTGACCTGGTCGGCGCCGATCCCACGGCGTTCAATCGCGACCATCACGGCACCGAAGTGGCCGGGATCATCGCCGCCGGCAGCAACAACCATCTCGGCATCGTCGGCATGGCGCCCAAGGCCGTGCTCGACGTGTACAAGGCCTGCTGGTATCCGCAGCGCGCCGGTGCCGGCGCCGGCTGCAATTCCTTCACCCTGGCCAAGGCGCTGGTCGCGATCGGCGATACGCGCACGCGCATCATCAATCTGAGCCTGGGCGGGCCGGCCGATCCGCTGCTGCGCAAGCTGCTCGAGCAGTTGCTGCAGCAGGGCCGCATCGTGGTCGCGGCGATGCCGCCGGACGGCCGCCTGGACGGCTTTCCCGATGCCACCCCGGGGGTGATCGTGGTGCGCAGCAGCAGCCCCACCCCGCCGCCGCCGGGCGTGCTGAGCGCCCCGGGCGAGGACATCCTCACCACTCAGCCCAACGGCGGCTACGACTTCACCTCCGGTTCGTCGATGGCCACCGCGCACGTCAGCGGCGTGGTCGCGCTGCTGCTGGCGCTGGCGCCGCAACTGGACGCGCGCAGCGTGCACGAGCTGCTGCGCCGGACCAGCCGGCAACGCGACGGCCTGCTGCAGGTGGATGCCGCCGCCGCGGTGCAGGCGTTGCCCCGCACCGCCGCCACGGCGCGCTGAGTCGGCGGTCATGGCCAAGTGGGTTCCGCACTGGATGCACCGGCTGGCGTCGCCGCCGACGTTCTACCGCGTCGCCGGCGCGATCCGGCCATGGGCGCTGGGCGCGTCGCTGCTGCTCGGCGCGGTGGCGTTCTACGGCGGCCTGGTGCTGGCGCCGCCGGACTACCAGCAGCACGACGCCTACCGGATCATCTTCATCCATGTCCCCAGCGCCTGGATGAGCCTGTTCGTCTATGCCGCGATGGGCATGGCCGGCTTCGTCGCCCTGGTCTGGCGCGTCAAGCTGGCGGAAGTGGCGTGCATGGCCTCCGCCTCGATCGGCGCGGCGTTCACCTTCATCACCCTGTGCACCGGCTCGCTGTGGGGCAAGCCGATGTGGGGCACGTGGTGGACCTGGGACGCGCGGCTGACCTCGGAACTGGTGCTGCTGTTCCTGTACCTGGGCGTGATCAGCCTGTACCGCGCGATCGAGGACCCGCGCCAGGGCGCGCGCGCCGCGGCGCTGCTGGCGCTGGTCGGGCTGATCAACCTGCCGATCGTGCATTTCTCCGTGGTCTGGTGGAACACCTTGCACCAGGGCTCCACGGTGCGCGTGCTCGGCCCGTCGAAGATGCCGCTGGCGATGCTGTGGCCGCTGCTGACCGCGGTGCTGGCGAGCAAGTGCTATTACCTGGCCAGCCTGCTCGGGCGGATGCGCACCGACCTGCTGGCGCTGGAACGCGGCAAGGGCTGGGTGCGCGCGCTCGCGCTGGCCGCACCCGCGTCCGCGTCCGCATCCGCCGCGGCGCAGGTAACGGCGCTGCCGGCGGAGCGCGCGGCATGAGCGGCTTCTGGGCGATGGGCGGTTACGCCACCTATGTGTGGAGTGCCTACGCGCTGTTCCTGCTGGTGCTGCTGCTGGACACGCTGCTGCCGCGCTGGCGGCAGCGGCGCCTGCTCGCCGAGACCCGCGCGCAGTTGCTGCGCGAACAGGCACGGCGCCAGCGCGGCGCCTCTTCCCGCTTGCCCGGTAGCGCCAATGACTCCCACCCGTAAGCGCCGCCTGCTGCTCGTGCTGCTGGTGCTGGGCGCGGCCGCGCTCGCCACAGGCCTGTTCGTGCTGGCCCTGCAGCACAACATCAGCTACCTGTTCACCCCGAGCCAGGTGCAGGCCGGCCAGGCGGACGGCTACCGCGTGTTCCGCCTCGGCGGCATGGTCAAGGCCGGCTCGATCCGGCGCAGCGCCGATTCGCTGCGGGTGGAGTTCACCGTAATCGACAAGGCCGGCGCCACCGCGGTCGCCTATACCGGGATCCTGCCGGACCTGTTCCGCGACAACCAGGCGGTGATCGCCACCGGCTCGCTGCATGGCGCCGATTTCGTCGCCACCGAGGTGCTGGCCAAGCACGACGAGACCTACATGCCGCAGGAACTGAAGGACGCGATGGCGCAGGCCCACCAGGGTCGTACCGCGGCGGTGGGTTCGGCGTCGACCGCCACGTCCGCGACGCCATGACGCGGATGCCGACCTGCCGCGCCGCGTTGCACTGGCCGCGCTCGGTCGCCCTGCCGCGATGACTGCCGAACTGGCCCAGCTCGCACTGATCCTGGCCCTGCTGCTGGCGCTGGCGCAGGGCGTGCTGCCGTTGCTCGGCGCCTGGCGCGGCGATCGCGCGCTGATGGCGGTGGCGCGGCCGGCCGCCTGCGCGCAGGCGCTGTTCGCCTGGCTGGCCTTCGCCCTGCTCGCGTATGCGCTGCTGCGCCTGGATTTCTCGGTGCGCTACGTGGCCGCCAACGCCAACCTGGCGCAACCCTGGTACTACCGGCTGGCCGCGGTGTGGGGCGCGCACGAAGGCTCGCTGCTGTTGTGGATCGCCATCCTCAACCTGTGGACGCTGCTGCTGGCGCGCAGCAGCCGGCACCTGCCGGACGCGTTCGCCGCGCGCGTGCTGGGCGTGCTCGGCCTGATCGCCGCCGGCTTCCTGGCGTTCGTGCTGTTCACCTCCAACCCGTTCGCGCGGCTGTCGCCGATGCCGCTGGACGGCAACGAACTCAACCCGGTGCTGCAGGATCCGGGCATGGTGTTCCACCCGCCGGTGCTCTATACCGGCTACGTCGGCTTTTCGGTGGCGTTCGCCTTCGCCATCGCCGCCCTGCTCGGCGGCGAACAACAGCAGGCCTGGGTGCGCTGGGCGCGGCCGTGGACCAATGTCGCCTGGGGCTTCCTCACCGCCGGCATCGTCGCCGGCAGCTGGTGGGCCTATGCCGAGCTGGGCTGGGGCGGCTGGTGGTTCTGGGACCCGGTTGAGAACGCCAGCTTCATGCCGTGGCTGGTCGGCGCGGCGCTGATCCACACCCAGGCGGTCACCGAAAAACGCGGCGCGCTGGGCGCCTGGACCCTGCTGCTGTCGATCCTGGCCTTCTCGCTGTCGCTGCTGGGTACCTTCCTGGTGCGCTCGGGCGTGCTGACCTCGGTGCACGCCTTCGCCGCCGACCCGCGCCGCGGCCTGTACATCCTCGGCTTCCTGATCGTGGCGGTCGGCGGCGCGCTGCTGCTGTACGCGCTGCGCGCGCCGCGGCTGGCCGCCGGCAAACCGTTCGCTGCCCTGTCGCGGGAAACCGCGATCCTGGTCGGCAACCTGATGCTGACCGTGGCTGCGGCGATGGTGCTGCTGGGCACGCTGTTCCCGCTGCTCGGCGATGCGTTGCGCCTGGGCAAGGTCTCGGTCGGCCCACCCTACTTCGGCCTGCTGTTCCCGCTGCTGATGCTGCCGGTGGTGCTGCTGCTGCCGTTCGGCCCGTATCTGCGCTGGGGCCGGACCGAAGCGGGCGCGCTGCAGGCGGTGGCGGTGCGCGCCGTGCTGGCCGCACTGGCCTGCGCGCTGGTCGCCTTCGTGCTCACCGACGGCTCGGCACGCGCGGTGGCCGGCGTCGCCGCCGCGGTCTGGATCGGCGTCGGCACGGTGCTGTACGCCTACAAGCGCCTGCGCGACGCGCCGCGCGGACGCCGTTTTCCCGCGGAACTGGCCGGCATGCTGCTGGCCCATGCTGGCGTGGCGGTGTTCGTAGCCGGCGTGCTGCTGTCGGAAAGCCTGTCGATCGAGCGCGATGTGCGCCTGGCGCCCGGGCAAAGCGAGCAGATCGGCGGCTACGCGTTCCGCTTCGACGGCGTGCGCATGATCGACGGTCCCAACTGGAAAGCCGAGCAAGGCACGCTGACGGTGAGCCGCGACGGCGCGGCGGTGGCGGTGTTGCACCCGCAGAAGCGCCTGTATTCCAGCGAGCGGATCCAGACCGAGGCGGCGATCGATGCCGGCGTCGCCCGCGATCTCTACGTCGCGCTGGGCGAGCCGATGGACGACCAGCACATCGAGAACACCTGGACCCTGCGCCTGTACTACAAGCCCTTCATCCGCTGGATCTGGCTGGGCGGCCTGCTGATGATGCTCGGCGGTTTCGTCAGTGCCTGCGCACGGCGCTTGCGCGCGCCGCACACGGCCGCGCACGGTGGCGAGCTTGGCGCGCCCGTCGCCACGTCCGCGTCGGTGGCTGCGCCATGAGCCGGCTGCTGCCCCTGCTCGGCTTCCTGCTGCTGGCCGCACTGTTCGGCTTCGGCATCTACTGGAGCCGCGCGCACGACCCGCGCGAGGTGCCCTCGCCGCTGATCGGCAAGCCGGCGCCGGCATTCGCGCTGCCGCGCCTGGACAACCCCGAACAACGCGCCGGCAGCGCCGAATTGCACGGCCGCCCTTACCTGCTCAACGTGTTCGGCAGCTGGTGCCTGGCCTGCGGCGAGGAGCATCCGGTGCTGATGGCGCATGCCGACGACCTCGGCGTGGCCCTGGTCGGTTACGCCTACAAGGACGATCCCCAGGACACGCGCACCTGGCTGGCGCAGCACGGCAACCCGTATGCGCTGGTGGTGGTCGATGAGGACGGACAACGCGCGATCGACTTCGGCGTCTATGGCGCACCGGAAACCTTCCTGATCGATGCCCAGGGCGTGATCCGCTACAAGCACGTCGGCGTGCTGACCCCCGCGGTGATCGCCGGCGAACTGCGCCCGGCCATCGCCGCGCTGGGCGGAGCGCAGCGATGACGGGTTCCTGCGCGCGGATGCGGCGCGGCCGGCGATGGACCGCGCGATGGCTGTGGCTGCTGGCTGCCCTGCTGCTCGCCCACGCGCTGCCGGCGGCGGCGCAGGCCGTGGACCCGCTGCCATTCAAGGACCGGCAACAGGAACTGCGCTTCCAGCGCCTGACCGCGCAATTGCGCTGCCTGGTCTGCCAGAACGAGAACCTGGCCGACTCCAATGCGACGCTGGCGCGCGACCTGCGCCACCAGGTGTTCGCGCAGTTGCAGGCCGGCCGCAGCGATGCGCAGATCAAGCAGTACATGGTCGATCGCTACTCGCAGTTCGTGCTCTACGACCCGCCGCTGGCGCCGGCCACCTGGCTGCTGTGGTTCGGTCCGCTGCTGTTCCTGCTCGCCGGTGCGGCCATGGTCGCGGCCACGTTGCGGCGCCGGGCCGCCACCGCGGCGCATGCGCCGCCGGAACAGGAGCCGGAAGAACAATGGTGACGGCTGCCTTCTGCATCGCCGCCGCGCTGATGCTCGGCATCGCGCTGGGCGTCCTGCTGCGGCCGCTGCTGCGCCGGCGTCCGGGCGCGCGCACGCTGCGCCTCGGCGCTGCGGGACTGGTGGCAGTGGCGCTGCCGCTGGCCAGCGCCGGCCTGTATCTGCTGGTCGGCGATCCGGCCGCGCTTGCCGGCGTGCCCGTGCAAGCCGCACCGGCGCCCGACCCGCGCGTGGCGCAGCGCGCACTGCAGCAATGGCTGGACCAGGCCGCCGCGGCAGTACAGGCGAAACACAGTGCCGAGGCACGCGGCGCCTACGCGCAGGCGCTGCGCATCGATCCGGACAACAGCGACGCGCTGCTCGGCTGGGTCGAAGCGGACATGGCGCAACAACCCGATTTCGCCGTCGGCGCGGACGCGCACGGCATGCTCGAGCGCGTGCTCGCGCAGCAACCGGACAACCAGCGCGCCCTGTGGATGCTGGGCATCGGCGAATTCCAGCGGCAGCATTTCGCCGACGCCGCGGCGCATTGGCGGCACCTGCGCGACCTGCTGCCGGAAGCCTCTCCGCTGCGTAAGACAGTGGAAGAGAAGATCGGCACCGCCGAGGCGATGGCCGCGGCACCCGCCAACGCATCCGCCGCGCATCACTGAAGCGCGCTTACCGGCACCGTCACCGCTGAGCGCTGCCGGCAAATGCCTGCACCGGCGCGAGCGTCGCTTGCACCGGACGCGCCGTGCGACACGATCCTTCCGCACGCAGCTACCACTCGGTCGGAAGCGCTCGGCAGCGTCGTGCTTGCGCGTCTGCCTGGTGAGGTCGCGACGAACGCCAGGACATCTGGCAACAGCGGCATTGTCGCAAAGCCCAATCGCCGGAAGCCGGTAAGAGCACGGCCTGCATCTTGGCGTGCAGCGTGATCGCAGCAGATGCCTGCGGTTCCGCCGGCTCGCCGGCGCGCATGGCGGCGCAGCTTTCGGCCGCTCCCGCTACCCGGCCCGTCCGCGAGCGGCCGGGCCGGGCTTGCACGCTAGTAGCAGGTGCCAGGCACCGTATTGCTCCACAGCGTGCCGGTCACGTCGCTGCTGGACGCGCGCCCGTCGTTGGCGGAGATCGCCACCGGCCCCGGGTAGACACAGATCGGGCCGGTGTAGAAATCGAACCCGCCGGCCGCATTGGAACTGCCCTGGCCGAAGACGTTCTTCAGCTTGTTGTCGACATAGCGGAAGTACACCGTGTGATTCGGCAGGAAGCAGCTGCCGTGCACAGTGAAGCCCTTGTTCGCCGGGGTTGCCGAGATCGTCGGACTGCACGCCGGCGCCGCCGTGGAGCAGGAGAGCTTGCCGTCGTTGTTCTCGGCCGACAGGCATTGGCTCTGCAGGAACAACGCATTGGTCCGGTAGCCGCCGCTCTTCTTGCGGCACATCGCGTACAGCGTGCCCTTGTCGCGGAAGACGTCGTCGCAGGTCTTGTTGGCCGATGCCGGCAAGCTCGACGCGTACGGGCCGCGGTTGCATTTCAGCCGGCCATGGTCGTTGCTCAGATCGCCGTAGCACAGGTCGGTGCGCTGGATGATCGTGTAGCGCCAGCTCTGGCTGGTGGCGCCGAAGAAGGTGAAGCCGCCGGTCTTGCAGTCGGCGCCCAACTGGGTGCCGCTCATGCTCGCGTTCTTGCACGACTTCTGCCACGAGCCGCCGGGCACCGGTGCCGCCTGGCTGTGGAAGGACAGCAGCAGCGCAACCCACAGCACCATGAGCGCGATGCAGGCACGCGGATGGAAAGCACGACGGAACGCGACGGAGAAACATGTGTTCATGTGGAACGTCCTTGTGTCGAAATGAGAGTGAGACGCGGGCACGGCGCCGTGGGCACCGCCGCACGCGTTGGAGTCACGGCGAGACGGATCTTTGCTCGCAGGATCGGAAACGGCGGCACCGCCGAGAACCGGCCATCGCGGCCTTGCACATCCGCCGGCGTTGCGCGGCAGTCGCATTGCGCGTCGTCGGGCGCATTGCGTTTCGTCGGACTCCGCGCGCGTCGTGGGGTGCGCAAACGCCGGCAAGGCTCAGCGTTGCGCCATAAAGATAGGAATGCGTATCATTAACGAATTCGGCATGCCCTATTGCCGCCACGCTCCCGCCTAGCCCGATGCCAAGCCGGTGCCTTTTCCCGACAGGCTTCCATGCATCCAGCTCCGTCTGCCCCCCTTCCCGATCCGCAATCGCCTGCCGCGCCGCGGCGTCCACTGCCGCCTTGGTTGGGCGTGCTGTCGCGCACTCTGGCCGCGATCTTCGGTGGCTATGGGCTGGCCGCGGCGACCTCCGCGCTGCTGCCGCTGCTGTGGCCGGGCCTGCGCGCGCAGGCGGTGCTGAGCGGCATGATGCTGGGCATCCTGGTCTGCGCCTGCACTGCGTTATGGGCGTTCGCCGCGCGTAGCGCCACCCGCGCCTGGCTGGGGATCGTCGCGCTGCTGGCGCCGATGGCGCTGGCCATCGCCTGGCTGCAGCAGCACGCGCCATGAAGCAGGGCTTCCGCCAGTCGATGGCCTGGCTGCATACCTGGACCGGACTGCTGGTCGGCTGGGTGCTGCTGCTGATCTTCATGGCCGGCACCGCCAGCTATTTCCGCGACGAGATCAGCCGCTGGATGCGCCCGGAACTGCCGCGCGCGCAGCTGGGCACCGATGCCGTCGCCGCGCGCGCGATCGCGCTGCTGGAGCGGAAAGCGTCGCAGTCGCCGCAATGGACGGTGTCGCTGCCCGGCGCACGCTCCTCGTTCGCGCACCTGTTCTGGCGCAATCCGCCGCCGGCCGACGGCAGCGCCCAGAGCCGCAAGCGGATGTTCGGTGACGCGCTGCTGGATCCGCGCAGCGGCCAGATCAGCGCCGCGCGCGATACCCGCGGCGGCGAGTTCTTCTATCGCCTGCACTTCGACCTGCACTACATCCCGGTGCTGTGGGCGCGCTACATCGTCGGCTTCTGCGCGATGTTCATGCTGGTGGCGATCATCAGCGGGGTCATCACCCACAAGAAGATCTTCAAGGACTTCTTCACCTTCCGCCCGGCCAAGGGCCAGCGCTCGTGGCTGGATTTCCACAACGTCAGCGCGGTGCTGGCCCTGCCCTACCACGCGATGATCACCTACACCGGGCTGGTCACGCTGATGCTGATGTACCTGCCGTGGGGCATCAAGGTCGCCTATCCGGACGCGGAAGACGCGTTCTATGCCGAAGCGTTTTCGCAGCCGCAGAATTCCCGCGAAGCCAGCGGCCAGCCGGGCACGCGCCTGCCGATCGCGCGCCTGCTGGACGTGGCGCGCGCCGAATGGCGCGCGCAGGCGCCGATCGCCGGGTTCTCGCTGTACAACCCGGGCGATGCCGCGGCGGTGATCGAGATCCGCCAGGGCGAGGGCCGACGCCTTGCCTACGACCCGCCGTCGCTGCTGCTGGATGCCGGCAGCGGGCAGATCCTGGCGCGCAGCGGCGAGGCCGGCGCGGCCGCACAGACCCGCAGCACGCTGTACGGCCTGCACCTGGCGCACTTCGCCGGATCGGGGCTGCGCTGGCTGTTCTTCGGCTCGGGCCTGCTCGGCTGCCTGATGGTGGCCAGCGGGGTGATTCTGTGGGCGGTCAAGGAACGCCCCAAGCACGCCAAGGCCGGCCGGGTCGGCGTCGGCCTGCGCCTGGTCGATGCGCTGAACATCGGCACGGTGGCCGGCTTGCCGATCGCCTTCGCCGCCTATTTCTGGGGCAACCGGCTGATCCCGGTGCATGCGGCCGAGCGCCCGGAGCAGGAAGCGGCAACGTTCTTCCTGGCCTGGGCGGCGGCGCTGGTCGCGGCCTTCGTCTGGCCGAAGCGCGCGATGTGGGCTTGCCAGCTGTACCTCGGCGCCGCCCTGTTCGGGCTGTTGCCGGTGCTCAACGCCGCGACCACGGACGCGCACCTGGGCAACAGCCTTCCGGCGCGGGATTGGGCGCTGGCCGGCGTGGATCTGGTGTGCTGCGCGCTGGGCTGTGTGCTGGCGCTGGCCGCACGACGCATGCAGCGCTGGCAGCCGCCGCTGTCGGCGGCCGAACGCCGCGCGCGCGAACGCGCGGCGGCGCAGCCGGCTGCGACCGCCGCGCTGGAGACGCCATGAACCTGCTCGGCCTGGGCCTGGCCTTTTCCGGCTTCGTCGCGCTGTGCCTGGCGATGGAGAAGCATCAGCTGGAGCTGTACGGCGCGCAGCGTGCGGCGCCGGCGCGGATGCGCCAGCTGCGCATCGGCGGCTGGCTGTTGCTGGCCGCGGCCTTCGCCTGCTGCGTGACCAGCCTGGGCTGGAGCATCGGCCCGGTGCTGTGGCTGGGCACGCTCAGCGCCAGCGCGGCGCTGCTGACCTACGGCCTGCTGCCGTACCGGCCGCGCGCCATCGTGCCGCTGGCGCTGGCGGCACCGCCGTTGGGCCTGGCAGCCGCGCTGCTGGCCTGAGCCGAGCCTTCGCGGTTCAGTTGGCCGCGTTGGCCGACGGCGGGCGCAATTCCATGGCCACACGCGCGCCGCCGATCACCAGCAGCAGGCCCGCTGCCAGGGTGATCGCCAGGTAGAGCGGCACCATGCCGCCGCGCCCGCCGCGCAGGAACACCAGGCTTTCCATCATCAGCGAGGAAAACGTGGTCAGTCCGCCGAGCAGGCCCACGATCAGCAGCGCCCGCCAGTACGGCGCACTGGCGCCCTTGCCTTCGATCCAGACCAGCAGGAAACCGCCGAAGAAGGCGCCGATCAGGTTCACCGTCAGCGTGCCCCACGGGAAGCCGGCGCCGTAGCGCTGCAGCAAGGCGCTGCCGACGGCGAAGCGCAGACCGGAGCCGACCGCACCGCCGGCCATCGCCAGCAGCAACTGCTGCCACCACACAGCGAAGTTCATGCGCGGCCCCGCTGCGCGGCGGCGCGGTGGCGTGGACAAACGAAAACGCGGTTCGGCATCGGGGTCTCCAGATCGGGCGATGCCGGGACGCAGGCCTGCCGCCCCGGCGGGGGTTGGGCAGGCATCATCAGCGCGCAGGGACTGCGGGCGGTTCGAGGAGGAATGCCATCTCCTTGATGCCGATTATGAGCGCGTCGGCTTGGCCTTGTCAGCCCGCGCCTGCTCGCGCGCGGCGCGCAGGCGGTCGAGCTTGTCCTTGAGCTTGATTTCCAGGCCGCGCTCCACCGGGCGATAGTAGACGCGCTCGCCCATCGCATCGGGAAACCCGGTCTGGTCCAGGGCGATGCCGCCCTCGGCATCGTGGTCGTACTGGTAATGCTCGCCGTAGCCGAGGTTCTTCATCAGCTTGGTCGGCGCGTTGCGCAGATGCAGCGGCACTTCCTCGGTGCCGCTCTCGCGCACCTCGGCCTTGGCCTGGTTGAAGGCGGCATAGCCGGCGTTGGACTTGGCGGTGCTGGCCAGGTACAGCACCAGCTGCGCGAAGGCCAGTTCGCCTTCCGGGCTGCCCAGCCGCTCGTAGATGTCCCAGGCTTCCAGCGCCATCTGCTGCGCGCGCGGATCGGCCAGGCCGATGTCCTCGATCGCCATGCGGGTCAAGCGCCGCGCCAGGTAGGCCGGATCGCAGCCGCCGTCGAGCATGCGCGTCAGCCAGTACAGCGCCGCATCCGGATTGGAACTGCGCACCGACTTGTGCAGCGCCGAGATCTGGTCGTAGAACTGCTCGCCGCCCTTGTCGAAACGGCGGGTGCGGTCGGCCAGCACCTGCAGCAGGGTCTGCGGCGTGATCTCGCCATCCTCGCCCTGGGCCAGTTCGGCGGCGATCTCCAGCAGGGTCAGCGCGCGCCGCACGTCGCCGTCGGCGGCGCTGGCGATCTCCAGCAGCGCTTCGTCCGAGACCCGGATCGCCTCGCCGCCCAGGCCGCGTTCGCTGTCGTGCAGCGCACGCTGCAGCGCCTCGACGATGTCCTGCGGCGACACCGACTCCAGCACGTGCACACGGCAGCGCGACAGCAGCGCCGAGTTCAACTCGAACGACGGGTTCTCGGTGGTGGCGCCGACGAACAGGATGGTGCCGCGCTCGATGTGCGGCAGGAACGCGTCCTGCTGCGCCTTGTTGAAACGGTGCACCTCGTCCACGAACAGCACCGTGCGGCGCCCGTCGGCGAAGCGCTGCGCGGCCTCGGCCAGCACCAGCCGCACCTCCGGCAGGCCGGACAGCACCGCCGAGATCGCCTTGAACTCGGCCTCGGCGTACTGCGCCAGCAGCAGCGCCAGGGTGGTCTTGCCGCAGCCCGGCGGCCCCCACAGGATCATCGAATGCACGCGCCCGGACTCGACCGCGCGGCGCAGCGCGCTGGCCGGCGCCAGCAGGCGCTTCTGCCCGACCATCTCGTCGAGCGTGCGCGGGCGCATGCGCTCGGCCAGCGGGCGCAGCGCATCGCGGTCGACGCTCAGCAGGTCGGGGGTATCGGGGGCGAGGAGTCTGCGCTTGGCCACCTGCGTATTCTATCGTCGCCATGCGCAGGCCGCGCGAAACCGCCCGGCGGCGCCGCTACAATCGGCAGCGCCGCCCCTCCCCCCATGAGCGCCCCGATGAGCCACCACAGCACGCTGGATGCTTTCAGCCACACGCACGATTTCCTCGGCGATCGCCACGAACGCAACGCGCGCCGGACCTGGGCGGTGGTCGCGTTGACCGCGGCGATGATGCTGGTGGAGATCGTCGCCGGCTGGTGGACCGGCTCGATGGCGCTGCTCGCCGACGGCCTGCACATGGCCACCCATGCCGGAGCGCTGTCGCTGGCCGGCTTCGCCTACTGGTTCGCGCGGCGGCACCGGCACAATCCGCGTTTCAGCTTCGGGACCGGCAAGGTCGGCGATCTGGCCGGCTTCTCCAGCGCGCTGATCCTGGCGCTGATCGCGCTCGGCATCGGTGTGGAATCGGCGCTGCGGCTGGCGCAGCCGGTCCACATCGCCTACGACGAGGCCCTGTGGATCGCGGCCCTTGGCCTGCTGGTGAACCTGCTCAGCGCCTGGATGCTGGGCGCCGACCACCACCACGATCATGGGCACGGACATGGCCACGGCCAGCATCATGACCACGATCACGACCATGCGCATGCGCATGCGGCGCACCGGCATGGCGACCACGCGCGCCACGATGCGCACGAACACAAACACGAACACGTGCATGGTCACGGCGATCACCCTCACGATCACCACGGGCATGCACACGCCCATGCCGCGCCCGAGCAGGCGGCCAGCCACGACCGGCACGCGCATGCCGACCACAACCTGCGTTCGGCCTACATGCACGTGCTGGCCGACGCGCTGACCTCGGTGATGGCGATCGTCGCCCTGCTGCTGGCCAAGTACCTGGGCTGGGTGTGGACCGATGCGCTGATGGGCATCGTCGGCGCCATCGTCATCGCGCGCTGGTCGTTGGGCTTACTGCGCGATACCGGCGCGGTGCTGCTCGACGCCTCGGCGCCGGCCGCCTTGCAGGCGCAGATCCGGCAGCGCCTGGAACAGGACGACGAGCGCATCGCCGACCTGCACGTATGGCGGATCGGCCCGGGCCAACATGCCGCGATCGTGTCGCTGGTGACCCACCGGCCGCGACCGGCCGCGTTCTACCGCGCGCGCCTGGAGGGCGTGGCGACGCTGGGGCATGTCAGCATCGAAGTGCAGACCTGCCCGGAGTGAGGCGCAGGCGCCGATGACCAGACGCTGGTGCGCGACCGCTCAACCGCGGCCGCACCCCGGCGCCCGGCGGCGGGTCAGTCGTCGCCGACCACGTCCACGTCCTTGTCCGGCACGTAGCGGAAGGTGCCGGCGGCGAAACTCGGATTGCGCTTCCAGTCGCTGAAGCGGATCTCGGTGCGCTGGCCGACCGCATCGACCACTTCCATCCGTGCCAGGCCGTTGCCGTCGAAGCCGAGCTTGGCGATCTGGAAGCTGGCCGCGGTGTCCACCTTCGGCGTCAGCGACAGCCATTGCAGGCCGTCGCGCGCCACCGCTTCCTCGCTGACGTCGTACTGGCGATCGAGCTTGCCCGGATCGATCAGGGCGGTCAGCGGGCTGTTTTGCTCCTCGGCGCCCTGGGTGCGCACGGTGGCTTGCTTCAGATCCGGCTCGTAGACCCAGACCTTGGCGCCATCGGCGACGATCAGTTGCTCGTAGGGCTTGCGGTACTCCCAGCGGAACAGCCGCGGCGCCGACAAGGCGACGCGGCCGGTGGTGCTTTCCTTCAGCGTGCCCTTGCCGTCGTAGACCTTTTGCGCGAACTGCCCGTCCAGGCCTTTAAGGCCGCGGGTGAAGCTGGTGAGGTCCTCGCGCGCGCCGGCAAAGGCGCTACCGGCTAGCAGCGCGGTGGCAAGAACGGTGTAGCGGAGTGTGCGAAGCATGCCGATAAGGTCCGGAATGGGATGTGGGAAGTGTGCCGTGGCCATGCTGAATAGGCGATCAGAGCGACGCATTCAGTGCCCGGTCTGCATGCGGCCGAGGTCGCCGTACAGGATCTGGCCGCGGAAGCCGCGCCGCACCTGCTGGTATAGCTCGCGGAAGGCGGCGTAGTCCTGCGGCTGGCACAGCGCCTGCGGGCCATGCACCGCGCGCCGGTGCAGCGTATGCGTGGCGACCACGGTCTGCCCGTCGCGTACCCAGGTCGCGGCGTATTCGCCGGCGGCGTTGCGGAAATGGGTATCGGCGGGGATGGCGATGATCGGCACGCTGTCCGGGAAGGTCAGCCGGTAGGTCTCGCTGCGCGCGTTGTCGTTGCAGTAGAACGGGGTCAGGTTGCGCTCGGCCGAGGTGGTCGCGTAGACCCCGCGCACCGAATCGGCGCCGGGCATCTGCGGCAGGGTCATGCCGCCGACCACGCCGAAGTCGACATAGTCGCTGGCGCGGAACCTGTAGGCGTAGCCGAACGGCCGGCTCAGGTCCTGCGGCGCGCCCTGCAGCTCCAGTTCGCCGCTGCCGTCGAAGCCGGACGCGGCCAGGATCGATTCCTCGATGCGGGTGCGGTTCTGCGCATTGAGCTGCACGAACATGGTGCGCAGGCCGATCTCGCCGATCTGGCCGCTGTCCAGCCTGGTGGTGCCGCTCAGGCTGCCGTCGGCGGCGAAGCGGTAGTCGGCCTCGGCCTCATACAGGTTCACCCGCGCGTCGTTGGGCGGGGTCCGCGTCACGCTGCCATCCACCGTATGCAGCACCGGCACGCCGAGGTCGCCGGCCGGCAGCTGGCCGAAGCGCGCGTAAGGATTGGTCGAGTCCACGTACAGCTTGAACTCGGGCAGATAGGTGATGGCGTGGTTGAAGCGGCCGAGCACCGGCACGTCGGGCAGGGTCGGCCCGCCTTCGGCGCCGATCAGCACCGGCGTGCTGGCGATGCCCTTGGCCGCCAGCAGCGCCTCCAGCACCACGGTGTGGTCCTTGCAGTCGCCGTAGTGGTTGTCGAGGATGCTGTCGGCGCTGTTCGGCTCCAGGCCGCCATTGCCCAGGTAGACCGCCACGTAGCGGATGTTGCGCGCCACCCACTCGTACAGCGCCGCGGCCTGCGCGCGGCGGTCGCCGATGCCGGCGGTGATCTGCTCGGCGCGGGCGCGTACCTTCGGCGTGACCTGCGCGGCCACGCCACTGCTGCGCTGGTAGGCCTGGCCCATCTGCGACCAGCGGCGGAAGCTGCTGGCCATGATGGTCGGGCTGAATTCCCAGGTCGCCGCCGCCCAGTTCTGGCTCTTCATCGGCTCGCGGCGCTGGTAACGCCATTCCCAGCGCGCCTGCGCGCCGTCGATCTTCGGCGTGTCGGCGCCGTCCACGCCGCGCGTGTACACGTGCATCGGCATGCGTCGCGGCGCGACCAGGGTCACCGTGGCGTCGTCGTACTGGGAGAACACGCTGAAGGTCTCCCACAGGCTGAAGTAGCCCGGGAAGTACGGCACGGTCTGGGTGCGGCGCACCCGGTACACCAGCCGCGTGCCCGGCATCAGGTTGGGGAACACCACCACCTTGACCTTGCGGTCGGCATACATCGCCGCCGAGGCGCTGGAATAGCTTTCCTGGGTATAGATCTTGTCGGCCGGCACGTCGTGGCGCAGCCCGTCCGGGGTGATCGCGTAGGCGGCCAGCACCTCCAGCGTCTCCAGCTTCTCGCTGTAGCTCAACCGCACTTGGCTGAACTTGTCCACGCCGGCCTTGGTCTTCAGCAGCAACTCGATCTCGTCGGTCTCTACGCTGCTGGCGTCGTCGCGCACCTCGTAGTCGGCGCGGTAGCGCACGTAGCTGAAGTTGTTCGCGACGTCCGGCGTGGCCGCGGCCGGGCTGGACGCCGCAGCGGCAGCGGCTGGCGGTTGCGCCGCGGCGGCGGTCCCGGCCACGGTCAGCGCGGCGCACAGCAACAGGCGCAAGGTGCAGGCGGTTCGGGACATCGGCAACGGCAGCGGGCGGCAACGGCCGCCAGCATCGCATGCGACGCTGCGCCGGGCGGTTCCGATGGCCGGGAACCGGAATGCGGGCTGGGTCGCGCGCCTCACTTCGGCGGCGGCGGCGCCAGCACGCTGCGGTCGCCGTTGTGTTCGGGCGGGCTGACCACGCCGGCCGCTTCCATCGCCTCGATCAGCCGCGCGGCGCGGTTGTAGCCGATCTTCAGCCGCCGCTGCACGCCGGAGATCGACGCGCGGCGGGTCTCGGTGACGATGCGCAGCGCTTCGTCGTACAGCGGATCGGATTCGTCGCCGCCCCCGCCGCTGCTCTCCGGCAGGCCGGTGGCACCGACCACGGTGCCGTCGCCCATGGTCTGCACTTCGTCGAGCACGCCCTCGATGTAGTCGGCCGGGCCGCTGGCCTTGAGGTGCTCGACCACGCGGTGCACTTCCTCGTCGCTGACGAAGGCGCCGTGCACGCGGTCGGGCATCGCCGTGCCCGGCGGCAGGTACAGCATGTCGCCGTGGCCGAGCAGGGTCTCGGCGCCGGACTGGTCGAGGATGGTGCGCGAATCGATCTTGGAACTGACCTGGAAGGCGATGCGGGTCGGGATGTTAGCCTTGATCAGGCCGGTGATCACGTCCACCGACGGGCGCTGGGTGGCCAGGATCAGATGGATGCCGGCGGCGCGCGCCTTCTGCGCCAGGCGCGCGATCAGCTCTTCGACCTTCTTGCCGACGATCATCATCATGTCGGCGAATTCGTCGATGAAGATGACGATGAACGGCAGCGTGTCCAGCGGCCGCGGCGCCTCGGCCAGGTCCGGGTTGGGCTTGAACAGCGGATCCATCATCGGCTGCCCGGCGTCCTGCGCGTCCTTGACCTTCTTGTTGAAGCCGGCCAGGTTGCGCACCCCGACGGTGCTCATCAGCTTGTAGCGGCGTTCCATTTCCGCCACGCACCAGCGCAGGCCGTTGGCGGCCTCCTTCATGTCGGTGACCACCGGCGCCAGCAGGTGCGGGATGCCCTGGTAGACGCTCAGCTCGAGCATCTTCGGGTCGATCATCAGCATCCGCAGTTCCTTGGCCGAGGCCTTGTACAGTAGGCTCAGCACCATCGCGTTGACCGCCACCGACTTGCCCGAGCCGGTGGTACCGGCGACCAGCAGGTGCGGCATGCGCGCCAGGTCGGCCACGGTCGGGCGGCCGGCGATGTCCTTGCCCAGCGCCAGGGTCAGCGGGCTGGCCGACTTGTCGTATTCCTTGGAGCGCAGCAGCTCGCTGAGATAGATCATCTCGCGGCTGACGTTGGGGATTTCCAGGCCGATCACCGACTTGCCCGGGATCACGTCGACCACGCGCACCGACTTCACCGACAGGCCGCGCGCGATGTCCTTGTCCAGCGAGCTGATCTGGCTGACCTTGATACCCGGCGCCGGCTCGATCTCGAAGCGGGTGATCACCGGCCCCGGATAGGCGCCGACCACCTGCGCGTCGATGCGGAAATCCTTGAGCTTGAACTCGATCTGCCGCGACAGCGTCTCCAGGGTTTCCTCGGAATAGCCCTTGGTCTGCGGCTTGGGATCGTCGAGCAGGGCCAGCGGCGGGATGCCGGACTGGTCGCCGCCGGTACCGTGGAACAGCGGAATCTGCTGCTCGCGCTTGGCGCGCTCGCTCTTCTCCACCACCGGCGCCGGCGGCGGTTCGATCTTGACCGGCTCGCGCTTGGCGCGCTGTACCGCGTCGACCTTGCGCACTTCCTCGCGTTCCTCGCGCATGGCGCGGGTCTGCTGCCATTCGTTGGCCTGCTGGCTGCCGCGCCGCGCCAGCGCCGGCAGGGTCATCACCGCGCGGCCGATGCGTTCCATGACCGCGAACCAGGACAGGCCGGTGGCCAGGGTGATCGACACCAGCAGCAGCACCAGCACGAACAGGTTGCTGCCCAGCGCGCCGAAACCGGCGGTCAGCGAGCTGCCGACCAGCTTGCCGAGGATGCCGCCGGCGCCGGCCACGTCGCCGCTGAACAGGCGCAGGTGCAGCAGCCCGGTGCCGGCGATCAAAAACCCGACGATGCCGACCAGGCGCAGCGCCGGGCCGAGGTCGGCCTCGCCGTCGCCATCGCTGTCCATGCCGAACAGCGCGATCCAGGAGATCGCGCCGATCACCACCGGCAGCAGGAACGCCACGTAGCCGAACAGCTGCAGCAATACGTCGGCGATCCAGGCGCCGAACTTGCCGCCCATGTTGTGTACCGGCGCGACCACGCTGCCGGTATGCGACCAGCCCGGATCGGTCGCCGAATAGGTGGCCAGGCTGGCCAGCAGGTACAGCAGCAGCGGCGCGATCGCGATCAGCGCCAGGTCGCGCCACAGCTTCTGCCGGCGCGGATTGGCCGCGGCGGCCTGCTTGCGTGCGGCCGCGTTGGCACCCTGGGATTTGCCGCGTTCCGGAACCTGCTTCGCCACGCTATGACCAGACCTTAGAAATACACCGTTAGTGATTGATAATAAACGAATCGGGCTGGCATTTCAGCAGGCATGACCTGAATCGTACTGCTCGCCTTCGCGCCAACTCCCGGCGCCACGCAGCGGCATCGACACGCGGCGTCGGCAAGGCGGCGCAGTGGCAACAGGCCGCAGCGTTCCCGTCACGCGGCTTGATTCATCCCAGGCCGGCCGCCACTCTATGCGACTACGCCGGAGGCCGCGCAATGCCGCGAATCCGCCGCCATTTCCACCTCTTCGCGAGTATACATGAGCTCTTCTGCCGCCAATTCCGCCAAGCATTCCCGCCTGCTGATCCTGGGCTCGGGCCCGGCCGGCTGGACCGCTGCGGTCTACGCCGCGCGCGCCAATCTCAAGCCGGTGGTGATCACCGGCCTGCAGCAGGGCGGCCAGCTGATGACCACCACCGAGGTCGACAACTGGCCCGGCGATGCCCATGGCCTGCAGGGCCCCGACCTGATGGCGCGGATGCAGGCGCATGCCGAACGCTTCGACACCGAGGTGATCTTCGACCACATCCACACCGCCGACCTGTCGCAGCGTCCGTTCAAGCTCAGCGGCGACAGCGCCGAGTACACCTGCGACGCGCTGATCATCGCCACCGGCGCCACCGCCAAGTACCTGGGCATCCCCTCGGAAGAAGCGTTCAAGGGCCGCGGCGTGTCCGCCTGCGCCACCTGCGACGGCTTCTTCTACAAGGATCAGGACGTGGTCGTGGTCGGCGGCGGCAACACCGCCGTGGAAGAGGCGCTGTACCTGTCCAACATCGCCCGCAAGGTCTACCTGGTGCACCGCCGCGACACCTTGCGCGCCGAGAAGATCATGCAGGACAAGCTGTTCGCCAAGGTCGCGGCGGGCAAGATCGAGACCGTCTGGCACCACGCCATCGACGAAGTGCTGGGCAACGAGGCCGGCGTCACCGGGGTGCGGGTCAAGTCGACCCTGGACGGCAACACCCGCGACATCGTCGCCCACGGGTTCTTCGTCGCCATCGGCCATCACCCCAACACGCAGCTGTTCGACGGCCAGCTGGCGATGAACAACGGCTACCTGGAGATCCGCTCCGGCCTCGGCGGCGCGGCCACCGAGACCTCGGTGCCGGGCGTGTTCGCCGCCGGCGACGTCGCCGACCAGCACTACCGCCAGGCGATCACCTCGGCCGGCTTCGGCTGCATGGCCGCGCTGGATGCCGAGCGCTATCTGGACAAGGGCGCTTGACCGAATCCGGCTCCCGAGCCGCCGAGCGCCGCCGACGTGGCGTTGCGCTCGCCTGCCTGCTCGCGGCGGCGGGCGCGTTGCATGCCCAGCCCGTGGCGCCGCCGCTGACCATCGGTTCGGTGGAAGCGGCGCACATGGCGTTCTGCATGTCCCCGGAGCAGGTCGATGCGCTGGCCGCGACGATGGCCGGCGGCTTGCTGGGCACCGGGGCCGACGACAGCATCAAGTTGCTGATGAGGTCGATGAGCAAGTCCGTGCGCGACACCGGCGACCGCATCACGGCCGAGGCGATCGCTGGCGATGCCGGCGCGCGGGCCGTGTTCACCCGCTTTCTCGGCGAGTGCATACTGGCTGGCATTCCGACCGCACCGCAGCGCCGCGAACGCGCCCTGGGCTGGTTGCGCGAGGACGCGGCCGGCGGCGCCGCCGACGCGGCCGACACGCTTGCGGCCCTGGTCGCGCTGGGCGAGCTCCCGGGCGGTGGCGGCGAAATGCAGCGCTTGCTGGCGGCGCGCCCGTCGCCGGCGTCTGTAGGCACGAACGCCGACGTCGCCGTGCAGGCCGAGGCGGCGCAGCAGCACCTGGCCCTGGCATCGGTGCTGTTGCGCGGGGCGATGAGCACCTTCTCCAGCGAACTCGGCGCCAACGCGACCGACAACGCCCAGTTGCGCTTCCTTTACCGGCCTTGCCCTGGCTCGTTCGAATCGAGCGCGGTGCAGGCTGCGGCGCCGCCACAGCGTGCCGCCGGCCTGGCCCGAGTGACGGCGCGCCTGGCGCAGTTGCCCAGGACCGGACTCGACTGCGCCGATCCGGCACTCGCCGCGGCCGTCCTGCCGCTCTCGTTCAGCGCACCGGCCCGTCCCGAACCCGCCCGGCGATGACCCAGGTACGCTGGCTGCACCGGCTCGACGAGGTCGCCGCCGCCGACTGGGACGCCCTGCACGACGGCCGCAACCCGTTCCTCGCGCACGCGTTCCTGGCCGGCCTGGAACGGCATGGCTGCCTGCGCCCGGACTGGGGCTGGAATCCGCTGCACCTGACCCTGTGGGACGGCGACGCGCTGGTCGCCGCCGCCCCCGGCTACCTGAAGACCAACTCGCATGGCGAGTTCGTGTTCGACCATGCCTGGGCGCATGCCTATGCGCGCTACGGCCAGGACTACTTCCCGAAATGGCTGTGCGCGGTGCCGTATTCGCCGGTCACCGGACCGCGGCTGCTGGCGCGCGACGCGACCGGGCGCCAGGCGCTGCTGGCGGCGATGCAGGCGCTGACCGAGGCCAGCGGCCTGTCCTCGGCGCACGTGAACTTCCACAGCGCCGAGGACGACGCCGCGTTCGGCGACGACTGGCTGGCGCGCAGCGACGTGCAGTACCAGTGGCACAACGAGGCCGGCTGGACCGAGTTCGAGGCCTACCTGGCGGCGATGGACCACAAGCGCCGCAAGAACATCCGCCAGGAGCGGGCCAAGGTGCAGCGCGCCGGCATCGGCTTCCGCGTCGTGCACGGCGACGAGGCCAGCGCCGCCGACCTGCACGCGATGTACGGGTTCTACCTGCGCACCTTCGACGACTACGGCAATTCGCCGGCATTGACGCTGGAGTTCTTCTCGCATCTTGCACGAGAAATGCCGCGCAACTTTCTGATATTCCTTGCCATGCTGGATGAAACCCCGGTGGCAGGGGCGCTCTGCCTGCGCGGCGGCGACACCTTGTACGGCCGCTACTGGGGCGGTGCTGCCCTGCCCGGCCTGCACTTCGAGACCTGCTACTACCAGGGCATCGACTACTGCCTGCGCGAAGGCCTGACCCGTTTCGAGCCCGGCGCGCAGGGCGAGCACAAGATCGCCCGCGGCTTCCTGCCGCGGCTGGTGCGCAGCCGCCACTGGATCGCCGACCCCGGCTTCCGCGCGCCGCTGGCCGCCTGGTGCGCCGAGGAAACCGCCGCGGTACGCCAGCACGCGGCGACCCTGCTGCGACACTCGCCGTTCCGCCAGGACTAGCCGCCTCCGCCCGATCGGCTACCCTGCGCCGATGCGCCGCCTCCCCGCCCTGCTTGCCGCCGATCCGACCGCCCCGTTCCCGCCCGCGGCGAGCGCGCTGCGCGAACCGGACGGCCTGCTCGCGATCGGCGGCGACCTGACCGCCACGCGTCTGCTCAATGCCTACGCGCACGGCATCTTTCCCTGGTACTCGGACGGCGATCCGATCATGTGGTGGAGCCCGGACCCGCGCACCGTGTTCCGCAGCGACGCGGTGCGGCTGTCCTCGCGCTTCCGCCGTTCGCTGCGCCACTCGGCATGGCGGGTACGCGCCGACACCGCGTTCGCGCAGGTCATCGAGGCCTGCGCGCAGGCGCCGCGCCGCGGCCAGGACGGGACCTGGATCACCGCCGAGATGAGCGCCGCCTACATCGCCCTGCATCGCGCCGGGCACGCGCACTCGGTGGAGGTGTTCGACGGCGCCGAGCTGGTCGGCGGCATCTACGGCGTGTCGCGCGGGCGCATGTTCTTCGGCGAAAGCATGTTCAGCGCGCGCAGCGGCGGCTCCAAGGTGGCGCTGGCGGCTTTGGCCAGGCGCCTGCACGACTGGGGCTGGCCGCTGATCGATGCCCAGGTCGAGAACGACCACCTGCGGCGTCTCGGCGCGCAGCGCTGGCCGCGCGGCGCGTTCCTCGAGGCGATCGCCACGCTGGTGGCCGCGCCCGCTCCACCTGGCCCGTGGACGCCACGTTTCGGCGAACTGGCCGCTGCGGAACTGGCCCTGCCCTGAGCGGCATTAACGCAAACTTTGCATGCTGCGGCCGAGGCGAGTAAAATCCCCGCTCTTAAGGCCTTTGGCCGCACGCGAAATCGCACAGGATTACATGTCGAAAGACGACTCCATCGAATTCGAAGGCACCGTCAGCGAGACGTTGCCCAATACCACCTTCCGGGTCAAGCTGGAAAACGGGCACGAGATCATCGCCCACATCTCCGGCCGCATGCGCAAGAACTACATCCGCATCCTGACCGGCGACCGGGTGAAGGTCGAGATGACCCCGTACGACCTGACCAAGGGTCGTATCACCTACCGCATGAAGTGACCGCGTCGCAGCGGTCGTAAGAAAGGCGGCCATTGGCCGCCTTCTCGTTTCATCGGTGACATCGCAAGGCGACTGCAGGGTCTGCAGCCGCCTTTTGTCGTGCCTGGCGTTCTAGCGCGCCATCACTCCACGGTCGCCGGCAACAGGCGCTCCGGCTCGGCCTGCGTTTCCACCACCAGCTCGCCGTCCTGCACATCGATGGTGACCCGGCCGCCACCGACCAGCTTGCCGAACAGCAGTTCGTCCGCCAGCGGGCGCTTGACCTTGTCCTGGATCACCCGCGCCATCGGCCGCGCGCCCATCAGCGGGTCGAAGCCATGCTGGGCCAGCCAGTCGCGCGCGGTCGGCGTGGCCGACAGCGACACGTGCTTCTCCTGCAGCAGCATCTCCAGTTCGATGATGAACTTGTCGACCACGCGCAGGATGTGGCTGAACGCCAACGGCTGGAACTGCACCACCGCGTCCAGGCGGTTGCGGAATTCCGGGGTGAAGCTGCGGCGGATGGTCTCCATCGCGTCGGTGGAATGGTCCTGCTTGGTGAAGCCGATCGAGCGCCGCGAGGCCTGGGTGGCGCCGGCATTGGTGGTCATCACCAGGATCACGTTCTTGAAGTTGGCCTCGCGCCCGTTGGTATCGGTGAGCACGCCGCGGTCCATGACCTGCAACAGGATGTTGAAGATGTCCGGATGCGCCTTCTCCACCTCGTCCAGCAGCAGCACGCAGTGCGGGGTCTTGACGATCTTCTCGGTCAGCAGGCCGCCTTGGTCGAAACCGACATAGCCGGGAGGCGCACCGATCAGGCGGCTGATCGAATGCGGCTCCATGTACTCGGACATGTCGAAGCGCACCAGCTCGATGCCCAGCTGCAGCGCCAGCTGCTTGGTCACCTCGGTCTTGCCGACGCCGGTGGGACCGGCGAACAGGAAGTTGCCGATCGGCTTCTCCGGATTGGCCAGGCCCGAACGCGCCAGCTTGATCGACGAGGCCAGCGTCTCGATCGCCGGATCCTGGCCGAAGATCACCATCTTCAGGTTGCGCTCCAGGTGCTGCAGCACGTCCTTGTCGGTGGCGCTGACCTGCTTGGCCGGGATCCGCGCCATTTTGGCGACGATGGTCTCGATCTCCTCGATGTCGATCAGCTCCTTGCGCACGCCTTCCGGCAGCAGCCGCTGACGCGCACCTGCCTCGTCCATCACGTCGATCGCCTTGTCCGGCAGCAGGCGGTCGCCGATGTGCTTGACCGACAGATCCACCGCCGCCTGCAGCGCGTCGTCGGCGTAGGTCACGCCGTGGTGCGCCTCGTACTTGGGCTTCAGGCCCTGCAGGATCTCGAAGGTCTCGCCGACGGTCGGCTCAACGATGTCGATCTTCTGGAAGCGCCGCGCCAGCGCGCGGTCCTTCTCGAAGATGCCGCGGTATTCCTGGAACGTGGTCGAGCCGATGCAGCGCAGGTCGCCCGACGCCAGCGCCGGCTTGATCAGGTTGGAGGCGTCCATGGTGCCGCCCGACGCCGAACCGGCGCCGATGATGGTGTGGATCTCGTCGATGAACAGCACCGCATTGGGCACCTTCTTCAGCGAGGTCAGCACGCCCTTCAGGCGCTTTTCGAAGTCGCCGCGGTACTTGGTGCCGGCGACCAGCGCGCCCAGGTCCAGCGAATAGATGACCGCGTCGGCCAGCACCTCGGGCACGCTGCCCTCGACGATGCGCTTGGCCAGGCCTTCGGCGATCGCGGTCTTGCCGACGCCGGCCTCGCCCACGTACAGCGGGTTGTTTTTGCGCCGACGGCACAGCACCTGGATGGTGCGTTCAATTTCGTCGGCGCGGCCGACCAGGGGATCGATACGGCCGTTGCGCGCCTGTTCGTTCAGGTTGGTGGCGTACTCGGCCAGTGCGTCGCCCTTGGGTTCGCCCTCGCCCGCCTCGCCCTTGGCCTCGCCGTCGGACGGCGCCGGGTTCTCACCGTCCTCGCCGAGCTTGGCGATGCCGTGCGACAGGTAGTTGACGATGTCGAGGCGGGTGATGTCCTGCTGATTCAGGAAATACACCGCATGCGAGTCCTTTTCGCCGAAGATCGCGACCAGCACGTTGGCGCCGGTGACTTCCTTCTTGCCCGAGGACTGCACGTGGTAGACCGCACGCTGCAGCACCCGCTGGAAGCCCAGCGTGGGTTGCGTGTCGCGGCCGTCGTCTTCGGCCAGGCGCGAGACCGAGGCTTCGATGGCCTGCTCCAGTTCGCCGCGCAGGCGCTCCGTGTCGGCGCCGCAGGCTTTCAGCACCGCCTGCGCCGAAGGGTTGTCGAGCAATGCCAACAACAGGTGTTCGACCGTCATAAACTCATGGCGGGCTTCCCGGGCGCGCTTGTAGCACTGGCCGATGGTTTGCTCGAGATCTTTGCTGAACATGGTTCACTCCGACGTCTGTTGCCAACAATATGCGGCTGGAGTTGCGAATTTCCACAACCCTATCGGATCAGTGTGTTCAGACCGCGTTAGTCCGGCAAACCGGTGACCGACGCTTACCAATATCAGGCTTTTTCCATCGTGCACAACAGGGGATGCTGGTTCATCCGCGAAAACTCGTTCACCTGAGCTACCTTGGATTCAGCCACTTCGCGGGTGTACACCCCGCAGACGCCGCGGCCGCGGGTATGCACGTGCAGCATCACCTGCGTGGCCTTCTCCAGGTCCAGCGAGAAAAACTGCTGCAACACGGTCACCACGAAGTCCATCGGGGTGTAGTCGTCGTTCAGCAACAGCACTTGGTACATCGGCGGGCGGGCGACTTCGGGCTTGCCGGTCTCCACCATTACGCCGTGGTCGTGGTCTGAAGAATTCTTGCGAGGCATGTGCCGATTATATACGGCCGCTGTCGGACCGGATTGGACGATCGCCGATCCTGCCCGCACAATTCGGCTTCTTTGATGGCGCAACGCATGCATTCGACGAATTTCCGCACGGCCGCCCTGCTCGCCGCGCTCCTGGCCGCCTCGCTGCCGGCGGCCGCCGCGCCGGACCAGGCGCTAGGCAAGCGCCTGAAGGCGATGGGCTACGACGTCCAGGCCGATGCCGACGGCGACTACCAGCTGTTGTTCGGACTGCGCGAGCAGGGCCGCGAGCGCCAGCAGCTGATCTACGTGCGCTCGCCGGTGGAGACCTTCGGCAGCTACCGGATCCGCGAGATCTGGTCGCCGGCCTACCAGGCCAAGGGCGACACCTTGCCCGCCGCGGTCGCCAACCGCCTGCTGGAAGACGCGCAGGCCGACATCCTCGGCGGCTGGGTGCGCCAGGGCGGCACCGCGGTGTTCGTGGTCAAGGTGGCCGCCGATGCCGACGACACCGCCTTGCGCGAGGCACTGGAAGCGGCGGCGCGCGGCGCCGATGCGATGGATGCCGAGCTCAACGCCGGCAAGGACGCGTTCTGATGGCGCTGCCCCCCGGTCCCTGGCAGCCCGACGTGACCGTGGCCACGGTGGTGGTCCGCGACGGTCGCCTGCTGCAGGTGGAAGAGTCCATCGCCGGCGCACTGGTGCTGAACCAGCCGGCCGGGCACCTGGAGCCGGACGAGAGCCTGCTGCAGGCGGCGCTGCGCGAGACATTGGAGGAAACCGGCTGGCAGGTGCGGCTGACCGCGTTCATCGGCGCCTACCAATGGAAGGCCGACAACGGCCGCCACTACCTGCGCTTCGCCTTCGCCGCCGAGCCGCTCGCGCACGACCCGCAGCGGCCGCTGGACGAAGGCATCGTGCGCGCCCTGTGGATGACCCCGGCCGAGCTGGAAGCCGCCGCGCCGCGCTGGCGCAGCCCGCTGGTGTGGCAGGTGGTCGCCGATTTCCTCGCCGGCAAGCGCTATCCGCTGGACCTGGTGCGGCAGCTGGCATGAACGGCGCGCGGATCATGGTCGGCGTGTCCGGCGGGGTCGATTCGTCGGTGGCCGCCTGGCAACTGGTGCAGCAAGGCGCCGGCGTGGCTGGCCTGTTCATGCAGAACTGGGCCGACGACGGCAGCGGCGACTGCCGCGCCGAGGACGACCGCCGCGACGCGGTGGCGGTGTGCGGCCTGCTCGGCATGCCGTTCCACTTCCGCGATTTCTCCCAGGAATACTGGCAAGGCGTGTTCGCCCACTTCCTGGCCGAATACGCCGCCGGGCGCACGCCGAACCCGGACGTGCTGTGCAACCGCGAGGTCAAGTTCAAGCATTTCCTGGACGCGGCGCGCGAACTCGGCGCCGAGCGCATCGCCACCGGCCACTACGCCCGGGTGGCCTTCGCCGACGGCCGCTGGCGGCTGTTGCGAGGGGTGGACCGCAACAAGGACCAGAGCTACTTCCTGCACCAACTCGGCCAGACGCAGTTGGCCGCGACCCTGTTCCCGGTCGGCGAGCTGCCCAAGGAGCAGGTGCGGCGCATCGCCCGCGAGGCCGGCCTGCCGACCCACGCGAAGAAGGACTCCACTGGCATCTGCTTCATCGGCGAGCGCGACTTCCGCGAGTTCCTCGGCCGCTACCTGCCGGCCCGGCGCGGCGAAATCCGCGACCCGCAGGAACAGGTCGTGGCCGAGCACCCCGGGGTGTTCTATTTCACCCTGGGCCAGCGCGAGGGTCTGAACATCGGCGGCGTGCGCGGCCGCGCGGCGGCGCCCTGGTACGTGGTCGGCAAGGACGTGGCGCGCAACGTGCTGTACGTGGACCAGGATCGCGACAGTCCGCATCTGATGTCCACGCAGTTGCAGTCCGAAGCCGCGCACTGGATCGCCGGGTCGGCGCCGGCGCGGCGCTTCGACTGCACCGCGCAGACCCGTTACCGCCAGGCCGACGAGCCGTGCACGGTCGAGGTGGCCGACGACGGCACCCTGGCAGTGCGCTTCGCCCGCCCGCAGCGCGCCGTGACCCCCGGCCAGTCGCTGGTGCTGTACCAGGGCGACGAATGCCTGGGCGGCGCCGTGATCGCCACCACCGATGCCCCGCTGCAGCGCCGCCTGGCGCAGCGCACCGATCTACATGAGGAAACCACCCGATGACCGATTCCATGGACGCGCGCGTGCTGGCGCTGGCCGGCGTCGCCCAGGCCCTGCAGCAGGTCCGGCGCATCGCCGAGACCGGGCAGTCCGAGGCGTCGCTGGTGCGGACCCTGCTGGACAGCGTGTTCCGCACCGACGCCGACACGCCGGAGGCGGTGTATGGCCGGGTCGGCGACGTCGCGCCCGGGTTGCGCCTGCTGCACAACTATTTCCGCAACCAGGGCCAGGACGAGGCGCTGCCGCGGCTGGCGCTGGCGGTGCTGCAACTGGAGCGGCGCTTCATCCGCGACACCGAGACCGGCGCCAAGGTCAGCGCCGGCATCGCCAGGATCGCGCCGAAGCTGGCCGAGCACGGCGACAGCGCGCATCCGGAGGTGATCGGCGCGCTCGGCCAGCTGTATGCCGACACCATCAGCCACCTGCGTCCGCGGGTGATGGTACAGGGCAACCCGCATTACCTGGGTCAGGCCGGGGTGGTGGCGGAGATCCGCGCGCTGCTGCTGGCCGCGGTGCGCTCGGCGGTGCTGTGGCGGCAGATGGGCGGCAGCCTGTGGGATTTCCTGCTGGCCAAGCGACGCATGATCGACGCGGTGGACCGCGCGTTGGGCTGAACGCGGCGCCGGTGGCGCCGGCCAGGGTTCGATGCAGCGCACGTTTCGCCGCGCGGACGCGATCGGCGCCACACGGCCGCTAAAGACCGAGGGGGTACGGCCGATACAGCAATCGTGAATCTGCCGAGAACGTCCATGTACTCACGCCTCCTGATCCGTCTGGCCGCCCCGCTCGCCCTGACGTTGCTGTTCCCCATCGCCGCCGGTTTCGACTGGCCGGCCCCGGTCCGTTGGGCCATCCTCACCACGATGACGTTGAGTTGGCTGGGCTTCGCCGCCTGGACAGCCTATAGCCAGAGCCGGCGTTCGCCGGAGCAGTCCAAGATCATGCGCGAGCAGGATCAGCTGCTGACCGAATTGCGCAGCTTCGTCGGCAACGAGATCGAAGGCTCGCGCAGCGAGATCGAACGGGCCCGCGAACTGATCCGCCAGGCGGTCAGCGGCCTGGGCGGCAGCTTCGAGGCGATGAACCGCAAGTCGCGGCAGCAGAGCGTGGCGCTGGCCCGGATCGTGGATCGCGCCGGCGAAGACGGCGGCGCCGGGGTCGACGTGGCCCGCTTCGCCCAGCATGCCAGCCAGCGCATGGAGCAATTGGTCGAGGCGCTGGAACAGGTCAGCGGCCAGAGCAGCGCCACGGTGCATTACATCGACGACATGTCGCAGCACCTGGACGGCATCTTCGCCCTGCTGGAAGACGTCAAGTCGATCGCCGACCAGACCAATCTGCTGGCGCTGAACGCGGCGATCGAAGCGGCGCGTGCCGGCGAGGCGGGCCGCGGCTTCGCGGTGGTCGCCGACGAGGTGCGCAACCTGTCCGAACGCTCGACCACCTTCAACGAGCAGATCCGCAAGCTGGCGCACAGCTCCAAGGACGCCATCGCCAAGGTCCGCGAGACGGTGTCGCACATGGCCTCGCGCGACATGGACCGCTCCCGCGAGGCGCGCGCCGAGGCCGCGTCGATGCTGGACAACGTGGCGGCGATCAACAATTCGCTGGGCGAAGGCATGCGCGAGATCTCCGAGTGCGGCCGCTCCATCGACAGCAGCGTCGCCGAAGCGGTGCGCGCCCTGCAGTTCGAGGACATCGCGACCCAGGCCCTGGGCGGGGTGCATACCCACCTGGACCGCCTGACCGCGATCAACCGCGAGGCCGTGGCCCTGCAGGAACTGCTGCATCGCAACGGCGGCGTGTTCGACAGCGAGTTGGTCGACGCGCTGCAACGGGTCGGCACCCGCCTGCGCGAGATGCGCGTGGAATGGGAGCGTCCGCCGCACAAGCCGGTGGCGCAGCAGAGCATGGGCGCCGGCACCGTCGAGTTGTTCTGACCGATACCGCGTGCAGCCTGCCGCACCATGAAGCGACCAGTCCCCGGCCCTGTCCGGGGCTTGTCGTGTCTGCCCTCCTCCGACCGTGCGAGCCGATGCCTTTTCAGTCCCAGTCCCGAGTCGCGGCCATGTCCTGCGACGACCTGAGCGCCGAGCACAGCGCCCTGCCCGCGAACCCGCGCCCGGCACCGGTCGCGGCCGCCAATGCCACGCCCGTGACGGCGCGGCGGCAGCCGGGCAGCGCACTGCGGCAGCTGGAAATGCTGGCGCAGGAAGAACTGCGGCAGATGCTGGGCGGGCGTGGCCCGGTGGCGCAGAGCGAACGCATCGCCGATCCGATCTGGGCCGGTCTGGCCTGGGACATGGGGCTTAGCGGGGCCGCCATCGCCGCGGCCGGCACGCCGCAGGCGCTGCCTGGGTACGCGGTGCTCGTCGACAACGACTGAGCCGATCTGGGCGGCATCGCCGCACCGGCGCGATAGCGCAATCTCCTGTAGGAGCGGCTTCAGCCGCGACAGACGGTAACGCGCGTCGCGGCTGAAGCCGCTCCTACAAGCGGCGCTCTCACCTCTGCATCGAAAAACGCAGCGCGCTAGCTGGGATTCTCCAACGAGAACAGGTCGGCCTGCTTGTCGTAGGCGAAGTACTCGGCGTAGCGCGCCCAGCTGATCACCGCCTGCACGGTTTCGGCCGCATAGTCCTCGGACATGTGGTCTTCCAGCTCGTCGCGGAAACGCCGCGCCGGCGCATGGTGGGTCGGGCGTTCGTCGAGCACGCGGCGAATGTGCGCGGCCAGCGGCACGTAGGTGGCCAGGTGCTGGGCGAACATCTGCTTGCGCGCGTCGGTACCGAGTTCGGCGAAGCGCTGCCCGGCCGGGGTCAGCTGCAGGTCGCCCTGCTCGAATACCGCGAAGCGCAGCAACTGCAGGGTCTCGGCGATCGGGAACAGTTCGTCCACCTCCAGCTGCAGGCTGGCGGCCAGCGGCGGCAGGTCGGCGCGGCCGTGGTACGGCTCGGCCGCCACCGCCTCGACCAGGCCGGCCAGCAGGTTGCTCGACACCCGCGGCAGCACCATGGCGATGCCGCTGCCGGGGAACACGCCTTCGCGCGCCTGCGTCCGCTGCGGGCTGGCGGTCATGCGCGCGTAGATGTCGTCGACCAGGGCGCGGAACGCCGGCGCCAGCCGATTGCGCGGCTGCGGCAGGGTGACCTGGATCTCGCCGATCACCCGGCCCGGGTTTGCCCCGAAGATCACGATGCGGTCGCACATCAGCACCGCCTCCTCGATGTTGTGGGTGACCATCAGGATCGACTCGATCGGCATGCGCCCCTCCGACCACAGGTCGAGCAGGTCGGTGCGCAGGGTTTCGGCGGTCAGCACGTCCAGCGCCGAGAACGGCTCGTCCATCAACAGCAGTTTCGGCCGCACCACCAGGGCGCGGGCCAGGCCCACGCGCTGGCGCATGCCGCCGGACAATTCCTTCGGATAGGCGCCCTCGTAGCCGTCCAGGCCGATCAGGTCGATCGCCGCCAACGCGCGCCGCCGGCGTTCGTCGGCGGCCACGCCACGCGCCTCCAGGCCCACCTCCACGTTCTGCAGCACGGTCAGCCACGGGAACAGCGCGAAGCTCTGGAACACCATCGCGATGTCGTCGATCGCCTGGGCCGGCGTGGCGTCGCGGAACACGATGCTGCCGGCGCTGGGCTGCAACAGCCCGGCGATGGCGCGCAACAGCGTGGACTTGCCGGAGCCGGAGCGTCCGAGCAGGCCGACGATCTGGCCCGAATGCAAGGTCAGGTCGACATCGTCCAACACCACCAGCGGCGTCGCCCCGCCCTTGTCGTAGCTCTTGCGCACGCCGTGCACGCGGACCAGCGGGGAGCGCTCGGGTGCGCTTGCGGAAAAGGTCATGGTCGCAATCTCCAGAAGGGTCAGTCGAAGCGCAGGCGGCGTTCGGCGAAGGCGTACAGGCGCCGCCACACCGCGCGGTTGAACACGGTCACGAACAGCGACATCACCGCCACCCCGAGCAGCACCCGCGCGCCATCGCCGGCGGCGGTGGCGCGGGCGATGTAGGAGCCCAGGCCGTAGGCCTGTACCTGGGTGTCGCCCCAGCTGGCGAGTTCGGCGACGATGCTGGCGTTCCAGGAGCCGCCGGACGCGGTCAGCGCGCCGGTGATGTAGTACGGGAAGATGCCCGGCAGGATCACCCGCCGCCACCAGGTCCACGAGCGCAGCCGGTAGACCGTGGCCGCCTCGCGCAGGTCGGTGGGAAACGCGCTGGCGCCGGCGATCACGTTGAACAGGATGTACCACTGCGTGCCCAGGATCATCAGCGGCGACAGCCAGATGTTCGGACTGGCGCCGGTGGCGACGATCGCCAGCACCGCGAACGGGAACAGCACGTTGGCCGGGAACGCGGCCAGGAACTGCGCCAGCGGCTGCACCCGCTGCGCCACCTTCGGGCGCAATCCGATCCACACCCCGATCGGCACCCACACCACGCTGGCCAGCGCGATCAGCACCACCACCCGCAGCAGCGTGGCCAGACCGCCGCCGAAGGCCTCGGCCAGGTCGTGCAGGCGCAGGTGCTGGCGGCCGTAATCGAACGCGAACCAGGCCGCGGCCAGTCCCGCGATGGCCAGCGCCGCGGTCCATAGCCGATCGCCCCAGACGTTGCCGCTGGCGTCGTGCACGGAGGCCGCCGCCGGACGCGGGCGGCGCGGCGCCCAGCGCAGCAGCAAGGTGCGCTGCCAGACCCAGGCCAGCGGCGCGACCAGGCGCTTGGCCAGGCGGGTGCGCCGCAGCAGGTCGTACAGCCACGACTGCGGCTTGTCCTGCGAGGCGGTGAGTTCGGCGCGGAACTTGTCCGACCAGGCGACGATGGGGCGGAACAGCAACTGGTCGTACAGCGCGATCAACACGCCCATCGCCAGCACCGCCCAGCCGACCGCGCCGAAATTGCGCTGCGCGATCGCCAACGCCAGGTAGGAGCCGATGCCGGGCAATTCCAACGTGTGGTCGCCGACCGTGATCGCCTCGGAGGCGACCACGAAGAACCAGCCGCCGGACATCGACATCATCATGTTCCAGATCAGCGCCGGCGTCGCGTACGGCGCTTCCAGCCGCCAGAAGCGCTGCCACGACGTCAGGCCGAAACCGCGCGTGACCTCGTCCAGATCGCGCGGCACGTTGCGCAGCGACTGGTAGAACGAGTACGCCATGTTCCAGGCCTGGCTGGTGAAGATGGCGAAGATCGAGGCCAGCTCGGCGCCGATCTGGCGGCCGGGAAACAGGCCCAGGAAGAAGGTCACGGTGAAGGTCAGGAAGCCCAGCACCGGCACCGACTGCAGGATGTCCAGCGCCGGCACGATCAGCCGCTCGGCGCGGCGACTCTTGGCCGCCAGGGTCGCCACCACGAAGGTGAACACCAAAGAGGCGGCCATCGCCGCGAACATGCGCAAGGTGGTGCGCAGGCCGTATTCGGGAAGCTGGCGCAGATCCAGCGAGACCGCTTCGGTGCCCGGTGGCGGCAGCGGCGCGCGCATGTCGGCGGCGCCGTGCAGCAGCAGCGCTCCCAGCCCAAGCAGCAGCGCGAACACCGCCAGATCGTGGAAATTGGGCAGCACACCGGGGCGTGCGGCGACAGTGCCGGGCGCGTTGCGGTCGCGGGGGAATAGCACCATGGGAAGGTTCCGGCAGGACGGCGGCGCCAGCTGCGCCGCACGGGTTGGGAAGAAAACGAAGGAAGAGGGGTAGGACGACCGCTCAGTGTGGCAAGCGAATATGCAAGCCAGGCGTCAGCCGCCGCTGCGCCGCGTTCGTAGGATGCGGCGCGAGGCCGCCAGGCCGATGCCGGTCGCGGCGTCGATCGCAGTCGGCGCGCAGGCATCGACCAGGGCCGCGGCGCATTGGCGACGGCCCACGTCCAGCCAGATCGGTTCCGCCGAGCGCGCGGGCGGCAGGCACCCAGTTCGCGCGCGCTTGCGTGCAGCGCAGATCGAGCGGCTGCGGCAGCATGCGCGAGCGCCGATCACGCACCGGCGCCGCCACGCGCGCGCGCGCACGACCGGCAGCGCCGACACGGCGCATGGCGACAACAACGACGAATGCTGCATGGGCGGCTCCGGAATACGGAAACGCCAGGGGCCACGCTCGGGGTCCTCGCGGATCGGGCTTGCGTACTGCGGGAGGTTGCTGCCGGCGCCGGTGCGGCGCTGGCGAACGATCCCGTCCTGAGCGGACGGGACCCATCTGGGACGAACCCAGACCTTGACGGTCCTGTCAGCTCGACAGCTGCAGCGTCGGTCTAGGATGACTGTCCAAGGAAGTGGCCTCTGGCCGGGAACGATGGGCGCGAAGTATAGCCAGCAACTGCAGCACCGCAACAGCGCCCGCCTGCTGCCGGCGAGCCGCATTCACTGACCAGCAAGCACCAGCCGCGGCAGCGTCGCCGGCGTCTCGGCCTGGCGCGCCCGCAGCCAGGAGGCGAGCTCGCGCGGCGGCAGCGGCCGCGAGTGCAGATAGCCCTGGATCTCGTCGCAGCCCTGCTCGCGCAGCAGCGCCTCCTCCTGGGCCGTCTCCACGCCCTCGGCCACCACCTGCATGCCCAGCGCATGGCCGAGTTGCACGATCGCCTGGGTGACCTTGGCGGTCCCGCTGTCGATGAGCATGTCCTGCACGAAGCTGCGGTCGATCTTCAGTCGCTGCACCGGGAAGCGGTTGAGGTAATGCAGGTTGGAGAAGCCGGTGCCGAAGTCGTCCACCGCCAGCAGCACCCCTTCCTGTTCGAACAGTTCGAAGCAGCGGCGCAGCGATTCGGTGTCGCGGATCAGCGCCGATTCGGTCAGTTCCAGTTCCAGCCGCCTGGGCGACCAGCCGTTGCGCTGGCACAGCTCGATCACCCGCTCGGCGAAGCCGCGGTCGCGCAGCTGCATCGCCGAGACGTTGACCGACACGCGGTCGAAGCTCAGCCCCGCCGCATCCCAGGCCGCGGCCTGGCGGCAGGCCTCGTTGATCACCCAGTCGCCCAGGCGCACGATCTCGCCGCATTCCTCGGCGATGGGAATGAACTCGGCCGGGTTGCAATGGCCGTGGCCGGGGCGGTGCCATCGCAGCAGCGCCTCGACCGCCGGCGCGCGTTCGCCGGCCGCGTGCACCAGCGGCTGGTACACCAGCGAGAACTCCTCGCGGTCCAGCGCACCGTGCAGCGCATGTTCGATCTCCAGCCGCCGCTGCGCGCGCAGCAGCACGTCCTGGCTGTAGTAGTGGCAGGTGTTGCGGCCGGATTCCTTGGCCGCGTACATCGCCGCATCGGCGGCGCGCAGCAGGCTGTCGAAGTCCTGGCGCCCCTCCTCCATCAAGGCGATGCCGATGCTGGCGCCGATCTTGATCACGTTCTCGCCGTTGTGCAGCGGCTCGGCCAGCGCCGCGATCAGCTTGCGCGCCACATGCCCGGCGTCGCCGGGTTCGGCCAGGTCGCGCAACACCACCACGAACTCGTCGCCGCTGAAGCGGCCGAACAGGTCGCTGGTGCGCAGCTGCTGGTGCATGCGCGTGGCCGCCAGTTTCAGCAGCGCATCGCCGGTGGCATGGCCGAAGGAATCGTTGATGCTCTTGAACCCGTCCAGGTCGACGAACAGCATCGCCAGGGTGCTGCCGCGCTCCACCGCGTCGTGCATCGCGGCTTCCGCCTGCTCGCGCAGCAGTTGCCGGTTCGGCAGCCCGGTCAGCAGGTCGTAGTGGGCCAGCAGCTCGATCCGCTCGCTGGCCTCGCGTTCGCGGCTGATGTCGCGGAACAGCACCACGAAGCGCGGCGGCAGGCCGTCGCGGTCGTCAAGCTCGATCAGCACCTGCACCCACACCCGGTGTCCGGAGGGCCGGTGGAAGCACAGGTCCAGTTGCTCGGGCAGGCCGCCGTGGGCGATCCGCGCCAGCGCCGTTTCGAACGCGTCGCGCGAATCCAGGGTGTACAGCGCCAGCGCCTGGTCCAGGTCGATGGTTTCCTTGCGCAGGCCGTGGATGCGGTAGCACTCCTCGGTCCATTGCATGCGCCGGGTGCCGACCTCGATCTCGCAGCCGCCGATCTTGCCCAGCGCTGAGACGCGGTTGAGCAGTTCGGTGCGCCAGCGGATCAGTGCGTCGGTCTGGCGCTGCTCGGTGATGTTCTGCACCTGGCCGAGCACGCGCTGAAAGCCGCCGTCCGCTTCCAGCTGCGGCTGCGCCCACACCCGCAGGTGCAGCGGCGCCTCGCTGCCGCGCACCAGCTCGACCTCGAAATTGGCCTGCTTGCCGTCGCGCTGCATGCGCCGCCAGGTGGAGATCACCTGCGCCGCCGACTCGCGACTGAGCAGGCGCAGCCAGCCGCGGCTGCTCGGCATCTGCTCCTCGCTCAGGCCGGTCACGCGCAGGAACTCGCGCGACCACCAGATCCGGTTCTGCAGCGGATCCCACGACCAGCTGCCCATGCTGGTCATGCGTTGCGCCTCGCGCAGCAGGGTCTGCTGGTCGCGCAGGCGCTGCTCAAGCAGCTTCTGTTCGTGGATGTCGGTATGCGTGCCGACCATGCGCAGCGGGCTGCCGTCGGCGGTACGGGCGACGATGCGGCCGCGGTCCAGGATCCAGCGCCACTGGCCGTCCTGCTGGCGCAGCCTGAATTCGCACACGTAGGTCGCGGTGCGGCCCTCGAAATGGGCGCGGATCGCCTCGCGCAGGCGGGCCTGGTCCTCGCTGTGCACCAGCGGCAGCAGCGCGTTGAGTCCATAGTCCGGCGCGGCGCCCTCGTAGCCGAGCATCTGCTTCCAGCGCTCGGAACGGAAGATCCGGTCGCTGGGGATGTCCCAGTCCCACAGGCCGTGTTCGGCGCTGTCCAGGGCGATTTCCCAGCGCGTGGCGCCGTCGCTGCCGACCGGCTCGGGCACGCTCAGGGTATAGGCCAGCAGCGCGCCGGCGTCGTCGCGCACTGCGCGCAGCCACCCGTCCAGGCGCCGCCCGGCGGTGCCGGGCAGCGCGCAGGCGAGCATGCTCTCGCCGTTGAGCAGGCGCTCGCGCACGTCGCGCATCAGCTCGGCATAGGCTTCCACCGTCCGCGGCAGCTCCAACGCCTGCGCGGCCCGGTTCGCGGCCAGCGGCCGCCCTTCGGCGTCCAACAGGACCACGGCCGAGGTGAGCGGATGCTGCAGCAAGCTTGCGATGACGCCTTGATCCACGCCGAGGTGCTCCGTTTCTGCCGCGCTGGTGCTGGCGGACGAAGGTGATAACGGCACCCTGCGGCATTAATTGAGCGCCCGGCCGGCCCCGGCGCCGGCCGCGCTGGGCCGCAATGGCCGCTTGCCGGTAAGATGGCGGCGGACGAATACCGCCGCATCGGGCTGTCGGGGCATGCAACCACAACGCGATCTCTCCCCGACCTCCCCGTCCTCGGGCATGCGTCTGGCGCAGCGGCTGGACCGGGGAATCTGGCGGACCGCGCTGCTGTACCTGCTGGTCGGCCTGATCTGGTCGCTGGGCAGCGACCTGCTGCTGGTTCGCTTCGTGGCCGATACGCGGACGCTGGCCGTGCTGCAACTGGTCAACGACGCGGTGTTCCTGCTGGTGACCGCCATCGCCCTGTATTGCCTGCTGCGCCCGCTGGTCCGCGGCGCGATGCAGGTGCATGCGCAGCTGGAGCTGTCCGAGGCCGGCTACCGGCAGATGTTCCAGGCCAATCCCAGCCCGATGCTGGTCTACGACCCGGAAACGCTGCGGGTCGTGGACGTCAATCCGGCGGCGATCGCCTTTTTCGGCTGGCCGCACGACAGCTTCGTCGGCCTGGAACTGGGCCGGCTCTGGCCGCCGAGCGCGGCCGAGCGCATGGGCCAGGTGATCCAGGCGATCCGCGACACGCCATCCAAGGTCTGCGTGGTGGCCGAGCCGTTGCGGCTGCGCGACGGCAGCCTGCGCATGGCCGAGGCGCGCAGCACCGGCCTGGACTACCGCGGCCGCGCAGCGCGGCTGGTGGTGATCAGCGACCGCAGCGCCGAGCACGAGGCGCAGCAGCGCCGCGACCAGGCGCTGCTGCGGCTGGAAGAGGCGCAGGCGATCGCCCGCCTCGGCTCCTGGCAACTGGATCCGGCCAGCGGCCTGGGCCACTACTCCGACCAGGTCTACCGGATGCTCGGCCGGCGCGCGCCGGAACAGCCGCGCCAGCATCGCCTGGAAGAGCTGCTGGTGCCCTCCGACCTGGCCTCGCAGGCGCGCATCCAGCGCATGCTCGAGGACCTGTGCGGTCCCGCGCCGGTGCAGCTGGACATGCTGCTGCCGGTGCTGGCCGCCGACGGCCAGGCGCGCATGCTGCACCTGCGCGCCGAATCGGCCAGCGACGACGAAGGCGCGGCCTGCGTGCGCGGTACCCTGCAGGACGTGACCGAACACGAGCGCTCGCGGCGCCTGCTGCACGAGCGCGAGGAGCAGTTCCGCGAACTGGTGCGGGTGCTGCCCGACGGGGTGGCGATCCTGCACCAGGAACATGTGCTGTACGCCAACGCCGCCTGCGCCGGACAGTTCGGCTACGACGGCGAGAACCTGCTCGGCGAACCCCTGCAGGGCCTGGTCCACCCCAGCGATCTGCAGCAGGTGCGCGAGCAGATGCGCGATGCCGGCGACAAGGGCGAGCGCGGCGCCGCCGCGCGCATGCGCCGCCGCGACGGTTCGCTGTTCCACGCCGGGCTGTCGTTCGGCAAGGTGCGTTACAGCGGCCGCGACTGCAAGCTGCTGATCGTGCGCGACCTCAGCGAACCCGAGCGCATGCGCGACGCACTGGCGCTGAGCAACCGCGAGTTGCAGGCAATGGCGCGACGGCTGTTCTCGCTGCAGGAAGACGAGCGCCGCGCGATCTCGCGCGACCTGCACGACGACATCGGCCAGGCGATCACGGCGATGAAGCTGTCCGCGCACGCCGCGCTGGACGAGGCCGATGCCGAGCGCCGCCGCGAAGACCTCGACGAGATCGTGCAGCTGGCCGACAGCAGCATCACCAAGCTGCGCAACCTGTCCACCCTGCTGCGCCCTCCGCAACTGGACGCGCTCGGCCTGGAAGCGGCGCTGCGCTGGCAGGCCGGCATGCTGTTCCGCGCCTCGCCGGTGCGCCTGCAGCTGGAGATCGCCACCCTGCCCGCGCGGCCCAGCGGCGAGGTCGAGCAGGCCTGCTTCCGCATCGCCCAGGAAAGCCTGACCAACGTGCTGCGCCACGCCTGCGCCGGCGAGGTGCGCATGGCGCTCAGCGACGAGCAGCACCGCCAGCTGCGCCTGGAGGTGGTCGACGACGGCGACGGCTTCGATCCGGCCGGACCGCGCGGACTGGGCCTGATCGTGATGCGCGAGCGCGCACAGAGCGCAGGCGGTACCCTGCAGATCGACACCGCACCCGGTGCCGGCACGCGGGTGACGCTGTGCCTGCCCTACACGACGGCGGCGACGCCGACGCACCCACCAGGACCTTAGAAACGATGTGGAATCCCGCTGTCCCCGTGTCGCCAGACGACGAACTTCCGTCGCGCCTGGGCGCGGGCCACCCCGCGCTGACCGGGATGATCGCCGAGTCGCTGGCCGGCGGGCCGGGGGTGATGCTGCTGCACATCGACATCGACCATTTCGCCTCGATCAACGAGAACATGAGCGCGGAAGTGGGCGACCACGCGCTGGCGCTGCTGGCGCAGCGGCTGCAGGCGCACCTGCGCGGGCGCGGCCTGCTGTGGCGCCACGGCAGCGACGAGCTGGTCATGGCGGTGCCGCGTACCGCCGACGTGCCGCCGCCGGAGGCCTTCGCCGAAGAGATCCGGCAGCAGATCGAACTGCCGCTGTCGGTGCTGCCGTACACCTTGTTCATGACCGGCAAGATCGGCGTGAGCCTGTGCCCGGAACACTCCGCGCGGCTGTCCACGCTGCTCGACTACGCCGAGGACGCGGTCTACCAGGCCGCGCGCGAAGGCGGCAACATGGTGCGCCTGTACGCGGCCGACGGCCCGCCCAGCGCGCACAGCGAGAGCATCATCTCGCGGCAGATCGTCGATGCGATCCCCAACGGCGAATTGCGCCTGCGCTACCAGCCGATGGTCAGCGCCCGCGACGGCCGCGTGGTCGGCATGGAATCGCTGCTGCGCTGGCAGTCGCCGACGCTGGGCATCCTGGTGCCGGAACGGTTCATGCGTACCGCCGAGCGGCTGGGCGTGATCGTGCAGATCGGCACCTGGGTGATGGAAGGCGCGCTGCGCCAGGCGCGGCTGTGGCGCGATCAGGGCTTCGACGACTTCACCATCGCGGTCAACGTCTCCACCCTGCAGCTGCTGCGCCCGACCTTCTTCAACGAAGTGATGTCGGCGCTGCAGGCGGCCGGCGTGCCGCCGCAGATGATGGTGCTGGAGATCAACGAAAGCGCGCTGACCAACAACGTCAACTTCGTCCACGAGACCCTGGCCAACCTGTGCCGCGAAGGCATCAGCCTGAGCCTGGACAACTTCGGCACCGGCGATTCCAGCCTCAGCGCGCTGGTGCGCTATCCGGTGGACAAGCTGAAGATCGACCGCAGCTTCATCAAGAGCGCGCCGGCCGGCAACCGCGAGGCGGCGATCGCCCGCGCGATCATCGCCATGGGCCACCAGCTGGGCATGGTGGTGATCGCCAACGGCGTCGAATCGCAGGCGCAGCTGGGTTTCCTGCGCCGCAACGACTGCGACATCTTCCAGGGATATCTGTTCGGCGAGCCGATGTCGGCCGAGGCCGCGGGCATGGCGCTGCGGCGCCGCTACCTGCGCCCGGAATCGTTCACCGAGACCCGCCCGGACCGCACCTTGCTGCTGCTCGACGACGAGGAGAACGTGCTGCGCTCGCTGGTGCGCCTGTTCCGCCGCGACGGCTACCGGATCCTGGCCGCCGGCAACGTGCGCGACGCCTTCGACCTGCTCGCCACCAACGACGTGCAGGTGATCCTGTCCGACCAGCGCATGTCCGACATGAGCGGCACCGAGTTCCTGGGCCGGGTGAAGATGCTCTACCCCGACACCATCCGCCTCGTGCTGTCCGGCTACACCGACCTGGCCACGGTCACCGACGCGATCAACCGCGGCGCGATCTACCGCTTCCTGACCAAACCCTGGAACGACGACGAACTGCGCGAACACATCCGCCAGGCGTTCCGCACGCACGACGAACAGCGGCGGGATGCGGGGCCCTGAGGGGCTGGGATTCGGGATTCGGCATTGGGGATTCGTAAAAGCGCGGTGTCGGCATTTCATTGACACGCACGGACCGGATCAGCAAACGCAAAACCGCTTTTGCCAATCCCCAATCCCCAATCCCGAATCCCTGCCGTTATTTCGGCTGCCTCACCGGAATCACGATCCGGAAGCTGGAGCCCTCGCCGACGGTGCTGGTCACGTCGATGCGGCCGTGGTGCTTGTTGATGATGCCGTAGGAGATCGACAGGCCCAGGCCGGTGCCGCTGCCGACCGGCTTGGTGGTGAAGAACGGATCGAAGATGCGCTGCAGCAGATCCGCCGGAATGCCGGCGCCGGAATCCTTGAACTCGATCCAGACCTCCTCGCCGTCCTGACCGGTGCTGACCACGATGGTGCCGCGCTCACCGATCGCCTGGCCGGCGTTGAGCAGCAGGTTCATGTACACCTGGTTGAGCTCGGACGGCAGGCACTCGACCAGCGGCAGGTTGCCGTAGTGGCGGTCCAGGGTGACCTTGTACTTGAGCTCGTTCCAGATGATGTTGATCGTGGACTCGAGTCCGGAATGCAGGTCCACCAGCTTCCACGATTCCTCGCGGCCGGAGTACGAGAAATCCTTGAGGTCGCGCACGATGCGCGTCACCCGCTCGATGCCCTCGCGCGATTCGGCCATCAGCTGCGGCAGGTCGCGGCTGATGAAGTCGATGTCGAAACGGTTGCGGATGTCGTCGATTTCCGGGATCAGCGCCTTCGGATCCGGCGCGCGCAAGGCGCGTTCGTAGGCTTCGATCAGGGTGAACAGGCTGCGCAGGTACTCCTGCAGGCTGCCCAGGTTGGAATGCACGTAGCCGATCGGGTTGTTGATCTCGTGCGCGACGCCGGCGGCGAGCTGGCCGATCGAGGCCATCTTCTCGGACTGCAGCAGCTTTTCCTGCGCGCCGTTGAGGCGCAGATAGGCCTGACGCAACTCGGCATGGCGTTGCTGCAGTTCCTGTTCGTAGTCCTGCTGGCCTTCGATGCCCTGGATCAGCACCAGATAGTGGCTATCGTCGCCGTCGGCATGGAAATACAGATGCGCCAGCACCACGTGTTCATCGGTCGGCAGGCTGCCGCTCCAGCGGCCGGTGCTGCGCGCCTGCGACAGCGCATCGCTGGGCAGCCACTGCGCCAGGCGTTCGCCCAGGGCGCGGTCGTCGAAGACCTCGGCATTGCACAGGTGGCCGCGGGCGGCACGGTTGGCCAGCAGCAGGCGGCCGTCGGCGCGGAACAGCAACAGGCCTTCGTCGATCAGCTCGCTCAGCGCGAGCAGGCTCCTGCGCGAAGGCAACGGCACCGGATCGGTGTAATCGGGATCGGCAAAATTCACGAATGGCAACGGGTAACGAGCGGACGCTCAATATACGCCGATGGCATCGCCAGATGCGTGGATGCCGGCGTGAAGCCGGCATGCGCTGAGGCGATGGGCGTTGCTCAGGCGATCGCCAGCGGGCGGCTCATCCGCAACGTGCTGGACTGGCCGTTGGCATCGTAGGACGAGGCGCTCTCGCTGCGGCCCAGGTGCCGCAGCGCCCAGTTGACTTCGCGCCGCCGCCGCGACAACAACGCGCCGTTGGCGCGGTTGGCGTCGGCCAGCTCGCGCAGCAACGACTCGGCCTCGGCACCGGCCGGCACGTTGGCCTCCAGCGCCCGCAGCGCGGCCAGCTTGTCGCCGGTCGCCTGCATCAGGCCTTCCACGTTGTGATCCAACAGGGCCTGCCGTTCGCCGGCGAGCGCGTCGCTGAGCTGTTGCAAGGGGTTGGTCACGGTCGTGTTCATGCGCTGAGCTGCTGATCCAGGTCCAGCATGCGGCTGGCGATGACGTCGGGGTTGATCTTGTAACTGCCGCTCTGCAGCGCGCTGCGCACAGACTCGACGCGGTTGCTGTCCACCGCCGGCGCCGCCGCCAGTTCGCGCTGCAGGCTTTGCAGCCCGGACGCTTCGCCGGTCAGGCGCAGGCTGTCGGTCGCGGCCGTGGCGCCCACCGCATTCGCCTTGCCGTCCTCGGACGCGCCGGAGGCGGCCTTGGTGTTGACGGTCGAAGTGCGAAGGGTGGCCTGGGTGGGCGAGTTCCCTTCAATTTTCTGGCTCATGACGAAATCCTGCTACGGGTTCGGTGTAGGTAACGGCCCTACACCGACGAACTTTAGGCCCGATCTCAACGCGTCACAAAAACGTCGCCATTCTGTGACACAGTTCCCTGAACGACGCGGCGTGACGACAGGTTCTCGACGGTCACCCGCTCGTTCTCGCCGCCGTCGCTGAGCGCGCGACCGGCCATCCGCACTTCCAGCGCCCCGTTGCGCGCCACCAGCGCCACATTGTCGCCGCGCCGCACCAGCCGCTGCGCGACCAGATCGCTGGCCGACAGCAAGGTGCCGGCCGGCAAGGTCCGCCGCACCACTCTGCCGATCGCCGCGGCCGGATCGGTCATTGCCGCCCCGACGATCCGCGCCGCGTCGCGTTTCTCGATGACCATATCGGCGGCATCGACGGTTTCTCCAGCGGCCAGGCCGCGGGCCAGCACCAGCACGTTCTGCAGGCGGCGTACCTTGACCGGCACGAACAGGCGCCAGCCGGCCTCGCGCGGGCAACTCACTTCCACCGTCGTGGTCCCGGTCGGCTGCGCCTGCAACCCCACCGGGCACAACGGCACGCGCACGGATGGGTCCAGCGTCGCCTCGGCTTCGGCATCGGCGCCGAGCGTGGACAGCGCCGCGGCGCGGATCGACTCCACCGACTGGAATTCCGCGGCCCAGGCCGGCAGCGCCGCCAGCAGGACCACTAACAGGATCAGGCGCATGGCCGTCTCTCTAATGAAGGGTGTCGGCAAGGCAATGCAAAGCCCATGCCGCAATTCGCGCTCCGGCGGCGACAGCCCGGCCTCAAGTTCCGCCGCGCAGGCGCCGATATGAACCCCATGTCTCATGACCTGCTCAACCGAATCGACCAGCGCACCCGCTTGGCGGGCCACAACCGGCTTGCCCTGCTGCTGTTCCGGCTGGGCGGCCGTCAGCTTTTTGGCGTGAACGTCTTCAAGGTGCAGGAAGTGCTGCGCCGGCCGGAGCTGTTCCAGGTGCCGGGGCTGCCACTGCAATTCTCCGGGGTCGCCGATGTGCGCGGCCGTTCGGTGCCGGTGCTCGATCTGGGCCTGGCGATCGGCCATCCGGAACGCGAGACGCAGGCCGACAAGGCGCCCGGCTATCTGGTGGTCACCGAGTTCAACCGCTCGGTGCAGGGCTTCCTGGTCAGCGGCGTGGAGCGCATCGTCAACATCGCGGTGGAGGACATCCATCCGCCGCCGGAACTGGGCGCCGAATCCAGCTACCTGACCGCGGTGACCCGCTTTCAGGGCGAGCTGATCCAGGTCATCGACGTGGAAAGCGTGCTGGCCGACATCGCCCAGAACCGGACCGACGCGCAGATCGACCCGGCACTGGCGCTCACCGGCTCTCAGCTGCAGGTACTGGTGGTGGACGACTCGCGCGTGGCGCGGCAACAGATCCGCAGCGTGCTCGACCAGCTCGGGGTCGGCGCCACCCTGCTGTCCGACGGCCGCCAGGCTTTGGACCATCTCTTGCAGATCCATGCCGCGGGCGAGAATCCGGCCGAGCGCTACGCGATGGTTATCTCCGACATCGAGATGCCGGCGATGGACGGCTATACGCTGACGACGGAAATCCGGCGCCACGCCGGCCTGGCCAGCCTGTACGTGCTGCTGCACACCTCGCTGTCGGGGGTGTTCAACAACGCCATGGTCGAGCGCGTCGGCGCCAACGCCTTCGTCGCCAAGTACAGCCCGCACGAACTGGCCGATTACGTGCTGGCGCGGCTGCGGGTGGTCGCCGAGGCCCAGGCCGCCTAGCGTTTCGCGGCCCCGGCGCGACGCCGGGCGCCCAGCAACATCCTCCGCCGCCACGGGGGAGGCCGCCTTCCCGCCCACGCACGGCGCCCAAGGCGCGGTTTTGGCACAGGCCTTGCCTGTCTCCCTGCAACGAACCGCGGGAGCGCGCCATGCCCAATCTGATTTCATCCTACCTAGGTGTCCACGGCGACGCCCTGCCGCTGCGCGAGCAACGGATGAAGCTGATCGCCAGCAACCTCAGCAATGTCGACACGCCCGGCTACAAGGCGCAGGACCTGGATTTCGATGCGGCAATGCGCGCCGCGCAGGGCCAGCGCGACGGCAGCCAGCTGCAGGTCACCGACAGCCGCCACATCGCGGTCGGCGGCAGCGGCAACGGGCTCAATCCGTTCCAGGTCACCCGCGAAGCCAACCAGCCCAGCCTCGACGGCAATACCGTCGATGCCGACACCGAACGCGCCGCCTACGGCCGCGCCGCGCTGGAATACCGCGCTTCGCTGAGCTTCGTCGAATCCAAGGTGCGCAGCATGCTCACCGCGATCACAGGCCAATAAGCATGAGCAATCTGCCGATTTTCGACGTCGCCGGCTCCGCGCTGCAAGCGCAGTCGGTACGCCTGAGCACCATCGCCAGCAACCTGGCCAACGCCGATTCGGTGGCCGGGTCGGCCGAAGCGGCCTACAAGCCGATCGAGCCGATCTTCCAGGCGGTGCGCAACCCGCACGACAGCAGCCTGACCGCGGTCAACGTCAAGGAAATCACCCAGAGCAAGGATCCGCCGATCAAGCGCTACGAGCCCGGCCATCCGCTCGCCGACACCGACGGCTACGTCTACTCGCCGGACGTGGATCCGGTGTCGCAGATGGTCAACCTGATCTCCGCCTCGCGCAACTACCAGGCAGGCGTGGAAGTCCTCAACACCGCCAAGGAACTGGCGTTGGCCACCTTGTCCATGGGCCGCTGAGCCCTCCCTCCCGCCGCCTAACGGCCTAGGACGTACCGATGAGCACCGTTTCCAGCGACATCTATTCAAGCCTCGGCTTGACCGCTTCCAGCAGCAGCACCAGCACCACCAACAAATCGTCGTCGCTGAATCAGGCCGATTTCCTGAAGCTGATGACCGAGCAGTTGCAGCACCAGGATCCGCTCAAACCGATGGACAACAGCCAGATGGTCTCGCAGATGGCGCAGCTGTCCACCGTGCAGGGCATCGGCGACCTCAACAAGACCGTGACCTCGCTGTCCGAGTCGATGAGCACCGATCAGGTCCTGCGCGGCGCCCAGCTGGTCGGGCACAAGGTGCTGGTGCCGTCGGCGACGTTGCCGCTGTACAGCGAGGGCGGCGCCAGCGGCGTGGTCGCCGCGCCCAGCGCCGGCATCGTCAACCTCACCGTCAGCGACGCCAACGGCAACGCGGTCAAGCAGATCAGCGTCAGCGCCAGCAAGGCCGGCGAAGTCAATTTCGACTGGGACGGCACCAACAGCGCCGGCGCCCGCATGCCGGCCGGCAGCTATACCGTCACCGCCACGCATACCGACAGCAGCGGCACCAACAGCACCCTGTCCACCTACGTCCAGGCCCCGGTCGAGAGCGCCACCATCGGCTCGGACGGCATCTACCTCGATCTGACCGGGCTGGGCACCGCCCCGCTCGCCAACGTGCTCCGCGTCAGCTGAGCCGGCCAATCCACAGGAGTCCATCATGGGTTTCAATACTTCGCTGTCCGGCATCAAAGCGGCCAATTCCGACCTCAACGTCACCGCCAACAACATCGCCAACGTCAACACCACCGGCTTCAAGGAGTCGCGTGCCGAATTCGCCGACCTGTTCTCCGCCACCGGCTACGGCCTGGCGCGCAACGCGATCGGCGCCGGCGTGCGGGTCAGCAATGTCGCCCAGCAGTTCTCGCAGGGCAACGTCGACCCGACCGGGCGCAACCTGGACCTGGCGATCTCCGGCGACGGCTTCTTCACCCTGACCAACAACGGCGCCAAGGTCTATTCGCGCGCCGGCAACTTCCAGACCGACGAGAACGGCTACGTGGTCAACCCGCAGGGCGCCCGGCTGCAGGTGTTCCCGCCGGCGGCCAACGGCAACGGCTTCGCGGTCGGCACCCTGAGCGACCTGCAGCTGCTGACCACCGACAGCTCGCCCAAGCAGAGCGACACGGTGAACCTGATGTTCACCCTGCCTGGCAACGCCAGCGTGCCGACCGTGACCACCTTCGATCCGGCCGACGCCAACAGCTACAACCACTCCACCGGCGGCATCACCGTCTACGATTCGCTGGGCGTCAGCCACACCCAGACCTCGTATTTCGTCAAGACCGCCAACCCCAACGAGTGGCAGGTGCACAACTATGTCGACGGCACCGCGGTCGGCACCCCGAGCACGATCCAGTTCGACGGCAACGGCAAGCTCACCACGCCGTCCGACGGCCGCATCGCGCTGAGCACCTTCACCCCCAGCACCGGCGCAGGCACCCTCAACCTGACCCTGGACATCAGCGGCTCGACCCAGTACGGCGAGGCGTTCGCATTGCGCGACGCGCGCCAGGACGGCTACGCCAGCGGCAAGCTCAACTCGATCAGCATCGACGCCAGCGGCGTGGTCTACGCACGCTACTCCAACAACGCCGACAAGGCGCTGGGCCAGGTGGCGATGACCAACTTCGTCAATCCGCAGGGGCTGAGTTCGCTCGGCGACAACGTGTGGGCGGAAAGCTCGGCCTCGGGCAATGCGCGCACCGGTGCGCCGGGAACCTCGGATTTCGGCAGCGTCCAGTCCGGCGCGCTCGAGGCCTCGACCGTGGACCTCACCGAACAGCTGGTCAACATGATCGTCGCGCAGCGCAACTTCCAGGCCAACTCGCAGATGATCTCGACCCAGGATCAGGTCACGCAGACCATCATCAATATCCGTTAAGGCCGGGATTGGTGATTCGGGATTGGTGATTCGTCACGGCTGGCATTCCGTCGATCGGAAGCCAGCCTTGCACGCCACCCCTGATCGTTTGCGGCACTCCCGCTTGTTCGAATCCCGAATCCCCTCATCCCGAATCACGGCTCACATCCATGGACAAAGCACTCTACGTCGCCATGACCGGCGCCCGCGCTTCGCTGCAGGCGCAGGGCACGGTGTCGCACAATCTGGCCAACGTCGATACCGCCGGCTTCAAGGCGGCGCTGGCCAATACCGAGGCGTTCCGCATCAAGGGCGCCGGCTATCCGTCGCGGATCGATGCGCTGCACATCGACCAGGGTTTCAATCGCGATGTCGGCGCGCAGCAGGTGACCGGCAACGCGCTGGACATCTCGCTCAGCGCCGACAACTGGCTGGCGGTGCAGGCCAGCGACGGCAAGGAGGCGTACACGCGCGGCGGCGAACTGGCGTTGACCCCGAACGGCCAGCTGGTCACCTCCAGCGGCCGTGCGGTGCTCGACGACCAGGGCAATCCGATGGCGATCCCGCCGCACCAGTCGCTGGAGATCGGCGAGGACGGCTCGGTGTCGATCGTGCCGCTGGGCGAAGGCCCGCAGGCGATGACCGTGGTCGGCAAGATGAAGGTGGTGCAGGCCCCGGCCGAACGCCTGGAACGCCGCCCCGACGGGCTGATGCGCAACATCAGCGACGATCCGACCCAGGCCTTCGCCCTGGCCACCGGCACCGCGGTCCACACCGGCGCGCTGGAAGGCAGCAACGTCGATGCGGCCGGCGCGCTGGTGCAGATGATCCAGCTGCAGCGCCAGTTCGAAATGCAGGTGAAGGTGATCAAGCACGGCGACGAGAACGCGCAGTCGGCCAACACCATGCTGCGCCTGAACGGCTAAGCCCGCCACGGGCGCCGCGCCGCTGCCGACGAAAAGCCGGCGCATTTGTGGCACGGCACATGCATCAGTCCCCCTGCCCCTCGCGGATCTCGGGGGCCACCATCAGAGGAATCGGGTCATGAATCAGGCTTTGTGGGTCGCCAAGACCGGACTGGATGCGCAGCAGACGCGCATGTCGGTCGTGTCCAACAACCTGGCCAACACCAACACCACCGGCTTCAAGCGCGATCGCGCCAGCTTCGAGGACCTGCTGTACCAACAGGTGCGTCAGCCTGGTGGCGCGACCTCGGCGCAGACGCAGCTGCCTTCGGGCCTGCAGCTGGGCACCGGCGTGCGCGTGGTGTCCACCTCGAAGGATTTCGAGCAGGGCAATCCGCAGCAGACCGGTCGCGCGCTGGACGTGATGGTCAATGGCCGCGGCTTCTTCGAAGTGCAGATGCCCGACGGCACCTCGGCCTATACCCGCGACGGCAGCTTCCAGATCAACTCGCAGGGCGAACTGGTCACCAATAGCGGCTATCCGGTGCAGCCCGGCATCCAGGTTCCGGAAGGCGCGCAGTCGCTGACCATCGGCACCGACGGCACGGTCAGCGTGCAGGTCGCCGGCACCGCCGCGGCGCTGGAGATCGGTTCGTTGACGCTGACCGACTTCATCAACCCCTCCGGCCTGCAGGCCAAGGGCGGCAACCTGTACGCGGAAACCGCCGCCTCCGGCCCGGCGCAGAACGGCACGCCCGGCCTCAATGGCCTCGGCACCACCGTGCAGGCCTCGCTGGAAGGCAGCAACGTCAATGTGGTCGAGGAGCTGGTCAGCATGATCGAGACCCAGCGCGCCTACGAAATGAACGCCAAGGCGATCTCCACCACCGATTCGATGCTCGGCTATCTGAACAACAACGTCTGATCCCGACACTTTTTCTGGAAACCGCCATGTCGCGCTCCTCCTCTCTTTCCCTCATCGCTGCGCTGGTCCTGCCCGCGCTGCTCAGTGGCTGCGCCGGGCTGGGCATCGCCGCCGGCGACGTGCGCCCGTATGCGCCGATGGCGCCGATCGTGCCGGTGGTGGCACAGCCCGCGCAGCCCAGCGCCGGCGCGATCTATGCCGCCGGCCCGAGCCTGTCGCTGTATTCGGACCGGCGCGCGCGCGACGTCGGCGACCTGCTGACCATCACCCTGGTCGAAAGCACCAACGCCAGCTCCACCGCCAATACCAGCATCACCAAGAAGGACGCGGTGACCATGGCCACGCCGACCCTGCTCGGCGCACCGTTGACGGTCAACGGCGTCAACGTGCTGAACAATTCCACCAGCGGCGACCGCAGCTTCGCCGGCAAGGGCAACACCGCACAGAGCAACACCATGCAGGGCAGCATCACCGTGACCGTGATGCAGCGCCTGCCCAACGGCAACCTGGTGATCCAGGGGCAGAAGAATCTGCGCCTGAACCAGGGCGACGAACTGGTGCAGGTGCAAGGCATCGTGCGCGCCGCCGACATCGGTTCGGACAACACCGTTCCTTCCAGCAAGGTCGCCGACGCGCGCATCGCCTACGGCGGCCGCGGCGCCGTCGCCCAATCCAACGCGATGGGCTGGCTGAGCCGCTTCTTCAACTCGCGCATCTCGCCGTACTGAGGCCTGCCATGAACCTTCTGACCCTGTCCTGCCGCCTGCTCGCCGCGTTCGCGCTGTGCGCCGGCCTGGCTGCCCCGGCCGCCGCCGAACGCATCAAGGACCTGGCCCAGGTCGGCGGCGTGCGCGGCAACGCGCTGGTCGGCTACGGCCTGGTGGTCGGCCTGGACGGCAGCGGCGACCGCACCAGCCAAGCGCCCTTCACCGTGCAGAGCCTGAAGAACATGCTCGGCGAGTTGGGCGTCAATGTTCCGTCGAACGTCAATCCGCAGCTGAAGAACGTGGCCGCGGTGGCGATCCACGCCGAACTGCCGCCGTTCGCCAAGCCGGGCCAGCCGATCGACATCACCGTCTCCTCGATCGGCAACGCGGTGTCGCTGCGCGGCGGCTCGCTGCTGATGGCGCCGCTGAAGGGCGCCGACGGCCAGGTCTACGCGATCGCCCAGGGCAGCCTGATCGTCGGCGGCTTCGGCGCGCAGGGCAAGGACGGCTCGCGGATCTCGGTGAACGTGCCCAGCGTCGGCCGCATCCCCAACGGCGCGACGGTGGAGCGTGCGCTGCCGGACGTGTTCGGCAGCAGCGGCGAGATCACCCTGAACCTGCACCAGAACGATTTCACCACGGTATCGCGGATGGTCGCAGCGCTGGAGAGCACCTTCGGCCCCGGCAGTGCGCACGCCATCGACGGCGGCACCGTGGCGGTGCGTTCGCCCACCGACCCGAGCGCGCGTATCGGCCTGCTGGCGCGGATCGAGAACGTGGAACTGTCGCCGGGCGCGGCGCCGGCCAAGGTGGTGGTCAATGCCCGTACCGGCACCGTGGTGATCGGCTCGCAGGTGCGGGTCAGCCCGGCGGCGATCTCGCACGGCTCGCTGACCGTCACCATCAGCGAAGGCACCCAGGTCAGCCAGCCCAACGCACTGAGCAACGGCCAGACCGTGGCCGCGCCGAAATCGACCATCACCGCCACCAACGAAGGCAGCCGCATGTTCAAGTTCGAGGGCGGCACCTCGCTGGACCAGATCGTGCGCGCGGTCAACGAAGTCGGCGCCGCGCCGGGCGACCTGATCGCGATCCTGGAAGCACTGAAGCAGGCCGGCGCGCTGAGCGCGGAGCTGGAGGTGATCTGACATGCGTATCTCGGCCTCTCCCATCGAGCTGAACGCGACCACCCAGAACGATCCTGCGCGGATCGACAAGGTGTCGCGCCAGTTGGAAGGACAGTTCGCGAACCTGCTCGTCAAGAGCATGCGCGACGCCAGCTTCGGCGATTCCCTGTTCCCGGGCGAGAACCAGACCTTCCGCGACATGTACGACCAGCAGATGGCCAAGGCGCTGACCGAGGGCAAGGGGCTGGGCCTGGCGGCGATGATCGCCAAGCAACTGGGCGGCGGCAAAAGCGCCGACGCGCCAGCCACCAACACTTCGATCGGTGCCGCGCAGGCGGCCAAGGCGTATTCGCTGGTGTCCGGCCAGGGCGGCGGCAGCAGCAGCGCCTCCGCCCTGGCCGACAGCGGCGCGGCGAGCGGCGTGGGTGCCGCTGCCTGGGGCGGCCTGGACGCCGCCGACGCGCCGCAGCAGCAGGTCGCGCGCGTGCTCGATCTGATCGCCGGCCGCGAGACCAGCGCCATGCACGAAGCGATCGGCAGCAATCCCGCCGACGGCAGCGCCAGCCTGGCCTGGACCGGCGCGGACGACCGCTGGTCGGATCTGGCGACGACGGCGGCCGACGACACCATCGGCATCGATGCCAGCGCCACCGCCGCCGCCAAGGCGGCCGCGGCCAGCCTCGGCGAGCGCACTCCGGAAGGCTTCGTCGCGCAGATCTGGACCCACGCGCAGAAGGCCGCCAAGGAGCTGGGCGTGGACGCGCGGGCGCTGGTCGCGCAGGCCGCGCTGGAGACCGGCTGGGGACGCCGCGGCATTTCCCGCGGCGACGGCGCCAGTTCCAACAACCTGTTCGGGATCAAGGCCACCGGCTGGAGCGGCGAGCGCGTCACCACCGGCACCCACGAATACGTGGCCGGGGTCAAGCAATCGCAGACCGCCGATTTCCGCGCCTACGCCTCGCCGGCCGAGAGCTTCGCCGACTACGTGCGCCTGTTGAAGACCAACCCGCGTTACCAGCAGGCGTTGAACGCCGGCACCGACATCCGCGGCTTCGCCCAGGGCCTGCAGCGCGCCGGCTATGCCACCGATCCGTCCTACGCGGCCAAGATCGCCGCGATCGCCGGCGGCCCGACCATCGGCCGCGCCGTGGCCGCGATCGGCAATGCCGCCGCCAGCGGCATCGGACGCGCGTTCGCCAGCACCTCCGATTCGTCCAACAGCGTCCTGCGCTGAGGTAGCCGCCCATGTCCGTCCTGTCCACCGGCACCAGCGCCCTCATCGCCTTCCAGCGCGCCCTGGCGACCGTGAGCCACAACGTCGCCAACATCAACACCGACGGCTACAGCCGGCAGCGCGTGTCGTTCGCGACCACCACGCCGACCCAGTACGGCTCCGACTACATCGGCAACGGCACCAAGATCACCGACATCTCCCGCGTCGCCGACCAGCTGGCGACCTCGCGGCTGCTGGACAGCAGCGGCGAGCTGGCGCGGCTGAAGCAGCTGTCGAGCCTGTCCGACCGCGTCGACGGGCTGTTCTCCGATACCGCCACCAACATCTCCGGGCAGTGGTCGAACTTCTTCGATGCCACCACCGGGCTGTCATCCAATGCCTCGGCCACCGCCAGCCGGCAGAACCTGCTGGACAACGCCACCTCGCTGGTGACCCGCTTCAAGCAGCTCAATGGGCAGATGGACGCGCTCGGCAACGAGGTCAACAACGGCCTGCTGTCCGCCACCACGGAAGCCAACCGCCTGGCCGGCGAGATCGCCAAGATCAACGGCCAGATCGGCGGCAACGCCAGCGCGGCCGCGCCGGACCTGCTCGACCGGCGCGATGCGCTGATCACCCAGCTGGTGGGCTACACCGGCGGCAGCGCGATCCAGCAGGACGGCGGCGCGATCAACGTCTATACCTCCGGCGGCCAGGCGCTGGTGGTCGGCACCACCGCGTCCACCCTGACCACGGTCACCGATCCCTACCAGCCCGGACGCCTGCAGGTGGCGCTGAAGGCGCAGAACACCACCATCACCCTGAGCGACAGCGCGCTGGGCGGGCAGATCGGCGGCCTGCTCGAGTTCCGCAGCAGCGTGCTGGACCCGACCAAGGCCGAACTTGGGCGCATCGCCACCGGTCTGGCGGTCAGCTACAACCAGCAACACAAGGCAGGCGTGGACCTGTACGGCAACCTGGGCGGCGATTTCTTCTCGCTGTCCGCGCCCAACGTCAACGCCAATGCCGCCAACACCGGCAGTGCCAGTTTCAGCGCCAGCGTCAGCGACCTGAGCAAGCTCGACGGGCAGAACCTGCTGCTGAAGTTCGACGGCAGCACCTGGACCGCCAGCCGCGCCGACACCGGCGCCAGCGTGGCGATGACCGGTACCGGCAGCAGCACCGATCCGTTCGTGGTCAACGGGGTGACCCTGCAGGTGTCCGGCAGCGCCGCCGCCGGCGACAAGTTCCTGCTGCAGCCCACCGCCAACGCGGTCACCGGCCTGGGGGTGGCGATCACCGACCCGTCGCGCATCGCCGCGGCCACGCCGGTCACCGGCAGCGCCGACCTGGACAACCTGGGCACCGGCAAGGTCAGCAACGTGCGCGCCACCGACGCCAGCAACGCCAATCTGCTGACGCCTTCCAGCATCGCCTTCATCGACGCCAACCAGTACACCATCGACGGCGCCGGCCCTTACACCTATACCGCCGGGCAGACCATCAGCGCCAACGGCTGGAGCATGACCCTGGACGGCGCGCCGGTCGCCGGCGACACCTTCGCGGTCACGCCCACCGGCGCCGGCTCCAGCAACAACGGCAACGCCCTGACCCTGTCCAACCTGGACGACAGCAAGGCGTTCAACGGCGGCACCATCACCCTCAACGGCGCGGTGTCCGGGCTCACCACCACGATCGGCTCGGCGGCGCGGCAGGCGAGCTACGCGGCCGACGCGCAGGACGTGATCCACACCAGCGCACAGGACGCGCGCGACTCGGTGTCCGGCGTCAACCTGGACGAGGAAGCCTCGGACATGTTGCGCCTGCAGCAGGCCTACCAGGCCGCCTCGCAGCTGATCTCCACCGCCGACACCATGTTCCAGTCCATTCTGGGTGCGATCCGATGAGCAACCGTATCTCCACCGGCATGATGTTCAGCCAGTCGGTCAACAACATGCTGGGCAAGCAGGCCAAGATCTCGCATCTGGAACAGCAGCTGGCGACCGGCAAGCGTCTGGTCACCGCCGCCGACGATCCGGTCGCCTCCGGCACCGCGGTCAACCTGGACCGCGCGGTCGCCGAACTGGAGCGTTTCGGCCAGAACGCCAACAACGTGCAGAACCGCCTCGGCCTGCAGGAGAACGCGCTGTCCCAGGCCGGCGACCTGATGGCGCGGGTCAGCGAACTGACGGTGGAGGCGAACAGCTCGGCGCTGACCACCGACGACCGCAAGGCAATCGCCTCCGAACTCAAGTCGCTGCACGACAGCCTGCTGAGCCTGTCCAACAGCACCGACGGCAGCGGCCGCTATCTGTTCGCCGGCGCCGCCGACGACAAGGCGCCGTTCGCGGTGGTCAACGGCAGCGTGGTCTACAGCGGCGACCAGACCCAGCGCAGCGTGGAGGTGGCGGCCGACACCCAGGTCGCCGACGCCCTGCCCGGCAGCGAGATCTTCATGCGCATCCGTACCGGCGACGGCACCGTCGATGCGCACGCGGCCAGCACCAATACCGGCACCGGCCTGCTGCTGGACTACAGCCGCGACGCCGGCGCGAGCGGCTGGAACGGCGGCAGCTACAACGTCGCCTTCACCGCCGCCGACACCTATGAAGTCCGCGACAGCGGCGGCACCGTGGTCACCACCGGCACCTACGCCGCCGGCGAGACGATCAGCTTCGGCGGCCTGAAGATGCGCCTGGACGGCGCGCCGGCGGTGGGCGACAGCTTCCAGATCGGCGCCTCCACCAACAAGGACGTGTTCTCCACCATCACCAACCTGGTCAACGCGCTGAACACCGACCCGGTCACCCCGAGCGACAAGGCCGCGCTGCAGAACACCCTGCAGTCGTCGATGCGCGACATCAGCCAGGCCTCGGCGAAGATGATCGACGCGCGTGCGGCCGGCGGCGCGCAGCTGGCCGCGCTGGACAACGCCGCCGAGCTGCGCGAATCCAACGAAGTGACGCTGAAGACCACCCTGTCCTCGCTGCGCGACCTGGACTACGCCGACGCGATCGGCCAGTACCAGCTCGAACAGGCCGCGCTGAAATCGGCGCAGACCATCTTCACCCAGATGCAGTCGATGTCGCTGTTCAACATGATCCGCTGAATCCCGATTCCGCTCTATAAGGAAAGGCGCGGAGCGCGGCGGCGCTCGCCGGCCTTTCGCGTTATACAGAGTTCGTCATCGCCGCCTGGTCTTGGAAGTGTCATCCCGGGACCGCTAAAGTTTGGCAAAAGGCGGCCGAAACTAGCTCTTCGCCGCGAGTGCCACAGGCTCCCGGTTCGCCGCATCGCGATAATTTCCGCAGCGAATCGCTAAAGGTTGTTGACATCTCGCCGTTATTTATCTCAGCAGCGGCAACGGCCAATTGATGGCCCCCCTGCGGAGGCTCCAGGCACCGATGGGTTGCCGGATAAATCGCTTAGAGGAGATATCAAAATGGCACAGGTAATCAACACCAACGTAATGTCGCTGAACGCTCAGCGTAACCTCAACAGCACCAGCTCGAGCATGGCCACGACGATTCAGCGTCTGTCCTCGGGCCTGCGCATCAACAGCGCGAAGGACGACGCCGCCGGTCTGGCGATCTCCGAGCGCTTCACCACCCAGATCCGCGGCCTGGACGTCGCTTCGCGCAACGCCAACGACGGCATCTCGCTGGCGCAGACCGCCGAAGGCGCGATGGTCGAAATCGGCAACAACCTGCAGCGTATCCGCGAGCTGTCGGTGCAGTCGGCCAACGCCACCAACTCCACCACCGACCGCGAAGCGCTGAACTCGGAAGTCAAGCAGCTGACCTCGGAAATCGACCGCGTCGCCAACCAGACCAGCTTCAACGGCACCAAGCTGCTGGACGGCTCGTTCTCCGGCGCGCTGTTCCAGGTCGGCGCCGACGCCGGCCAGACCATCGGCATCAACAGCATCGTCGACGCCAACGTCAACTCGCTGGGCAAGGCCGGCTTCGCCGCCACCCAGACCGGTTCGGCCGCCCTGGCCTCCGGCACCGCGACCGCCAGCGGCAGCTTCTCCGGCATGTCGGTCAATGGCGTCAGCATCTCGTCGGTCGCCGTCGCTGTCGGCGACGCCGGTGCCGACGTGTCCAAGAAGATCGCCGCCGCGATCAACGACAAGCTGGACCAGACCGGCGTCTACGCCTCGGTCGACAGCACCACCGGCGCGCTGAAGCTGGAATCGCTGAAGGCCGGCAAGGACTTCTCGTTCACCGCGGGCTCGGGCAGCGGCGCCACCGGCATCACCTTCAGCAACGCCGGCATCGCCACCTCGGCCGCAGTCACCGCCGGCACGACCAACACCCTGAGCGACCTGGACATCTCCACCTTCTCCGGTGCGCAGAAGGCCCTGGAAATCGTCGACAAGGCGCTGACCTCGGTCAACTCCTCGCGCGCCGACATGGGTGCGGTGCAGAACCGCTTCACCTCCACCATCGCCAACCTGAGCTCCACCTCGGAGAACCTGTCGGCCTCGCGTAGCCGCATCCGCGATACCGACTACGCCAAGGAAACCGCCGAACTGACCCGCACGCAGATCCTGCAGCAGGCCGGTACCGCGATGCTGGCGCAGGCCAAGTCGGTCCCGCAGAACGTGCTGAGCCTGCTGCAGTAACAGCCCGCTCGACACCGGCACGACCCGAAAGCCCCTCCGCGAGGAGGGGCTTTTTTTTCTGCCCGGCCGCCCGCCGGCACAGGACTTGCATCCTGGTGGGGGCAATCCCGACACGCGCTGGCGGCCTCAAGAACCGCCCCGCGCCGCCGATACCCCTATCTACCGCTGGCCTTCGTGCCCGCCACCGTAAGGAAGCCCACCCATGGCTACTTCATCGTTGTCTGCCGTCGGCTCCGGCATGGACGTCACCGCCGTCGTCAAATCCTTGGTCGCCGCCCAGCGCGCACCGCAGGAAAACCGGATCAACGCCGACGGCACCGCGTCCAGCGCGCAACTTTCGGCGTTGAGCACGATCAAGGGCGCGCTGTCCAACCTGCAGACGGCGATGAACGCCATCGCCAAGAGCGCCGACAAGAGCGCGGTCAAGGCCACCGTCGCCGACGGCGCGGGCTATACCGCCAGCGTCACCGAGAGCGCGACTGCCGGCAACTACAGCGTGGAAGTGGTGAAGCTGGCCGAACGGCAGAAGCTGACCTCGGCCGCCTATGCCGACGATGCGGTGGTCGGCGACGGCACCTTGACCGTCGCCTATGGCGACAAGACGCTGAACGTCACCATTGCCGAAAACAGCAAGCTCAGCGACGTCGCCGCGGCGATCAACAAGGCTGCCGGCGGCAGCGGCGTGACCGCCAGCGTGGTCAGCGCCGACGACGGCGACCACCTGGTGCTCAACGCGGTCGATTCCGGCACCAAGGGCGCATTGACCATCACCAGTTCCGGCGGCAACGGCGGGCTCAGCGCGCTGACCTACAGCAGCGGCAGCAGCGGCGGCCTGACCCAGACCGTGGCCGCGGCCGATGCGGTGGTGCGCGTGGACGGCTTCGAACGCACCTCCAGCAGCAATGCGATCGCCGACCTCGTGCCCGGCGTCACCTTGAACCTGACCAAAGCCGCGGAAGGCACCAAGTACAGCCTGAGCATCGCCAACGACAGCACCAGCCTGAAGGCGAACCTCACCGCGTTCGTGACCGCCTACAACACCGCCAACACCTTGCTGAAGTCCTCCAGCGCCTACGACGCCACCAACAAGAAGGCGTCGGCGTTGACCGGCGATTCGATGGTGCGCGGGCTGCAGCAATCGCTGCGCAAGCAGGTCAGCGACAACGTCGTCGACCTCAAGGCGATGGGCGTGACCATCGACAAGGACGGCGTGATGAGCTTCGACAGCGCCAAGTTCGACAGCGCCATCGCCAGCGACCCGGCCTCGGCCACCGCGATGTTCGGCACCGACGGCGCCTTCACCTCGGGCATGAGCACGTTGCTGTCCAGCAACCTGGACACCACCAGCGGCACCCTCACCCAGCGCACGGCCTCGCTCAACAAGCACATCAGCGACCTGACCGACCAGCTCAGCGACCTGGACAAGCGGATGGAGACGCTGACCACCCAGTACACCGCCAGGTTCACCGCGATGGACACCATCGTCGCGCAGATGCAGACGATCAGCGACAGCCTCACCAAGCAGTTCTCGTCGTAACGATGGCACCGGAATGAAAAAGGTTCTCGGTGCTCAAGTCCGAGCGGGCAGCGGCCGATATCTTTAGCATCGACAGTCATCCGGACTGGCAGCACGTACCGTCGCCGCGGCGCCTTCGCCGTCAGGCAAGGCAACGCCGCACCAGGCCACCCGAGGGAGTTTTTTCCATGTACGGTTCCAGCCGCCAGTACGCCGAGCAATACCGCAAGATGAGCGTGTCCACCAGCATCACCGATGCCGACCCGCACAAGCTGGTGGCGCTGCTGTTCGCCGGCGCGTGCCAGCGCATCCGCCAGGCCCAGGCCTGCCTGGCGCAGGGCGACCAGGCGCGCAAGGGCAAGGCGATCGGCGAGGCCTGCGCCATCGTCGGCCACCTCAACGGCTCGCTGGACCACGAGGCTGGCGGCGAAATCGCCAACAACCTCTCGGCGCTGTACGACTACGTGATGCATCGGCTCACCGAGGCCAACCTGCACAACGACGAGAGCGCGCTGGTCGAATCGCTGGAACTGCTCAGCGAGATCGATGCGGCGTGGAACGCCATCCCCGTGCAGCAGCGCGAACTCGCCGCGGTCGCCGCCGTATGATCGCCATCAGCATCGAAGCACTGCATGCCGAACTGCACCAGCTGCAACAGGTGCTGCAAGGCGACGACCACGCGCTGGCCGGGCGCATGGTCGCCGAGCACGACCAGCACCTGCGCGAATACCTGCAGCAGGCCGGCAACGACGTCTCGCGCGAGGGCATCGGCTCGCTGCTGCAACTGCAGCAGGCGGTGATCGCGCAGATGCTGCAGGCGCGCGACGAAGCCGGCGACTGGCTGCGTGCCAATCGCCTCTCCAACAATGCCGCGCGCGCCTATTCCCAGGCCGGATCGCTGAGATGAACAGCGCGTCCGACGGCGGCGTACACCACCCTGCCGAAGCCGAGCTGTTCCACGACACCCTGAGCTGCGAACTGGCATTGCCGGCAGACTTCAAGCTCGGCAACGGTATCGGCCGCTTCGGCGCCGCCGAAGCCCTGCTGCGCGGCCTGGCCCAGGTCGAAGACCTGCGCAGCGAAGACGGCAGCGAAGAGCGCAGCGACCAGCCCCTGCAGCTGCAGCGCATGGACGCCAAGCTCGACCTGATGCTGGTGCTGCTCGGCCGCCTGGCCCGGCAGCACGAGGAAGGTCTGCCGCTGCGACCCGTGCGTTGGTCGCGCCGAGGCCTGAGACTGGAATTGGGATCGCGCTCGGGCGCGCTGCCGGGCGCGGCCGGCCTGTTGCGCCTGCAGCCGTCGGACTGGCTGCCCGACCACCTCGAACTGCCGGTCCAGGTCCTGGCCGAAGCCGCCGCTGGCGGCGGTTTCTATCTCTGGCTACGATTCGAGACACAGCCGCCTGGCCTGGAAGAGGCCCTGGAACGGCACCTGTTCCGCCTGCACCGGCGGCAGATCGCCGACAGCCGGCGCGCACGCTGAGCCGCCCACCACGTTCCCGCCGCGCCGCGACGAGGTTGGCGGCGGCGGCGCGCTCGGCTAAGGTGCGGTACTAGAGTAGAGAGATCTCCCCACCGTGCGAGTCATCATCGTCGACGATCACACCCTGGTTCGCGCCGGCCTGAGCCGGTTATTGCAGACGTTTGCGGACATCGACGTGATCGCCGAGGCCAGCAACGCGCAGGAAGCGGTGGACCTGGCCAGCCTGCACCGCCCCGATCTGGTGCTGATGGACCTGTCGCTGCCCGGGCGCAGCGGCCTGGACGCGCTGACCGACGTGCTGCAGACCTCGCCCAAGACTCGCGTGGTGATGATGTCGATGCACGACGATCCGGTGCACGTGCGCGATGCGCTGGACCGCGGCGCCACCGGCTTCGTGGTCAAGGATGCGGCGCCGTTGGAACTGGAACTGGCGTTGCGCGCGGCCAGCCTCAACCAGGTGTTCCTGAGTCCGCAGATCTCTTCCAAGATGATCGCGCCGATGCTCGGCCGCGAACGCCCGGTCGGCGTCGCCGCGCTGTCGCCGCGGCAGCGCGAGATCCTGCGCCAGATCGGCCGTGGCCAGAGCAACAAGGAAATCGCCTCGGACCTGGGGATCAGCGTCAAGACCGTGGAGACCCACCGCGCGCGTATGATGGAATCGCTGGGTTGCCGGCGCGCCAACGATCTCGTATTGCTGGCCGCACGCCATCAGAACGAGCTGACCTGAGTCCAGCCGGAAACGGGTTCCCGGCGCGCCGTGCTGGCATGCGGCTTGCCTTAACCGCTCAGCTGCCGACGTGAAACCGTCGAGGCCCGCCAGCGTTGCCTCTGCCGCGCCGAACGACCGGCGCCCCTTACAGTCATGTAAGGATTTTCCTTACATGCCGTCGGGAATTTGACTACCTCACTCAGGAACGCCCCGATTCTGTTACCGTCAGGTGGCAAGCACTATGCATTCCACGGGCGCCAGAGGGTTGGCGCCAAACCGAGGAAGTTCGCATGAAGCCGACCGTCTCCGCCCAGCTAGGCCAGCAACTCCACCTGACCCCGCAATTGCTGCAGTCGATCCGGCTGCTGCAACTGGACGGGATGCAATTGGAAATGGAAATCCGGCGCGCGCTGGAAACCAATCCCTTGCTGGAACTGGAAGAGCCGGAAGGCGTGCTCGAGCCTGTGGTCGATCACGACACCACGCTGGAAACCGCCGCGTTCGACGAACTGCCAGAATCCTCGATGTGGGACATCCCCGCCGCCGGCTGGAGCGAGGGCGAAGACGACCGCATGCAGCGCATCGCCGCCGGCGAGTCCACCGATCCGCAGCTGCGCGTGCTGCAGCGCCTGGCGATGGAACTGGACGAGCGCGACCTGGAAGTGGCCGCGTTCTGGCTGGAGCACAGCGACGATGCCGGCTATCTCGACGGCGCGCTGGACACGCTGACCCAGCTCGCCTGCGCCCGTTTCGACCGCTCCGCCGCGCAGGTGGAAGCGATCCGCCAGCGGCTGCTGCACGGCGATCCCGCCGGCCTGGCCGCCTGCGATCTGCGCGAATGCCTGAGCGTGCAGCTGGCCGCCCTGCCCGGCCGCGTCGCCGGCCGCCACCTGGCCGCGCGCATCCTTGCCGGCGATCTGAACCTGCTCGCCAGCCACGATTACCCGCTGCTGGCGCGCCAGCTCGACGCCGAAGCCGACGACGTGCGCGAAGCGGTGCGGCTGATCCTGTCGCTGCAGCCGCGCCCCGGCGACAGCCTGCTGCCGGAGAATCTGGGCCATGTGATTCCGGACGTGGTGGCCTGGCACAGCGATGGCACCTGGCGGGTGGCGTTGAATCCGGCCACGACCCACCGCGTCACCGTCAATCCGATGCACGAACGCGCCCTGGCCGAGGCCGGCGAGGCGGCGGCGCCGTTGCGCGAAATGCTGCAGGAAGCGCGCTGGCTGACCCGTGGCCTGTCGATGCGCTACGAGACGCTGCTGCGCACCACCCGCGCCATCATCGAGCGCCAGGCCGCCTTCCTGGTCAAGGGCGAGGAAGCGATGGCGCCGCTGACCCTGAAGGAAGTGGCCGACGCGATCGGCATGCACGAGTCCACCGTGTCGCGCATCACCACCGGCAAGTATCTGCAAACGCCGCGTGGTACCTTCGAGCTGAAGCATTTCTTCGCCGTACGCCTGGAAGGCGCCGCGGTTTCGGGACAGGCGGTGCGCGCCATGGTGCGGCGCCTGATCGAATCCGAGCCCTCGGGGCGGCCGCTGGCCGACGAGGCGATCGCCGGCCTGTTGTCGCGCCAGGGCGTGAACGTGGCCAGGCGCACGGTGGCCAAGTACCGCGAACAACTGGATATCGCCCCCGCCCGCGAACGCCGTCGCGCCAAACCGCTGCTGGCCCGCGCGGGCTAAGGAAACAATGCACATGAACAAATTGTCCGTGCTTCTGGTCGACGACCACGAAGGTTTCATCAACGCCGCGATGCGCCACTTCCGCAAGCTCGACTGGATGGAAGTGATCGGCAGCGCCGCCAATGGCCTGGAGGCGATCGAACGCTCCGAGTCGCTGCGCCCGCAGGTGGTACTGATGGATCTGGCCATGCCCGAGATGGGCGGCCTGCAGGCCACGCGCCTGATCAAGACCCAGGACCAGGCCCCGTACATCGTGATCGCCAGCCATTTCGACGATGCCGAGCACCGCGAGCACGCCATGCGCGCCGGTGCCGACAACTTCGTCAGCAAGCTGTCCTACATCCAGGAAGTGATGCCGATCCTGGAGGGCTTACGCACAGAGGGAGTACCGGCATGAGCGAGTCGCGCATCCTGGTGATCGATGACGACGCGGTCCGCGCCGAACGCACGGTGAGCCTGCTCGAATTCATGGACCTCAACCCGCGTTGGGTGACCGACGTGGCCGACGTCAATCCCGGCCGCCACCGGCAGAGCGAGTGGATGGCGATCCTGGTCGGCGGACTCGACGACCAGGCCCAGGCCGATGCGTTCTTCGGCTGGGTCGCGCGCAGTCCGCTGCCGCCGCCGGTGCTGCTGCTCAACGGCGAGGCGCAGGCGTTCGCGCAGCGCCACGGCCTGCACGAGGCCAATGTGTGGCAGCTGGAAGCGCCGCTGCGTCACGCGCAGCTGGAGACGCTGCTGCGCCGCGCCAGCCTCAAGCGCCTGGACGCCGAGCACCAGGCCGGCGCGGTGCAGGACAGCGGCCCGACCGGCAACAGCGCTGCCGTGGTGCGGCTGCGACGGCTGATCGACCAGGTCGCCGCGTTCGATACCACCGTGCTGGTCCTGGGCGAGTCCGGGACCGGCAAGGAAGTGGTCGCACGCGCGATCCACCAGCAGTCGCCCCGCCGCGACGGTCCGTTCGTGGCGATCAACTGCGGCGCGATTCCGCCGGATCTGCTGGAAAGCGAGCTGTTCGGCCATGAGAAAGGCTCCTTCACCGGCGCGCTGACCGCGCGCAAGGGCCGTTTCGAGATGGCCGAGGGCGGCACCCTGCTGCTGGACGAGATCGGCGACATGAGCCTGCCGATGCAGGTCAAGCTGCTGCGCGTGCTGCAGGAACGCAGCTTCGAGCGGGTCGGCGGCAACGTCACCATCCGCTGCAACGTGCGCGTGATCGCCGCCACCCACCGCAACCTGGAAGAGCGCATCGCCGGCAACCAGTTCCGCGAGGACCTGTTCTACCGGCTCAATGTGTTCCCGATCGAGATGCCGTCGTTGCGCGAGCGCAGCGACGACCTGCCGGCCCTGGTCAACACCATCGCCGCGCAGCTGGCGCGTACCGGGCGCGGCGAAGTGCGCTTTTCCGAAGAAGCCCTGCAGGCCCTGCGCGGCTACGAATGGCCGGGCAACGTGCGCGAGCTGACCAACCTGGTCGAGCGCCTGGCGGTACTGCATCCCAGCGGCCTGGTGCGGGTGCAGGACCTGCCGGCGCGCTACCGCGGCGACTTCGCCTCCTCGATCGACGTGTCGGCGCCACCGGCGCCGATCACCGCATCGGATCCGCGCCGCGTGCCCAACGTGGTCGACTTGCACGTCGGCCCCAAGGCGTTCTCCGATCCGTCCGAAGCGGCCGCGCAGAACGCGGCGACGCTGCCGGAGAGCGGCCTGGACCTGCGCGGGCACATGGCCAACATCGAGTTGGCGTTGATCAACGAGGCGCTGGAGCGCACCCAGGGCGTGGTCGCGCATGCGGCCCAGCTGCTGGGCCTGCGTCGCACCACGCTGGTGGAGAAACTGCGCAAGTACGGCATCGACCGCGACCAGACCGAACTGGCCGGCTGAGCGCGCGTTCGCGACCCGCGTCGCCGCGCGCGTGCTGCGCTACGGAACGACCGCGGTTCGAAACTGAAGTACCCTCCCCTCTGCGCATCGCATGCTTTCCGGACACGCGTCCGGCCGGCTGCATGCGGCTGTGTCGCGAACGATGGGGATCGTCGCGTGCTTCCCGTAGGCGAACGCGGAAGCAATGGACACGTCTGTTGGCATGTGGCTTGCTTTCAGAACAGGAACCCCGTCGCCACGATCCGCGCCGCGGATTCTCCACACGCACCCACGCAGGCCACCATGCCCATTCCCGTCACCAGTCCGCTGCTGCCTCCCCTGGACGAGTTCGTGCCGTACCTGGAGAAGATCTGGAGCAGCCGCATCCTGACCAATGGCGGCGACATGCATGCGGCCCTGGAGCGTGCCTTATGTGACTACTTGGGCGTCAACCACATCGCCTTGCTCAGCAACGGGACCCTGGCGCTAATCACTGCCTTGCAAGCGCTTCGTATCGCCGGCGAAGTGATCACCACGCCCTACTCCTTCGTTGCCACCACCCATTCCTTGCATTGGAGCGGCATCCGCCCGGTCTTTGTCGATATCGACCCGGTGACCCTGAGCCTGGATCCGGCCAAGATCGAAGCGGCCATTACGCCCCAAACCACAGCGATCATGCCGGTGCATTGCTATGGCAACGCCTGTGACACCGCGGCGATCCAACGCATTGCCGATATCTACAACCTGCGCGTGATCTATGACGCAGCCCATGCCTTTGGGGTTCGCGATCAGGGCGGTTCAATCCTGCGTCATGGCGATTTGAGCGTTTTAAGCTTTCATGCGACCAAGGTGTTCAATACTTTCGAAGGTGGCGCCATCGTCTGCCCGGACGAGACCACCTATCGTCGCATCGGCTACCTGAAGAATTTCGGCATCGTCGATGAGACCACCGTGGTCGCCCCCGGGATCAATGGCAAGATGAATGAGGTCAGCGCCGCCTTCGGACTGCTGCAACTCAAGCATATCGACGCAGCGCTGGAACAGCGGCGCCTGATCGACCAGCAGTATCGGCAGCTGCTAGCCGCTATCAACGGCATCCGCTGCCTGCCCCAAGACCAGAAGGCCACAACCAACTATGCGTACTTCCCGATCCTGGTGGATGTGGACTATCCGCTGTCGCGTGACGCGCTCTACCAGCGTCTACGGGAACAGAATGTGCTGGTCCGCCGCTACTTCTACCCGTTGATCAGCGACCTGCCGATGTATCGCAGCCTGCCCTCGGCGGCACCGGACAATCTACCGGTCGCGCGCGACATCGCGCAGAAGGTCCTCTGCCTGCCGATCTATCCTGGTCTGGAGCCCGCCGACATCGAGGCAATCGCGCAGTTGATCGCACATCCTTGCTGATAGGCTCCAATGCAATTTCCCCACGCTTCACAACCTGGAAATGGAACAACATGAGTCAACAGAAATTCATTGAGGACTTCCTCTCCGCTACCGACTTTCAGGATCCGGTGGAGGTCACCATGGACACCGTCCTGGCTGACTTGCCTGAGTGGGATTCGCTCTCAGCGTTGGGGGTAATCGTCATGTTCGACGTGGAATACGGAAAGGTCATTACCGGCGACGATCTCAAGAACTGCGTCACACTAAACGATCTCTACAAACTGCTGGGGTAAAGCCATGGGATTGTCCACTCTCAGCAATGTCCGCTTTGCGGGCATGGCGAGTTGCGTGCCCAAGCGGATCATTTCCAACTTGACCGATTGCCCGCCGAAGATGCGCTCAGAACGCGAGCGTCTGGTGCGCAACATCGGCATCGAGTTTCGTCGCATTTGCCCGAGCTGGCAGACGTTTTCCGACCTGGCGCTCATCGCCACGGAAAAGCTGCTTGAAGAGCTGCAATGGGACAAGAAAGAAATCGATGCGTTGATTGTCGTGACGCAATCACCCGACTATCCCATCCCGGCCACGGCCATCATCATGCAGGACCGGCTGCAATTGCCGCAGACCGCTATCGCCTTTGATGTCAATCTTGGCTGCTCGGGCTATCCGTTTGGCCTGCACCTGGTGGGCAGCATGATTGCGGCGGGCACCATCAAAAAAGCGCTTCTGCTGGTCGGAGACCGCTCCGCCACGCTTACGGATCCATTGTTCTCCGATGCAGGCACCGCCACAGCGCTGGAATTCGACAAAAATGCACCCCCAATGCATTTCGACTTGAACAGCGACGGCAGCGGCTACCAGGCCATCATGTTGCCCGTGGGCGGACACCGTGAGCCTTACGGACACCAGCATATTTCTCCTACACGTGACGAGAATGGTGTGCTGCACTGGCCAGGTGAACTGATTCTCGATGGTCCGGCCGTATTGAGTTTCTCGACCCAGCGTGTGCCGCCAGCGGTGGAAAGGTTGCTTGACTATTCCTGTGTCTCTAAGGACAGCGTTGATTTCTTCGTTTTCCATCAGGCCAACAAAATGATCAACGAAACCATCCGCAAGAAGTTGGCGCTGCCGACAGAGAAAGTGCCGTCGACTCTGCGAGACCTTGGCAATACCAGTGGCGCTTCCCTGCCAGTCACCATGACCGTCCGTCTGAGCGATACGTTAGTCAAGGCCAAGCACCGCCTGTTGCTTGCCGGTTTCGGCATTGGCCTGTCCTGGGGCACGGCCATCGTGGACGTCGAGAACGCGGCCTTTCCGGCGCTGATCGAAGCATGAACGCCGCGCGCGATCCATTTTCCCTGGAAGGCAAGCGTGTCCTAGTGACTGGCGCTTCATCGGGTATTGGTCGACAAATTGCCATCACCTGCTCACAAATGGGAGCGCGCGTCGTCATCACCGGGCGCAACGCTGAGCGGCTGCGAGCCACATTCGACCAACTGGAAGGCCAAGGCCACACGCAAGTCTTGGCGGACCTGACAGAACAGGAAGGCATTGACCGCGTAGTGGGTGCAAGCGGTGTCATCGACGGCTTGGCACACGCAGCCGGTATGTCCAAGCTGACCCCCTTTCGCATGATTGGCCATGCGCATCTGGACGAGACATTTGCAAACAACACCTACGCGCCCATGCTGCTGACTCGAGGCCTACTGGCAAAAAAACAGATCGCGCCGGGTGGCTCCCTGCTATTCATTGCCTCGATTGCCTCGCATATCGGCCCGCTGGCTAGCGGCGCCTACGCCGCCAGCAAAAGCGCCCTGCTTGGCATGATGCGCTCGCTGGGTATGGAAGTGGCCAAGCAAGGCGTGCGTGCCAACTGCATCGCACCGGGTTACGTACGCACCCCCTTGCTGGATGGCCTGCAGGGAAGCGGCGGCAATATGGACAGCCTGTTTGAATTGACGCCACTCGGCATGGGCGAGCCAGAAGACGTGGCTTATGCAGCAGTGTTCTACCTTTCCGATGCCAGCCGCTGGATCACGCGCAACCACTTCATTCTTGATGGTGGTTTTTCTGTACCGATGGACATCTACGCATGAGTAACGCGGCGCAACGCGCTTTTTCACTGACGGGCAAGACCATCCTGGTCACAGGTGCTTCGTCAGGCATCGGCAGGCAAATCGCCGTTTCCTGCGCGCGGCGCGGGGCGTGTCTGGTCGTCACTGGGCGGGACGCCCACCGCCTTCAGGAAACCTACAATTTGTTAGAAGGCCAAGGTCACCGCCAGGTGCTGGCCGACCTGACCGAAGCAGAAGGCCGTGAACGACTGGTGCAGGGTATTTCCAGCATAGATGGCTTGGTGCACTGCGCTGGCGGGCAGCGCTTGAGCCCCATCCGGCAATTGACCGAGAAGCTCATGGCCGATGTCTATGCGGTCAATTTCCTGGCACCTGTCATGCTCACCCAGCGGCTGTTGCAGGTCAACGCTCTCGCGCCTCAAAGTTCCATCGTCTTCATGCTGTCCACTGCGGCCCATATCGGCACGCCTGGAGTAGGCCCATATTCGGCCATGAAGTCAGCCCTGCTCGGCATCATCCGCTGCCTGTCCATGGAGCAGGCCAAACGCAAGATCCGGGTCAATGGCATGTCTCCCTCTGCAGTCGTGACGCCCATCTGGGACGCAACCCATCTGGAAGCACAGAGAAAACGTCATCCGCTCGGATTGGGCACCGCAGAGGACGTGGCGAACGCTGCGATCTATCTCTTGTCCGATGCCAGTCGCTGGGTAACCGGGACCAGTCTGGTGATGGACGGCGGGGCTGTCCTGTGACCTATTCCGTGCTTATCGTCGGCGCGGGCGGCTGGGGCCGGGAGGTCTTGGAGCAAATGCAAGGTGATGTCGCGCATCGCAAGGATTGGGTAGTCACCGGGTTCCTGGACAGTCGCGCGCACATTCTCGATGACTTCGATACCGGGGTACCCATCGTCGGCGACCCTTTGACGTACGTGCCGCGTGGCAACGAGGCTTTCGTGTGCGCGCAAGGCAACCCACTGGAACGACACAAATACGTTCAACCGCTGCTTGCAAAGGGAGCCGCGTTCATCCCGATCTGCACCGAGTCGCACCTCAGTCGCCGCGTGCGTCTCGGTACAGGTTGCTTTCTCGGCAACCATGTCCACATTGGTCCCGATGTGTGGATCGGGGATTTTGCCAACCTGCTCACTTGGTCAGTGATCGGACACGACGTTCGCATTGGTCATTATGCTCATATAGGCGCACAGGTGTTCATGGGCGGCGGCGTGGAGATAGGCGACTTCGCAGTCGTGCACCCGCGTGCCACCTTGGTGCCCGGCGTCAAGGTGGGTGAGCATGCTGTCGTCGGTACCGGTGCGGTCGTGCTGAAGGACGTGCCAGCAGGTGCCACGGTGTTCGGCAATCCGGCCAAGATCGTATTCCACAAGAACATCAAGATGGACTGATCCATGCGCTCCAGGATGCACCCCAAGTACTACTTGTCGCAGGAAATATTTGATCGCGAGCAGCGCAAGATCTTCCGCAGGGTCTGGTTGTTCGCAGGACTCAAAACGCTGCTGAAGGATCACAATTGCTTTATCACGCGCAAGGTCGCAGGCATTCCCCTTGTCATACAGAACTTCCATGGTGAAATTCGTGCGTTCGAGAACGTCTGCCTCCACCGCAGTGCGCTGATCCAGGCCGGCGCTATCGGTTGCCGCCCTTTGGTGTGCCCTTACCACGCATGGAGCTACGATGAACGAGGCGGGGTGAAGAACATCCCGGACTGCAGCACGATCTATCGCATGGACGACGGCGAAAAGAACAAGCTCAAGCTGCGCGAATTCTCACTGCACGCCATTGGCAACGTGCTGTTTGTAAGCCTGGACCCTAACCCGATGCCAATCGAGGAGCAGTTTTCGCCAGAGTTCATCGCCCTGCTGGAAAGTAGTTCCAACGCTTATGACACTGAGGTCATGGTGACGACATGGCATGGACGGTACAACTGGAAGCTCGCTTACGAAAACCTTCGGGATGCCAATCACCCGCGCTTCGTCCACCCTAAGACCCTGGCCAAGAGTGTCAGCTTCGTTCCCCAAGTAAACGAGGAACAAGCCAATGAGTCCTTGGAAGCCTTGCAGGACGCATCGCTTGCGGCCCTGAGGCGCGAAATGCGTCGCTTCAGCTTCGGCGGCGCTGAAGCATCCATCCCCGACCTTAAACACTTCGGCTGGCACGACAAAGTGGAACGCTGGGGTGAGCAGGACGCCTACTTCAACTGGCTGGCTTTCCCGAACTTGCATATCGCCAGCGCAAACGGCGGCTATTCCTTCACACTGGAACACCACACCCCCATCGCGCCGGACAGGACCGACTTGGAAATATATTGGTTCAGCGCACGCAAGAAGCGGCCTTATGGGTTTTCCGGCCAGGTGTTACTGGCACAAATGCACGGCAGCAAGACGGTGGTGGGCGAAGACGTGGAAATCATGGAGCGGGTGCAGGCCGCGTTGCACACAGATGCTCCACTGCCCACTCAGGGTGACTACGAATCCATGAATCGCCTGGTCGAACGCTGGTACACGCTACTGATGGAAACCGAACATGAAATCTAGGTGGATCATCGGCGGCAGCGAATACCTCGACCTGGCCTTTCATGCTTGGAAGCAGGCGCGTCAGGACGAGACAGTCATCAGGATTGACGTGCCACAGGATGCTGATCATGCGTTCGATCTCGATGTGCTGGATGGGCTGGATCCAGCCGACGGGGCCATGTTCGCCGCCTTCGACGAACGCTTCGGCAACTTCAAACGCATGGAACTGATGCAGGCAGCAATGGAGCGTGGCTTCAGGCTGGAGCCGTTCATACACCCTAGCGCCGCCGTAGGCGCGGACGCGGTCATCGGCCTGAACGCGTTCGTGGGTGCCAATGCTGTCATCGGGCACGGTTGCAGGATCGACTACAACACCGTCATCCAAGCCGGAGCGCACCTTGGTCCGGAATGCCGCATCAAATCCTCATGCTGGATAGAGCATGGCGTTCAGATCGGCACTGGCGTCGAAATCGGCGGCAACAGCATCCTGCGTACCGGCGCCATCGTGCGCGCAGGCGTCAAAGTGGGCCGAAGCTGCGAACTTGGCTGGCCGCGTGTTTACGACGAGGACGTGCCCACCAAGACCTATTTCGATACCCGCTACGACACCCCCATTCATACCTACGATAGATGACCTCCATGCACTCGAGAAATGAGCAGCTTCGCCAACGCATTCTACGTATCGCGGAGCAGGAACGTCCTGCACTCGACGATGTCATTGCGCGCCTGCCCGCGATTGCCGACCGCCCCGTTTTCCTGGTTGCTCCCGAGTCCTACGCAGGCATGGTGCATGGCCCCCGGGTCGTGGCCAACCTGCGTCATGTGGTTGCCGCGGTTGACGACCAAAGCACCCATCTGGATAACATCCACGGCGCGCCGCGCTGGAGCAGTCAGGAGTTTCTTGCGAAGGTGGGGCAGCATCCCAATGCAGTTGCTATCGATTTCTCTTGTAGCCCGCGCGGCCGTGCGTTTGCCACCAATCTCTGCGCAGCTGCGCACATTGAACAGCTGAGCGTTGCACCTTCCGTGGATCCACTGATCCCGCATTTTGAGCAGCGCCCTCTATTTCTCATTCAACCGCGCTCTGGCATTGGCAACATCTATGCTCCCCAGATCGTCCAACACCCCACACATGTCATCGCCGCCGTGGATGACAAGCCAAACCAGGGTGACACCGTTCATGGCGTGCCGCGTTGGAGTTTGCGCCAGTTTGTCGAACAAGCGGCCCACCACCCCGGGGCATTGGCCATCGATTTCTCCTATAGTCCAGAAGAATCTGGTTTGGCCCGCAAGCTCTGCGAGCAAGCAGGCATCGAAAGGGTGGATGCCTGCCTGGCCATTGCCCACTGTGGGCTGGCAGCAGTGTACGAACCTGCCCAAGTGTACCGCCAGCGCACGCTTCTACGCCTGGACGAGTTTTTGCGCCTCGCGGATCGCCTGGACGACGAATTCAGCGTTTTTACGCTCTACAGCAACCTATTGTTCCGCCTGACCTACGATTCCAGCCTTCTGAGGGAATGCTGGGCCGCACCGATCAACGAATACTTTTCCACGTTCGCCGACAGCAGCACCTTTCAACTGGGAAAGCGCGAACATTTTTGTGATGGTGGCGCCTTCGAGGGACCTATCGTCCGCAAGTTTCTTGACGCATCCCGCCATCAATACGAAAGCATCACGGCTTTCGAGCCCGACCGCATTAACTTCCAGAAACTGCAAGGTGTCGCGAGCGCTCCCCCCTTCTTGCCTCACAATATCAAGACCATCAACAAAGCCATCTCCAACGAACATACGACGTTGCGCTTCAAGGAGACCGGCACCGTCTCCAGCCATGTATCGCAGGATGGCGACATATCCGTATCTACCACCCGCCTAGACGACGAACTTGAAAAACTGACGTTGTTGAAGCTTGACATCGAAGGATTTGAAGCCAGAGCACTGGAAGGAGCATCTCGCCTCATCCATACCCAGCGCCCCCGCATGGCTATTTGCGTATACCACTACGCCCAGGACTTGCTAGACATCGTGGAACAACTGGATAAATTAGTGGATGGCTACCACTTCCGACTACGCCAGCACTCTCCCGCCCATTACTACGATCTTGTTTTGTATGCATCCCCCGTTGCCGGAGCCGAGCCGCCGCCTTGGGCGAATTAAGCCTAGGAGCCTTCATGACCTGGAAAATACAGAGAAATGATCGACGCCAGCAAGGTTTTTCTTTTTAACTCAGCCCTTCCTGAATCCCTGGAAATGTCGGATTTCCTGAAAGGAATGGGACCGTCCCAAGCCAATATCAGAGGCCAGAACATCGGCAACGGCTACATCGCCTATGGCTTTTTGAAAGCGCTGTTCGGGCGTCCGGTGAAGCTCGACCACATTTCCAACGCACTGGAAGCAACGCTCTCCGACCAACTTGCAGAAGAGATCAACGGAAAATACTCGCATCTTGTCTGGACGATGAAGGATGACATCCGGGAGGACTTCTCGGGCCTCCCCATTGAGCGAATCACCCACTTTCTCGAAAAAATCATGATCCCGGTCGTGCCGGTGAGCCTTTGCGCGAACTCATTCAATGGCTACGACCCGGGCTTGGCCGAGCGCCTGAGCCCCAACCAGAAGCGTCTTTTCTCCATTCTCTCCGAAAAGTCCAAGCTGATTGGTGTTCGTGGAAATTATTCCGCCGAGGTCTTGAATAGCCTCGGCATAAAGAATGTCAAAGTGATTGGCTGTCCGAGCTACTTCGAGAACGGCGCAACCCGGACTTTGTACAAAAAACCATGGGATGCGGACAAGGTCGTCACTACGGCCACATTCTTCAATTCCGGGCTGCCGCGGACATCCCACCTGCTGCAGGACGAGCTGTATTTCATCAACTTGCTCTACCTTGACAAAGCACTACCACCGACCCACAACATCACAGCGCAGCCTTTCAATCTTGACGAAATACCTACGTCCTTCCAGCTACTAGCCAAGGCTATGGCTGGACGATTGGAATTTTTCTCGGATTACGACCGCTGGGCCATGTTCTTCAAAAGCAACGGCCATTGCCTCACGATCGGGACCCGGCTCCATTCCGGGATCCTCTCGATCAATAGCGGCGTCCCCGCCATTGTGACCAATCCGGATTCCAGGGCCAGGGAAACGTGCGAATACCTCCGCATCCCTTATGATCCTACCATTCACAGCCGAAGCAACATCCGTGAGGTTTTCGAGAACCTCGACCTCTCGGAAATGAACAACGCCTACCCGGCTTTGCACAAGGAATTTGTTGATTTTCTCGAAGCAGTCGGCCTTATGCCCTGCACCGCAGCCCATGACATGCCCTGCTTCGAATTTCCGGATCTAAAGAAAAACACCAGCCCCTCCGTCAAAGCTGAGCTACATGAAGCCTACACCGAACTCGTAGAGAATCTGGACCGCGAGGTCGTTGTCCGGAGAGAGCATGGCGGAGAAATATCTCGGCGCCTGGTAAATAAGTTCCAACTCCTGAGACGGCGCTATCCAGGACTGACGCGCAAGGAGTATTTGGATTACCTCAGCCGATTCTCGGTTGAAGCCAAGTGAAACTGGATCCGGTCAGCGCCAAGGCGGCCCTCATTCTTGAAGTAGCAATGGGAAAGCCGGCCAGAGCGATGGCGTCTTCGCGACGGCTGCGCATTGATGAGCAAGGCGAGCCGTTGTCGGACATCCTGCGACCTGCTTTCCCGTTTCCGATGATGTGCTGATCGACGGCCCCGAGCTGCTGTCCTTCCTCGCCGACCACACCGTCAACGTCATCGGCGAGCTCAGCTGCGTGCTGTGCCGCGCCAGCACCTGCTGGAGATCGGCGCCAGCGGGTGATGTCCGATCGTCGGTTGAACCGTCGCTGCGCTTGAAATCGCGAAGACGACGAAATGCAGGCCTGCCAAGGCCTCGGAAAGCGCTCGTAGTCGCGTGCAAGCCGTCGGAATCGGCTGACCCACCCGAAGCTGCGTTCGACCACCCATCTTGGTGTGGCTTCCACCCGCTAGAGGTCAATCACACCCCATTGGTCGGCAGCCCGACCGGCCTCGGCATGGTCTGAGAAACCCGGCGAAGTCGGCCGGCCACGATCCGGCACACATATTGCATCCTGTAGCGGATCGGCTCGGTCGACGCGCGCATCCGACTGATGCCGAAACCACTGACAACGTTGTGGATGCACCTCTTCCAACCTCGGACACGGTCAATCCTGCATGACTTCCCCCGCCCTGGTCAGCATCGTCATGCCGGCCTACAAGTTCCGCTACTTCGAGCGGACGCTGGACAGCGTGCTGGGCCAGACCTATCCGGCGCTGGAACTGGTGATCTGCGACGACAACCCCGATGGCGCCATCGCCGCGGCGGTGGAGCGCAAGCGCGCCGACGCGCGCTTCCCGATCCGTTACCAACGCAATCCCAGCCGCCTGGGCGAACTCGGCAGCAAGATCAAGGCCATCGCCCTGGCGCAGGGCGAGTACGTCAAGTTCCTGCACGACGACGACGTACTGGAACCGGACTGCATCGCCGCCCTGGTGCAGGCCATGCAGTCCGCGCCAGGGGTGCTGCTGGCGTCCTCGCGCCGCGTACGCATCGACGACGACGACGCGCCGCTGCCGGACATCCACGCCACCAGCTTCCCGTTCGCCGGCGATGTGCGGCTCGACGGGCCCGAACTGCTGTCCTTCCTCGCCGATCACACCATCAACTTCATCGGCGAGCCAAGTTGCGTGCTGTGCCGGCGCCAGGACCTGCTGGAGATGGGCGATCAGCTGATGTCCCTCGATGGCCGCGTGATCCATTGGGTCGGCGATCTGGCGCTGTACGCCAAGCTGCTGCACCGCGGCGACTTGGCCCTGCTCGCGCGGCCGCTGACCCGCTTCCGGGTGACGCAGCACCAATTCAGCCAGGCCGGCCGCGACCAGCCCGGGATCGGCGACCAGGGCCACGCCGATTTCCGCCGCGGCGTGCGCGCCATGGGCTGGTACCGCGGCGACGGCGACGTGCGCCTGGTCCGGGTGGCCGCGCTGGGCGGCGGCGAGGCTGAACCGGTCGATCTGCTGCAGGCGATCCAGGCCGCGTATGCGCGCGGCCGCGCCCAGCTGGCGCTGCGCGACTGGCAGGCGCAGCGGCAGCTGCGGCCGGCCCAGCGCGCCCTGTTCGACGCGCGCCTGGCGGAACTGGGTGGCGCCGGGCGGCTCGCGGTGCTGCTGGATGCGCGTGGCGCCGATGCGGACACGCTGCAAATCAGCCTGCAAAGCCTGCTGCTGGACGGCACTGCCTTCGCCACGCTGAGCGTGGCCGTGCTCGGCGCCACGACGGCCACGCCATGGCCGGATCCGCGGGTCCGGCACCTGCCGCTGGCCTCTGCCGACGAGGCCGCCGACCGCAACGCCGCGCTGGCCGAACTCGACCACGCGGACTGGTTTCTGTGCGCCCGCGCCGGCACCGTTTTCTGCGCGGGCGGCCTGCTGCGCCTGGTGCTGGAACTGGCGCAACAACCGCACTGCAGCGCGCTGTATGCCGACGAATGGCTGGCGCTGGACGGCCAGACGCTGGCCCCGGTGCTGCGCCCGGATCCGGACCTGGACCTGCTGCTGGGCAACCCGCTGGCGACCGCCGGGCATTGGGTGTTCCGCCGCGCCCTGGTGCAGGAACTCGGGGGGTTCGATCCCGATCACGACGGCGCGCTGGAACTGGAACTGATCCTGCGCCTGTTCCAGCGCGATGCCGGTGCCAGCCTGACGCATCTGCCCGAGCCACTGCTGATCGCGGCGCCGGCCGACGCCGCCGCGGGCGCCGAGGCGCGGCAGCGCGCCGTCGCCAGCCACCTGCGGGCACGCGGCTATGCCGACGCCCGGATCGACACGCTGCCGGGTGGCCTGCATCGCATCGACTACGGCCATCCGCAGCAGGCGCCGGTCTCGATCGTGACCATCGCCCAGGACAATCTGCCGGCCCTGCAGCGCCTGGTGGTCGGCCTGCTCGAGAGCACCGCCTACCCGGCCTACGAACTGCTGCTGGTCGACAATGCCAGCGACGCGCCGGCGGTTGGCGAATGGCTGCAGGCGGTGGCCGAACTGGGCAACGGCCGCATCCGCGTGTTCGCGCTGGAGCAGCGCGTGGCCCACGCCGAGGCACGCAACCTGGCCGCGACCCAGGCGCATGGCGATTATCTGCTGTTCCTGGACGCCGACAGCGCCGTGGTCCAGGGCCGCTGGCTGCACGAACTGATGAACCATGCGCAGCGCCCGGAGGTCGGCATCGTCGGCGCCAAGGGCGTGTCCGCGGACGCCACCATCACCCACGCCGGTCTGCTGCCCGGTCTGCTGCCCGGCGCCGGCCATGCCTTCGTCGGCGAGCCGATGGCGCAGGCCGGTTACATGGGCCGGCTGCAGGTGGCGAACCGCTACAGCGCGGTGTCCGAGCGCTGCATGCTGGTGCGGCGCGATCTCTTCGAGCGGCTGTCCGGGTTCGATGCGGCCGGGCTCGGCGACGGTGGTGCCGACGTGGACCTGTGCCTGCGCGCCGCGGCACTGGGCGAATGGATTGTGTGGGCGCCCGAGGCATTGTTGCTGCAGCCCGCCGCGCCACCGCGGCCGCAAAGCGCGGACGACGCGCTGCTGCAACGTTGGCTGCCGGCGATGGCGCACGATCCGGCCTATTCGCCGAGCCTGGGCCTGGAGCAAGCGGGCGGCTTCAAGCTGGGCGAATCCGAATTCTCCTGGCAGCCGCTGGCGTGGAAGCCGCTGCCGCGGCTCCTGGCGCATCCCGGCGATGCGTTCGGCAGCGGCCATTACCGGGTGATCCAGCCGTTCCAGGCGCTGGCCGAGACCGGGCAGATCGACGGCGTCTACTACGCGCGCCTGCTCGACCCGGTGGAGATGGAGCGCATCGCCCCGGATGCGGTGCTGGTGCAGCGCCGGGTCGGCGACACCGAGCTGGCGAAGATGGAGCGCATGCGCCGCTTCTCCAGCGCGTTCAAGGTCTACGAGCTGGACGACTACCTGCCCAACCTGCCGCTGAAGAGCGTGCATCGCGAGCAGATGCCCAAGGACGTCCTGCGCTCGCTGCGCCGCGCCGCGGGGCTGGTGGATCGGGTGGTGGTGTCCACCCCGACCCTGGCTGAGGCGCTGGCCGGCCTGCACGCGGACCTCCGCGTGGTCCACAACCGGCTGGATCCGCGCATGTGGGGCGATCTGCCGGCACCGGCCAGGACCGGCGCCGGCGCCAAACCGCGGGTCGGCTGGGCCGGCGGCGCCAGCCACACCGGCGACCTGGAACTGATCGCCGACGTGGTGCAGGCCCTGGCCGGCGAGGTGCATTGGGTGTTCATGGGCATGTGCCCGGAGCGGCTGCGCCCGCATGTGGCCGAAGTGCATCCGGGCGTGGACTTCGAACGCTATCCGCAGGCCCTGGCGGCGTTGCGCCTGGACCTGGCGCTGGCGCCGCTGGAAGACAACCTGTTCAACCGCTGCAAGAGCAACCTGCGCCTGCTCGAATACGGCGCCTGCGGCTACCCGGTGGTGGCCAGCGATCTGCCGCCCTACCAGGGCGCGTTGCCGGTCACCCTGGTCAAGAACCGCTTCCGCGACTGGGTCAACGCCATCCGCATGCATCTGGCCGATGCCGCCGCCCGCGCCGCCGCCGGCGACGCGCTGCACGCGGCGGTGCGCCGCGACTGGATGCTGGAAGGCGCCAACCTGCAGGCCTGGCGCGCGGCCTGGCTGCCGGACTGAGCGCAGCGGCCGCCGGAACCGGCACCAGGGTTGCATCCTGATCCGGGCCAGGACTGCGCCCGGCGCGGCGCGTCAATCGGCCGTCACCAGGGGAGCGAAGACCGCGCCCGGGCTGCGTCGGGAAGCCGACGCAGCCGCCGCCCCTCGCCCGGCATGCCCTTCCCTTCTCCCCGCGGGAGAAGGTGCCCCGCAGGGGCGGATGAGGGGACGGGCGAAGCTTCGTGTCGTTCGATGCGAGGCGTTCGCCGATCCCTCAGAGGTAGCCAACCGGCACCCGCCGGATTTCGGCACACCGCTTGCATCCATCCCGGGTAGCCGCCCCGGCATGGACATCCCCGTATGAGCGACTCCATCAGTTCCATCCTCTCGCAGATCCGCAGCTACCAGAGCCAGGTCGGCCAGGCCGCGCCTGCGCAGGTGGCCGATGCGGGCCGCAGCAATGCGATCGAAGGCCTGACCGGGACCCAGGGCACGCAGGGTCCGAGCTTCAGCGACACCCTGCGCAGCGCGATCAGCGGCGTCAACGAAACCCAGCAGAAGGCCGGCGATCTGGCCAAGGCCTTCGAAATGGGCGACCCCAATGCCGGCCTGGCCAAGGTGATGATGGCCGCGCAACAGTCCCAGGTGGCGTTCCGCGCCACCGTGGAAGTCCGCAACCGACTCGTCCAGGCGTATCAGGACGTGATGAACATGCCGCTGTAAGGTAGACAACGATGGCTCTTGCGCTCAGCAAAGACACTTTCAGCGGCGAAAAGGCAGGCGCCTGGTTCGATCGCCTGCAAAGCCTGCAGATCACCCGCCGCATCGGTCTGATGGCGATGATCGCCGTGGCCGTGGCCGCGGGCCTGTTCGTGTTCTTCTGGTCGCAGAAGCCGGCCTACACCCCGCTGTACACCGGCCTGGACGAAAAGGGCACGGCCGAAGCCACCGACCTGCTGCGTACCGCGCAGATCCCGTTCAAGCTCGACCCCGCCACCGGCGCGATCACCGTGCCGGAGGACAAGCTGTACGACGCGCGGCTGAAGCTGGCCGGCTCCGGACTGACCGACAACGGCAACATGGGCTTCGAGGTCATGGAGAAGGATCCGGGCTTCGGCGTCAGCCAGTTCGTCGAGAACGCGCGCTACCAGCACGCGCTGGAAACCGAGCTGGCGCGCACCATCGCCAGCCTGCGCCCGGTGCGCGAGGCGCGGGTGCACCTGGCCATTCCCAAGCCCAGCGCGTTCACCCGCCAGCGCGACGTGGCCAGCGCCTCGGTGGTGCTGGAACTGCGCGGCGGCACCACCCTGGAGCGCAACCAGGTCGATGCGATCGTCAACATGGTCGCCTCCAGCATTCCCGACCTAACCCCGGAGCGGGTCACCGTGGTCGACCAGAGCGGGCGCATGCTGACCATCGCCGACCCGAACAGCGACGCGGCCCTGAACGCGGCCCAGTTCGAGCAGGTGCGGCGCCAGGAAAGCTCCTACAACCAGCGCATCCGCGAACTGCTGGAACCGATGACCGGCCCCGGCCGGGTCAATCCGGAAGTCAGCGTGGACATGGATTTCTCGGTCACCGAGGAAGCGCGCGAGCTGTACAACGGCGAGCCGCCGAAGCTGCGCAGCGAGCAGGTCAGCGACAGCAACACCTCCGTTGCCGGTCCGCAGGGCATCCCCGGCGCGACCAGCAACTCGCCGCCGGGCGCCGCCGCACCGGGCCAGCCCGGCGCCGCCGGCACTCCGGGCGCTACGCCGGCCAATACCCAGCAGGCGGCCGCCGCGACCCCGACCGAAAGCTCCAAGAGCGCCACCCGCAACTACGAGCTGGACCGCACCCTGCAGCACACCCGGCAGCCGCCGGGCCGGATCAAGCGCGTATCGGTGGCGGTGCTGGTCGACCACGTGCCGCGGCCGGGCGCCAAGGGCAAGATGGTCGAGCAGGCGCTCAGCGCCGCCGAGCTGACCCGCATCGAAGGCCTGGTCAAGCAGGCGGTCGGCTTCAATGCCGAGCGCGGCGACACCGTCTCGGTGATGAACGCGCCGTTCGTGCGGCAAGCGCCGGAAGCGGCAGACAAGCCCGGTTGGTGGGAAGATCCGCGGGTGATGAACGGCTTGCGCCTGCTGCTCGGCGCGGCGGTGGTACTGGCCCTGCTGTTCGGCGTGCTGCGCCCGGCGCTGCGCCAGATCGCCGGCCCGGCGCCGGCCAAGGACGCCGGCAAGGACAAGTCCGAGCCGCATAATGCCGATGTGTCGATGCTGGACGACGAGGACCCGCTGCTGCCGTCGATGGCCGAAGACACCGCCAGCATCACCGGCGGCAGCCGTCCCGCGATCGCCCTGCCCGACGCCTACGAAGAGCGTCTGCGCCTGGCGCGCGAGGCGGTCAAGCAGGATTCCAAGCGTGTCGCGCAAGTCGTGAAGGGATGGGTGGCCAGTGAAGCCTGATACGTCCGCAATGAACGGAACCCAGCGCGCCGCGGTGCTGTTGCTGTCGCTCGGCGAGAGCGACGCGGCCGAAGTGCTCAAGCACATGGATCCCAAGGAGGTGCAGAAGATCGGCATCGCCATGGCGACCATGAGCGGCATCTCGCGCGAGCAGGTCGAGAAGGTCATGGACGAGTTCAACAACGAACTCGGCAGCAAGACCTCGCTGGGCGTGGGCGCCGACGACTACATCCGCAACGTGCTGGTGCAGGCGCTGGGCGCGGACAAGGCCGGTGGCCTGATCGACCGCATCCTGCTCGGCCGCAACACCACGGGCCTGGACACGCTCAAGTGGATGGACCCGCGCGCGGTCGCCGACCTGGTGCGCAACGAGCACCCGCAGATCATCGCCATCGTCATGGCGCACCTGGACAGCGACCAGGCCGCCGAGGCGCTGAAGCTGCTGCCCGAGCGCGTGCGCGCCGACGTGCTGATGCGCATCGCCACCCTCGACGGCATTCCGCCGAACGCGCTGAACGAGCTCAACGAGATCATGGAGCGGCAGTTCTCCGGCAACCAGGGCCTGAAGTCGTCCAACGTCGGCGGGGTCAAGGTCGCCGCCAACATCCTCAACTTCATGGACAGCGGCCAGGACCAGGGCGTGCTGGCGGCGATCGGCAAGATCGACGCCGAGCTCAGCACCCGCATCCAGGACCTGATGTTCGTGTTCGACAACCTGGTGGAGCTGGAAGACCGCGCATTGCAGACCCTGCTGCGCGAAGTCAGCGGCGACCGCCTCGGCCTGGCCCTGCGCGGCGCCGACATCAAGGTGCGCGAGAAGATCACCAAGAACATGTCGCAGCGCGCTGCCGAAATCCTGCTCGAGGACATGGAAGCGCGCGGTCCGGTGCGCCTGGCCGACGTGGAAGGCGCGCAGAAGGAAATCCTCACCATCGTGCGCCGGCTGGCCGATGAAGGCGTGATCAGCCTCGGCGGCGCCGGTGCGGAGGCGATGGTATGAGCGGCAACGTGGTGCGCTGGTTCGCGCCGGAACTCAATGCCGCGCCGGTTCCCGAGCCGCAGCTCGAGGAGGCCTTGCCGGAAGAACCGGTCCTGCGCCCGCCGACCCTGGAAGACATCCAGGCGATCGAGTCGGCCGCGCAGCACGAAGGCTTCGAACGCGGCCACGCCGAGGGCCTGGCCCAGGGCCAGTCGGAAATCCGCCGCCTGACCGCGCAGATCGAAGGCATCCTGGACAATTTCTCGCGGCCGCTGGCGCGGCTGGAGAACGAAGTGGTCGGCGCGCTCGGCGAAGTGGCCGTGCGCATCGCCGGCAGCCTGGTCGGCCGCGCCTACGAGGCCGATCCGGCGCTGCTGGCGGACCTGGTCGGCGAAGCGCTGGACGCGGTCGGCGGCGCGCGCCGCGAGGTCGAGGTGCGCCTGCACCCGGACGACATCGCCGCGCTGACCCCGCTGCTGTCGTTGATGGCCGACGGCACCCGACTGGTGCCGGACCTGAGCCTGAGCCGCGGCGACCTGCGCGTGCATGCCGAAGCGGTGCGCATCGACGGCACCCTGGAAGCGCGCCTGCGTGCGGCGCTGGAGACGGTCATGCGCAAGTCAGGAGCGGGCCTGTGAGCGCGCTGTCCGGTACCCATCCGGCCGACTGGCTGGACGCGCGCAACCTGCGCCTGGCCTCGCGCCTGGGCCAGCTCGAGCTCGACGCCGCCGCCGGCCGCGGCCTGATCCGCGAAGGCATCCTGCGTCGCGCGGTCGGGCTGACCCTGGAAGCGGTCGGCTGCGAGGCGCCGATGGGCGCCACCTGCAAGGTCGAGGTCGATGGCGGCTGGGTCGATGCCGAAGTGGTCGGCTTCTCCGGCGAACGCACCTCGCTGATGCCCAGCGCCGAAACCCACGGTCTGCTGCCCAACGCAAGGGTGGTGCCGGTGCGCCGCCGCGGCGGCGTGGAAGTGGGCGAAGGCCTGCTCGGCCGGGTCATCGACTCGGACGGCGTGCCGCTGGACGGCAAGGGCCCGATCCGCGCCGAAGGCTCGGTCGGCATGGCCGGCATCTCGATCAACCCGCTGGCGCGCGAGCCGATCACCATGCCGCTGGACGTGGGCGTGCGTGCGATCAACGCGCTGCTGCCGATCGGCCGCGGCCAGCGCGTGGGGCTGTTCGCCGGCTCCGGCGTCGGCAAGTCCACCCTGCTGGGCATGATGACCCGCTACACCGCCGCCGACGTGATCGTGGTCGGGCTGATCGGCGAACGCGGCCGCGAAGTGCGCGATTTCGTCGAGACCACGCTGGGCGAGGAAGGCCTGCGCCGCGCCGTGGTCGTGGCCGCGCCGGCCGACCGCCCGCCGCTGGCGCGCCTGCATGGCGCCTACCGCGCCACCGCGATCGCCGAATGGTTCCGCGACCAGGGCCTGAACGTGCTGCTGCTGATGGACTCGCTGACACGCTTCGCCCAGGCGCAGCGCGAGATCGGCCTGTCGGTCGGCGAACCGCCGACCACCCGCGGCTATCCGCCGTCGGTGTTCGCCAAGCTGCCGGCGCTGGTCGAGCGCGCCGGCAACGGCGCCAAGGGCCGCGGCTCGATCACCGCCTTCTACACCGTGCTGACCGAAGGCGACGATCCGCAGGATCCGATCGCCGACGCCGCGCGCGCCATCCTCGACGGCCACATCCTGCTGTCGCGGCGCGTCGCCGACAGTGGCCTGTATCCGGCCATCGACGTCGAATCCTCGGTCAGCCGCGTGGTCCAGGACATCGCCGACGAGCCGTGGCGGCTGCGCATCCGTGCGCTGAAGCGATTGGTCGCGGCGTACTCGGCCAACCGCGACCTGATCACCATCGGCGCCTACCAGCGCGGCAACGATGCGGCCGTGGACGAGGCGCTGGAGCGTTGGCCCGAAATCATGGAATTCCTCGGACAGGATGTCGCCAAGGCCGCAGATCTGCCCCACAGCCAGGCCGCGTTGAAGCGCCTGGTCGAACGTGAGAACTAAGCCATGATGCAATCACAGCGTATCGATCCCCTGCTCCGCCGCGCCCAGCAACACGAGGACGAGGTCGCACGCGACCTGGCCGAGCGCCAGCGTGCGCTGGAGACCCACGAGTCGCGGCTGGAAGAACTGCGCCGCTACGCCGAGGAATACGCCAACAGCCAGATGGCCGCGACCAGCCTGGCGCAACTGGCCAACCGCCGCGCGTTCCTGGATCGCCTGGAAAGCGCGGTGCAGCAGCAATGCCAGACCGTGGACCGCAATCGCGAGAAGGTGGAGATGGAGCGCAGCCGGCTGTTGCTGGCCAGCCGCGACAAGCAGGTGCTGGAACAGCTGGCGGCCAGCTACCGCGCCCAGGAACGCAAGGTCGACGACCGCCGCAGCCAGCGCGAGATGGACGACATCGGCGCGCGCCGCGTGCGCCTGGCGGTGGCCGCGGCCGACAGCGACAACGACAACGGAGACAGCCGATGAGCAACGCACTTTCCGCGCTGGGCGCCAACGTCCGCGCCAGCGCCTCCGGCAGCAACGCCGAGGCGCAGGGCCAGGACCGCAGCGGCGGCCAGGACTTCGACAAGCTGCTCGGCAACGACAGCGCGCGCGCCGCGCCCAAGCCGGCGCCTCGGCCGAACGCCAAATCGCAGCAGGCATCCGCCGGCAAGGACAAGGACGCGGCGGCGAAACGGCCGGACGCGACCGACGACAGCGCCAGCGAGCCGGCGCGCAGCGCGCAGGCCGGCAACCAGGCCGCGCGCGACAGCGAAAAGAGCAGCGAGGACAGCAAGGCGCCGGGCAAGGACAGCAAGGTCGACGCCAAGAAAGGCGAGGACGGCGAGGAAGACGCCGGCTGGCCGCCGGCCGGCCTGGCCGGCATCGGCATGAGCCTGTTGCCGACGCTCGCCGCGGCAGCGCTGCCGGCCGCGAGCGCCGGTCCGCTGGGCGCGGCCGGCCTGGCGATCGGCGTCGCCGGCGCCGCCGCGCAGGGCGTGGCCGCGCTGCTCGGCGGCGACACCCTGGCCGCGGCGGCCGGCGCCGACACCGCCGCGGCCGGTGCGGCTGCGACCGCCGCCGCGCCGGCGACCGCCGCAGCCAACACCGGTGCCAGCGCCGCCGGCGGCTTCGGCGGCATGCTGGCACAGGCCGCCGGGGCCGCCGCGCAGGCCGCCAGCGGCGGCGATGCCGCCGCCCCGGTCGCCGCGCTGGCGGCGCTGGCGAGCGCCACCGACAAGAGCGCCGACAGCGGCAGCGATGTCGCCAGCAGCGGGACCGATCCGATCAACCTGCTGGCCACGGCCGGGATCCACGCGCCGGCGCGCAGCGCCGATACCGCCGCGCCGTTCACCGGCTCGCCGACCCCGACCCCGAACCTGCACGGCGACAACTTCGACGACGAACTGGGCACGCGCATGAGCTGGCTGGCGGACCAGAAGATCGGCCACGCGCACATCAAGCTCAGCCCGGCCGAGCTGGGCCCGGTCGAGGTGCGCCTGCACCTGAGCGGCGACCAGGTCAACGCCAGCTTCAGCAGCGCCCAGCCGGAAGTGCGCCAGGCGCTGGAGAACAGCCTGCCGCGGCTGCGCGACATGCTCGGCCAGCACGGCTTCCAGCTCGGCCAGGCGGATGTGGGCCAGCAGCAACAGCAGGCCTCGCAGAACGCCCGCCAGGGCAACGGGTCCAACGGCGGCGGTGGCCTCAATGGCGGCGCTGGCGACGAAGTGCTGGGCAGCGTCGGGATTCCGTCGGTGGTGCTGCGCCAGCGCGGCCTGCTCGACGCCTACGCGTAATCCAATGGCAGCGCCGCGGTTGCGTTGGCACCGACCGCTCCTTGTGGGAGGGGCTTCAGCCCCGACAGGCGTCACCGATCAGGCCCGTCGGGACTGAGGTCCCTCCTACAGAATGGCCGCACGGCAGGCCATTGCCGCCCGCGTCAAATATCCGGCAAGCGCCACCCAGCGTTTCGGCACGCCGATTGCATCCTTAGGGCACAAGACCCCCTTAAGGAGCCAATCCGTGGCAGCAGCAGCCGACAAATCGAAGAAATCCGCCGACGCCAAAGAGGCCCCCGAGGGCGGCAAGTCGAAGAAGAAGCTGCTGATCATCGTCATCGCCGCGGTGCTGGTGCTGGGCGGCGGCGGCGCCGGCGCCTGGTTCTTCCTGAAGAAGCCCGATGCCGAGCACGGCAAGGCCGCGGCCAAGACCGCCGAGCTGCCCAAGCCGGCGCAGTACTTCGCCATGGACCCGGCGTTCGTGGTCAATCTCAACGGCAGCACGGACGACGGCCCGCACTACCTGCAGATGGAAGTGCAGCTGATGACCCGCGACCCGGAAGAACTGAAGCTGATCACCGAGAACGCGCCGGCGATCCGTGCGCACCTGCTGATGCTGTTCTCGCAGGTGCAGGCGCAGGACATTGCCGACATTGCCGGGCGCAAGAAGCTGCAGGCCGCGGCGCTGGCCGACGCGCAGAAGCTGATGACCGCCGAGACCGGCAAGAAGTGCGTGGAAGACCTGCTGTTCACCAGCTTCGTGACCCAGTAAGGCGCCGCCGCGATGACCGACCTGCTTTCCCAAGACGAAATCGATGCGCTACTGCATGGCGTCGATGCCGGTGCGGTGGACACCGGCCCGCCGCCGCCGGCCCCCGGCGAAGCGCGCCAGTACGATTTTTCCAGCCAGGACCGGATCATCCGCGGGCGCATGCCCACGCTGGAAATGGTCAACGAGCGCTTCGCGCGGCTGTGGCGCATCGGCCTGTTCAACCTGATCCGGCGCTCGGCCGACCTGTCGGTGCGCGGCATCGACCTGATCAAGTTCAACGACTACATGCACTCGCTGTACGTGCCGAGCAATCTGAACCTGATCAAGTTCAAGCCGCTGCGCGGCACCGGCCTGATCGTGTTCGAGCCGACCCTGGTGTTCACCGTGGTCGACAACTTCTTCGGCGGCGACGGCCGCTATCCCACCCGCATCGAAGGCCGCGAATTTACCCCGACCGAGATGCGGGTGATCCAGCTGATGCTCAAGCAGACCTTCGCCGACCTGCACGAGGCCTGGGCGCCGGTGATGGACGTGGAGTTCGAATACATCAACTCCGAGGTCAACCCGCACTTCGCCAACATCGTCACTCCGCGCGAGTACGTGGTGGTCAGCCGCTTCCACGTGGAGCTGGAAGGCGGCGGCGGCGAGATCCACATCACCCTGCCGTACTCGATGCTGGAGCCGATCCGCGAGCTGCTCGACGCCGGCATCCAGAGCGACCGCGTGGACCGCGACGAGAGCTGGAACATCATGCTGCGCGAGCAGCTCAACACCGCCGAGGTCACCGTCTCCAGCGTGCTGGCGCAGAAGCAGATGACCTTGCGCGAGCTGACCCGGCTGAAGATCGGCGACGTGCTGCCGATCGAGCTGCCCAAGCAAGTGCCGCTGTGCGTGGAGAACATCCCGGTGTTCACCGGCGAGTTCGGCATTTCCCGCGGCCAGAACGCCGTGAAGATCACTTCGACCCAACCCCCTGGCGCGCTGCGCCGCCGCCCCGCCCTTCAGGAAGACGCGTCATGAGCCAGAACGAAATCCCCGAGCCGGTCCCGGCCCAGTTCGAGAGCCTGCAGCCGGAAGCCGGCAGCGACGGCAGCGAGCTGAATCTGGACATGATCCTGGACGTGCCGGTGACGCTGTCGCTGGAAGTCGGGCGCAACCGCATTCCGATCCGCAACCTGCTGCAGCTCAACCAGGGCTCGGTGGTGGAGCTGGAGCGCGGCGCCGGCGAGCCGCTGGACGTGTACGTCAATGGCACCCTGATCGCGCACGGCGAGGTGGTGACCATCAACGACCGCTTCGGCGTGCGCCTGACCGACGTGGTCAGCCCCAGCGAGCGCATCCGGAGACTGCGGTGAGCCTGGTGCTCGCGGCCGCCACCCAGGCGGCCAAGTCGGCCTCGGGCGTCGGCAGCGCCGCGCCCTCGCCGCCCAGCCTGGTCGGTGCGGTGTTCGCGTTGCTGCTGGTGCTGGGACTGATCCTGGGCATGGCCTGGGTGCTCAAGCGCCTGCCCGGCAGCGGCTTCCGCCCGGCCGAAGGCCTGCGCGTGGTGGCCAGCCTGGCGGTCGGCGCCAAGGAGCGCGTGGTGGTGCTCGAGGTCAACGGCGAGCAGCTGCTGCTGGGCGTGTCGCCGGGCGGGGTACGCACCTTGCATCGCCTGCCCGAGCCGCTGCCGCAAGCGCCGGCGCCGTCGCTGCCGAACCTCAAGCAGCTCAAGAACCTCCCCGATTTCGCCCAGCTGCTGGCGCAGAAGCTGCGCAAGGACAAATGACCATGTTGCCTCGTTGGAACCGTTACGCGCGCGGCCTGCGCCTGCTGCTGATCCTGCTGGCGCTGAGCCTGCTGCCGGCGCTGGGCTGGGCCCAGGCCGCGCAGCAAGCGCCCGCCGCGCCGGCCGCACAGAACGCCGCCCCGACCCTGCCCTCGCTGCCGGAAGTGAATGTCGGCAAGGTCGGCGCGCAGCCGGTGAGCCTGCCGCTGCAGACCCTGCTGCTGATGACCGCGATCACCCTGCTGCCGTCGATGCTGCTGGTGCTGACCGCGTTCACCCGCATCACCATCGTGCTCGGTCTGCTGCGCCAGGCGATGGGCACCGGGCAGACCCCGTCCAACCAGGTGCTGATGGGCCTGGCACTGTTCCTGACCGCGCTGGTGATGATGCCGGTGTGGGAGAAGGCCTGGGGCCAGGGCATGAGCCCCTACCTCAACGGCCAGCTCGACTTCCAGACCGCGTGGACCCTGACCACCCAGCCGCTGCGCGCGTTCATGCTGGCGCAGGTGCGCGAGGCCGACCTGATGACCTTCGCCGGCATGGCCGGCAACGGCACCTACAGCGGCCCCGACGCGATTCCATTTCCGGTGCTGGTGGCCTCGTTCGTGACCTCGGAACTGAAGACCGCGTTCGAGATCGGCTTCCTGATCTTCATCCCGTTCGTGATCATCGATCTGGTGGTGGCCAGCGTGCTGATGTCGATGGGCATGATGATGATGTCGCCGATGCTGATCTCGGCACCGTTCAAGATCCTGTTGTTCGTGCTGGTCGACGGCTGGGTGCTGACCGTCGGCACCCTCGCCGCCAGCTTCAACGGAGTCTGAGCCGATGAGTCCCGAATTGGCCCTGACCGAACTGCGCGGCGGCCTGATCACCGTGCTGTGGGTGGCCGGCCCGTTGCTGCTGTCGATGCTGGTGGTGGGCGTGGTGATCGGCGTGTTCCAGGCCGCCACCCAGCTCAACGAACCGACCATCGCCTTCATCGCCAAGGTCATCACCCTGACCGCGATGCTGTTCGCCACCGGCAGCATGCTGCTGGCGCACCTGGTCGAGTACACCACCATGCTGTTCCAGCGCATTCCGCATCTGATCGGCTAGCGGGACAGGAGCCCGACGGCAATGGATTCGGCAACGCAAATGGTCATCGATGGCCAGCAGGCCTTCGCGATGGTCGGGGCGATCCTGTGGACGATGCTGCGCATCGGCGCGATGCTGATGGTGATGCCGCTGGTCGGCACCCGTGCGGTGCCCGCGCGGATTCGGGTGATGCTGGCGGCGACGCTGGCGATGGCGCTGGCGCCGCTGCTGCCGCCGGTGCCGGACTGGAACGGCTTCGATGCCGCGGTGGTGCTGAGCGTGGCGCGCGAACTGGCGGTCGGCGCGAGCATGGGCTTCATGCTGCGGCTGATCTTCGAAGCCGGCGCGATGGCCGGCGAACTGGTCTCGCAGAGCACCGGCCTGGGTTTCGCGCAGATGGCCGATCCGCTGCGCGGAGTCACCTCCGGGGTGATCGGGCAGTGGTTCTACCTGGCCTTCGGCCTGCTGTTCTTCACCGCCAACGGCCACCTGGCTGTGGTGCAGCTGTTGGTGGACAGCTACAAGGCGCTGCCGATCGGCAACGCGCTGCCGGACGCGCAGGCGATGGCCTCGGTGGCGCCGGACTTCTTCATGAGCATGATGCGCGGCGCGCTGACCCTTGCGCTGCCGGTGATGGTGGCGATGCTGGCGGTGAACCTGGCGTTCGGCGCACTGGCCAAGGCCGCGCCGGCGCTGAATCCGATCCAGCTCGGCCTGCCGGTGGCGGTGGTGATCGGCCTGGCGCTGCTGGCGGTGCTGGTCGGCGAGATGGGGCCGCCGGTGCAGCGCCTGTTCGATGCCGCCTTCGACGCCGCCAGGCAGGTCACCGCCTAGCCCGAGCGGGCGCACGCGCTGCCGGGCCTTGAGCGTTCGGGCTCCTTGCGGCTGCGCCGTTACTCTCAAGCCCCGCGCGGCTGTGCCGATAGTCTTACAACGGTGTTGCACGTGCAGCACTTACCGCCGCGCCGCGCCTTCCGGGGACGCCAGTCATCGCCGTGCCGAACAGCCACCCGCCGCCGTCGCCCTCCCCGTCGCGCGGCATCGCATGGCGGCTCGCCGCGCTGTTCGCGCTGTGCGCCTGGATCGGCGCCGCCGCGGCGCAGGAATACGGTTTCCGCGACTATGCGCAGGCCGACGGCCTGCAGGGCCTGAGCATCAACTGCCTGTACGCCGACCGGCACGGCGTGGTCTGGGCCTGCACCGAGCTGGGCCTGCACCGCTACGAGCGCGAACGCTTCGAACAGGTCGGCAAGGACGCCGGCGTCGGCAGCCCGCTGGTCTATGCGATCGCCGAGGATCGCCGGCAACGCATGTGGGTCGGCGCGTCCAATGCGCTGTACGTCGGCGACGGTCGCCGCTTCGCCACCGTACCCGGCGCCGACGGGCGACGCCTGCCGATCGACCAGGGGCAATCGCTGGCGACGTTCGGCGATGCGATCGTCGCGCTCAACGGCAAGCAGCCGCTGCGGATCTCCGACAGCGCCGCCGGCGGCTGGCAGGTCGCACCGCTGCGCAGCGCCGACGGTGCGCCACTGGCCGATGTCTCCAGCGTCACCGCGATCGGCGAGGCGCTGTGGCTGGGCTGCGGCCATCAGCTGTGCCGGCTGGATGCGCAGGGCCGCCTGCAGCGGTTCGGCCGCGCCGACGGCGTTCCCGAGGACACCTGGCTGGCGCTGCTGCGCGACCGCGAGGGCACGCTGTGGGCGCGCGGCGTCCACCACGTGCTGGCCTGGCCGGCCGGCGCGGCGGGTTTCGGCGAACGTCCGCCGCCGCCCGGCAGCGGCCTGTCGACGATGGCGGTGGGCATCAACTTGGTCGAGGATGCCGCCGGCCGGATACTGACCCGCAGCGACACCGGCCTGCTGCGCTGGGAAGGCGGGCATTGGCGCGCGTTCGAGCGCGCGCAGGGGCTGGGTGCGCTGGCGGCCAACATTTCGCCGATGCTCAGCGATCGCCAGGGGCGTCTGTGGATGGGTACCCGCGGCCGCGGCGTGCAGCGCTGGCTGGGCTATGGGCTGATCCAGCACTGGGAAGAACCGCAGGGATTGGCGATCGGACCGACCTGGGCGATCCTGCGCAGCCGCGGCGACGGCCGGCTATACGTCGGCAGCGAAATGGGTGCCAACGTGCTCGATCCCGACAGCGGCCGCATGCGCCCGCTGACCGACGGCGACGGACAGGCGCTGCGGCAGTCGGTGCAGTTGGTCGATGCCGCCGACGGCAGCCTGTGGCTGGGCCAGTCGTCCGGGCGCGTGTTGCAGCTGGATCGCGGCAGCGGCCGCATGCTGGAGCGGGCCAAGGTGCCATCGGCGCTGAAGTGGATGTTCTTCGACGATGCCGGCACCCTGTGGATCCTGACCAGCCGCGGCCTGTTCCTGCTGCCGGCGGGCGAACGCAACGCACAGCCGGCGCGCGAGGTGCCGCGCGACCAGTTCGTCGGCGGCGGCTACGATGCGCACCACCGTCTGTGGCTGGTCGGCCAGAACGGCCTGTACCTGCGCCAGGCGCAGGGCTGGCAGCCGATCCGCCTGCGCGGCACGGGACTGCCGGACGCGGAGCTGGACAAGTTCAGCATCGGCGCCAGCGACGACGTGTGGCTGTCCTTCGGCGATGTCGGGGTCTGGCGCGGGCGCTTCGAACCGTGCAGCGCCAGCGTATCGCTGCGCAAGGTGGACGACCCGCTGCTGGCGCGGATCGTGCCTTACGTGCTGCGCCAGGACCGGCAACGGCGGGTGTGGGTCGGCAGCAGCCAGGGTCTGGACCTGTGGTCGGGCGAGCGCTGGATCCGGGTCACCCAGGCCGAGGGCCTGCTGTGGGACGACACCTCCGAATCGGCGTTCTTCGAGGACACCGACGGCTCGGTGTGGATCGGCAACAGCAAGGGCGTCAGCCAGATCCTGGACCCGGCGCGGCTGTTCGCCGCGCGGCCGCTGCGCCTGCAGTTGCTGCGCGCCAGCCGCGCCGGCAAACCGGTCGTCGCCGGCGCGCAGTTGCCGTGGTCGCAGCAGCCGATCGACATCGCCTTCTCGGTGCCCGGCGCGGTCGGCGGCAGCGACAGCATCGGCTTCCGCTACCGCCTCGAAGGCTTGCAGGAGCAATGGGCCAGCACCCAGCAGGCGCACCTGACCTACACCCTGCTCTCGCCCGGCCGTTACGCGCTGGAGGTGCAGGCGCTGGACGAACGCCAGCGCGCGCGCAGCAACGTGGTGCGCCTGGAGTTCACCATCCTGCCGCCCTGGTGGCGCAGCCCGCTGGCGTGGATGGCGTACCTGCTGGCGGCGGCGTTGCTGCTGACCGTGGTGTGGCGCTGGCGGGTGAAACAGTTGCTGGTGCGCGAGCGCACCCTGGCGCGGCTGGTCGCCGAGCGGACCCAGGAACTGGAGCACGACAAGCGCGAACTGGAGCAGGCGCGCGCCGCGCTGGCGCTGAAATCGGTACGCGACGACCTCACCGGCCTGCTCAACCGCGTCGGCATCCTCGACGCGCTGGCGGTGCAGATCCAGCGCTGCCGGAACGACGGCAGCCCGTTGGCGGTGGCGATGATCGATCTGGACCACTTCAAGCAGATCAACGACCAGCACGGCCATCTGATCGGCGACGCGGTGCTGGCGCGGGTCGGGCGGCGCATGACCGCGAACCTGCGCGGTGCCGACCAGATCGGCCGCTACGGCGGCGAGGAACTGCTGGCGGTGCTGCCGGGCCTGGCGCCGCCGGCGCAGAACCCGCTGCGCGCCCTGCACCAGGTGATCGCCGCCACCCCGTTCCTCACCGACGCCGGTCTGCTCGAGGTCACCGCCTCGATCGGCGTGGCCTGGTATCGCGACGGCGAGTCGGTGCAGCAGTTGCTCAGCCGCGCCGACGACGCCCTGTACCGGGCCAAGCATGGCGGCCGCAACCGGATCGAGCTGCATCTGGACCCGGCGCTGGGCGCCAGCGTGCCGCGCTGAGCGGCGCCGGCTCAAGCCCGGCCGCGGCGCGGCCGATACTGCGTAGTGTCACGCGCTGCGCGCGTGCCGCGATGCCCGCGTGCCGCGCACGGCGCGATCCTGGTCAGCCTCCTTACTTCTTCCAGCCCGGTGACGCACGCGATGTCGGATTCCTTGCCAGCCCACGCTTATGACGGCTGCAGCGCCAGCGGCGGCTGAAGGTCGCGGCACGGGCGCACGCCGGCCCGGCCTGCCGATCCTGCAGGCGTTGCTGCTGTGGCTGGCCATGGGGCTGTTCCTGGGCGGCGGCGTGCACGCGCAATCGATCCCGTTGCGCCGCTATGCCCACGACCAGGGTCTGCTCGGCCTGGCCGGCACCTGCCTGCTGCAGACCAGCAACGGCAGCCTGTGGGTCTGCACCGAAAGCGGGCTGTACCGCTTCAATGGCCACCGCTTCGAACAGGTCGCGCTGCAAGGCCAGCGCGGCCATTTCATCAGCGCCGCGAGCGAGGACGCCCAGCACCGCTTGTGGGTGGCCACCTTCGACGCGCTCTATGTCGACGACGGCACCCGGTTGCGCCAGCTGAGCGCGCAGGAGACCGGACCGCTGCAAAAGAACAAGCTGCGCCTGTACAACGCGTCCTGGGGCATGGTCGTGCTCAACGGCCAGCAGGCGCTGCGCGCCGTGGCCGGCAGCGACGGGCGCTGGCAGCTGCGCCCGCTGTTCGACGCGGCGACCCTGGCGCGGCTGCCGCAGCTCGGCAAGCTCGCTGCGGCGCAGGGCGAAGGCGACAACCTGTGGCTGGGCTGCGACCAGGAGCTGTGCCGGGCCGCCGCCGATGGGTCGGTGACGGTCTACGGCCAGGCGCAAGGCCTGCCACCGGATCGCTGGCGGCATGTCGTGCGCGACCGCGACGGCGCGCTTTGGCTGCGCGGCGACCACCACGTGATGCAGCTGCCGGCCGCGGCCGAACGTTTCGTCGCGCGGCCGCCGCCCGGCGACGGCCAGCGCCAGGTGGTCGGCCAGGCGCAGATCCTGCTCGATCCGCAGGGACGCGTGCTGATCCGCACCGCTCAGGGCCTGGCGCGCTGGGAACACGACCACTGGCGCCAGTTCGACCGCAGCAACGGCCTGCCCGACGGTGGCATCGTGGTGCTGCTGTTCGATCGCGCCGGCGACCTGTGGATGACGGTGGACGGCGAAGGCGTGGTGCGTTGGACCGGCTACGGCTGGATCGAGAACTGGGACGTCTCGCAAGGCATGAGCAGCGCGCCGACCTGGAGCATCCTGCGCCACGGCGATGGCGCGCTGCTGCTCGGCAACGAAGCCGGCATCAACCGCCAACGCCGTCCCGACCAGCGTTTCCAGCCCTGGCTGGCGGGCGCCGGGCGGCAGATGGTCGGCCTGCAGAGCGCTCCGGACGGATCGCTGTGGAGCATCGGCTCGCTGGGCGAGTTACAGCACCACGACCGCCTGGGCCGTTTGCTGCGCACCTACCCGCGGTTGCCCAGCACGGCCAAGCGGATGTTGCTGGACGCTTCGGGGCGGATCTGGATCATCACGGCCGACGGCGTGTTCCTGCTGGCACGGCCGCAGTCCGACGATGTGCCGCAACGCGTCCAGGCGCTGCCCGGCGGCGACTATTCGGACATCCAGCAACGCCGCGACGGCAGCCTGTGGCTGAGCGGCGCACCCGGCGTGTTCCGCCTGCGCGGCGATGCCTGGACCCCGATCCGGCTGCAAGTGGTCGGCGAGCCGACGCAACCGTGGGTCAGCAAACTGTTGATCCAGGAAGACGGCCAGGTCTGGGCCTCGCTGTACAAACCGGGCGTGTGGCGGGGCCGGCTCGACGGCGACACCCTGCAGTTGCGGCCCAGCACCCGTGCCGAACAACGCGAACTGTACATCTACCTGATCCGGCGCACCCGCAACGGCTGGATCTGGATCGGCCACAACCAGGGCATTGACGTCTACGACGGCCGCCGCTGGTCGCGCCTGACCCAATCGCAGGGGCTGCTGTGGGAGGACATCTCCGAATCGGCGTTCTTCGAGGACAACGACGGTTCGGTATGGATCGGCACCAGCAAGGGCGTCAGCCATCTCCTGGCCCCGCAACGGCTGTTCCCGGCCAACGCGCCGCGGGTGACGCTGAGCGAATTCAGCCGCGGCGGCCATCCGATCGTGGCCGGCGTGCGCCTGCCCTGGAACGAGGAACCGTTGCACATCGAGGCCGGATCGCCGGACCTGTACGACGACCGCAACCGGGTTTCGCTGCGCTACCGCTTCGAGGGCGCGCATACCCGCTGGATCTACACCCCCAACTTCGAGATCGAGCATCCGCCGCTGGCGCCGGGCGACTACACGTTGGAACTGCAGCTGCTCGACGCCTACCGGCACAGCGCCTCGGCGCCGGTGCGGGTCGCGTTTTCGGTGGCGCCGGTGTGGTGGCGCAGCCAGACCATGCTGGCGCTGTACGTGTTGCTCGGTGGCGGCGCGGCGATCGCCGCGCTGCATTGGCGCGAGCGCCGCCTGCGCCAGCACCAGCGCGAACTGGCCGACCTGGTCGCGCTGCGCACCCAGGAACTGGAACACGACAAGCGCGAACTGGAGATGGCCCGGGCCGCGCTGGCGGTGAAGGCCTCGCACGATTCCCTGACCGGCCTGCTCAACCGCGCCGGCATCCTCGACGCGCTGGCCGCGCAGATGCAGGCCTGCCAGGCCGAGCGCCAGCCGCTGGCGGTGGCGATGATCGATCTGGACCACTTCAAGCGCATCAACGACGAGCATGGGCACCTGATCGGCGACGCGGTGCTGATCGAGGTGGCGCGGCGCCTGAACGCCAATCTGCGCGACTCGGACCTGATCGGCCGCTACGGCGGCGAGGAACTGCTCGGCGTGCTGCCGGGGCTGCCGGCCACCTCCGACGAGCGGCTGCAGAAGCTGCGCCTGGCCATCGCCGGCGATCCGCTGTGCATCGGCGAGCAATGCCTGGCGGTCTCCGCCTCGATCGGCGTGGCCTGGCATGTCCCCGGCGAGAGCCTGCAGCAGTTGCTGGCGCGGGCCGACCAGGCCCTGTACCGCGCCAAGCATCTGGGCCGCAACCGGGTCGAACTGCAGCGCGACTAGCCGCCGGCACGGGGGGCCGGGCAACGGCCTGAAGGCGAACGGTACGGTCCTTGCAACGGGCTGGGTCGAATCCCCTGCCCGGCGCGCCGCACCGTCATGTCCGAAAACGAAGAAGGCACCGAAAAAACCGAACAACCTACCGAAAAACGCCTGCGTGAGGCGCGCGAGCAGGGCAACATCCCGCATTCGCGCGAACTGGCGACGGCGGCGGTGTTCAGCGCCGGCATCTTCGCCCTGATGGGCATGTCCGGCTCGCTGGCGGCCGGCGCGGCGAACTGGATGAAGGGCGCGCTGCGCCCGGATCGGCGCCTGCACGACAACCCGGACGCGCTGTTCGGCCACTTCGGCGAGCTGCTGCTGGGGCTGCTGTGGGTGGCCCTGCCGCTGGTCGGCATCTGCGTGGCGGCGGGGTTCGTCGCGCCGCTGCTGATGGGCAGCCTGCGCTTCTCCGGCGCGGCGCTGATCCCCAAGTTCGACCGGCTCAACCCGATGGCCGGGCTGACCCGGCTGTACGGCCCGGAAAGCCTGGCCGAACTGTTCAAGTCGCTGCTGCGCATGGGCTTCGTCGGCGGCGCCGCGGCGCTGTGCATCTCCAACAACGTGGACGGCCTGCGCAGCCTGATGCGTCAGCCGCTGGAGACCGCCATCGGCGACGGCCTGGGCTTCACCCTGCGCCTGCTGCTGTACACCGCCGGCGCGCTGGCGCTGCTGGCCGCGATCGACGCGCCGTACCAGAAGTGGAACTACACCCGCAAACTGAAGATGACCCGCGACGAAGTGCGCCGGGAAATGAAGGAGAGCGAAGGCAGCCCGGAGGTCAAGGGCCGCATCCGGCAAATGCAGATGCAGCTGTCGCAGCGGCGGATGATGGAGGCGGTGCCCAGCGCCGACGTGGTGGTGGTCAACCCCACCCACTACGCGGTGGCGCTGAAGTACGAGAGCGGCCGCATGCGCGCCCCGACCGTGGTCGCCAAGGGCGTGGACGAACTGGCCTTCCGCATCCGCGAACTCGGCGAGCAGCACCGCGTCGCAGTGGTGTCTGCGCCACCTTTGGCACGCGCCTTGTATCGGGAAGGGCAACTCGGCAAGGAAATTCCCGTGAGACTGTATTCGGCGGTGGCGCAGATCCTCTCCTACGTGTACCAACTGCGCGCCTGGCGCAGCGGGCCGATGCCGCCGTTGCCGCCGCTGGAGGTCGATGAATTCGGCCCGGGGAGCAAGCCATGAGCCAGCCCGCCGCGCAAATGAACACGCGCAAGATGATGGACATGATCAAGCACGGTCTCGGCGCGCCGCTGATCGTGATGGCGATGCTGGCGATGGTGGTGGTGCCGCTGGCCGCGCCGGTGCTGGACGCCCTGTTCACCTTCAACATCGCCATTTCGCTGATGGTGCTGCTGGCGGTGGTCTACGTGAAGCGGCCGCTGGAGTTCAGCATCTTCCCGATCGTGCTGCTGATGACCACGATGCTGCGCCTGGCGCTGAACGTGGCCTCCACCCGCGTCATCCTGATCAACGGCCAGGACGGCCACGGCGCCGCCGGCAAGGTCATCGAGGCCTTCGGCCAGTTCGTGATCGGCGGCAACTACGCGGTCGGCATCGTGGTGTTCGCGATCCTGACCATCATCAACTTCGTGGTCATCACCAAGGGCGCCGGGCGCGTGTCGGAAGTGACCGCGCGCTTCATCCTCGACGCCATGCCCGGCAAGCAGATGGCGATCGACGCCGACCTCAACGCCGGCCTGCTGACCCGCGAGGAAGCCAAGGCCCGCCGCGAGGAAGTCCGCGAGGAAGCCGACTTCTACGGCTCGATGGACGGCGCCAGCAAGTTCATCCGCGGCGACGCCATCGCCGGCATCCTGATCCTGTTCATCAACCTGATCGGCGGCATGGCGGTCGGCGTCCTGCAGCACGGCATGCCGGTGGCGCAGGCCGCGTCCACCTATACGCTGCTGTCGATCGGCGACGGCCTGGTGGCGCAGCTGCCGGCGCTGCTGGTGTCCTCAGCGGTGGCGATGCTGGTCACCCGCGCCTCGCGCTCGCAGGACATGGGCGCCTCGATGATGGGCCAGGTGTTCGGCCAGCACAAAGCGCTGGCGGTGGCCGCGGCGATCCTGGGCCTGGTCGGCCTGGTCCCGGGCATGCCCAACGTCGCTTTCTTGACGCTGGCGCTGATCCTGGGCCTGCTGGCCTGGAAAATGTGGAAGCGCAGCCTGCTGCCGGAAGAAGCCAAGCCCGACCCGGCGCAACAGGCCGCCACGGCCGGCGCGCAGGCCAATGCCGAATTGGGCTGGGACGAATTGCGCCCGATCGACCCGCTGGGCCTGGAGGTCGGCTACCGCTTGATCCCGCTGGTGGACAAGACCCAGGGCGGCGAGCTGATGGCGCGGATCAAGGGCGTGCGCCGCAAACTGACCCAGGACATCGGTTTCCTGGTGCCGCCGGTGCATATCCGCGACAACCTGGAACTGCCGGCCAATGCCTACCGCCTGCTGGTGCACGGCGTGCCGGTGGCCACCGCCGACATCCACCCCGACCGCGAACTGGCGCTGGACCCGGGCGGCGCGCTGGGCAAGATCGACGGCATCGCCGGCAAGGACCCCGCCTTCGGCCTGGACGCGATCTGGATCCAGCCGCACCAGCGCGCCCAGGCCGAGACCATGGGCTACACCGTGGTCGATCCGGCCACGGTGATCGCCACCCACCTGTCGCACCTGATCCGCGAGCACGCCCCGGAACTGCTCGGCCATGAAGAGGTGCAGCAGCTGCTGGCCACGCTGGCCAAGAGCGCGCCGAAGCTGGTCGAGGACCTCACCCCGAAGGCGCTGCCGCTGTCGGTGGTGGTGCGCGTGCTGCAGAACCTGCTGATCGAGAAGATCCCGGTGCGGCAGCTGCGCAAGATCGTCGAGGCGCTGGTCGAGCACGCTCCGCAGAGTCAGGAACCCGGCGCGTTGACCGCGGCGGTACGCAATGCGCTGGGCCGCTTCATCGTCCAGGAAATCGCCGGCATGGCCCCGGAACTGCCGGTGTTCACCCTGGCCCCGCAATTGGAACGTGTCTTGCAGGACTCTACCCAAGGCAACGGTGCCGCGCTGGAACCCGGCCTGGCCGAGCGACTGCACCAGAGCCTGGCCGAGTGCGTCAGCAAGCAGGAAGCGCGCAACGAGCCGGCGGTGGTGCTGGTCCCGGCGCAAGTCCGCGCCGCGCTGGCCCGGTTGGTCCGCCACAGCGTCCCCGCGCTGTCGGTGCTGTCCTACAGCGAGGTGCCGGAAGACAAGCGGCTGAAGCTGGTCGGGACGATCAGCTGACAGGCAGGGATTGGTGATTTGGGATTCGGGATTTGCAACAGCGGACCCGGCGAGCGGAGAGAGACGGCAATGAAGCGATCGAAGACAAGCAGAGCAAGGCGACCGGATACCAGCCACGTAACGGCGGCATCCGCGACCAATCCCCAATCCCCACTCCCGAATCCCGGTTTCCACCCATGAAGATCAAACGCTTCGTAGCCCCCGACATGCGCACCGCGTTCCGCATGGTCCGCGACGAGCACGGCCCGGATGCGGTGATCCTGTCCAACCGGCGCACCGACGAGGGCATCGAGATCGTCGCCGCCAGCAACTACGACGAAGCCCTGGTGCAGCAGGCGCTGGACGCGGCGCGCCCGGAAGAGGCGGCGCCGCGGCTGCAGGTGTCGGCCGCCAATCCGGCGCCGCGCGCGGCCAAGGCCGCCGCCAACCCGGCGATGGCGATGATGGCCGCGATCAGCGAGCGCCGCGCCCCGGCCAGCGCCGGCGGCACCGCCAGCATGGCGCAGGCCGCGCCGGCGCGGCCGCTGACCCAGCCCGCCGCGATCGCCGCCTCGGCGATGCCCGCCGGCACCGCGCCGGCGCCGAGCCGCCCCGCCGCCGCGCCGCGGGCCCCTGCCCCGGCGGCCGCCGACGCGCCGTTCGCCGAATTCCGCATTCCCGAGGACGTGTTCCGCAACGCGCCGATCAGCGTGCCGATGCCCAGCCCGTTCCCCGCCCCGGCTGCCGCTTCCGCCGCGGTCGCGGTCGCCGCCGAGGTGCCGGCCTGGCTCGAAGACATCGCCGCCGTGTCGCTGACCCCGGCCGCCGCGCCCAGCGCCGCCAACGTCGCGCCGCCGCCGGCCGCTGCGCCTGCGGCCAGCGCCGGGATCCCGGCGCCGCCGACGCTGGCGCCGGTACCGAACTTCCCCGCCGCGCAGAACGACGAACAATTGACTCAGCTGCGCGACGAACTGGCGCTGATGCGGCAGATGATCGAGCGCGAGATGAACCGGCTCACCGACGAACGCCTGCGCGGCTCGCCGGTTCGCGCCCAGGCGCTGGAGCTGATGGACGACTACGGCTTCGACAGCGGCCTGACCCGCGACGTGGTGATGCAGATCCCCGCCGACCTGGAGCTGCACCGCGGCCGCGGGCTGATGCTGGGGCTGCTGTCCAAGCGCCTGCCGATCGCCGCGCTGGACCCGATCGAGGAAGGCGGCGTGATCGCCCTGATCGGCCCCACCGGCGCCGGCAAGACCACCACCATCGCCAAGCTGGCCTCGCGCTTCCTGGAGCGCCATGCCGCCCGCGACGTGGCCCTGGTCACCACCGACACCATCCGCGTCGGCGGCCGCGAACAGCTGCACAGCTACGGCCGCCAGCTCGGCATCGCCGTGCACGAGGCCGACAGCGATGCCGCCCTGCAGCAACTGCTGGAGCGCCTGCGCGACTACAAGCTGGTGCTGATCGACACCGCCGGCATGGGCCAGCGCGACCGCGCCCTGGCCGCACAGCTGCACTGGCTGCGCGCCTCGCGAGTGGTCCGGTCCTTGCTAGTACTCCCTGCCAACGCTCATTTCTCCGACCTGGACGAGGTGGTGCGCCGGTTTGCCGGCGCCGATCCGCAGGGGGTGATCTTGACCAAGCTGGATGAAACCGGGCGGTTTGGCAGTGCCCTGTCGGTGGTCGCGGACCACCGGCTTCCCATCACCTGGGTGACCGATGGTCAGCGCGTGCCGGACGACCTGCACCGCGCCAACGCCGCCAGCCTGGTATTGCGCCTTGAAGATTTGCGGCGCGCTGCCGATAAGCCCTGTACTCCGGAGCAGAACCATGCCGTCGCGTGATTACGCCAATCTGACCAATGCCTTCCCCCTGTCGGCAACGCGCAGCGAACCGCTGGGCCCGGTGCGCACGATCGCCGTGACCGGCGGCAAGGGCGGCGTCGGCAAGACCAACATCTCGGTCAACCTGTCGATGGCGCTGGCCGACATGGGCAAGCGCACCCTGCTGCTGGACGCCGACCTCGGCCTGGCCAACGTCGACGTGCTGCTCGGGCTGACCCCCAAGTTCACCCTGGCCGACCTGGTCGCCGGGCGCTGCACCCTGGAAGAGGTGCTGGTCGACATGCCCAACGGACTGATGGTGGTGCCCGCCGCCTCCGGCCGCCGGCACATGGCCGAGCTGCCGCCGGCCCAGCACGTCGGCCTGGTCAACGTGTTCTCCGAGCTCAAGCGCGAGCTGGACGTGATGATCATCGACACCGCCGCCGGCATCACCGACAGCGTGCTGACCTTCTGCCAGGCCGCGCAGGACGCGGTGGTGGTGGTCTGCGACGAGCCGGCCTCGATCACCGACGCCTACGCGCTGATCAAGGTGCTGTCGCGCGAACGCGGCGTGGACCGGGTGCAGATCGTGGCCAACATGGTCCGCGACCTCAACGAAGGCCGCCTGCTGTACGACAAGCTGAGCCGGGTCTGCGAGAAGTTCCTCGGCGACGTGTCGCTGAACTACCTGGGCTGCGTGCCGCAGGACGACTGGCTGCGCCTGTCGGTGCAGCGCCAGCAGCCGGTGGTCAAGGCCTACCCGTCCAGCCCGTCAGCGCAGGCGATCGCCGAGATCGCCCGCCGCACCGCGCGCTGGCAGGCGCCGACCGTGCCGCGCGGCAACGTCGAGTTCTTCGTCGAACGGATCATCCAGCGGGGGGTCGCCGCATGAACGCCGCCGCCCACTACCGCGCCGTGCAGCGCAACAGTTCCAACGACTACATCGCCCAGCATTCGGACCTGGTGCGGCGCATCGCCCACCACCTGGCGGCGCGGCTGCCGGCCAGCGTGGAGATCGACGACCTGATCCAGGCCGGCATGATCGGCTTGATCGAGGCCTCGCGCAGCTACGACGCCGACCAGGGCGCCTCGTTCGAGACCTACGCCTCGATCCGCATCCGCGGCTCGATGATCGACGAGATCCGCCGCGGCGACTGGGTGCCGCGCTCGGTGCACCGCCGTGCCCGCGACGCCGCCTCGGCGATCCGCAAGATCGAGCAGAGCACCGGCCGCGCCGCCGCCGCCAACGAAGTGGCCGCGGCGATGGACATGCCGCTTCCCGAATACCTGCGATTGATGGAAGATGCCGCGCGCGGCCAGGTGCTGAGCCTGGAGTCGCGGGTCGAAGACCACGGCGAACTGGACACCATCGCCAAGGGCGGGCCCAATCCGCAGCAGATGCTGGAGCGCAGCGAGTTCGGGCGCGAACTGGGCAAGGCAATCGCGCAGCTGCCCGAGCGCGAGCAGTTGGTCCTGTCGCTGTACTACGAACAAGAATTGAACCTGAAGGAAATCGGCGCGGTGCTCGGTGTCAGCGAGTCGCGCGTCTGCCAGATCCACGGCCAGGCCACGGTACGCTTGCGCGGACGCTTGAAAGCGTTCGAAGCGGCGGACGCCGGCCTGGAAGACGAAGAATAAGACCCAAGGGAGTTAGCGGTGAACAAGAACATGCGGATTTTGATCGTGGACGATTTCTCGACGATGCGGCGCATCGTCAAGAATCTGCTCGGCGATCTGGGCTTCACCAACACTGCAGAGGCCGAAGACGGCAACAGTGCGCTGGCGGCACTGCGCTCGGCACCGTTCGAGTTCGTGGTCACCGACTGGAACATGCCCGGCATGACCGGCATCGATCTGCTGCGCAACATCCGCGCCGACGACAAGCTCAAGCACCTGCCGGTGCTGATGGTGACCGCCGAGGCCAAGCGCGAGCAGATCATCGAGGCCGCGCAGTGCGGCGTGAACGGCTACATCATCAAGCCGTTCACCGCGCAGACGCTGCAGGAGAAGCTGGGCAAGATCTTCGAACGCCTGGGAGCGACCGCCTGATGGAAGCCACCGCCGAACGCAGCGCCCTGATCGAACGCCTGCAAGGTGCGCTGGACGCACTGGAGCGTGGCGACGAAGCCGCCTGGCGCAAGGAAATCGACACGCTCGCCGCCTGGCGCACGCGGCCGATGATGCAGGGCCTGAGCCGGCTGGCGCGCGACCTGGGCCAGGCGCTCGGCGAGCTGCCCACCATCCCCACCGAAGCCGGCGAGCTGGACGACGCCTGCTCGCGCCTGGACCACGTGGTGGCGATGACCGAGCAGGCCAGCCACCGCACCCTGGACCTGGCCGAGGAATGCCGCGCGCTGGCCGACCAGCTGCGCGCCGGCGGCCTGACCGGCGACCAGGGCGAGATCCTCGACAAGATCCGCCACAACCTCACCGAGATGGCCCTGGCGCAGAGCTTCCAGGACCTGACCGGGCAGATCATCCGCCGCGTGGCGACCATCGTGCGCCGCGTGCACGAGGGGTTCGGCGCGCTCGGCCTGCCGCCGAAGGAAGACAAGAAACCCGACGGCAGCCTGGCCGGCCCGGCGCTGGCCGGACTGGACCGCCACGGCGTGTCGCAGAACGACGCCGACGACCTTCTGTCCGGACTGGGGCTGTAATCCGATGAGCGCCGTGCCCGACGACATCGCTGCCGACTTCATCATCGAGGCCCAGGAAATCCTGGACCGGCTCGGCGAGCAGCTGGTGTCGCTGGAGCAGGCACCCGAGGACAGCGACCAGCTCAACGCGGTGTTCCGCGGTTTCCACACGCTCAAAGGCGGCGCCGGCTTTCTGGCGATCACCCCGATGGTCGAGCTGTGCCACGCCGCCGAGGACACCCTGGGCCAGGCCCGCGCCGGCCAGGCCACCCTGCAGGCGCGGCACTTCGACGCCGCCCAGCAGTCGCTGGACTACCTGCAGTCGATGCTTGACGCGTTCGGCAGCGGCAACGAACCGCCGCGCGCGCCGCAGCAGCTGATCGCGCAGTTCGCCACCAGCGGCGAAGAGACCGCCGCGCCCAGCGCCAAGCCTGCCGCGGCGGCGCCGGCGCCGGCCGCGGGCGGCAACAGCGACCTCATCGACGACGACGAATTCGAAGCGCTGCTCGACCAGCTGCACGGCGGCGCCGCGCCGGCCGCGCTACCGGTGCCGGCCGCCGCGCCGCGGCCGGTGCCGAGCGCCAAGCCCGCCGCGGCGCCGGCCAAGGCCGCCGAACCCGAACACACCGTGCGCGTGGACACCAAGCGCCTGGACGCGATCGTCAACCTGATCGGCGAACTGGTGCTGTCGCGCAACCGGCTCAAGACCCTGCGCGTGCGCCTGCGCGACGAAGAACTGGATCGCGCGGTCAGCAGCCTGGACATCGCCACCTCGCGCCTGCAATCGGCGGTGATGCGCACCCGCATGCAGCCGGTGGGCAAGGTGTTCTCGCGCTTCCCCAAGGTCGCGCGCGACGTCGCCCGCTCCCTCAACAAGGAAGTGGACCTGGAACTGATCGGCGCCGACACCGAACTGGACCGCAACCTGGTCGAGGCGCTGGCCGATCCGCTGGTGCACCTGGTGCGCAACGCGATCGATCACGGCATCGAGACGCCGGCGCTGCGCGAAGCCACCGGCAAGCCGCGCGGCGGCCACGTGCGCCTGTCGGCGCAGCAGGAAGGCGACTACGTCAGCATCGAAGTGCAGGACGACGGCGCCGGCATCGACCCCGAACGGCTGCGGCAGAAAGCGCGCGAAAAGGGCCTGATCGATCCGGAGGCCGCCGCCCGCCTGACCACCGAGGAATGCCTGCACCTGGTGTTCCTGCCCGGGTTCTCGACCAAGTCCGAGGTCACCGACATCTCCGGCCGCGGCGTCGGCATGGACGTGGTGCAGTCGCGCATCCGCGAACTCAGCGGGCAGATCCAGATCCAGTCCGAACTGGGCCGCGGCAGCCGCTTCCTGATCCGCGTGCCGCTGACCCTGGCGATCCTGCCGACCCTGCTGGTGCAGGCCGGCGACACCGTCTATGCGCTGCCGCTGGCGCGCGTGGTGGAAGTGCTGCACGCGCCGCGCCGCGCACTGGGTTGGTTCGACGGCCGCGCCGTGCTCGACCGGCAATCGCACACCTTGCCGCTGGTGGACCTGCGCCAGTGGTTGAACATCGAAGCCCCGGAACTGCCGCTGCTGACCGTGGTGGTGCTGCAGGCCGGCGAATCGCGCATGGGCCTGGTCGTGGACCAGGTCCGCGGCCGCGAGGAAGTGGTGATCAAGCCGCTGCCGCGCGCCCTGCGCGGCCTGCCCGGCTACGCCGGCGCGACCCTGATCGGCGATGGCCGGCTGGCGTTGATCCTGGATGTGGACGGGTTGAAGGCCTGAAAGGCCGGGATTGGGGATTGGGGATTGGGGATTGGGGATTCGATGCCGGTCACGGTGCGGATCGCTGCTGGCGGTTCGATGCCCGAAGTGTCATGGGTCAGCCGGTAAGTTCAACGGCGGTTTCCCGTCGCGCTTTCTGTAGGAGCGGCTTCAGCCGCGACGCCTTCCCGGTAGAGCGTCGCGGCTGAAGCCGCTCCTGCAAGGGTGCCGCGCGCTCGCCAAATTCACGGCGCGACTGCCGCCGGCTGGCCGCCTCGAATCCCCAATCCCGAATCCCCAATCCCGGCCCCACCCCCATCAAGTCCCAAGCCCGCTGGCCGATACCTCCTGCATGGACAAACTCAGTCTCATTGGCTTGCTGTTGGCGATCGCCTCGCTGGTCGGCGGCAGCATCCTCAAGGGCGCCGGCGTTTCGGCGCTGTGGTCGCCGGCCGCGTTCGTGATCGTGATCGTCGGCACCGTCGCCGCGATCCTGGTGCATACCCCGCCAGCGGTGTTCAAGCGCGCGTTCCAGATCGCCAAGTGGATCCTGCATCCGCCGGCCAGCGATCGCCAGGCGCTGCTGCAGCAGATCGTGGAGTGGAGCAACATCGCCCGCCGCCAGGGCCTGCTCGGCCTGGAGAACCAGGTGCAGCAGCAGCACGACCCGTTCGTGCGCAAGGGCCTGCAGATGCTGGTCGACGGGGTGGAGCCGGAATCGATCCGGCACATGCTGGAAATCGACCTGGACGGCCAGGAACACTGCGACCTGGCCGCGGCCAAGGTGTTCGAAGGCATGGGCATCTATGCGCCGACGCTGGGCATCATCGGCGCGGTGCTGGGCCTGATCGCGGTGATGAAGAACCTCGCCGACCCGAGCAAGCTCGGCCACGGCATCGCCGCCGCGTTCACCGCCACCATCTACGGCATCGCCTCGGCCAACCTGCTGTTCCTGCCGATGGCCAGCAAGCTCAAGAGCGTGATCAAGCACAGCAGCGGCGAGCGCGAAATGATCATCGAAGGGCTCATCGCCATCGCCCAGGGCGAGAACCCGCGCAACATCGAATCGAAACTGGCCGGCTTCTTGCATTGACCCACGACTATGGCCCGCAAGCGTCAGCACGAAGATCACGTCAACCATGAGGCATGGGCCATCCCCTATGCCGATCTGATGACGTTGCTGCTCGCCTTTTTCGTGGTGATGTACGCGCTGTCCACGGTCAACGAGGCCAAGTACCGGGTCATGGCCGACGCGATGAGCACCGCCTTCGGCGGCGCGCCGCGGACGATGAGCCCGGTGCAGGTCGGCGATCACCTGATGCAGGGCCAGGGCGGCGCGCGCCCGACCCCGATCAAGTCCAGCCCGGCGCTGTCCCTGCCCGACCCGAACCGGCTGCCCTCGGCCTCGCCGCTGCGCTCGTCCGGCGCGCTGCGCGACGAGGACCAGCTGCGGCGCGCGCAGCGCCAGCTCGACGGCATCGCCGACCGGCTCGGCGCCGCGCTGGCGCCGCTGATCCAGAAGAAGCTGATCACCGTGCGCCATGCCGGGCTGTGGATCGAAGTGGAGATCAACAGCGACATCCTGTTCGGCTCCGGCTCCGCGTCGCTGGACCAGAGCGCCCGCGCCACCCTGGCGCAGTTGGCGCAAGTGCTGGTGCCGGTGCCCAACGGCGTGCGCGTGGAGGGCTATACCGACAACACCCCGATCGCCACCCTGCAGTTCCCGTCGAACTGGGAACTGTCGGCGGCGCGCGCGGCCAGCGTGGTGCACCTGTTCGCCGACCAGGGCCTGCAACCCTCGCGGCTGTCGATGATCGGCTACGGCGAGTTCCGCCCGCGTGCCGACAACGACAGCCAGGCCGGCCGCAACGCCAACCGCCGCGTGGTGCTGGTGATCCTGGCCGATGCCGGCGGTCCCGACAGCGGCAGCGACGCGGCGCCCGTCGCCGCGGCCAGCGCGCCGTCGCCGCAAGACCGCTTGACCGATACCGCCGGCGCCGCGCCGGCGCCCCCGCTACATGCCGCTGCAGCGGCTGCCGGCACTGCCGGCCAGTCGCGCGCGGTACCTGCCGCCATTGAAGGAGTGAACTGATGCGCATCTGGGCGATTGCCAACCAGAAGGGTGGCGTGGGCAAGACCACGACCACGCTGGCGCTGGGCCGTGGCCTGGCCATGCTCGGCCACCGTGTGCTGATGCTGGATCTCGATCCGCACGCCTCGCTGACCCGCGCCTTCGACGTGCCGCAGGACCCGCCGCCGAGCGGCGTGCTGGACCTGTTCGCCACGCCGCCGAGCGACCTGGCCGCACTGGCCCGCGACAGCGCCATCGAGCGCCTGAGCTACGTCTGCGGGCAGACCGCGCTGGCCACGCTGGAGCGGCGCAGCGCCAACCAGCCCGGGCTGGGCCTGGCGCTGCAGCAGGCCATGACGCGGCACGCCGGCCAGCACGACTACATCCTGCTCGATTGCCCGCCGACCCTGGGCCTGCTGATGATCAACGCGCTGGCCGCGGCCGACCGGGTGATCATCCCGACCCAGGCCGAGCCGCTGGCGCTGCACGGCCTGGCCAGCATGGTGCGCACCGTGGACATGGTCGAGCGCTCGCGCCGCCGCCCCCTGCCCGCCTCGATCCTGCCGACCCTGTTCGACAAGCGTACCCGCGCCGGCAACGACACCTTGCGGCAGATGCAGGACAGCTACGGCGAGCGGGTCTGGGAAGACGCGATCCCGGTCGACACCAAGATCTGCAACGTCAAGGCGTTGACGGTGGCCGGCGTCCCCGGCGACTACCCCGGCCGCGGCCTGGCCGCCTATCGCCGCGCGCTGGAATGGCTGATCGCCAGCGACGCCACGCCGATGGAGCAGGCCGCATGAACACGCCCGGGGTCATCGACGACTATCTGGAAGGCCTGCTGCACGACGTGATCGCCGAAGAACGCGACAGCGAACGCCAGGCCACGCTCGCCGCCGCCAGCCCCGCACCGGCGCCGGAACCTGCGCGCGCCGTCGAGGCGCCAGCGCCGGCGGGTGCCTCCGCGGAGGAGATCGCCACCGCCGTGCTGGCCGAAGCCGATACCGATCCGGCGCTGGCCGGGATCATGTCGCAGCCGGCGCTGGCGCCAAAGCCGGCCGGCCCGACTCCGGAAGAACTCGCCGCCGCCGTGTTGGCCGAAGCCGACGCCGATCCGGCGCTGGCCGGCATCATGTCGCAGCAGGCGCTGGCGCCCAAGCCGGCCGGCCCGACCCCGGAAGAACTCGCCGCCGCCGTGCTGGCCGAAGCCGACGCCGATCCGGCCCTGGCCGGGATCATGTCGCAGCAAGCCCTGGCACCCAAGCCGGCTGGCCCGACCCCGGAAGAACTCGCCGCCGCCGTGCTGGCCGAAGCCGACGCCGATCCGGCCCTGGCCGGGATCATGTCGCAGGAAGCCCTGGCGCCGAAGCCAGCCGGCCCGACCCCGGAAGAAATCGCCGCCGCGGTGCTCGCCGAAGCCGACTCCGATCCGGCCCTGGCCGGCATCATGTCGCAGCAGGCGCCATCCGCCGCCGAGCGTGAGGCCGATCTCGAGGTGGTCGCGGCGATGGAGATGCAACGCGCCGCCACGGCGCCGCGCGACCTGGCCGCCGAGGACGATGCCGCCGCCGCGCGTGCGGTCAAGCGCCCGCCGATGGCGGTGCCGCCGGAACGCCGCGCCGAGGCCGAGCGCGCGCAGGCCGCCGGTTCGCGGCTGCCGCCCAACCTGCAGGCGTTCATGGCGCCGAGCGCCCACCACGAAGCCTCCCCGCACCAGCGCCGCGCGCCGGACCGCAGCACCCGCTGGCTGCGCCTGCGCTGCGGCGAACAGGCCTATGCGCTGGAGCTGCTGAAGGTGCAGGAAGTAGTGCTGCCGGTGCCGCTGCTGGCGCTGCGCGGCACGCCGACGGCGATGCTGGGGATCATGAACCTGCGTGGCCAGGTGGTGCCGGTGATCGACCTGGGCATCCACCTGGGCTCGGCGCCGATCGAGATGGACATGCAGACCCGGGTGGTGGTGCTGGAAGAGAACGGCGAAACCCTGGGCCTGCGCGTGTCCGCGGTCGAGGACGTGGCCAGCCTCACCGACCAGCAGATCGAGCCGCCGGACAACGCCCGCATCTGCCGCATCTCCAACCACCTGTTCCGCGGCGTGGCGCGGCTGGGCCCGCAGCCGATGATCCTGCTCGACGCCGAGCAACTGCTGCACTGAACGCGTAAAGACAAGCCTGCAATGCCTGCGCACATGCGCGGCGCCTGCAACAAAGGCGGCTTGTACCGACAAGCGCCCTGCAACACGTGGTGCCGCGCGCGCGCTGGCGCCGCGCGGCCGCTGGCCGCCTGCGGCGTGGTCCACCCCGGCCCATGCCAGCGACGACGCGTCACGGCCGCGGCGGCCGGCAACTGCCAACCCTGCCCCACTTTCCCGATGCGCCGCTAAAGCTTCCCGCGCATTGGCCGTTATCTGCCCTAGAACCATTCCGTGCGGAGCGATGATGAGCACAGTGACCCTCGGCGAAGATCTCGGCATCGAGACCAGCGCCGACCTGAAACAACGGCTGACCCCGTTCCTGGCGTCGGACGACGAGCTGCAGTTGGACGCCGGCGAGGTCCGCCGCATCCATACCGCATCCGTGCAGGTGCTGTGCGCATTCGTCGATGCGCGTCGGAAAGACGGCAAGAGCACGGTGTTCGCAACCTGCAACGACACGTTCCGCGACGCGGCACGCCTGCTAGGGGTCAGCGCATCGCTTGGCCTTCCCGCAACCCCTGACAACCTGAAATCTGTGGAGAACGCCGCATGAGCGCACGTATCTTGGTGGTGGACGATTCGGCGTCGATGCGCCAAATGGTCTCCTTTGCCCTGACCTCGGCCGGTTTCGCGGTCGAAGAAGCCGAAGACGGCCAGGTCGCCCTCGGCCGCGCCCAGGGCCAGCGCTTCAACGCGGTGGTCACCGACGTCAACATGCCGAACATGGACGGCATCTCGCTGATCCGCGCGCTGCGCCAGCTGCCGGACTACAAGTTCACGCCGATGCTGATGCTGACCACCGAGTCGGCGGCGGACAAGAAGTCCGAAGGCAAGGCCGCCGGCGCCACCGGCTGGCTGGTCAAGCCGTTCAACCCGGAACAGCTGATCGCCACCGTCCAGAAAGTCCTGGGCTGATTTCCTCTCCACCCTTTTTCCGGATTTCCCGCCCATGAGCATGGACCTGCAACGTTTCCACGCCACCTTCTTCGAGGAAAGCCGCGAAGGGCTGGACGCGATGGAAGCCGGATTGCTGTCGTTGGAAGAAGGCAACCGCGATCCCGAAACGATCAACTCGGTGTTCCGCGCCGCGCACTCGATCAAGGGCGGCGCCGCCACCTTCGGCTTCGAGGCGATGGCCGGTCTGACCCACGTGCTGGAGACGCTGCTCGACGAACTGCGCTCGGGCAAGCGCGACGTCGAAGCGCATGCGATCGATGCGATCCTGGGGTCGGTGGACGTGCTGCGCGCGCTGCTGCGCGAAGCCGAGCACGGCACCCCGGCCGATCCGGTCGCGGTCAAGGCCGTGCACGATCGCCTGCAGCAAGCCCTCAACGGCAATGCCGCCGCCGCGCCCGCCGCGACCCCGGCCGCCAACCAGCCGGCCGAACCGGAAGCCTGGCAGATCGGCTTCACCCCGGCGCCGTCGCTGTTCATGAGCGGCAACGACCCGCTGCGCATCATCCGCGAACTCGAACACCTCGGCCCGCTGCAGGTCGCCTGCCGCACCGCGCGCCTGCCCGGCTTCAGCGACCTCGACCCGCTCGAGGCCTATCTGGCCTGGGACCTGGGCCTGGTCGGCAAGATCCCGCGCAGCGCGATCGAAGACACCTTCGCCTGGGTGATCGACGATTGCGAACTGGACATCCGCGCGGTGCCGCCGCCGAGCCTGGCCAACGCGCCCGCCCCCACCCTGGCGCAGCCACCGGCCAGCGCCACCGCCGCGCCGGCCGCCGCCGTCGCCGCCAATGCACCGGCCGGCAACGCCGCCGCCGCGCACGAAGCGGAAAGCTCGATCCGGGTCAGCGTCGACAAGGTCGATGCGCTGATCAACCTGGTCGGCGAACTCGTCATCACCCAGGCCATGCTCAAGCAGGTCTCCAGCGGCCTGGATCCGGCCATGGCCGAGCGCCTGTTCGCCGGCCTGGATCTGCTCGAACGCAACACCCGCGACCTGCAGGAAGCGGTGATCGGCGTGCGCATGCTGCCGGTGGACGCGGTGTTCCGCCGCTTCCCGCGCCTGGTCCGCGACCTGTCCACCCGCCTCGGCAAGCAGGTGCGGCTGCGCACCATCGGCGAAGGCACCGAGCTGGACAAGGGCCTGATCGAGAAGATCGCCGATCCGCTGGTGCACCTGGTGCGCAATTCGATCGACCACGGCCTGGAAATGCCGGAAGCGCGCCGCGCTGCCGGCAAGGACGAGACCGGCACCATCACCCTGGCGGCCTCGCACCAGGGCGGGCACATCGTCATCGAAGTCAGCGACGACGGCGCAGGCCTCAACCGCAGCCGCATCCTGGCCAAGGCCGCCGAACGCGGCCTGGCGGTCCCGGACAACCCGACCGACGCGCAGGTGTGGGACCTGATCTTCGCCCCCGGCTTCTCCACCGCCGACGCGGTCACCGACCTGTCCGGCCGCGGCGTGGGCATGGACGTGGTCCGCCGCAACATCCAGGGCCTGGGCGGCGAAGTGCAGCTGGAAAGCAATTCCGGCCGCGGCACCCGCGTGCTGATCCGCCTGCCGCTGACCCTGGCGATCCTGGACGGCATGACCGTGTCGGTCGCCGGCGAGACCCTGATCCTGCCGCTGGCCTACGTGATCGAAGCCCTGCAGCCGCAGCCCGACGACATCCGCACCATGGCCGGCGAAGGCCGGGTGCTGCGGGTCCGCGGCGAATACCTGCCGATCCTGTCGCTGGCCGATTCCTACGGCTACGGCCGCACCGAGCAGAGTACGGAGCCCTTGGTGGTGGTGGTCGAGGCCGACGGCCAGAAGCTTGCGCTGGAAGTGGACGAACTGGTCGGCCAGCAGCAGGTGGTGGTCAAGAACATCGAGAACAACTACCGGCGCATCGGCGGCATCTCCGGTGCCACCATCCTCGGCGACGGCCGCGTCGCCCTGATCGTGGATATCGGTGGGCTGGTGCGTTCGCTGAAGGTGCCGCAAGCGGCCTGATCGCGTCGCTTCCCAGCGCCGCGCGCTGCGCGGCGGCAACAGCGCAAGCTCCGGCAGCGATGCCGGAGCTTTGCTTTTTGCGGCGCATGTGCGACCGCGCCCGCGCCCGCGCGCCGACGGTGAGGCGAATGCAGGCGTTCGCAAGCGGCAGTCGCGTGGCATGGATCCACGCGACGACCGCGTCGATCCGCGCGCAGGATCGCGACCCGCCAAGCGACAGAGCGCCCGGCCATCTCCCTGGCATGCCCGCTGCGATGACGGTACGCAGATCGATGGATAAATCGGTGTGGGCGGCGCGTGCAGCGCGCAACGCGAGGCTGCCGGCGAGAGGGCAACGACGTCAACGGGCGAGCGTTGCCGATGCGCCGTTGCAAGACACGGAAGCCGCTCGATTCGCGACAGCCGCAGGCATCGGCTGTCGGAAAAACGTCGACGTTGGAACGCATTGCCACGCAGCAGCGTTCCACCGGCTGCGGTTCCTGCAAAGCTTCGAGACAGCTTCCTAACCACGACAGAAACAGGCGCGTTCGCGCGCAACAGTTCCTTGCCGACGCGTCGATATCCGCAACGTGGCAGGCATCGAATGCGGCCGCCACGCACGGCACCTTCCGCGGTTGCGAACAACCGGCCTGGTGCAGCCGATCAATCGCTCGTTTGGACAAGGTCTGACATGAACGCACTCCTGCAACGCTACAACGTCGGCCGGCGCCTCGGCGCAGCGTTCGGCATCCTGATCCTGCTGTCCGGATTCCTGGTGGCCATCGGCTTCTCGACCATGGCCAATGCGCGCCAAGAACTGGACTCGATCGTCAACACCAACATGGAAAAGATCCGGCTATCGAGCGAAATGCTCGATGCCAATACCAACGTGGCGATCGGCTTGCACGACATCACCATCGTCGACGGCGACGCGGCCAACAAGCGCGCCCTGGACTCGGTCAACGCCAACCGCGCGCGTTACAAGGCCGCGCACGCCGCGCTGGCGGCCATGCCGGCGAGCACCGCCGAACGCGACGCCTTGGCGCTGATCGCCGAACGCCGGGACGTGTCGGTCAAGCTCAACAACCAGGTGCTGCAGCTCGGCGCGCAGAACCAGAACCAACAGGCGCAGGCCTTGTTGCTGGGCGACGCCGCCACCGCCATGGATGCGCAGCAGGCCGCGATCCGCGCCAATGTCGAACTGCAGCGGCGCCTGAGCAGGCAAGCCTACGCCACGGCGCTGGCGTCGGTGAACCGCGGCCGGCTCAACCTCGCGATCGGCGGCGTCGCCACGCTGCTGCTCGGCAGCCTGCTGGCCTGGGCGATCACCCGCAGCCTGACCCGCCCGCTGAGCCGCGCCACCCGCGCCGCCGAGGCCATCGCCGACGGCCGCCTGGACAACGATGTGCGCACCGATGCGCACGACGAACCCGGCCGCCTGCTCAACGCGATGGACAAGATGCAGACGCAGTTGCAGCGCTTCTCCAGCGAGACCTCGCAGATGATCGAACTGCATGCCGACAAGGACATGACCCACCGCATGCCGCTGGATTTCCCCGGCGTCTACGGCGAGCTCAGCAAGGGCATCAACACGATGATGTTCGAGCACCTGGACGCCATCGTCGATGCGATCGCGGTGCTCAACGAGTACGCCAACGGCGACCTGCGCCGCGACGCCCGGCGCCTGCCGGGCAGCCGTGCGGTGCTGCACGAATCGATGGACGCGGCCAAGGCCAGCCTGCTGGCGATCAACACCGAGATCAAGCGCCTGGCCGCGGCGGCGGCGGCCGGCGACTTCAGTGCGCGCGGCGATGCCGAGCACTTCCAGCACGACTTCCGCGCCATGGTGCAAGGCCTCAACGCGATGATGGAGGTCAGCGACCGCAACCTCGGCAAGCTGTCCACGCTGCTGCAGGCCATCGCCGCCGGCGACCTGACCGCGCGCATGCACGGCGAATTCCATGGGGTGTTCGCACGGATGCGCGACGACGCCAATGCCACCGCCGACCAGCTGACCGGCATCGTCGGCCGCATCCAGACCGCCGCGGTCAGCATCAATGCCGCCGCCACCGAGATCGCCGCCGGCAACGACGACCTGTCGCGCCGCACTGAACAGCAGGCCGCCAGCCTGGAGGAAACCGCCGCCTCGATGGAGGAACTGACCTCCACCGTGAAGCAGAACGCCGAGCATGCGCGGCAGGCCAATCAGCTTGCGGCCGGTGCCGCCAGCGTCGCCACCCAGGGCGGCGATGTGGTCGGCCAGGTGGTCACCACGATGAGCGGCATCGAGACCTCCTCGAAGAAGATCGCCGACATCATCAGCGTCATCGACGGCATCGCCTTCCAGACCAACATCCTGGCGCTCAATGCCGCGGTGGAAGCGGCGCGTGCCGGCGAACAGGGCCGCGGCTTCGCCGTGGTCGCCAGCGAGGTGCGCACCCTCGCCCAGCGTTCGGCCGGCGCGGCCAAGGAGATCAAGGGCCTGATCGACGATTCCGTCACCCGCGTCGCCGAAGGCTCGACGCTGGTGCGCCAGGCCGGGCAGACCATGACCGAGATCGTGGCCTCGGTGCAGCGCGTCACCGACATCATGGGCGAGATCTCGGCCGCTTCGCAGGAGCAGTACGCCGGCATCGAACAGGTCAACCAGACCGTGACCCAGATGGACGAGACCACCCAGCAGAATGCGGCGCTGGTGGAAGAAGCCACGGCTGCGGCACGCTCGATGGAAGACCAGGCAGGACAGCTCACCGCAGCCGTGGCGGTGTTCAAGCTCGAGGCGGCCAACACCGCGCACGCAAGACACCAAGCCACGCTGCGCAGCCTGCCGCCACAGCTGCGTCAGGCATAGAGGCAGCGGCGCGGCGCCAAATAGCGATGGCGGTGACCAGGAATCTGGCCGTCGCATCATCATCCGGCGCAGCGCAACACAGTCGGCCGCGGAGTCTCCGCGGCCGAATTACGTTCTGGGATGCAATGCCATTATGGCTGGCCGTGACCCACCGCACTTGTCGACTGAGGCGAAGACCACAATCGCTGCATGTATGCCCCGACTAGCCGATCAAAAGGCGCTACACATCAATAAATCCGATAACGATTGGCTATGGCTATCTATCCATATCGAGAAATCGATTGAAATTGAAAATGGAGCGGCCGTTACAGAGGACATGGATGCGGCGATCGGCATCCGCTGCAGTCCTCTTTCCAGCCCGTTCCATTCTCAACTTCCGGATCCATCGATGAAGACCAAGAATCTGTCCCTGTCGGCCCAACTCGCCATCGGCTTCGGCGCCGTGGTGCTGGTGTTGCTCACCGTCGGCGCGATCAGCCTGCGCAGCCAGTTCCAGTTCAACGACGCCGTCGCCATCAACGAACACACCTTCAAGGTGCTGGCCACCGGCGAACTGATGCAGGCCAACGCGCTGAACGTGCAGACCAGCACCCGCGGCTATCTGCTGTCCAGCAACAAGGACTATCTGCAGCCGTTCGCGCTCGGCCAGGCCGGCTTCGAGAAGAGCTTCGTCGAGGCCAAGCGCCTGACCGCGGACAATCCGCGGCAACAGGCGCGCCTGGCGCAATTGCAGGCCGCGTACCAGGAGCTGCTGCAGATCGAGCAGCAGGTCATCGCCTTGCGCGAGCGTCCGGACAGCCAGCAACAGGTTCTGGCCGCGTTCGCCGAAGGCCGCGACCGCAAGGCGATGGGTACGATCCGTTCGCTGCTGGGCGCATTCGCCGACGAGGAAAGCGGGTTGCTGGTCAAGCGCAGCCAACAGTTGCAGACGGTGCGCGCGCAGGGCAAGTGGTCGGTGCTGCTCGGCAGCCTGGTGGCGATCCTGGTCGCCGTGGGCATGGGCCTGGTGATCCGTCGCCAGTTGCTCAAGCGTCTGGGCCTTGCGATCGGCGTGGCCGACGCCATCGCCTCGGGCAAGCTCGACAACGCCATCGATACCCAATCGCGCGATGAGACCGGGCGCCTGCTGGTCAGCATGAGCAGCATGCAGGAGCAGTTGCGCGCCGTGCTCGCCGCGCAGACCGAAATGGCGCAGCGCCACGACGCCGGCCAGATCAGCTATCGCATGGACGAGAGCGTGTTCCCCGGCGACTACGGGCGCATGGTCCGCGACAGCAATGGCCTGGTCGCGGCGCATATCGCGGTGAAGATGCGCCTGATCCAGATCATGGGCCGTTACGCGATCGGCGACCTCAGCGAGGACATGGACCGCCTGCCCGGCGAGAAAGCCGTGCTGAGCGCGACGATGGACACGGTCAAGCAGAACCTGGGCGCGATGAACCGCGAGATCGGCCAGCTCGCCGATGCCGCCGCGGCCGGCGACTTCAGCGTGCGCGGCGATGCGCAGCGCTTCCAGTACGACTTCCGCGCCATGGTCGACAGCCTCAACCAACTGATGGCCACCGCCGACAGCAACCTCGATGCGCTGTCCACGATGCTGCAGGCCATCGCCAGCGGCGACCTGACCACGCGCATGCATGGCGACTTCAACGGCGTCTTCGCCAGGATGCGCGACGACGCCAACGCCACCGCCGAACAGTTGGCCAGCATCGTCGGCGGCATCCAGACCGCCGCGGTCAGCATCAACGCCGCGGCCAGCGAAATCGCTGCCGGCAACGACGACCTGTCGCGCCGCACCGAGCAGCAGGCCGCCAGCCTGGAAGAGACCGCCGCGTCGATGGAGGAACTGACCTCCACGGTGAAGCAGAACGCCGAGCATGCGCGCCAGGCCAACCAGCTTGCGGTCGGCGCGGCCGCGGTCGCGGCGCAGGGCGGCGAGGTGGTCGGCCAGGTGGTGACCACGATGAGCGGCATCGAGGCATCGTCGAAGAAGATCGCCGACATCATCGGCGTCATCGACGGCATCGCGTTCCAGACCAACATCCTGGCCTTGAATGCGGCGGTGGAAGCGGCGCGTGCCGGCGAACAAGGCCGCGGCTTCGCCGTGGTCGCCAGCGAAGTGCGCACCCTCGCCCAGCGTTCGGCCGGCGCGGCCAAGGAGATCAAGGGCCTGATCGACGACTCGGTCGGCCAGGTGGCCAACGGCTCGGCGCTGGTCCGCCAGGCGGGCCACACCATGGCCGACATCGTGTCCTCGGTGCAGCGCGTCACCGACATCATGGGCGAGATTTCCGCCGCCTCGCAGGAACAGTCCGCCGGCATCGAGCAGGTCAACCAGACCGTCACCCAGATGGACGAAACGACGCAGCAGAACGCTGCGCTGGTCGAAGAAGCCACAGCCGCGGCGCGGTCGATGGAAGACCAGGCGGGCCAGCTCACCGCAGCGGTGGCGGTGTTCAAGATCGAGGCCGCCAACGACGCCGTCGCTCCGGCCCGGCCCGTCCTGCGCAGCGCAGCGGCAGCGCGCTCGCCGCTGCGCCAGGCGCCGCGGCCGCGTGCGCTTGCCGTCGCGGGCACGGCAACCGAATGGCAGGAGTTCTGAGCCAGGCAGCAGTGCGCCCTGCCACCGCGTGAGGTTGCGATCGGCCGCAGTGTCCCTGCGGCCGATTCAATTTCCGGGACGCAATGCCGATAAGAACCTGGACACAGGATGTTTCCGAGCCCGACGCGCCCAGCATCGACGCCGCGCCGCCGCGTGGGCGAACACGGACCGGCCCCCGTGTCGTTCTCCTCTTCTGCCAGTCGACGACCCCATGAGCCCGACCCCAGCCCCACGCTTCACCAGCGTCGCCACCCGCCTGATGCTCGGCGTGGCCGCGATCGCCTTGCTGTGTTTCGGCGTGACCGCCGCGATCATCTACGTGCGCAGCAGCGATGCGCTGCTCACCTCGGCAAAAGCGGGCATGACCGATGCGGCCTACCTGGAAGCGCAACGCATTTCCAGCGACATCGGCGCGGCCTTCGTCTCCAACCAGGTGTTCGCCAACAGCCTGCTGGCGCAGCGCAGCCAGGATGCCAAGGCGCGCGAGACCTTCAGCGACAGCGTGCTGCGCGAACTGCGCCAGCATCCGGACTGGACCGGCCTGGGCACGCTCTGGGAGCCGCAGGCGTTCGATGGCAAGGACACGGCCTATGCCAATACCGAGGGCCACGACGCCAGCGGCCGCTACATGGTGTATTGGGCGTGGCAGGGCGACAAGCAGGTGCGCGAGCCGCTGCGCGACTACGAGGTGCCCGGCTCCGGCGATTGGTACCTGAAGGCGCGCCAGCAGCACCGCCCGACCGTCGTCGAGCCCTATGTGTACGAGATCGGCGGCAGCAAGGTGCTGATGACCACGCTGACCACGCCGGTGCTCGAGGACGGCAAGTTCCTGGGCGTGGTGACCACCGACTTCGGCCTGGCCAAGCTGCAGGCACGCCTGTCCAAACTGCACCCGCTCGGCGAAGGCCACGTGCGCCTGCTGTCGCCCGGCGGCGCGATCATCGCCGATCGCGACGCGGCCCTGGTCGGCAAGAAGCTGGACGACCCGGCCACGCGCGCCTTGCTTGCCGCCATCGCCAAAGGCGAGAGCGTGACCCGCCAGGTCGCCGATCCGCAGACCGGCACCACCGACATCGAAGTGTACGTGCCGCTGCAGATCGGCCAGGCGCAGGAGCGCTTCGCGTTGGGCGTGGCGGTCCCGCGCTCGCTGCTGATGGCGCAGGCGCGCTCGCTGCTGTGGACCATCATCGCGGTCGGCCTGTGCGCGGCGCTGCTGCTCAGCGGCGGCCTCTACATCCTGTTGCGGCGCCTGGTGGTCAAGCCGCTGGCCGACGCCGTCGAAGTTTCCGGCGCCGTCGCCGCAGGACAGCTGGACAGCCGCATCCACTACCGGCGCAACGACGAACTGGGCCGGCTGTTCGGCTCCTTGCAGCGCATGCAGGAACAGTTGCGCGCCGTGCTCGATGCGCAGAAGGAAATGGCGCAGCGCCACGACGCCGGCCAGATCAGCTACCGCATGGACGAGGCCGCCTTCCCCGGCGACTACGGGCGCATGGTCCGCGACAGCAATGCCCTGGCCGCGGCGCATATCGCGGTCACGCAACGCCTGGCGCAGATCATGGGCCGCTACGCGATCGGCGACCTCAGCGAGGACATGGAGCGCCTGCCCGGCGAGAAGGCCGTGCTCACCGAGACCATGGATACGGTTAAGCACAACCTGACCGCGATGAACCGCGAGATCAACCAGCTCGCCACGGCCGCGGCAGCCGGCGACTTCAGCGTGCGCGGCGATGCGCAGCGCTTCCAGTACGACTTCCGCGCCATGGTCGACAGTCTCAACCAGCTGATGGCCACCGCCGACGGCAACCTGGACGCCTTGTCCACCCTGCTGCAGGCCATCGCCGCCGGCGACCTGAGCGCACGCATGCACGGCGAGTTCAACGGCGTCTTCGCCAGGATGCGCGACGACGCCAACGCCACCGCCGAGCAGCTGGCGGCCATCGTCGGCCGCATCCAGAGCGCGGCGTTGAGCATCAACAGCGCGTCGTCGGAAATCGCCGCCGGCAACGACGACCTGTCGCGCCGCACCGAGCAGCAGGCCGCCAGCCTGGAAGAGACCGCTGCCTCGATGGAGGAACTGACCTCCACCGTGAAGCAGAACGCCGAACATGCGCGCCAGGCCAACCAACTCGCGGTCGGCGCGGCCAGCGTCGCCTCGCAGGGCGGCGAGGTGGTGAGCCAGGTGGTGACCACGATGAGCGGCATCGAGACCTCGTCCAAGAAGATCGCCGACATCATCTCGGTGATCGACGGCATCGCGTTCCAGACCAACATCCTGGCGCTCAACGCCGCGGTGGAAGCGGCACGCGCCGGCGAGCAAGGCCGCGGCTTCGCCGTCGTCGCCTCGGAAGTGCGGACGCTGGCCCAGCGCTCGGCCAATGCCGCCAAGGAGATCAAAGGCCTGATCGACGACTCGGTGACCCGCGTCAGCGAAGGCTCGGCCCTGGTCGACCAGGCCGGCAGGACCATGCAGGAGATCGTGTCCTCGGTGCAGCGCGTCACCGACATCATGAGCGAGATCTCCGCCGCCTCGCAGGAACAGTACGCCGGTATCGAGCAGGTCAACCAGACCGTGACCCAGATGGACGAGGCCACCCAGCAGAACGCCGCGCTGGTCGAGGAAGCCACCGCCGCGGCGCGGGCGATGGAGGAACAGGCCGGCCAGCTGACCGCGGCCGTGGCCGTGTTCAAGCTCGACAACGCGGTCGTCTCCCTGCCCGCCACCGTGGCCAAGCCCAGCCTCGCGGTCGCCGCACCAACGGCGAAAGCCAAGCGCGCGCCGGCAAAGCGCGGCAACGTACCGATGCGCGCGGTGCCAAGCAAGCCGGCGAGCGCCAACGACACGCAGTGGCACGAGTTCTGAGCCGCTGCGATGCGGCGCATTCCCGCACCCCGCTGGGATGCGCCGCAGGTGGATAGGCGGCGTTGCCTGCCTGGATAACTCGCCGCCTACCTTCATCACGTCGCATCGGCTGCATCCCTCCCCCGGCGGCCGAAGGCAATTCCCGGGGCAAGGAATCGAGGCGAGGCCACGACAAGCGCGCCAGGCCAACCGCCCCCCGTGTCTTCCCGATGTCCCGCGCAAGCCATCGGTCGGACAGGTTTAAAGATACGGCGGGTCTGGCCGCTAGCCTGTATGACATTTGGTTGACCGCGTCTTGGGGGACGCGGCAGCCGGTCCAAACGGACCATGCGGCCAGTCGGCGGCACCACGGCCAGGCGCATGCGTTTCACGCTCGACCGTTCACGGGGAACACAATGAAACCTATCGTGCTTGCCAGCTGCCTGACCTTGTTCGGCATCGCCAGCCTCGCGCACGCCGAAGAGGAGCCGATCGCCACCGATCGCCCCGACTTCGTCGAATCCAGCCTCACCGTCGGCGACCGCCGCCTGCAGGTGGAAACCAGCGTCGCCTGGGAGCGCGACGGCGACGTCGACGGCTACACCACCCCCACCCTGTTCCGTTACGGCCTCGGCCAGACCTGGGAATTGCGGCTGGAAACCGACGGCTGGCAGCACCTCGATGCGCCCGCCGATGCCGATGCCTATGGCTTCAGCGACATCTCGCTAGGGGTCAAGCACCACCTGGCCGGCTCCGACGGCGGCGGCGCCTCGCTGGCCTGGTTGCTGCACGTGGACCTGCCCAGCGGCGGCCGCGACGTGCGCGGCCACGGCGCGCGGCCCTCGTTGCGGCTGGTCGCCGAATGGGAACTCAGCGACAGCGTCTCGCTGGGCGCGATGCCCGGCGTGATCTGGGACGAAGACGAGAGCGGCCACCGCTACACGGCCGGCATCTTCGGCCTGGTGGTCGGCAAGGCCTGGACCGAACACAGCCGCTCGTTCGTCGAAGTGGCGCTGCCGCAGATCGCCCGCAGCGACGACGGCGGCACCGTCGCCGTGCTCGATGTCGGCTCGGCCTGGCTGCTGAGCGACAACGTGCAGCTGGACGCCATCTACAGCTACGGCCTCAACGACCGTTCGCCGGATCACGCGCTAGGCGCGGGCCTGTCCTTCCGTTTCTGAACCGAACCAGGCGATACCGATGAAGATCATGCACATGCTCGCAATCCTGGTGCTGGTGGCGGTGCTGGCGCTGCTGGCGCTGGGCGGCGTCGGCTACGGCGCGCAGCGCGGATTGCTCGACGCGGTCGCCGCGCAGGTCATCTCCTCCGATGCGCTGCGCAACCACATGCAGGCGGACATGATGCACGACGCCTTGCGCGGCGACGTGACCACGGCACTGTTATCGGCCTCGCGCCAGGACGACGCCGGCGTCAAGGCCGCACGCGCCTCGCTGGGCGAGCATGCCGCGGAGTTCCGCCAGGCCCTGGCCGACAACCGCAAGCTGCCGCTGGACCCCGCCTTGCGCCGCGAGCTGGAGGCCGTCGCTCCCGCATTGCAGGACTACATCGATGCCGCGAACCAGGTGGTGAGCCTGGTCGAAACGCACGCTGACAGCGCCGCAGCCTATGCCACCTTTACCGAAAAGTTCGAGCAGCTGGAAACGCGCATGGGCTCGATCAGCGACCGCATCGCGGCGCTGAACGAGGCCAATCGCGCCGCGGCGGAACAGTACAGCCGCCGCGTGACCTGGCAACAGGCCAGCGCCGTGGTCCTGGCGATCCTGGGCCTGGGCCTGGCCGCCGGCTGGATCCTGCGTTCGGTCGCGCGCCTGCTCGGCGGCGAGCCGAGCATGGCCATGGCCGCCGCCCAGCACATCGCGGCCGGCCGCCTGGACCAGCCGATTCCGGTCGCCGCCAAGCACGCCAACAGCCTGATGGCGGCGCTGGCAAGGATGCAGCGCGAACTGCGCGAGCGGATCGAACGCGAGCGTAGCGTCGCCGCCGAGAACCTGCGCATCCGTACCGCGCTGGACAACGCCTCGACCGGCATGTACATCGCCGACCCCGACCTGACCATCGTCTACGCCAACGGCGCGCTGCAGAAACTGCTGCATACCTATGCCGACGATATCCACGCCTGCGCGCCGGCCTTCGAGCGCTCCAGCACCCTGCTCGGCCAGCCGGTGTCGTTGCTGGAAGTGGGCAACTCGCAGGACGCGGAAATCTACCAGCAACTCGACCGCCAGGGCGTCGCGCAGCGCGAGGTGCGCTACCGCGATGCCTGCATCGCGCAGGAAGTTTCCGCGATCCGCAACGAGGTCGGCGCCCACGTCGGCTTCGTCTGCGAATGGCGCGACCGCACCGCCGAAGCCAAGGTCGAAGTGGAGGTGGCCGAGGTGGTGCGCAGTGCCGCCGCCGGCGATCTATCCAAACGCATCGACGGCGACGGCAAGCAGGGCTTCTTCCTGTTGCTGGCACAACAGCTCAACGGGCTGCTCGACGCCAATGCGGCCAGCATCGCCGAAGTGTCGCGCCTGCTCAGCGCGTTGGCCGACGGCGACCTGAGCGCGCGCATGCGCGGCGAGTTCCACGGCGTGTTCGCCACCATGCGCGACGACGCCAATGCCACCGCCGAACGGCTCGCCAGCATCGTCGGCCGCATCCAGCAGGCCGCCGGCAACATCAACACCGCCGCCAGCGAGATCGCCGCCGGCAACGACGACCTGTCGCGCCGCACCGAGCAGCAGGCCGCCAGCCTGGAAGAAACTGCCGCTTCGATGGAGGAACTGACCTCCACGGTCAAGCAGAACGCCGAGCACGCGCGCCAGGCCAACCAGCTCGCGGTCGGCGCCGCTTCGGTCGCCTCGCAGGGGGGCGCCGTGGTCAGCCAGGTGGTCACCACGATGAGCGGCATCGAGACGTCTTCCAAAAAGATCGCCGACATCATCAGCGTCATCGATGGCATCGCGTTCCAGACCAACATCCTGGCCTTGAATGCGGCGGTGGAAGCGGCGCGTGCCGGCGAGCAGGGCCGCGGCTTCGCCGTCGTCGCCAGCGAGGTGCGCACCCTCGCCCAGCGTTCGGCCGGCGCGGCCAAGGAGATCAAGAGCCTGATCGACGACTCGGTCACCCGCGTCGCCGAAGGCTCGGCGCTGGTCGACCAGGCCGGCCGCACCATGCAGGAAATCGTGTCCTCGGTGCAGCGCGTCACCGACATCATGGGCGAGATCTCCGCTGCTTCGCAGGAGCAATCCGCCGGCATCGAGCAGGTCAACCACACCGTCACCCAGATGGACGAGGCCACTCAGCAGAACGCCGCGCTGGTCGAGGAAGCCACCGCCGCGGCGCGCGCGATGGAAGAACAGGCTGGCCAGCTCAGCGAGACCGTGGCCATGTTCAAACTCGACGGCGGCGTGTCCGGCGCTGCAGTCGCGGTATCGACCGCGGCGAAGATGCCAGCGCAGCGACCTGCGCCGGCGGGCCGGACGCGCAAGCCTGCCATTCGCGCGGTCCCCGCCAATCGCGCCGCCGCCACTACCGCGACCGAAACGGACTGGCAGGAGTTCTGATGGAGGAATGCAGCGTCATACGAGCGACGCTGCATAAATGCCCACTTCCTGGTGTAGGGGAAACAGTCGCCAACTGTCAGGAAACGCATTACGACCAAGTTTCTATACACCACAGAGGACGCGCGCCGATATTACATTCAGGTGACGGCGCCAGACCCGCATAACAACGCAGTCGAATTTATTGCTCCATTTGCTTACCGCCACGCCTCGCCGCTCCAGGTTTTGCCTTCGCTATCGGTTTTGCTCAGCAAGCCTGCAACCGGACCGTCAGCCAACCTTTGGTAATCAAAGAGGTCAGCCATGAATTCGTTCCTGCAACGCTACAACGTCGGCCGCCGTCTCGGCGGCGCCTTCGGCCTTCTGATCCTGCTCTCCTGCCTACTGGTTGCGGCAGGCCTTGTGTCCATGTCGCGCGCCCAGACAGAACTGGACAAGATCGTAAAGAGCAACGTCGAAAAGACCCGGATCAGCAATAACATGCTCGATTCCAACAACAATATCCTGGTCGCGCTGAGCACCCTGACGATGGTCACCAGCGACGAACTCAACCGACAGGCAGAAGCCGATATCCAGAAAAACCGCCAGCGCTATACCGATTTGCGCAAGGCACTGGATGCATTTCCTCCCACCGCAAAAGGCAAAGTGGTGCGTGCCAAGATCGATGCCGCGCGCACGACAGCACGTGGATTGAACGACCAGGTCATCGCGCTCGCCAAAGTCAATCGCAACGCCGAAGCGCAGGCGCTGATGATCGAACGTTCGCGTCCCGCGACCCTGACCTGGAACGGATATATCAAAGAGAATGTGGAGCTGCAGAACCAGCAGTTGCAAGCGGCCTACGCCGAGGCCACGCACGCGATGGCCAGCGGCCGCACCATGCTGATCGCCGGCGGCGTAATGGTGCTGATCGTTAGCAGCCTGCTGGCCTGGGCGATCACCCGCAGCCTGACCCAGCCGCTGAACCGCGCCACCCGCGCCGCCGAGGCCATCGCCGACGGCCGCCTGGACAACGATGTGCGCACCGATGCGCGCGACGAACCCGGTCGCCTGCTCAACGCGATGGACAAAATGCAGACGCAGTTGCAGCGCTTCTCCCGCGAGACCTCGCAGATGATCGAACTGCACGCCGATAAGGACATGACCCACCGCATGCCGCTGGATTTCCCCGGGGTCTACGGCGATCTCAGCAAGGGCATCAACACCATGATGTTCGAGCACTTGGACGCCATCGTCGATGCGATCGCAGTGCTCAACGAATACGCCAACGGCGACCTGCGCCGCGATGCGCGACGCCTGCCGGGCAGCCGTGCGGTGCTGCACGAATCGATGGACGCGGCCAAGGCCAGCCTGCTGGCGATCAACACCGAGATCAAGCGCCTGGCCGCCGCGGCCGCGGCCGGCGACTTCAGTGCGCGCGGCGATGCCGAGCATTTCCAGCACGACTTCCAAGCGATGGTGCAAGGCCTCAACGCGATGATGGAAGTCAGCGACCGCAACCTCGGCAAGCTGTCCACACTGCTGCAGGCCATCGCCGCCGGCGACCTGACCGCGCGCATGCACGGCGAATTCCATGGCGTGTTCGCCAGGATGCGCGACGACGCCAACGCCACTGCCGACCAGCTGACCGGTATCGTCGGCCGCATCCAGACCGCGGCGGTCAGCATCAACGCAGCCGCCACCGAGATCGCCGCGGGCAACGACGACCTGTCGCGCCGCACCGAGCAGCAGGCCGCCAGCCTGGAGGAAACCGCCGCCTCGATGGAAGAGCTGACCTCCACCGTGAAGCAGAACGCCGAGCATGCGCGGCAAGCCAATCAGCTTGCGGCCGGTGCCGCCAGCGTGGCCACCCAGGGCGGCGATGTGGTCGGCCAGGTGGTCACCACGATGAGCGGCATCGAGGCATCGTCGAAGAAGATCGCCGACATCATCAGCGTCATCGACGGCATCGCGTTCCAGACCAACATCCTGGCGCTCAACGCCGCGGTGGAAGCGGCGCGTGCCGGCGAACAGGGCCGCGGCTTCGCCGTGGTCGCCAGCGAGGTGCGCACCCTCGCCCAGCGTTCGGCCAATGCCGCCAAGGAGATCAAGGGCCTGATCGACGACTCGGTGACCCGCGTCAGCGAAGGTTCGGCCCTGGTCGACCAGGCCGGCAGGACCATGCAGGAAATCGTGTCCTCGGTGAAACGCGTCACCGACATCATGGGCGAGATCTCGGCCGCTTCGCAGGAACAGTACGCCGGCATCGAACAGGTCAACCAGACCGTGACCCAGATGGACGAGACCACCCAGCAGAACGCGGCGCTGGTGGAAGAAGCCACGGCTGCGGCGCGCTCGATGGAGGAACAGGCGGGACAGCTCACCGAAGCGGTGGCCGTGTTCAAGCTCGACGAAGTTCCCGCGGCGACGCGTCATCGCTCCACGGTCAGCGCGCCGCAAGTGGCGGCCGTGGTCAAGGCGCAGGTGGCCGCCGCGACGCGCGCGGTGCGCAATGCACCCAAGCGCGCAGCCGGCGGCGGTGGCGGCGACGCCAGTTGGCAGGAGTTCTGAGTGCTGCGGCCGCCATGCCGGCTACGGCATGGCGGCGATTATCCAGGCTGCTCAGACAATCGGCCGCAGCTTCAGCAGTTGCAACGGCCTCGAATGAACGGAAAGCCCGAATCGCGGATTCGGGCTTTTTCATTTCCGCACCCGGGATAGGTGCCGCGGCTACGGTCCCGAACAACTCAGCACCTCGTCGTAGATCGAACGTCAGGCGCACCTGAGCCCAACTCGCCGCCCAGCATCGTGTGTGGCTTATTTTGCCAGGCATGGGAATCATTCTCATGCACGACAAAGTTGGTCGAACGCCCACATGCTTTTCGGGATGCGCACCCCTAACTCAACATTTTTCGGCTCCTAACCTAAAGTCCACCCGGTCGGTGCCGCTAAAAGTCTCACTATGAGAATTTGTCTACAAAATACTACTAAGGTTTTTGTTCCGACCTAGATGGAGCCGCCGTTGTCGAGGCTGCGGCGGCCCCCAAGTGAGCGGCTCCCATGGCTTCTCCCTGCATGTGCGTCACGTCTGCTGAGCTCCGGCGCCACGCAGACCGCTCTCTCCCGCCGGGTAAGCGTTTCCACAATTCGATCACTTCGTTCACCTGACCCGGTAGAGTCCCATGACATTCAAAAATCCGTCCATCTCCACCCAGCTCGCCATTGGCTTCGGCGCCGTGGTGCTGGTCATGCTCGTCGTCGGCGGCATCAGTCTGAGCAGCCAGTCCAAATTGAACAGCGCGATGGGGATCAACGAGCACACGTTCCAGGTGCTGGCGACCGGTCAGGAGATGCAGGAGAACGCGCTGAATATCGAGACCGGCACGCGCGGCTACCTGCTGTCCGGCGACAAGCAACACCTGCAGCCATTCGAGAAGGGCCAGGCTGCGTTCGCAAAGGGCTATGCCGACGCCAGGCAGCTGACCGTGGACAATCCGGTGCAACAGGCGCGCCTGGCCGACGTGGACAAGGCCTACCAGCAACTGTTGGCCGTGGAGAAGGACACCATCGGCATACGCGAAGGGGCCGATGGCGCCGAACAGTCTCTGGCTGTGTTCCGTGAGGGACGCGACCGCGCCGCCATGGGCAAGATCCGTCAGCTGCTGGGCGATTTCGCCAACGAAGAGAATAGCCTACTGGCCAAGCGCAGCGCCGAGCTGGAAGCGGTACGCGCCCGTGGCAAGTGGTCGGTGCTGATCGGCAGCCTGATCGCGGTGCTGGTCGCTGTGGGCATGGGCCTGCTGATCCGCCGCCAGTTGGTCAAGCGGATGGGGCAAGCCATCTCGGTCGCCGACGCCATCGCCTCGGGCAATCTCGACAACGCCATCGACACCCGGTCGCGCGACGAAACCGGCCGCCTGCTGATCAGCATGGACAAGATGCAGACCCAGTTGCAGGCGGTGCTGGCCGCGCAGGTCGAAATGGCTCGGCGCCATGACGCCGGCCAGATCAGCTACCGCATGGATGCCAAGGCGTTCCCGGGACAGTATGGCCGCATGGTGCACGACAGCAACGAACTGGCCGGTTCGCACATCGCGGTGAAGCTGCGCCTGGCGCAGATCATGGGCCGCTATGCGATCGGCGACCTCAGCGAGAACATGGACCGCCTGCCCGGCGAGAAGGCCGTGCTGACCGAGACGATGGACACGGTCAAGCACAACCTGACCGCGATGAACCGCGAGATCAGCCAGCTCGCCTCCGCCGCCGCGGCCGGCGACTTCAGCGTGCGCGGCGACGCCGAGAGCTTCCAGTACGACTTCCGCGCCATGGTCGACAATCTCAACCGGCTGATGGCCACCGCCGACGGCAACCTGAAGTCCCTGTCCGCGCTGCTCCAGGCCATCGCCGCCGGCGACCTGACCGCACGCATGCACGGCGAGTTCCAGGGCGTGTTCGCGACCATGCGCGACGACGCCAACGCCACCGCCGAGCAGCTGACCGCCATCGTCGGCCGCATCCAAGCCGCCGCGGTCAGCATCAATAGCGCCTCCAGCGAGATCGCCACCGGCAACGACGACCTGTCGCGCCGCACCGAGCAGCAGGCCGCCAGCCTGGAGGAAACCGCCGCCTCGATGGAGGAACTGACCTCCACGGTGAAGCAGAACGCCGAGCATGCGCGCCAGGCCAACCAGCTCGCGGTCGGCGCGGCCTCGGTCGCCTCGCAGGGCGGCGACGTGGTCGGCCAAGTGGTGACCACCATGAGCGGCATCGAGACCTCCTCGAAGAAGATCGCCGACATCATCAGTGTCATCGACGGCATTGCCTTCCAGACCAACATCCTCGCCTTGAACGCTGCGGTGGAAGCGGCGCGTGCCGGCGAACAGGGTCGTGGTTTCGCCGTCGTCGCCAGCGAGGTGCGCACCCTCGCCCAGCGTTCGGCCAATGCCGCCAAGGAGATCAAGAGCCTGATCGACGACTCGGTCAGCCAGGTGTCCAACGGTTCGGCGCTGGTGCGCCAGGCCGGCCAGACCATGACCGAGATCGTGTCCTCGGTGCAGCGCGTCACCGACATCATGGGCGAAATCTCGGCCGCCTCGCAGGAGCAGTACGCCGGCATCGAGCAGGTCAACCAGACCGTGACCCAGATGGACGAAGCGACGCAGCAGAATGCTGCGCTGGTCGAAGAAGCCACGGCAGCGGCACGCGCGATGGAAGAGCAGGCACGCGAGCTCACCGAAACCATCGCGGTATTCAAGATCGACGACGCTCCGGCGCCGGTGGCCGCGAGCCGGCGCCAGGCGATCAGCGCACCGGCCACGACCACGGTGGTCAAGGCACCGGTGGCGACGACGACGCGTGCCGTGCGCAGCGCGCCCAAGCGAGTGGCGAGCGGTGGTGGCAGCGATACCAGTTGGCACGAGTTCTAAGTCGCACTGCCCTCGCCATGTCGCGTCCGGCATTGCGAGGGCGCTTACGAAAAGCGGACGGCCCTGGCCGCCCGCGTGACCTGGATTTGAAACACCTAGTTTTTGCGACCGGCGCAAGCTGCGCCGATCGCGCGACGCATCGCCGTGGCAACGGCGCCATTCTGGAGCGCAAAGCTTCGACGCTCAGCACGTTGGTCCTGAGCAATACGGCAAATCCGCTGCAATCCAATCGTCACGGCGATGCGACAAAGGTAATCGCCGCCTGACCCGTGCGTGGGTATCGCTTCAACAATCTGATCGGCTTGCCGTTAAACCATTCACTTCCGAACGCTCCCACAGACAGCCATCGCCATGACGTCTCTCGAATCGCGCTGCGCCCAGTCTGTACCGCTGCCCTTGGCGGCCGTGTTGCAACGGCCGGCCGCGAACGCCAGACCATTGCAGTCGCGGACGCCTGATCTGTCACCCCCGATGACGCTCAGAGACTTTCCATGACGCTGTTCAACCAGGCCGCCGCCAGCCATCCCCTGCCCCCTTCCTCACTGCACCGACCGCTGCGCGTTTGGCATGACCTTGCCATCGCCAGGAAGCTCAGCATCATCGGCATCCTTGTTCTGCTCGGATTGGCGATCCCGGTCCTGCTCTACAGCGACAAACTCAACGAAAGCGTCGCCATCAGCCGCAACGAACTGCGCAGCTATGCGCCGCTGCGCGAGATGCTCTCGCTGCTGGGGGCGCTGCAGGCCGAACGCGTCGAAACCGGCGCCGGCGCCGCCGAGGCGGCACGCGCCGCCGGCCGGTCCTTGGCCGATTTGCAGCAGACCGTTCCGGCGTTGCCCGGCTTCGAACGCAGCGACAAGGCCTTGGCAAGCTTGCACCAGGCGCTGGCGAACGGACGCGGGGACAGCGCCGCGGTCGCCGAACAGGCCGCCGCCGCGCTGGATGCGCTGCGCGACGACAGCCAACTGGTCTATACCCCGTATGTGGAGAGCTACCACCTGGTGGTGGCCAGCCTGATCTACGGTCCGGATACCAGCGAAGCGCTGACCCGCCTGGATGCGGCAGCGGATCCGTCGCAGGCCGGCGCGGATGCGCCCGTGCTGCGCGAACAGATCGCGCAGATCGCGCGCGACCATGCCCGGCTGCGCAACGAACTGGAAAAGGCGGTGAGCCTGCTCGAGCAACCCGATCCTGCGCTGGCCGCGGCCGTCGCGACCGAATCGGGCCGCGCCGACGCTGCCTTGCAACAACTCTCCGCCGCCCTGGACAGCCGCGCACCCGACGCCGACCGCCGCTGGAACGGCGCGCTCGACACCTGTGGCCATGCGCTGCAGGCGCTGAGCGCGACCTCGCTGCAAGCCCTGCAGCGGCAGTCGGCACGGCATCTGGACGAGGCGCGCAGCGCGATGTGGTGGACGATCGCCGGGCTGAGCGTGCTGACCCTGCTCATCGTCGCCTTGTGCGCGCATACGTTGTCGGCACTGACCCGCAATGTCCGCAACGCCGCCAGCGTCGCCGCGCAGATCGCGCAGGGCCGCCTGGACACCGCGATCGCGGTCAGCAGCCGCGACGAAAGCGGCCAGTTGCTCGCAAACATGCAGCAGATGCAGCAGCAGCTGCAACGCGTGCTGGCCGCGCAGGTCGAGATGGCGCAGCGCCACGACGCCGGCCAGATCAGCTATCGCATGGACGAAAGCGTTTTCCCCGGCGACTACGGACGCATGGTCCGCGACAGCAATGCCCTGGCCGCGGCGCATATCGCGGTCACGCAACGCCTGGCGCAGATCATGGGCCGTTACGCGATCGGCGACCTCAGCGAGGACATGGACCGCCTGCCCGGCGAGAAAGCCGCGCTGACCGCGACCATGGACACGGTCAAGCAGAACCTGGCCGCGATGAATCGCGAGATCAACCAGCTCGCCTCCGCTGCTGCGGCCGGCGACTTCAGCGTGCGCGGCGATGCGCAGCGCTTCCAGTACGACTTCCGCGCCATGGTCGACAGCCTCAACCAGTTGATGGCCACTGCCGACGGCAACCTGGACGCCTTGTCCACCCTGCTGCAGGCGATCGCCGCTGGTGATCTGACCGTGCGCATGCGCGGCGAGTTCAACGGCGTCTTCGCCGGGATGCGCGACGACGCCAATGCCACCGCCGAACAGTTGGCCGGCATCGTCGGCCATATCCACAGCGCCGCGATCAGCATCAATGCCGCGGCCAGCGAGATCGCCACCGGCAACGACGACCTGTCGCGCCGCACCGAGCAGCAGGCCGCCAGCCTGGAAGAGACTGCCGCCTCGATGGAGGAGCTGACCTCCACCGTGAAGCAGAATGCCGAACATGCACGCCAGGCCAACCAGCTTGCGGTCGGTGCGGCCGCGGTCGCGGCGCAAGGCGGCGACGTGGTCGGCCAGGTGGTCACCACGATGAGCGGCATCGAGGCATCGTCGAAGAAGATCGCCGACATCATCGGCGTCATCGACAGCATCGCGTTCCAGACCAACATCCTGGCCTTGAATGCGGCGGTGGAAGCGGCGCGCGCCGGCGAACAAGGCCGCGGCTTCGCCGTGGTCGCCAGCGAAGTGCGCACCCTCGCCCAGCGCTCGGCCGGCGCGGCCAAGGAGATCAAGCGCCTGATCGACGAGTCGGTCGGCCAGGTGGCCAACGGCTCGGCGCTGGTGCGCCAGGCGGGCCAGACCATGGCCGAGATCGTGTCCTCGGTGCAGCGGGTCACCGACATCATGAGCGAGATCTCCGCCGCCTCGCAGGAGCAGTACGCCGGCATCGAACAGGTCAACCAGACCGTGACCCAGATGGACGAGAGCACTCAGCAGAACGCCGCCTTGGTGGAAGAAGCCAGCGCCGCGGCACGCGCGATGGAAGAACAGGCCGGGCAGCTAGCCGACGCGGTCGCAGCGTTCAAGCTGTCCGACACCGCAGCGATGTCTACGCTCCGCGTGCATCCCGCGCCGCCTCGCCCTGCATTCAAGCAGGCCGCCTTGTCCGCGGTGCGCTGCGCACCGATCGCCGTCGCCACGGGCACCAAGTTGCGCGGGTTCTGATCTGGCCTAGCGCGGCCGCCACGCACCGGTGCCCGCGCGCCAGAACGCGGATACGCTTGCGCTCCGTCTGCATACGCACGCCGGAGCGTTTGTCGCATTCCGACTGGCCTGCCCGCTTTGAAAATGTCTCGACCCTGTCCCACAACTGTCTCGAGGCAGGTCGAAACGCCGGAAATTAGAGTTGCAACCAGCCGGTATCCGGTCAACTTTTCGTCATCGCCGCCGATAGGACCTTCACGCGCCGCTCACACGGGCGCTCCTGTCCCGTCCGCATAGGCGTTCCCATGAAAAAGTTCAGCCATCTCTCGGTCGGCACCAAGCTGTCGGCCTTGCTCACCATCGCGATCAGCGTGGCGCTGGTGCTGCTGGCCACCTTGATCTATCGGCAGTCTGCCGCCAGCCACGAGACCCAGGTCCTGAAGGAAATCGCGTCGGCCACCACGCTGATGAATCAGTCGGTAGCGATGTACGACCGAGTCCTGGGCGAGGAGACCGACCGGATGGGGCAACTGTTCGCGACCATGCTGCCCGCTGGCGCGCCAGAACTGGAGCCAGCCAAGACGGTACAGATCGGCGACGTGCAGACGCCGACGCTGCGCCTCGGGTCGCATGTGCTGAATCTCGATTTCGCCGCGGTGGACCATTTCACCGAGGCCAGCGGCGGCGTGGCGACCGTGTTCGTGCGCAGCGGCGACGACCTGGTCCGGGTCGCGACCTCTCTGCACGACCAGTCCGGCGCGCGCGTGGTCGGCACCGTGCTGGACCATGCGCATCCGGCCTATGCGCTGTTGCTGCAGGACAAGCCCTACACCGGGCCGGCAAACCTGTTCGGCAAGGACTACATGACCCATTACCGGCCGCTGCGCGATGCGCAAGGCAACTTGGTCGGCGCGCTGTTCGTCGGCCGCAACTACACCCAGGGCCTGGCCGCGCTGCAGGAACGCCTGCGCAGCACGCGCATCGGCGAAGACGGCCATTTCATCGCCGTGGACATGCATCCGGCGCGGCGCGGGCAGTTGCTCGCGCACCCGGCCTCCAAGGCCGCCAACGTGGAGGCGCTGGTGGTGGACGCGGACAAGCCGTTGCTGCAGGCCTTGCTCGACGGCAAGCAGGCCAGCGCGACGCTGCGGCTCAAGCGCGACACCACTGCAGACGCGGCGGCCGAGCCGTTCCTGGTCACTGCGCAGGCCTACCGGCCGTGGCAATGGGTACTGCTCGGCGCACAGCCGCGCAGCGCCATCGAGGCGCCGCTGCAGGCCTTGATGCGCAGTATCCTGATCTTCTCGGCCTTAATGCTGGTCGGCTGCGCCGTGCTGGTGTTCGTGCTGGCGCGGCGCATGGTGTCGCGGCCGCTGGCGGTGGTCGAGCAGGTGGTCGGCGACATCGCCGCCGGGCGCCTGGAAAGCCATATCGAAGTCGGCGACGGCCAGGACGACGTGAGCCGGCTGCTGCACGGCATGCGCCGCATGCGCGATGATCTGCGCGAACGGCTGCGCACCGAGCGCGTGGTGGCCGCGGAGAATCTGCGCGTGCGCGTCGCGCTGGACGATGTCAGCACCAACGTGATGATCGCCGACGCCGATCGGCGCATCGTCTACGTCAACCGCCCGCTGGTGAAGATGCTCGGCGACGTGCAGGACGACCTGCGCCGCGACCTGCCGCACTTCGACGTGCAGACGCTGATCGGCAACACCATCGACGTGTTCCACCGCCACCCCGAGCACCAGGCGCGCCTGCTGGCCGAACTGAAGACCACATACCGCGCGCAGATCCGCGTCGGCGGCCGCACCATGCGCCTGATCGTCAATCCGGTGATCGACGAGGACGGCAACCGCCTCGGCTTCGTCGTCGAATGGGCTGACCGCACCGACGAGGTGGCGGTGGAAGAGGAAATCGCCGGCATCGTGCGCAGCGCGGTCGCCGGCGAGCTCGACGGTCGCGTCCGCCTGGACAACAAGCAGGGCTTCCTGTTGCTGCTGGCCGAACAGATCAATGCCCTGCTGGAAGCCAGCGCCTCCGGCCTGGGGCATATCCAGCACATGCTGCAGGCGCTGTCGGAAGGCGACCTGTCCACCCGCATCAACGCCGACCTGCAGGGCGTCTACGCCAACATGAAGGACCACGCCAACACCACCGCCGAACAGTTGGCCGGCATCGTGCGCCAGATCCAGGGCGCCTCGGATGCGATCAACACCGCCGCCGGCGAGATCGCCGCCGGCAACGACGACCTGTCGCGCCGCACCGAACAGCAGGCCGCCAGCCTGGAAGAGACCGCCGCCTCGCTGGAGGAGCTCACCTCCACCGTCAGGCAGAACGCCGAGAATGCGCGCCAGGCCAACCAGCTCGCGGTCGGCGCCGCCGCCGTCGCCACCCAGGGCGGCGACGTGGTCGGCCAGGTGGTGAGCACGATGAGCGGCATCGAGAGCTCGTCGAAGAAGATCGCCGACATCATCTCGGTGATCGACGGCATCGCCTTCCAGACCAATATCCTGGCCTTGAACGCGGCGGTGGAAGCCGCGCGCGCCGGCGAACAAGGCCGCGGCTTCGCCGTGGTCGCCAGCGAGGTGCGCACCCTCGCCCAGCGCTCGGCCAATGCCGCCAAGGAGATCAAGAGCCTGATCGACGACTCGGTCGGCCAGGTCGCCGACGGCTCGACCCTGGTCCGCCAGGCCGGCCAGACCATGAGCGAGATCGTGGCCTCGGTGCAGCGCGTCACCGACATCATGGGCGAGATCTCCACGGCCTCGCAGGAGCAGTCGGCCGGCATCGAACAGGTCAACCAGACCGTGACCCAGATGGACGAAGCGACGCAGCAGAACGCGGCCCTGGTCGAGGAAGCCACCGCCAGTGCGCGCTCCATGGAAGGCCAGGCCGGCGAGCTGGCGCGGGCGGTCGCCTCGTTCACCCTGGACCGGCGCCCGCCGGCCGGCAACGTCGCCACATTGCATCCAGGCTACAAAAAAGCCGGACACGGCCGATAGCATCGTGGGACGGGCGGAATGCGCCGTCCCGTCCCATCCACGATCCCGTTGCCCACCCATGGCCGAAGGCATTCCCAGCGACTCCCCCGAACTGTCTGCGCACGAGGCGACGGAGCAGGACGACCGCTTCCTGCTGACCAACCCGCGCCAGATCCGGCAGCTTCTGCAGTCGCTGATCAACCAGCGCTCGCAGATCAGCGCGCATGTGGGCGGCCGCGACCAGGCGTTCTCGACCGCGCTGCTGGAACTGGACGACGACAGCCTGCTGTTGGACCTGAGCGTCAACGAGGCCAACAACCGCATTGCCGAGCAGGCCGAGTACCTGTTGTGCTTCGCCCAGCTGGACAAGGTCCGGCTGCGCTTTCGCATCGCCGACCTGGAACGGGCCGACGGCGACGGCACGCCCGGGTTCCGCGCGCCGCTGCCCGATTCGCTGTACTATCTGCAGCGCCGCGAGCACTTCCGTCTGGAGACGCCGATCACCGAATCGCCGATGTGCGTGCTGCGCCTGGACGATGCCAGCCCGCCCACCGAACTGGTACTGCGGGTCATCGACATCAGCGGTGGCGGCGTGGCGGTGGCGCTGGTCCCCGGCCAGCCGGTACCGGAGCAGCGCCAAAGCTATCCGCGCTGCGTGCTGCAGTTGCCCGACGCCGACGCCATCAGGCTGACCCTGCAGGTCTGCAACATGTATCCGCACAAGCTGGCCAACGGCCAGGACACGCTGCGGGTGGGGCTGCGCTTCGCCGACCTGCCGCGCGGCGCCGACGCGGCGATCCAGCGCTACATCTTCCGCATCGAACGCCAGCGCAGTGCGCGCAAGAGCGGCGTACTGTCCTGAACGGTCCCCGCTCACGCACAGCGCCCTGTAGGAGCGGCTTCAGCCGCGACCGAGGCGTTACCAGGGAAAGTCTAGTCGCGGCTGAAGCCACTCCTACGGCGCATCCTTAATGGACCGCACCGGCCGGGTCGGCACGGCGACAGCACCGCTAAAGTTCCGCCCCGCCACGCCGATCTAGTGCAAGAGCCGCATTTCCCGCTTCCCGCCATCCCTCCGCAATCCCGTGCGCACCAGGAGCACACGATGAACGACAAGAACACCTCCGCCTCCGGCGCCACCGGCGGCGAATTCCTCAGCTTCACCCTCGGCGAAGAGCATTACGGCGTCGACATCCTGAAGGTGCAGGAAATCCGTGGCTACGACTCGGTGACCCGGGTGCCGGACGCTCCGGAGTACATCAAGGGCGTGATCAACCTGCGCGGCACCATCGTGCCGGTGATCGACCTGCGCCTGAAGCTGCGCCTGAAGGAAGCCCGCTACGACGCCTTCACCGTGATGATCGTGCTCAACGTCGAGGACCGCGTGGTCGGCATCGTCGTGGACAGCGTGTCCGACGTGATCCCGTTGAACGAAGAGCAGATCCGGCCGACGCCCGAATTCGGCGCCGCGGTCGACACCCGCTTCATCTCCGGCATCGGCACCCAGGACGACAAGATGCTGATCCTGCTGGACATCGAGACCCTGCTCGACAGCGCCGACCTGAGCCAGCACGCCCACGTCGACGAAGCCGCCTAAGCGCCTCGCAACGCGGCCGCGCCGCGGTTGCGCCTGCCATTCCCGACCCGCCGTCCATCGGCGGGTTTTTTCTTTCGGAAATGCGAACTGTTTATCACTTGCGTCGGTCAAGTTCGTCGTTACCACGCCGATAGCTGATAGGTGGCCCGATCCAGCACCTGGGCCGACCCATTTCGCCCACCCCTAAAGGAGTTTCCCCCATGAAGCCGAGCTTTCCCCTGTTGCTGGTCCTGCTGCTTGCCGCCAGCCCGAGCGCCTTCGCCCAGTCGCAGCAGATGATCCCGCCGGAAATGGCGGCCCGCTTCGTCGGCAAGGACGGCATGGTCTGCGGCAAGGTCGAGAAGGCCAAGTACGCGCAGAACTCCGAAGGCGAGCCGACCTTCCTGTACATGGGCGGCATGTTCCCGCGCCACACCTTCTCCGCGCGCATCGCCGGCGCCGACCGCGGCAAGTTCGGCTTCGCGCCGGAGACCCTGGAAGGCAAGGACGTGTGCGTGATCGGCAAGATCGAACGCGACAGCTCGCGCGCCGAGATCCAGGTCAGCGCGCCGTCCAGCCTGAAGCTGGCCACGATCAAGTAAGACAAAGCGTCGCCGCGCCGGAGCCCATGCGCTCCGGCATGGCGGCGCTTTTGTCTTCTGGCGCTTCGCCACCGTTGTCGAACCAAGGGGAAATGTGTTCATGCAGTGGATAAAGAATCTGAAGCTGATGCCGAAGCTGATGCTGGCGTTCGGTCTCGTGCTCGCCATCATGTTGGTGCAGGGGTTTGCTGCCTACAACGGCCTGCATTCGCTGAACGAAGGGGCCAGCCTGGTTTCAACGAATGTGGTGCCCAGCGTGCGCACCGGCGGCGAGATCCGCGGCATCCTGGGCGAGTACCGCAATGCTGCGTACCAGAACCTGATCCGCAGCAGCGACGCGGTCAAGAAGGAATCGGAAGCGCGCAAGATCGCCCTGAGCAAGAAGCTGCAGGAGATCTTCGACACGTATTCGCCACTGATCGGCAGCGAAAAGGAACGCGCGATCTACGATCGCACCGTCGCCGACTGGAAAAAAGCCAGCGACTCCTACAAATCGGTCGACGAGATGCTGCAGCTGGAACTGCACGACGATGCGATCGACACCTTCACCGGCGAGACCCGAACCCTGCACAACAAGGTGGTGGCCGACGTGGTCGAGCTGATCGCCGAGAACGATCGTCAGGCAGTGACCGCGGCGGAACAGGCCAACGGCACCTACAAGAAGGCCTCGGCCACGCTATTGGTCTGCCTGCTGATCGGCGTCGCCGGCGCGGTGGGTCTGGCCTGGCTGTTCGGGCGCATGCTGGCCAACAATGTCCGCGGCGCGGTCAAGGTCGCCAACGAGGTCGCCGCCGGCAAGCTCGACGGGCACATTGACGCCAACGGCAAGGACGAGATCGGCGAACTGATGCAGGCGCTCAAGCGCATGCAGCAGGACCTGCGCGAACGCACCGAGCGCGATGCGGCGGTGGCGTCGGAAAACCTGCGCATCCGCACCGCGCTGGACAACTCCTCCACCGGCATGTTCATCGCCGACCTGGACCACACCATCGTCTACGCGAACCCGTCGATGCAGGGCATCGTCGACAAGTACGCCGACCATATCCATAAAGTTGCCCCCGCGTTCAATTCGAGCATGCCGCTGGTCGGTTCCTCGCTGTCGGTGCTGGAGTACGGCAACCAGGTCGACACCAGGACCCTGGCCACGATCGAGAAACAGGGCGTGGCCGAGCGTGAAATGGCCTATGGCCCTGCGCGCATCGCCCAGATCGTCTCCAGCATCCGCGATGCGCACGGCAGCCATGTCGGCTTCGTCTGCGAATCCCGCGACCGCACCGTCGAGGCCCAGGTCGAAGAAGAAGTGGCCAAGATCGTGCAGGCCGCCGCCGCCGGCGACCTGTCCGGGCGCGTGGCCACCGACGGCAAGCAGGGCTTCTTCTTGCAGCTGGCGCAGCAGCTCAACGGCCTGCTGCAGGCCAACGGCGACAGCATCGGCGAAGTCTCCAAGCTGCTGACCGCGCTGTCGCAAGGCGACCTGACCGCGCGCATGCACGGCGAGTTTCACGGCGTGTTCGCCACCATGCGCGACGACGCCAACGCCACCGCCGAGCAGCTGGCCGCCATCGTCGGCCGCATCCAGGCCGCCGCGGTTAGCATCAACGCCGCCGCCGGCGAGATCGCCGCCGGCAACGACGACCTGTCGCGCCGCACCGAGCAGCAGGCGGCGAACCTGGAAGAAACCGCCGCCTCGATGGAGGAACTGACCTCCACCGTGAAGCAGAACGCCGAGCATGCGCGCCAGGCCAACCAGCTCGCGGTCGGCGCGGCCTCGGTCGCCTCGCAGGGCGGCGACGTGGTCGGCCAGGTGGTGAGCACGATGAGCGGCATCGAGACCTCCTCGAAGAAGATCGCCGACATCATCAGCGTCATCGACGGCATCGCCTTCCAGACCAACATCCTGGCGCTCAACGCGGCGGTGGAAGCGGCGCGCGCCGGCGAACAGGGCCGCGGCTTCGCCGTGGTCGCCAGCGAGGTGCGCACCCTCGCCCAACGCTCGGCCAATGCGGCCAAGGAGATCAAGGGCCTGATCGACGCCTCGGTCACCCAGGTCGCCAACGGTTCGGCGCTGGTGCGCCGGGCCGGCCAGACCATGAGCGAGATCGTGTCCTCGGTGCAGCGCGTCACCGACATCATGAGCGAGATCGCGGCGGCGTCGCAGGAACAGTCGTCCGGTATCGAGCAGGTCAACCAGACCGTCACCCAGATGGACGAGACCACGCAGCAGAACGCCGCGCTGGTAGAAGAAGCCACTGCTGCCGCACGCTCGATGGAAGAGCAGGCCGGCCAGCTGACCGAAGCGGTCTCGATCTTCCGCGTGGAACAGTCGCAGGCGGCCAGCGCGCCGGCGCCGCGCCATGCGCAGGTGCATTCGATCCACACGGTGGCGAAGAAGCCGGTCGCGGTGCCGCCGAGCAAGCCGGCGCTGGCCACCGGCAAGAAGTCCGTACCGGCCCTGGCCGATTCGGACTGGCAGGAGTTCTGAGGCACCGGCAGTCGCGGCATCCAGGCACTCCCCGATCCCCGGCCCTGCGCCGGGGATTTTTTTGTCGGCCATGCCACGGTCGGCCCTGATCGCGCGGCCGGCCGGGGCCGGGTTGTCTCAACTTTGTCACCGCCGCGCCGTTAAGACCTTCGAGAACCACTCAAGGTGTCCATCCAATGTCGTATCCGTCGCTCGTCGCCCGCCTGTCGGATCTGCCGCTGCGTCGCAAGTTCGTCTTGCAAACCCTGCTGCTCGGCGGCGGCATCGTGCTGCTGGCGATCATCGCCGCGCGCATGCAGTACGTGGATATCCGCAACACCCGCGAGCAGGCGCTGAAGAGCCAGATCGAGCTGGCGGTCGGCGTGGTCCAGGCCTATGCGGCCAAGGTGGACAGCGGGCAGATGCCGCTGGCCGAGGCGCAGCGCACTGCGCTGGCCACGCTGGAGTCGATGCGCGCCCGCGGTGGCGTGGACTATTTCTACGTGCACGACATGCATCCGACCATGCTGATGCACCCGACCCGCCACGATCTGGTCGGCAAGGACATCGGCAACGTGCTCAGCGCCGACGGCAAGCCGATCTTCCGCCAGTTCGCCGCGGCGGCCGCGGCCGGCGGCGGCTATGTGGACTACCTGTGGCCCAAGCCCGGCAGCGAGAAGCCGGTCGAGAAAGTCTCCTACAACGCGCCGTTCAAGCCCTGGAACTGGGTCATCGGCACCGGCGTGTACATGGACGACGTGCAGGCGCAGGCGCTGCTGTTCACCGGGGTGATGACCGTGGCCGGCGGCGTGCTGGTGCTGATCACCTTCGGCATCAACTGGCTGATCGGCAGCTCGGTGCTGGTGCCGGTGTCGCGCACGCTGCAGGCGATCCGCGCGGTCTCCAGGGGCGACCTGAGCGTGCGCATCGACAAGCCCGGACGCGACGAGACCGGGCAGATGCTGCGCGCCACCGGCGACATGATCCAGATGCTGGAACGCTTCTCCAGCGAGACCGCGAAGATGGCGCTGCTGCATGCGGACAAGGACATTTCCCACCGCATGCCGCAGGATTTTCCCGGCGTCTACGGCGACCTGGCCACCGGCATCAACACCATGATGTTCGAGCACCTGGACGCCATCGTCGATGCGATCGCGGTGCTCAACGAATACGCCAACGGCGACCTGCGTCGCGATGCGCGGCGCCTGCCCGGCAGCCGCGCGGTACTGCACGAATCGATGGACGCGGCCAAGGCCAGCCTGCTGGCGATCAACACCGAGATCAAGCGCCTGGCCGCCGCGGCCGCGGCAGGCGACTTCAGTGCGCGCGGCGATGCGGCGCACTTCCAGCACGACTTCCGGCTGATGGTGCAGGACCTCAACGCGATGATGGAGGTCAGCGACCGCAACCTGGGCCAGCTGTCCACGCTGCTGCAGGCCATCGCCGCCGGCGACCTGAGCGTGCGCATGCAGGGCGAGTTCCGCGGCGTGTTCGCGACCATGCGCGACGACGCAAATGCCACCGCCGACCAGTTGGCGGACATCGTCGGCCGCATCCAGACCGCAGCGCTGAGCATCAACACCGCGACCACCGAGATCGCCGCCGGCAACGACGACCTGTCGCGGCGCACCGAGCAGCAGGCCGCCAGTCTGGAAGAGACCGCTGCCTCGATGGAGGAACTCACCTCCACCGTGAAGCAGAACGCCGAACATGCGCGCCAGGCCAATCAGCTTGCGGTCGGCGCGGCTGCGGTCGCTTCGCAAGGCGGCGACGTCGTCGGTCAGGTGGTGACCACGATGAGCGGCATCGAGACCTCCTCGAAGAGGATCGCCGACATCATCAGCGTCATCGACGGCATTGCCTTCCAGACCAACATCCTCGCCTTGAACGCGGCGGTGGAAGCGGCGCGCGCCGGCGAACAGGGCCGCGGCTTCGCCGTGGTCGCCTCGGAAGTGCGGACGCTGGCCCAGCGCTCGGCCAACGCCGCCAAGGAGATCAAGGGCCTGATCGACGACTCGGTGACCCGGGTCAGCGAAGGCTCGGCCCTGGTCGACCAGGCCGGCAAGACCATGCAGGAGATCGTGTCCTCGGTGCAGCGCGTCACCGACATCATGGGCGAGATCTCCGCCGCCTCGCAGGAGCAGTCCGCCGGCATCGAGCAGGTCAACCAGACCGTCACCCAGATGGACGAAGCCACCCAGCAGAACGCCGCCTTGGTCGAGGAAGCCAGCGCGTCGGCGCGGGCGCTGGAAGAAGAGGCGCGCCGGTTGAGCGAGGCCGCAGCGGTGTTCCGGCTCGGTACCGGCGGCGGACGTCCCGCTGCAACCGCGCCCGTTCGCGCCGCACCCACGCCGTCGCGTCCAGCAATGGCCAAACCCGCCTCGCGCCAGCCGGCGGGCAAGCATGTGGCGGTGGCCGAAACGGACTGGGCCGAGTTCTGAGCGCAACGATGCGGTCCAGCCTACCGGACCCGCATCACAGTTGTGCCCGTACGAGGTCCCGCCGATCTCAAGCGGCAGGCGTCGCGGTCGATATTGAATTAACGATGCGTGAATGCGATCGCCGCAGCCACCTCGTCATTGCCGCTTCGGGAGCCTGAGATGCCGCGCTATACCGATCTGAAACCGTCCCTGCTCACGTCGCTGCTGTGCTTGCTCGGCTGCGCCGCGGTGATCGGGGTGGCACACCTGAGCACTCGCACGCTGGACGACTCGCGCCAGCACCTGCTGCAGTTGCAGACCCGGCAAGCGCCGTCGGCGATGGCCTTGCGCGAGCTGCGCGCGCAGCTGGCGGAATTGCGCCTCTACCAGCTGTCGCTGATCGCCGCGACCGGCGATCCCGCGGAAGTGGCCGACTGCGACCGGCGCATCGAACGCGCGCTGCGCGGCGCACGCGCGCAGGTGGCGCGGTACATCGCCACCGCGCCGAGCGGCGACGAGCGCCGCCGCTTCGCCACGGTCCAGGCGGAGCTGGACGCCTATCTGCAGTTGCACCGGCAGATCAGCAGCGCGGTGCATGCCGGCGACCGCGAACGCGCCCGCCAACTGTCCACGCAACAGGCGCTGCCGCAGCGTCGCGCCTTGTTCGCCGACCTGGAGGAACTGGGCCGTATCAACGCGGCACATGCGCTGCACCCGGAGGCCGCCGCGCCCGTCTACGTCGCCCGCTAGCCTCGCCGCGTTACTGCCTCGTCATCGCCCAATCCGCTGCACGGAAACGCCAATGAACGTCTTCAACCACCTGAAAATCCGCGACAAGCTGATCTTCGCATTCGCCCTGACCACGCTGCTGACGTTGATCCTTGGCGTTTTCACCTATTCGCGCACCACCATGTCGATGGCCGAACTCAGGCGCATCGAATCGGATTGGGTGCCGGCCACGCAGGCGCTGGCCGAAGTGCGCGCGCAGCTCGGGGAGTTCCGCACATACGAACTGGCGCAGATCGCGCGCGCCAACGACCCCGACGCGATGGCCGACTATTTCAAGCGCATGCAGAAGGTGCGCACGGAGGTGGCGAAGAACCAGGCCGTCATCGAGCGGGTGATGCTGGAAAAGACCCAGAAGCAGATGTATGCCGGGGTCAAGGAAAAGCTGGATGCCTACCTGCAGACCAACACGCTGATGGGCGATGCGCTGCGGGCCGGCGACGTCGCCGCCGCGCAGGTCATCTCCGACAAGCAGTCGCGGCCACTGCGGCGCGATCTGTTCGAGCGGATCGTGGCGCTGACCGACTACAACGTCGCCCAGCTGAACCAGGAGATGGACACCATCAACACGCAGCTGGCACGCACCAAGCTGCTGATCATGAGCCTGCTCGCGCTGGCCATCGCGGCTGCCGCCAGCGTCGGCTGGATGATTTCGCGCGGCATCGCGCGGCAGCTCGACGCGGCCCGGCAGCTGTCGCAGGCCATCGCCCGCGGCGAGCTGGACAGCGGCGTGCGTGCACGCTCCAACGACGAGATCGGCCAGCTGATGGGCGACATGCTGGACATGCGCAGCCGCATCCGCGAAGTGATCGACGCGCAGAACCAGATGGCGCAACGCCACGAACAGGGCACGATCAGCTATCGCATGGACGCGAGCGCCTTCCCGGGCGACTACGGCAACATGGTCAGGGCCACCAACGACCTGGTCGCCTCGCACGTGGCGGTGAAGCTGCGTCTGGTGCAGATCATCCAGCGCTATGCGATCGGCGACCTGTCCGAGGACATGGAGCGCCTGCCCGGCGAGAAGGCCGTACTGACCGAGGCGATGGACACCGCCAAGGCCAACCTGACCGAGATGAACGCGCAGGTCAAGCAGCTGGCCGAGGCCGCAGCGGTCGGCAACTTCAGCGCGCGCGGCGACGCCGAGCGCTTCCAGTACGACTTCCGCACGATGGTGCAGAACCTCAACGCGATGATGGAGGTCAGCGACCGCACCCTCGGCGAATTGTCGCAGCTGCTGCAGGCCATTGCCGCCGGCGACCTGAGCGTGCGCATGCAGGGCGATTTCCACGGCGTGTTCGCCAGGATGCGCGACGACGCCAATGCCACCGCCGAGCAGCTGGCGGCCATCGTCGGCCGCATCCAGAGCGCGGCCGCCAGCATCAATGTCGCCTCTTCGGAAATCGCCGCCGGCAACGACGACCTGTCGCGCCGCACCGAGCAACAGGCGGCCAGTCTGGAAGAGACCGCCGCATCGATGGAAGAACTGACCTCCACCGTGAAGCAGAATGCCGAGCACGCGCGCCAGGCCAACCAGCTCGCGGTCGGCGCGGCATCGGTCGCATCGCAGGGTGGCGACGTGGTCGGCCAGGTGGTGGCCACGATGAGCGGGATCGAGACCTCGTCGAAGAAGATCGCCGACATCATCAGCGTCATCGACGGCATCGCGTTCCAGACCAACATCCTGGCGCTCAATGCCGCGGTGGAAGCGGCGCGTGCCGGCGAACAGGGCCGCGGCTTCGCCGTGGTCGCCAGCGAAGTGCGGACGCTGGCGCAGCGTTCGGCTGGCGCCGCCAAGGAGATCAAGGGCCTGATCGACGACTCGGTGACCCGCGTCGCCGAAGGTTCGGCGCTGGTCGATCGCGCCGGGCAGACCATGCAGGAGATCGTGTCCTCGGTGCAGCGTGTCACCGACATCATGGGCGAGATCTCCGCCGCCTCGCAGGAGCAGTCCGCCGGCATCGAGCAGGTCAACCAGACCATCACCCAGATGGACGAAGCCACCCAGCAGAACGCCGCCTTGGTCGAGGAAGCCACCGCCGCGGCGCGCACGCTGCAGGCCCAGGCCGGCCAGCTCAGCGCCACCGTCGCCGAGTTCAAGCTGGACCCGCAGGTCAGCGCAGCGGCAGCGCAGGCCGCGCCGATCGCAACGGCCAAGCCGTCCGCGCGCGCCAGGCCCTCGCCGGTGACCGGTGCGGCGCGTGCACCCACGCGCATCCGCAGCGCGGCGGGCACGGCACGCGCCAGCGCCGCCGAAGACCAGTGGCAGGAGTTCTGACGACGGCCGCGCCTTGTTCCGGCGTCAATTTCGCTCGGCGCCGGCCGATAACCCGATAGACCGATTACCGCTGCGAGCCATGGCCACTCCAACGTCTTCCCTGCCCCACCCCGGTTCCGACAATCGCGACTTCGAATTCAGCGATCGCGATTTCAAGCGGGTCTGTGACCTAATCTACCAGAAGGCGGGCATCGCGCTGGCCCCGGCCAAGCGCGACATGGTCTATGGCCGCCTGTCGCGGCGCCTGCGCACGCTGGGCCTGCGCTCGTTCCGCGAGTACCTGGACTGGCTGGAGCGCGACGGCGGCGACGAGTGGGAGGCGTTCACCAACGCGCTGACCACCAACCTGACCTCGTTCTTCCGCGAGCCGCACCACTTCGAGCGGCTGCGCGAGGAACTGCAGAAACATGCCGCCTCGGCGCCGTTGAAGATCTGGTCGTGCGCCTCGTCCACCGGCGAGGAGCCCTACTCGCTGGCGATCACCGCCTGCGAGGCATTCGGCACGCTGACCCCGCCGGTGCGGATCCTGGCCACCGACGTGGACACCCAGGTGCTGGCGACCGCCTCGCGCGGCGTGTACGCGGTCGATCGCATTTCCAGCCTGGACCCGGCGCTCAAGCGCAAGTACTTCCAGCGCGGCAGCGGCGCCAACGAAGGCCAGTGCCGGGTGGTGCCGGCGCTGCGCGAGCTGCTCGAGTTCCGCCAGTTGAACCTGCTGGAGCCGCGCTACGACGTCAGCGGCCCGTACCTGGCGCTGTTCTGCCGCAACGTGATGATCTATTTCGACAAGCCCACCCAGCGTGGCATCCTGTCGCGGCTGATCCCGCATCTGGATGACGAAGGCATGCTCTATACCGGCCATTCGGAAAACTACCTGCATGCGGCCGACCTGATCCAGCCGTGCGGCCGCACCCTGTACCGGCGCGCCGCCAAGGCCCGCGCATGAGAGCCGCCACGATGGTTGCGGATCAGGTGATGCGCTACCACGACACCCGCTTCCAGACCATTGCGGCCAAGCTGTTGCCGACCCAATACCTGGTGGTGGACGACGACACCGCGCTGACCACCATCCTCGGTTCCTGCGTGGCCGCCTGCATCCGCGACCCGCTGCTGAAGATCGGCGGCATGAACCATTTCATGCTGCCCGACGGCCAGAGCGGCGACGGCGCGCCGGCGCGCTATGGCAGCTACGCGATGGAAGTGCTGATCAACGACCTGCTCAAGCGCGGCGCCGCCCGCAACCGCCTGGAAGCCAAGGTGTTCGGCGGCGGCAACGTGCTCAAGGGCTTCACCAACAATCCGGTCGGCACGCGCAACGCCGAGTTCGTGCTGAACTACCTGAAAGCCGAGCAGATTCCGGTGGTGGCCGAGGACCTGCGCGGCATCCATCCGCGCAAGATCTGGTTCTTCCCCGCCACCGGCCGCGTGGTCGTGCAGCGCCTGCCGCATGCGCACGAAGAAGCCGAAATCGCCGCCGCCGAATCGGCGGTGCGCGCCCGTCTCGCCAAAGCGCCGGTCACCGGTGCCGTGGAGTTGTTCGAATGACGTCCGAAAATCCCTGCCGCGTGCTGATCGTCGACGACTCCGCAGTCGTGCGGCAAATGCTCACCGAGATCCTGTCGCGCGCGCCCGGCGTCGAGGTGGTCGGCTCGGCCGCCGATCCGCTCCTGGCCCGCGAGAAGATCAAGCGGCTCAATCCGGACGTGATCACCCTGGACGTGGAAATGCCGCGCATGGACGGGCTGGCGTTCCTGGAAAACCTGATGCGGCTGCGGCCCACGCCGGTGGTGATGATCTCCTCGCTGACCGAGCGCGGCGCCGACACCACCTTGCAGGCGCTGGCGCTGGGCGCGGTCGATTTCATCTCCAAGCCCAAGCTCGACGTGGCCCGCGGCCTGGAGGAATACGCCGAGGAAATCGTCGGCAAGGTCAAGGCCGCGGCCAAGGCCAAGGTCCGCGCGCTCGACCGTCCGGCCGCGCCGCGGCCTGCCGGCAACGCGGTGGTCGCGCCCAGCGCGGTGTCCACGCTGAAATTCCGCACCACCGACCGGCTGATCGCGATCGGCGCGTCCGCCGGCGGTACCGAGGCGCTGCGCGTGGTCCTGGAAGGGATGCCGGCCGACGCGCCGGCGGTGGTGATGACCCAGCATCTGCCGGCCGGCTTCAGCACCGCCTTCGCCGACCGTCTCAACCGGCACTCGGCGATGGCGGTGCGCGAGGCCAGCGAGGGCGAAGCGATCCTGCCCGGCCACGCCTACCTGCCTCCGGGCGGCAAGCACCTGCAGGTGGTGCGCGACGGCGCGCGCTGGCGCTGCAAGATCGACGACGGCCCGCCGGTCAACCGGCACAAGCCGGCGGTGGACGTGCTGTTCCAGTCGGTGGCGCGCAACGCCGGCGCCAATGCGATCGGCGCGGTGCTGACCGGCATGGGCGACGACGGCGCGCGCGGCCTGCTGGAAATGCTGCAGGCCGGCGCCAGCACCCTGGTCCAGGACGAAGCCACCAGCGTGGTCTGGGGCATGCCCGGCACCGCGTTCCGGCTCGGCGCCGCACAGGAGGTGCTGCCGCTGGACCGGATCGCCGAGCGCCTGATCGCCTTGTCCAGCCAGGCCCGCTAGCTCCATGCCGCGCCAGCGCGTCCGTCACCCGAACGCGCCTGGCGACGCCGTCGCAGCGTGCCTGGCCACGCTGACGGATGCCGAGCAGGCGCTGCTGAGCTGCCTGCAGCAGGCGCCCGACGGCGTGGTGGTGATCGACGCGGACGCGCGCATCCTCGCCTTCAATCAGACCGCCGAGACGCTGTGGGGACTGACGCAGGCGCAGGTCCTGGGACGTTCGCTCGGCGAACTGGTGCCGGACGATGTGCGCGCGTCGTTCCTGGCCACGTGTCTGCAGCAGCGCACCGACGCGCCCGGCGACGGCTACGAACTGCAGTTGCCCGGCAGCGACGGCGTGCAGCGCTGGGTCTCGGTCAGCGCGGCCACGGTGCCGCAGCAGCCGGCACCGCTGTCGGTGGTGTTCGTGCGCGACATCAGCGCCGAACGCGACCGCGACGCCAAGATGCGGCTGCTGTCGCTGGCCCTGGACCGCAGCGACAACGCCATCGTGGTCTGCGACCCGCAGCTGGCGATCCTGTACGTCAATGCCGGCTTCGTACGCATGTTCGGCTATGCCGCCGAGGAGGTGCGCGGGCGGCTGCCCAGCAGCGTGCTGCCGGGCGTGGGCACCGACATGCAGGCGGTGCGGCTGACCCGCGAACGCGTGGTCGGCGGCGTGGGCCATCAGACCGACCTGCTGGTCTACCGCAAGGACGGCACGCCGCTGTGGACCACGCTGATGGCCAATCCGATCGCCGACGCGGACGGCGGCATCCAGCACTACGTGGTGTCATTCACCGACATCACCCAGAGCAAGATGCACGAGATCCTGCACAAGAACGTGCTCGACGCGCTGGTCCGCGAACAGCCGCTGGTCGACGTGGCCACGCTGATCTGCAGCGAGGTCGAGCGCATCGCCCCGCAGGTGGTGGCCTCGATCATCAGCGTCGATGGCGACGGGCGGCTGCACCCGCTGGCTTCGCCTAGCCTGCCGACCGCCTTCAACGAGGCGGTCGAGCGCATGCGCGCCGGCCCCAGCTCCGGCGCCTGCGGCGCGGCGATCTGGCGCGGCAAGCAGGTGCTGGTGCGCGACGCCGCCGCCGATCCGCTGTTCGCCGAGTACCGGCCATTGGTGCAGCAGCTCGGCCTGGGCAGTTGCGTGGCCAGCCCGATCAAGTCCAGCGGCGGGCGCGTGCTCGGCAGTTTTGCGCTGTATTACCGCGAGGTGTGCGAGCCGCAGGCCTGGCATCTGCGGCTGATCGAGCTGTGCCTGCACCTGTGCGCGCTGGCGCTGGAGCGCGAGCAGACCAAGGCGCGCGTGCACCAGCTGGCGTTCTACGACTCGCTGACCGGCCTGCCCAACCGGGTGATGTTCAGCGCCCGCGCCGAGCAGGCGCTGGCCGCCGCCGAATACCACGCGTTTCCGGTGGCGATCCTGTTCGTCGACATCGACCGCTTCAAGCGCGTCAACGAGACCCAGGGCCACGCCGCCGGCGACGGCATGCTGCGCGACATCGCGCGGCGCCTGGGCGAGACCCTGAGCGCCACCGACCTGATCGGCCGCCAGGCCGGCGACGAGTTCGTGCTGATGCTGCCGCACTGCGGCGCCGAACAGGCGGCCGGCGTGGCCGAACGGCTGTTGCTGGCGCTGGCCGATCCGTTGGTGGTCGGACACGTGACCCTGCACCCGGGCGCCAGCATCGGCGTGGCGATGTTCCCCGACGACGGCCGCGACATCGAGACCCTGCTGCGCCACGCCGACCTGGCCATGTACCGGGCCAAGAACGAAGGCGGCGGCAGCTTCCGCTTCTTCAGCGCCGACATGAACCGCATGGCGCAGGAACGCGTGGCGCTGGAGACGGCGTTGCGCGAAGCGCTGCGCCGCGACCAGCTGCAGTTGCACTACCAGCCGCAGCTGCACAGCCAGCCGCCCTACGCGCTGTACGGCGTGGAGGCGCTGCTGCGCTGGCAGCACCCGCATCTGGGCGATATCGCACCATCACGCTTCGTGCCGATGGCCGAGGAATGCGGTCTGATCGACGAACTCGGGCATTGGGTGCTGCGCCAGGCCTGCCGGCAGATAGCCGATTGGCGCCTGCGCGGCGTGCCGGTGCCGCGCGTGGCGGTCAACCTGTCGGCCAGCAACTTCGCCGACGCGCAGTTGCCGGCGCGCGTGGCGCAGCTGCTGAGCACGCATGCGCTGGCGCCCAGCGACCTGGCGCTGGAGATGACCGAGAGCGTCATGCTGTCCAACGCACCGGCGGTGCTGGCCAATCTGCGTCAGTTGCAGGCCAGCGGCGTGCGCCTGTCGCTGGACGACTTCGGCACCGGCTATTCCAGCCTCAGCCATCTGCACCAGCTGCCGGTCAACGAACTCAAGCTGGACATGAGCTTCGTCCGCGACCTGGAACACAGCGCGACCGCACGCGCGCTGACCACCTCGGTACTGCGCATCGGCGAAAGCCTGCGCCTGCATACCGTCGCCGAGGGCGTGGAAACCGAAGCGCAGCGGGCCTTCCTGTCCTCGCTCGGCTGCGATGTGCTGCAGGGATTCCTGTTCGCGCCCGCATTGCCGGCGGCCCAGCTGGAACGCTGGATCGGCGCGCATCCGACCGACGCCGCGACGGCCGCGCCGCCTGCAACGGCCGATGCAGCGCCGCCGTAGTCAATCGCGGCACAAATATTGCTTGATACACAGCACACTTTTCATCCCTGTCGGGCAATGCCGATCCGCTTCCTGTTGTCGCTGCTGCTGTGGTCCGCCAGTGCTGCGCTCGCTGCGCAGACGCTGCAGCCTGCCTATCCCGAGGTCGTGCGCCGTTTCTCCACCCACGACGGCCTGCCGCAGAATTCGGTGAACGCGATCGTGCAGGACCGCGACGGTTTCCTGTGGCTGGGCACCTTCGGCGGGCTGGCGCGCTTCGACGGCAGCGAGTTCAGCGTCTACCGCAGCCTGGCCGGCAGCGGTCCGTCCAGCGACCGGATCCTGCAACTGCTGCAGGACGACCGTGGCCAGTTGTGGATCGGCAGCGAGGACGCCGGCGTCAGCGTCTACCGCGACGGCCGCTTCCTGCGCCTGGACGTGTGCGGCGGCCGCTGCCTGATCCGCCGCTTCGTCGCTGCGGCCGACGGCAGCGTGTGGGTCTTCAGCAGTGCCGGCGCCTACCGGATCGACCCGCGCACCCTGCGGACCCTCGAACAGCAGCCGCAGGCGCTGGACATGGCCGCCGCGCTCGGCGGCGACGGGCAGCTCTACCTGGGTGGGCAAGGCCTGTGGCGGCTGCACCAGGGACGCCGCGAAGCGGTGCCGCTGCCGGCCGGGGAAACCCGGGTCAGTTCGCTGCACAGCGAAGGCAGCGTGCTGTGGGTGGCTGCCGGCACGGCCCTGCACCGCTACGACACGCTGCGCCGGCAATGGCTGCCGGCAGCCGCACCGGTACGCGGCGCGCAGGCGCTGGCGCGCGATGCGCAGCACCGGCTATGGGTGGCCGATGTCGATGGACAGCTGTTCCGCGACGACGACGATGGCGACGGGCTGCGACCGTTGACGACGCCGGCGCTGCCGGCGTCGCACAGCCTGCTCAGCGACCGCGACGGCAACCTGTGGCTGGGCAGCAACGCGCGCGGCCTGCTGCGCATCGCGCGCTCGCGCATCGGTCTGCTCAACGACGCGCAACAAGGCATGGATCTGCCCGGGCTGCCGGTGATCGGCGACGGCAGCGGCGGCCTGTGGCTGGGCACCGTGTGCGGCGGGCTGCGGCACTGGGATGCGCCCAGCGGGCGCCTGCGCCGCTGGTCGCTGCAATCCGCGCTCGGCAACGAGTGCGTGTGGTCGCTGCACCGCGACGAAACCGGCGGCGTGTGGATCGGCACCGTCGATGGCCGTGTCGGCTATCTGCCGCCCGATGCGCAGGGCGACCGCGCCGAGCGCGACAGCGACGCCTACCGCAGCCAGGCGCCGCGGCTGATCGCGCAGTGGCCGGACCAGTTGCCGATCCGCGCGCTGTACCGCACCGCCAAGCAGAAGCTGCTGGTCGCCAGCGGCAACGGCGTCTACGCGATCCCGGTCGGTGCCGGCGGCGAGACCGGCACGCCGCAGCGTCTGCCCGGCCTGCCCGGCAGCGTCACCCTGATCCAGCCGGCGCAACAAGGCGGCCTGTGGATGGCCGGCGGCGAAGGCGTGGTGCGCTGGCGACGGCAACGCGTGGTGGAACGCTGGGGCACCGGCAACGGCCTGTCCAGCCGCTTCGTACGCTCGCTGTACGAACAGCCCGACGGCACGCTGTGGATCGGCACCTACGGCGGCGGCCTCAACCGTATCGGCAACGGCCGCGTGCAGCATTTCGATCGCGGCAGCGGCCTGTTCGACGACGTGGTCTCGTGCATGGTCGCCGACGCGCGCGGCGGGCTGTGGCTCAGCGGCAACCGCGGCATTTCCCTGCTGCTGCCGGAGGAACTGGCCAAGGCCGCCGCCGGCAGCGAGGAGTTGAGCGCGATCGGCTTTTCCGAAAGCGACGGTCTGGAACCGGCCGAAACCAACGGCGGCGGCCAGCCGGCATGCCTGCGCGACGCCACCGGCAAGCTGTGGTTTCCGCTGATTTCCGGCTTCGCCGAGATCGATCCGCTGGCGCTCGGCCAGCGCCGCGTGCAGGCGCCGCCGGTACGCATCCAGTTGCTAGCCGTGAGCGGCCGCAGCGTGCCGCTGGCCGCAGAACTGCGCCTGCCGCCGCACAGCCACGACATCGAAGTGGGCTTCACCGCGATCAACCTCAGCGCGCCGGAGAAGACCCGCTTCCGCTACCGGCTGACCCGCCCGGGCCAGGACCCGGCGTGGACCGACATCGGCGCGCAGCGCAGCCTGCACTTCCCGCTGCTGCCCTGGGACGACAGCACCCTGGAAATCATCGCGCGCAGCGATACCGGCGCCTGGTCGACCACACCGGCGCGGCTGCGCTTCCGGCAGCCGTCGCCGTGGTATCTGTCGCCGCTCAGCTGGGGCGCCGCAATGGTGGCGCTGATTGCCGCGCTGTTGCTGGGCTGGCGCGTGCACGGCTATCGGCTGCGCCGCCAGCGCGACCTGCTGGCGCAACTGGTGAGCACCCGCACCCAGGAACTGGAGCAGGCCAACCGCCGCCTCGCCGACCAGGCGCAGCGCGACCCGGTCACCGGCATCGCCAACCATCGCCACTTCGTCGAAAGCCAACAGCGGCTGTGGGAACAGATGCAGGCGCAGCAGCGGCCGTTGGCGCTGCTGATGATCGACATCGACGAGTTCAAGCGCTTCAACGATCACTACGGACACCTGGCCGGCGACGACTGCCTGCGCGTGGTGGCCGCAGCGATGGCCGCGCAACTGCGCGAGGACGGCGTGCTGGCACGCTACGGCGGCGAGGAATTCGTGGCATTGCTGCCCGGCTGCGACAGCGAGGCCGCGCATGCGGTCGGCGAACGGCTGCGCCAGGCGGTGCTGGGCTGCGCGGTGGCGCATGCTCCCGGCGCGCGCCACCGGCTGGTGACGGTCAGCATCGGCTGCGCCAGCAAATGGCCGCGTTCCGGCCTGTCGAGCACGCGCCTGACCAACCTTGCCGACCAGGCGCTGTACCGGGCCAAGGAAAACGGCCGCAACCGCGTGGAAAGCGCCTGAGCAGCAGCATGCTTGCGCACGAGTACCGGTGCCGCCGAGCATTCCCTGGGCGGCGGCTTCAAGCGCCGTTGTGGGAGCGACTTCAGGGCACCTCTCATATCTCCATTCCGGAAGCTGCACGCTACGCGTGGCGATGGCATGTTCTTTTTTTCTGTCGCGGCTGAAGCCGCTCCTACACATGCGCGCCTTGCTCGTGTAGGAGCGGCTTCAGCCGCGACAGGAGGACGAAGTGGCCGCGATGCCAAGGCGTCCATGAAAAACGCGGCCGCACGCCGCCGTCTACCGCCAATGCGCCTTTGCCACGCCATGGCATCTCGAACGTATCGATGCCGGAACCTGCAGGCTGGGCGTGTCGGCGTCTCGCAAGCGCATCGACATGCTTTTTGGGGTGACTAGAAGTGCCCTTCAGTCGCGACGAGCGAAGCAAGGCGGCCCGCCGCGCCTGGATGGCGCGGGACTGACGACCCGACCTGCAGACGGCGGCGGCGCTCGCGGCAGAAGTTCCGGATGCCCTCGCCCTCACCCGGACGAAGCCAACGCGGGATCGTCAGCGGCTCGCACCGCGCTTGCAGCACCGCGCAGCTGGACGAACCCCGCAAAGGAGAAAGCCCGGCATCGCCGGGCTTTCTCGTTACAGCGTCGAACCATCCAGCATCAGGCGGCGACGGTATCCGCCACGTCCTGATATTCCTGGATCTGATCGAAGTTCATGTAGCGGTAGATCTGCTCGCCGCTGGTCTTGATCACACCCACGTCGGCCATGTACTCGTCCTTGGTCGGGATGCGGCCCAGACGCGAGCAGATCGCCGCCAGTTCCGCCGAGCCCAGGTACACATTGGTGTTGCGGCCCAGGCGGTTGGGGAAGTTGCGGGTGGAGGTGGAGAACACCGTGGCGCCTTCGCGCGCCTGCGCCTGGTTGCCCATGCACAGCGAGCAGCCCGGCATTTCCATGCGCGCGCCGGCCGCGCCGAAGGTGCCGTAGTGGCCTTCCTTGGTCAGCTCGGAGGCGTCCATCTTGGTCGGCGGCGCGACCCACAGGCGGGTCGGGATGTCGCGCTTGCCTTCCAGCAGCTTGGCCGCGGCGCGGAAGTGGCCGATGTTGGTCATGCACGAACCGATGAACACCTCGTCGATCGCCGCGCCGGCGACTTCGGACAGCGTCTTGACGTCGTCCGGATCGTTCGGGCATGCCACGATCGGCTCGTGGATGTCGGCCAGGTCGATCTCGATCACCGCGGCGTACTCGGCATCGGCATCGGGTTCGAGCAGCTGCGGATCGGCCAGCCACTCTTCCATCTTCTTGATGCGCCGGCCCAGGGTGCGCGCATCGGCGTAGCCCTCGGCGGTCATCCAGCGTAGCAGGGTGATGTTGCTGGTCAGGTATTCGATGATCGGCGCCTTGTCCAGGCGCACCGTGCAGCCGGCGGCGGAGCGCTCGGCCGAGGCGTCGGACAGTTCGAACGCCTGCTCCACCTTCAGGTTCGGCAGCCCTTCGATTTCGAGGATGCGGCCGGAGAAGATGTTCTTCTTGCCCTGCTTGGCCACGGTCAGCAGGCCGTCCTTGATCGCGTACAGCGGGATCGCGTTGACCAGGTCGCGCAGGGTCACGCCCGGCTGCATTTCGCCCTTGAAGCGCACCAGCACGCTCTCCGGCATGTCCAGCGGCATGACGCCGGTGGCGGCGGCGAACGCGACCAGGCCGGAGCCGGCCGGGAACGAAATGCCGATCGGGAAACGGGTGTGCGAGTCGCCGCCGGTACCGACGGTGTCGGGCAGCAGCATGCGGTTGAGCCAGCTGTGGATCACGCCGTCGCCCGGACGCAGCGACACGCCGCCGCGGGTGGAGATGAACTCAGGCAGGGTGTGGTGGGTCTTGACGTCCACCGGCTTGGGATAGGCGGCGGTGTGGCAGAACGACTGCATCACCAGGTCGGCGGAGAAGCCCAGACAGGCCAGGTCCTTAAGTTCATCGCGGGTCATCGGCCCGGTGGTGTCCTGCGAGCCCACCGAGGTCATCTTCGGCTCGCAATAGGTGCCCGGGCGCATGCCCTGGCCTTCCGGCAGACCGCAGGCGCGGCCGACCATCTTCTGCGCCAGCGAGAAGCCCTTGCCGGTATCCGGCGGCACCATCGGCAGGCGGAACAGGTCCGACGGCGGCAGGCCGAGGAACTCGCGCGCCTTGGCGGTCAGGCCGCGGCCGACGATCAGCGGAATGCGGCCGCCGGCGCGCACTTCGTCGAACAGCACGTCCGACTTCATCGCGAACTCGGCGATCACCTGCCCGTTCTTCAACGCCTTGCCGTCGTACGGACGCAGTTCGACCACGTCGCCGTGCTCCATCTGCGACACGTCCAGCTCGATCGGCAAGGCGCCTGCGTCTTCCATGGTGTTGTAGAAGATCGGCGCGATCTTCGAACCCAGGCACACGCCGCCGAAACGCTTGTTGGGAATGAACGGAATGTCTTCGCCGGTCCACCACAGCACCGAGTTGGTCGCCGACTTGCGCGAGGAGCCGGTGCCGACCACGTCGCCGACATAGGCGACCAGGTGACCCTTGGCCTTGAGCTCGGCGATCGCTTGGATCGGGCCGCGCTTGCCGTCTTCCTCCGGCACGAACGCGGCGCCGTCGCGCTTGTTCTTCAGCATCGCCAGCGCGTGCATCGGGATGTCCGGGCGCGTGGTCGCGTCCGGCGCCGGCGACAGGTCGTCGGTGTTGGTCTCGCCCGGCACCTTGAACACGGTGATGGTCAGGCTCTGCGGCACTTCCGGCTTGCTGGTGAACCATTCGGCGTCGGCCCAGCTCTGCAGCACCGCCTTGGCGTGCGCGTTGCCGGCTTCGGCCTTTTCCTGCACGTCGTGGAACGCGTCGAAGATCAGCAGCGTGTGCTTCAGGCCTTCGGCGGCGACCGCGCCGAGCTCGGCGTTGTCCAGCAGCTCGATCAGCGGATGGATGTTGTAGCCGCCGAGCATGGTGCCCAGCAGTTCGGTGGCGCGCTTGGGCGAGATCAGCGTGCACTGCTCGCTGCCGAAGGCAACCGCGGCCAGGTACGAGGCCTTGACCTTGGCGGCGTCGTCGACGCCGGCCGGCACGCGCTGGCTCAGCAGCTCGACCAGGAACTGTTCCTCGCCGGCCGGCGGGTTCTTCAGCAGTTCGATGACCTGCGCGGTCTGCTGCGCACTCAGCGGCAGCGGCGGGATACCGAGCGCGGCGCGCTCTGCAACGTGGTGGCGATAGGCTTCCAACATGCGGGTTCTCCGGAAATTTCGGTAGGGGTGAGCGGTAAGCGGTAAACGAATGGCGGCGTCAGGCGGACGGCTTGGGCACGATGATCTTCAGGCCCTTGAAGTAGTCGCGGAAAAAGCCGTCGTCGCGGGTGATCAATCCATCGCATTGCAGCAGCGCGTGGGCGCCGATCAGGAAGTCGGCCACCACCCGCTCGCGCTGGCCGCCGCGGGCGCGGAAACGGCGCTGCATCTCGCCGGCGCGTAATGCCGACTTGGCCTCCAGCGCATTGAAGCGGATGCTCATGTCCTCCAGCACCGACAGCGCTTCGGCGCCGTCGCGCAACGCGCCGCACACCTCGGCCAGGACAATGTCGCACACCACCACCGGGCCGGTGCTCAGGCACTGGCGCAGGCAGGCCTCGGCGGCGTCGGCCTGCGGGCCGTCGGCCAGCAGATCCACCAGCACGGACGAATCGATCGCGATCATGCCTTGGGATCGGGTTCGAACGGATCGCCCGGCGCGCGGCCGCGGATCGCGCGCATCGCCTCGTCGGTGCTGGCGAAGCCGTCGAGCTTGAAGCGGCCGCGGGCGCGCGAGATCGCATCGTCCACGCTCTTGCGCAGGATGATGCGGCCGCCGTCCAGTTCCACTTTCAGGATGGTGCCTTTGCTCAGGCCCAAGGCGTCGCGTACGGCCTTGGGCAAGGTGATCTGACCGCGCTCGGCGACGGTGGCTTCCATGGGCGGGCTCCAAGGTATGCACAAATTTTACATACTTGAAGCGTCATACTCAAGCCCGCATACAGTCCCGGTCACACCAACCGTACACACTGAATCGGTCAGAATGACCGCAGTCCCTACAGCCGCGACGCCATAGGAGTTCCGTGATGAGCGATTCCTTTTCCACCCGTGCCTCGCTCGAGGTCAACGGCAAACGCTACGCCTACTACAGCCTGCCCAAGCTCGCCGAGCGCTTCGACATCGGCCGCCTGCCCTACTCGCTGAAGATCCTGCTGGAGAACCTGCTGCGCCACGAAGACGGCGGCGTGACCGTGGGCAAGGACCACATCGAAGCGGTGGCCAAGTGGGATCCCAAGGCGGAGCCGGATACCGAGATCGCCTTCATGCCGGCGCGGGTGGTGCTGCAGGACTTCACCGGCGTGCCGTGCGTGGTCGACCTGGCCGCGATGCGCGATGCGGTGGTCAAGCTCGGCGGGCGCCCGGAGCAGATCAACCCGCTGATCCCCTCGGAACTGGTGATCGACCATTCGGTGCAGGTGGACGTGTTCGGCAAGCCGGACGCGCTCGACCTCAACGGCAAGATCGAATTCCAGCGCAACAAGGAACGCTACGGCTTCCTGCGCTGGGGCCAGAAGGCCTTCGACAATTTCAAGGTGGTGCCACCGAACACCGGCATCGTGCACCAGGTCAACCTCGAGCACCTGGCGCGGGTGGTGATGACCGCCGAGCGCGACGGCGAGGCGCTCGCCTATCCGGACACGGTATTCGGCACCGACAGCCATACCACGATGATCAACGGCATCGGCGTGCTCGGCTGGGGCGTGGGCGGCATCGAGGCGGAAGCGGCGATGCTCGGCCAGCCCTCGTCGATGCTGATTCCGCAGGTGGTCGGCTTCAAGCTGACCGGCAAGCTGCCCGAAGGCGCCACCGCCACCGACCTGGTGCTGACGGTGACGCAGATGCTGCGCAAGTTTGGTGTGGTCGGCAAGTTCGTCGAGTTCTTCGGCGAGGGCCTGCAGCACCTGCCGCTGGCCGACCGCGCCACCATCGGCAACATGGCGCCGGAATACGGCGCCACCTGCGGCATCTTCCCGGTCGACGCCGAATCGCTGACCTATCTGCGCCTGTCCGGGCGCAGCGAGGAGCAGATCGCGCTGGTCGAGGCCTACGCCAAGGCGCAGGGCCTGTGGCACGACGCCGACAGCCCGCACGCCGCCTACAGCGCCACGCTGGAGCTGGACATGGGCGAGGTCAAGCCGTCGCTGGCCGGGCCCAAGCGGCCGCAGGACCGGGTGTTGCTGGACGACATGCAGCGCAATTTCCGCGACAACCTGGTGCCCTTCGCCGAAGCGCGGCACAAGCGCCATAGCGACCTCAAGCAGGAAGACCGGCTCAAGAACGAAGGCGGCGGCGGCACCGCGGTCGGCGCCAAGGCCGCGCAGGCCGAGACCGCCGAAGCCAGCGGCGCCGGCTGGCGACTGCGCGACGGCTCGGTGGTGATCGCCGCGATCACTTCCTGCACCAACACCTCCAACCCGGCGGTGATGCTCGGCGCCGGCCTGCTGGCGCGCAACGCCGTGGCCAAGGGCCTGAAGGCGCAGCCATGGGTCAAGACCTCGCTCGGGCCGGGCTCGCTGGTGGTCACCGACTACCTGAAAAAGGCCGGCGTCATGGGCGACCTGGAGAAGCTCGGCTTCTACGTGGTCGGGTACGGCTGCACCACCTGCATCGGCAACTCCGGCCCGCTGCCGGAGGACGTATCGGCCGCCATCGCCAAGGACGACCTGGTGGTGGCCTCGGTGCTGTCGGGCAACCGCAACTTCGAAGGCCGCGTGCACCCGGAAGTGAAGATGAACTACCTGGCCTCGCCGCCGCTGGTGGTCGCCTACGCCATCGCCGGCACCACCGACATCGACCTCACCCGCGACCCGCTCGGCACCGGCAGCGACGGCCAGCCGGTGTACCTGCGCGACATCTGGCCGAGCAACAAGGAAATCGGCGACACCATCGCCGCCACGGTCGGCCCGGAGATGTTCAAGCAGAACTACGCCGACGTGTTCAAGGGCGACAGCCGCTGGGCCGCGATCGCCTCGCCCGACGGCGAGCTGTATGCCTGGGATGGCGCCTCCACCTACATCAAGAACCCGCCCTACTTCGACGGCATGACCATGCAGGTCGGCACCATCGACGACGTGCACGGCGCGCGCGTGCTCGGCCTGTTCGGCGACTCGATCACCACCGACCACATCTCCCCGGCCGGCAACATCAAGAAAGACTCGCCGGCGGGCCGCTTCCTGCAGGAACGCGGCGTGCAGCCGGCCGACTTCAACAGCTACGGCAGCCGCCGCGGCAACGACGACGTGATGGTGCGCGGCACTTTCGCCAACATCCGCATCAAGAACCTGATGTTCGGCGGCGAGGAAGGCGGCAACACCCTGTACCGCGGGCCCGACGGCGCGCAGCCGCAGAAGCTGGCGATCTACGATGCGGCGATGAAGTACAAGGCCGACGGCGTGCCGCTGGTGGTGATCGCCGGCAAGGAATACGGCACCGGCTCCTCGCGCGACTGGGCGGCCAAGGGCACCAACCTGCTCGGGGTCAAGGCGGTGATCGCCGAGAGCTTCGAGCGCATCCACCGCTCCAACCTGGTCGGCATGGGCGTGCTGCCGCTGCAGTTCCTGGACAACGAGAACGCGCAGTCGCTGGGCCTGGACGGCTCGGAGGTGTTCGCCATCACCGGCCTGCAGGACGGCGCCAGCAAGCGCGCCACGGTCGAGGCCAGGAAGGCCGACGGCAGCGTCAAGCAGTTCCAGGTCAAGGTTCTGCTGCTGACCCCCAAGGAAGTGGAATACTTCAAACACGGCGGCCTGCTGCAGTACGTGCTGCGCCAGCTGGCGGCACGCAAGGCGGCCTGAGCGGCCCTGGCGGCGCGGCATCCTGTACGGGTGCCGCGCTCGCGCACGGATACGCACTGCCGCCCGCGCACGCACTGTCTTTTTCATCGGTACGGCATTTCGACATGACGGGGGTTTTAGCCCGCCAACCGACAGCATCGAAGGTGTACCGGCCGCCGACGGAGCGATTGCAGTTCAACGCCCCATGGATGCGACGCGCTACGGCGCCGCACTCCATTGCGCATGCCGCAGCCGCCAGTGCCCGTTCTGCTCGCGCCAGCCGGTGACCACTTCGTAGCGCTGTAGCCGCTCCGGCAGCAGCCGCCCATCGCCACCGCTGACCACCGCGTCGAACCGCACCGTGGCGTCGTCGCCCTGCAGCGCGATCGACAACGGCCCGGTGTTCACTCCGATCCGCGCGTTGGCCAGGAATTGCGCGCGCAACAGGTTGTGCAGCGCAGCACGATCCATCCCCGCCTCGCCCGCGAAATCGTCGGCCACCGCATCCATCGCGTCGCGCAGGCGGTGTTCCTCCACCGCCTCCTGCATGGCGGCGATGTCCTTGCGCAGCCGTTGTTCCGCCGAATCGTGCCGGCAACCGGACAAGGCCAGCAGCAACGCGCACCCCCATCCCCACGCCCATGCCTGTCGCATCGGATTTCCTCCCGGGCTTCGTCTTTTCCATGCGGAACGGTATCCTGCCACTCGCCACGCCGCAGCGTTGCGTCGGCGTGCGGCAGCATTCCACACGAGGGGGGAGTACATGAGTCAGGAACGTCCGTGGTTGCAGAGTTATCCGGCCAGCATTCCCGCCGAGATCGACGTCAACGAATACCGATCCGTCGCCGCCGTCTTCGAAACCTCTGTCGCCAAGTTCGGTGACCGCCCGGCCTACTGCAACTTCGGCAAGACCCTGACCTACCGCGAGGCCGGCGAACTGGCCCGGCACTTCGCCGCCTACCTGCTGGGCGAGTTGCAGCTCAAGAAGGGCGACCGCGTCGCGCTGATGATGCCCAACTGCCTGCAATACCCGATCGCCACCTTCGGCGTGCTGCTGGCCGGCATGACCGTGGTCAACGTCAATCCGCTGTACACGCCGCGCGAACTGCGCCACCAGCTGATCGACTCCGGCGCCAGCGCGATCGTGGTGATCGACAACTTCGGCAAGACCGTGCAGGAGGTGTTGGCCGATACGCCGCTCAAGCAGGTCATCACCACCGGCCTGGGCGACATGCTCGGCTTCCCGAAGGGGTCGCTGGTCAACTTCGTGCTGAAGTACGTCAAGAAGCTAGTACCGGACTACGACATCCCCAACGCGGTGCGCTTCCGCGACACGCTGACCCTGGGCCGCCTGCATACGCTGCCGCAGATCGATATCGAACCGGACGACATCGCCTTCCTGCAGTACACCGGCGGCACCACCGGGGTGGCCAAGGGCGCGATGCTGACCCACCGCAACCTGGTCGCCAACATGCTGCAGGCCGGCGCCTGGATCGCCGCGACCGGCAAGCTGGAGGAAGGCAAGGAAGTCATCATCACCGCGCTGCCGCTGTACCACATCTTCGCGCTGACCGCGAACGGCCTGGTGTTCATGAAGCTCGGCGGCCTCAACCACCTGATCAGCAATCCGCGCGACATGCCCGGCTTCGTCAAGGAGTTGAAGAAGACCCGCTTCACCGCCTTCACCGGGGTCAACACGCTGTTCAACGGCCTGCTCAACACGCCCGGCTTCGAGCAGGTGGATTTCTCGTCGCTGAAGTTCACCCTGGGCGGCGGCATGGCGGTGCAGCGCGCGGTGGCCGAGCGCTGGAAGCAGGTGACCGGGGTGACCCTGGTGGAAGCCTACGGCCTGACCGAGACCTCGCCCGCCGCCTGCATCAACCCGCTGACGCTGCAGGAATACAACGGCGCCATCGGCCTGCCGATTCCGTCCACCGACGCCTGCGTCAAGGACGACCAGGGCCAGACCCTGGCGCCCGGCGAAGTCGGCGAGCTGTGCATCAAGGGTCCGCAGGTGATGAAGGGCTATTGGCGCCGTCCCGAGGAAACCGCCGGCGCGATCGATGCCGACGGCTGGCTGCACACCGGCGACATGGCGCGGATGGATCCGCAGGGCTTCTTCTACATCGTCGACCGCAAGAAGGACATGATCCTGGTCTCGGGCTTCAACGTGTACCCGAACGAGGTCGAGGACGTGATCGCGATGATGCCCGGCGTGCTGGAAGTGGCCGCGGTCGGGGTGCCGGACGAGAAATCCGGCGAAGTGGTCAAGGTCGTCATCGTCAAGAAGGACCCCAACCTCAGCGCCGAGGACGTCAAGGCGCATGCGCGCGCCAACCTGACCGGCTACAAGCATCCGCGCATCGTCGAATTCCGCAAGGAACTGCCCAAGACTAACGTCGGCAAGATCCTGCGGCGGGAATTGCGCGACAGCTCGCCGGCCGCCTAGCTCGCCGCTGGCGGACTTCAGGTCCACACCACGCGGCGGGCGCAGGCCAGCCGCACCCTGCCCTTCTCCTCGCTTCCGGCCCTGCCGCCAAGACGCATGGTTGCGGGCAGCCATGCCCGCCACAAGCCGTGAATTTCTCCGTCCAAGGCGCCATCAGTCCTCTGTTTCCGTAGGTGTAGCATCGGCTCGCGCGCTATCCCCCGGCGCCGCGCACGCCCTTTCGCTGCCAACCAAAACACCGAGGAAATCCCATGAACGTTGACAAACGCTTCTTCAACCCCAGCTTTCCCACCATCCGTGTCGAGTCGAGCCTGGATGGCAACGCGCATTGGATGTTCATGCACAACGACGCGGCCATCGGCTCCCGCCCGTGCTTCAGGGACGACCTGCTCGACGACATGTGGAGCTTTACCGATGCGATCACGCTAAGCGGCGGCAATGCGCTGCAGCGCGGGCAACTGCGGCACTTCGTATTGGCCTCGGATGCGAACGTGTTCAACCTCGGCGGAGACCTGGAACTGTTTACCCAACTCATCCGCTCGCGCGACCGCGACAGGCTGCTCGCCTATGCCAAGCGCTGCGTGGAAGGCGTGCATACCCTGCATACCGGCCTCGGCGGCGACGTGCGGACCATCGCATTGCTGCAGGGCGATGCCCTGGGCGGCGGCCTGGAGATGGCGTTGGCATGCCACACCATCGTGGCCGAGGAAGGCGTCGGCATGGGCTTGCCGGAGGTGCTGTTTGGCCTGTTCCCGGGCATGGGCGCCTATTCCTTCCTGTGCCAGCGGGTCTCGCCGCAAGTGGCGGAGAAGATCATTCTGGAAGGAACGGTCTACAGCAGCGAACAGATGCACGCACTCGGCGTGGTCGACATCCTGGTGCCCAAGGGCGAAGGAAAAGCGGCGGTCGAGGAACTGATCCGTACCCAGCAGCGTAGCAAGCTGTCCTATCTCGCGATGAATGCAGCACGCCGCATCTCGCAACAAGTGCCGTTACGGGAGCTGATGGCGATCACCGAAGTCTGGGTCGACACCGCGCTTGCGCTCGACGACAAGTCGCTGCGCATGATGGACCGATTGGTGCGGGCGCAGACGCGGCGTGCGCACAACGTCGCCGCGCTCGCATAGAAGACGAAGGCGGGAGGGGCCCCGGCCCGGCCGAATGCCGGGCTTTCCCTCAGCGCAGCTCGTTGCCATCCTGCTGGCTGCTTCGCAGCGCTCGCTGGTCCAGCACTTCCCTGCCCTCGGTCAGGCTGGCATTGAGCGTGGCCAGGCATTGCCGCCATTCGCTACGCATCTGCCAGTCCGCCATGCGCATCAGTTCGCCGCCAAGGTTGGCCATCTTCACCAGCCCCAGGTTGCTCGCCACGCCCTTTACCGCGTGCGCATGTTCGCGCAACCGCTCCCAATTCTCGGACTCGCCCGCCACCTGCATTCCGCCCAGGCAGCCATCGGCGTCGTTGAGGCATTGGGAAATGAATTCCCGCTCGAATCCATCGCCCATGCCCAGACCGGCCAGCTCGTCGAGCACGGACGAATCCAACACCCCCTCCTTGGCGAGCAGCGATTGCGGTTCGGACGGGCGCAACCTGCCGTCTGTGGCGATATCCGTCAGCGTGTCCAGCAACCGCGAGGCCACCACCGGCTTGGCCAGGAACGTATGGGCGCCGGCCTGTTCGCAGCGGTGAATCGACTCCGGCGTGACGTCCGCGCTGAGCACCACGACCGGGGTACGCGCGCGGCCGGCCTGCATGATCCGCAGCTGCTTGAGCATGTCCAGCCCGCTCATCCCAGGCATGTGCAGATCGACGATGACGGCGTCGAATTCGGTCTCGGCAAGTGCATCGAGCACCGCTTCCGCACCTTCCAGACAGATCGCGCGATGGCCTGCCTTCTGCAGCAGGCGCTGCAGCACCATGCGGTTGGCCGCATGATCGTCGGCGACCAGGATGCGCATGCTGCGCACGCGCGCGCGATGGCGCAAGAACGGATCGGTGAAGGCGATGATGTTGCCGCTCGGCGGCGATTCTTCTTCGCTGGCGCCGCCCGGCGCGGTGGTGGAAAGCGGCGTGGCGGTGGCCGCCTCGAACGGCAGCTCGAACCAGAAACGGCTACCGCGCGGAGGATTCTCCTGGTAGCCGATGCTGCCGCCCATGGCTTCGACCAGACCTTTGGCGATCGTGGTTCCCAGGCCGGTGCCTTCGTAACGCCGGGACAGACCCACGTCCGCCTGCTCGAATGCCTCGAACAGGCGAGGACGCATTGCGGGCGGCACGCCGATCCCGGTGTCGACGATGTCGAAACTCAACCTGGACGGCTCGCCGGCGTCGTCGCGCTGTATCCGGACGCGGATATCCACCCGCCCCATGTTGGTGAACTTGATCGCGTTGCCGGCCAAGTTCAGCAGGATCTGCCGCAGGTGCCCCGCGTCGCCGCGCACATGGTCGGGCACATCGGCCGCGACCTCCAAGTGATAGCCCAGGGCCTTGGCACGCGCCTGCGGCTGCAGGATCAAGCCGATCTGCGCCAGCGTCTCGCGCAACGAGAAATCGTGTTTCTCGGTGCGGATCTTGCCCGCCTCGATGGCGGAAATATCCAGCACCTCTTCCACAAGCGACAGCAGACTGCGCGCGGACGCCTGGATGGTGCCCACGCACTCGCGCTGTTCCGCGTCGAGCTTGGTGGTAGCCAGGACTTCGGTCATGCCGGACAACCCGTTCAACGGGGTCCGGAACTCATGGCTCATGTTGGCCAGGAAACGACTCTTGGCTTCGCTGGCGCGGCGCGCCTCGGCGGTCGCCTGGGTCAGCTGTCGCAGCAACCCCGACAGATACATCGGAATGGCGACCAGGCCGGTCCACAGACCGACACTGAGCGTGACGTTTTCGCGCCAGTAGCCATTGAGCAGGACCACGCAGCCGAAACTGATGCAGGCCGAGACCACGGCGCCGATCAGATAGCGGTTGCCGTAGCGCAGGCCGTTGCCGACCGTGACCCACATGATGATGACGTAAAGCCAGGCCAGCGGCTCCCCCTGCAGGATCATCGCCACCGTCATCAGGCCGTAGTCGGTGACCATGCCGATGACGCGCCGAATGTCCGACTTGCCCGGCCGCGCCAGGATCGCGGCGAACAACGCCAGGCCGACGAGGACCCCGACGCCGCTCATCAGCACCGAGGTCAGATACACGTCGGGCGCAAGCTGGCCCAGCTTCTCGGCGATCGTCATGCAGACGATGACGCCCAGGAAGATGCCAACCCGGATCAGCGTCTGCCCGTGTTCGGTGTCCGTGCGTTGTCGCAATCGGGCCCGGATCCATTCCAGCCGACGTTTCACGGCGCAACCCCCGGCCGGACCGACGCGTTCGAAAACTTCTCGCAGATCATGTGCAACTGCTCGCGTCCGCGGAACAGCGCGTCCACGCAGCGCGGGTCGAACAGGCGCCCGCGTTGGGCGTACAGATAGGCGAGCGTCGCATCCATGGTCCAGGCTTCCTTGTAGGGACGCGGCGAGATCAGCGCGTCGAAGACGTCGGCGACCGCGACGATCCGCGCCTCCAGCGGGATCGCTTCGCCGACCAGGCCGTCGGGGTATCCGCTGCCATCGTACCGTTCATGGTGGCGCAGCGCGATCAGCGCGCCGACCTGGATGAAGCGGTTCTGGCTGCCGCTGAGCAGTTCGTAGCCGATGCGCGGATGCATGCGCATCACCGCCATCTCTTCCTCGTTCAGCTTGCCGGGCTTGAGCAGCACCGCATCGGGAATGGCGATCTTGCCCATGTCGTGCAGGCTCGCGGCCATCTCGATGACCCGGACCTCGTCCTCGGACAGGCCCAGCTGCTCGGCGATCAGGCCGGCCACGTGCGCCATGCGCTCCAGGTAGGCGCTGGTCCCGGCGTCGCGGTACTCGATCGCCCGCGCCAGCCGCGACAGGGTCTCGCGTTCGCGCTCCTCGACCTCGCGCATGCTGGCCAGCAGGCGCTGCTCCAGCGACATCGCGCGCTGCTTGATGTTCTCGCTCTGCAGCCGCAGCTGCAGCAGGTTGTGGCAGCGCGCGCGCAGTTCGCGCGGGCGGATCGGCTTGACCAGGAAGTCGATGACGCCCGCTTCCAGCGCAGCCTGGCGGATCGGCTCGTCGCCGACCACGGTGATCAGGATGATCGGAATGTCGCGGTGCTTGGGCAGCCGCCGCAGCCGCCGCGCGAATTCCAGCCCGTCCATGCCCGGCATGCGGTAGTCGAGCAGCAACAGGTCGACCTTGCCGGCTTCGCACCAGGCCAGGGCGGCCTGCGAGTCGCCGAAGTCGCGCACGGTGAGTTCCGGAGCAATGTCCTCGATCACGTGGCGCAGCATGGTGCGCGCAGACGTCTGATCGTCGACGATGACGATGTTCAAGCGATTGTCCGCCCCCTCCGCCCAGTCCGGGCGGTCGCTGCTGGAGGATACTCCGGACAGGCTCATGCTGGCATCTTGCATCTGCGATCCTCTCGCCCACGGGCACCGGGCTGTTGAGACAACAACGGGAAACGCTCCGGCGCCGGCCGCGCCGACCCAACCGCCTCACTTCCGCTTGCTTGCCAACCGCTTGCTTGCCGACGCCCGATGCGAGAAGCCCACGCCAAGGCCACCGCCGCATTCGGCTAGATTAAGCCTCCGGACGCATGTACGGGAACAGCAGCACGTCACGGATCGAACTGCTGCCGGTCAGCAACATTACCAGCCGGTCGATGCCGATGCCCAGGCCGCCGGTGGGCGGCAGGCCGACCTCCAGCGCGCGGATGTAGTCGGCATCGAAATGCATGGCTTCGTCGTCGCCGCCCTCCTTCGCCGCCACCTGGGCCTGGAACCGGGCCGCCTGGTCTTCCGGATCGTTGAGTTCGGAGAAGCCGTTGGCGATCTCCTTGCCGTTGATGAACAGCTCGAAGCGGTCGGTATAGCCGGGCTCGGTGTCGCTGGAACGGGCCAGCGGCGACACTTCGACCGGGTGGTCGGTGATGAAGGTCGGCTGGATCAGGGTGTGCTCGACGGTGGCCTCGAAGATCTCCAGCAGCAGCTTGCCCCAGCCGTAGGACGGCTTGGTGCGGATCTTCAGCCGCTCGCAGTGGCGCAGCAGCGCGTCGCGGTCGGTGCAGTCGGCGACGCTGATCTCCGGGTTGTGGTGGCGCACCGCCTCGTCCATGCGCCAGCGGCGGAACGCCGGGGCCAGGTCGATGTCGGCGCCGTCCCAGTGCACCTGGGTGGTGCCGAGCACCTCCTGGGCCACGTCGCGGATCACGCTCTCGGTCAGGTCCATCACCTCGTGGTACGTGGCGTAGGCCTCGTACAGCTCCATCATGGTGAATTCGGGATTGTGCCGGGTACTGACGCCTTCGTTGCGGAAATTGCGGTTGATTTCGTAGACCCGTTCCAGGCCGCCGACCACCAGCCGCTTCAGGTACAGCTCCGGCGCCACGCGCAGGTACAGGTCCAGGTCCAGCGCATTGTGGTGGGTGGTGAACGGCTTGGCGGTGGCGCCACCGGGGATGTAATGCATCATCGGCGTCTCCACTTCCAGGAACCGGCGCGCGTCCAGCCAGGCGCGCATGGCGCGGATGATCTTGGAGCGCTTGACGAACACCTCGCGCGCCTCCGGCGACACGATCAGGTCCACGTAACGCTGGCGGTAGCGCTGCTCCACGTCGGACAGGCCGTGCCACTTGTCCGGCAGCGGGCGCAGCGCCTTGGTCAGCAGCCGCAGCGCAGTCGCGCGCACCGACAGCTCGCCGGTCTTGGTGCGGGTCAGCCCGCCCTCCACGCCGATGATGTCGCCGATGTCCCAGCCCTTGAACGCGTCGTAGGCCGGACCCAGCGCGTTGGCCTGCAGGAACAGCTGGATGCGCCCGGATTCGTCCTGCAGCTGCACGAAGCTGGCCTTGCCCATCACCCGCTTGGCCAGCAGGCGCCCGGCAAGGCGCAGGCTGCGGCCTTCGGCCTCCAGCGCCTCGGCGCTCCAGCGCTCGGCGTCGGCGAACTCGGCCTGCAGGTCGCCGGCGAAATCGCTGCGGCGGAAATCGTTCGGATAGGCCACGCCCTGCGCGCGCAGCGCTCCCAGCTTGGCGCGGCGTTCGGCGATGAGGCCGTTCTCGTCGACGGGAAGGGACGGCGCGGGGGTCTGCTCGGTCATGGGAATGGGTACGCGGAGAAGAAGGGAGAGGATGCAGCAGATGCGGCGGCGCCGCGTGGCCGGCCTCCGCCACGGCGGGCGGAGGCCGGCGGTTCAGGCGTCGCTGCGTTTGGCGCCGACTTCCAGGCCGGACTTGAGGCTGGCCTCGACGAATTCGTCCAGGTCGCCGTCGAGCACCTTCTGCGTGTCGGTACGTTCGATGCCGGTGCGCAGATCCTTGATCCGGCTCTGGTCGAGCACGTAGTTGCGGATCTGGCTGCCCCAGCCGATGTCCGACTTGGTCGCCTCGACCGCGTCGCGCTCGGCGTTGCGCTTCTGGATCTCCAGCTCGTACAGCTTGGCGGCGAGCATCTTCATCGCGTTGTCGCGGTTCTGGTGCTGGCTGCGCCCGGTCTGGCAGGCGACCACGATGCCGGTCGGCACGTGGGTGATGCGCACCGCCGACTCGGTCTTGTTGACGTGCTGGCCGCCGGCGCCGGAGGAGCGGTAGACGTCGGTCTTCAGGTCGGCCGGATTGATGTCGATGTCGATGTTGTCGTCCACTTCCGGCGACACGAACACCGAGGTGAAGCTGGTGTGGCGGCGGTTGTCCGAATCGAACGGCGACTTGCGTACCAGCCGGTGCACGCCGGTCTCGGTCTTCAGCCAGCCGTAGGCAAAATCGCCTTCCACGCGCAACGTGGCCGACTTGATGCCCGCGACTTCGCCGCCGGAGACTTCCATCAGTTCGGTCTTCCAGCCGCGCGATTCGCACCAGCGCAGGTACATGCGCAGCAGGATCTCGGCCCAGTCCTGGGCCTCGGTGCCGCCGGCGCCGGCCTGGATGTCGACGAAGGCGTTGCTGGCGTCCATCTGCCCGGAGAACATGCGTTGGAATTCCAGCTTCTCCACCTGCGCCTGGAAGCGATCGACATCGGCGACCACCGCCAGCGCGGTGGCCTCGTCGTCCTCGCTCTCGGCCAGTTCGAGAAACTCGAGCGCCTCGTTCAGCCCGTCGAGCACGCTGGCGATGCCGCCGACGGTCTTCTCCAGGTTGGCGCGTTCACGGCCCAGGCCCTGGGCGCGCTCGGGATCGTTCCAGACATCGGGGCTTTCCAGCTCCCGGGTGACTTCCTCTAGGCGTTCTTTCTTGACGTCGTAGTCAAAGAAACCCCCGGAGCGACAGCACCCGATCGGACAGATCGGCGATGCGGTGGCGGATGGGATTGAGTTCGATCATGGCGGTATTCCGGCAAACAAGAGCGCGATTCTAGCAATTCCGGCCGCCGCGCCACAGCGCACGCGGCGCCGCGCCGGGGCTGGGCCGCGCAGCGATCACTCGGCGATCGCCGCCTCGCCCTCCCCGGCCGCCGTGCGCAAGGCGGCACGGTAGCGGCGGCTGCATGGCACATGGCTGCCGTCGCGCAGGTGCACGCGCGCCTCGCCGGCCTCCAGCGGCTCGATCGAGACCACGCAGCCCAGGTTGACCATGTAGCTGCGGTGGATGCGCACGAACACGGCCGGGTCGAGCCTGGCCTCGATCGCGGCCATGGTGCTGCGCAGCGGGTAGTCGTGGCCGCGCACGCGCAGGTTGACGTAGTTGCCCGAGGCCTGCAGCCATTCGATATCCGCGGCGGCGACCAGGAACTCGCGGCCGAGCTTGCGCACCAGGAAGCGCTCCGGGCGCTCCAGCGACTCCACCGGCGGGCCTTCGTCGGGCGCGCCGAGCAGGGCCGCCTCGCCCTGCCAGCGGCGCAGCAGGAAGCGGTACATCTCCACGCACAGCAGCATCGAGGCCAGGCTGCGCACGTCCTTCAGGTATTCGTAGGCCAGCCCCTGCGGCCACGGGCCGAAGTCGTAGTGCGCGCCCTGCAGCCGGTACGCCACGCTGCGGATCGCGACCATGCCCAGCACATGCAGCACCGACAGCGCGACGCTGCCCAGCAGATACGCCGGCAGGCGGCGCCGCCAGTTGTCCCAGTGCAGCGGATAGCGCCGGGTCAGCACCACCAGCAGCGGCACGATCAGCAGGAACACCACGCCGCTGGACCATTCCCACAGCGCCGGCTCCCACGCGGCGAAGTGCAGCCCGGAGCGGCGGATGTCGATCAGCACGGTGATGCTGTTGGCGATGCCGTTGACCAGGGTCAGCGCGATCCAGAAGCCGATCTCGAAACTGCGGCGCCATGGCAGGAAACGGGCGTACATGCTGGTCGGCGATTCGGACATGCGGCGCAGTGTAGCGGCAGCGCCGCCGGTCGATGCGGACCGGTTAGTGTGGATCCGCGCCGCGTGCGTACCCGCGCCCGCACCGCCCGCTGCAAAACAGCGCCATGACCAAGCCCCTCTCCCACCGGGAGAGGGGTTGGGTGAGGGTCCGGCGCGAAGCGACCCGCGGCGCTTAAATGCACGCGGGCATCGCCCCGCTCCCCCTGCGGACTTCCTGCCTAAAAGCAGCGCACCCCGCAGCCGTGCACACGACGCAGCAAGTGGCCACGCCGCGGCGATCAACGCACCTCGAACTCGCCGACCAGGATCGTCTCCTTCTTGTCCTTCAGCCGCAGCGTCACCTGCTGGTCGCGCTGCGTGGCGCCGCCCCAGCCGGTGCTCAGCTGCAGGTGCAAGGTGGTGGCGCCGGTGACCAGCGGCTGGCGGTCGCCGAAGAAGTTCGCCTCCACCTTGTACGTGCCCGGCTTGGCCCGGCGCAGCGAGAACTCTTCCGGTCCGTAGCCGCCGGTGAAGTCCTGCGACAGCTGCCCGCCCTGGTAGGTCGAGCGGTGCGCGTAATAGCAGCGCTCGCCGTTGGGATCGGTCACCCACAGGTCCATGTCGCTGTTGTCGCTGTCCCAGTTCAGCACCACGCGCAGGTCCAGCGGCAAGTTGCGCAGCAGGCGCGGATCGATGAAGCCGGTCTGCAAAGGCGGCTGCGACCGCGCCACGATCGCGTTCAATTCGTTCAGGGCGATCAGCGCCACGCCGTCGAAGCGGCTGTCCCAGTCGCGCGCGACCACCTGGTAGAGCTGCTCGATCGCGGCCTGCGCATCGCCGCGCGCGGCGTAGGCCAGACCCAGGTCGCGGAAGCTCTGCGGCTCTTCTTCGCCCAACCGCAGCACCTGCTCGAACACCGGCACCGCCAGGTCCGCCCTGCCCGCCTGCAACAGCCGGTAGCCGAGCACGCGCAATACGTGGCGGTTCTCCAGCTGCAGCTCGGCCAGGTTGGACAGCACGCGCAGCGCCAGCTCGCGCTGGCCGCGTTCGAACAGCACGTCGGCCACGTCCAGGTAGAACGCCACGCTGTCGGCATGTGCGGCGCGCTCGCTCAGGTACAGCGGATAGACCGCGTCCGGCGCGGCGGCGCGCAGGCGCCGGGCGTATGGCGAGTCCGGCTGCCAGGGCTGCAATGCCAGGGCAATCGTGGAGCCGGGCGCGCCGGCAGGCGCATCGGCGTTCGCCGCGGAGTCTTCCGATGCTGCGACCGCGCCGGCGACGACCACCGCCTCCAGTTCGGCAGACGGCTCCGCCGGCATCGGCGCAACGGGTGCAGGCGGTGGCGCCATGGCCATCGCCGGTGCGGGCCGCGCAACGCCGTCGCGCTCCCGGCGGGCGTCGTCCTCCCCGCGTTGCGGCTTGGGCTGCGGCGGTGCGTTCTTCGGAAAGCTGCGCTGCCACCAGGCGATGCGCTGCGCGAAATCCTCGGCGACGCGATCGATGCGCTGTTTGCGCTGCCCATCCTGCTCCTGCTGGCGTTGCACCTGTGCGCGCGCCACCGCCTCGCGCAGCGCCGGCGGCGGCGCGATGGCGTAGCGCACGTAGTCGTCCACGTTCTCCAGCACCAGCAGCGAGGTGTCGGCGCTGACCAGGCCGAAGCGGCTGGCCAGTTGCTGACGGCGCGCGGCGTCGCCGAGCGGATCGGCGGCCAGGCGGCGCAGCATGGCCCGCGCCCAGGCGCCGGGCACCAGGTCGCCCGGCACCGCGGTGGCGTCGCGCAACGGCAGACGCAGGCGACGCGTGCTGGCGGCGGTGGCGATCTCCAGCTGCAGCGTCGCATCGGCCGCGAGCAGGCGCCCGGCGATGCGCAGATAACCGTCGTCGGCATAGCGCGAATCGGCGACCAGATCGGCGACGCCCTCGCCCTGCAGCGCCACCAGTTCGCCGCCACGCTGCAGCAGCCGCTCGCTGGCCTGCTGCACGCCCTGCATGCCGTGCAGCTCGATCAAGCGGCCGCCCCGCGCTTCCGCCGATACCGCCAGACGTGCCGTATCGGCATGGGCGCCGGCCGAAGCGACCGCGTACAGGCGCTGGCCCGCCGCCAGCGCCGGCAAGGCTTGCGTGCCGTAGTTGCCCAGCCCATCGCTGAACAAAAGATATTCCTGCACGTCCGCGGTCGGCCGCCACTCGCCCAATGCGCTGGCGCCGTCCGGCTGCAGACGCTGCAGCGTCGCTTTCAACGCGCTCCAGTCGCCAGCGCGCACCTGGAACCGGCGCGGCGCCTCGGCACGGTCGCGCAGCACGACCAGTTCGACCTGCGCGTTGCCCAGCGCGGTGAAATAGCGCTGCAGCAAGGCCAGTTCCGCGGGAATGTCGCGCTGCCGCGCCGACCCCGACGCATCCCACAGCAGGCCGATGCGCTGCGGCAAGGGGCGTGCGCTGTGCAGGTCGGCGATCGGCAGCAGCGCCTGGAAATAGCGTTGGCCCTCGTGGCTGCCGACCGCGACGCGCGGATCGCTGCTCGCGCGCAACGACAGCGCCAGTTCCCTGGGCAGTTGCGCTGGGGTGCCCGACCACGTCGCCGCGTGCCCCTCGGGCGTCGGCAGCAGGCGCAGGCCGGCAGGCAACGCCGCGGCGTCCACCGGCGCCGCCTGCGTGCTCAGCTCCAGGCGCAACGTCCGCGCGCTTGCCGCATACCCCAGTGGCAGCCGCCACTGCCAACCGGCGGCGGTACGCGGCAACGACTCGCGATAGACCAGGCGCACGCGGCGGCTGCCGTGCGCGGGAATCGGATACAGCCGCAGCTGGAACTGGTTGCCGGCGGTCTGCTCGACCAGGCCCGGGTCCACGCCGCGCCGCTCGATCGCCTCGAACACCTGCCGCCCGCGCGCCTTCGGCACCGGCACCGCGTCGCGCATCTGGCCGTCGATGTCCAAGGCGAAGCCGCTGATCTGCTGGCCGTCGCGCAGCGGGAACGCCAGCTGCCCTTCCAGCACGCGCGCATTGGGGTTGAAGAACAGCAGCTCCACTGTGGTTTCGGCCAGGCCGGCGGCGGCATGCGCGCTCACCGTCGCCGAGCGCAGTTCGATTGGGCGCTCGCCGCGATCTGTCTTCAGCAGCGGAGCGAGGAGTTGCTGCTGCGGCGCGGCGGTTTGGGCCAGGGCCGGCACGGCGGAGGCCGACAACAGCGAGAGCAACAGCAGGCACAGGCCTTTGCGCGCGAGGGACGGCATGGATCACTCCTTGATGGGACGGTACAGCTTGAACGTCCGGTGTGGCGCTGTGGGGTTGGTCGGTTGCGAGCAGGATATTGGTGCCGACCTCTCTCTCGATGGCAGATGGGCTCGGCTGTGTTCTTCTCCCGTCGGGAGAAGGTGCCCGAAGGGCGGATGAGGGTACGGGCGCAGCCTCCTGCACCCAAACTCCGCGAGACGCTTCGCGCCGGACCCTCACCCCAACCCCTCTCCCGAGGGGAGAGGGGCTAAGCCAGGCTGCGGCAGTACTCCACCACCAGTTGCACCGCCTCGCCGCCGCGATAGTCGTCGGCGACCAGGCGGTAGGCGATGTGCACGCGGCGGCCGGGTTCGTCGCCGCGCCAGCCGTTGAAATGGATCGCGTTCAACGGCTCGCCACGGCCGGCGCAGCGCAGGCTCAGCTTGAGATGCCGCTCCTTCAGCAGGCGCCACTGCAGCACCTCGAACTCGCCGTCGAACAGCGGCTCGGGAAAGCCCTGCCCCCACGGCCCGGCCAGGCGCAGCGCCTCTGCATGGCGATGATCCAGTTCGTGCGGATCCAGTGCGCCGTCGCTGAGCAGTTCGGCCTGCAGCAGCGCCGCGTCCAGGCTGGCCAGCGCATGCTCGCGGAACAGCTGTTCGAACTCGGCCAATGCGGCGTGCCGCAGGCTCAGGCCCGCGGCCATCGCATGGCCGCCGAATTTGTCCATCAACCCGGGACGGCGCGCCTCCACCGCGGCCATCGCATCGCGGATGTGGAAGCCGGGAATCGAGCGCGCCGAGCCGCGCAACTGGTCGCTGCCCGGCTCGGCCGGGGCGAAGGCGATCACCGGGCGATGCAGGCGGTCCTTCATCTTCGAGGCGACCAGGCCGATCACGCCCGGATGCCACTCGGCATCGAACAGGCACACCGCCACCGGCGGCGCGTCCGGCGCGGCCAGCAGCGCCTGCGCCACGGTGGCCTCGGCCTCGTCGGTCATCTGCTGCTGCACCGCGCGGCGCTCGCCGTTGATCTGTTCCAGCGTGGCGGCGATCTCCCGCGCCTGCTGCGGGTCTTCGCACAGCAGCAGTTCGATGCCCAGCGCCATGTCCTCGAGCCGGCCGGCGGCGTTGAGCCGCGGCGCCAGGGCGAACCCGATGTCGCTGGCGCTGAGCCGTGCCGGATCGCGGCCGCTGGCTTCGATCAAGGCGCGCAGGCCGACGCAGCCGTCGCCGCGCTGCAGGCGGCGCAGCCCGGCCGAGACCAGCGCGCGGTTGTTCGGGTCCAGCGGCACCAGGTCGGCGACAGTGCCGACCGCGACCAGGTCCAGCAGCACGGTCAGATCCGGCGCCTGGGTCGCGAACGCGCCGCGCTCGCGCAGGTGCCGACGCAAGGCCAGCAGCACGTAGAAGATCACCCCGACCCCGGCCAGCATCTTGCTCGGGAACGCGTCGCCGGCCAGGTTCGGATCGACGATCGCGTCGGCCGGCGGCAACACGCTGCCCGGCAGGTGGTGGTCGGTGATCAGCACCTGCCAGCCCAGCGCCTTGGCCGCGGCGACGCCGGCATGGCAGGCGATGCCGTGGTCGACGGTGACCAACAGGTCCGGCTGCAGCGGCGCCAGTTCGGCGACCAGCGCCGGCGACAGGCCATAGCCGTGCACCATGCGGTTCGGCACCGCGTGCAGCACCTGCGCGGCGCCGAGCAGGCGCAATCCGCGCACCGCAACCGCGCAGGCGGTGGCGCCGTCGCAATCGAAATCGCCGACGACCAGAATGCGTTTGCCGGCGGCGATCGCGTCGGCCAGCAGCACGACCGCCGCGTCGATGCCGCTCAGCGTATCGGGCGGCAGCAACTGCGCCAGCTTCGGCTGCGCCAGGCTGGCCTCGTGCGCGCCGCGTGCGGTGTAGATGCGGCGCAGCAGCGGCAGCACGTTTTCCGTCCACGGCCCGCCCTCGGCGGCCGGCCGCCGGGTGATGCGCAGCGGCGGACTCATGCGTCCAGGCGCGCCAGCGGCCGCCGCCAGAAGCGCCAACGCTGCTCGCGGTCGATCCGGAAACGCGTGCCGTCCTCGAAATCCAGCAGCAATTGCTGCAGCTCGCCCAGGCGCAGCGCTTCGAGCAGCGGCTGCATCACCTCGCCGACGAACTGCTCGGGCGCACGCAGCTGGCGCAGATCGACCAGCGCATCGACGCGCGGCGTTTGCTCGGCGTCGATGCCGGCGGCCTGGGTCAGCGCGCGCAGCAGCGGCTCGCGGCTGCGCACCTGCGCATGCGCGGTGCTCACCGTGGCCGGCAACGCGCCGCCGCCCCAGAACCACAGCGAGTTGATCGCCGGCTGCCCGCGCGCGCTGCGTTCGCGGTTCCACGGATGCTGATGCAGCAGCACCTGCGCCTCGGTCAGCAGCGCACGCCAGCGGCGCCCGCCCTCGCCCTGCGGCAGGTGGTCGAACAGATCGGCGCCGAGCACCTGCGCCGGCGCGGCGAACTCCGGCAGCGCGCTGCCCGGCGCCAGGCGCAGATACCAGCGGGTGGGTTCGGGCGCGTCCAGGACCAGGCCGGACTCGGCGAACAGGTCCTGCAGCGACGGCAGCAACGCGGCCAGGTCGATCGCGTCGATCGCGAGCATGTCGCCGTGCGCCGTCAGCCGCGCACCCTGCATGTCCGGCACCACGTAGGCAGGATCGGCGCGCAGCCAGACGCCGTCGCCGGCATCGCCGGCATCCAGCTGCCGGGTCAGCGCTGCCACCGGCCAATGCCCCGGCGGCAGCGTGAAATGGCGGCGCAACTGCGCTTCGGAACCGGCGCCCAGGCGCTCGCGCTCGGCGCGGCCGAGCGCCCGCGCCACCTCGCCGGTCAGCGCCGGACCGGCCAGGCGCGCCCGCTCCGGCAGCAGCAAGGTGGCGACGGCCACGGCGTCAGCCGATGTATTCGACGCTGACGATCTCGTACTCGCGGCGCCCGGCCGGCGCGTCGATGCTGACGCTGTCGCCTTCCAGCTTGCCGATCAGCGCCCGCGCCAGCGGCGAGGAGATCGCGATCAGCCCGAGCTTGATGTCCGCTTCCAGATCGCCGACCAGCTGGTAGCGCTTCTCTTCGTCGCTCTCCACGTCGGCCAGGGTCACGGTGGCGCCGAACACCACCTTGCTGCCGACCGCCAGCTTGCTGACGTCGATGACCTCGGCGTGCGACAGCTCGCTCTCCAGCTGCTTGATGCGGCCTTCGATGAAGCCCTGCTGCTCGCGCGCGGCGTGGTACTCGGCGTTTTCCTTGAGATCGCCGTGCGCGCGCGCCTCGGCGATCGCGGCGATGACTTCGGGCCGCTTGACCGACTTCAACTGGTCCAGTTCCTCGCGCAAACGCTGCGCGCCTTGCATGGTGATCGGGGCTCTCACGCTTCCAGCTCCTTGTGCAGTTCCTGCAGCGCCCAGACCGGACCGGTGCCGCGGAATTCCAATGAATGCACCAGCGCGCGGGCGCCGGCGACGGTGGTCGAATAGGTGACGCGCTGCTGCAGGGCTTCGCGCCGGATCGAGAACGAGTCGGAGATCGCCGCCCGGCCCTCGGTGGTGTTGACGATATACACGATTTCGCCGTTCTTGATCAGATCGACGATATGCGGGCGGCCCTCGGCCACCTTGTTGATCTGGTCGCACTGCAGGCCATTCTGGCGCAGCCACGCGCAGGTGCCGCTGGTCGCGACCAGGGTGTAGCCGCGCTCGACCAGCGCCTGCGCCACCGGCAGCACGCGCTGCTTGTCCGGATCGCGCACCGACAGGAACGCCTTGCCCAACGGCGGCGCCTTGATCCCGCCGGCTTCCTGCGCGCGCGCGAACGCGGCGCCGAAGCTGCGGCCCACGCCCATCACCTCGCCGGTGGAGCGCATCTCCGGGCCGAGGATCGGGTCCACGCCCTGGAACTTGGCGAACGGGAAGATCGCTTCCTTCACCGAGTAGTAGTCGGGCACGATCTCCTTCAGCGCGCCCTGCTCGGCCAGGGTCTTGCCGGCCATGCAGCGCGCGGCGATCTTGGCCAGCGCCATGCCGGTGGCCTTGGACACGAACGGCACCGTGCGCGAGGCGCGCGGGTTCACTTCCAGCAGGAACACGATGTCGTCGCCGGCCTCGTCCACCTGCACCGCGAACTGGGTGTTCATCAGCCCGACCACGTTCAGGCCCTTGGCCAGCATCACCACCTGGCGGCGCAGCTCGGCCTGGGTCTTGGCCGACAGCGAGTACGGCGGCAGCGAGCACGAAGAATCGCCCGAATGCACGCCGGCTTCCTCGATGTGTTCCATCACCCCGCCGATCAGCACCTGGCCGTCCTTGTCGGCGATGATGTCCACGTCCACTTCCACCGCATTGTCGAGGAAGCGGTCCAGCAGCACCGGCGAGTCGTTGGAGACCTTGACCGCGTCGCGCACGTAGCGCGCCAGGTCCGATTCGCCGTAGACGATCTCCATCGCGCGGCCGCCGAGCACGTAGCTCGGGCGCACCACCAGCGGGTAGCCGATCTCGCGCGCCAGCACCAGCGCTTCCTCGGCGTTGCGCGCGATGCGGTTCGGCGGCTGCTTCAGGCCCAGCTTGTCGACCAGCTGCTGGAAGCGCTCGCGGTCCTCGGCCAGGTCGATCGAGTCCGGGCTGGTGCCGATCACCGGCACGCCGTTGGCTTCCAGCGCGCGCGCCAGCTTCAGCGGGGTCTGCCCGCCGTACTGCACGATCACGCCCCTGGGCTGCTCCAGCTCGACGATCTCCAACACGTCTTCCAGGGTCAGCGGCTCGAAGTACAGGCGGTCGGAGGTGTCGTAGTCGGTGGACACGGTCTCCGGATTGCAGTTGACCATGATGGTTTCGTAACCATCCTCGCGCAGCGCCAGCGCCGCGTGCACGCAGCAGTAGTCGAACTCGATGCCCTGGCCGATGCGGTTGGGGCCGCCGCCGAGGATCATGATCTTGTCGCGATTGCTGGGCTTGGCCTCGCACTCGTCCTCGTAGGTCGAATACAGGTAGGCGGTGTCGGTGGCGAATTCGGCCGCGCACGAGTCCACCCGCTTGTATACCGGGCGCACCTTGTGCGCGCGGCGCAGCGCGCGCAGCGCCGCCTCGTTGGTGCCGGTCAGCTGCGCCAGGCGCGCGTCGGAGAAACCGGCGCGCTTGAGCGTGCGCAGGCGCGCGGCATCCAGCGAACCCAGGCCGTCTGCGGCCAATCGCTTTTCCTGCGCGATCAGGTCCTCGATCTGGTCCAGGAACCACGGATCGATGAACGACAGCGCATGCACCTGCTCCACGCTCATGCCGGCGCGGAACGCATCGGCCACGTAGAACAGCCGCTCCGGGCCGGGCGCCTTCAACTCGCGCTTGAGCGCGGCCAGGTCGTCCTCGCTGGCCAGGTCCAGCCCGGTCGGATCGAGCCCGATCTTGCCGGTCTCCAGGCCGCGCAGCGCCTTCTGCAGCGATTCGGAGAAGGTGCGGCCCATCGCCATCACCTCGCCCACCGACTTCATCTGCGTGGTCAGACGCGCGTCGGCCTGCGGGAACTTCTCGAAGGCGAAGCGCGGGATCTTGGTCACCACGTAGTCGATCGACGGCTCGAACGACGCCGGGGTCAGGCCGCCGGTGATCTCGTTCTTCAGTTCGTCCAGCGTATAGCCGACCGCCAGCTTGGCCGCGACCTTGGCGATCGGGAAGCCGGTGGCCTTGGAGGCCAGCGCCGAGGAGCGCGACACGCGCGGGTTCATCTCGATCACCACCACGCGGCCGGTCTGCGCATTGATGCCGAACTGCACGTTGGAACCGCCGGTGTCCACGCCGATCTTGCGCAGCACCGCGATCGAGGCATCGCGCAGGCGCTGGTATTCCTTGTCGGTCAGGGTCTGCGCCGGGGCCACGGTGATCGAGTCGCCGGTGTGCACGCCCATCGGGTCCAGGTTTTCGATCGAGCAGACGATGATGCAGTTGTCCGCGGTGTCGCGGACCACTTCCATCTCGAATTCCTTCCAGCCCAGCACCGACTCTTCAACCAGCACTTCGCTGGTCGGCGACAGTTCCAGGCCGCGGGTCACGATCTCGATCAGTTCCTCGCGGTTGTAGGCGATGCCGCCACCGCTGCCGCCGAGGGTGAAGCTGGGGCGGATGATGGTCGGATAGCCGACGCGGGTCTGGATCTCCAGCGCTTCCTCGAGGGTGTGCGCGACCGCCGCCTTCGGGCATTCCAGGCCGATCTCGCCCATCGCCACGCGGAACAGCTCGCGGTCCTCGGCCATCATGATCGCTTCGCGCTTGGCGCCGATCAGCTCCACGCCGTACTTTTCCAGCACGCCGTGGTCGGCCAGGTCCAGCGCGCAGTTCAGCGCGGTCTGTCCGCCCATGGTCGGCAGCAGCGCATCGGGCTTTTCCTTGGCGATGATCTTCTCGACCGTCTGCCAGTTGATCGGCTCGATGTACACGGCGTCGGCCATGTTCGGGTCGGTCATGATCGTGGCCGGGTTGCTGTTGACCAGCACCACGCGGTAGCCCTCGTCGCGCAGCGCCTTGCACGCCTGCGCGCCGGAGTAGTCGAACTCGCAGGCCTGGCCGATGACGATCGGGCCGGCGCCGATGATGAGGATGGTTTTTAGGTCGGTGCGCTTGGGCATGGGGATTCTCAGTAAAGGCGGTCCTGCCACGCCGCGGGGGCGCGCCAGGTGATCTGGTCGGGCGATCGGGCGTCGATCGCGCCATGGTCGACCGCGGCGCGAACCTCGCGCTGCATCGCGGCCCAGCTGGGAGCGGCGGCGCCGATGCGCGCGCCGATCCGGTTGTTGTGGGCGTCCATCGCCCGGCTCGCATTGCCGCGCCCGTCGCGTTCCATCACCGCCGTCACCCAGTCCACGCAGCGCGGCGACAGGGTGTAGGCGACGATGGCGCTGGCCAGGCTGTGGCGGTACGCATCGGCCGGGCCGTCGCGTCCGCCCGGCAGACCGGCGCCGAGCCACTGCGCATAGACCGCAACCAGCACGAACAGCGGATACGCGGCGAGCGCCAGCGACGCCAATACGCCCCAACGCCAGCGGCGTGGACGCAGCGACGGCACCAGCGCGACGCTCATCAGGCGGCGGCCGCCATCAGCGCGGTGAACCGATCGAACAGCGGCGCCACGTCGCGCGGGCCCGGCGAGGCTTCCGGGTGGCCCTGGAAGCTGAAGGCCGGCGCGTCGGTCAGTTCGATGCCCTGATTGGTGCCGTCGAACAGCGAGCGGTGGGTGACGCGGACGTTGGCCGGCAGCGTGGCCTCATCGACCGCGAAGCCGTGGTTCTGCGAGGTGATCATCACCCGGCCGCTGTCCAGGTCCTGCACCGGATGGTTGGCGCCGTGGTGGCCGTGGCCCATCTTCAGGGTCTGCGCGCCGGCGGCCAGCGCCAGCAGCTGGTGGCCCAGGCAGATGCCGAAGGTGGGGATCTTCCTGGCCACGAATTCCTTGATCGCGGCGATCGCGTAGTCGCACGGCGCCGGATCGCCCGGGCCGTTGGACAGGAACACGCCGTCCGGCTGCATCGCCAGCACCTCGGCGGCAGGCGTCTGCGCCGGTACGACCGTGACCTCGCAACCGCGCTCGGCGAGCATGCGCAGGATGTTGAGCTTCACGCCGTAGTCGTAGGCCACCACCTTGTACTTCGGCGCGGCCTGGGCGAACGCGTTGCTATCCAGGTCGAGCTGGCCATCGCGCCATGCATAGGCCTTGCCGGTGGAGACCACCTTGGCCAGGTCCATGCCTTTCAGGCCCGGGAACTTGCGTGCCGCTTCCAGCGCCGTTTCCACGTTCACTTCGCCGGCCATCACCGCGCCGTTCTGCGCGCCCTTCTCGCGCAGGATGCGGGTCAGCTTGCGGGTATCGATGCCGGCGATGGCGACCACGCCGCGCTGGATCAGCCAGTCCGGCAGCGACACCTGGTTGCGCCAGTTGCTGGGCCGGCGCGGCACGTCGCGCACGATCAGCCCGGCCGACCACACCTGGGCGGCTTCGTCGTCCTGGTCGGTGCAACCGGTGTTGCCGATATGCGGGTAGGTCAGGGTGACCAGTTGGCGGGCGTAGGACGGATCGGTGACGATCTCCTGATAGCCGGTCATCGCGGTGTTGAACACCACTTCGCCGACGGACAGGCCGGCGGCGCCTACGGATTCGCCCTCGAACACGGTGCCGTCTTCAAGGACAAGGATTGCGGGTTGAGTCACGGGGTTCGCCTTGGGGAGAGAGGAACCCTGCCCCACCAACTTGCGGCTGCAAGAAACCGCGAACTCGGCGCTTCTCCGGGTCCGTGGCGATGGGTAACAGGCGAGCGAGAATTGTACCGGCGCGGACCTGTCCGCGCCAGACGTTTATGTGAAAGCGCCGTTCAGCCGAGCAGATCGCGCAGCCGGTAGGCGCCTGGCGCGCGGCCCGGCAGGCGCGCGGCGGCGTGCAGCGCGCCGCGGGCGAAGATGTCGCGGTTGCTGGCGCGGTGCACCAGCTCCACCCGCTCGCCGAGCCCGGCGAACTGCACCAGATGCTCGCCGACGATGTCACCCGCGCGCAGGCTGGCGTAGCGCGGCTGCGCGCCGCCGTGCGCGGCCGCCTCGCCCAGGGTCAGTGCGGTGCCGGATGGGGCGTCCTGCTTGTGCACGTGGTGCGACTCGACGATGTCGCAGTCCCAGCCCGGCAGCGCCGCCGCGGCGCGTTCCACCAGGTCGTTGAGCACCGCCACGCCGAGGCTGAAGTTGGACGCCCAGATCAGCGGGATGCGCGCCGCCGCGTCGGCCAGCGCCTGCCGCTGCGCCGCGTCCAGGCCGGTGGTGCCGGACACCAGCGCCGCGCCGCGCGCCACGCACAGCGCCAGCACCGGGTCGAAGCCCTGCGGCAGGCTGAAATCGACCGCCACGTCGAACGCCGGCGCGCCATTCAGTTCGGTCGCAGCGAAGTACGGCACCCCGTCGACGACCCGCTGCGACGGCGACCGCCGGATCACCGCGGCCGCCACCTGCAGCGCGGGGTCCTGCGCGGCCAGGCGCAACAAGGCCTGGCCCATGCGGCCGGATGCGCCATGAATCAACACACGAACGGAGGAAGTGGTCATCGCCACAAGGTAGCGGTTTGTCGCGATCGGCGACAGGGGTGCGGCGCTGTGGCGTTGGTCGGCGGCGTTGGTCGGAGGCGGAGGCGGAGGTGGAGGCGGTTCGGAGTGTTGATGGCAGCCGACTGCGGAAGGTCTGCCTTGTCGTTCGTCGCGACTGAAGTCGCTCCCACAAGGACTTGCGGCTAGCGTGCGGTGCACTCGGGGCTCAGTTCCAACACATCTGGCGCATCGGTGTCGGAAGGTATGCGGCTTCGTTTGTCGCGGCTGAAGCCGCTCCTACAGGGGCTTGCGGCGAGCGTGGTGATGCACGGCGGCGCTCAGTTCCGACACATCCGACGCAGCGACGTCGGAAGGTCCGCCGCTTCGTTTTGTCGCGGCTGAAGCCGCTCCTACAGGGGGCTTGCGGACAGCAGGCTGGCAGTGCGGGAGAGGCTGTAGCCCGGCGCCATCCAATATTGGGAGGTCCGCGGCCCTACTGGCGGCCACCGCTGGCCTGCCGGCGCGCCCTATTCTGCCGCTGGCTGCCCCAGCAACCGCTTGTCCCAGCACTCGACTTCGCGCTGGGCCAGGCGCCGCTCGAACAGTACGCGCCAGTTCGGCACCAGCGGCAGCTCCAGCACCTGCTCCAGCTGTGCCAGGTCCACCTCGCGCCGATACAGCAGCTGGATCAGGCGCGCCAGCGACCAGTCCGGATACGGGCGCTCCAGCAGCACCAGCCGATCGCCGGCAGCGACCTCGCCCGGCTGCAGCACGCGGTAATACCAGCCGGTGCGGCCGCTTTCCTGCACGCGCCGCGCCAGCGCGGCCACCCCGAAGCGGTCGGACAGCTTCCAGCACGGCTGCCGCGATTGCGAGACCTCCACCAGCGCCGTGCCCAGCCGCAGCCGGTCGCCCAGACACAGATCGGCCTCGGTGGCGCCGAACGTGCTGAGGTTTTCGCCGAATGCGCCCGGCGCCTCCAGCAAGGCGTGCGCGCCCAGGTCCTGGCGCCAGGCCGCGTAGTGGTCGCGCGGATAGTGGTGCAACGCCTTGTCCGGGCCGCCGTGCACGCGGCGGTCGCCCTGCTCGTCCAGTTCCAGGCCCTCGATCCCGATCCGCAACCGGCCAGGCACCGGCCGCTTGTCGATCGCGCTGCGGCTGCCGGGCCGGGTGAAGGCCTGCACGCGGCCGACCAGCACCGCCTCCACGCCCAGATCCAATGCCGCAGCCGAGCTCATGTGCACGCGTCCTGGTGCCGGATCAGGCGACCGCGCTGCGATGCGCGGCGATTTCGGCCTGCAGCAGTTCGCCGAGGATGCGCACGCCGGTCTCGATGCGTTCTTCCGGCACGGTCACGAACGACAGGCGCAGCGTATTGCGCTGCGGTTCGACCGCGTAGAACGGCGCGCCCGGCACGAAGGCGACGTTGCGCTCGATCGCCTTGGCCAGCAGCGCGCCACCATCCATGCCGGCCGGCAATTCGACCCAGATGAACATGCCGCCGGCCGGGCGGTTCCAGCGCACCTGCGACGGAAAATACTTGCCGAGCGCGTCGAGCATCTGCTGGCAGCGGCTCGCGTACAGGCTGCGGATGCCGGGGATGTGCGCATCCAGGAAACCGTCCTGCACCGCCTCGTAGACGATGCGCTGGCTGAACGAGGGCGTGTGCAGGTCCGCCGCCTGCTTGGCCTGCACCAGCTTGGCGTGCACCGCTTCCGGCGCGACCACGAAGCCCAGGCGCAGGCCCGGCGCCAGCACCTTGGAGAACGAGCCCATGTAGATGGCGCCGTCCGGGTTCATCGACAGCAGGCTGGGCAGCGTGTCGCCGCTGTAGCACAGCTCGCCGTAGGGATCGTCCTCGACGATGGGCACGCCGGCCGTGGCCGCGCGCGCGACCAGCGCCTGCCGCCGGTGCAGCGGCAGGCGCCGCCCGGTCGGGTTCTGGAAATTCGGCAGGCAGTACATGAAGCGCGCACCGGCCAGTTGCGCGTCTTCCAGCGCATCCACCACCAGCCCGTCGTCGTCCGACTGCATCGCCGCGAACGCGGGCTGGAACAGCGAGAACGCCTGCAGCGCGCCGAGATAGCTGGGCGTTTCCACCAGTACCTTGCTGCCTTCGTCGATGAAGACCTTGCCGAGCAGGTCCAGGCCCTGCTGCGATCCGGTGGTGATCAGCACCTGGCCGGGGCGGATCGTGGCGCCGTCGCGGCTCAGGCGCGCCGCCACCCATTCGCGCAACGGAAGATAGCCTTCGGTCGGGCCGTATTGCAGCGCCGCCTGCGGCGCCTCGCGCAGCACCTTGTCGCACGCGTACTGCATGCGCGCCACCGGGAACGTGTCCGGCGACGGCAGCCCGCCGGCGAAGGAGATCACCTCCGGGCGTTCGGTGACCTTGAGGATTTCGCGGATCGCCGAACTGGTCAGCGCCTGCGCACGGCGGGAGAACTGGAAGGAGGTCGTCATGGCCGATAGCATAACGGCAGCGGCGCCGCGCTCCGCTGTGCAGCGCAGCGCGAACGGCGCTCAGCGATACACCGGCCCAGCCAGGTCGTGCCTTCGCTGGCGCTTGCGTAAGCCCACCAGCGCCGACGCACGATCGTGCCGTGGCTCTGCGTGGTCCGCGCGCGCCGGGATCAAGGCTGTGCTGCGGCCTCCAACAACTGCCCCAGCGCGGCATGCGTATACAGACGCACATCCGATATGGCGGGGAGTGTCGCTGTCGCGAACAGCGCCTCGTCCAATTGCAGGATCGGGCCATAGGCGATCGCGGCCTGCGCACCGATGCAAGACAGGCGGCGCAGCACGGTCAGCCGATAGCCCTGCCCCAGGTAGTAGCGGGTGCCGCCGTCGGCAGGCAATGGCGCTTCGGTGTCGATGCGTGCGTGCGGTGGTGCGCGGCCGGCCGCGACGGCGCGGAAATCGGCGTCGGCCTGGCGCAATGCGTCGCGCTGCGGCGGCGCGAGCGCCTGCAGATCCAGGCCGAAGAAAGCGCCAGCCGGCAGCGACAGGGGCAACGACGGAGCGCTCATGGCAGCCGGTTTCGCCGCGTCCTTTCCCGTCACCAGCTCAATGCCGGCGCGGCGGTGCCGGACCGCAGCTGTCGCAGCCGCCGCATGCGCCGGCGCCGGCGCTGGCCGGCGGCGCGATCCTGCGGCCCATGGCCTGCAGCCAGGACGCGCGGCCCGGCTTGAGCAGGCGCACGGCGACGGCGCCGCGCAGCTTGCGCGCGGTGCCGGGGAACTGCTTCTTCAGCACCACCCAGGCGCTGAGCAGCACCGCCAGCGCGATCACCAGGTATTGCAGCAGCAGCGACGTGCTCATCTCAGCCGGCTCCCAGCGCCGCCGCGACCTGGTAGGTGACCAGCGAGGCCAGGTACGCCAGCGCGAACAGGTAGAACGCGGCGAAGCTCATCTGCTTCCAAGAGTTGGTCTCGCGCTTGATCGTGGCCAGGGTGGAAATGCACATCGGCGCGTAGATGTACCAGACCAGCAGCGACAGCGCGGTGGCCAGCGACCAGCCGTCGCTGATCAGCGGCGACAGCGCCTGCGCGGCGGCATCGTCGTCGGCCGCCGACAGCGCGTACACCGTGGCCAACGACGCCACCGCCACTTCGCGCGCGGCCAGGCCGGGAATCAGCGCGATGCAGATCTGCCAGTTGAAGCCCAGCGGCGCGAACACCGTGGTCATCGCGTGGCCGATGCGGCCGGCGAAGCTGTAGTCGATCGGTGGCAGCGTGGCGTTGGCCGGCGCCGCCGGAAACGACAGCAGGAACCACAGCAGGATGGTCAGCGCCAGGATGATGCCGCCGACGCGCTTGAGGAAGATCGCCGCGCGCTCCCACAGGCCCAGCGCCAGGTCGCGCAGATGCGGCACGCGGTACGACGGCAGCTCCAGCAGCAAGGGATGCTCGCCCTTATCGCGGCGCCACTTCTTCATCGTCCACGACACCGCCAGCGCGCTGGCGATCGCGGCGAAATACAGGCCGAACAGCACCAGGCCCTGCTGGTTGAACACGCCCCACACCTGCCGCTGCGGGATGAACGCGCCGATCAGCAACGCATACACCGGCAAGCGCGCCGAGCAGGTCATCAGCGGTGCGACCAGGATCGTGGCCAGCCGATCGCGCGGGTCCTGGATGCTGCGCGTGGACATGATGCCGGGCACGGCGCAGGCGAAGCTGGACAGCAACGGGATGAACGAACGCCCCGACAGTCCGGCCGCGGCCATCATCCTGTCGAGCAGGAACGCCGCGCGCGGCAGATAGCCGGATTCCTCCAGCGCCAGAATGAAGGCGAACAGGATCAGGATCTGCGGCAGGAACACCACCACCCCGCCCAGGCCGGCGATGATGCCGTCGACCAGCAGGCTGTTGAGCGGCCCCTCCGGCAAAGCGCTGCCGACCCAGACGCCGAGCGCCTTGCTGCCGCCGTCGATCAGGTCCATCAACGGCGCCGCCCAGGCATACACCGCCTGGAAGATCAGGAACATCACCACCGCCAGGGTCAGCAGCCCGGCGACCGGATGCAGCAGCCAGCGGTCCAGCGCGTCGTCGATGCGCGAGGTGCGGGTCGGCATCGACACCGCGGCGGCGAGGATGCGCCGCACCTGCTGGTGGTAGTCGCCCTGCCCTGCGGCCGGCGCCACCGCCGGCGGCAATGCCGGGGCCAGCGCATCGAGCCGTTCGACCAGCGCCCTGGCGCCGTTGCGGCGCACCGCCACGGTCTCGATCACCGGCACGCCAAGCGCGTCTTCCAGCGCCTGGCGGTCGATCTGGATGCCACGGCGCTGCGCGGCATCGACCATGTTCAGCGCCACCAGCATCGGCTTGCCCAGTTCGCGCAACTCCAGCGCAAAACGCAGGTGCAGGCGTAGGTTGGTGGCATCGACCACGCACACCAGCACGTCCGGCGCCGGCTCGCCCGGATAGAAGCCACGGCACAGGTCGCGGGTGATCGCCTCGTCCAGGCTGGCCGGCTGCAGGCTGTACGCGCCCGGCAGGTCGAGCACGGCGAAGTCGCGCCCCGACGGCGCGCGGAAACGGCCTTCCTTGCGCTCGACGGTCACGCCGGCGTAGTTGGCCACCTTCTGCTTGCTGCCGGTGAGCTGGTTGAACAGCGCGGTCTTGCCGCAGTTCGGATTGCCGACCAGGGCCAGGCGCAACGGCACGGCCTCCGCGCTCATGACTGCGCCTCGGTGCCGGCTGCGACGCTGACCTGCACCCGCGCCGCTTCGCTGCGGCGCAACGCGAAACGCGTATAGCCGACCTGCACCAGCAACGGCTCGCCGCCGACCGGGCCGCTGGCCAGCACCTGCACCTGTTCGCCGGCGACGAACCCCAGCTCGCGCAAGCGGCGCGCGATGGCGTCGTTGGGCTGGCGGTCGTGCACGGTCTCCACGGTGGCGGTGCTGCGCAACGGCATATCGGACAACGTCACGGAACGTTCCGTCGAATAAGAATGGTTATCAATTGTAGCACCGTCGCAGCGCATGATGGCGCGGCCGGCGCGGCCCGCTATCATCCCCGTATGGCTGCCGTTATCCCTCCGTACGAGAACCGCCGATGAGCGATGCATTGCTGCTGGAGCGCTCAGGCAAGGTCCTGACGCTGCGGCTGAACCGACCCGAGGTGCGCAACGCGTTCGACGCCGCGCTGATCGCGCAGCTGACCGACGCGCTGCAGGAGATCGGCACCGATTCAAAGGTCAAGGTGGTGGTGCTGGCCGGCGCCGGCGCGGCGTTCTCGGCCGGCGCCGACCTGCAATGGATGCGCTCGATGGCCAGCGCCAGCGAGGCGGAGAATCTGGCCGATGCGCTGGCGCTGGCGCAACTGATGCGCACCCTGGACGAACTGCCCAAGCCGACCGTGGCGCGCGTGCACGGCGCCACCTTCGGCGGCGCGGTCGGCCTGGTCGCCTGCTGCGACATCGCCGTGGCCTCCACCGACGCGCGCTTCGGACTCAGCGAGAGCCGCCTGGGCTTGTTGCCGGCGGTGATCTCGCCGTATGTGATCGCCGCGATCGGCGCGCGCCAGGCGCGGCGCTGGTTCGCCAGCGCAGAAGCGTTCGATGCGGCCACCGCTACCCAGATCGGCCTGGTCCACCAGACGGTGGCGCCGACCGCACTGGACGCGGCGGTGCAGCGCCAGGTGGAACTGCTCGGCCAGGCCGGCCCGCTCGCCGCCGCCGGCGCCAAGGCGCTGGTGCGCCGGGTCGCCGCCGGCGGCGACAGCGCCGCGCTGGACCGCGACAACGCCGCGCTGATCGCGCGGCTGCGGGTCTCGGCCGAAGGCCAAGAAGGCCTGAGCGCCTTCCTGGATAAGCGCGATCCGAACTGGCTGGGCTTCTGGTGAGCCCGCTCGACCACATCGGTCTGCGCTGCGTCGACCTGGCGCGCAGTCTCGCGTTCTACCGCGCCGCATTGGCCGCGCTTGGGCTGGACATCGTGATGGAGGTGAGCGCGGAACAGACCGGCGATCGCCGCCATATCGGTTTCGGCCGCGACGGCAAGCCCAGCGTCTGGCTGACCGATGGCGCCACCGGCAGCGGCGGCGAACTGCATCTGGCCTTCGTCGCCGCCGAACGCGCGCAGGTGGATGCCTTCCATCGCGCCGGGCTGGCCGCCGGCGGTCGCGACAATGGCGCACCCGGGCTGCGGCCGCATTACCACCCCAACTACTATGGCGCCTTCCTGCTGGATCCGGATGGGCACAACATCGAAGCGGTCTGCCACCAACCGGCGCAGGCCTGAGCGGCGCCGAGCGCCGGCGATCGCACATCGCGCAGGCTGCGGCCTGCGCCGCTCGGCGACGGCGCGCAGCCGTCCACTCCAAGGAATGCATGTGACCGCCAATTCGCCGTTTTTGCCCTGCCCCACGCGGCCTCTGCCGATCGCTTGCGCGCCGCGCTGCGAGCGCTGCCGATGAGCGACTTCGTCCGCCTGGTGGAAGTGGGACCGCGCGACGGCCTGCAGAACGAGAAAGCCTGGGTCGCCACCGCCGACAAGATCGAGTTGATCGCGCAGCTGTCGCGCACCGGCCTGCGCAGCATCGAGGCGACCAGTTTCGTCAGCCCGAAATGGGTGCCGCAGCTGGCCGACGCGGCAGAGGTCTACGCCGGCATCGTGCCGGCGCCCGGTGTGGACTATCCGGTGCTGGTGCCGAACCTGCAGGGCTACGAGCGTGCGGTCGCGGTCGGCGTGCGCGAAGTCGCGGTGTTCACCGCCGCCTCGGAAACCTTCAACCGCACCAACACCAATGCCGGCATCGACGAATCGCTGCAGCGCTTCGCGCCGGTGCTGGCGCGCGCGGCGGCGGACGGGGTCAAGGTGCGCGGCTACGTCTCCACCGTGCTCGGCTGCCCCTACCAGGGCGCGGTGCCGCTGGCCGACGTGGTGCGGGTGGCGCGGCAGCTGCACGCCATGGGCTGCTACGAGATCTCGCTGGGCGACACCATCGGCGTCGGCACTCCGGACAAGGCGCGGGCGATGCTGCGCGCGGTCGCCGCCGAATTGCCGATGGCGGCGCTGGCGGTGCATTTCCACGATACCTACGGCCAGGCCCTGGCCAATATCGCCGCGTGCCTGGAGGAAGGCGTGCGCGTGGTCGACGCGGCGGTGTCCGGCGCCGGCGGCTGCCCGTACGCCAAGGGCGCCAGCGGCAATGTGGCCAGCGAGGACGTGGTCTACCTGCTGCACGGCAACGGCGTGGCCACCGGCATCGACCTGCCGGCCCTGGCCGCGACCGGGCGCTGGCTGGCGCAGAAGCTCGGCCGCGCCACCGGCAGCAAGGTCGGCCGGGCGCTGGCGGCGGCGTAACCGCGGCCGACCGGCGCATCGGGATCGGCGCGCCTCCGATGCCCACCGATCCTGCACCGGCAATGCCCAGCGTCACTTGCCGCGCTTGCGCGCCGAGGCCATTCCAAGCCGGTTCGCACGCACGCCGACGCGACTCCGGACGCGACCGGCATCGCATGCCCTTGCGGCTCGCGACAGGCGCACCGAGCGTCAGCATCGCGGCGCCGCGTTGGCTGTACGCCACCGCGGGAAGGCGCGGCACGCAAAGCACGATACGCCCCCAGGGTTGGCGGGCGCCTCCACGCGCTGGCGGCCACCAGCCGGCAGCGGCGGCGGAGAGTCGGCTAAAATGCGCGCTTTCCTGGGAGGGAACACTCATGCAGCTTGCCGATATCCGCGCGGTCGTCACCGGCGGCGTTTCCGGCCTAGGCCTGGCGGTCGCGCAGCGCATCGTCGCCGATGGCGGCAAGGTCGCGCTGTTCGATTTGAACGACGACAAGGGCGCGGCCGCGGTCGCCACGCTCGGCGCCGCGCAGGCGCGCTATTTCCGTACCGACGTCAGCGACGAGGCGCAGGTGGCGGCGCAGCTCGGCGCGGCGCGCGACTTTCTCGGCGGGCTCAATGCCGCGATCAACTGCGCCGGCATCCTCGGCGCCGGCCGCGTGCTCGGCAAGGAGGCGCCGATGCCGCTGGCCACGTTCCAGGGCACGGTGATGGTCAACCTGGTCGGCAGCTTCAACGTCGCCAAGGCCGCCGCCGACCTGATGCAGCACAATGCGCCCGGCGAGGACGGCGAACGCGGCGCGATCGTCAACACCGCCAGCGTCGCCGCCTACGAAGGCCAGATCGGCCAGGCCGCGTATGCCGCTTCCAAGGGCGGCGTGGTGGCGATGACCCTGCCGATGGCGCGCGAACTGGCGCGCTTCGGCATCCGCGTCAACACCATCGCCCCGGGCATCTTCTGGACCCCGATGGTGGACGGCATGCCCGAGGCGGTACAGCAGTCGCTGGCCGCCTCGATCCCGTTCCCGCCACGGCTCGGCCGCCCCGAGGAATTCGCCGACACGGTGCTGTTCCTGCTGCGCAACCGCTATCTCAACGGCGAGGTCATTCGCCTCGACGGCGCGGTACGCTTGGCGCCCAAGTAGCCGGGATTCGTGATTCGGGATTGGGGATTCGCAAAAGCGCCCTGTCCCCTTCGCTCCCCGCCCGGCTCTTTACCAATCCCGAATCTCCAATCCCCAATCCCGGCTCCAAACCCATGAAAGCCAACGAAATCAAGAAAGGCAACGTCGTCGAGTACAACAACGGCGTGTACCAGATCCGCGACATCGAGCGCAGTTCGCCGCAGGGCCGCGGCGGCAACGTGCGCTTCCGCTTCGTGATGTACAGCGTGCCCGGCGGCAACAAGCTCGATGCCAGCTTCGACGGCGACGACGACCTGCGCGAAGTCGATCTGCTGCGCCGCCAGGCCACCTTCTCGTACAAGGACGGCGAGGCATTCGTGTTCCTGGACGACGAGGACTACACCCCGTACACGCTCGATGCCGACGTGATCGGCGACGACGCCGGCTACATCACCGAAGGCCTGAGCGGCATCTACGTGCAGGTCATCGACGACCAGCCGGTGGCGGTGCAGTTGCCGCAGAGCGTGACCCTGGAAGTGATCGAGACCCCGCCGGAACTCAAGGGCGGCACCGCGACTAAGCGGCCGAAGCCAGCCAAGCTCAACACCGGCATCGAGATCATGGTGCCGGAGTACATCGGCAACGGCGAGCGCGTGCTGGTCAACACCACCACCGGCGAGTTCGCCGGGCGTGCGGACTGAGCCCGTGCGCCTGCGCCGCGGCATCGTCCTGGCGACCCTGCTGATCCTGCCCGGCCTGGCCTTGGCCGCGGCGGCCAAGCCCGTGGCCGCGGCGCGAGGCGCGGCCGCCTGCACGATCCCGGAGGAAGTGGATCCCGAGCATCACGTCGGCTTCTGCGCGCTGCCGCAGGAGCTGCGTGCATTCGTCGCGCGCCAGGATGTCTGCAACCACTTCGCCGGCGAGGAGCCCTACGATGCGGCGCGGCGGCGCGAGCTGGACAAGGCGATGGCGAAGTACTGCGACGGCAACGAGGCGACCTGGGCCACGCTGCGCGCGAAGTATCGGCAGGATCCGGTGCGCAACGCGTGGCTGGATCGCTACGGCCAAGACGTGGGTCTCGATTTGCCTTAGCGGCGGCTGCTTGCGCGAGTTGCGTCGGTGCGCCTGTCGCGGCTGACGCCGCTCCTACAAGAGCTCGCTCCCCCGGTAGGAGCGGCTTCAGCCGCGACAGACCACGTCAGGAAGTCCATTCGCGTCCGATAGCGCCAAGACGCCCTGGGTCGCTTGCCCAACCTGTCGCGATCGCATCGGATCGTCACACAGCTCGCGCCAGCGACGAACCAACCCCGCCATTTATTTCGTATCCACAGGCTGCAGCAGCGACGGCGACAACAACTGTAGCCCGCCGCTGTCGCGGTTGAGATCGCGCAACCGCGAACCCAGCGCCGCCAGGTTCGCGTCGATCTGCTGCAGTTCCGCGCGCAGCGGCGGCGGCAGCAAGGCGTGCAGACGCGCCTGCAGCGCGGCGCCGTCGCTGCGCAGCGCGTCGATCCGCGCCTGTCCCTGTTGCTGCAGCCAGGCGCGCTCAGGCGCCTGCGGCAGCCCATAACCGGGCCGGCCTTGCAATAACGTCGAGGGTTGGCTCAACAGACCTTGCTGCGCCAGCAACGCGCGCACTGCGGCAGCAGCGTCGCGGGTCTGGGATGCGCCAGCCGCGGCAGCGGCACCGGCGGTGACATCGGCCCCGGCAGCGCGCGCGCCATCGACAGCGGCGTTGGCGCGAGCCGCAATAGCGGCGTCATCGGCAACGCGTAGCCCGCGTGGCCCGGCCAGATAGCGCCGCTTCAACGCATCGCGGCCGCGCTGCTCCTGGCGCCGGCGCGCGGCGTTCTCCAGCAGCAACAGTGCGGCGCTGGCGCGCAGGTCGCCGCGCTGCAGCCAGGGCGCGCGTTGCGCCGCCGGCAGATCCAGCCAGGCTTCCACGCTGCGCGCCGGCAACGCCAACTGCGCGCGCGCGACCGCGAACATCGCCGCGTAGTGCGCGCTCGCCGGCGCGAAGTAGTAGCCCTGGCGTGTGGCGGCGTCCGCATCGTCCAGCACCGCGGTGTCGGCGATGCCGGCGCGGGCCAGGCGCCGCAGCAGGCCGGTCGGGCTGATGCCGGCCAGGCGCGCGCCGGCCAGCCGCGGCACGCCGTCGTGCAGCAGCTTGTAGGTTTCCACCGCGCAGTTGTTGCTGAGAAAGTAATAGCGTCCGTCGTAGCTCCAGTGCAGCTGCGCGGCACGCTCCAGCAGCGCCGCGCGCTCGTCCGCGCTCAGCCGCAGCGGAATCGACTGCAGGCCGCGCAGCTGCACCTGGGTGTAGTCGTCCACCACCTGCCGCAACGGCAGCACGAACAGCCGCGACGGATACGAACCGATCAGGCCGCGCACGTTGGAGATCTGCACGTCGTCGACGAACGCGCGGAACGACAGCACCTTGTGATACGCCAGGTCCAGGCGGCAATCGGGACCGGGCGCGCGTCCCGGCGCGCAGATCACCAGGCGCAGCATGCTGTGGCCCCAATGGCTCATCGGCTGCGCGTTGCCCTCGGCCAGCAGGTAATCGATCGCGTAGACCCGCGCCGGGTCCAGTTGCAGCAGCGCCGCCTCGTCGGCCAGCGGATCCTGCAGGTAGGCCAGGCCGGGGGCGCAGGCGCTCGCCGGCGGCGACCAGGCCAGGCGCTGCGCGAAATACCGCGCCAACGCCGGGCGCCGGCACGCGTAGTCCGGATCCAGCAGGAAATGTTCCAGGTTGACCGCGACGAATTCCGCCGGCGACTTGAGTTCGTACCGATCCGGGCTACGCTCGCTGAAGGCATTGTGGCTCACGCGCAGGCCCAGGCGCATCGGGCTGACCTGCCAGCCGGCCAGATCCAGCAGGCGCGGATCCGAGGACAGCCGGCCCGCCGCGGAGCGGTCGTAGAAATGCGCCAGTTCGTGCAGCAGCGCGGCGACCGCCGGCCGCCGCGCCGGATCCACCACGTCGCCGTCGGCGGTATCGGCAACAGGCTGCGCCATCCATGCGCGCAGCAAGGCCTTGTTCAACAGCAGGTTGCGCGCCTGCGCCCGGCCGTGCACCCGCTCGGGCAGATCGTCGCGCCATTGCAGCGTCAGCGGCGTCTCGATCGCTGCGGTCCAGGCCGGCGGCAGCCTGGGCAGCGTCGCGTCGAGCAGCGCCTGGCTGGCCGCGCGTTCGGATGCGCTCAATCCGCTCGCATCGACCTGCAACCGCATCGCCTGCGCAGGCAGCGCGCACACCAGCCCGAGCAGCGCCAGCCACGCCAGCCGGCGCAGCCGCCGGCGCGGCATCACAGTGCCAGGATGGCCTGCGCCAGTTGCAGGTCGCTGGCCTGCTGCGCCTGCGGGTTGCGTTCGCGCAGCACGCGCAGCGCCGCCTCCAGCTGCACGCCGCGGATGCGGCCGGCGCTGGCGACGAAGCCGGCCGCGTCGTCGCGCGCCTGCAGCACCAGTTTGTCGTCGCCGGAGCTGCTGTCCGAAGACGCGGAACTGCCCGCGGAGCCGGCCGAGGCGGAACCGGCGGAACTGCCGGCGAAGCTGGAAGCCTGCGCGAACGCGGGGACGGACAGGATCAACAACAGGGCGCAGCGCGCGGTCACTCGGTTCATCGCATCGGGTTCCAACGGGATCGGGAAAGAGAAGCGGCCGTGGCCGCGTCGGCATAGCCTAGCCGGCCGCCGCCGCGAGCGCGAGCGCCGGCGCCGCGCAGATGCGTGCACGGCGTGGCGCGGCTCAGGGGTCGAACAGCTTGCCCGGGTTGAGCAGCCCGGCCGGATCGAACACGCGTTTGACCGCGCGCATCAGCGCGATCTCCTCGGCGCTGCGGGTGCTTTGCAGATACGGCTTCTTGACCAGGCCGATGCCGTGTTCGGCGGAGATGCTGCCGCCATGCTCGGCCAGCACCTGCGCCAGCAGCTTGGTGACCTGTTCGCAGGCGGCGATGAACTCCGCGTCGGCGGTGGCATCGGGCTTGAGCACGTTGATGTGCAGGTTGCCGTCGCCGATGTGGCCGAACCAGACCACGTCGAACTGTGGATAGGCTTCGCCGAGCAGCGCCTGGGTCTGCGCCAGGAACGCCGGCATCGCCGAGATCCGCACCGACACGTCGTTCTTGTACGGCTTGTAGCGCGCCACCGCTTCGGTGATGCCTTCGCGCAAACGCCACAGCTGCGCCGCCTGCGCATCGCTCTGGCTGATCACCCCGTCCAGCACCCAGCCCTGCTCCATGCACGCTTCGAACGCGGCCAGCGCCGCGGCTTCCTGCGCTTCGTCGCCGCTGGCGTACTCGGTGACCACGTAATACGGATAGACCGTGTCGAACGGCGCCTGCGCGCCATGCGCCAGCACGTGCTGCAACGCGCGGTCGGTGAAGAATTCGAACGCTTCCAGCTGCAGGCGGCCGCGGAAGGCGGCGAACACCTGCATCAGCACCTCGAACGACGGCAGCGCCAGCAGCATCACGTTGCTCGGCGGCGGCGGGTCGGTCAGCCGCAGCGTGGCCTCCACGACGACGCCCAGGGTGCCTTCGGAGCCGATCAGCAGCTGACGGAAATCGTAGCCGCTGGAATTCTTGATCAGCCCGCGGTTGAGTTCGAGCAGCTCGCCGTTGCCGGTCACCACCTTGAGTCCGGCGATCCATTCGCGGGTATTGCCGTAGCGGATCACGCGGATGCCGCCGGCGTTGGTGGCGATGTTGCCGCCGATCGAACACGAGCCGCGCGCGGCGAAATCCACCGGATACACCAGCCCGTGCTCGCGCGCCGCGTTGTGCACCGCCTCCAGCGGCATGCCGGCCTGCACGGTGAGGGTGCGATCGACCGCATCGAACGCCAGTGCCTTGTTCATCCGCTCCAGGCTCAGCACCAGTTCGCCGTGCGCGGCCACCGCGCCGCCGGACAGGCCGGTACGGCCGCCGGAGGGCACCACCGCCACCGCATGGTCGTTGGCCCAGCGCAGCACCGCCTGCACCTCCTCCACCGTCGCCGGCAACGCGATCGCCAGCGGCGCCGGCGTCCAGCGCTGGGTCCAGTCGCGGCCGTAGTGCTCCAGGTCGGCGGGGTCGGTCTTCAGGCGCAGTCCGGGAACGGCGTGCGTAAGGGCGTCCAGGCGCGGGTCGGTCATGGGTCGGGATCGGGCGAAGGCAAGCGTTCAAGCCTGCCAGCGTTGGCTGGCGGCGTCTAGGTGGCTTGGGATTCGGGATTCGGGATTCGGGATTCGCAGAGAGCATGCGCCTGACATCGCCCTCGCCCTTCATGCCGATGCTCGGCTCTTCCGATTCCCGATTCCCGATTCCCGATTCCCGATTCCCGATTCCCCATTCCCGATTCACGAAAGATGCAACTGAAACCTTTGCCAGGGTGCGTTTGCGCGACCCCGGCATCCTATTGCGACGCACCAAAGCGCGGACGCATCTGGCATAGTGACCGACCCTTTCGCCTCGCCTCGTCGCCGCAATGTCGCCCAAGAAAACCTCGTTTCCGAAGCAGGACATCCGCGTCCTGCTGCTCGAAGGCATCAGCCAGACCGCCATCGACGTGTTCCGCGCCGCCGGCTACTCGCAGATCGAACTGCACGCCAAATCGCTGCCGGAAGAGGAACTGAAGGCGCGCATCGCCGAGGCGCACATCGTCGGCATCCGCTCGCGCACCCAGCTCAGCGCCGAGGTGCTGGCGCAGGCCAAGCGCCTGATCGCGGTCGGTTGCTTCTGCATCGGCACCAACCAGGTGGACCTGGACGCGGCCGAGCTGGCCGGCATTCCGGTGTTCAACGCGCCCTACTCCAATACACGCAGCGTCGCCGAGCTGGTCATCGCCGAGGCGATCCTGCTGTTGCGCGGCATTCCGCAGAAGAACGCCGAATGCCACCGCGGCGGCTGGTCGAAATCGGCCGCCGGCAGCCACGAGACCCGCGGCAAGGTGCTGGGCATCGTCGGCTACGGCCATATCGGCACCCAGGTCGGCGTGCTGGCCGAAGCGCTGGGCATGCAGGTGATCTTCCACGACATCGAGGCCAAGCTGTCGCTGGGCAACGCGCGCGCGGCGACCGATCTGGACGACTTGCTGGCGCGTTCGGACGTGGTCACCCTGCACGTGCCGGAGACCGCGTCGACCAAGGACATGATCGGCGCGGCGCAGATCGCGCAGATGAAGCCCGGCGCGCACCTGATCAACGCCTCGCGCGGCACCGTGATCGACATCGCCGCGCTGGACGCGGCGCTGAGCTCCGGCCACATCGGCGGCGCGGCGGTGGACGTGTTCCCGGTCGAGCCGAAGGGCAACGGCGACGTGTTCGAATCGCCGCTGGCCGCGCACGACAACGTGATCCTGACTCCGCACGTGGGCGGCAGCACGCTGGAAGCGCAGGACAACATCGGCGTGGAGGTGGCGGCCAAGCTGGTGCGCTACAGCGACAACGGCAGCACCCTGTCGGCGGTGAACTTCCCCGAGGTCACCCTGCCCGAGCACGCCGAAAGCCTGCGCCTGCTGCACATCCACCGCAACGTGCCGGGCGTGCTGTCGCAGATCAACGAACTGTTCTCGCGCCACAACGTCAACATCGACGGCCAGTTCCTGCGCACCGACCCCAAGGTCGGCTACGTGGTCATCGACGTCGCCGCCAGCGAGGAACTGGCCGGCGTGCTGAAGGACGAGCTGGGGCAGATCGCCGGGACCTTGCGGACGCGGATTCTCTACTGACCGGGATTGGGGATTCGGGATTCGGGATTCGTAAGAGCGCAGGGTCGCGTGATCCGCATCTGCGCCACCGCAATCGACCCTAGCCAAATCGCAGCCGGAGAAGGGAATCGCCAGCGCCGCCGCTCTTACGAATCCCCAATCCCGACTCCCCAATCCCGGCCCTCAGGGCAACAACTCGCCGCGCAGCCCTTCGCTCAACAGGTAGTCGTCGGCCTTCAGGTACCAGCGCTCCGGGCCGCTGGTGACCGCTTCCATGTACAGGCCGCCGCCGTCCTCGCGCGGCGGGCGCTGCAGGCTAACGATCGCCACGCCGTGCGGCGGCCCGCTCAAGGCCAGCAGCGTCCGTTGCACGGTGCGCGCCAGGTCGGCCGACTCCATGCGGTCGTCGACCGGACGGAACGCCAGGCGATAGGTGAACGAAGCAGCGGTGCGGGACATGGGCGTGGACGGGCAACGGGCGCCCCAGGGTACCCAATCCGGCCATGCCCGCCCAGCAGGCGGCGGGCGCCCGGCACCCGCGCAAGCCGGTCCGGCAGCGCCGCCCGTCACCGGCGCCTCAGCCGCCGCTGTGCGCCAGCCACTTGCCGGCCATGCGCCGCAGCGACGGATCCAGGTCCGGTTCGGCCAGCAGCTCGGCGATCGGGCGCCAGGCCAGGGCCAGCGATTCGGCGCTGACCGCGAACGCCTCGTCGGCGCCGGCGCGCACCACGTAGCGCGCGTCGAAATGCCAGTGCCCGGGCACGTCCTGGCGCTCAGGGATCCAGTGCCGGTCCAGATCGAACAGCGCGCCGTCCTGCAGCGCCAGACCCGGCAGCCCGGATTCCTCCTCGGCTTCCTTCAGCGCCACCAGCGCCAGGTCGCGGTCGCCGTCGGCGTGCCCGCCCAGCTGCAGCCAGCGCTGCAGCTTGCGGTGGTGGGTCAGCAGGGTGCGGCTGCCGTCGGCGCTGACCAGCCAGGCCGAACCGGTGAAATGGCCGTCCAGGCGTTCGCGCACGAACGGGTCCTGCGCATCGTCCAGCAACGCCAGGAATTGCGCGGCAACCTCGGCCTCCTGCGGCCAACGGACGGCATAGGCCTGCAACTGGCGGCGCAGGGATAGGTCGGGCATCGGCGGTTCTCGCGATCGGGGGCGGCCATTATCGCCGCCGACGGTGCGGCGCGGCTTGTGGCGGCCGTCCGGCTTTGGCATGGTACGACGCTTGCGTGGCCTGCCTGGGCCTAGCGCACCATCTTTACCGGGGCACGACTGCCCCGATCGCCACCGGGGAATGCACCGCATGCTGAAGTCTCTGTTGAGGGTCAAGCCGATCGAGCCTGCCGGCCACGTCGATGCCGGCGAACCGTTCGAAGGCAGCCTGGAAGGCGAAGTCACGCTGAAACGGACCCTCACCGCCAAGCACCTGATCATGCTCGGCATCGGTGCGGTGATCGGCGCGGGCATCTTCGTGCTGACCGGCCAGGCCGCGGCCAACCATGCCGGCCCGGCAGTGATGCTGTCGTTCGTGTTCGCCGGCATCGCCTGCGCCTTCGCCGGCCTGTGCTACGCCGAGTTCGCGGCGATGATGCCGGTCTCCGGCAGCGCCTACTCCTACTCCTACACCACCCTGGGCGAAGGCGTGGCCTGGTTCATCGGCTGGTGCCTGGTACTGGAATACCTGTTCGCCGGCTCCAGCGTCGCGGTCGGCTGGTCGGCCTACCTGATCAGCTTCCTCACCGGCACCCTCGGGCTGCCGTTCCCGGCCGAACTGGCCAGCGCGCCGCTGACCTGGACCGGCCATGCCTTCGTCGCCTCCGGCAGCATCGTCAACCTGCCGGCGGTGCTGATCGTGGCCGCGGTCAGCGCGCTGTGCTACGTGGGCGTCACCCAGTCCGCGTTCGTCAACGCCATCGTGGTGGCGATCAAGGTCCTGGTGATCTGCCTGTTCGTCGGCTTCGGCGTGTCCCATGTGGATCCGGCCAACTGGCACCCGTTCATCCCCGAGAACACCGGGCCGGGCGAGTTCGGCTGGAGCGGCGTGTTCCGCGCCGCCTCGATCGTGTTCTTCTCCTACATCGGCTTCGACGCGGTCTCCACCTCCGCCGGCGAAACCAAGGACCCGCAGCGCAACATGCCGATCGGCATCCTGGTCTCGCTGGCGGTGTGCACGGTGATCTACATCATCGTCTGCGCGGTGCTGACCGGCCTGCTGCCCTATACCCAGCTCGGCACCGCCAAGCCGGTGGCCACCGCCCTGGAGCACTACCCGAGCCTGGCCTGGCTGAAGACCGCGGTGGAGATCGGCGCGATCGCCGGCCTGTCCTCGGTGGTGCTGGTGATGTTGATGGCGCAGCCGCGCATCTTCTACACCATGTCCCGCGACGGCCTGCTGCCCAAGCTGTTCGGCAAGGTCCACCGCAGGTTCCACACGCCCTACGTGGGCACCATCTTCGTCGGCGTGGTCGCCGCGCTGCTGGCCGGGCTGATCCCGCTGGACGTGCTCGGCGAACTGGTGTCGATGGGCACCCTGCTCGCCTTCGCCACGGTCTGCATCGGGGTGATGGTGCTGCGCTTCACCAAGCCGGAGCTGCCGCGCCCGTTCCGGGTGCCGTTCGCGATGCTGATCTGCCCGCTCGGCGCGCTGGCCTGCCTGTTCCTGTTCTTCCAGGCCTTCCAGGAACACTGGAAGGTGTTCGTCGGCTGGACCGTGATCGGTCTGCTCATCTATTTCGGCTACGGCATCCGCCACAGCCGCCTGGCCAAGGCCTGATCCTTTCCGCGAAGACCGGCGCCCGCGCCGGTCTTCGCGTTCGTCCCTTCGTCCATCGCGCGCAGCGCCAGGCTGGAACCGCTCCATGTTCAAACAACTCTGGGCCACCAAACATCCCCACGCCGCCCACGAGGACGCCGGCGGCCTGGGCCTGCAGCGCGCGCTCGGCCCCTGGGGCCTGACCGCACTGGGCATCGGCGCGGTGATCGGCGGCGGCATCTTCGTCATCACCGGCCAGGCCGCGGCCAACCACGCCGGCCCGGCGATCATGCTGTCGTTCGTGCTGGCCGCGCTGTGCTGCGCGTTCTGCGCGCTGGCCTACGCCGAGTTCGCGGCGATGGTGCCGGTCTCCGGCAGCGCCTACACCTACACCTACGCCACCTTCGGCGAACTGGCGGCCTGGTTCATCGGCTGGATGCTGGTGCTGGAATACGGCGTGTCGGCCTCGGCGGTGGCGGTGAGCTGGACCGGCTATTTCCTGAGCCTGCTCGACCATTTCGGCATCCACCTGCCCGCGGCGCTGGTCAACGCGCCGCTGGACGGCAAGCTGCAGCGCACCGGCGCGATCGCCAACCTGCCCGCCGCCGGCATCGTGCTGCTGCTGACCTGGCTGTGCTACGTCGGCATCCGCAAGTCCTCGGCGATGAACATGGCGATGGTGGTGCTGAAGACCGGGCTGATCCTGCTGGTCATCGCGGCCGGCTGGAAGTACGTGGACCCGGCCAACTGGCACCCGTTCATCCCGGCCAACGAAGGCCCCGGCAAGTACGGCATGGACGGCGTGCTGCGCGGCGCGGCGATGGTGTTCTTCGCCTACATCGGCTTCGAGGCGGTGTCGGTGGCGGCGCAGGAGTCGCACCGGCCGCAGCGCGACCTGCCGATCGGCATGATCCTGTCGCTGGTGATCTGCACCGTGCTGTACATCGCCATGGCCGCGGTGATGACCGGACTGGTGCCGTTCGCGCAACTGGGCACCGACGAGCCGGTGGTGACCGCGGTCGCGGCACATCCGCAACTGGGCTGGCTGCGGGTGGTGGTCGAGGTCGGCGCGCTGATCGGCCTGTCTTCGGTGGTGCTGGTGATGATCATCGGTCAGCCGCGGATCTTCATGATCATCGCCCGCGATGGCCTGCTGCCGCCGCTGTTCACCAAGATCCATCCCAAATACCGCACCCCGCACATCAACACGGTGATCACCGGTATCGGCATCGCACTGCTGGCGGCGCTGTTCCCGCTGGACGTGCTCGGCGAACTGACCTCGATGGGCACGCTGATCGCCTTCGCCGCGGTCTGCGCCGGGGTGCTGATCCTGCGCCGCACCCAGCCGGACCTGCCGCGCCCGTTCCGCATCCCGTTCGCCTGGCCGATCTGCATCGCCGGGGTGCTCAGCTGCGTGGCGCTGCTGTCGGCGATGACCGCGCACAACTGGCTGCTGATGGCCGGCTGGACCGTGCTCGGCCTGCTGATCTATTTCGGCTACGGCTTCCGCCACAGCCGTCTGCGCCGCACCGGCCAAGGCTGAGCGATAGAGCCCCTCTCCCTCCGGCGACCGAAGGAAGTCCCCGCGGGAGAGAGGGGTTGGGGGTGAGGGTCCGACGCGAGGAGGTGCTCCTGAGGTGCACCCGCCTGTCATCCCAATCCAGCCATCAAGCCCTACACTACGCGCATGAACGCACTGCCCTACGATTCCGAGCGCCTGCGCACGCTGGCGCACCTGCTGATCGACAACATCCGCGAACTCTCGCAGGCCGGCTGGACCCCAGCCACCAGCAGCAATTTCTCGCACCGCCTGGACGATCGCCATGCCGCGATCACCGTCTCCGGCCGCGACAAGGGCCGGCTGGTGGAGGACGACATCATGGTGGTGGACTTCGACGGCCAGGCGGTCGGCCGGCCACTGCGCCCGTCCGCCGAGACCCTGCTGCACACCCAGCTGTACCGCCGCTTCCCCGAGATCGGCTGCGTGCTGCACACCCATTCGCCGGTGCAGACCGTCGCCTCGCGCCTGTATGCCGGCGCCGGCCACATCCGCCTGGAAGGCTACGAATTGCTGAAGGCGCTGCACGGCAACCAGACCCACGAGACCGCGGTGGACCTGCCGGTGTTCGCCAACACCCAGGACATGACCGTGCTGGCCGCGCAGGTGGACGCGCTGCTGGACCGCACGCCGCTGTGGGGCTACCTGATCGACGGCCACGGCCTGTACGCCTGGGGCCGCGACATGGCCGAGGCGCGCCGCCACCTGGAAGCCATCGAGTTCCTGCTGCATTGCGAACTGGAACTGCGCAAGCTGCGCGCGACCGGCTGAGCCGACGCGCAGCGCCCGCGCGACAGCGTTCCAGCGCCGCAACGGCGGCCTACCCGCCAGCTGCTACCCTTTTCCTCCCCCAACGACGCCCTCGCCCGCCGCCATGAGCCGACTCCGCATCTTCGCCGAAACCACTCCCGACGCGCCGCTGTTCGACAGCCGCGATGGCGACGCGATCGCCGCCGAGCTGCGCAAGATCGGCGTCACCTTCGAGCGCTGGCAGGCCGACCAGCCGATCGAGGCCGGCGCCACCCCGGAGGCGGTAATGGCCGCCTACAAGAGCGATATCGACCGGCTGGTGGCCGAGCACGGCTTCAAGACCGTGGACGTGGTCAGCATCGCCCCGGACCATCCGCAGCGCGAGGAGATGCGCAAGAAGTTCCTCGACGAGCATTTCCACAAGGAAGACGAGGTGCGCTTCTTCGTCGCCGGCTCGGGCCTGTTCACCCTGCATGTGGACGGCAAGGTCTACGAAATCGAATGCGTGCAGAACGACCTGATCGCGGTGCCGGACGGCACCCACCACTGGTTCGACATGGGCCCGGAGCCGCGCTTCATCGCGATCCGCTTCTTCACCGAGCCCGATGGCTGGGTCGGCCATTTCACCGGCACCGACATCGCCCAGCGCTTCCCGCGCTACGAAGCGGCGCTGCGCGGCGAGGCGAACTGAGCGATGGCCAGCCCGCGCGTGATCCTGACCGACATCGAAGGCACCACCAGCAGCATCTCCTTCGTCAAGGACGTGCTGTTTCCCTACGCGCGCCACGCCCTGCCCGACTTCGTCCGCGCGCACGGCCAGCAGCCGCAGGTGCGGCAGTGGCTGGATGCGGTGGCGACCGAATGCGGCGGCATCTGCACCGATGCGGTGATCGTGGAGACGCTGCAGGGCTGGATCGACCAGGACCGCAAGCACACCGCGCTGAAGGCCTTGCAGGGCATGATCTGGGAGGCCGGCTACCAGGATGCCGACTTCGCCGCGCACATCTATCCCGACGCCGCGCCGGCGTTGCGCCGCTGGCATGCCGACGGCCACCCGCTGTACGTGTATTCGTCCGGCTCGGTGCCGGCACAGAAACTGTTCTTCGGCCATAGCGACGCCGGCGACCTGACCGGGCTGTTCTCCGGCTGGTTCGACACCGAGGTCGGCGCCAAGCGCGAAGCGGCCAGTTACGCGCGCATCGCCGAGGCGACCGGCGCGCCGGCCGCGCAGATCGTGTTCCTGTCGGACGTGGTCGCCGAACTCGATGCGGCGCGCGAGGCCGGGCTGGACACGGTGCTGGTCGATCGCCGCGAGGACTATCCCGAACCGCGCCTGGGCGATGCCTGCAACGGCCACCGGCGCGTTGAGAACTTCGCCGAGCTGGCGTTCTGAGCATCGCGGCTCGCGCCGCGCGTCACTGCCTCTTTTTTATGCGGCCGCCCATGCCTTCGTTCCTGCGCAGCCTCCGCGTGTCGTACCGCCGCCTGGCCGTGGTCCTGCTGCTGGCGCTGCTCTTGCCCGCCTGCCATGCCGATGCCGGCGCGCCGCAGGCGAATGCGGATGCGGATGCGCCGGTCGATCCGATCGACCAGGCGCAACTGCGCAAGGCGCTGGATGCGCTGCAGCCGCAGCGTCCGGGCATCACCGACCTGTACGTGGTCGGCTTCGCCGGCGACGCCAGCGAGGACGTGTTCCGCAACGAAACCCTGTACCTGCGCCAGTTGTTCGCGCAACGTTTCGATGCGGCGGGGCATATCGTCACCCTGATCAATCACGCCGACAATCTCGGCGCCCACGCCTACGCGCCGCAGGCCTCGTACGACAACCTGGCCGACACGCTGCAGCGGATCGGCAAATTGATGGACCGGCGCGAGGACGCGCTGCTGCTGTTCCTGACCAGCCACGGCACCGAGCAGCATGAGCTGTACGTGCAGTTCGGCCCCGGCGAGGACGCCGACTACGACACCATCACCCCCACCGAATTGCGCGGGCTGCTCGACGACGCCGGCATCCGCAACCGGGTGATCGTGCTGTCGGCCTGCTATTCGGGCGGCTTCGTGCCGGCGTTGAAGAGTCCGGACACGCTGATCATCACCGCCGCGCGCCGCGATCGGCCCTCGTTCGGCTGCGGCAATACCGCCAGCGCGACCTATTTCGGCCGCGCCTGGCTGATCGACGCGCTGGCGCGCACCACCGACTTCGTCGAGAGCTACCGCCTGGCCGCCGCCGAAATCACCGCGCGCGAGCAGGCCGAAGGCGAGGCGCCGTCGTATCCGCAGCTTTACGTCGGCGCGCGCATCGTGCCGCTGCTGCAGCGCTGGCGCGCGCAGTTGCAGCCGGTCGCGGCGCCGGCGTATCCGTATCCGGAACCTGAGGCGAAGACGGACACGGAGACGGAGGCGGAGACGACAGCAACGCCGAACCCGGCGGCTGATGGCAAGGCTGGACAATAGCCGGGCGGGGCAACGCGTCGGATCCGAATGCCGGTGACGAAGACGATGACCGAAGCCGATGCCGATGCCGAGTCGGCAGGTTCAGTGCATGCGACAACATTCGCAACGAGCCCGAGGTTGCTTCGTCCGACTCCTACCGCACACCGCTTTCCCACAGGGGTTTCCTTCGGGAGCCGCTAGGAGAGCGGGTTCAGCGTGACGATGGGCATCGCCCTCCGCGGTCGCGCCGACCCTCGGCGTCGCGCGACGACAGGCGGGCAAGACGATTCGGTACGTGCCGCGCGCCACGCGATCGCCAAATGGCTCCGCGCCCAGGAAATGCAGTGCGGTTCAAGCCTATGTCCTTCGTGCGCCGCCCCCAGGAGGAAATGCGAGTGAGTCGCGTTTGATCGCCGACTCGTGGCACTCGCTAGACTTGGCCCCGCAGCAAGCCCGCCAGCCTCACGCCAGCCAGCTGCTCCCGATCCTTCCGCCCGCTCGCCTTCGCTCGCCAGCCAGGATCACCCGTTCTCGCCGGCCTCCCTAGTGGAGGCGTTTTTGTTTTGGAGATTCGGAAAATCCGCGTGCTGGTCCTATGCCTTGTGGCCAGCGGCGCTGACCCACCCACGGGCTCTGAAGCGTTTGCTGCTTGCGCTCGTCGCGACTGAAGTCGCTCCCACAAAACCTCGCGACGCGCCGGCAGGATGCACTGTAGGAGCGGCTTCAGCCGCGACAATTCGCTTAAGGAGCCAAACAATGTGCCGGTGCATTCGTCGCGGCTGAAGCCGCTCCTACAAAGGCGCGCAGCGGCGCGCTGGAAGCAGTGTGGGAGGGACTTCAGTCCCGACACAGGAAGCCAGACCGTTCGCCGTAAACTGCTGCTTGCATCGACGAAAACCCGCTGCAGCAATGCGCCGACTGCGGCGCGTCGAGGCTGCTTTTCCGACTCCCCAATCCCGACTCACCCAATCCCTGCCTCACGCATCCCCTGCTCGCCCCACGCAGAACTCAGGGCGTCGCATCCTGCAGGCGATAGGAAGTGCTCGCGCGCTGCTCGCCGCGCCAACGGTCGAAGGCGCGCACCTCGATGCGATGCGCGCCGGCAGCCAGATCGGTCGGCAAGGTGCCGCGCCACAGATGCTGCGACGGGACGGCTTCCGGCGAGCGATCGTAGCCGCGCAGCGCCTCGGCGGCATCGTCGCGCGCGTTTTCGGCGAGCATGTCCGGATCCGGCCGCAGCACGCGCACCATCGGCTTCCAGTCGCCCTCGTCGATGCGATATTCCACGCGGCTGCCCTCCTCGCCCATGAACACGTTCGCGTACACCCCGAAGTCCGGATAGGCCTTGCGGCGCAGCAACTTGGGCGCGTGCAACTGCAGCTGCGGGTCGCCGGCCGCACGTGCGACGTGATAGGCCAGCGCATAGTCGCCGCCCCGTTTCACGTGCAGGACCGCATAGCCGTTCGGGGTGCCGTCGGCCATCGTGGTCGCCGGGATGCCGTCGGCATCCTTGACGCCCGACCAGTAAGCGCCACAGGCCGCGCCGACGTTGTATTCGTGCAGCGGCTGCGCGCCGTGCCAGCCTTCGTCGGCGCCGTGGTAATAGTGGCGCTGCGTGTGGGTATGGCCGCTGAGCACCAGCACGTGCGGAAACGCCTGCAGCAAGCCGAACAGGCGCGCGCGGTCGGCATGGCGGAAGGTCTCCTTGCCCGGCGCGGCGTCGAACAGCGGGATGTGCATGCCCAGCACCACCAGCCGCTCTTTCGGCACCGTTGCCAGGTAGGCCTGCAGGAACGCGAACTGGTCCTCGCGCAGGCCACCGATGTAGTCGGGCTGCTGCTTCGGCCGATAGACAACGTCGTCGAGGAACACGAAGCTGGCACCGCCCTCCTCCACCGCGTAGGTATCCGGTCCATAGACCGCGCGCCAGCTGGACAGCGAGTCGGCATCGTCGGCCGCGTCGAAGTTCAGATCGTGGTTGCCGGGCACATGGAACCACGGCACGCCGAGCTTGGCGGTTTCGACATTCAGCGCCGGATACAGCGACAGGTCGTCGCTGACCACGTCGCCCAGGGTGGTACCCAGACGCGCGTGGGTCTTGCCCACCAGCGGCGCGACGATATCGCGTGCGTAGTAGCCGACGTCGGTTGCCGAAGCGGTCTGGGTGTCGGTGAACACCAGCACCTCGGTTTCAGCCGCGGCTGGCTGCGCGCGCAGCGCGAAATCCCAGCCGCTGGTGGTGTCGCCGGACGATGCGATGCCCGGATATTTCAACTTGGGCGATCCCGCCGGCGCGTAGTGCCGCCAGTAATCCGGCAAGCCGTTGCCGGCGCTGGCGAAGACGTAGCCATCGGGTTTGATCACGAACACCGTGCGCCCCGGCTCCACCGCCAAGGTATAGCGGCCCTGCGCATCGGTGCGCACGATGTGCACGCCGTCGGACACCTGTACGCCAGCGATGCCGCGCTCGCCCTTTCCGCGGCCCGCGTGGCCATCGCGTTCCTGATAGACGCTGCCGCTGATCGTCGCCGGCTGCGCCAGCACCGGAAGTGCGGCAGCCAACAGGCAGGTGAGGACTACGACGCGCAACGACATGGAATGGACCCGGCAAGCGAAAGAAGTGGCGATTGTAGCCATCCCTCACGGCACGGCGGTGACTGCGACTGCGCAAGCCAGCCGTTGAGGTCGGCCAAGTACTTCGCCTGTCGCCGCCCCTCCGGGGGGTTGCGCGGGGAACGGCAAGCAGCGCCGCGCGGCGTGGCGCGCGCACAACTGTCGAACCGCGCCAACGCATAGGTGCGGCGGCCGCCAATACTCTTCTGTTTGCGCCAGCTTGGCCGGACAGGCGCGCACGTCTGACCGGGAAATCGGTTTTCGCCAGAGGTGCCGCGCTTCCAGCAGCGCGACCGCGTCGGCCAGGGCCTGCCCCTGCGCTTGTCGCGATTGAAGTGCTCCCCAAGCACTCGTCGCGCACCAGCAGATGCGCTGTAGGAGGGGTTCACCGCCGACAGCTCGCTTGCAGAGCCGACCGATTTGCCGGCTCGCTCGTCGCGACTGAAGGGCACCTCTAATAACTCCATTCCGGAAGCTGCACGCTGCGCGTGGCGATGGCGTGCTCCTTTTTTTTGTCGCGGCTGAAGCCGCTCCTACACATGCGCGCCGTGCTCTTGTAGGAGCGGCTTCAGCCGCGACAGGAAGACGAAGTGGCCGTGATGCCAAGGCGTCCATGAAAAACGCGGCCGCAACGCCACCGTCTACCGCCAATGCGCCTTTGCCATCCATGGCATTCGAACGTATCGATGCCGGATACCTGTAGGCTGGGCGTGTCGGCGTCTCGCAGGTGTATCGACATGCTTTGGGGGTTATTAGAGGTACCCTTCAGCCGCTCCTACAACGGCGCGCAGCCGTGGATTGCTGGGTGCGCCAGGAAAAGGGCTTCAGTCCCGACGCAGGAAGGCGAAACGCTCGACCCTTGCCAGGCCGGGAACCACTTCCGCAACGCGCAGGGCGCGGACGAGCGCCCTGCGCTTGCAGCGATGGCCGGGCATCGCAAGACTGAAGCCGATCACGTGCAATCTTGGCAAGTCCGGCCAAGCCCGGACTCCTGCCGATCCTGGATTGCAAGGGCAGCTGATGCGTCCCGGGTCGAAGCCGTCAGGCATGCCGCCACGCGGCTGGCCAGGGCCTGCCCGCCGCCGTTGGAAAATCGGCGTTGACCTCCTGTGCGCGGTGGCGCAACCGCATGCGCAGGGCGTCGGGTATCGCGACTGCGCCCTTGCCCGCGTGCAACCGGGAAGCGTCGGGATTCATTTTGCGGCGAAGATGGTCCGGCAGATCGCGCAGTTGCTTCATCGCGGTCACCCGCACCGCCTCGCGCGCCTGCCGGGAGTCGAAGCTCACCGGTGCGTCCCGGTCGATCCCAAGCCAGCCACAGAGATCGCGAAAGCCGGCTTCCGGTGCCGCGTACATGTCCTCGAACGTCATCAACCGGAATTGCTCCTCCGGAAAGAACCGGCGCCAGCGCGACAGCGGCGCGGTCACGTCCAGGAGTTTGAGGTAGTGCAGTCCGAACGGGAAATACGTGGTCGCGAAACGCGCGTCGCCCGTTCGCAGCATCGCCGTCTCGGGGTTGGTGTCGCCTTCGTTGCCGGTGCGCAGATACAGCTCGTACAGGCTGACCAGCATGTCCGCCGGATTGCGTAACAGCAGCACGATGCGCGCATCGGGATGCGCCTTGGCGATCAACGCCGGCGCCTGGTGGCTGTAGAAGTACCAGACCGAGGCTTCGGCGCGATAGCGCTGATCGCCCGCGACGGCGAACAGCCGCTGGTAATCCGACGGATCGGACACGGTGTGCGGCTGAGCGGGCAGATCCGCGGCGTAGAAATGCGGTTCCTTCAGCACGGACGCGTAGACATCGGGATGTTGCTTCAACGCGGCGAACAGCGAGGTGGTGCCGCATCTGGGCGCGCCGATGACAAACAGATTCGGCGCCTTCACCACGGAAAGATCGCCTTGTCCTTGTAGAACTTTCCGGTCTCGCCGCCGCCATCGGCCAGCCACAGGATGGTCTCGGCGCCCTGCTCTGGCGAACGCGGCGCGGCGATGCCGCCGAGCTTGGTCCTGACCCAGCCTGGTGTCATGCAGTTGACGCGGATGCCGCTGTCGGCGAGTTCGATGGCCAGCGCCTGGGTCAGCACGTTCAGCGCCGACTTCGAGCTTCGGTATGCCAGGTTGTTGCCTTCGATCTTGGTGGAGCTGCCATGGCCGCTGGACACGTTGATGATCTGTGCCTGCGCACGCTCGCGCATCAACGGCAAGGCGAGCTGGATCAGGCGCCACGGACCGAAGAAATTGACGTCGAAGGTCGCCCGCGCCTGCGCCTGGGCTTCCGTACTGGGTCTGTCGCGCACGCCGACGGAGACGCCGGCGTTGTTGACGAGCAGGTCGATATGCCCGTGGGCTTGCGCGATGACGTCGATCGCCGCCGCCATCGACGCTTCGGAACAGACATCGAGCTGGATCGGCGTCACGTTGACCAGGTGATGGCGCTCGACCGCCGACGCCCCTTCGTGCGGATTCCGGCAGCCCATGTACACCTGCATGCCGCGCTGGGCAAGGCCTTCGCATGCGGCCAGGCCGATGCCGCGATTGCCGCCGCTGACGAGGGCGACGCGATCGCCGCGGGTAGTCTCGGTCATGCGGCATCCCTCCGGTAGTCCGGAAAGCGATTGAACAGGAAGGCTTCCTTGCGCAGGACGAAATCGCGCAGATCGGCGTCGAAGTAGTCGCGCGCACGCGGGCGCGCCCGCGCTTCGTGGGCCTCGTCCGGCATTACCCTGGCATGCTCGCGAACGGCCTGCGACAGCGACGCATCCGCGCCATGGCGCTGGATATAGTCGGCGAGGTCGTCGTTGAGCGTCTCGGTCCGCAGGAATTCGACCGGATACTCGTACGCTGGCAGATGTCCCCGATCGAGGTCCTGTTCGACGATGGCGGCGAACGCGCGCTTCGGGTCCTTGCAGAAGAAGCGAATGAACTGCTCCGTATGCCATCCTAGCGCCCGCTCGGCCGGCAACCGCGGTGTGTCGTAGCCGCTGGCGACGCCGCGATGCACGTTGACGAAGAAGCGGTTGGCGATCGCGACGAACGCGTCGAAGCCGACCTGGGGATACGCCGGGAACTCCCGCTGGATCCGCGCCGGATCGCAGTATTCCTCGGGATGCGTCTTCCACCAGCCATAGTGGTACTGGGACACGTAGCGCTCGAAGGGCGAGCGCATCACCGAGAGGATGGGCTTGCCCCGGTCGGCGGCCGGGATCTCGTCGCAGGTGGCATGTTTGCGCCCGGTTTCGACGGCCTGCGCGCCATACACGCGCCGCAGCATCTCGGCGATGAAGGTTCCGCCCGTCTTGGGCATGTGGATGAAAACGAAATCCGGCGTTATCAGCATCGTGGTCAGGCCTTGAGCGGCCTCGCGCTGCCGGTGAGCCCGCGCCGCAATCCCGCGCCGAGATAACGGCCGCAATAGTCGCCGTAGACGACGCCTTCATCGGTGAGCCGCAGCCGCTGGTCGTCGAAAGTGATCAGGCCCTGGCGCTGAAGGTGCGCGAGGTCCTCGGCGAGCATCATCTGCAGGTTCACGCCGTGGCGGTTGCGGTAGTCGTCGAGATCGATCGAGGTCGTCTTCAGGCCCATCACCAGGTCGCGCAGCATATGGTCGGCGCTGCTGATCTCCAGCACGCGCTGGGTCGGGATCGCTCCACTCTCAACGCGGTCCAGATACGCGTCGATCTCGGTGATGTTCTGCCTGGCGCGGCCGCCGACGGTGCCGAACGCCGACGCGCCGAAGCCGTACATGTCCTCGCCGCGCCAACGGCTGATGATGTGATGCTGCGGATACTTGCCTTCGCGGGTGAAGGTGAAGTACGTGGACGGCAGATAGCCGGCCTCGCGCAGGCGCGAAAGCCCCCAGCGCGCGAACGCCATTTCCTGGTCAGGCCCGGGCAGCGAGAGCGTGCCCTGCCGGACGTCGTTCATGTAATGCGCGTTGGAGTACAGCTCCATCTTGTACACGGTGACGGCATGCACGCCGAGCGAGACGGCACGATTGATCGAATGCTGCCAGCTCTGCATCGTCTCGCCTTCGAGGCCGGACAGCAGGTCCACGTTGACCACGGCGCCGGTCTTGAGCGCGCGCTCGATCGCGCGCGAATTCTTTTCGTCGGTGTCGTGCCGGCCGGTCAAGGCCACCACGCGGTCGTCGAAGGACTGGATGCCGAAGCTGATCCGGTTGACGCCCAGATCCGCCAGGCCGTCGATCATGCGATTGTTCAGCGTGATCGGCTCGATCTCGAAAACGAACTCCGGCGCGTCCAGCACGAAGCATTCCTCGATCTTGCGCTTGATCCGCCGCAACTGCTCGGGCTGGATCACGCTCGGCGTGCCGCCGCCGAAATAGATCGACTTCACGGTCCGCCCGCGCAACCTGTGCGCGTCGGCCACCAACTCGATCTCGCGGCACAAGGCGTCGACGTAGCGCTCGCGCACCGCGTGCGAAGACGCGGACAGGATCTCGATCTTGAAGAAGCAATAGCGGCAGCGCTGCAGGCAGAACGGAATATGGAAGTACAGATGCAGCGGCTTTTCGGACAATGGCTCGGCGTCGCCGGCCGATTTCCAGTAGCGCTGGGGCGGCCACGCCACCACGAAACCGTCGCGGTTCGGCGCTTCGTTGCGATAGTCCGGCGCCGCTTCGAGCGGCGGCGCGCCTGCGTCGCCGACCAGCGCGATGCTGAGGTTCTTCATTACGCGCTGGCCTCGTCCGCGCGCTCGGGCAGGCGCTTCAGGACCAGCGACGCCACGCTGTCTAGCGACTTGAACGTGCCCGAATCCAGGTCTTCGTCCAGCACGCGGATCGGGAAGCGCCGCTCCAGATGGTTGATGAACTCGGCCATGCTGATGGAATCCAGCGCAAGCCCATCGTCCAGGAAGGAAGCCCCGTCCTGGATCTGCTCGTAGCGCACGTTGAGATCCAGGTCCTCGGCGATCAGGCGCTTCAAGGTGTCGACGATCTGAGACTTATCCATGGCGATATTCCTTGATGATGGTCTTCCTGTCGGGTTTTCCGCTACCCAGACGCGGCAGGTCCGAAACGAGCGTGTAATGGTCCGGCCGGGCGAAGGCCGGCAGGGTCATCGAGGCATGGCGTCTGAGCGCATCGATGGTCAAGCCCGGGGCCGAGGGCTTGATCACGGCTGCGATGGCTTTGCCGGCTGCGGTCTCGTCTTCGAGCACGATCGCCACGGCCTGCTCGACATCCGGCCATCCCATGATGGCGCCCTCCAGATCTGCCAGGATCAGCAGCTTGCCCGCGCGATTGAGGCTGAGATCGGCCCGGCCGCGGATCGCAAAGCCGCCCTGGTCGTCGAAGGTCGCGATGTCGCGCGTGTCCCACTCGGCGGGCAGCGCCGACAAGGTCCCCTGGTGGGCGATATGGGTCGCGGCGTGCGGATGGCGCACGATCAGCGTGCCTTGCCCGGCGCCCACGTCCGCCACGCGCGCGTGCACGCCTTCGAGCGGCCGCAGCGCCTTGGGATCGTTGGGCTCGGAGATCGCCACCACGCCGAGCTCGGAACTTCCGTAGAGGTCGAAGACACGGTTGAACACGTGCTGCGCCTGCGTGTGCAGCATGGGCGGCGTGCCGTCGCCGGCCAGCACCAGGCCGCGGCAACTGGCGACCGGATCGCTCTTGCGCTGCAGCAGCATCCGCAACAGGTGCGGCGTGGAAAAGACCCAGGTCGGCGTCGCGGCCCGCAGCGCATCGTTGAAGCCGAGCAGATTGGCCTTGGGCAGCAGGTGGATCTGCGCGTCGGCCAGCAACGCCGGAATCAATGCCGCGCCTAGGCCATACATATGATGCAGGGGAACGGTGATCAGCACCCGGTCGTGCGCGCCGAGTTCGAGCCGGCGCAGGACCATGGCGCCGGTCGCAAGCAGATCGTCGTAGGAATGCCAGATCACCTTCGGCGCGGACACGGTGCCCGAGGACAGCACCGCCATCCCGTCGGGCCATTGCCCGTGCCCGGCCGGCGGCGGCGCAATCTGCAGGGGCGAGGCCGTGGCCCCGTTTCCGACCGCTGCACCGATATGCGCATCGCACAAGGCCGGTGGAGTCGCGTCGCCCGCGCACAGCAGCAGCGGATGTCCGTCGACGATGGCCGCCAGTTGCAGCGACAGCATGCCGAGATCGCCGATTCCCCGCAGTGCGACCCGCCGGTGCATGCGGTAGGCCTTCCAGCGCTCGCGCCCGCTGTCCAGCAGCTCCTGCAGCGTCGCGCTTTCGCCATTGAGCTGCACCGCGCTGCCGCTGGCGGCGAGCGCGTCGCGCCAGCCGTTCGCGCAGGATGGAACGGCCCCCGCGTTCATCGTGCGCGCTCCAGGGATTCGTTGTTGAGGATTTCGCTCACCTCGACGCAATGCGCGCCGTTGAGCCGCAGCGCGTAGCGTCGCGATATCGCCCAGGTCGATTGCGTCTGCAGACTGCGTGGCGCCGGCACGCGCAGGGTTTCCAGATCGGTCTTCTCGAGCAGGCCGCGGTCGTGCGGGTCGAACAGTTTGCCGATGCCCACGCTGCCGTCGAGCAGCTTCTGCCGCTGCTGCGCATCGATGCAGGCCAGTTGGATCGACGATTCGGCGACCAGGACGATATTGCCCGGGTCGCGCACGTACAGCCGGGAACAACGGCGCAAGACCTCGCTGCCGTCGGCCTGGGTCTCGATGCGTTGCGCGAGGACTTCAACCTCGACGGGCAATCCGGCGACGGCCTCCAGAAAGAAGGTGGTCGACCCCTGCAAGGCCAGATAGTCGTTGAGCCGCTGCGAAGGCATGGCGTCGACCCCGAGCATCTCGACATACGGTTCCGCGGGCGACGTGTCCGCTGAAGCCGTGCAGGAAGCCAACAGGTGCGAGGTCATGTGCGTTCGTCCTTGAAAGAATTCCGCAGGCCGCAGACACACGGCTGTCAGATGCACAACGCATCATTGTGCATTTCCTTATGCTTCGGGGGCATGTACCGAGTATATTCAGAAGGCGCAGCGGAAATGTAGACAAGCGACTGCATCGGCCGCCGAGTATCGCCGCATCGGACATCATCGCGTTCGCGGCGCGAGTATCGTCTCGACCGAGGCCGAAAACACCCACGCAGTCTCGCGGCACGGCTGGTTGTTGGGATCGTAACCGCCGACATACAGCATGCCGGGCGCGAACGGCGACGCCGCGAAGCTGCGAGCGGCGAACAGCGCCGCCGACGGGTCCAGGTCCGCAGAATCGATCCGACCGAGCGTATGCCGCCGCCCTTCCGGATCGCGAATCAGATACCAGGCATCCGGCGCCCATCCCTCCGTCGGATGGATGTCCACCCGCGTGCTGTCGCTGGCGCCGACGCCGGCCACCAGCAGCGTCTGTCCGGTAGCGGGATCGACTACGGGAGTGAAGTCGTCGTAGGCCACCACGCCGAACGCCGGCCGCTTTCCCCAGTGCATGCCGAGGAAGTCGAGCACGTCCAGTTCCAGGGTTTCCCGGAAATCGTCGCGCGGGTCGATCCGCACGATCCGGCAGCGATCCCCTTCCAGCGCCGCCAGCAGCACCTGGCCCGATCCGGAAGGATGCGCAACGGCGGTGAGTCCGCGGTAGCCGCAGCTGGGATAGATCAACGGATCGGCGATGGTGTGGACCTGCTCCCAGCGCGGCGCGGGTCCGTCGATGCGTCGATACAGATGCGGCCGGATGCTGACGTACAGGTGGCCATCGCATTGGGTGAAGGCCATCGGACGGCGCCGATAACCGGACAGCTCTGCCTGCACGTCCCAGCGGATCCTGCCCGGCGCGTCCGGGTCATGGCTGCCGCTGAAAATGCCGAGCGGCAACGTGCCGGCAAAGACGCGCTCCTGCCCGGTCACGGTGTCGCGATGGACGAAGAAGCTGCGGGTGCCGGCCAGCCCGGCGCCGCCGCCCAGGCGCGTGCGCGCCCACGTTCCGGCTTCGTCGTCGAAGCAATCCACATACACCGTGCCCTGGCTGTTCGAGGGCCCGGCGAGCAGCAGCGAGACCGGGACATCGAGCTTGCGCCCGCGCCCGTCCTCGGTGAACGCCACCGATTTCAGCAACACCCGCCAATAGTCGCGATCGTATGCATGGGCTTGCCGCCACTCGCCGTCCGCCCTATCCAGCACCGCGATCTGCGCGCCGACCGGCGGGTCGCCGGGCAGATACCGGTTGTGGGTGTAGGACAGCGAAGCAAACAGCCGCCCGCGATGCGGCACCAGGTGCAGCACTTCGGTACCGCCGAGCAGCCGGCCGCCGCCGTCGCGCATCCCGGCCTGAAAGACGCGGCGGAACGGCGCTGGCGTCGTGGCGATCGGTGCGTCCATGCAAACCTCTCAGGCGAAGAAGGAATCCAGCGTGTCGATCGAAGCCGGCTGGCGGGCGTGCGCATAGAGCGTGCGCTTGAACGCCTCCTGCTGATCGCGCTCCACGCGCAGATGCGCGGGAGTCCAGCGCCGGATGCGCGTCCCCATGCCCTGGATGTCGCGATCGGCGTGACTGTCCAGATAGGCGAGCACGTTGCTGGTGGCCGAGTAGCCGCGGGCGAGGAACTGGGCGATGCGGAAGGTCATCCGGTAGCTGGCTCCCAGCACGCGAGGATGGGCGATGAGCCTGAGCGACTTTTCGCGCAGATCCCCGATACCGCAACCCAGCGGATCGAGCAGGACCCGCTCGGCGCAGTCGTAGTAGAACGCATTGACCGAGAAGTCGCGCATGAGCGCATCCTCGGCCAGATCGGACCGCGCGACGAAACGCGTGTTCCACATGTCGCCGTTCTGGATGTCCTTCCAGCTGCGCAGGATGTTGATGTCCGTCCCGCCCGATGCGGCATCGCCCCAGCGCAGGACGCCGAAACCGTCGTTGCGCATGCGCAGCGCAGCGGTCTCGGTACCGGGATAGGCGTCGCACAGCAGGCGGTATGCGTCGTCCAGGCCGCAATCCAGCGCCAGATCGATGTCCTTGCCCGGCTGGCCTGCCAGCCAATCCCTCGGCGTGCCTCCGATAATGAAAACGCGCTTGCCGGCGCGTTGGAACACCCCGATGAGGTCGCGCACGCGCACGCCGTAGCGCTCGTCCTGGTACACCAACTGTTCCAGCGCGGCTTCCACGCGCTCCGGTGCGAGCGATGCATCGATGATCTTCATGTCGCGAGATACCTGATCCTGATGGCCGATCATCGCCGCTGCGTCCGTGCACGTTTCCCCACGATGCTCAGGACCTGATGCCGACGCCTCTGCCGAGCAGGGTCAGCGCGAAAGCGGCCAAGCCTATAATGAACAACAGCATCACCACAAGCGACGTACCGATACCCGCGGTATCCGTGCCCAGCACGCCATAACGGAACGCGCTGATCATGTGCATGAGCGGATTGATCCGCGAAATGCTCTGCCAGGGCTCGCCCAGCAGGTCGACCGGATAGAACACGCCTCCCAGATAGGAGAGTGGCGTCAGCACATAGGTCGATACATGCCCGGTGTCGTAGAAGTTCTTCGCGTAGATCGCGACGATGACGCCGACCAGGGCAAAGATCGTGGCGGCCAGCAATGCCGACAGGAAGACGATGCAGGGATGCGCGGTGTGGAGCGAGGTCAGCGACAACGCGACCAGCAACACCAGGCCGCCGACCAGGAAACCGCGCACCACCGCGGAAATCACGTAGCCCAGCAGGATCGTCCAATCGCGCATCGGCGACACCAGCAGCTCTTCTATCGCGCGATTGAAGCGCATGAAGTAGAACGTGTTGGAGGCGTTGGCATAGCTGTTGGTGATGACGCACATCATCACCAGGCCGGGGGCGATGAATTGCACATAGCTGAAGCCGCCGAAGCTGCCGATGCGATCGCCGATCAGCTTGCCGAAGATCGCGAAGTACAACACCATCATCGCCAGGGGCGGGATCAAGGTCTGCACCCACATGCGGAACATGTGCGCGATCTCGCGCCGAACCAGGCAATGCAGTGCGATCCAACTGGACGAGCCCTTCATGCCGCACCGGACTGCGTCTGAAAGCGGAAAACGTGCGGGCCGGCGGCGGTTGCGGACATGTCAGTTGCGCATGCGCCATGCGTTGGCGCGCGCGGTGATCCGCACGACGAGGACTTTCTTGAACACGCTGTATTCCATCCAGGTCTGGCCGGGTACCGCCGCCAACTCCTGCTTGAGGTCGAGGTAACGCTGCCGCTCCTCCGGAAAGGCGCGCAGGAAGTCGCGGAAATTGCAGATGTCGGCGAACCGGGGATTGTCGGCGGCGCAGGTGTGGACGACGAACGAGCGGCCGCCGTCGCGCGCGATACGCCAATGCCACGCGAACCCCGCATCGATCGGGCTTTCGCCATATGCCTGATAGCCGAGCCCGGCCAATATCCGCGACTGCCGCTCGGCCGAAGACCACGCGCCGGTCGCCACTGCGATGTCCAGGATGTTCTTGCTCGGCAGGCCGGCAATGGCCGTGCTTCCGATATGTTCAACAGCGACCACATCCTCGCCGGCCAATGCCTCCAGCAACCGACGTCTTTCGTCCTCGAATGCCTGCGGCCAGCCCGCGTCGTACTGGCTCTGCACATCCAGCTCCAGCGCCGGCGGGCGCACGCGCGAGTAACGGCGCACGAGCTGTTCGACGCTCTCCGCCCCCAGTTCGCCAGGAAGCACCTGCTCCTTGAGTCGCCTGATGACGCGCGCCAGTTGCAGCGCGCCCCCGATCTCTCCGGCCTGGGAACTCATGACGGCACGCCGGGTCGCCCACGCGCTATCGCAGCGCCGCCGATCGTCAGGAAACCGAGATACGCTCCACGGTTGCGGCTGACAGGGTCGATCGCAATGCGCGGGAGCCTACGGAAGGATGGACGACCCAGCTGTCGGTTCGACCAAAAGCGGTTCCCTATGCATTCCTGCCGCCCCTCCATCACCGCGTTGCGTGGGCGCTCGAACCCGCAGATGGCGCGAATCCACGGGATATGAAGCTGCCGTGCCAGGCATGGGATGCGGTCTTTCGGTGTCTGGCCGCGGCCGGCGTAGTGCGCGAAAAGCGCATCGCCTGGATCGGCGACGGTTGCATCCAGCTTGCCTAGCATTGCATCTCCATTGCAGGTGGGTTGATGGGCGCAAGCGCTGAGCGCGGCCCCAAGCATCGCGGTACTGCGGCGTTCCTCGCCGGCATCGCCAGTTTGCGGATGCTTATGGATGGCCATGGCCGTTGTCAAGCGACATCGGGCCATACGCCATTGCTGGCATTGGCGAAGGCGTCGCCGCTGGACTCGATGACGATCACTTGCGCACCAGCTCCATTGCGAGGCTGTAGCGGCACTGCGCAGTGGCCGCATGCGATACACGCCGCCGGACATTCGCACGCCAACGATGCCGCGCTCACCGTGGCCACGGCCGGCGCAGCCATTGCGCTCCGAGACCTTTACCGCGGAACGTCGCGATCTACGCTAACGCGACGCACCGCGGCGGTCGACTGTCAGCGAGCACTGCAGCGCGCAGCGACGTGCGGAATGTCCGGCGATCGGACGCGGCCGCGATGGCGACCACCATCGCGGTAATGCAGCGACTGCGCTGCGCCAGTTTACTTGTGCCGCGCTTCCAGCACCGCGACCGCGTCGGCCAGCGCCAGGCCGCGCGCGCGCAGCAGCACGGTGAGGTGGTACAGCAGGTCGGCCGATTCGCCGAGCAGCGCCGCGTCGTCCTGCGCCACGCCGGCCAATGCGGTCTCCACGCCTTCCTCGCCCACCTTCTGCGCAATACGCCGGGTGCCGCTCTCGAACAGTTGCGTGGTGTAGCTCCCCGGCGGACGCGCGCGTTCGCGTTGTTCCACCAGCCGATCGAGCGCGCCAAGGAACTGGCCCGGCGCCTGCGGGAAGCAACTGCTGCGGCCGAGGTGGCAGGTCGGGCCGTGCGGATGCGCCAGCACCAGCAAGGTATCGCGGTCGCAGTCGGTCTCGATCGACACCAGGTCCAGGGTGTTGCCCGAGCTTTCGCCCTTGGTCCACAGGCGCTGCTTGCTGCGGCTGTAGAAGGTGACCTTGCCGCTGGCGCGGGTCGCGGCCAGGGCTTCGGCATTCATGTAGCCGAGCATCAGCACGCGCAGCGTGGCTGCGTCCTGCACCACCACCGGCAGCAGGCCGTCGCCCTTGCTCCAGTCCAGTTCCGCATCCGCGGTCGCGGCGGCGACGTCTTGCTCATGCGCCATCGCGCACCTCGATCTGTCGTTGGCGCAGGAAGCGCTTGAGGTCGGGAATCGGAATCGCACCGCTGTGGAACACGCTAGCGGCCAGCGCGCCGTCCACGTCGGCCCGTTCGAACACGTCGGCGAAGTGCTGCATCTCGCCGGCACCGCCGGAGGCGACCAGCGGCACCTTGCACAGCGAGCGCACCTCGTACAGCTGGGCGATGTCGTAGCCGCGGCGCACGCCGTCGTTGTCCATGCAGTTGAGCACGATCTCGCCCGCGCCCAGTTGCTGCGCCTCCACCACCCAGTCCACGGTGCGCACGCGCAGCGCCTGGGTCTTGCTCGGATCGCCGGTGAAGCGGCGCACGCGCCATTGGCCATCGTCCTCGCGGATCGAATCGATGCCCACCACCACGCATTGCACGCCGAACGCTTCGGCCAGTTCGGCGATCAGCGCCGGCCGCTCCAGCGCCGGGGAATTGATCGAGATTTTGTCGGCGCCGGCATGCAGCACCGCGCGTGCGGTGGCCACGTCGCGGATGCCGCCGGCCACGCAGAACGGGATGTCGATCAGCCGCGCCACGCGCTCGACCCAGGCGTAGTCGACCGAGCGCCCTTCCGGGCTGGCGCCGATGTCGTAGAACACCAGTTCGTCGGCGCCCTGGTCGCGGTAGCGCAGCGCCAGTTCGACGATGTCGCCCATGTCGATATGGTCGCGGAACTTGACGCCCTTGACCACGCGGCCGTCGCGCACGTCCAGGCACGGGATGATGCGCCGGCTCAGCATGCCAGCGCCTCGTCGAGGCGCAATCGCCCTTCCAGCAGCGACTTGCCGAGCACCGCGCCGGCGCAGCCGGCCTCGCGCGCGGCGCGTACGTCGGCGGCGTCGCGGATGCCGCCGGAGGCCTGCACCTGCACGCCCGGCGCGATCCGGCGCAGATACGCGTACAACTCCAGGTTCGGCCCGGACAGCATGCCGTCGCGGGCGATGTCGGTGCACAGCAGGTGCTTCAGCCCGGCCGCGGCGTATTCGCCGGCCAGCTGCTCCAGGGTCAGCGAGGAGGTCTCGGTCCAGCCCAGCACCGGCAAGCGCCACACGCCCTGCGCGTCCTGGCGTGTGTCCAGCGCCACGGTGATGCGCTCGGCGCCGAACTCGGCCAGCCATTCCAGCACCGACTCGCGGTCGCGCACCGCCAGCGAGCCGATCACCACCCGCGCGGCGCCAGCGTCGAGGATGCGTTGCACGTCGGCGCGCGAGCGCACGCCGCCGCCGGTCTGCACCTGCAGCCCGGTCTGGGCACCGATCTGGCTGAGCAGCGGCGCCAGGGTGTAGCCGCCGGCGCGCGCCGCATCCAGGTCCACCAGGTGCATCCAGCCTGCGCCGGCGTCGGCGAAGGCCTGCGCGCGCGGCAGCGGATCGTCGCCGTAGTGGGTTTCGCGGGCGTAGTCGCCCTGCGCCAGCCGCACCACACGGCCGTCGCGGATATCCAGCGCGGGATAGACGATGAAACTCATGGGAAATCGGTCTCGAGGAAGTTGCGCAGGATGCGCGCGCCGGTGCTCGCCGAGCGCTCGGGATGGAACTGCGCGCCGCAGCGGCGGCCGCGCTGCACCACCGCGGTGAACAGGCCACCGTGATCGCAGGCGGCCACGGTGTCGGCGGTGACCGGTGCGGCATAGCCGTGTACGAAGTAGGCGCTGGCGTGTTCCGGCAGGCCGTCCAACAGCGGCGACGGTCGCATCGGCAGCAGCCGGTTCCAGCCCATGTGCGGAATGCGGATGCCCAGCGCCGGCGGCATGTGCCGGACCACGCCGGTCAGCAGGCCCAGGCAATCGACATCGCCTTCCTCGGAGTGCTCGAACAGCAATTGCATGCCCAGGCAGATGCCGATCAGCGGCACCTGCAGCGCGCGCAGCGGCTCGATCAGCCCCTGCTCGCGCAACCGCGCCATCGCATGCGGCGCGGCGCCGACCCCGGGCAATATCACCCGGTCCGCGCCCTGCAGCCCGGCGGCGTCGCGCACCAGCCGGGCTTCCACGCCGAGCCGTTCGAGCGCGTAGCGCACCGAACCGAGGTTGGCGCCGCCGGCATCGATCAGGGCGACATCGCTCATCGCATGCTCCCCGCGAAGCCCGCGCCCATCACAGCACGCCCTTGGTAGACGGCAACGCGGCGCCCTCGCGCCGCAGCGCCTGGCGCAAGGCGCGCGCCAATGCCTTGAAGCAGGCCTCGACCTTGTGATGGTCGTTGTCGCCACGCACGCTCAGGTGCAGGTTCAAGCCCGAGGCATCGCACAGCGAACGGAAGAAATGCGGCACCAGTTCGGTCGGCAGGTCGCCGACGCGTTCGCGCTTGAACTCGCCCTCGAACACGAAGTACGGGCGGCCGCTGAAATCCAGCGCGGCGCTGGCCAGGGTCTCGTCCATCGGCAAGGTGAAACCCGCGCGGGCGTCTTCGCCGGCCGCCAGCCACGGGCTGTCCGGCGGATCGAAGCCGTAGCGGCCGATGCCGCGCTTGTCGCCTAGGGCCTGGCGCAAGGCCTGGCCCAGCGCCAGACCGGTGTCCTCGATGGTGTGATGCTCGTCGATATGCAGGTCGCCGGCGGCGCGTACGTCCAGCGCGAAGCCGCCGTGCTTGCCGATCTGCTCGAGCATATGGTCGAAGAACGGCAGGCCGGTGGCGCAGTGCGGATCGCGCGCCAGGTCCAGGTCGATCTCGACCGCGATCCGGGTTTCCCTGGTGTCGCGCTGCACCTTGGCGCGGCGCGGCGCATCGGCCAGTTCGTGGGCGATGCCGGCCCAGTCCCAGTCGCCGCCGAACTGCTCGGTCTTCAGCTGGAAGCCGCGGATGCGCAGATTCCCGGCGAACTGGATGTCGGTGATGCGGTCGCCGACCATCGCCGAACGCGCCCAGTCGATGCTGCGGTCCTGCAGGTACGGCAGCATCAGGCCGATGCCGGGCTTGCGCGTGGGCGCATTGTCGGCCGGCCAGCTGCGGTCGATCAGCACCTCGCGGAAGGCGATGCCCTGGCTGGCGAAGATCTGCAGCATCAGCGCGTTGGGGCCGTCGAACGCGGCTTGTGGATACGCCTCGCTGCCCAGGCCGTCCTGGTTGGTGACGATGACGAACTGGTAGCCGGCGTCGCGCAGCTTGAGCATGGCCGGGATCACGCCCTGCACGAAGCGCAGCTTCTCGTAGGCGTCGATCTGGAAATCGGCCGGCTCCTCGATCAGGGTGCCGTCGCGGTCGACGAACAGGATCGGGGTCATGCCGCGGCCCTCCCCGCCTGCAGTGCGCCGAGCACGCGCTGGTTCTGCTCCGCGGTGCCGATGGTGATGCGCAGCGCGTCGCCCAGGGTCGGCGCGGCGCGCTGGTCGCGCACCACCACGCCGGCGCCGAGCAAGGCGCGGAACGCGGCGTCGGCGTCGTCGAAGCGCACCAGCAGGAAGTTGCCCTGCGAAGGGTATACCCGGCGCACGCCGGGCAGCGCGGCCAGCGCGGCGAACATGCGCTCGCGCTCGCGGCAGATCTCGGCCACCCGCGCGGCAGTCTGGCGCAGCGATTCGGGCTGCAGCGCGGCCAGCGCCAGCTGCGTGCACGGCGCCGGGATCGGATACGGCGCCTGGCAGCGGCGCAGCACCGCGATCAGCGCCGGATCGGCAATGACGCAGCCGATCCGCGCCGCCGCCAGCGCATGCGCCTTGGACAACGTGCGCAACACCGCCAGGTTGGCATGGCGCGCCAGCAGCGTGGTCGCCGAGGCCACCTCGGAGAATTCGCCGTAGGCCTCGTCGACCACCAGCAAGGCGCGCCCATGCAGGCGCTCGGCGGCGCGCTCGATATCCGCAAGCGGGATCGCCGCGCCGCTGGGATTGCCCGGCGAGCACAGGAACACCAGCTTGGCCATCTGCGTCAGCGCCGCCTCCACCACCGCGTCGACATCGGTGATCAGGCCGGCGGCGTCTTCGCGCAAGGGCACTTCGACGATGCGCGCGTTCTGCAGCCGCGCGCATACCGCATACATGCCGAACACCGGCGGGGTGATCACGATCGCGTCGCGGCCCGGCTCGCACAGCGCGCGCAGCAGCAGGTCGATGGCCTCGTCGCTGCCGCGGCCGAGCAGCAACTGCTCCGGCGCGCAGGCGTAGAGCGCCGCCAACGCCGCACGCAAGGCCGGCGGTTGCGGATCCGGATAGCGGCGGTTGCCGGCATCGCGGTCGGCAGGATTGGCCCAGGCCGATTCGTTGGCGTTGAGCCAGACATCGCCGTGCAGGGCGCCGCTGCGCGCCGAGGAATAGCCGGCGAAGTCGCGCAGGTCGTGACGGACCAGCGCCAGCATCGATCCCGGCACCTGCGTTTCGTTCGGCGCGCTCATGCCGCCTTCTCCATCCGCAGCGCCACCGCATTGGCGTGCGCGTCCAGGCCTTCGGCGCGGGCCATGGTCACCGCGCAGGCGCCGATCGCGGCAATGCCGGCGCGGCTGGCGCTCTGCACGCTGACGAAGTTCTGGAAGCTGGCGACGCTGACCCCGCTGTAGGCGCGCGCCGCGCCGTTGGTCGGCAGCACGTGGTTGGTGCCGCTGCAATAGTCGCCCAACGCTTCGGGGGTGTAATCGCCGAGGAACACCGAGCCGGCCACCTCGACCTTCTCCAGCCAGCCGCGCGGCTCGCGCAGCGCCAGGATCAGGTGCTCGGGCGCATAGCGGTTGCTGATCGCAAAGGCCTCTTCCAGCGCGCCGACCTGGATCAGCCGAGATGCCGCCAGCGCCTGGCGTGCGATCGCCGCACGCGGCAGCGTCGCCAGCTGGCGCTCGATCTCGTCCTCGACAGCGTCGATCAGCTCGGCGCTGTCGGACAGCAGCAGCACCTGCGAGTCCGGGCCGTGCTCGGCCTGCGACAGCAGATCGGCGGCGACGAACGCGGCATCGGCGCCGACATCGGCGATCACCAGCACCTCGGACGGGCCGGCGGGCATGTCGATCGCCGCCGCGCCGGCCTGCGCCACCTGCTGCTTGGCTTCGGTGACGTAGCCGTTGCCCGGCCCGAACAGCTTGTCGCACGACGGCACCGACTCGGTCCCGAAGCCCATCGCCGCGATCGCCTGCGCGCCGCCGAGCTTGAACACGCGGTCCACGCCGGTCAGCTTCGCCGCGACCAGCACCGCCGGATCGGCCGAGCCGTCGGCGCGCGGCGGCGTGCACAGCACCACCTCGCGGCAGCCGGCCAGCGCCGCCGGCACGCACAGCATCAGCGCGGTGGACGGCAGCGGCGCGCTGCCGGCCGGCACGTACAGGCCGACCCGGCCGATCGGCCGCACCACCCGTTCGCAGACCACGCCCGGCGCGGTTTCCACCACATACGGCTGGGTCATGCCGGCACGGTGGAACGTCTCGATCCGTGCCGCGGCCTGCGCCATCGCCTCGCGCAATACGGCCGGCACGGCCGCTTCGGCGGCAGCGAACTCGTCGGCACCCACTTCGAACCCTTGCAGCACCACGCCGTCGAAACGCGCGGTGATCTCGCGCAACGCCGCATCGCCGCGGCCGCGCACGTCCTCAAGCAATTGCGCCACCGCGGCGCGGGTCTGCGCGGCAACGGTCTGCGCCGGCCGGGTCAAGGCCTGCGTGCGCGCCTGCGCGTCGAGCGAATTCCAGTCCAGTCGGTTCATGCCAGCGAGCGCTCCACCGTCAACACCATCAGCCCCTGCGCGCCGGCGCGCTCCAGTTCCTCCATGCGCTGCCAGGTAATCGCGCCATGGCACATGGTCTGCAACTGCAGCGTGCTGCCGCCATCGCCGGGCAGCTGCACCAGCGGGTCGGCATCGGGCAGCAAGCGGGTCAGTTCGGCGACGTGATCGCGCGCGGCGCGGAACATCAGCAGCTTGCTGTCGCGCAGCTTGAGCACGCCGTCGAGCCGGCGCAGCAACATCGCCGCCAGCCCGGCGCGGGCGTCGCCCGGTTCGCGTACCGGCCCGGCCAGCACCGCCTCGCTTTCCAGCAGCGTCTCCACCGGCTTGAGCTGGTTGGCGGCCAGGGTCGCGCCGCTGGACACCAGGTCGCAGATCAGGTCGGCGGTGCCCAGGCGCGGCGCGATCTCCACCGAGCCGGACAGCTCCACCACCTGCGCGTCGAGGCCGCGCGCTTCCAGCCAGTCGGCCAGCACCGCCGGATAGCTGGTGGCGATGCGCTTGCCCTGCAGTTGCTCCGGGCCGGTCCATTCCCAGCTCTCGGGCACCGCCAGCATCAGCCGGCACTGGCCGAAGTTCAGCCCGCGCAGCGCGCGGTAGGCTTCCGGCAGGCCGTTGCGGCGGCGCTCGCCGGCCTGCTCTTCCAGCTCGTTGCGGCCAACGATGCCGAAATCGCAGACGCCGTCGGCGATCAGTCCGGGGATGTCGTCGTCGCGCACCAGCAACAGGTCCACCGGCAGCGACTCGCCGTAGCAAAACAACTTGTCGCGGCTCTCGCGCCAGCTCAGCCCGCAGGCGGCCAGCACCGCCCGCGCCGGCTCGGCCAGGCGGCCGCTCTTCTGGATCGCGATACGCAGCCGGTCACGCGCCGGCGCTGCCAGGGAAGCACTCATCAGGACATCTCAATGGGAATCGGAGGGGCGCGCCGCTTGCCGGCGCAGCGCCGTGGCATAGCCGCCGGCGCCGTATTCCAGGGTCCGCGCGACGCGGCCGATGGTGGTCACGCTGACCTGGGTCAACTCGTGGATCTCGCGGTACGGCACGCCCTTGAGCAGCAGCGGCACCACCCGCCAGCGGTCGGACATCGCCTCCAGCTCGGCCGGCGTGCACAGGTCCTGCAGGAACGCGGCGACCTCCTGCGGCTTGCTCAGGTGGGCCAGGGCGCGCGACAGCGCCTTGAGCGAGGTGTCGCTGTCGCGATCGGATTGCGTGGCGGGTCGTTGTTTCATTGCGATAATGTAATAGCGTGTTAGTACATTAACGCGATTGGACAGGCCGGGTCAAGCCGCGGGGTGAGCGCGTTCAGTGGAGATGCTCGATTGCCGATGGGCGCGAGGACGCCACGCCATCTGTCGCGGCTGAAGCCGCTCCTACAGGGAGCGGTGCGCGTTTGCGTTGTTGTAGGAGCGGCTTCAGCCGCGACAGGCACTCACACCGATCGAATCGGCCCAAAGGCGCAGGCATAGCCCCGGCTGCCCCCAAGGAAATACCCGGTTGCAGCTGGCGAACGCGGGTTGCGCCCGCCGTCACGTGAGCGGGCTCGGCGGCGGCAGGCTCTGGCCATCCGCGTCGCGACTGAAGTCGCTCCCACAGGGAACACGCGGCGCGACCGTCCTGGTTTCGCCGCGTCCGGGCCTACCAGCCCCTCAGGGCATGACCTTGGCCTGCTCCAGCTCGACCAGCAGGGCGCTGGCCAGTTCGTCGCGGGCGACCTCGAATTGCTGCTCGCGCACCAGATCCTTGACCGCGACCACGCCGCGCGCCAGCTCGTCGTCGCCGGCCAGCACCACGAAGCGGATGCCGGCGCGCGCAGCGTACTGGAACTGCTTGCCGACCTTCTTCGGCTCCATCTGCACTTCGGTATTGATCCCGCCGACACGCAGGCGCCGGGCGATGTCCAGCGCATCGTCCAGCTTGGCCTCGTCCATCAGCGCCACCATCGCCTGCACGCTGCTGGCGGCGATGCCCTCGATCAGGCCGGCCTCGCGCAGCTGCCAGAACAGGCGGGTCAGGCCGATGGAGATGCCCACGCCCGGCAGCTTGGACTTGCTGTAGTGGCTGGCCAGGTCTTCGTAGCGCCCGCCCGAGCAGATCGAGCCGATCTGCGGGTAGTCGGTCAGCAGGGTCTCGTAGACGGTACCCGTGTAGTAGTCCAGGCCGCGGGCGATGGAGAAGTTCAGGCAATACGCGGTTTCCGGCACGCCCAGCGCCTTGACCAGGGCCAGCACCTCGCGCAGCTCGGCCACGCCCTCGCGCAGCGTGGCGCTCGCTGCGCCGGCCGCGGCCAGCGCATCCAGCCGCGCCAGCGCGTCCGTGTGGCCGCTGGAGCGCACCGCGACGAAGGCCAGGATCTGCTCGACCTGCTCGGCCGGAATGCCGAAGCCCTCCCCGGCCAGCGTCTCGCGCACGTAGTCGGCGCCGCGCTTGTCCAGCTTGTCGACCTCGCGCAGCACCGCCAGCTGGCGCTCGCCTTCGGCCACGCCCAGGCTCTCGAAGAAACCGCGCATCAGCTTGCGGTTGTTCAACTGCACCGCGAACGCGCCGATGCCCAGTTCCGAGAACACCGCGTGGATCACCGCCAGCACTTCGGCGTCGTAGCGGATGCTCAGCGCATCCTTGCCGATCACGTCGATGTCGCACTGGTAGAACTCGCGGAAACGGCCGCGCTGGGCGCGCTCGCCGCGGTACACGCGCTGCATCTGGTAGCGGCGGAACGGGAAGCTCAGCTCGTGTTCGTGCTCGGCCACGTAGCGCGCCAGCGGCACGGTCAGGTCGAAGCGCAGCGCCAGCTCCGGCAAGCCGCCCTCGCCGCTGGCCTCGGCATTGGCCAGCGCGCCGGTGGACTGCACGAAATACACCTGGCGCTCGGTCTCCCCGCCCGACTTGGTCAGCAGCACGTCGGACAGTTCGAACACCGGCGTCTCCACCGGCAGGAACCCGAACCGCTCGTAGTTGCGGCGGATGACGTCCAGCATGCGCTGGAACGCGATCTGCTCGCGCGGCAGCAATTCCATGATGCCGGGCGGCGTACGGGGCTTGATCACGTGCAAAACTCCTGCGTCTTGGGGGCAAACAGACGCCAATTCTAGCCGTACTGGGGTGCCGGCGATCGTATCGGCGTATCATCACGGCGTGACCACTCCGCAAGTCAAGCGCATGCACCGGACCGTCCCCGGCTTCGCCCTGCCCTATGCCGAACCCGCCGCGGCCCGCGATCCGAGCGCGCACGAGTGCATGCATTGCGCCGTGCGCCACCTGGCGATCTGTTCGGCGCTGGCCTGCGACGAGGTGCAGGCGCTGGAACGGGTGACCACCTCGCTCTCCTACGCCGCCGGCGCCACCCTGGTCCGCACCGGCGAGGCGCGGCAAGCGGTCTATACCGTCACGTCCGGCGCGCTGCGTCTGGTCCGCACCCTGGCCGACGGCCGCCGCCAGGTGGTCGGCTTCGTGCTGCCGGGCGACTACGTGGGCCTGAGCGAGTCGGAGAAGTACCGCAACGACATCGAAGCGATTGCCGACAGCCGCGTGTGCCGGGTGTCGGTGGCGCACATGCGGCAGCTGCGCACGCAATACCCGCAACTGGAGCGCAAGCTGTTGCAGCGCGCCTGCCTGGAACTGGACGCGGCGCAGGACGCGGCGCTGGCGCTGGCGCGCCTGCAGCCGATGGAAAAGCTCGCCGACTTCCTGCTGAAGCTGGCTGCGCGCACCGCCAGCCGCGGCGATCCTGGCAACACGGTGACCTTGATGATGGGCCGCGGCGACATCGCCGACCATCTCGGCCTGACCATGGAAACGGTCAGCCGCACCTTCACCAAGCTGCGCCAGCAAGGCCTGATCGCCCTGCCGCAGCTGCACGTGGTCGAGATCCGCGACTTCGCCGCATTGCACCGGCTGGCGTCCGACGACGAGTGAGCCGACCGGCGGCGGCGATTTTTTCGCCAGCCCGTGTCTACGCCTTGCACCACCGTGCCCGCAACGACTTATCCACAAGTTTTCGGGGCAACGCTCCACATGCGCTGTGGACAACCCGGCCGACCCGCGATCCGGTTCCGAACCGCGATGCTGGCTGCGACCCGAGGGCTCCACTCCGCCAGGCCGCACCGGGAAAACCGGCGCGGACGCTGCCTGTCGCCAGATCCGTGAATGCTTCAGGCTCCGACCATACCCTGTCACGCGGCCAGGCATAGACTTGCGCCGCGATACACCTGCGGCGCCGCCGCGGTGCCGGAGGGGGGAACCATTGGGAGGGCAACCATGCTCGTCGCCATCGATGTGCTGCACGACTCACGCGCCTGCGTGGTGCTGGATCGCGAAAAGGAACTGGATTTCTGGAAGGCGCATTTCGCCCAGGCCCCGTTCCATCAGCCCGGGCACGCGTTCACCGACTACGAGCCGGCGCTGAAGCTGGCCTACGACGCCTACTTGAAGTACCACGGCCAGCGCTTCGAAGACGTGGCCCCGCAGTTGCACGACGTGTTCCTGCGCGACCACCCGCGCTCGCGGCTGGACTGGCTGCAGGTACGCAGCGTGGTGCAGGCCGCCTGGTTGCGGCTGCAACCGCAGGATCAGGACTGAGCCTGCGCCTCGGGTCCGACGCCGCCGTGCGCGCGCAACGCAGGCGGCAGCGCGGCGGCCCGAACCGCGGCGCCGCCGCCGGGTCAGGCCGTCGATGTCAACCGGCCAGCAGCCGCGCGCGCAACACCGCGTAGTCCGGCGCGATCGGCTCGGCGTGCGCCGGCCGCTGCAGCAAGGCCGCCAACGCGGGCGGCACCGGCACCGGCTGGCCGATCAACGGTTCGACCACCGCCTCGAACTTGGCCGGATGCGCGGTCGCCGCCACCGCCCAATCGCCGGCATCGGCCTCGGCGCCCTCGGCACGGATCTGCTGCAACACGTGCAAGGCCGTCGCGGTATGCGGGCAATGCACCTCGCCGTAGCGGCGGAAGCGCTCGCCGATCAGCTGGCGGATCTGCGCATCGTCCACCGAATAGGACTGGAACTGCCCGCGCAACGCGGCATCGTCGCCGCGGTACAGCCAGCGCAGGCGCTCGAAATTGCTCGGCGCGCCGACGTCCATGGCATTGGCGACGGTGGCCACGCTGGGCTGCGGCGCGTAGTCGGCACCGGCGAAGTAATCCGGCAGTACGTGGTTGGCATTGGTCGCCAGAACGATACGGCCCAGCGGCACGCCCAGCCCGCGCGCCAGGATCGCGGCCAGCGCATTGCCGAGGTTGCCGGTCGGCACCACCAGGTTCAGCGCCTGCGCACGCCCGGCGTAATGCACCAGCGCGCTGTGCGCGTAATAGCTCATCTGCGGCAGCAGCCGTCCCAGGCTGATGCTGTTGGCCGAGCTCAGCGGCGCCTGCGCCTGCAGTTCGACATCGTTCAAGGCCTGCTTGACCAGCGCCTGGCAGTCGTCGAAGGAGCCGGCCACGCGCAAGGCCTGGATGTTGTCGCCGAAACAGCCCAGCTGGTGCGCCTGCCGCGGCGACACGCGCCCGTCCGGATACAGCACCACCACGCGCAGGCCGGGCTGGCGATGGAAGGCCGCAGCGACCGCGGCGCCAGTATCGCCGGAGGTGGCGACGAGGATGGTCAGCGGGGTGGCGGCGTCGCGGCGCAGCCGGGCCAGGCAGGCGGCGAGGAAGCGCGCGCCGAAGTCCTTGAACGCGGCGGTCGGCCCATGGAACAGCTCCAGCGCGTGGTCGCCGGGCGTGGCCAGCGGCTGCAATGGCGCATCGAAATCGAAGGCTTCGGCGCAGATTGCAGGCAGCTCGGCAGCGAGCGCGTCGCCGTCGAAGAACGGCGCCAGCAGCGTCGTGGCGGTCTCGGCCAGGCTGGCACCGGCCTGCAGTTCGCGCGCCGGCGGCATGCGCTTGGGCACGTACAACCCGCCATCGGGCGCCAGGCCGGCGGCGATGGCCTGGCTGAGGCTGGCGGCGGGCGCGGCATTACGGGTGGAAATGAAGTTCATGGTGGTTCCATCGGCAGGGGAAATTCGATCGCACTGTCGTCCGTAACTGTGGCACTACTTGGTTGTTGCTCTTGTCGCTCTTGTTGTTGCTCTTGTTGTTGCTCTTGCTTTTGCTTGCTCTGCTCTCGCTTGCTTTGGCCATCGCTTTTCTTGCTTCGATCTCCCGTGAGGCGCGGCAAGCAGGATGGGTACAACCCCCGAAGGGGGCGACGCGCAGGATGCGCGTCGTTTTCGGCAGGCACATGGATGTGCCTTCCGAAAATTCCCATTCTGCTTGCGGACCCGGAGCGCGCAGCGCGGAGGGCGCGCCGCCCGGGTGTGCTTTCTTTTGGTTACTTTTCTTTGCACAAGCAAAGAAAAGTGACCCGCGTCAGCGGAAGCTGTTGCTCTTGCTCTTGCTTCAAAGCTCTTTGTAGGAGCGGCTTCAGCCGCGACAGCTTCCTGCATCCTGGTGGTCGCGGCTGAAGCCGCTCCTACAGTTTTTCTCATCCGACATCCAAAGCCCAAGCAACAGCAAAGCTTTCGCCTTGCGGCGAGTCACTTTTCTTTGCTCGCGCAAAGAAAAGTAACCAAAAGAAAGCGCGCCCTGCCTACGCGCCCTCCGCGCTGCGCGCTCCGGGTCCGCGTCCATGACGGGGATTCGCGGAAGGGGCATCCTGCCCCTACCGCGAACGGCGCACATCCATGTGCGCCGCCCCTGCGGGGTTTTTCCCCGCCATGGCCGCCGCTGCGGAAGGGAACCCGGTACGGCAAAAGCAACAGCAAAGACAACAGCAACAGCGAAAGCAACAGCAACGACAACAGCAACAGCAACGGCAACAGCAACGGCAACGGCAACGGCAACGGCAACGGGAAGGCTACGCGGCGCTAGAGCAATCGGGCGCCCGGACACTGCAGCGGCGATACCCAGTGCTGGCTGTCGAAACCGGCTGCCGCGAACGCCGCCTGCACCGCCGGTGCGGCCGCCTCGGCTGCCGCGCGCGTCGGGAACCACGCGAAGATGCTGGGGCCGGCGCCGGAAATGCTCGCGCCCATCGCGCCCGCCGCCAGCGCGGCGTCCTTGGCCGCATCGAAGCCGACGATCAGCGGCGCACGCCGCGGCTCGATCAGCACATCGCGCAGCCCCGCCCGCACCAGCGCCTCGTCGCCGGCATGACACCCCGCCAGCACCAACGCCAGATTCGAACTCTGCGCCACGAACTCGCCGAGCCGGTAATCGCCGGCCAGTGCCTCGCGCGCACGGCGCGTCTCCAGGACCGCATCCGGATGCACCAGCAGGCTGTGCCAGGCCGCCGGCACCGGCACCGGCACCATCCGCTGCAAGGTCGACAGCACCAGCCCGCCCAACAGCATCGGGCCCAGGTTGTCGCCATGGCGGCTGCCGCTGGCCACCGCCTCACCCTCCAGCGCATACAGATACAGCTGTTCGCGCGACAAGGGCGCGTCCAGCAGCGCATTGGCCGCCACCAGCGCCGCCACGCACGACGCCGCCGAACCGCCCATGCCGGAGCTGAGCGGGATGCCCTTGTCGATCTCGAGTTCGAAACCGAACGGCAGCGCCAGCGCCTCGCGCAACGCGATCAGCGCCGCACCGGCGGTATTGCGCGCGGCCTCCAGCGGCAGCGCCACCGTGGTGCCACGGATCGCGGCGATGCGCACCTGCGGCGCATCGATGCGGCGTACGGTGACCGTGTCGCCAACGCCCTCCACCGCATAACCGAGCAAATCGAAGCCCACCGCCACATTGGCTACCGAGGCCGGCGCGAAGGCGCGCGCCTCGCGCGTCGCGGCGCGGGCAGCGGAATGCGGTTCTAGCGAGGTCTGCGCCTGACTCACAGCCGTGCGCCCTCGCCCGCCGCCACCCGCAGCAGGTCGGCGAACACGCCGGCCGCGGTCACTTCCGGACCGGCGCCGGGCCCCTGCACCACCAGCGGATTGTCGCAATAGCGGCGGGTGGTGAACTGCACCACGTTGTCGGTCAGGCGCAGGTTGGCGAAGGCATGCTCGGCCGGCAATTCCACCAGACCGACGCTGGGCGCGCGGTCCGGCGCCAGCTGCGCCACATAGCGCAATACGCAGCCGCGCGCCTTGGCCGCCTGCAGGCGCTGGGCGAACGCCGCATCCACTTCGTGCAGCCGCGCCATGAAGTCCTCCACGCTGGCCTGGCGCAGCGCTTCCGGCACCAGGCTCTCCACCGACACGTCCTCCAGGCTCAGCTCGCGCCCGGCCTCGCGTGCCAGGATCACCAACTTGCGTGCCACGTCGGTGCCGGACAGGTCGTCGCGCGGGTCCGGCTCGGTATAGCCCATGCCACGCGCATCGGTGACCAGCTGCGAGAACGGCACGCTGCCGTCGTACTTGTTGAACAGCCAGGCCAGGGTGCCGGAGAAGATGCCCTCTATCGCGGTGACCTCGTCGCCGGTATCGACCAGATCGCGCAGCGTGGTGATCACTGGCAGGCCGGCGCCGACGGTGGCCTCGTAGCGGAAGCGCGCGCCGCTGCCCTCGGCGGCGGCGCGGATCGCATGGAAACGCGCCAGCGGCCCGGCGCCGGCCTGTTTGTTCGGGGTGACCACATGGATGCCGGCGGCGAGCCAGTCGGCATAGCGGTCGGCGACGTCGGCGCTGCCGCTGCAATCGATGATGACCGCGTGCGGCAGGTGCGCCGACAGCAGATGCGCGGTGAACGCATCCAGGTCGGTGGGCTGCTGGCCGCTGGCGAAGGCCTGCCGCCAGTCGCCGCCGATCGCGCGCGGCTCCAGGCGCATCGCGCTGCGCGAGGCGATCGCGCGCAGGCGCAGGTCGAGGTTGGCCTTGGCCAGCAGTTGTGGCTGCGCCGCGCGCAGCTGATCGAGCAGCGCCGCGCCGACGTTGCCCGGGCCGATCACCCCGACCGAGAAGGTCTGCGGCGACAGCCAGAACCCGGCATGCGCTGCGCGCAGCGCCTTGGTCGCGTGCGCGCTGTCGATCGCCACCGAGATGTTGCGCTCCGACGACCCCTGCGCGATCGCCAGGATGTTGACCTGCGCGCGACCCAGCGATTCGAACAGGCGCGCCGCCACGCCCGGCTGCCCAGCCATGCCGTCGCCGACCGCGGCCAGCACGCTGATGCCGGTGGTCAGCTGCACCCGCTGCACCTGCCCGACCACCAACTCGTGCGCGAATGCCGACAGCAGCGCATCGCGCGCGCGTTCGCATTCGTTCTGCCGTACCACGCAGCAGATCGAATGTTCCGAAGACCCCTGCGAGATCATCACCACCGACACCCGCGCGTTGCGCAGCGCGGCGAACACGCGCTCGGCAGTGCCGGGCACGCCGATCAGGCCGGTGCCTTCCAGGTTCAGCACCGCCAGGTCCGGGCTCAGGGTCAGGCCCTTGATCGGGCCGCTGCTGTCGCTGCTGGCGGTGATGCGGGTGCCCGGGTGTTCGGGCTGGAAGGTGTTGCGGATGATGATCGGCAGGCCGCGCTCGATCGCCGGCGACATGGTCTGCGGATGCACCACCTTGGCGCCGAAATAGGCCAGCTCACAGGCCTCGTCGTAGCTCAGCGTTTCCAGCTGCACCGCTTCGGGCACCACCCGCGGGTCGGCCGACAGCACGCCGTCCACGTCGGTCCAGATATGCAGTTCGTCGGCATCGAACAACGCGGCGAAGATCGCGCCGGAGTAGTCGCTGCCGTTGCGGCCGAGCGTGGTGATGCGGCCGGCGCGGTCGCGGGCGACGAAGCCGGTGACCACGACGCGCTGCTGCGGATGCTGCTCGCGCCACGCCGCCAGGCGCGTTGCGCTGGCCTCCCAATCCACGTCCACGCCCAGTTCGCCGCGATCCACCACCAGCACCTCGCGCGCGTCCAGCACCGCGCAATCCTCGCCCAGCGCGCGCAGATGCTCGCCGAGCAATTGCGCCGAATACACCTCGCCCAGGCCCTGCACCCGGTCCAGCACCTCGCGCGGCAACTCGCCGATCACCGCCAGTGCACCGAGAATCTCGGCGAGATGGTCGAAGCGCGCATCCAGCCACTCCACGGTGCTCCCGGCGTGCTCGCCGAGCAGCGACACCGCCGCGGCGCGGTGCCGCGCGCGGGTCTCGTGCCAGCGCTCGCGCCAGTCGCTGTTCTCGCTGGCGGCCAGTTCGGCCAGGCCGATCAGCGCATCGGTCACCCCCTTCATCGCCGAGACCACGGTGATCTGCAGGGTTTCCGGGCGCGCCAGCAGAAGCTGCGCGACATGGCGATAGCGTTCGGCATCGGCCACCGAAGTGCCGCCGAACTTGTGGACGACGGTGCGCGCGGCGAGCGCGGGATCTGCGGCGGGAGCGGAAGCGACGGCGGGGGACGGCATGGGAGACCTCGGAGTGGAGGCCCCGCTCGCATCAGGCCGACGGGTTCCCCCGCATCCTGATCCGGGTGCGGGGCCGTGGGTTTCGACAGTTACGCGAAAACGACGGGCCGCACCGGGCGAATGGTGTGGGTGGTAATACCGGTGGTAATGCCCGCACTGCACGCGGCCGGGCGCCGAAGCGCGAGCGGCATGAAGCTGGTGACGAGGGCGAGAACGTTGGGCATGAGCGCAAGAGGACATCATGCGCCGGGGTGCTGTCAAGCGCTGTCTGCCGATGGCGGCATGCGGCTGGCACCCGGATCGATCGGTTGCAAAAGTTACTATCGGGCGCGGGGTTGCAGACGCTTCGCCGGCGGCACCGCGCAAGTGCTTATCTGCGTGGTGGCTTGGTCAAGTTGCCTGCGCTACCACGCTGCCAGGTCGATCGCCGTGGTGTCGCCGAACCGCGCAACCGCTTCACGATCTTGTCCACGATCCTGGACAGTTCGGACGCGATCAGCGCGACCATTGTCAGGAGCATCATGCCGAGCGCAGCGAGTATGGGATTCATGCGCCGCACTGTAGAACGCCATTTTTGCTGGCCCATGGTTGCAACGACAAAAACGACGCGCGGTTGCGCGGTGTTCAGTGGCGCGGCTCGTCATTGACCACGCAATTCCATGTGCTGGAGCAATCGATACCACACGTCCCGCCATCGGCGGCTGCGCCAGGCGCGCGGAACTGTCTTCCGCGCGCCTGGCGCCCTCATCAATAATGCTGCTGGTTGTCCGCAGGCGGCTGCTGCTGTTGCTGTGGATTGGTGGTGGGCGATTGCGGATCGGTGGTCGGGGTGGCCGGCGTCGCCGGGGCGGTTGCCGGATCGGCACCGGTCGAGGTGCCGGTGGCATCGCCGCTGGTCACAGGCGCACTGCTGCCGCCCGCGGGGCTGCCATCGGCCGCCGCGGGCGGTGTCGCAGCGTTCTGGTCCTGCGCATTCTTGTCGCCATCGCGATGGCAAGCGGCCAAGGCCGCCACCATCGAACCGATCAATACAAACTTCAAGGCGCTGTTCATTGGTTTGACTCCTGCTTCGCGTTCGCATGGGTGGATGAACACGGCCGCCGTCGACGGTCGGAACGAGGTGGAGCCCGTCATCAGGGGTGTGGGTGCGCAATCGGCGCCGCATTGCAACGCGGCATCGCGGGCCGATATCGGCGACCGCGAACTGCGACAGGGCAAGCCCGCCGTTGCGCATCCAACCATGCAAGAACCGGTGCCGCATGGCATCCGTTCCTGCATCGACGGACGTGGGCAGATTACGGACTGCCACGCTCAGCCCGCGTCGACGGTGGGTGTAGATGGCGTTAGGGCAGGACGGCACCGCGATTGCCGTGCCACGGCGCCGAAGGCAGCGTTCACCGCCGGCCCTGGCGATTCCACGCGCTTGCGCACGTCTCCCTTGCGATGGTGACCCCGGCGCGATTCGAACGCACGACCTGTCCCTTAGGAGGGGACCGCTCTATCCAGCTGAGCTACGGGGCCATTGGCCGGCGCATTGTCGCACGATCGTTGCGCTTGCCAAGCCCGCCGCGGCGCGCCAGATGCGGCCGTGCCCGCCCGGTCTGCTAAAATTGCGGGCTACTAATCGCGTCCCGCGTCCCCCGCCTGCGGTCGCCTTCCCTGTCGCAACGATTCCCAGGAGATTCCATGTCCGCTGACCTGCTCAAGGCGCTCGGCCTGACCGCGTCCAATTCCGGCACCTATCTCGGCAACGGCGAGTGGTCCACGGCCACCGGCGCCGGGGTGCTGCAGCCGCTGAACCCGTCCAGCAACGAGGTGATCGCCGAAGTGCAGGCGACCACCGCGCAGGACTACGAGACCGTGGTCGCCCGCGCACAGGCCGCGTTCAAGGTGTGGCGCACCACGCCGGCGCCGCGCCGCGGCGAGGCGGTGCGGCTGTGTGGTGATGCGCTGCGCAGGCACAAGGACGCGCTGGGGTCGCTGGTCGCGCTGGAAATGGGCAAGAGCAAGCCCGAAGGCGACGGCGAAGTGCAGGAGATGATCGACATCGCCGATTTCGCGGTCGGCCAGAGCCGCATGCTGTACGGCTATACGCTGCACTCCGAGCGTCCCGGCCACCGCATGTACGAGCAGTACCAGCCGCTGGGCCTGGTCGGCATCATCAGCGCCTTCAACTTCCCGGTCGCGGTGTGGGCGTGGAACGCCTTCCTGGCGGCGATCTGCGGCGACATCTGCCTGTGGAAGCCGTCCAACAAGACCCCGCTGACCGCGATCGCGTCGATGAAGATCTGCAACGACGCGCTGCGCGACGCCGGCTTCCCGGACATCTTCTTCCTGATCAACGACGCCGGCACCGAACTGGCGGAAACGCTGGTCGAGGACAAGCGCATCGCGCTGATCAGCTTCACCGGCTCGACCCAGGTCGGGCGCAACGTCGCCGAGAAGTGCGCGCGGCGCCTGGGCCGCTGCCTGCTGGAGCTGGGCGGCAACAACGCGATCATCCTCGACGAAAGCGCCGACCTGAAGCTGGCGATTCCCGGCATCGTGTTCGGCGCGGTCGGCACCGCCGGCCAGCGCTGCACCACCACGCGCCGACTGATCGTGCACGAATCGATCTACGACACCGTACTGGCGACGCTGCTCAAGGCCTACAAGCAGGTCGAAGGCAAGATCGGCGACCCCACCGACCCGGCCAACCTGATGGGCCCGCTGAACAGCCGCGGCGCGGTCGAGCAGTTCCTGGCCTCGATCGCCAAGGCCAAGGCCGCCGGCGGCACCATCGAGACCGGCGGCACCGCGCTGGACCGCCCCGGCAACTTCGTGCTGCCGGCGATCGTCACCGGCCTGAAAAACAGTGACGAGGTCGTGCAGCACGAGACCTTCGCGCCGATCCTGTACGTGATGAAGTACAGCACCCTGGACGAGGCCATCGACATGCAGAACGGCGTGCCGCAGGGCCTGTCCTCGTCGATCTTCACCCAGAACCTGAAGGCGGCGGAGAAGTTCCTGTCCGCGGCCGGCAGCGACTGCGGCATCGCCAACGTCAACATCGGCACCTCAGGCGCCGAGATCGGCGGCGCGTTCGGCGGCGAGAAGGACACCGGCGGCGGCCGCGAATCCGGCTCGGACGCGTGGAAGGTGTACATGCGCCGGCAGACCAACACGATCAACTACTCCGACTCGCTGCCGCTGGCGCAGGGCATCAAGTTCGACCTGTAAGCGATGCGCCTCGCCGCCCTGTCCGACATCCACGGCAACCTGCCCGCGCTGGAGGCGGTGCTTGCGGATATCGGGCGGCGCGGCGTGGACAGGATCGTCAACCTCGGCGACATCGTCTCCGGCCCGCTGTGGCCGCGCGAAACCGCCGCGCGGCTGATGCCGCTGGCGCTGCCCACGGTGCGCGGCAACCACGAGCGCCAGCTGCGCGAACTGGCGCCCGCGGAGATGGGCGCCAGCGATGCCTACGCGCATGCGCAACTGACACCGGCACAACGGCACTGGCTGGACAGCTTGCCGCCGACGCTGTCGCTGCCGCAGGCACTGCTGTGCCACGGCACCCCGCACGACGACCTGTGCTGGCTGCTGGACGAACTGCAGCCGCCGCAGTTGCAGGCCGCCGATGCACAACGCGTGCGCGAGCGGCTCGGCGACGCGCCGGCCGCGGCACTGGTGCTATGCGGGCACAGCCATGTGCCGCGCACGCTGCGCCTGGACGACGGGCGACTGCTGTGCAATCCGGGCAGCGTCGGCCTGCCCGCGTACGCCGAGGCGCATCCGCAGCCCTACCGCGTCGAAACCGGCACGCCGCAGGCGCGTTACGCAATTCTGGAACACCGCGACGGCCGCTGGGACGCGCAACTGCTGGCGATCGACTACGACCACAGCAGCGCCGCGCTGCAGGCCGAGCGCAACGGCCAGCCGGAATGGGCGCATGCACTGCGCCACGGCCGCGTACGCGGATGAACGGCGCACGGCATGCGCGCTTCTGGGATAATTCGGGCACCGTGCATGCGAGCGAACCCGCTGCCCCCTTCACGAAGGATCCGCACATGAGTGCCGTACGCGAAACCAATTCCCTCGCCGTGGTCAGCCTGGTCGCCGGCATCCTCGGCTGGACGCTGATGCCGGTCCTCGGCAGCCTGGGCGCGATCATCACCGGGCACCTGGCACGCGCAGAGATCCGCCGCCAGCCGCAACGCTTCCAGGGCGACGGACTGGCGGTCGGCGGGCTGATCCTGGGTTGGGCCGCGGTGATCGTCGCGATCCTGTCGGTGCTGGCGTTCGTGCTGTTCTTCGGTGGGCTGGCCTGGTTCGCCAGCACCCAGGCCTGAGCCGATGACCGCCTCCGCTCCACGCGAACGCTTCAGCGACCGCGTCGCCGACTACGTCCGCTACCGTCCCGACTATCCGCCGGCGCTGCTGGACTGGGTGCATGGGGAACTCGCCGTGGCACGCACCGCGCAGGTTGCCGACATCGGCGCCGGCACCGGCATTTCCACCCGCATGTTCCTGCAGGCCGGGCATCCGACCCTGGCGGTGGAGCCGAACGCGGCGATGCGCGCCGCCGCCGAGGCGCTGCTGGGCGATATGCCCGGCTTCACCGCGATCGACGGCAGCGCCGAGGCCACCACCCTGTCCGACGCCAGCATCGATCTGATCAGCGCCGCGCAGGCCTTCCACTGGTTCGATCTGGACGCGGTCCGCCGCGAATGGGCGCGCGTGCTGCGCCCTGGCGGGCTGGCGCTGGTGTACTGGAACTCGCGCCTGCTCGACGGCACGCCGTTCCTGCAGGACTACGAGCAATTGCTGCTCGACTACGGCACCGACTACAGCGCGGTGGCCGAGCGCTACCACGACGATGCGACGATGCAGCGCTGGTTCGGCGCCGGGCTGCGCGGCACCGCGCAGTTCCCCAACGTGCAGAAGCTGGACTACGACGGCCTGCGTGGGCGCCTGCTGTCCTCCTCGTACGCGCCGCTGGCCGGGCATCCGCGCCACGCCCCGATGCTGGACGCGCTGCGCGCATTGTTCGACCGCCATCAGGTCGATGGCCTGGTCGACGTCCACTACCGTACCCGTGCCTTCGCCGGCACGTTGAACTGAGCTGCCCATGTATTCCCTCGCCCGCCCGTTCCTGTTCGCCTTCGACGCCGAGCGCGCCCACACGCTGGGCCTGCGCGCGATCGAGATGACCTACCGCACCGGCACCAATCCGCTGCTGGCCAGGGCGATCGCCCCGATGCCTACGCGTGCGTTCGGCCTGGAGTTCCCCAACCCGGTCGGCTTGGCCGCGGGCCTGGACAAGAACGGCGAGCACATCGACGCGCTGCTGGCGCTGGGCTTCGGCTTCGTCGAGATCGGCACCATCACCCCGCGGCCGCAGCAAGGCAATCCGAAGCCGCGCATGTTCCGCCTGCCGCGCGAGCAGGCGGTGATCAACCGCATGGGCTTCAACAACCTCGGCGTGGACGCGCTGGTGCGCAACGTCGAACGCGCGCGCCGCCGCCACGGCCTGCTCGGCATCAACATCGGCAAGAACAAGGACACGCCCAACGAGGAGGCCGCGTCGGACTACCTGCATTGCCTGGAAAAGGTCTATGCGCTGGCCGACTACGTGACCGTCAACATTTCCTCGCCGAACACCGCCGGCCTGCGCGAGCTGCAGGAAGAGCAGGCCCTGCGCCAGCTGGTGTCGCAGTTGCGCGAAGCGCAGGAAGCGCTGGCCGCGCGCCACGGCAAGCGCGTGCCGATGCTGGTCAAGGTCGCGCCGGATTTGAGCGACAGCGACATCGACGCGGCGGCGCGGGTGCTGTCGGACCTGCAGGTGGATGGCGTCATCGCCACCAACACCACCATCGCCCGCCCCGGCCTGGAACAGCACCCGCTCTCCGCCGAGGCTGGCGGCCTGTCCGGCGCCCCGCTGCTGGGCCAGTCCACCCTGGTGCTGCGCCGGCTGCGCGCGCGCCTGCCCGAGGCGATCCCGCTGATCGGCGTCGGCGGCATCCTCTCCGGTGCCGATGCGGTGGCGAAGATGGCCGCCGGCGCGGCGCTGGTGCAATGCTACAGCGGGCTGGTGTTCCGCGGCCCGGAGCTGATCGGCGAATGCGTCGAGGCGATGCGCCGGCGCCGCGAAGCGCCCAGCCGCGGCGCGGTCGCCGCGCTATGAGCAACGCCTGGTCGCTGACCGCGAATGCGCCGCTGCAGGCGCTGAACACCTTCCATGTCGCCGCGCAGGCGCCGTGGCTGCTGCAGATCTTCGCCCCCGAGGCGCTGCCCGACGCGCTGCTGGCGCCGCAGCTGGCCGGCGCGGCGCTGCTGCCGCTGGGCGGCGGCAGCAACATGCTGTTCGCCGGCGATGCGCCCGGCGTGGTGCTGACCTTCGCCAACCGCAGCATCGACACGCTCGAACACCGCGCCGACTACGCCATCGTCCGCGCCGGCGCCGGCGTCGGCTGGCACGAACTGGTGATGTGGTCGCTGGCGCAAGGCCTGTCGGGCCTGGAGAACCTCGCGCTGATCCCGGGCACGGTCGGCGCCGCGCCGATCCAGAACATCGGCGCCTACGGCACGCAGGTCGGCGAGTTCGTGCACGTGGTGGAGGCCTATGACCGCGCTGACGCGCGCTTCGTGCGGCTGGATGCGGCCGCCTGCGAGTTCGGCTACCGCGACAGCCTGTTCAAGCGCCAGCCCGACCGCTACCTGATCGCCGCGGTGGAATTCAACCTGCCGCGACTGCATGCGCTGCGCCTGGACTACGCCGGCATCGGCGAGGAACTGGAGGCGCTCGGCATCGCCACGCCGGGCGCGCCCGACGTGGCGCAGGCGGTGATCAACATCCGCCGCCGCAAGCTGCCCGACCCGGATGTGCTCGGCAACGCCGGCAGTTTCTTCAAGAACCCGCTGCTGCCGGCCGAACAGGCACAGGCGCTGCAGCACGCCTACCCGGCGCTGCCGGTATTTCCCGGCGACGGCGAGAACCAGCGCAAGCTGTCGGCGGCATGGTTGATCGAAGCCTGCGGCTGGAAGGGCCATCGCGACGGCGACGCCGGCGTCTCTGCCGCGCACGCGCTGGTGCTGGTCAACCACGGCCAGGCCAGCGGCGCCGAGCTGCTGGCGCTGGCGCGGCGCATTTCCGCCTCGGTGCTGGAACGCTTCGGCGTGATCCTGGAGCCGGAACCGCGCATCGTCGGCGCGCACTGGTGAAGCAGCCGGTATCGTTGCGCGCGGCCGCGCTGATGCTGGCCAGCACGCTGGCGTTCGGACTGATGGTGGTGGCGATCCGGCTGGCCTCCGCGCACCTGGCGACAGTGGAAATCGCCTTCTTCCGCAACCTGTTCGGCCTGCTGTTCCTGCTGCCGATGCTGTTGCGCCCGGGCCAGCCGCTGCCGCGCACCGCGCAGCTGCCGCGCTACCTGCTGCGCACCGCGATCGGCCTGGTGTCGATGCTGGCAGGCTTCTGGGCGATCGGCCACCTGCCGCTGTCGCAGGCGATCGCGCTGTCCTACTCCACGCCGCTGTTCGTGACCCTGGCCGCCGCGTTCTGGTTGGGCGAGCGCGTGCGCCTGCGGCGCTGGATGGCGGTGCTGTGCGGTTTCGCCGGCGTGCTGATCATCCTGCGCCCCGGCGCGGCCACGTTCAGCGCCGGCACCCTGATCGCGCTGCTGGCGGCGGTGACGAGTGCGCTGGTGGCGATCCAGATCAAGCAGTTGGCGCGGGTGGATGCGGCCAACACCGTGGTGTTCTACACCTATGCGTTCTGGGTGCCGATGTCGCTGCTGCCCGCTCTGTTCGCCTGGACCTGGCCGCACGGCATCGATTGGCTGTGGCTGCTCGCCACCGGCCTGTTCGGCACGCTGGGGCAATTGCTGTGGACGCGCGCGCTGCGCATCGGCGAAGTGTCGGCGCTGACCCCGATCAGCTTCGTGCAACTGCCGTTCGTGGCCATGTTCGGCTGGTGGCTGTTCGGCGAGGCGCCCGACGGCTGGACCGTGCTCGGCGCGCTGATCATCCTCGGCGCCAACGCCTACATCGCCCACCGCGAAGCGCTGCTGGCGCGGCGCGCGGCCAGCGCCGCGGCGACCGCGGCGGCCAAGCCGGGCGAATAAGCACCTCCGATATTTGTTTACCCGAACACGAAACCGCTGCACTAAGCTCGGCCAACCAGGACATCGGTTTCAGGGAGAAACCATGGCAGCGCTGATCCCCAGCTATGCGTCGTGCTCGCAGCGGATGACGCCGGGCGAGCGCCGCTTCGCCCAACGCCTGGCAGACAAGTTGGAAGACGACTATCTGTGCTGGTACGACGTCCCGGTGGGTCCGCAGTATCGGCATCCGGACTTTGTTGTACTGCACCCAAGCCGGGGCTTTCTTGTCCTGGAGGTCAAGGACTGGAAGCTCGAGTCGATCGTGGAGATAAGTCGCGACAGCGTGGTGCTGCACACCGAACGCGGACGCGATGTCACTGCCAATCCTGTCCGCCAGGCGCGCGAATACACTCTGGAGCTGTGCAAGCTTCTGCAACGCGACCCAGCGCTGCGCCATCCCGAAGGCACCCAACGCGCAGGCAAGTTGATGATGCCCTGGGGTTGGGGCGTGATCCTGACCAACATCACCCGCCTGCAGTTCAAACACGCGCAACTCGAACATTTCATTCCAGCCGCCTCGGTGATATGCCGCGACGAAATGGTGGAGTCGGTCGACCCGGAGAGCTTCCAGAAACGGCTCTGGGACATGTTTATGATGCCGTTCCCTTGCCGCCTGTCGCTTCCGCAGATCGATCGTTTCCGTTGGCACCTGTTTCCCGAGCTGCGAATTCCGACGCAGACCGGCATGTTCGAAGGAACCGTCGAACCGCCATCGTTGCTGGCTGAGATTCCCGACCTGATCAAGATCATGGATCTGCAGCAGGAACAGCTGGCGCGCTCGCTGGGCGATGGCCATCGCGTGATCCACGGCGTCGCCGGCTCCGGCAAGACGATGATTCTTGGCTATCGCTGCCTGGAACTTGCGCGACGCTACGCCAAACCGGTGCTTGTGCTGTGCTACAACAAGACCCTGGCAGGACGACTGCAACAACTCATCGCCGCAAAGGATATGGGCGAGCGGATTGTCGTTGCGCATTTCCATGGCTGGTGCCGACAGCAACTGGAGGCATTCCACGTCCGCAGCCCGACCGCGCAAAGCAACGCCGCCGCCTATGCAGAGGCGCTGGTACGCTGCGTCATCGACGGCGTGGCCGCCAATGCGATTCCGCGCGCGCAGTATGCGGCGGTGCTGATCGACGAAGGCCACGACTTCAAGCCTGAGTGGTTCCAGCTGGTCGTGCAGATGATCGACCCGGAAACCAATGCGCTGCTGCTGCTCTATGACGACGCGCAGGCGCTTTACGACAATGGCGGAAAACGCAAGTTCTCCTTCGCCAGCGTCGGCATCCAGGCACAGGGGCGCACTACCATCTTGCGCATGAACTACCGCAATTCTCTGGAAGTGCTGGCGACCGCGAAAGCGTTCGCGCGCGAACTGCTGGAAAGCCACGATGCCGACGACGACCACGTCCCTATCATCGCACCGGAGAGCGCTGGCCGTCGCGGCCCGCTGCCGGAACTGCTGCGTTGCCGGAACATCTGGGACGAGGCCGAACGCATCGCCCTGCAAATCGCAGAGGCCATCGAAAAAGGCGCTGTCGCCAACGATTTCGCGGTACTTTGCCGGAGCAATCAGTTGGCCAAGCTGATCGCCAACCGTCTGCTGAAGCAACACATACCGGTCGTACTGGCGGAGGACAGCGCCAAGCGCAACCTGTTCGAAGGCGCGCCCTCGGTCAAGGTGATGACAATGCACTCAAGCAAGGGATTGGAGTTCGACACGGTGTTCATTCCTGGCATATGCGAAATCGGCCAACGCCAGAACGGCGACGAAGAACACATGCTGCTGGAGGCAAAATTGCTTTATGTCGCGATGACCCGTGCCTTGGGGCGATTGGTGATGCTGCATCACGGAGAAGGGGTGTTCGCCGAAAAGATCCACGTCGCCTTGGCGGACGTACGTGCACGTCTGCGGGCCGCCTGAGCGCAGCTCCGGTGCTGGAGAAGCCGCTGCGAGCGGCTCGCGCCAGCCGATTCACACGCCGAACAGGCGGGCCATGCGAGCCTCCGCTGCGATAGCCGGATGCGCAACGCGATGAACATCGGCCTGATCGGCGGCATGAGCTGGGAATCCACGCTGCCTTATTACCGGCTCATCAACGAGACGGTCCGCGCGCAGCTGGGCGGGCTGCATTCGGCCAAGCTGCTGCTGTACAGCGTGGACTTCCACGAGATCGAACAGCTGCAGCAGGCCGGCGACTGGGACGCGGCCGGCGCCGCGATGGCCGCGGCCGCGCACGCGCTGCAGGCCGGTGGCGCCGATTTCCTGGTGCTGTGCACGAACACCATGCACCGCGTCGCCGATGCGATCACCGCCGCAGTGCCGCTGCCGCTGCTGCATATCGCCGATGCCACCGCCGATGCGTTGCAGGCGGCCGGGGTGACCCGGGTCGGGCTGCTCGGCACCCGCTTCACCATGGAACAGGACTTCTACCGCGCGCGGCTGCAGCGGCGAGGCTTCCAGGTGCTGATACCGGCACCGCCGGAACGCGACGACGTGCACCGCATCATCTACACCGAACTGTGCCAGGGCGTGATCCGCGACGCCTCGCGGGCGCGCTACCGCGCCGTGATCGCGGCGCTGCAGGCGCAAGGCGCCGAGGCGGTGATCCTGGGCTGCACCGAGATCGGCTTGCTGATCGGCGCCGGCGACGCGCAACTGCCGCTGTTCGATACCGCCGCGTTGCATGCGCACGCGGCGGCGCTGCATAGGCTGGCCTAGCCGAGGCGGCATGCATGCGTCGCCGGCACGGTCGGCCACACGCGTCCCAAGGGTCTCCGGCAAACTTCATAATGGGCGTACGCCCGATTGCAAAGATCACCATGCGCCTGCTTCGCTTGTTCTCCCTGGCAACACTCGCCCTGCTGCTGTGCGTGGCACTGCCAGCCTTGGCCATCGCGATTCCCGAGTACACGCCGAACGTCGTCGATCCGGCCGGAGCGTTGAGCGACGCGCAGCGGCAACAGGTCAACGACGCGCTGCGGCAGATCCGCGAGGAACAGAACATCTGGGGCGCGGTCTATGTGGTGCCCTCGCTCGACGGCGAGGACATCGAACAGGTGGCCGATGCGGCGTTCCAGAAGTGGCAACTGGGCAGCAAGGACGCCAACAACGGCCTGCTGCTGGTCCTGGCGATGCAGGACCGGCGCTCGCGCTTCGAGGTCGGCTATGGCCTGGAAGGCGTGCTGCCCGATGCGGTCGCCCGCCGCGCGCTGGACGATCATCTGGCGCCGAAGATGCGCGAGGGCGACACCGCCGGCGCCATCGTCGATGCCTTCGGCTTCATGGCGCGCGTGGCCGCCAAGGATCCGCAGAGCCTGGCGGAACTGTCGCGCGCCTCGTCCGCTGCCGAGCAGGACGGACGGGCGGACTGGAAACGTGGCGTTGCCGCCTGGGCCGGCATGTTCGTGCTGATCTGGCTGCTGCCGCCACTGCTGGCGCGCCGGCAGCAACACCTGCGCGCGCGTCTGCTGCAGCGCCATCCGGAATTGGCCAACGCGCCGGAGGAGATCGCCACCTCCAAGCGCAAGCGCGCGTCGTCGGGGGCATTCATCAAGATATTCCTGACCATCAACCCGGGCGTGTTCGCGCTGGTGCTGTCGATCCTGTTCGCGTTGGCGTTCTGGCTGTGCATCGCCGCCGAAGTGTTGACGCTGTGCCTGATGCTCGCCCTGTCGGGCCGCCGCTACCGCTCGCCGGAACGGTACCGCGCCTTTCTTCAGGAGCAGGAACGCATGCGCAAGGCACTGATCCGCAAAGGGCACGTCGTCGAGACCGGGGCCGGCACATATGCCTACACACAGGCGTACTACGCCAGCGAAGCGGCATCGTCGAGCTCGTCGTCCTCGTCCAGCGATTCCTCGTCTTCCGGCGGCGGCAGCTCCGGCGGCGGCGGCGCCAGTTCGAGCTGGTGACTCCCCTCAGGCCGCCGCGCGCCGGCGCCGCCAACGCGGGCGCCGTTCGCCGCGGAACATCAGCAGATATAGCCCCAGCACCCAGACCAGCGCCGCACACCAGCCGCCGAGAATGTCGGAGGGGTAATGCACGCCGAGGTAGATGCGCGACACGCCGACCAGCAACGCAAACGTGCTGGCCAGCAGCAGCACCGGCCAGCGCCAGCGGGTGCGCCAGGCCAGCGCGATCAGCACCGAGGCCAGGGTCATCGATCCCATCGCATGGCCGCTGGGGAAACTGAAGGTATGTTCCGGCGCGATCGACTCCCACAGGCTGGGCCGGTCGCGCTGGAAGAACTGCTTGGCACTCAGGTTCAACAGCGCCGAACCGACGAAGGAGAACGCGGCGAACATGGCCTCGCGCCAGCGCCGCAGGCCCAGCAACAGCAGCACGATCAGCGTGTCCAGCGGGATCACCCCGTACTGGTAGCCGGCCTCGGTGACGACGCTGAAGAACCGGTCCCAGCCTGGCGAGGCCAACGCACGCATGCTCCACAGCAGCGGTTCGTCGAAATAGAAGTTTTCCAGTTCGTGGACTTCGTCGGCCAGCGCCACGAACACGCCCATCGGCAGCAACACGCCGGCGAACAGCAGACCGATGCGCCAGGCGTTGCGGCGCAGCCAGTGGCGCACGCCGGCGGCGCGCTCGGCCGGGGCTTCACCCGGCGCGGCGGACATACTTGGTTGCGACGTAGTCGTCGATCAGCGCGACGAACTCGTGGGCGATGTTCTCGCCGCGCAGAGTGACGGTCTTTTCGCCATCGACGAACACCGGCGCCGACGGCGCCTCGCCGGTGCCCGGCAAGGAGATGCCGATGTTGGCGTGGCGCGATTCGCCCGGACCGTTGACCACGCAGCCCATCACCGCCAGGGTCATGTTCTCGGCGCCAGGATGGTTCACCTTCCACTCCGGCATCTTCGCGCGGACGTGGTTCTGCACCACCTTGGCCAGCTCCTGGAAAAATTCGGAGGTGGTGCGGCCGCAGCCCGGGCAGGCAGTGACCAGCGGGGTGAAGGCGCGCTGGCCGGTGGTCTGCAGCAATTCCTGGGCGACGATCACCTCCTGCGTGCGCGACTGCCCCGGCTCGGGGGTCAGCGAGATGCGGATGGTGTCGCCGATACCTTCCTGCATCAGCACCGCCAGCGCCGCGCTGGAGGCGACGATGCCCTTGCTGCCGATGCCGGCCTCGGTCAGGCCCAGGTGCAGCGCGAAATCCGAGCGCTGCGCCAGGTCGCGGTACACCGCGATCAGTTCCTGCACGCCGCTGACCTTGCAGCTGAGCACGATGCGGTCGCGGCCCAGGCCCAGTTCCACCGCGCGCTCGGCCGAATCCAGCGCCGAGCGGATCAACGCCTCGCGCAGCACGCGGCCGGCGTCCCACGGCGTGTCGCGGCGCGAATTCTCGTCCATCAGTTGCGCCGCCAGGGCCTGGTCCAGCGAGCCCCAGTTGGCGCCGATGCGCACCGGCTTGTCGTACTTCAGCGCGAACTCGATCAGCTGCGCGAACTGGGTGTCCTTCTTCTTGCCGAAACCGACGTTGCCAGGGTTGATCCGGTACTTGGCAAGCGCCTCGGCGCAGGCCGGTTCGGCAGCCAGCAACTGGTGCCCGTTGTAGTGGAAGTCGCCGATCAGCGGCACCTCGATGCCCATCATCCGCAGCTTGTCGACGATGCGCGGGATCGCCGCGGCCGATTCGGCGTTGTTGACGGTCAGCCGCACCAGTTCCGAGCCGGCGCGCCACAACTCGGCCACCTGCTTGACCGAGGAGGCCACGTCGGCGGTGTCGGTGTTGGTCATCGACTGCACCACGATCGGCTTGCCGCCGCCCATGACGATGCCTCCGACGCGGACCGGCTGGGTGGAACGGCGCGCCCAGGGCGCGGCGTCGCTGGGGGGGGTGGGTCGGCTGACGGCGTCGTACATGGGCGCATTTTAGCGCGCGCGGGGGTCCGTGCCCCACCCTGGCAGCGGGGACTGCGACGGTTTGTCGCAGACAGCCGTGCGCGCCAGCGCATACGATGCGCGCCATGACCTCCACCGATGCCTCGTTCCTGCGCACCCTGTGCAGCCTGCGCTGGCTGGCCACCGCCGGGCAGGCAGCGACGATCCTGGTCGCGACCTGGGCGATGCGGCTGCCGCTGCCGCAGGTGCCGTTGTGGTCCGGCGTGGCCGCGCTGACCCTGTTCAACCTGTATGCGCAGCTGCGGCTGCGCCATGCCGACACCGCCGCGCCGGCCACCGCCTTCGGCCATATCCTGGTCGACGTGACCGTCCTCACCTGGATGGTCGGCTGGAGCGGCGGCATCGGCAACGCCTTCGGCTCGCTGTTCCTGGTGCTGATCGCGCTGGCCGCGCTGGCCCTGCCGCTGCGCTGGGCGCTGGCGGTGGCGGCGGCCTGCGTGGCCGGCTATGCGGTCAGCGCCCTGTTCGGCCTGCCGCTGCCGCGCGGACCGCACCAGGCGCTGGATCTGCAGCGCTGGGGCATGGCCGCCAACTTCCTGCTGTCCACCATCGTGGTGCTGGTGTTCTCCACCCGCCTGGCGCTGTCGCTGCGCGAACGCGAGCGCGAGCTGGCGCTGCTGCGCGAGCGCTTCACCCGCAACGAAGGCATCGTCGCCCTGGCCACCCATGCCGCTTCGGTCGCGCACGAGCTGAACACGCCGCTGGCGACGATGACCCTGCTCACCGACGACATCGTCGAGCAGAGCGATCAGCCGGAACTGCGCGAGGACCTGGAAACCCTGCGCGAACTGCTGGTGCAGTGCCGCGAACGGGTGCTGGCGCTGGCCGCGCCGGCGCAGCGTCCCGGCGGCGGCACGGTGTCGCTGGCGCATGTGCTGCACCAGTGGCAATTGGTGCGCCCGACCGTGCAACTGCGCCGCAACGACGACGCGCCGCTGCAGCTGCGCCTGGAAAGCGCGATCGGCCACCTGTTGCAGGTGCTGCTGAACAACGCCGCCGATGCCGGCGAACGCGCCGGCCATCCGCAGGTGGACCTGAGCGTGCGGGTCACCGGCAGCGAACTGGTCGGCGAGGTCCGCGACTACGGCGGCGGCTTCGACGCCAACCAGGTCGCGCTGCCGGCCACCCTGTTCCGCAGCGGCAAGCCCGACAGCATGGGCGTGGGCCTGGCGCTGTCGCATGCCACCATCGAACGCCTGGGCGGCGAACTGTGGACCCAACCGGCGCCGGACCACGGCGCGCGGGTCGGGTTTCGCCTGCCGCTGCTCGCCCTGGAGACGCCCGCATGAGCATCGACGCCCCGCTGGGCCTGCTGGTCGACGACGACCCGCTGTACCTGCGCACCCTGCAACGCACCCTCGCCCGCCGCGGGCTGGAAACGCTGACCGCCGACAGCGGCGCCGCGGCGCTGGCCCTGGCGGCGGCGACGCCACCGGCCTATGCGCTGATCGACCTCAAACTCGGCGACGAATCCGGCCTGTCGCTGATCCAGCCGCTGCGCGCGATCCGCGCCGACATGCGCATCCTGTTGGTCACCGGCTACGCCAGCATCGCCACCGCGGTGGAGGCGATCAAGCTCGGCGCCGACGATTACCTGCCCAAGCCGGCCACGGTGCAGATGATCCTGCGCGCGTTGAGCCTGGAGGCGGACAGCGCCGAGGACGACGATGCCATCGACCCGCCGGACGCGATGACCCCGCTGAGCCGGCTGCAGTGGGAGCACATCCAGCAGGCCATGCACGAAACCGGCGGCAACGTGTCGGCGGCCGCGCGCCTGCTCGGCATGCATCGCCGCTCGCTGCAGCGCAAGTTGGCCAAGCGGCCCAGTCCGCAACGCGAGCCGCAACGCTGAGCGCGTGGCGGCAACGGCGATGCCGCCATGCCGGGCCGGCGTTCACGCGCCGCCCACCTTTCCGACCCGCGGCTGTTCGACGGTCGTGTTCCGCCGTCGAGCGACTCAAGTGCTGCGGCGGCGCGCCGCTAACCTGGCATGCATTCCTCAGCTCCCCCGCTGTTGCCCGACGAAACGAAGAGGCTGGCCACCCTGCGCCAGCTATGCCTGCTCGACACCCCGGCCGACCGCGTCTTCGACCTGATCACCCAGCTGGCCTCGCGCACGCTGCATGCGCCAATCGCCCTGGTCTCGCTGATCGACGAACAGCGCCAGTGGTTCAAGTCCCGGGTCGGCCTGGACGCGCCGCAGACGCCGCGCAGCCAGGCCTTCTGCGCGCACGCGATCCACAGCCCCGAGCTGCTGGTGGTGGCCGACGCGCGGCAGGATCCGCGCTTTCGCGACAACCCGCTGGTCACCGGGCCGCCGTTCATCCGCTTCTACGCCGGCGCGCCATTGATACTGGCCGACGGCACCGGCCTGGGCACGCTGTGCGTGATCGACCCCGAACCGCGCCATGCATTCGATGCGCAATCGCGCGAGACCCTGCAGGAGCTGCGCGACCTGCTGTTGCTGCGGATCGAGACCCTGCGCAACACCGGCTACGTCGATGCGCTGACCGGCCTGCCCAACCGTAGCCGCTTCAACGAAGACCTGACCATGTGGCTGTCGTTGCAGAACGCGGACCAGCACCACACCGGCGTGGCGGTCGATGTCTGCGGCACCGAGTATTTCCGCGACATGGTCAAGGCATTGGGCTGGGAATATGCCGAAGGCTACCTGCTGGCCACGCGCGACCGATTGCTCAAAGCGCTGGACGGACTGCCGGCGTACCGAATCGACACCACCAGTTTCGCCTTCGTGGTGGAGGGCAACGACCCGGCGCAGCTGGCGCAGTGCTGCGAACGCGTGTGCAGCGCCTTCGCCGAGGCGATCGACCACCAGGGCATTCCGCACGCCGCGACCCCGTCGCTCGGCGCGGTGCGCCTGGACGGCGCGTTGAGCGCCAACCACACGCTGCGCTCGCTGACCACCGCCGTGGACATGGCGCGCCAGCGCGGCCTGCCCTGGAGCCTGTACGAACGCGGCCATGACGCCACCCAACGCAACGCGTTCCGCATCCTGGCCGCGTTGCCGGAGGCGCTGGGCGCACGCGACCAATTGAGTCTGCACTACCAGCCGCGGGTCAGCCTGCACAGCGGCGAATGCGTCGGCGTGGAGGCGCTGCTGCGCTGGCAGCATCCGCTGCTCGGCAACGTGGCCCCCAACGAATTCATCCCGTTGGCGGAAAAGACCGCGCTGATGAGCCGGGTCACCGCCTGGGTGCTGCAGGCCGGCATCGCCCAGGCCGCGCTGTGGCAGCGGCAGGGCCATCGCTTCAGCGTCTCGCTGAACATCTCGGCGGTGGATCTGGAACAGGCCGACTTCATCGCCACGCTGCGCGAGTTGCTGGCGCGGCATGCGCTGGAACCGGGCCGCCTCGAAATCGAATTCACCGAGAGCGCGATGATCCGGCATCCGCAGCGCGCGGCCGAACAACTGCAGGAGATCAGCACGCTGGGCGTGAAGATCGCCATCGACGACTTCGGCAGCGGCTACAGCAACCTCAGCTACCTCAAGCGCATCCCCGCCAGCGCGCTGAAGATCGACCAGTCGTTCATCCGCTCGCTGCCGGGCAGCCACAAGGACTGCATGATCGTGCCGTCGATGATCCGGCTCGGCCACGACTTCGGCCAGCAGGTGGTGGCCGAAGGCATCGAGACCGAGCAGATCTACGAGATGCTGCGCGACTGGGGCTGCGACGAAGGCCAGGGCTACTGGATCGCGCGGCCGATGCCGGCGGCGGCGCTGGACGCGTGGCTGGAAACGCCATGGCGCGACGACTGAGCCCGCGCCGCGGCTGAGCCTGCGGCGGCGGCCACACCACGCGGCCGCCGCGGCAATGCTCAGGCCGCGCTCACCAGAACACCGTGTACAGCGCGATCAGGATCGCGACCACGACCACCGCCCCGATCTTGAAGCCGAGCGTGGTGGCGTAGCCGACGTCGTCGGTGCGGATCAGGTCGCGCGCCTGCCTGGCCGGGGTCAGCAGCGACACCACCACTGCCAGCACCAGCGCCGCCACGAACACCACGCCGATGCGGTCCATGAACGGCAGTTCCGGCCAGGCGACCTTGAGCGCGAACGACAGCACCACCGACCCGATCGCCGCGGTCAGCGCACCGGCTTCGTTGGCGCGCTTCCAGAACAGGCCGAGCATGAAGATCACCACAACGCCCGGGGTGAAGAAGCCGGTGAATTCCTGGATGAACTGGAAACCCTGGTCGAAGTTGCCGAGCAGCGGCCGCGCGGTGAGCACGCCGACCAGCACCGCCGTCACCGCGGCGATGCGGCCCACCCGCACCAGCCGCTTCTGTTCGGTCTGCGGGCGGAACTTGGCGTAGAAGTCCAGGGTGAAGATGGTCGCCACCGAATTGATCTTCGACGCCAGCGACGCCACGATCGCCGCCACCAGCGCCGCGAACACCAGGCCGAGGATGCCGCTGGGCAGCAGCTGCATCATGGTCGGATAGGCCTGGTCGGGCTTGGCCAGGTCCGGCGCCAGCACCACCGCGGCGATGCCCGGCACCACGATCACCAGCGGCATCAGCAGCTTCAGGAACGCGGCGAACACGATGCCCTTCTGCGCCTCGCCGATGTCCTTGGCGGCCAGCGCGCGCTGGATGATGTACTGGTTGAAGCCCCAGTAGCTGATGTTCATCACCCACAGCCCGCCCAGCAGCACGCTCAGGCCCGGCAGGTCCTTGTAGAACGGGTTGTCCTTGGTCAGGATCATGTGGAAGTGTTCCGGATGCGCATTCCACAGGTGCTTGAAGCCGGCCAGCACGCCGGCGCCGTCGCCGATGCGCGACAGGGTCAGCCCGGCCACCAGCAGCCCGCCCAGCACCAGCAAGGTGACCTGCACGATGTCGGTCAGCGCCACCGCCTTGAGCCCGCCGTACAGCTGGTAGACCAGCGCGAACACGCCGATCAGCGCCAGCGCCAGGGTCTGGTCCATGCCGGTGACCTGACTCACCGCGATCGAACCCAGCCACAGGATCGAGGTCAGGTTGACGAACACGTACAGCAGCAGCCAGAACACCGCCATCAAGGTGCGGATCCACTTGCCGTAACGCTGCTCCAGGAACTGCGGCATGGTGTAGATGCCGTTGCGCAGGAAGATCGGCAGGAAGAACTTGCCGACGATCAGCAGGGTCAGCGCCGCCATCCATTCGTAGGACGCGATCGCCAGGCCGATCGCATAGCCGGAACCGGCCATGCCGATGATCTGCTCGGCGGAGATGTTGGCCGCGATCAGCGAAGCGCCGATCGCCCACCACGGCAGGGTCTTGCCGGCCAGGAAGTAATCCTCGGCGCTTTTGCTGTGCCCGGCCTTCTCCCGCGATACCCACTGTGCGAGCACGAAGATGCCCGCCAGGTAGACCAATACGATCGCAATATCCAACGTCGCCAGACCCACTGCACTTCTCCCACGGGCCGAGGCCCTTTCGCCTGTGTATCGATGCACCCATCCGCACAGGACGGGCGTTGTCTTTGCATGGCCGAGCGCGAACGCGAGCGGCCGCTGCCGTCGCTTGGTCGCGCATCGGTCGCCGCGCGGAACGTTTGCCGCGGCGCGTCCCGTCGCCAGTTGTCGTTCCTGCATCCGCTGCCGCATCGGCGGCCGCGCCGCGAGCGGTTGGCGCAGCGCTGCACTATCCGTCTTCGCCGCAGTCCTGGCGGCCGCCCTGCCCCGCTTGCATCCGTATCGGCGCAGCCGGCGCCAGCCGCCGACGGCGCCGCTGCGGTCCCGTCAGGCGCGCATCAGCGCACCGGGCAGTCGACCACGCTCTGCGCGTCGTTGCTGGCGCCCAGCGCGATCCGCGACAGCGCCAGGTCCAGCGTGCCGTCGCTCTCGATCGCCGGCAGCCGCTCCAGCCTGGAGACGTCGGCGCCGGCGACGCTGAAGCACTTCAACGGCACGCCCAGCGTGCGCCACTCGCCCTTGGGCAGCGCCGCCAGCGCCTTGCCCAGATCGACCTGGGCCGCGCAGCCGTTGCCACAGGCCACGCCGATGCGCGCGCCGGCGCTCGGCGCCGCATCCACCTTCAAGGTCAGGATCAACTGCACGTCGCCATTGCTCTCGCGCGAGACGTCCAGCGGCTTGGGCAGTACCAGCGCCATGCCGGCCTTGCCCTTGCCCGACCACGCGAAGCGGCGCGCGTCTTCCTGCGCCTTGTGGTCGATCGCGGTGACCTTCAGCGATCCGTCGGCCAGCGCCGCCGGCATCGTCGCCGCCGGCAGATTGGCCTGGCTGGCGCCCTGCAGGATCAGGTTGATGCCCGGCGCCGGCTTGCCGCGGTCGAAATACACCCCGCCTACCGCCTGCGCGCCGGACACGCCGGAGACTTCCGACAGGCGGGTCAGATCGCCCTTGTCGGCGTAGCGCAGGCCATAGCCGAACGCGAACTGCGGGTTGTAGTTCTTCTGGCCGACGTTGTTGGCGTACTGGGTCGCGGTGCGCGGCCAGAAGAAGCTGAGCTTGCCGTGGAAGTCGTACTGGATGCCGCCATCGGGCTTGCGCAGCAGCACGTCGGCGACGCCGCCGCCTTCCGAACCCGGCAGCCATGCGGCGACGAACGCATCGGCGGCATTGATCTCGCGGTTCACCCACAGCGGACGCCCGCTCAGGAACACCGCCACCACCGGAATGCCGTCGGCCTTGAGCTTCTTGATCAGCTGCAGGTCGCTGTCGTCGCCGGGCTTGTACAGCAGCGTGGCGATGTCGCCCTGGAATTCGGCGTAGGGGTTCTCGCCGAACACCACCACCGCCACGTCCGGCTTGGCCTGGTACTTGCCGTCGGTCGCCAGCTCGGCGCTGCCGCCGGCGGCCTTGACCTGTTGCTGCAGGCCTTCCCAGATCGTGTTGCCGTTCGGGTAGTCGGCGCGCTTGGTGCCGGTGCCCTGCCAGTTCAGCGTCCAGCCGCCGGACTGCTTGCCCATGTCGTTGGCGCCGTCGCCGGCGACCAGCAGCTTGAGCTGCGGCTTCAGCGGCAACAGCTGCTTCTGGTTCTTCAGCAGCACCAGCGACTCGCGCACCGCCTGCCGCGCCACCGCGCGGTGCTCGGGCGCGCCGAGCAGTTCGAACTTGCCGCCGAGCGGGCGCTGCGACGGTTTGCCGGCCTCGAACAGGCCCAGCCGCAGCTTCACCCGCAGGATGCGCCGCACCGCGTCGTCCAGCCGCGCCATCGGGATCTCGCCCGACTTGACCGCCCTCACCGCGTTCTCGTACACGCCCTTCCAGCTGTCCGGCGCCATCAGCATGTCCACGCCGGCGACGAACGACGCCGGGCAATTGTCCTTGCTGCAACCGGGCACCTGCGCATGGCCGTTCCAATCGCCGACAACGAAACCGCCGAAATGCATCTGCCCTTTCAGCACGTCGGTCAGCATCGGCGTGTTGCCGTGCATCTTGACCCCGTTGAAGCTGTTGAACGAGGCCATCACCGTCTGCGCGCCGGCGGCGATCGCCGGTGGATAGCCGGCGCCGTGGATGTCGCGCAATTGCTGCTCGGTGACGCGCGTGTCGCCCTGATCCTTGCCGTCGGTGGTGCCGCCGTCGCCGAGGAAATGCTTGACCGAGGCGATCACGTGCGAGCCGTCGAGGAAACCGGGCTGCCCGGGCACGCCCTGCAGCCCTTCGACCACCTTGCCGGCGAAGCTGGCGACCACCTCGGGCGATTCGGAATAGCCCTCGTAGGTGCGGCCCCAGCGGTCGTCCTGCGGCACCGCCACGGTCGGCGCGAAGGTCCACTCCATGCCGGTGGTGCGGGTCTCGGCGGCGGTCACCGCGCCGATCTTGCGCATCAGCTCCGGGTCGCGGGTGGCACCCAGGCCGATGTTGTGCGGGAACAGCGTGGCGCCGACGATGTTGCTCTGCCCGTGCACCGCGTCGATGCCGAAGATGATCGGGATCGCCGGTCCGGCCTTGCCCTTCTCCATCGAGGCTTCGTAGTAAGCGTCGGCCAGTTTCAGCCATTCCGCCGGGCTGGCGTCGTACTTGCCGCCCGGATCGGAGTTGCCGCCGGCCAGCACCGAGCCGATGTGGTACTTGCGCACGTCGTCCGGGGTCATGCTGGCGATGTCGCCCTGCACGGTCTGCCCGACCTTTTGCTCCACCGTCATCTGAGCCATCAGCTTGGTGATGCGCGCCTCCAGCGCCGGATCCTCGGCCAGCGGCCAGGCCGGCGACGGCCATTGCTGCGGATGGATCGACGGCGCGGCAGCGGCGGCGGCTGGAGCCGATTGGCCGGGGCCGGCCGCGGCCAGCGCCAGCAGGCCCAGCGCGGCGGCGGTAGCCAGCGCATTGCGAATCGGCGCAGACACGCCAGCGGACTGTCTTTGCAAGGTCTTCCCTCCCAGGAACGATGAGTGCGGCGTCCGCCGCGCCACGGCCGGAGCGGTCCGGCACGCGATCAGGCGCCTACGCTTTCGCAATCGGTGAACGGTGTCAACCGACAGCGGGGATATGCCATGCGCGCACTGGCATATCGGATTGCGCTATAGCGACGGAATACCTTCTGAGCGACAGCTTCCGCGCCAGGCCGCCTGTGGGTCGTCACTCGCGCCCATCCCGCCCGGCAGAATTGCTGCAGCACAGCATGACAAGGACTCTGCGTTGCGCAAACCCGGGCACATGTACCTTCTCTCCCAACGGCACTGAGGCCTCACGAGAAACCCGCGCGCAAGGCCTGCGGCACATCCCGATGGGTGGTCGCGCCGAACGCGAGGAACACGGCACTGCCGGCCGAGGACGGCTGTCCGGCATTCCCGACGTTGCCGCTCAATGGCTCGCGGACAGGTCCCAAGACCTGACGCAGCACTCGACGACTTCGGCCGGATCGAACCACATACCTCCCGCTTGCAGCCTAGCCTTGTGCGTGACGGCGGCCGCAGCTGATCGCCGGCCCGCTCAGCAGGCTAGAACTCCGCTTCCTTGCTCGTTGGGTTGAACGTTTGCCAACCCAGGTCGTTACCGACGCTGAGAAACCCTGTCCCACCGGATAGCCCTTGCGCTTGCAGACCTGGTGCCTGCACGACCGAAGAATAATCCGCAAAAAAATCGGGCTTGCGCCATTGCGCGGAAATCGATTCGCGGCTGCCACCCAGGTCGTTGTTCCAAGCAATGGCTTTTTGCGAAGTCGGCGGACCGAATTTGCGCCTGAGCAGTTCCATCACGCGTTGCTGCGCCTCAAACCCGGTCGTATTGAAGCGCAAGGCGATCACCCGCCCATTGCGCAACAAGAACAGGCCGCCCGTACCTTCCAAGGAAAACGCATCGCCCGCGCCCGCACCGATCGACAGGCCGATCGGCGCGATCCACGCCGGGAACTCAGCCTTGGCGAAGACCAGGTAACCATATTCGCCTGGCCCGAACTCGGTGTCGCCCACCGCCATGCGCGTCGTGCCGGGCGCTATGCACAAACCTGTTGCGGGCAGCGTGGCCTTTGCCGGCTCGGGCGGCGGCGCCGTCAGCTTGTTGAACATCCTGCTCCCCAAGCCTTTGTTGCTGGCGCGCGCAGGCGGCGGTGGCAAGGAAATCTGGCAAACGGGAAACGCGAGCGGCGCTCCCAATTTGATGCCGAATATGTCAGGTTCCGCCGCCAACACCGGCGTACAGGAAAGAACGGACAGGAATACGGCAAGCGAACCGACAACCAAAGAAAAACGCATCTGGCAAGCATCCATGCAGCGTTTGGGTTAGAGGCGATCGAGTATACGTGCGTCGCTGCTGACGGATTCTGCGGATTTCGACAGCATGCCAGGCCGGACAGCAGTCCAAGCCGCTTTTTCACGTCAAACAAACGATGCCATCGTCCGGCAACAAGAAAGGCGGCGCGCCTGACTACCGATCTTCGGCCGATGCGGGCGCCGCATCCTCGAAACCCTCGTTGGAGGCCGGCACCAACAGCTTCACGCACCTCTCGCAGGCGATGTCGATCTTCTCCAGGCAATCGCGGACCAAGGCATCCTGGCCCGTCTCGGCCGCGCGCTTGGCCAGGCGCCCAGCCATGCAGATGGCGTTGACCTCGTTCCGAATGTCGTGCATCAGTTCTTGCTCGCTCATCGTCTTTTCCCTCGCTGGCGCACCAGTGACCGAGCATAGCCGTAGGCCGTGAACGCCGCGCGCAAGGGCACGCGCCGTTCTTCGTTTCGTGCGCAGCGCGCACTCCTCCGCGCAGCCGGCGGCCGCCACGGAGCCCGGGAAGTGGATCTGCGTTGCGCCAAACACGGCACGTGGAATCGGCTGGCACGCCACGCCGACGCGCGCCTGACCCGACCAACGCGCGCGCACGCCGCATGCTTGCCTCACGCCGCACGCCACGAGGCGGCGGCGTCGCGCACATGCCTAGCGCAGCTTGCGGCGGCGCGAATGCGTCTGCCGCCTGATCTCCGCGAGCAGCGCGTCGATCGCCACCGGCTTGTTGACGTGCGCGGTGAAGCCCGCCGCCAGCGCGCGCGCCACGTCCGCCTGCGCGCCGAAACCGGACAGCGCCAGCGCCGGCACGTCGGCGTAGTGCGGCAATTGGCGCAAGCGGCCGATCAGCGACAGGCCGTTCATGTCGGGCATGCCGATGTCCGACAGCACGATATCGAAACGCGAAGCGGCGGCCATCTCCAGCGCCGCCGCGCCGGTGGTGGCCACGCTGACCTCTGCGCCTTCCAACTCCAGCAGTGCCGCCAGCGATTCGACCGTGTCGCGGCTGTCGTCGACCACCAGTACCTGCAGGCCGGCGCACGGTGCGATCCCGATCTCCTGATCCGGCATCGCCGGGGTGGCAACCGGTTTGGCCAGCGGCAGCCACACCACGAAGGTGCTGCCGCTACCGAGGCCTTGCGACAGCGCTTCCACCCGGCCGCCCTGCTGGTCCACCAACTGTCGCACCAGCGCCAGACCGATGCCCAACCCGGTCTGCTTGCTCGCGACCCGCGCTGCGGCCTGGCCGAACATGTCGAACACCCGCGGCAGGAAATCCGGGCTGATCCCCTGGCCGGTGTCCTCGACCGCCAGCCGGCCGTAGCCGCCGGCACTGGAGATGCGCACGGCGATGCGGCCACCGGGCGGAGTGAACTTGATCGCATTGGATACCAGATTCCACACGATCTGCTCCACCCGCTGCGGATCGCCCCGCACCAGCAGGTCCTCTTCCTGGCTCGACACGCTCAGGTCCAGCTCCGACGCCGCGCTGTCGGCGGCAGCCACCTCGACGATGTTGCGGGTCAGTGGCAGCAGCGGCAGGTCGGTGATGTTCAGGTGCAACTTGCCGGTGCGGATGCGCGACAGGTCCAGCAGGTCGTCGATGATCTTGGCCTGCCCGTGGATCGCGCGCTTGACCACTTCGATGATGCCGGTGCCCTTCTTGGAACCGCGCAGTTCGGGCACGCGCGACAGCAGTTCGATATTGACGCTGATCAGGTTCAGCGGGTGCTTGAGCTCGTGCGACATCACTGCCAAGAAATCCCCGCGCAACTCCTGTTCACCGGGCAGCTCGGCATCCGCCGCCGACGCCGGCAGGCGGGCCAAGCGCCCCGCCTCGGGGCGCCACAGCAACTTCAGCGATTCGGCCGTGGCTACGCCGAGCGGGAACGTCATCTCGAACAGCTCGACCGTCGCGCCGTCGCGGCAGAGCAGCGGACGGCGCTCAGTGCGCGGCATCCTGTCCTCGGCATCGCTCGCTCCGCCATTGGGCGTACCGGGACGGCGCCGCGGATACAAGCGCGAGAATGGTGTGCCCAGCATGTCGTCGGCAGCGTAGCCGAGGATCTCGCTCGCGCCGGCGCTCCAGCAGCGGATCATGCCGCCTGCATCGATCGCCACCACGCCCAGATGGCCGCCCGTGCCGGCCAGCATCCCGGGCGACGGCTCGAGCTCGCGCGCCTGCTGCTCGGCACGGCGCAGGCTGGTCACGTCGACAAAGGTCAACACCGCCCCGTCGATGCGGTTTTCCTGGGTGCGGTACGGCAGCACGCGGACGATATAGGTGCGTCCGTCGATCGCCCGCACCTCGCGCTCGCGCACCTGCAGCGACGAGAAGGCAACCTCCGCGTCGCCAGCCAGCTCCGGGTAATCCAGGCGGTGGGTGATGTCCAGCAAACGCCGGCCGACGTCGGCCGGGATGATGCTGAAGATGCCTTCGGCGTGCGGTGTATAGCGCTTGATGCGCAATTCGGCATCGACGAAGATCGTAGCGATCTCGGTGGAGGCGATGAAGTTGCGCAGGTCGTCGTTGATCTCCGCCGCTTCGTCCACCTTGCTCTTGAGCTCGTAGTTGACCGTCGTCAACTCCTCGTTGAGCGACTGCAGCTCTTCCTTGCTGGTTTCCAGTTCCTCGGTGGCCGAGCGCAGTTCCTCGTTGATCGCCTGCAGTTCCTCGTTGGACGCCTTCAGCTCCTCGGTGGACGTCTCGGATTGTTCGATCGTGGTCTGCAGCCGATCACGCGTGGCCTGCAGTTCTTCCTCCAGCCGCAGCAGCACCGCATCCTTCGCCGGCGGAGCGTCTGCCGCCTCCTGCTTGGGGCTGAGCGTGTCGTCCACTTCGTCGAAGAACACCAGCATGAAATTGGCGTCGGCGTCGGGATCGCGGAACGGCCGCACCACCATGTTCAGATAGCTGCGCACGCCGTTGCGCTCCAGCCGCACCTGCCGCGCCTCCACGCTGCGCTTGGTATGCACGGCCTGGAACAGCGCGCTGCGCAGCTCCAGCCGCAGCGCCGGGTCGACGACCGCCAGCAGGTTGTAGCTGGGTTCGCCACCGCCGAACTTCATGAAGCGGCCGACCTCGCTGGACATGTGCACGATGGTGTAGTCCTGATCGATGATCACGCTGGGCGGCGCATAGTGCTCGAGCACGCGCTGGTGGACCTCGGCGAAGGAGAATCCGCGGACCCGCGTGGTCGCTGCCGGGATCGCGCCGACGTGCGGCCCGGCGCGCAGCGGCAGGCTCGGCGTCAACAGGTTGCGCGACTGGGCGCGCGCGCGGAAGATCCGGTTCTTCTTGTCCACCGGCTCGAACAATGCCGAGGCCGCATCGGCCGACTCGGAGCTGCCCAGGAACAGGTAGCCGCCCGGAGCGAGCGCGAAGTGGAACACCTGCAGCAGCCGCGCCTGGATGTCGCGGTCCAGGTAGATCAGCAGGTTGCGGCAGCAGATCAGGTCGACCCGCGAGAACGGCGGGTCGCGCAGCACGTTGTGCAGCGCGAACAGCACCCGGTCGCGCACATGCTTCTTGACCCGGTACTGATGATGCTCGCGGCTGAAATATTCGCGCAGCCGCCCCGGCGGCACATCGGTCACGATCGAATCCGGATACAGCCCGGCGCGCGCACGCGCCAGCGCGCGCTCGTCGATGTCGGTGGCGAACACCTGAATCGGCGGCGGCGACTCCGTGCGTGCGGCCTCGTCGCACAACAGCATCGCGATCGAGTACGGCTCCTCGGCGGTCGCACAGCCCGGGGTCCATACCCGCACCGAGCCGCTGTCGCGGCCGCGCTCAATCAAATTCGGCACGATATCGCGCTCCAGCGCCTCGAACGCCTCGCGATCCCGGAAGAAATTGGTCACGCTGATCAGCATGTCGCTCAGCAGCGCGCCGGTCTCCGCCTCGTTTGCGGTCAGGAAGTCGCGGTAGCTGCCGATGTCCTTGAGCAGGTTGACCTGCAGCCGCCGTTCGATGCGGCGCAGCACCGTCGCCCGCTTGTAGTGGTGGAAATCGTGCCCCGTCCGCGAACTGAGCATCGCCAGGATGTCGCGCAGCGCCTGTTCGTCGCTGCGGCTGGCCTGGACCTTTCTGGCCATGGTCGGTTCATCGATCTCGTCCTTCGCCGGCAACACGATCTGGCGTGCGTTCTGCCACAGCTGCATCAGCTTCTGCGGCATCTCCGCAACCGGCAGCACGAAGTCCACGAAGCCGCTGGCGATCGCGTTGCGCGGCATGTCTTCGTACTCGCAGTCGTCCGGCAATTGCGCGAGCGTGACGCCGCCGTACTCCTTGAGCGCAGCGATGCCGACGGATCCGTCCGAGCCGGTTCCCGACAGCACCACTCCGATGGCACGGTCGCGATGCGCCTGCGACAAGGTGCGGAAGAAGGTATCGATGGCGGTATGGCGCCCGCGTGGGCGCGTAGCGTCCTGCACGATCAGGCTGCCGTCGTTCATCAGCAGATCGACCGATGGCGAGATCACATAGACGTGATTGCGCTCGATCTTGCGCGGCTGGGTGACCTGCACCACCGGCATGCGCGTGGCGCGCTGCAGCAGCTGGTCGGCGCTGCTCTCGTGCTTGGGCGACAGGTGCAGGATCACCACGAACGCCATGCCGTTGTCCGCCGGCAGGTTCGCCAGCAGCGTGGAGACCGCAACCAGACCGCCAGCGGACGCGCCGATGCCCACCACGGGGAAGTCCAGGTGGCTGATCTGGATCGGGCGATCAGCGGGTTCCGCGGGGTGGTCGGGCATCTTCGTTCCAAAGCTGAAGTGTTATCTGTCCGTTCATTTTACCGTGACGCGCCGTAAGCTTCCCGTATGCATGACGTGCACGGGCATTCACGCCGCAGATGCGGGGGGCCAAAGCGGTTCGCCACCACCAAGACGCCCGCGTATGGCCGGTTTCGCGCCGCCATCGCGATTGCCTGCGCCAGACGCGGACCCGCAGCGCACCATGCCGATCGGCATCCTGATGTGCGCGGCACCCCGGATTGATCCCCTTACGCCGGTGCGGCCGCTGCCGCGGCGGCAGGAATGCCGCCAGCCCATGCGCCGCCGGGCTCCGTCAGGCAGATGCGCGACATGCACGGCTGTTAAGGCAATGACGCGCGTCTGTCCTCCGTCATACGGTCAGGCGCCTGCCACTTCTCCAGCAAGGCGAGAACGGCACTGCACGCCTCGAAGGCCCACCATGGCACATTCGATCGCTATCGTGCGCCTCGCGCATGTCCACCGCGTCGGCCGGCGATCACACCGGTTGCGCCATGGGCGCTCCAACCTTGCTTAATGCGGTCGGCGCGTTCGGCCCAGCGGCAGCGGCCAGCTGCGCTCGCCGACACGCCTGACTGATTGAGCAGTTCGCATCCTCACCCAGATGGGTGGTCGCCACTTCGGCAAGTGAGGCTCAGGGAGTGAGGACTTCCAGTGAACACCTGCATGCGGTTGCCTCGTTAGACGACGACGGAGCCTCACGAAAGGGATTAGCCAAATCATGGTTGAAGAACCTTCGTTGCACGCCAAGCCCTGGTGCCGTTGGCGACAACTCCAATGTCGCAGGCCTACCTACTACCCTCCCGAATCCCCGTCCCTGGTACAGACGTCGCCATCGCGCGGCAATAGCGGAAGCCATCGCATTGCCACGTCATGCGCCCCCAACAGGATCGGCGCGTCCGTCGTTTTGCGGTTTCGGCATGCCAGCCTCAGGCATCCGTCTCTTCCTGCCGGAACGATACCGATGCCACGTCCCTGCGATCCCCGTCATCACGACGACACCGCCGCGTGCGCCACGACGCGATCGTCATGGCGCACGCAACCGGTCTCGCGACCGCGGCCTCAGCCGCGCAGCCGCGCCAGCACCGCCCGCGTCACCGGATCGGCGACCTCGGTGGTTTCCCCCTGCAGCGCCGGCAGCAGTTGGCTGGCCAGTTGCTTGCCCAGTTCCACGCCGAACTGGTCGAAGGCGTTGATGCCCCAGATCACCGACTGCACGTAGACGCTGTGCTCGTACATCGCGATCAGCGCGCCCAGCGCCTGCGGGGTCAGCGCGTCGAGCAGGATCAGCGTGCTCGGGCGGCCGCCCGGGTAGTCGCGGTGCGGGTCGTCGCTGCCCTGCCCGTTCGCCAGCGCCTCGGTCTGCGCCAGCAGGTTGGCCAGCAGCGCCTGGTGGTTGACGGTGTACGGATCGTCGTTGTGGATGCAGCCGATGAAATCGGCCGGCACGATGCTGGTGCCCTGGTGCAGCGCCTGGAAGAAGCTGTGCTGCACGTCGGTGCCGGCGCCGCCCCACCACACCGGCACGGTATCGGCCTGCACCGGGCTGCCGTCCAGCCGCACGCGCTTGCCCAGGCTCTCCATCACCAACTGCTGCAGGTAGGCCGGCAGCAGCGCCAGGCGCTGGTCGTAGGTCATCACCGCCTGCGTGGCATAGCCGAGCACATTGCGGTTCCACAGCGTGGTCAGCGCATGCAGCACCGCCACGTTGCGCTCCAACGGCGTGTTCAGCGCGTGGGCGTCGAACTGCGTAGCACCGGTCAGCAATTGCTCGAAGCCGTCGGCGCCGATCGCCAGCGCGATCGGGAAGCCGACCGCCGACCACAGCGAGTAGCGCCCCCCGACCCAGTCCCACATCGGCAGCACGCGGCTGGCGGCGATGTCGAAGGCCTTGGCGGCGCGTTCGGGATTGGCGCTGACCGCGTACAGGCGCTCGCTGCCGCCGAGCCAGTCGCGCAGGATCTGGCCGTTGAGCAGGGTTTCCTGGGTACCGAAGGTCTTGGAGATCAGCACGCCGGCGGTGCGTGCCGGATCCAGCGTGGCCAGGGTGCGCTGCATCGCCGCGCCGTCGACGTTGGAGACGAAATGCACGCGGAAGCGCGCGCCCTCGACCGGCCGCAGCGCGTCGGCGACCAGGCGCGGCCCCAGGTCGGAACCACCGATGCCGACGCTGACGATGTCGGTGACCTCGGTCTGCGCCAATGCGTCGATCAGCGCGCGCATGCGCTGCTGCACCTCGCGCGCGCTGGCGTTGGCTTCGGCCGCGACCGGCGCGCCGCTGAGTTCGCCGCGCAAGGCAGTGTGCAGCGCGGCGCGGCCTTCGGTGACGTTGACCGTCTCGCCGCGGAACAGGCGCTGGAATGCGCCGGCCACGTCGTGCTCGGCCGCCAGCGCGAGCAACGCGTCGAGCGCGGCGCGGTCGTATTTCTGCCGCGCGAAGTTGAAGTACAACGGTCCGACCTGCAGCGCCAGGTCGTCGACCCGGCCCGGCTCGGCGGCCAGCAATTCGGGAAGGCGCGCCCCGCGCAAGCGCTGGGCGTGGGAATGCAGTGCGTCGAAACCGTTGGACTGTGTCATGCGGCCTGCTTCGGGATGCTGTGGTTGGTATGGGTGATCGTGTTGTTGCCGTCCACGTAGACCAGGGTCGGCTGGAAGCGCGCGGCTTCCTCCTCGCTCATGCCGGCGAAGGCGGCGATGATGATCAGGTCGCCGACCTGCACGTGGCGCGCGGCGCCGCCGTTGAGCGAGATGATGCCGCTGCCCTCGTCGGCGCGGATCGCGTAGGTGCTGAAGCGTGCGCCGTTGGTGACGTCCCAGATGTGCACCTGCTCGAACTCGCGGATGCCGGTGGCGTCCAGCAGCAGCCCGTCGATGGCGATCGACCCTTCGTAGTTGAGCTCCGAATGGGTGACGGTGGCGCGGTGGATCTTGGTCTTCAACAGGCTCAGTTGCATGCTTGCGGTACTGCGGTGGGGAAAGGCGCGCAGTTTAACAGCCGGGGGGTTAAGCGGCAGTGGCAGCGAGGCTTGGCGACAGGTGCGCGGCCTTGTCCGATGCGCGTCCCGGCATGCCGACCGCAGGACACGCTTTGGCTGCACGATGCGGCAATGCGCGCTGCGAGCGACACCGACCGCGGCCGGCCGAGCAGCGGGCCCCGCGGTCTGGACAACGACGAAGCGGCTGGCCTGATGGCTTCGCACACAGTCGGGGCTGAAGCCCCTCCCACAGTGCACCCAGCCGGCTCGCGCATGTCCCTGCAGGAGCGGCTTCAGCCGCGACGACGGAGCGGCGGGCTCGCCGGGGCGTCGGACACAGTCGGGGCTGAAGCCCCTCCCACAGTGCACCCAGCCGGCTCGCGCATATCCCTGTAGGAGCGGCTTCAGCCGCGACGACGAAGCGGCGGGCTCGCCGGCGTCGGCACAGTCGGGGCGAAGCTCCTCCCACAGTGCAACGAGCCGGCTCACAGCAAGCGGCTTCAGCCGCGACAGGGCCTACCGAGCGTGCCTGTCGCGGCTGGAGCCGCTCCTACAGTGCACCCAGCCGCTCACAGCGACCTGTGCGGGAGCGCTCCAGCCGCGACGCGCGAAGCCGACCGGCACTCCGCCGCCTTCGACCACAGCCGGCACGGTGCCGGCAGCAGCGCCACGGCAGCCACTGCGCGCCGCCGCGCTCAGAACTCCAGATTGTCGATCAACCGGGTGCGCCCCAGGCGCGCGGCGATCAAGGCCACGCGCGGGCCTTCCTGGTCCTGCGGCTCGCTCAGGTCGGGCAGGCGCAGCACGGTGTAGTCGACCTCGAAGCCGGCCTGCTGCAACTGCCTGGTCGCCGCCGCCTCGACCTCGGCGCGCGGACGCCCGGCGATATGCCCGTCGCGCATCGCCAGCAACGTCTGCCGGATCTGCGCCGCGCGCGGCCGCTCTTCGGCCGACAGGTACTGGTTGCGCGAACTCATCGCCAGGCCGTCGGCCTCGCGCACGATGCCGCCGCCCAGAATTTCGATCGGGAACGCCAGGTCGGCGACCATCTGCCGGATCACCGCCAGTTGCTGGTAGTCCTTCTTGCCGAACGCGGCCAGGTCCGGCTGCACCTGGTTGAACAGGCGCGCGACCACGGTGCACACGCCATCGAAATGGCCAGGCCGGCAGGCGCCTTCCAGCACTTCGCTGACGCCCGGCGTATGCATGCGCAGCGCCAGCTCCACGCCCAGCGGATACATGCTTTCCACCGTCGGCAGCCACAGCACGTCGCAGCCGGCGCCTTCCAGGCCGCTGGTGTCGGCCTCGGGCGTGCGCGGGTAGCGGGTGAAGTCCTCGTTCGGGCCGAACTGGGTCGGGTTGACGAACACGCTGGACACCACCCGGTCGGCGTATTGCCGGGCCAGCATCACCAGCGAGAAATGCCCGGCATGCAGGTTGCCCATGGTCGGCACGAAGGCCACGCGCAGGCCCTGCCGCTTCCAGCCGGAAACGACGGCGCGCAGCCGGGCCAGGTCGGTGATGGTCTCGATCATTTGGCGTAGGCGTGTTCGGCGTCGGGGAAGGTGCCGGCGCGTACCGCGTCGGCGTAGGCGCGCACGGCGCCGGCGATGGAGCCGCCTTCGGCCAGGAAGTCCTTGACGAAGCGCGGCCGCCGGTGGCCGCTGTCCAGGCCCAGGAAGTCGTGCAGCACCAGCACCTGGCCGTCGCAATCGGGGCCGGCACCGATGCCGATGGTGGGGATGTCGATCGCGGCGGTGATCCGCGCGGCCAGCGGCGACGGCACGCATTCCAGCACCAGCAGCGCAGCGCCGGCTTCAGCCACCGCCTTGGCATCGGCGAGCAATTTGGCCGCGGCCGCTTCCTCGCGGCCCTGGATCTTGTAGCCGCCGAAGGTCAGCACCGACTGCGGGGTCAGGCCCAGGTGCGAACACACCGGGATGTCGCGCTCGCTGAGGAAGCGGATCACCTCCAGCTTGTGCCCGGCGCCCTCCAGCTTGACCATCTCTGCGCCGGCCTGCAGCAGTCGGGTCGCCGCGTCCAGCGCGCGCTCGGGGGTGGCGTCGGACTGGAACGGCAGGTCGGCCACCAGCAGCGCGCGCTGCAGCACCCGCGCCACCGCGGCGGTGTGGTAGACGATGTCGTCCACGGTCACCGGCAGGGTCGAGTCGTGGCCCTGCACCACCATGCCCAGCGAATCGCCGATCAGGATCAGGTCCACGCCGTTGGCGTCGAACGCGCGCGCGAAGCCGGCGTCGTAGGCGGTCAGCATCACCAGCTTCTGCTGGCGGCGCTTGGCCTCGGCCAGGGCGGGAACGGTCCAGGGCTTGCTGTCGGCGTGGCTGCTCATAAGCTCATGCGGTGCGGTGATAAGCCGAGCATTATCTACCGATTGCCACGATCCCGTCGGTTTCGATGCGGTCACGTATGTCACGCACCGTTCCATGGCCGGGGATGACCGCCTCGGCGGCGATCTCGGCCAGCGGCAGCAAGGCGAAGCCGCGCTGGTGCAGGTGCGGATGCGGTACCTGCAGCCCGGGCACGTCGATCACCGCCTCGGCAAACAGCAACAGGTCCAGGTCCAGGGTGCGCGGGCCCCAGCGCTCGCCGGGCGCGCGTTGGCGGCCGTGGCGGGCTTCCAGCGCCAGCAGCGCCTGCAGCAGCTCCAGCGCCGGCAGCGCGGTGCTGAGCACGGCCGCGGCATTGATGAAGTCCGGCTGCGCCTGGTTGCCCCAGGCCGGGCTGCGGTACAGCTGCGAGGCGCGCAGCAGACGCGTGTGCGGAAGCGTATCCAGCTCGGCGATGGCCGCGCGCAGGGTGGCGGCCGCATCGCCAAGGTTGCCGCCCAGGCCGATGCAGGCCTGCACCGGCGCGGGACCAGGCGACACGCTCACTCCGCCGGTGCGCCGGCATCCGGACGCCGGCGCCGGCGCCGGCGGCGCTTGGGGGTTTCCTCGCTGTCGGCCGGGGCCATCGCCACCTCGTCGCCGACGTAGTCGATCTCCGGGTCGAAGCCGCGTGGCGGCGGCGCGTAGCCGGGCTGCTGCTGCAGTTCGCGCCAGTAGGCGATATCGGCCTCGTGCTCGGCCGAGGCCGACTGGCGCAGGATCAGGAAATCGAACGCGGCGCGGAAGCGCGGATGCGACAGCGTGCGCACCACCCGCTTCTTCTGCCGCGAGGTGAAGCGCGACTGCAGCAGCCAGATCTCCTGCATCGGCAGCGAGAAGCGCCGCGGCAGCGCGACCGTGCTCAGCTGGTGCAGGGTCACCCGGTCGGCGGCGCGGCGCTGCGCTTCTTCCAGCTGCATGCCCTGCTTCTGCAGCGCCATCAGCGCGCGGCAATAGGCCGGCCACAGCAACAGCGCGAACAGGAACGCCGGCGACACCGGCTCGTCGTTGGCCACGCGCGCATCGGTGTTGCGCAGGCCTTCGATCAGCATCCGCCGCAGCGCGCCGCTGCGGTTGGACTTGAGCGCCGCGGCGCTCTCCGGGAACAGCGCGGCGAGCAGGCCGTAGCGTTCCAGGCCTTCGAAACTGGCCACGCCATCGCCGGACAGGAACAGCTTGAGCACTTCCTCGAACAGCCGTGCCGGCGCCGCTTCGGCCAGCAGCCCGGCCAGGCGCGGAATCGGTTCGGCGGTGGCCGCTTCGATCTCGAAGTCCAGCTTGGCGGCCAGGCGCACCGCGCGCAGCATGCGCACCGGGTCTTCGCGATAGCGCTGCTCGGGATCGCCGATCAGGCGCATCAGCCGCGCCTGCACGTCGGCGAAGCCGCCGGTGTAGTCGCGCACCGAGAAATCCTCGATCGCGTAGTACAGCGCGTTGCAGGTGAAGTCGCGGCGCACCGCGTCGTCCTCGATGCTGCCGTAGACGTTGTCGCGGACCAGGCGGCCGTTGTCGAGCTCGCGGTCGCCGCTGCCGTCGTCGACGTTGGCGCGGAACGTGGCCACTTCGATGATCTCGCGGCCGTAGACGACGTGCGCCAGGCGGAAGCGGCGGCCGATCAGGCGGCAGTTGCGGAACAGCTGCTTGACCTGTTCGGGGGTGGCGTCGGTGGCGACGTCGAAGTCCTTGGGCTGCAGTTCGACCAGCAGGTCGCGGACCGCGCCGCCGACCAGGTACGCGCCGAAGCCGGCTTCGCGCAGCCGGTACAGCACGCGCAGCGCATTGGGACTGATGTCCTTGCGCGAAACGTTGTGCTGATCGCGTGGGATCAGTTGCAGAGTGAACGGCACAGGAACTGGCGGATTGATGATGGCGCTTCCGTATCGAGTTGCGGGATTGCCGCCGGGCGGCTAGCCCCATATACTAGCGCCCTGCAATCGATGCGACCAACCTGCTCCCTTCGTCTAATGGTTAGGACGTGGCCCTCTCAAGGCTAAAACAGGGGTTCGAGCCCCCTAGGGAGCACCATCGTCGCCTTGCCTGCAGCGAAAACCACAAAAGCCCCGCCTTGGCGGGGCTTTTGCGTTGTGGGGCCGGACCCGGAGAGGGGTCCGCTCCCAACGGATGGCACAGGGCATTGCCGCGCCGGACCGGTCGGGACTATTCGTCCGGCTGAGGCAGCGTAGATATGCAGCCATGAAGTCCCATTGACATCAGACGCGGCGCGCCCGCTGCGCGCCGCGCCGGCAGCGGGCTCAGCCCTGCATCTGCTCCAGCTCGCGCCCCTTGGTCTCGTAGACGTACTTGAGCACGAAGAACACCGAAATTAACGCGGCCACGGTGTAGATGCCGTAGGCGCCGGCCAGGCCGATGCTGCCCAGCAGGATCGGGAACGACACGGTGATGGCGAAGTTCGAGGTCCACTGCGCCGCGCCCGCCACCGCCAGGCCGGAGCCGCGGATCTGGTTCGGGAACATCTCGCCCAGCATCACCCACATCACCGGGCCCCAGGACATGTTGAAGAAGATCACGTAGACGTTGGCCGCGATCAGCGCCAGCCGGCCCATGCCCGGCGACATCGCCAGCTTGCCGGCTTCGTCCAGCGAGGCGCTGGCGAAGGCCAGCGTGACCAGCGCCAGCGACACCGCCATGCCGGCCGAACCGATCCACAGCAACGGCTTGCGCCCGATCTTGTCGATCAGCAGCACGGTGATCAGGCAGGCGCCGATGCTCAGCGCGCCGGACAGCACGTTGATCAGCAGCGAATCGCTTTCGGAGAAGCCGACCGCCTGCCACAGCACCGCGCCGTAGTAGAACACCACGTTGATGCCGACCAGCTGCTGGAAGGTGGCCAGGCCGATGCCGATCCACACGATCGGACGAACCTTGCCGGTGACCTTGCTGACCAGGTCCGACAGTTTGGGCTTGTGCTGGTCGGCCGCCAGCGAGGCGGAGATCTCGGTCAGCTTGGCCTGCGCCTCGCGTAGGCCGTACAGCTTGGTCAGCACCGCCAACGCATCCTCGCGGCGTCCCTTGACCACCAGGTAGCGCGGGCTTTCCGGGATCGCCAGCAACAGCAGCAGGAACAGCAGCGACGGAAACGCCTGCATCCAGAACATCCAGCGCCACGCGGCCTGGCCCAGCCACAGCGGCTCGGTCGAGGCGCTGGCAAGCTTGACCAGCACGTAGTTGCTCAGGAACGCGGTGAACAGGCCGCTGATGATGGCGATCTGCTGCACCGTGGCCAGACGCCCGCGGTAGCGCGCCGGCGCGACCTCGGCGATGTAGGCCGGCGACATCACGCTGGCCGCGCCGACCGCGAAGCCGCCCATGACCCGCGCGAAGACGAAGAACGCGGAGCTGTGCGATGCGCCGGCACCGAGCGCCGACAGCAGGAACAGCACCGCGGAGATGATCAGCACCGCACGCCGCCCGAGCCGGTCGGCCAGCCAGCCGGCGAAGAACGCGCCGATCGCGCAGCCCAGCAGCATCGAAGCGACCTCGAAGCCGGTGCCGGCGGCGCTGGAATGGAAGGTCTGCTTGAGCCCGTCGACGGTGCCGTTGATCACGCCGCTGTCGAAGCCGAACAGGAAACCGCCGATGGTGGCGACGCAACTGATGAGGATGATGAGGCGCGTGTTCTCGCCTGCGCCATGGGCGCGGTCTAGGGAGACGCTGGACATTGAGTCACCTGGTGTCGTGCAGAAAGGAAGGCAGCCATCGGGGAGACGGCACGGCCGGCGGCAAGGGTGCCGCCGGCCGTCGCGCGCATCAGCGGATCAGGTACTGGTTGATCAGGTTTTCGTAGGCTTCCTGGCGGCCGCTGACCTGCCTGGGCTCGCCGGCCTTGGCCGCGTGCGCCGCCAAGTCCGCCAGCGTGCTGCGGCCGGCCGCGAACGCCGCACCGGCGCCGCTGTCGAAGCTGCTGTAGCGCTGCGCCCGCCACTGCTCCAGCGGCGAGGACGTCAGCAGCGCATGGGCGACTTCCAGACCGCGCGCGAACGCGTCCATGCCGCCGATGTGGGCCAGGAACAGGTCCTGCGGATCGGACGACTCGCGCCGCACCTTTGCGTCGAAGTTCAGCCCGCCCGGCGCCAGCCCGCCCTGGCGCAGCACCACCAGCATCGCCCCGACCGTGTCGTACAGGTCGGTCGGGAACTGGTCGGTGTCCCAGCCGTTCTGCGGGTTGCCGCGGTTGGCGTCGATGCTGCCCAGCAGGCCCGCATCGGACGCCACCTGCAGGTCGTGCTCGAAGCTGTGGCCCGACAGCGTGGCGTGGTTGGCCTCGATGTTGAGCTTGAAGTCCTGGTCCAGCCCATGCTGGCGCAGGAAACCGATCACCGTGGCGCTGTCGAAGTCGTACTGGTGCTTCATCGGCTCCATCGGCTTGGGCTCGATCAGGAAATTGCCGGTGAAGCCGATGCTGCGGCCGTAGTCGCGGGCGATGGTCAAAAAGCGCGCCATGTTGTCCTGCTCGCGCTTCATCTGCGTGTTGTGCAGGCTCGCATAGCCTTCGCGGCCGCCCCAGAACACATAGTTCTCGCCGCCCAGCTCCACCGTGGCCTCCAGCGCGGCCTTGACCTGCACCGCCGCGCGCGCGACCACGTCGAAGTCCGGATTGGTCGAGGCGCCATTCATGTAGCGCGGATGCGAGAACAGGTTGGCGGTGCCCCACAGCAGCTTGATGCCGGTGTCGGCCTGGCGCTGCTTGGCGATGCCGACCATGTGCTTGAGGTTCTTCTCGTACTGGCCGACGTCGTCGGCGTCCGGCGCCAGGTCGATGTCGTGGAAGCAGTAGTACGGCACGCCGAGCTTGGTGAAGAACTCGAACGCCGCATCGGCCTTGGCCTCGGCGCGGCCCAGCGCGTCGCTGCCGGCGTCCCACGGATAGGCACGCGTGCCCGGGCCGAACGGATCGGCGCCGTTGCCGCAGAAGCTGTGCCAGTACGCCACGGCGAAGCGCAGGTGCTCGGCCATGGTCTTGTCGCCGATGCGCTTGTTGGCGTCGTAGACCTTGAACGCGAGCGGGTTGTCCGAGGCCTTGCCTTCGAACGCGATGCGGCCGATGCCCGGGAAGTATTCCTTGGCGCCGATGTAGACGGAGTTGCTCATGACGAAGTCCTGGTGTGCGTTTGCGGGGGAAAAAATGGATCAGCCGGCGTAGAGCGGGCCAATGGCGTGCAAGTGCTTCAAGAAGGTCTGGTAGTGCGCCTGGTACTGCGCGCCGCGCTGCGCATCGGGCTGCGCCGACAGCGTCGCTTCGTCCTGCTGGTGCTGCAGCACCACGTCCGCCAGGCTGGCGTGGTCGCCCTGCGCGTGGCCGTCGGCCCACAGCGCCTGCAGCGCGGCGCCGAACGCGGCGCCTTCGGCCTGCGCCGGCACGTGCACCGGCAAGCCGAACAGGTCGGCGATCAGCTGCCGCCAGCCGGCGCTCTTGCTGCCGCCGCCGGTGACGTAGATCGAGTCGAACGCCAGCCCGGCATCGACGAAGGCGTCGAAGCCGTTGCGCAGGCTGTAGGTGGCGCCTTCCATCGCCGCGCGGTAGAAATGCGCCGGGGTGGTGTTGTGCAGGTCCATGCCGGTCATGCAGCCGCGCGCGGCCGGCAGGTTCGGGGTGCGCTCGCCGTTGAAGAACGGCAGCAGCACCAGCCCGCCGGCGCCGGGCGTGGTGGCGTCGAGCAAGGCCTCGCCCTGCCCGGTCTTGATCCCGAACAGGCGCGAGATGGTCTCGGTGGCCACGGTGCAGTTCATCGTGCAGATCAGCGGCAGCCAGCCGCCGCTGGACGAGCAGAACGCGGCCCAGCGCGCGGCATCGTCCACCACCGGCCGATCGGCGTAGGCGAACAGCGTGCCGGAGGTGCCCAGGCTCATCGTCAGCCGCCCAGGCACCACGTTGCCGGTGCCGATCGCGGCCATCATGTTGTCGCCGCCGCCGGTGGCCACACGCACCTCGCGCGGCAGGCCCAGGGTCTGCGCCGCGGCCGCGGACAGGGCGAAGGTGGTCTCGGTCGGCACCAGCGGCGGCAGCGCCGCAGCCAGGTCGCGCTGCGGATCGATCGCCTGCAGCAGCGGCGCCGACCACTGCCGGGTGCGCACGTCCAGCCAGCCGCTGCCGGAGGCGTCGCCGACTTCGGTGTAGCGCTCGCCGGTGAGCCAGAAATTGACGTAGTCGTGCGGCAGCAGCACCGAGGTCATGCTGGCGTACGCGTCGCTGCGGTGCTTGCGCGTCCACGGCAGCTTGGAGGCGGTGTAGCCGGCCAGGATCGGGTTGCCGGCCAATGCAATGCAGCGTTGTTCGCCGCCGGCCGCCTGCATGATCTCCTCGCACTCCAGCTGGGTGCTGGTGTCGCACCACAGCTTGACCGGCGCGGTGACCTGGCCTTGCGCATCCACCGGCACGAAGCCGTGCTGCTGCCCGGATACCGAAATCGCGCGCACCTGCGCGCGCTGCTCGGCGCTCAGTGCGGCGAAGCAGGCGACGATGCCGTCGATCCACCACTGCGCCTGCTGCTCACGGGTGCCGTCGTCGCGGCTGATCAGTTCCAGTGCATGGCCGTGCGTGGCGACCACGCGCCGGCTATCCGCATCGTAGGCGAGCAGCTTGACGCTCTGCGTGCCTACGTCCAGGCCGATGTACAGACTCATTGCCGCACCAGCCGATCGTTGCGCAAACCCAGTTCCATCGTCGCTCCAGGAGAAAGATCGGCGGCCAGGGTCTGCCCGCCGTAAACCAAAGTGTAGTGCCCGCCACGCTCGCTGCTCAGTCGCGCATGCTGCAGGCGGCCATCGCGCCAGGCCAGATCGATGCCCGCCGCACCGCGCACGCGCAGGCCGCGCACCTGCCCCTGCGGCCAGGCCTGCGGCAACGCCGGCAACAGCCAGATGCTGTCGCCCCAACTCTGCAGCAGCATTTCGGTGATGCCTGCGGTGCCGCCGAAGTTGCCATCGATCTGGAACGGCGGATGCGCGTCGAACAGGTTGGGAAAGGTGCGCTCGGGCGACAGCAGCATCGCCAGGATGCGATGCGCATGTTCACCGTCGCGCAACCGCGCCCACAGGTTCAGGCGCCATCCTAGCCCCCAACCGGTAGCGCTATCACCCCGCCGCTGCAACGAGCGCCGCGCGGCCTCGGCTAGGGCCGGCGTGTCGCGCAGGTTGATCTGGCTGGAGGGGTGCAAGGCGTACAGATGCGAGACGTGGCGATGATGCGGTTCCGGCGCCTGCAGGTCCCAGTCCTGCTGCCATTCCTGCAGTTGCCCGGCGCCGCCGATACGGTCCGGCGGCAGCTGCGCGCGCAACGCAGCCAGGCGCTCGCCGAAGGCCGCATCCACGTCCAGCAACTCGCCCATTTTGATGCACTGCGCAAAAAGATCGCGCAGCAACTGCGCGTCCATCGCCGGGCCGGCGCACAGCGCGGCGCCGAATGGATGCTGGTTCTCCGGTGACATCGACGGGTTGGTCACCATCGCGCCGGTGTGCGGATCGCGCACCAGGGTGGCGACGAAGAATTCGGCCGCACCCTTGAACAGCGGATAGATGCGTTGCAGGTAGGCGCGATCGCGGCCGTAGTCCCAGCGGTCCCACAGCTGTTGCAGCAGCCAGACCCCGCCCATCGGCCACAGGCTCCACTTCGCGCCGTCGATCGGCCCGGCCTGGCGCCACAGGTCGGTGTTGTTGTGCACCACCCAGCCCGGCGCGGCGTACATGGCCCGCGCGGTGCGGGCGCCGGTTTCGGCCAGATCGAACAGCATGGCTTCCAGCGGCTCCACGCACTCGTGCAGGGCGTTGGCCTCGCTGGGCCAGTAGTTCATCTCGGTGTTGATGTTGACCGTGTACTTGCTCTCCCACGGCGGCTGCATCAGGTCGTTCCATACGCCTTGCAGGTTGGCCGGCTGGCTGCCCGGGCGCGAACTGCTGATCAGCAAATAGCGGCCGTACTGGTGGTAGAGCGCGGCCAGCGCCGGATCGTGGCCGTCGGCAAAGCGGCGCACGCGCTCGTCGGTGGGCAGCTGCGCGGCGGCGCTGCTGCCCAGGTCGATCGCGACCCGGCGGAACAGGCGCCGGTGTTCGGCCAGATGCCGCTGCAGCAACTGCGCATAGGGCAGCGCCGCCGCTTTGCGCAGTTGCGCGGTGCTGAGCGCCAGCGGATCGCCGCCGACGTCGTCGTAGCGCCGGTAGCTGGTGGCCGCGGTCAGCAGCAGCACCACCTCGTCGGCGCCTTCGATGCGGATCCGCCCGCGTTCGATGCGGGTCTGGCCGCCAGTGGCCTGCGGCAACACGCGCAACGCGAAGCGCAGCCCGCCCTCGATGCCGGCGAAACCGGCGTTGTGCCCGGCGAACAGCAAGGCGCCCTGCTCTTCGGTGACCTCGCCGGCCTGCGGGCTGTCGATGCCGATGCGCAACGAGATGCGGCCGGGGCGATCGCAGGACAGGCGCACCACGATGCACTGCTCGGTCGGCGAGACGAACACCTCGCGCAGATGCGTGGCGCCGCCCGAGGCGAAGCGGGTGCTGGCCACCGCGGTGTCCAGATCGAGCTCGCGCCGATAGCCGTCGATGCCGTCGGCACGGTCGTAGTCGAGCAGCAGGTCGGCCAGCGGCTGGTACGGCATCTGCTTGTGCGGGCGCGACAGCATCTTCGCATCGGCCAAGGCTTCGGCCTCGGCGTAGCGGCCGGCGAAGATCAACGCGCGCACCTGCGGCAACGCGGCCAACGCCTCCGGCGAGGTGGCGTCGTAGGGCTGGCCGGCATACAGCGTGTCTTCGTTCAACTGCAGGCGTTCGTGGGCGATGCCGCCCCACACCATCGCACCGAGCCGGCCGTTGCCGACCGGCAACGCCTCCACCCATTGCGTGGCCGGGCGCGGGTACCACAGGGTCAGCGCGGCGGGATCGGCCGTCGTTGCCGGGACCGGTGCGCGCGCGGCATCGGCGCCCGCCCCGGCAGCGAGCGCAGCGCCCGGCACGGCGAGACCGGCGACCAGGCCACTGCCGATCGCCTTGCACAGCTCGCGACGGGTCAACGCGATGCTCACCTTGTGTCCCCGTTCGCCTGCAGCGGACGCAGGCGCAGCCACCCGCTGCACGCGGCCGCACGCGCGCACCGGCTCCGGAACGGAGAATCCGGGCAGGCAACGGCGCCACCTGCGTCGCCATCACGCCGCAGCGCCGCCCGCAGTGTGGCGCCGTTCCGGCCCGGGTTGCCGCCCAGTTCGGCCATTACTTCGCCTTGCCGCCCTTGCCGCGCTTGGTGCCCTTGCGCGCCACACTCAGGCTCTTGCCGCTGTACTGCACGCTGGCGTCGGCCTTGGGCTCCAGCGACCCGGTCTCCTCGCGCACACCATCGACGAAGCGCACGTTGATGGTGCGCTTGGCCTGCATGCCCGGCCAGTTGCCCTCGCGCGCGCCGATGGTCAGCACGCCCTTGGCCTGGTTCCAGCTCAGCGGAATGCGGCTGAATTCGCCCTTCTCGTAGCCATAGCCCTTGCCGTCGTCCTCGTACAGCGAGAACTGGCCGTCGGCGCCGGTGTAGACCACCACGGTCAGCGGCGCGTTCGGCACTTCGTCCACGTATTGCTGCACGGTGGTGGTGGGCACGATGGCGCCGGCGCGCACGAACAGCGGCATGCGCTCCAGCGGCGCGGCGGCATCGATGCTCTGGCCGCCCTCGTAGCGCTTGCCGCTGTTGAAGTCGATCCACGAGGTCCCGGCCGGCAGGTAGACCTGGCGCGAGGTGGCGCCGAAGCGGGTCACCGGGGCGACCAGGAACGCCGGCCCGAACAGGTACTCGTCGTTGATGTCGGCGACCTTGGGATCGTGCGGGAAGTCCATTGGCAGGCCGCGCATCATCACCCCGTCACGGTGATAGGTGTCGCCCGCCAGCGTGTAGATGTACGGCAGCAGCGCATACCGCAGGCGGCTGTAGTAGGCCATGCTCGCGTAGTACGGCGTGCCTTCCGGGGCAATGTTCCAGATCTCGCGGAACGGGAACTGGCCGTGCGAGCGGAACAGCGGCACGAACGCGCCGAACTGGAACCAGCGCGTGTTGAGTTCGCGCCATTCGCTCTGGTGCGCCGGGTCCTGGTCCTCGTAGCGCTTCTCCACCGCGAAACCGCCGATGTCGAAGGTCCAGTTCGGCAGGCCGGACATGGAGACGTTGACGCCGGCGGAGATCTGGTCGCGCATGTCGTCCCAACGCGAGACGATGTCGCCGCTCCACACCGCCACCGCATTGCGCTGGGTGCCGGCATAGCCCTTGCGCGACAGGATGAACACGCGCTTGCCGTCGGCAGCGCGGTCGCCCTCGTACACGCCATGGGTGTGCGGCAACGGGTAGGAATTGAAGAACTCGGTGGACGGGCCCAGCGCGGTCGGCGTGGTGCGCGCCTTGCGCTCGCCGATGTCCAGGTTGGAGTGCACGTCCGGCTCGTCGGCGTCCATCCACCACGCGTCGAAGCCCTTGCGGTTGAGCTTCTCGTTGACCTGGCGCCAGTAGATCGCCTGCGCATCGGCCGAATACGGGTCGTAGAACGAGTTCTTGTAGCCCTTGCCGATCCAGTCCAGCTCGCCGACCTCGACGTTGCGCTTGTACATGTGCCCGGCGGCGTCGAGTTCCTTGTAGTTGGCGGTGGTCGGATAGAACTTCGGCCAGATCGAAATCATGATCTGCGCGTGCATGTCGTGCACCGACTTGACCATGCCGTCCGGATCGGGGAAGTGCGTCTTGTCGAAGTCGTGCGAACCCCACGCGTTCTCCGGCCAATACGACCAGTCGAGCACGATGTTGTCGATCGGCAGCTTGCGCTTGCGGTACTCGGCCAGCGCGCCGACCAGTTCGTCCTGGCTCTTGTAGCGCTCGCGGCTCTGCCAGAACCCGTAGGCCCACTTCGGCAGCAGCACCGCCTTGCCGGTCAGTTCGCGGTAGCCGGCGATGACCTGGTCGGCGTCGGCGCCGGCGACGAAGTAGTAGTCGATCATCTGCCCGGCCTCGGACCACAGCGACAGGTCCTTGGCCTCGGCCGCCGGCAACGGATCGCGGTGCAGCAGCGCGATGTAGCTCGGGTCGATCAGGTCCCACTCGACCTTGATCTTGTGGCGCTGGCCCGGCTGCAGCGCAAGGGTGAATTCGTTGTGCCACGGGTTCCAGTTCTGGCGCCAGCGGTCGACCACCAGCTTGCCGTCGACCCACAGCTTGGCGTACTCGCTGGAGTACAGCGAGAAGCTGTGCTCGCCGCCGCTCCTGGCCTCGATCTCGCCTTCCCAGCTGACCTGCATGCGGCTCTTGTCGCTGGGCTTGGCTTTGGCCGGGAACTTGGCCAGGTCCTTGATGTACTGGTAGTTGAGCTCTTTCTCGCGGCGTTCGACCACCTGCTTGCCGTTGACCGAGTAGCGCGCGGTCAGCGCGCCCGGCTTGCCCTTGGCGTCGTACAGCTTCAGCGAGGCCGGCAGCGGCTGCAGGCCGCGCGGATCGCCCATGCGGGTGATCGAGTTGTTGTCCCACAGGATGCCGTAGTTGCGGCTGGATACCAGGTACGGCACCGCCAGGTCGATATTGCTCTGCAGCAGCTCGACGTTGTGGCCCTTCTGGTTCATCCAGCCCTGCTGGTGCTGGCCGAAGCCGTAGAAGGCCTCGTTGTCCGGCGAGGCGAAGCGCTGGCGCGTGCTCAGGTACGCCTTGCCCTCCACCTTCAGCGGCGTGAAGCTGCGCCCGCCGGCCACTTCCGCCAGCAGCGGCTTGCCGTCGGCATCGGCGAAACTGACGTGGCCATCGACCGTGGACACCTGCGCGGTGACCTTGGCGGTCCTGACCCGCACCGTGTCGCCCTGCTCGTCGAACCGGTACGCGGTGTCGCCCTGCACCGGCACCCGCATCAGGCTCGGGGTGCGCTTGAAATCGCCGTCCGGATCGGCGCTGACGCGGATGATGCCGCTGTCCACCACCTGCAGCCGCACCGGCGCGGCGCCCTTCGCGCTGGGGTGCACGGTGACGCCATCGGCGTCCTTCTTCACTTCCTGCGCGTGGACGCCGACGGCGAGCAGCGCCAGCGACAGGGCCAGCAGGCGCGGCAGCGGCTTCATCGCCAGGCGGACGGGGCGGTTCGGGTTGTACATGTTCACTCCCTCTGTAGCGGGTGACGGCGCCGCACGTTGGCGGCGCCGAGGTGTCAGTAAGTAGCCAGCTTGATCTTCAGCAACTGCGGCACGTCGGAGAAATTGACGCCGTAGTCGGTCTGATCGCCGTTCCAGTTGCGCTGGAACCGCCACTGCATGTCATCGTAGAAGCCTTCCTCGACCCGGTCGTAGACCATGTTGGCGGTCGCCTCGCTGGCCGGGTGCAGGGTCACCCGCACGTGGTAGCCGGTGACCAGGAATTCGTCCGGGCCCAGTTCGGCGATCAGCGCCGCGCCGCTCGGCTCGGGATTGCCGGGCGGCGTGCCCTTGAACCAGAACTGCGGCACGCCGTAGGTGATGGTCGCGCTCCAGCGCGCGTTGAGGCGCAGTTCCTGCACCGGCTGGCCCGGTTCCTCGGCGGTGCCGTGCAGCTTGCCTTCGGAGGCAGCCTTGGCGAACGGACGCATGCCCATGCTCACCGCCTTGAAGCCCAGCGCGAACGGCGCCATGGTCGGTTCGTCCACCTTCTTCGCGCCCAGCGGCCAGTTCGAATAGCCGCTGTAGTCCATGCCGAAGGTGGACCAGCCGATGCCGTTGTGGCCGAGCGCGGCGTACAGGTAGCGCGCGTATTCGGGGCGATTGCCGGTCTCGGCGACGAACAGCGGGTTGTCCGGCCGCGCGTAGCGGCCGAGCACGGTGATGTACGGCGTGTAGTCGGGCAGGTAGATGTCCGGGGCCAGCAGGTCGATGTGCGGCGCAGCGGCCTTCCACACGTCGAGCACGTTGTCGGTGGCGCCGCCGCTGGCGTACTGGCCGGGCTGGCCGGGATTGAACGGGCCGCGCAGCGCCGCATTGACGTACATCGGCAGCGGATACTCGGCCTTGCCGGCGGCGGCGACCTGGTCGATGAAGTGGCCGATATGCCAGGCGTGGAAGAACTCGTCGGCGTCGGCGCCGAACACCTGCGCCCACGTTCCCGGTTGCTTGCCGAGTTTCTGCAGCAGCGCCTCGGGCACCGGGCCGTCGAAGGCCTGCTGCGCCAGCGGCGAGAAATCGCGCACGCTGCCGTAGGTGCCCGGCTCGTTCTCCGGCTGCACCATCAGCACGGTGCGCTGCGGATCGGCCTGCTTGAGGTGCTTCATGAAGGCGACGAAGGCCTTGCGGTCGGCTTCCAGCGTGGCCGGCGCCAGCGGCGACAGCGAACCAAGTGCCTTGCCGTCGCGGGTGATGACCCGCGGAAAACGCACGTTGTCGGTCTTGACCCAGTGCGGCGTGTAGGACGGGCTGTTGTTCTTCCAGGTGCCGAACCACAGCAGCACCAGCCGCACCTTGTGCGCGCGGGCCTGCGCCAATAGCGTATCGACGAAGGAGAAATCGAACTTGCCCTCCTCCGGTTCCACCTGCTCCCAGGCGATCGGCACCTGCACGGTGTTGGGGCCGAGGAACTGCATTGCCGGCCACACCTTGTCCAAGGCGGCGGGATAGTTGCTGGAATTGTTGACCTGCGCGCCGAGGATCAGGAACGGCGCGCCGTCGACCAGCAGCGTGTGCTTGCCGTCCTTGCTGAGCAGTTGCGGGATCGGCGCCGGTGCCGGCGTCGCGGTGGCGGCGCTGGCCTGCCCTGCGGCCGGCTTGGCCGTGTCGGGCTTGGCCGCGTCGGTGCCGGTGGCCGCCGGCTTCGGCGCGCACGCCGCCAGGCCAAGCGCGAGCGTGGTGACCAGCAGCGATCGCCAGCGGCGGCGTGCAGGGAGCGTGCGGGAAGCGAAGGAATGCATGCGGGTCGAACTCCGTGTCACCAGGTGTCGGTTCGGAAGGGGGAAACGGGCAACTGCTCGCGGTTGACCAGGTTGGCCTCGGCCGGGTTTTCGCTCCAGGCGTAGCGCACCGCCTGCGGTTGCGCCACGTCGGCGCTCTCGACCACGACCCGGTCGCCGTCGATGCGCGCCTGCGCCGGATGGAAACGGCGGTCGGCGCCGGCCACGCTGAAGCCGCGCAGCACTGCGGCGTCGCCGCGTACCGCCAGCGCGCTGCCCATCGGATCGAACCGCAGCGCGACCGCAGGCCCGCCGAACTCGGCCTGCGCGAACACCGGCGCGCTGTAGACCAGCTGCTCGCCATAGGCCACATGCCGCGCGGCCAGCGCCAGACGGTGGCCGACGTCCTGCTTGTTGGTCGGATGGATGTCGCCGGGCGTGCCGATGTCGATGGTCACCGCCTGTGCGGTCGCCGGCAGCGCCAGGGTCTTGGACTGCGATTCGCGCAGCTGCGCCCACGGGCTCAGGTCGCCCTTGTCGGAACCGGCCTGGAAGTTGGCCAGTTGCACCCACAGGAACGGCAGCCGCGGCTGCGCGCGCTCGTCGCGCCAACTGCGGATCAGCGTCGCGAACTGGTCGCGGTAGCGCAGCGCGCCGCCTGCGTAGGCATTGCTCTCGCCCTGGTACCAGATCACGCCCTTGAGCGGAAACGGCTGCAGCGGGTGGATCATGCGGTTGTACAACAGAGTCGGCTGCTGGTTCCTGCCGTCGTCCAGGCTCACGCTCACCTTGGCCGGGCGAAACTTCCATTCCCGCAACGGGCGCTTGCTACCGTCGCCGAGTTGCACGAAGCGTTCGCTGTCCTCGCCGTGCAGGCCGCCGCCGCCGCTGAGGTCGGTGACCTGCACCGCGAGGTGGTTGACGCCGGCCTTCAGCGCGGTCGCGGGAATGCGGTACACGCGCGGCAGGTTCCAGCGATTGTCGGTGCGCCCGACCGGCTGGCCGTTGACGTAGGTGACGTCCGAATCGTCGACCTGACCCACGCCCAGGGTGATGCCGGCCTTGGCTTCCGCTGCGCTGAGGGTGAAGGCGGTGCGGTACCAGGCGATGCCGTCCATGCCGTCGTAGCCGCTGGACTCCCAGTTGCGGTCGACCGGGATGCTGTCCCAATCGCTGTCGTCCAGGTCGGGGGCGCGCCATTGTTCGGCGCTATCGTCCACCGCCGGCCAGCGCGCGATGCGCTGCTTCACCGCGGCCAGGGTCTGCGCGTCCTTGGCCTGCAGCGCGGCGATGCTGTGTTCGGTCTGCGCGGCATCCATGCCCAGCGCCGCGGCGTCCATCCACGCCTCGATCGCGCTGCCGCCCCAGCTGCTGTCGATGATGCCGATCGGCACCCCGGTGCTCCTGCGCAACTCGCGCGCGAAGAAATAGCCCACCGCGGAAAACGCGCCGGCATTTTGCGGCGTGGCGGCCTTCCACTCGCCGCCGGCCAGTTGTGGCTGCGGCTGCGGCGACCACGACTTGGGCACCTTGAAATGGCGCAGCTGCGGATCGTTCGCCGCGGCCACCTCGCTGGCGCCGTCGCGCGCCTGCGCCAGCGGCCACTCCATGTTGGACTGGCCGCTGGCCAGCCACACGTCGCCGACCAGCACATCGCCGATCCGGCGCTGCGCACCGTCGCCCTGCACCTCCAACACATACGGCCCACCGGCCGCATGCGCCGGCAGCTGCGCCTGCCAGCGCCCGTCCGCGGCGGCGACGGCCTTCGCCGCCGCGCCGTCCAGTCGCACCTGGATGCGCGCGCCCGGCGTGGCCCAGCCCCACACGCGCATCGGCACATCGCGTTGCAGCACCGCGCCGTCGGCGAACAGCAACGGCAGCTGCAACTCCGCCCAAGCCGAGGCGGGCAATGCCGCCAAGGCCAGGATGGACAGCCATCGCAGACAACGGGTCGGACGTGCGTTCATCGGATCGATCCTGGATTGACGGGTGCGACCGGCGTCGGTGCACAAGACAAGAAAAACCATGGCGCAGCGCCGCCGGCGCACACCGGCGCCAGAATGCGCATGCGGCGTCGGCCGCAAGGATTACGGTGCATCGCCATAGAAAATGCCTCGACCGCCGGTGGCGAAATAGACGCGGCCGACCACGCGCGGGTCGCCGGTGACAGCGTAGGGGCGGCCGAAGCGGTGCGCGTCGTCGTCGATCCGCTGCCAGTGCTGGCCCTCGTCCGCGGAACGGAACAGCCCGCCGACGCCATCCACGCTGCCGGCGAGGAACAGCATCGGCGCGGCGCCATCGCGCGGCGCCCGGCCCAGACCCAGCGAGCGCGCCTCGTCCACCTTCGACAGCACGGTCAGGCCACCGTCCTGCCAGCGCATCACGCCATGGCTGGGGCTGGCCAGGTAGACCACGCCGGCGCGCGCCGGGTCCGGACGCAGCTGCGGGCGGGTGCGTTCGGCAGCGGACGGCACGCCGACCTCGACGCCGCTGTCGCGGAACCGGCGCCCGCCGTCCTCGCTGAGAAAGAAGCGGCCGCTGGCCGCATCCACTGCGTACCAGCGCTGCGGATCGACCCGGTCGGCCTCGATCAGCAAGCTGCCCGAGGAACCTTCCACACGCTGCCACTGCCGGCCCCAATCGTCGCTGGCCCAGGCGCTGCCGCCATTGCGCGGCGACCAGATCACGCGGCTGCCGTCGGCGTTGATCGCGATATGCCCGGCGCCCTCGCCCACCGGCGGCTCGCTGGCGAATGCGGTCCAACTGGCGCCGCCGTCGCGCGACCAGGCGGCACGCACCTCGCCGTTGCGCCGCTCGCGCAGGGTGCCGCTGCGCACCACCAGTTGCGGCGCTTGCCCGGCGGCATCGATGCTCTCGCCGTTGGTCAGCCGCGGCCCGGCGAACTGCGATTGCACGCGGTCCACGCGATCGTGGCGGAAGCCATCGATGTCGCCGAGCGCGCTGAGCAAATGCGCGCCCTGCGCCGGACTGAGCAGGTCCAGCGGCACCGTTTCCTCCAGCCCGGCATCGGCGAACCACCATTGCACCACGCCATCGGCGTCATCGAACGCGCGCAGGTTGCGCGAGGCCCAAATGCCGTAGCCGGTGACGAACAGCGCGCGGTCGCTGTCGAACGGATCGATCGCCAGCGACGCCATCCAGTGCGGGCGCGCCTGCGCGGTCCACGGCGCGGCGTCGTGTTCGAAGCGCGAGCGCGGGAACAGCGCTGACCAAGTGCGTCCGCCATCGGTACTGCGGTAGATGTCGTCGCCCGGCTGGTAGCGGCGGAAGGTGCTGGCGAGCAGCGTCTGCGGCTGGCGCGGGTCCACCGCCACCGCGCCCCAACCGAAGCCCGGCCCGCTGCGCGGTTGCGGCACCGGGGTGATGTCGGTCCAGCGTGCGGCGACCGGTTCGTACTTCCAGACCGCGCCGTCGGCCATCAGGTCCGGACCCGGTTGGTCGCCATAGCTGAGGTAGTAGATGCCGGCACTGGACCGGACCATGTGGCTGGGGCGCAATCCGGTCGGCTGCCCCGGCACCGGCCGCCAGCTGCGCCCGCCATCCGCGGACTCGAACAGGCTGTGTTCCGGCGTGGACACGCCGACGTAGATCCGCTGCGAGGCGCCACCGCCGGCCGCGCTGGCCGGATCGAACAGCACGAAGGCGATGCCCACCTGCTGGCGGCGTCCGGCGTGGTTGACCGCGCTCGCCGACGGCCCGGTGGCGACCGCCGGAAACGACGCCACCCGCTGCCAGTGCGCGCCGCGGTCGGCGCTGCGCCACAGGCCGGCATCGCGCGAGCCGAGCAGCAATACGCTGCCATCGTTGGGATCCACCGCGAGCCGTTCGCCGTTGCCGCGGCCCAGTTCGTTGCCGCCCAGCTTGAACGGCAGATCGGTGCGCACGAAGCTGCGCCCCTGGTCGTGCGAATGCAGCAGCGCGGCGTTGCCGGCGCGCTCGTGCAGATAGGTGCCCGCGGCCAGGTACAGCGCCTGCGGATCGTGCGGGTCGATCGCGAACGCATCGATGCCCATCAGGTTCTGGTCGGCCGGGCCGAGCCAGTCGGTCAAGGCGACCCACTGCGCGGACGCGGCGTCCCAGCGGTAGGCGCCACCGACGTCGGTGCGCGCATACAGCAGGCCCTGCTGCGCCGGGTGGAACAGCAGGCCGCTGACGAAGCCGCCGCCGCCGATGGCGACGCTGCGGAACTGGTACGGCAGCGACGGCGCGGCGAGTGCCGGAACCGCGCTGCACAGCAAGGCCAGCAACAGCGTCCGCCAGGCCAGACGCAACCGCCCGGCACGCTGCACCGTGCCAGGCAGTGCGTCGGATCCTAGCAAGCGATGTTGCCGCATCGTGCGCCCTACTCCGATTGCAACCGACGGCCGCGCCATCGGCAGGAAAGCTCCGCTCCGGTCACGCAGCGCGCGCCGGAGCGGATCGACTGCGCCGTGCTCAGAAGCTGGCGCGCAGGGTCAGGCCGTAACGGCGATCGTTGATCACGAAGTCGCGGTAACGCGATTCCACGCCCAGGTAGCTCTCGTTGCGCGTATCCAGCAGATTGACCCCATCCACCGACACCGACCACACGTCGTTGATGTTGTAGCGCACCGACGCGTCCAGCTGACCGAAGCCCTTGTTGTACACCGGCAGATTGCCGGTGCCGTTGCCGGCCGTGGTCACCAGCCAGTCGCTGCGCCAGTTGTAGGCCACGCGCGCCTGGAAGCGCGACATCTCGTAGCTGAGGATCAGGTTGTAGCTGTTCTTGGACAAGCCCTGCAATGGCACCGTCAGCGCCTGGCCGTTGGTGTCGGTGGCGGTCGGGCTCGGCGCCTCGCTGTCCACGTAGGTGTAGTTGGCCTGCAGGCCGAAGCCGCTCAGCCAGCCCGGCAGGAAGTCGAAGAACTGGGTATAGCCCAATTCGGCGCCCTTGATCCTGCCGTCCTTGCCGTTGACCGGACGGGTGATCTCCCAGGTCTGGCCGCCATAGACTTCCTCGAACACGGCATCGGCGATGAAGCCGTCGACCTTCTTGTAGAACACCGTGCCGTACATCATCGAGCCCTTGCCGAAATACCACTCCAGCGCGGTGTCGAACTGGTCGGCCTTCATCGGCCGCAGGTCCGGATTGCCGGCCGAGCCGGTGCGGCGGGTGGTGCCGTCGTTGCCGGTGGCGGTGCCCAGGCTGAGGTTCGGGTTGAGCTCGTTGAGATCCGGACGCGAGATGCCGCGCGAGGCGGCGAAGCGCCACTGCAGCGTGTCGGTGAGCATCCACCGCAGGTTCAGGCTCGGCAGCACATCGGTGTAGGTCTGCTGCACGTCCACCGGCAGCAGGCCGCCGCCCTCGGCGTCGGTGCCGGTGCGCACGCCCTGCGAATCGACCTTGGTGCGCACGATGCGCAGGCCGATGTTGCCGTCGAACGGAATCGCGCCGCCGTCCACGCCGAAGCGCAGCACGCCGTAGGCGGCGTAGGTCTTCTCGCCCTGGCCGTTGATGTTGTTCGGCGCGAAGGTCAGCGGCGAGGCGCCGAACACCTTCAACGCTTCCGCATAGTTGTCGACCAGCGTGTCAGACGGGGTCAGCCTGGGGCCGAAGGTCTGCGAATCGCCGCGGAAGAAATCGGTGATCGGATTCTGCATCACCTGCGCGTCCGGGTACTGCGAGAACGGCGCGCCCAGGTACATGTAGCGCCACACGTTGCCCTTGTTCTGCGCATCGCGGTCGGTATAGCGCACGCCGGCCTTGAAGCTGCGCGCGAAGCTGTCGTCGAACGCCAGGTCCATGTCGCTGCGCCAGGCGAACTCGGTGGCCTTGTTGTCGTCCTTGTTGTCCAGGTGGAACTTCCAGCCGCTGTAGTTGGCCTGGTCGGCCAGGTAGCCCGGGTTGCCGGCGGCATCGGTCACCGACAGGCGCGGCAGGTCGCCGCGGAAGTCGATGGTGTACAGCGGCGTGGTGTCCATGCCGGTGCCGAGGATGTAGCGCGTGCCCTTGGTGGTGGCGTCGATGTACTGGAAATCGGTGCTCAGGGTCAGGTTCGGCGACACCGTCCACTTGGCGCCCAGCGAGTAATCGGTGGTCACCGAATGGCGCTCGGTCAGGCTGGTGTTGGAATCGGCCGGGGTGTTCTGGAAGGTGCCGCTGACGAACTCGTTGCGGTCGTTGACCACGATGTCGTCGTAGCCCTGCATCGGGTTCTGCCCGGTGTAGGCGAAAAACGAGTAGTCGTGCCAGCGGAAATCGTAGTCCGAGCGCAATACCTGCGCGGTGACCTCGAGGTCGTCGTTCGGTCGCCACTGCAGCGCGAACGCGCCGGTCTTGCGCTTGCGCTCGCCGACCGTGGTGTTGGTGCCGGCGCCGTGCGGAACCGAGATCTCCTGGCCTTCGTAGCCCGGCAGATCGGTCTGCGTGTACCACGGCTCGATGGAGATGGTGTCCTGGCGGAACGGGCTGGTCTGCTGCGAGTAGTTCACCAGCAGGCCGATCTCGCCGATCCCGGTCTGCCAGCGGTCGCTGTACATGCCCGAGAACGCCGGCTTGCTGTCGTCGGCCAGGTCGTAGTGGTTGTACTGCACGCTGCCGGCGATCTTGCGCCCGTCGTAGTCGAACGGCAGGCGCGTGCGCAGGTCGACAGTGCCGCCCAGGCCGCCTTCGATCATGTCCGCGGACGGATTCTTGTAGACGTTGACGCCCGCCAGCAGTTCGGCCGACACGTCTTCGAAACTCAGGCCGCGACCATCGTTGGCGGTGAAGATGTCGCGGCCGTTGAGCTCGGTGCGGACCTGGGTCAGGCCGCGGATCGCGATGCTGCTGCCCTCGCCGTAGTTGCGCGCGATCTGCACGCCGGAAATGCGCTGCAGCGCCTCGGCGACATTGTTGTCGGGCAGCTTGCCGATGTCCTCGGCCACGATCGAATCGACGATCTGCTCGGAATTCTGCTTGACCAGCTGCGCCTTGGTGACGCTGCTGCGGGTGCCGCTGACCTGCACCGTATCCAGCTGTGTCGTGGCAGCGTCGGCCTGCGCAGGCGCGACCTGCTCGGCTTGCTGGGCCTGCGCGGCGGACGCGGCGACCAGCGCGGCGACGGCCAGGGCGATGGCGGAACGGCGCACGCCGCAGCCGGAAATCGAACGGGTAGAACGGAGCGCCACGGTCCGCGCACGCGGACAATGGCTATGGGGCGCTGACATGGTGCTTCCCTCCCAGGACACATGTACCAACGATTCGGCGATCGTGCCGAGGGCAACGTCGCCGCTTCTAAGTTGTCCGGCCGCACCTGCCGAAATGGGTGCTGACCGCAAGTCGGACGCGAACGGGGGTGCCGCAGCGCGCACGCGATCGAAGACGATCACGACTCGAAGCTGAGAATAGGTCGCAGTATCCATGCCATCCAATGAAATATTTACGCTTAGCTATACGTTTTCCACATACGAAAAAGCAGTCCACCCGTAAACAGCCACCCCCTCGCTGCAGAACGCCTGCGCTTTGGCGCCCGCCGGACGCAGCGGCAACGCCATAAAAAAACCCGCATGCGTGCGTCACTCACGCATGCGGGCCGAGGACAGCATCGTGCCGAAGTCGCTTACCAGTTGGCGCGCAAAACCAGCGAGTAGCGGCGGTCGTTGACGAACCAGCTGCGCGTGTACAGGTGGTTGTCGACCTCGCCGTCGGCATAGGAGGTCGGCCCCATCAACACCTTGGTCACGGTATCGGTCAAGTTGTTGGCCTGGATGCCGAGCTGCAGGTGCGGCGTGAAGCGATAGAACACCGAGGCGTCGAGCTGGCCGTAGTCGTCCGCCCAGGTCGGCAGCTTGGTCGCCACGTCGCTGGCGGTCAGCAGGTAGCGCGAACGCCAGTTGTAGGCCAGGCGCACCGACAACGGCCCTTTCTCGTAGATGCCGGCGAGGTTGTAGCTGCGCCGCGACAGGCCTTCGAGCGGCAGGCTCACACCGGTGACGGTGGTCTGCGTGTAGGGATCGGTCGCGGAATTGACGCCGCCACTGCTGTCCACGAAGGTGAAGTTGGCATTGACGCCGAAGCCGCTCAGCCAGCCCGGCCACGAGTCGAAGAACTGCGTGTAGCCGTATTCGAAACCGCGGATGCGGCCCTTGGCCATGTTGTAGGGCCGCGTCACCAGCCAGTCCTGGCCGCCGTAGGTCTCGGTGGTGGTCTGGGTGGAGAAGTAGTCCTTGACGCTCTTGTAGAACAGGGTCAGGTACATCATGTCGCTGGTGTCGAAATACCATTCCAGCGCGGTGTCGTACTGGTTGGCCTTCATTGGCTTGAGGTCCGGGTTGCCCGCGGTGCCGGTCCACTTGGACACCGTGCCGTCGTCCTCGGTGGTCGCCGCCAGCAGCAGATACGGCTGCAACTGGGTGTAGTCCGGACGCGCCATCGCCTTGGACGCGGCGATGCGCCACTGCAGCGCATCGGAGAACTTGAAGCGCATGTTGAAGCTCGGCAGGACATTGGTGTAACTGCCCTGCGCGTTGTTGGGGAAGTACTGCCCGGTGTACTGCGCCTTGAGCGCGTCCGAGCCTGCGGTGGCCGACAGGTCGGGGAACTGGCCGTAGCCGGTGGCCTCGGTCTTGGTCTGCACGATGCGCACGCCGATGTTGCCGTCCACCGGCACGCCCAGCGCGTCGTCGTTGCCGAAGTACATCACCGCGTAGGCGGCCTGGGTGCGTTCGAACTGGCGGTTGGTATCCTGCAGCTGGTACTGGTCCGGCGCCCAGCCCCAACCGCGCAGCGCCACGATCTGCTCGATCAGCTTGGAGGTGCCGGCGTAGTCCTTGACCGCAGCGTTGCTGGGAAAGTACAGGCTGTTGGGCACGCTGATCTTGCCGCGGAACAGGTTGGAGTACGAGTACAGCTGCGAGGACGAGGTCATGTAGCTGGCCAGGTCGGCCAGGCCGGTGCTGGTTTCGGGAATCGTCGCCCAGTTGTCGCTGATCACGCCCCAGTTGTAGCCGGAGTTCTTGTTGGTCTGGGTGCGCGAAGTACCGCGGATACCGGCGCGGAAGGTGCGCAGCCACGGATTGTCGTCGTAGGTGTATTCCAGGTCGAAGCGCGTGGCCAGCTCGCGGCCGCGGTTCTTCGCCAGGTGGTCCATCGCCGCGCTCCAGAAATAATTGGAGGGGTCGGAGGTATAGCTGGTGTCGGCGATCGACACCGACGGGTACTTGCCGCTCAGGTCGAAGGTCAGGCCCGGCAGGTAGACCGAACTGAACAGGGTGAAGTCCAGCGAATCGCTTTCCGACTGCACCAGCTGCATGTCGCCGCGCACCGTGAGGTTGCTGGTGAGCTTGTGGGTGAAGCCGCCGGACAGGTCGGAGGTGGTGGTGCTCTGCTGCGCGTAGCGGTTGTCGGTGTAGAAGCGCACGCCATCGTTGCCGGTGACGTTGCCGCGCCAGGAACTGGACACCGGCGAGCCGCTGACGAAGCGGCCGTCGGCGTCGTAGGTGAAGGTGGTGCCGGGCGCGGGGCTGATTGCGTTGGTGTCGTCGTTGAAGAACGCCGCGCGCTCCTGCCAGTTCATGTCGTAGGTGGAGCGCATGTACTGCACGTAGATTTCGGTGTCGTCGCTGGGCCGCCACTGGAACGCGCCGGCCACGCCCTTGCGCTTGCGCTCGAAGTCCAGCTGCCGCCAGTTGACGCCGCCGGGCACGTAGACCTTGTCGAAATCGGTGCCGGCCAGCAACGCCGCATCGGTGCGGCGCACGAACGGCTCCACCTGGATGCCGTCGCTGCGGGTGGCCAGTTCCGAATAGGCCACGTCCAACATCAGGCCCATCTCGCCGACGCCGGTGTTCCAGCGATCGCTGAACAGCAACGAGCCGGACGGCTTGTAGGTCTTGCTGAAGTCGCCGTAGTTCTCGTCGGCGGTGAAGCCGATTACCCGGCCGGGCTGGTCGAACGGCATGCGCGTGCGCAGGTTGACCGTGCCGCCGAGGCCGCCTTCGATGATCTCGGCCGACGGGTTCTTGTACACGTCCACCCCGGCCATCAATTCGGCCGGCACGTCCTCGAAACTGAGCCCGCGGCCGCTGGCGGCGCTGAAGCTGTCGCGCCCGTTGAGCTCGCCGCGCACCTGGGTCATGCCGCGGATCATCACGCCGCTGCCTTCGGCGGAGAAATGGTCGGGATCGTTGCGCGCCATGAAATGGTCGATGGTCACGCCGCTGACCCGCTGCAGGGTCTCGGTGACGCTGCGGTCGGGCAGCGCGCCGATGTCCTCGGCGCTGACCGAGTCGACGATCTGCTCGGCGTCGTGCTTGATCGTCTGCGACTTGATCAGGCTGGCGCGCACGCCCTTGACCTCGATCGCGTCGAGCTGGGTGACCGGATCGACGCTTTTCTTCTTGGTGCTGTCCTCGGCGTCCTGTGCCATCGCCTGCGCGCTCAGCAACAGGCCGATGCTCAGCGCCATGGCCGAACGACGCAACAGACAGGTAGTACGAACCGCTGCGGTCGGCGAGGCCGGACCACGGTAGTGACGCGATGACATGATGTTTCCCTCCCAGGACACATGCACACACGGACGGCAGTCGCGCGTACGCGCCGCCTTGCTGGTTGTGACGGCGGCTGGCCAAGGCCGGCTGCCGTATCGCTAGGCGTGGCGGGCATCGCAGTGGAGCGATGCGCCGCGACATCGGTCACGATCGGCTGAGCCTAGAAGTGAATTTCGCGTTAAGCAAATGAAAGTTTCACGCAGAGCTATGTGTTTTTCGACTACTTGGAGGGCGCCGAAAAAACTGCCCAGCGAGCCTCGCCAAGCGTCACCAGAACATGGTGATGCTTGCCGCCAGATGCCACTCCACGCCATACGCTCCGCACGATCGCCCTGCCCCGATCAGCACACGGCGTCCCCGCAGATCCGATCAGCCCGGCGACCGGTCCGGATACAGCCGCTTGGCGGCGTTGCGCAGCGCCAGCAGGATGCGTTCGGCGCCCGGCGGCAGCATGTAGTCGCGGCGGCGGATGATGCCGAACGACTCCATCCGCACCCCCAACGCGATCGGCAGCACGGTCAGCAGCTTGGCCTGCACGTACGGCGCCACCGCGTCGGCCGGCAGCGCCGCCAGCAGGTCGCTGCCGCGCAGCAGGCTGGTCATCACCGGCAACGACGAGGTCTCGATGACGTTCTGCGGGGTCGGCACGCCGTGCTCCATGAACATCGCGTCCAGCCGCGCGCGCAGCACGCTGTCCACCGGCGGCAGCACCCAGCCGTAGCGCGCCAGGTCGGCGTGGCGCAGGTCGGCACGCGCCGACAGCGGATGCCCGGCGCGCGCCACCACCGAATGCGGCTCGTCGGCCAGCGGCTCGAATTCCAGTTCGTCGCCGCCGTACGGGCCGAGGATGCGGCCGATGACGATGTCGAGCTGGCCATCCAGCAGCTTGGCCACCAGCGGCCGGCTGTAGTCCATCTCCACCCGCACCAGGATGCCGGGGAATTCGCGCTTGACCTCGGCGATCGCCTGCGGCACCAGGTTGGTGCCCGGATTGACCACGGTGCCGATCGAGACCTGGCCCATGCGCCCCTCGCGCAGCGCGGCGATCTCCTCCTGCGCGCGGCCGATCTCCGACATCGCCGAACGCGCGCGGCGGATCAGCACCTGCCCGTACCAGGTCGGCTCCACCCCACGCGCGTGCCGCTCGAACAGTTTGACCCCGAGCAGATCCTCCATTTCCGCCAGCAGCTTGGACGCCGCCGGCTGGGTCATGCTCGCCGCCTCGGCCGCGCGCAGCACCGAGCGGTGCTCATGCAATTGCAGCAGCAGCAACAGATGCCGGGTCTTGAGGCGGGCGGCATTGAACCAGGGATTGGCGGCAGCGGTCATAAGCGGAAAGCGTCCTGAGCGAGAAGATGCGTATTCACCACCGGAATAGCATATGTCTAAAATTTCATTTGCCGAGCATATCTTCACGCGCGCAGGCTATCGGCCAGTCGCGACTCCGGCCGCGACGCCGTCCCACCGCCACACCCGCCTCGTGAAGGCGCCGGCGCCCCGCGCCAGCGTAGATGAGCAGGACGATCAGCCAGCGCACCGGTCGATGGCGTCCGCCCGTTCGTCGCCAACGGGCCGGTCGCTCACCTGCGCGCCATTGCGGCCGCGCGATGACGACGTCGCAGTGGACGCCTTTCGCTCCACGCACGCTGCCAGGTAAGCCGATGTCCGCCGTCTCCCCGTTCCACTTTCCGCTGATCGCGATCCTGCGCGGTCTCACCCCCGACGACGCGCTGGACCATGTCGGCGCGCTGGCCGAGGCCGGTTACGACGCGATCGAGATCCCGCTCAACTCGCCGCGCTGGGCCGACAGCATCGGCGCGGCGGTGCAGGCCTTCGGCCAGCGCTGCTGGATCGGCGGCGGCACCGTGCTGAAGATCGCCGACGTCGATGTCCTCGCCGATCTCGGCGCGCGCTTCATCGTCACGCCGAACACGCGGCCGCCGGTGATCCGCCACGCGGTCGCGCGCGGCCTGCAGGTGGTGGCCGGCTTCGCCACCGCCACCGAAGCCTTCGACGCGCTCGACGCCGGCGCGCAGATGCTCAAGCTGTTCCCGGCCGCCACCTACGGCCCCGGGCACCTGCGCGCGTTGCGCGCGGTGTTGCCGCCGACGGTGCCGCTGTTCGTGGTCGGCGGGGTCAGCACCGACACGCTGCACGACTACCTGGCCGCCGGCGCGATCGGCGCCGGCATCGGCGGCGAACTGTACCGGCCCGGGCAGGCGCTCGCGCAGACCCAGGCGCAGGCCGCCGCCTTCCGCCAAGCCTACCTGGACCACGCATGAAGATCGTTCGCCTCACCACCTACCACGCCGCGCCGCGCTGGCTGTTCCTGAAGATCGAAACCGACGAAGGCATCACCGGGTGGGGCGAACCGGTGATCGAAGGCCGCGCGCGCAGCGTCGACGCTGCGGTGCACGAGCTGAGCGGCTACCTGATCGGCAAGGATCCGTCGCGGATCAACGACATCTGGCAGCTGCTGTACCGCAGCGGTTTCTACCGCGGCGGGCCGATCCTGATGAGCGCCATCGCCGGCATCGACCAGGCGCTGTGGGACATCAAGGGCAAGGCGCTGGGCGTGCCGGTGTACGAACTGCTCGGCGGCCTGGTACGCGACCGCATGAAGACCTACCGCTGGGTCGGCGGCGACCGTCCGGCGGCGACCATCGCGCAGATCCAGGGCTACCGCGAACTGGGCTTCGACACCTTCAAGTTCAACGGCACCGAGGAGATGAAGCTGATCGACGGGCCGCGCGCGGTGGATGCGGCGCTGGCCAAGGTCGCGCAGATCCGCGAGGCGTTCGGCACCAGCATCGACTTCGGCATCGATTTCCACGGCCGCGTCGCCGCGCCGATGGCGCGCGTGCTGCTGCGCGAACTGGAGCCGTTCAAGCCGCTGTTCGTCGAGGAACCGGTGCTGCCGGAACTGGCCGAATACTATCCGCGCCTGGCCGCATCCACGCCGATCCCGCTGGCCGCCGGCGAACGCATGTTCTCGCGCTTCGACTTCAAGCCGGTGCTGCAGGCCGGCGGCCTGTCGCTGCTGCAGCCGGATCTGTCGCATGCCGGCGGCATCACCGAATGCCTGAAGATCGCCAGCATGGCCGATGCCTACGATGTCGGCCTGGCGCCGCACTGCCCGCTCGGTCCGGTCGCGCTGGCCGCCTGCCTGCAGGTCGATTTCGTCTCGCACAACGCGGTGCTGCAGGAACAGAGCATCGGCATCCACTACAACGAAGGCGCCGACCTGCTCGACTACGTGATCAACAAGGAAGACTTCGCCTGCGACGACAGCGGTAGCATTGCCGCATTGCCCAAGCCCGGCCTGGGCGTGGAAATCGACGAGGAGCGCCTGCGCCATGCCAACGAAAATCCGCCCGACTGGCACAATCCAGTCTGGCGCCATGCCGACGGCAGCATCGCCGAATGGTGAGTGAGCCCATGAACGCTGCAGCCTCGCCCGCCCACACCGCCTCGCTGGCGGTGGACAGCCGCTGCACCCATGGCGAAGGCGTGGTCTGGTGCGAACGCCGGCAAGCGCTGTTCTGGGTCGACATCGACGGACGCCAGCTGTGGCGCCACGACCCGGCCAGCGGCGCCACGCGGCACTGGAACCTGCCCGACCGCCCCGGCTGCCTGGGCCTGTTCGACGACGGCCGCCTGCTGCTGGCGCTGGCCAAGGGCGTGTACGCCGCCGATCCGGACGCCAGCGCCGCCGACGCGACCGACTTGCCGCTGCGCAAGCTGGCCGACCTGGAACCGGAGCGCGACGACACCCGCGCCAACGACGGCCGCGCCGACCGCCACGGCAATTTCGTGTTCGGCACCATGAGCGAGCGCGCCGACCAGGCCCCGGTCGGCAGCTTCTACCAGTGGTCCGCGCGCCACGGCCTGCGCCGCCTGCCGCTGCCCAGCGTGGCGATCCCCAACGCGATCTGCTTCAGCGCCGACGGCCGCACCCTGTACTACTGCGACTCGGTACGCCCGCAGATCCTGTGCTGCGACTACGACGCCGCCAGCGCGCAGACCGGCAACAGCCGCGTGTTCGCCGAACTCGATCACCCCGATGCCGAACCCGACGGCGCCATCGTCGATGCCGAAGGCCACCTGTGGAACGCGCAATGGCGCGCCTGGCGCGTGGTCCGCTACCGGCCCGACGGCAGCGTCGAACGCAGCGTCGCGCTGCCGGTCAAGCATCCCACCTGCCCCGCCCTGGGCGGCGCCGACGGCCGCACCCTGTACCTGAGCACCTCGCGCATGGACCATGCCGACGACGAACTGGCGCGTACGCCGCACGCCGGCGGCCTGTTCGTCGCCGCGGTCGGCATCGCCGGCCTGCCCGAAGGACGCATCGCCAGCGCATGATCGCCATCGATTGGGGCACCAGCAGCCTGCGCGGCTATCGGCTCGCCGCCGATGGCCGCGTCCTGGAGCAACGCCGCAGCGACCAGGGCATCGGCGCCTGCCAGGGCCGCTTCGCCGCGACCCTGGCGGCACTGATCGACGGCTGGTCCGGCGACGTGGTGCTGTGCGGCATGATCGGCAGCCGCAACGGCTGGATCGAACTGCCTTACGTGCCCTGCCCGGCCGACGCCGGCGCGCTGGCCGCGGCGATGCAGCCGCTGCAGGACCCTGCCCTGCCCGGGCGCACGCTGTGGTTCGTGCCCGGCGTGGCCAGCAGCGCCGAGGCGGTGCCGGACGTGATGCGCGGCGAGGAGACCCAGCTGATCGGGCTGCTCGGCCTCCTCGCGCAGGACGTGCAGGACGCGGGCCGCCACAGCGTGTGCCTGCCCGGCACCCACAGCAAATGGGTCGATCTGGACCACGGCCGCATCGCCGCCCTGGCGACGATGATGACCGGCGAGCTGTATGCGCTGCTGCGCCAGCACAGCCTGCTGGCGCGCCTGATGGAGGCCGGCGACGCGCAGTTCGACGAGGCCGGCTTCGACGCCGGCCTGCAGCGCAGCGGCGAGCCCGGCGGCCTGCTGCACCACCTGTTCGGCGTGCGCAGCCTGGGCCTGTTCGAGCGGCTGAGCGCCGCCGCCGCGCCGTCCTACCTGTCCGGCCTGCTGATCGGCCACGAACTGCGCGCGCGCCTGCCGCTGGCGCCGAACGTGCACCTGATCGGCGGCAGCGGCTTGCTGGACCGCTATGCGCATGCGTTGCGCGCGCTGGGCAGCGCGGTCCGCAGCCACCCCGAAGACCTTGCCGCGCGCGGCCTATACCGCCTGGCGCAACGCCGCGGCGGCATCGCCGTCTGATCCCGTCACGCCCCGACGCCGCGCGCGGGTCGTGCCGCAAGGCCCGCCTGCCGCGGCGCGGCGGGACCCGCGCCGGCACCGCCAACGCGCATTCTCCACGCGCCGGCGCCGACTGCTTTAGAATTGGGCGCTTAATCGCCGGATCGAACCATGCCTTTTGTCGTCACCGAAAACTGCATCAAGTGCAAATACACCGACTGCGTGGAAGTGTGTCCCGTGGATTGTTTCCACGCGGGCCCCAATTTCCTGGTGATCGATCCGGACGAGTGCATCGACTGCACCCTGTGCGAGCCGGAGTGCCCGGCCAACGCGATCTATCCCGAGGACGACGTGCCGGCCGGCCAGGAAGGCTTCGTCGCGCTCAACGCGGAGCTGGCCAAGGCCTGGCCGGTGCTGACCACGCGCCAGGAACCGCTGCCCGACGCCGCCGAGTGGGACGGCAAGCCGAACAAGCTGCCGCTGCTGCTGAAGTAACCGGCACCTGCCACGCCGACGCAATCCAGGCCGCGCGAGCGGTTCCTGCAGGAGCGGCTTCAGCCGCGACAGGCGCTTCGGTGAAGTCCTGTCGCGGCTGAAGCCGCTCCTACAAAGGCTTCATCCTGGCGCACCCGCTGGCGCCAACACTTCTCCAATAACGAAACGGGCGCCCTGCGGCGCCCGTCTGTGTTTATCGCAACGGCCGGCGCGAACGCCGGCCGGCGACGCCGGCTCAATGGCCGAGCTTGGCCTTCAGCGCCGCGATCAGCTTGACCGGGGCCTCGCCGTTGGCCGGCATGCCGCGCGGATCGACCGCCGACACGTACACGCCGGCGTCCACCGCCACCACGCGCACCAGGAAGTTGCTGCCTTCGTAGGCCACGTCGTAGGAGCCCAGCACCTGCGCACGGCTGGCAATGGTGACGCCTTCGATGCTGCCCAGCGCGTCGCCGACCTGGCCGAACACCTGGTCGCGCGCGCCCGGCACCACGAAGCCGCTGTTCGACGCCGCCGGCGCCTGGGCCGGCGTGCCGCTGGCGCCGGGGCGCTGCGTGGCCGACGCCAGCGCCGGCACCTTCATCGCCGCCGAGGTGTCCGGCGCGGTCAGGTCCGGCGGCACTTCCAGCGGACGCGCTTCGGGAGCCAGCGCATAGTCGCCGCGCGGCTTGCCCTTGTGGAACCAGCTGCAACCGCTGGTGGCCGCGACCATGGTGGTCGCCAGCACGGCGGCCGACAGCACGCGGACGTAGGGAACGGAAGCACGCATCGATCAATCTCCTGAGGGTCAGGCCGCGAGCGTTTCGCGGCTGGATAGTTCTTCCAACGCGGCTGCGTCGGTGGCGAGGCGGTCGGCCGTGGCGTGGTGCGCCGCGGACAGCGGCAGCAGCGGCAGCCGCAGCCCCTGGCCGATACCGGCGCGCTGCAGCAGCGCCTTGACCGGGATCGGGTTGGATTCGATGCCGCAGAAGGCATGGAACGGCTGCAGGCGCGCGTCCCAGGCCTGCGCCGGCTCGGCCTGGCGCGCGCGCGCCAGGTCGCACAGGCGGCGGTAGGCGGCCGGCAAGGCGTTGGACGCGACCGAGATCAGCCCGTCGTAGCCGCCGAGCATGGCCTGCGCGGCGCTGCCGTCGTCGCCGCTGAGCACGGCGAAGCTGTCGCTGCGCAGCGCCAGCAGCGCGGCGATGCGCTGCGGATCGCTGCTGGCTTCCTTGATCCCGACGATCTGCGGATGCTGCGCCAGCTGCGCCACCGTCTCCGGCAGCAGATCGCAGCCGGTGCGCCCGGGCACGTTGTACAGCACCACCGGCAGGCCGCCCTGTTCGGCCACCTGCAGGTAATGCGCGAGCAGACCGGCCTGGGTCGGACGCACGTACGGCGGCGTCACCACCAGCGCGTACTGCGCGCCGTTGGCCGCGGCGCGGCGGGTCAGTGCGACCGTCTTGGCGGTGCCGGACAGGCCGGTGCCGGCCAGCAGCGGCACGCGTCCGCCGATCGCCTGCGCCGCTTCGCGCAGGATCAGATCGTACTCCTCGTCCAGCAGGGTCGCCGCCTCGCCGGTCGATCCCGCCACCACCACACCCTGCACGCCGCCGTCCAGCTGCCGTTTGAGCAGCCGCTGCCAGGCGTCGAGGTCGAGGTCGCCATTGCCCCGGAAGGGCGTGGCCAGGGCGGTGATGATGCCGGAAAGGGACAAGATGCCTGATGCTCGCTGTGGAGTTGGAGAGGGCCGCACGCGGCCTGCATGAACGTCGATTCGTCCCGCATGTTACTTGCGGCCCGAAAGCGCGGGCAAGTATGCTGCATACTGCACCGAGCGACCGCCCGGACGCCGTTCAGCCTTACGCAATCCTACGCAATGCCGGAAGCCCCTTTGACCGACACCACGCCCCGGCCCGCGCCGACCGAAAACCACCTCCTGATCAACGCCTACACGACGCATCCGGAGTCGCCGCTGTTGCCGGTGACGCGGCGTATCGCCGACAGCGGCTGCAATCTGGTCGATGCGCGCCTGGCCACGGTCGGCCGCGACGTGTCGGTGACCGCGCTGGCGACCGGCTCGTGGGATTCGGTCGCCAAGCTCGAAGCCATGCTGACCCGGCTCGACCGCGAGGAAGGCATGAAGCTGGTGTGGTACCGCACCGGCGCCAAGCAGGCGCAATCCAACCTGCTGCCCTACATCGTCGAGGTCATCGCCGCCGACAAGCCGGGCATCCTGTTCCAGCTGGCCGACTTCTTCGACCGCCAGGGCATCACCATCGAGAACCTGCAGAGCACCCGCTACCGGGCGATGCAGACCGGCGCGGAGATGTTCTCGGCGCAGGTGACGATCGGGGTGCCGGCGAACATGCACATCGCCGCGCTGCGCGACGACTTCCTCGAGTTCTGCGACCACCTGAACCTGGACGCGATCATGGACCCGATGAAGTTCTGATCCGCGCTGGACATCGGCGCAGTCGAACGCAGATGATGGCGATGCACGCGGAGGACACCCCATGAAGGACGGCGACACCCTGGACCGCACCACGCTGGCATTGCCGCTGGCGTTGTCCGGCGGCGCCAGCGCCACGCTTGGCGATTACGCCGGCCGCTGGCTGGTGCTGTATTTCTATCCGAAGGACAGCACCCCCGGCTGCACCACCGAGGGCATCGACTTCAACGCGCTGCTGCCGCAGTTCGAGCAGGCCAACGCCGCCGTGCTCGGCGTCTCGCGCGATTCGCTGAAGTCGCACGACAATTTCTGCGCCAAGCAGGGCTTCCGTTTCCCGCTGGTCAGCGACGCCGACGAGGCCCTGTGCCGCGCGTTCGACGTGATCAAGGAAAAGAACATGTACGGCCGCCAGGTGCTCGGCATCGAGCGCAGCACCTTCCTGATCTCGCCTTCGGGCCGGCTGCTGCGCAGCTGGCGCAAGGTCAAGGTTCCCGGCCACGCCCAGGCCGTGTTCGACGCGCTGCAGGCCGCCGCCCAGCAGTGATCATTCGCGTTTCCCGCACGCCGCATCCCCCTGCCCCGCGCAGGCGGTGATGGTCTTTCCCTGCTCCATTCCCAGGAATCCACGATGACCCGAGGCAAGCGCATCTACGTGCTGGATACCAACGTGCTGATGCACGACCCGACCGCGCTGTTCAAGTTCGAGGAACACGACGTGTTCCTGCCGATGCAGGTGATCGAGGAGCTGGACAACGCCAAGAAGGGCATGTCCGAAGTCAGCCGCAACGCGCGCCAGGTCAGCCGTTTCCTCAACGAGCTGATCGAGGGCGCCGGCGCCGAGCAGATCGAGTCGGGCATCCCGCTGAGCCATCCGCAGGGCATCCAGCTCAAGAGCAGCGGCAGCATCGGCCGGCTGTACTTCCAGACCCGCCCGGTCGAGCCCGGGCGCAGCTTCGGCACGGTGGCGCCGGACAACAAGATCCTGGCCGCGGTGCTGGCGCTGCGCGAGGACGGCCCGGAAACGCCGGTGATCCTGGTGTCCAAGGACATCAACCTGCGGATCAAGGCGGCGATCAGCGGCCTGACCGCCGAGGATTACGAGAACGACCGCGCACTCGACGATTTCAGCCTGCTGTACACCGGCGCGATCGAGCTGCCGGAGGATTTCTGGCAGAAGCACAACCAGGACCTGCGCAGCTGGAGCGACAAGGGCCGCACCTGCTACGAGATCGCGCTGGCCGACGACGAGGACTGGTATCCGAACCAATACCTGTACCTGCCGGGCGACGACGAAGTGGAACTGCGCGTGGTCAAGGTCAACGGCGAGCGCAAGGCGACGCTGGCGCTGGTCGACGATTTCCGCAGCGGCCAGCACGCGGTGTGGGGCATCGCCGCGCGCAACCGCGAGCAGAACTTCGCGCTCAACGCGCTGATGGATCCGGAGATCGACTTCGTCACCCTGCTCGGCACCGCCGGCACCGGCAAGACCCTGCTGGCGCTGGCGGCGGGACTGGCGCAGACCATGGACCAGCAGCGCTACCGCGAGATCATCATGACCCGCGCCACGGTCAGCGTCGGCGAGGACATCGGTTTCCTGCCCGGGACCGAGGAAGAGAAGATGACGCCGTGGATGGGCGCGCTGACCGACAACCTGGAAGTGCTGACCCACAACCAGGAAGGCGGCGCCTGGGGCCGCGCGGCGACCAACGACCTGCTCGCCAGCCGGATCAAGATCCGCTCGATGAACTTCATGCGCGGACGCACTTTCCTGTCGCGCTACCTGATCCTGGACGAAGCGCAGAACCTGACCCCGAAGCAGATGAAGACGCTGATCACCCGTGCCGGCCCCGGCACCAAGATCGTGTGCCTGGGCAACGTCGAGCAGATCGACACCCCGTACCTGACCGAGACCACCTCCGGCCTGACCTACGCGGTGGACCGGTTCAAGGCCTGGCCGCACAGCGCGCACATCACCCTGCGCCGCGGCGAGCGCTCGCGCCTGGCCGACTACGCCTCGGAGGTGCTGTGAACGCCGCCGGCGCATGCCGCCTCGGCGGCGCGGCGCTGGCCCTGGCCCTGCTCGGCGCGTGCGCCACCACGCGCGGGCCGGCCAGCGTGCCGACCGCGATCAAGGCCGGGCAGTCGTGGATCGTCACCCGCAACAGCACCGCCGCGCAGGTGCTCGACACCTGCTCGCGCGACAGCCCCGCGCGCCAGGAAGGCGCGGTGAGCGGCTACTGGGCGCCGAGCGTGGAGCAGATCGCGCAGCTGGAAACCCGGCTGGCGCAACTGCAGCCCGCGATCGCCGATCCGGGCAGCTACGACCGCCAGTACGTCGGCATCGTCTACCGCGGCAAGCAAGCGATCTACGTCAACGCGTTCAAGCCGCGCGACGACAGCGAGCTGGATCCCAGCGTCGATGCGGTGCGCGTGTGCGGCGGCGGCGGCAGCTTCTGGGGCGCGGTGTTCGATCCGGACAGCGGCACGTTCTCCGAGATCGCCGTCAACGGCGCGAAGTAGGCCGCGACGCATGCGCCGCCCGCCCTCGCCCAGCCCGTCGCGCGCCGCGCGGCGGCGGTGCCGCGGCGCATGAACTTCGAGCTGCCGCGCTGGGCCTGGGCGTTCGCCGGCGCGCTGGCCTGCGTCGCCGGCATGGTCAACGTGGTCGGCTATCTGGGCTTCGAGCACCAGGCAGTGACCCATCTGACCGGCACCACCACCTTGCTGGGCGCGGCGCTGGCCGAGGGCGACATGCGCGTGATCGGCCATCTGCTCGGCGTGGTGCTGGCCTTCCTCGGCGGCGCCGTGCTCAGCGGCATCGTGATCCAGGACAGCCGGCTGCGCCTGGGCCGCCGCTACGGCGTGGCGCTGGCCCTGGAAGCCGCATTGCTGCTGGCGGCGATGCAGGCATTCAAGCAGCAGCAGATCCTCGGCGCGCTGCTCGCCGCCACCGCCTGCGGCCTGCAGAACGCGATGACCACCACCTACAGCGGCGCGGTCGTGCGTACCACTCACCTGACCGGCATGTTCACCGACCTGGGCATCGGCCTGGGCCAGGCCTTGCGCGGCCTGCCGCTGCCGCGCCGGCGCATTCGCCTGAGCCTGCTGATCATCGGCGGCTTCCTGCTCGGCGGCGTGCTCGGCGCCCTGGCCTATCGCCACATCGGCTTCGATGCGCTGCTGGTGCCGGCGCTGCTGACCGGCCTGGTCGGCATCACCTACACGCTGCAGGCCCACTACCGCCGCCAGCAACGCTGAGCCCGCGGTCGCCAAGCGGCAGCTGGCGCTGCACAATCGGCGCATGAGCGAACCCACTGTCGTCTCCGCACTGAGCATCGCCGGCACAGACTCGGGCGGCGGCGCCGGCATCCAGGCCGACCTGAAGACCTTCGCCGCGCACCGCGTGCACGGCCTGTCGGCGGTGGCCGCGCTGACCGCGCAGCACACCCGCGGGGTCGACGCCGTGCACGTGCCGCCGCTGGACTTCGTGCGCGCGCAGATCGATGCCTGCTTCGCCGATTTCGACATCGCCGCGGTCAAGCTCGGCATGCTCGCCAATGCCGCGGTGATCCACCTGGTCGCCGATGCGCTGGAGCACCACCGTCCGCCGTTCGTGGTGCTGGACCCGGTGATGGTCGCCACCAGCGGCGCCAAACTGCTCGAGGACGATGCGCTGGATGCGTTGCGCCGCCGCCTGCTGCCGCTGGCCACGCTGGTCACGCCGAACACGCCGGAAGCGCAGCTGCTGTTGGGCCGCGCGATCGAGAACGCCGACGATGCCGAACACGCCACCGCCGCGCTGCTCGAGGCCGGCGCGCAGGCCGTGCTGCTCAAGGGCGGCCACATGGACGAAGGCCATCGGGTCATCGACCGCTACGACGACGGCGTCAGCCGCAGCGAATTCAGCCATGCGCGGCTGCCGCTGCACGCGCACGGCACCGGCTGCACCCTGGCCTCGGCGATCGCCGCGCAACTGTGCCAGGGGCTGGCGCTGCCGGTGGCCTGCGAGGCGGCGATCGACTATGTCGCCCGCGCGCTGCAGGGCGGCTACCGCCCCGGCCGCAGCGAGGTGGTGGTGCTGGACCACTTCGGCGCCGCGCGCCACGCATGAGCACGCAGACGCCGGCGAGCGAGACGCTGCCGGCCAGCGCCGGCGATGGCCACCGCTGGACGCTGCTCGCACGCATTCCCGCGACGCCGCGCCAGACGCTGCTGTGGCTGCCAGCGCTGGGCGTGGCCGCGCGCCACTACCTACCGTTCGCCGAAGCGCTGGCCGCGCAGGGCGTGGCGGTGTTCCTGCACGAATGGCGCGGCAACGGCAGCAGCACGCTGCGCCCGTCGCGCACGCAGGACTGGGGGTATCGGCAACTGCTGTGCGAGGACCTGCCGGCCAGCCACGCGGCGATCGCGCAGCACGGCGCGCTGCCGCCGCTCATCGGCGGCCACAGCCTCGGCGGACAGATCGCCTGCTGCTACGCCGCGCTGCATCCGCAAGCCTTTTCCCAGCTGTGGCTGGTCGCCAGCGGCACGCCGTACTGGCGCCGGTTCGCCGCGCCGCGCCGGTATCTGTTGCCGTTGGCGTATCGCTTCCTGCCGTGGCTGGCCCGGCGCCAGGGCGTGCTGCAGGGGCGCAGGCTCGGCTTCGGCGGGACCGAAGCGCGTTCGCTGATCGCGGACTGGGCGCGGGTGGGCCTGAGCGATCGCTATGCGGTCGCAGGCATGACAGCGGACCTGGAAATGCTGCTGGCGCAGCTGAGCGCACCGGTGCGCGGCGTGCTGCTGCAGGACGACTGGATGGCGCCGGACACCTCGCTGCGCGCCCTGCTGCGCAAGATGGCGCTGCGCTCGCTGGACGCGGCGCAGCTGGGCGCCGCGGCCGACCATTTCGCGTGGATGAAGCGGCCGGCAGCCGTGGCGCAGGCCCTGCTCGGCAGCGCGGACTGAATTTTTTCCACGAAGGGCATTGACGGGTCCGGCGGACTCGGTAATAATTCCGCTCCTGACGACGCGCCCGTAGCTCAGTTGGATAGAGTACCTGGCTACGAACCAGGCGGTCGGGAGTTCGAATCTCTCCGGGCGCACCAGTCAGATGAAAAACGACAAACCCGGTTTGTCGTTTTTTTTTGCGTGTTCGCCAGCGCTTTGCGGGCATGCACGCGCACCATCGCGCAGCCCGGCGACGCATCGGCGCACGCCGCTGTAGACGAATCGGCAGAACTCGGGAATAATCCCGCGCCTGACCACGCGCCCGTAGCTCAGTTGGATAGAGTACCTGGCTACGAACCAGGCGGTCGGGAGTTCGAATCTCTCCGGGCGCACCAGTCAGATGAAAAACGACAAGCCTGCGCTTGTCGTTTTTTTTGCGCGTCCGCCAGGCGTTTACGCCTCGCCACATGCGGCGCAGGGCCTGCATGGGCGAATCGAGGGAACACGGAAATGCGCTCGCAGTCGCTGCCACCGTTCCCGTTGGCCGATTGCCTGCACAGGCCGGATTTGGCCAGATTCCGACGGGCATCGCCCCGCAATGATTGCGCTAACATCGGCTGGTCGCGGCGCATGCGCCGATCGGATTCGGCCGGTATTCCCGCGTCGCTTGAGGTCGCGGCCGACGCGACTGGGACTGGCGGCATTCGCCCACTGCAGCATGGTGCGGAAACCGACACCACTCATGGAGACCAGCGGGGAAAACGCATGGCGAATGTTTTGCAAGCGAGCAAGATGCGCAGGCCGGCCCGGCACGCGATCACCACCCCACGCGCGATCGTCGCCACCCTGCTGCTGATGGCATTCGGTTCGCCAGCGATGGCCTGCGACGATCCGGTCAGCGTATGCGCGGCCGCACGAACGGGCAGTTTCGCCCTGATCGAGCGCAACGTTCCTGCCGACGTGTATGTCGACGCCGGCGCCGATCCAGCGGTGCGCCATGCAGCCGCGAGCTTGCGCGAGGACCTGGAGCGCGTCAGCGGGCATTCGCCATCCGCACCGGCCACGCTGACTGAAGCGCATGGCCCGACCGTGATCCTGGGCGTGCTGGGCAAGAGTCCGCTCATCGACGGGCTGGTGAAGCGCGGCACGCTCAAACTCGGCGACCTGGCCGGCGAGTGGGAAGGCTTTCGCCAGATCGTGGTCGACCGGCCCACGCCGACCATCGCGCGCGCCCTGCTGATCGTCGGTGCCGATCGCCGCGGCGCGGTCTACGGCGCCTACGACCTTTCCGAACGGATCGGCGTCTCGCCGTGGGTCTGGTGGGCCGACGTGCCGGTGACCCGCAAGCCCGCGCTCTATCTCACCGCAGGCACCCGCGGCGACCACCCGCGCGTGAAGTACCGCGGCTTCTTCATCAACGACGAGGATCCGGCGTTCAGCGGCTGGGCGAAGGCCAAGTTCGGCGGCATCAACGCCAAGGCCTATGCGCACGTGTTCGAGTTGATGCTGCGGCTGAAGGGCAACTACCTGTGGCCGGCGATGTGGGCACCCAGGGCGTTCAACGACGACGACCCGAACAACAAGGTGCTGGCCGACGCGATGGGCGTGGTGATGGGCAGCTCCCATCACGAGCCGATGACCCGGGCCCAGGACGAATGGCATCGCCATACCGATCAAGGCATCACCGGTGGCCGCTGGGACTACGCCAGCAACGCCGAAAATCTGCGCGCGTTCTGGCGCGGCGGCATCGAACGGATGATGTCCAAGGGCGACGGCGTCGGCTACGAAAGCCTGATCACCGTGGGCATGCGCGGCGATGGCGACGAGCCGATGGCCGAGGGCGCGGCGACCCAGTTGCTCGAACAGGTGGTCAAGGACCAGCGCGCCATCATCGCCGAGGTCACCGGCAAGCCGGCACAGCAGACCCCGCAGGTCTGGGCGCTGTACAAGGAAGTGCTCGACTATTACGACCACGGCATGCGCGTGCCCGACGACGTGACCCTGCTGTTCTCCGACGACAACTGGGGACAGATCCGGCGGCTGCCGGTTCCCGGCAAGGACCGCCTCGATCGCGCCGGCGGGTACGGCGTGTACTACCACTTCGACTATGTCGGCGTGCCGCGCAACTACAAGTGGATCAACACCAACCAGGTCGCCAAGGTCTGGCAGCAGATGGATCTGGCCTATCGGCGCGGCGCCAGCAATCTCTGGATCGTCAACGTGGGCGACATCAAGCCGATGGAATACCCGCTGTCGTTCTTCATGCGCATGGCCTGGAACCCCGAGGCGATGACGCCCGACGCGCTGCAGGCGTTCCCGCGCCAATGGGCGAGCGCCACCTTCGGCGACGCGCTTGGTCTCGACATCGGCCAGGTGCTCACCACCTACGCAACCTACGCTTCGCGCCGCAAACCCGAATTGATCGACTACGACAGCTTCGCCCTCGGCCAGGGCCTTGGGCCGGTTCTGGACGGCGGCGAATTCGGTGCACTGGTCGACCAGTGGCGGGCGCTGGCGAAGAAGGTGGAAACGATCAAGGCGCGCCTGCGCCCCGACCAGCAGGACGCGTATTTCCAGCTCGTCGAGCATCCGGTGCTGGCACTCTCCAATCTCTACGAGATGTATTACGCCACGGCCTGGAATCGCAGGCTCGCCGCGCACAACGACGCGCGCGCCAATCACTTCGCCGACATCGTCGAGGCGACATTCAAGCGCGATGCCGAACTGACCGCGCGTTATCACGCGCTTGGCGGCGGCAAGTGGGCCGGCATGATGAATCAGGTCCATATGAGCTACGTGATCTGGAACGATCCGACCCAGCAGACCATGCCCAGCATCGTCCGCGTGTCGGCAGACACCCCGCCGGACAAATTGGCGGCGAACATCGTTTTCGGCCGCCCCGACAAGACGCCAGCGCAGGCCGGGACGATCCAGGCGAGCAAATTCGACAGCGCCGCGCAGGGCGCGGGATTGGCCTGGAAGACGATCCCCGACCTAGGCCGCGACGGCGCCGTCATCGCCTGGCCACAAGGACGACCGGCAACATCGCCGGCCGACCGGATGTGGCTCGGCTACAACGTTGCGTTGCCCAGCGCCGGAACCGCGCGCGCGCGCATTCGACTGGCGCCGACCCTGGACACGCTGGGCACGCAGGGCGTGCGGCTCGGCGTATCGCTGGACGACGGCGACGTGCAGATCCTGACGTCGTCGCTGTCCGCGACCGGCGGTGGCGCCGTGACGCCCGGACAGAAGGCCTGGTACAAAGCCGTGATCGACAATGCGCAGACGCTCGAACACACCTTCGCCAATGTCGCGGCGGGGCCTCACACGCTAAAGATCTGGCGGATCGACGACAACGTGATCCTCGAGCAGGTGGCCTTGGAAACGGCCTCGCCATAATCCGCCGTACAGCGGTGGCCCGCGACGCCGAGCGCCAGACTCGCGACCGACGCTCGCAGGCACTGTCTGGATCGGGGCTCCCTCCCCCGTGGCGTCGGCGATTGTCCGAACCTGCGCATCGGCGCCGCGTGGCGGGCGATATCGATGCTGTCCGGCGTGCACCCAGACCGCAAGCCTCGCATGCGCCCGAAGGAATCCGCGTCGGCGCGCCAGCCGGATGAACGTCACGCCTGCGCCTGCGCGCTGCCTGGCGCTATGTCCCGCCCCGGCACAGGCGTCGCATCTTCATGCCGCGATCTTGCCGTCGATACCGGCCACCTGCGCCGCTGCGCCGTCCTGCAGTTCGATCACCGCATAGCCTGCCGCACGCCACGCGTCCAGCCCGCCGCGCAGCGGCACCACGTCCTCGTAGTGACGCTGGCGCAGGCGCGTGGCCAGCACCGCCGCCGACACCTCGTTCGGACAGGCGCAGTAGATGACGATCTTGCGATCGCGCGGCAACGCCTCGACGATGGCCTCGACATCGCGATCGTCCACCTCCAGCGCGCCGGGAATCGCATACGGCTCGAGCGTGCGATACCCCGGCGCCCGGATGTCCAGCAGCACCGGCACCGCCTCGCCCTGCATCAACGCGTACAGTTCGTCGACGTCGATGCGCAAGGTTTCCATCGACTTCAGCAGCGCATGCCGGCGCCAGGCCCGATAGCCGATATAGAGCACCAGCAGGCCGGCCAGCAGCAGCACCGCACGCGTGCCGAGCAGGCTCAGCCAGTCCAGCACGTCCTGCACCTGGTCGGCGAACGCCAGGCCCAGCAGCAGCCCGCAGCCGGCCCACAGCGCCGCACCCAGCGCGTCGTAGCGCAGGAACGCGCCCGGCCGCACCCGCATCGCCCCCGCCATCGGCACCGACACCATCGACAGGCCGGGCACGAACTTGGCCACCGCCAGCACGCGCACGCCCCAGCGGGTGTAGAAGCGCTCGGTCTGCTTCATGCAGGTATCGCGCGACAGCGACAGGCGGCACAGCGATTGCAGCGTGCGGTTGCCGTAACGGCGGCCGGCACCGAACCAGACCAGGTCGCCGATCAGGCTGGCCACGATCGAGACCGACAACGCGGCCAGCAGGCTGCTCCACACCGCACTGCCATCGAGCAGCGCATAGGTCGCGCCGACCAGGATCAGGGTCGGCAGCGCCGGCACCGGCAGCCCCAGCGACAACGCCAGCACGTTGACGAAGACCAGGCCCAGGCCGTAACGCGCGATCAGTTCCTGCATGGCCGTGCCTGCGCCTGGGGGAGAAAGGGATGCGCCATTATCCTCCCGACGCCGACGCCCGGCGCGCGCGATGGCGCATCACCAGCGGAACAGACCCGCCCACGCTCAGTCCAATCGCGCCTGCAGCCGCGCCAGCCACGCCTCGAACACCCCGGGCTGGCGCATGCGCGCACGCCACCAGGCCAGCGCCGCCCCTTCCTCGCCGCTGCGCCACGCCAACTGGAACACCTCGTCCGGCTTCGGCTCCTCGACCTGCTTGCGCAGCAGCGCGCCGCGCGCCAGCGCCGCGCGCGCGTAGGGTTCGGGCAGGAAACCGAAGCCCAGCCCGGCCACCTGCAGCAGATACTTGCTGCGCATGTCCGGCACGGTCAGCGCATCCTGGCCGAACAGCAGCCCGACCGTGCGCGGCAGCAGCCGCCGCGCCGAATCGGCGACCGCGATCGCGCGATGCTCGGCCAGCTGGCTGCGGCCGAGCGGCTC